>NZ_JBVJGU010000005.1:0-720053 GCF_055587165.1 Streptomyces sp. NPDC048353 | reverse complement strand
CCGGGCTTTTCCCTTCGGTCTTGCGTTTCCGACTCTATCAGATCTTTCCGATCCGATTTCCTCGGTGCTTTCCGGCTTCTTCGGTTTCCCGTTTCGGCCTTCCTGCGTTTCCGACTCTATCAGATCCTTTCGGGCCTGATTCCCAGTCAGCGGGAGTTGTCTTCGCGGCTGTTGGGCCGTTCCGACGAGTGAGACTTTAGCGGATTCCCTGCCCCCGACGCTAATCGGGGACGTGCGTTCAAACCTTCGAACACGGATTCCTCATTTCGCAGAAACACACGGAAAGCACGACGGCGCGACAAAGCGCCGTCAGCTTCTATGGGTTCTTGCGGGATGGCTGTCCGGGGCCGACCGGGGTCGGTGCTCACGTCGGACAACTCGGAGAACACTACGTACCGGGGAATCCCGTGTCAACCCCCGGCCTGGGGCGTGCCTCTCCCCGGGGCCTGGCACGCGCGGACGGCCCCTGAGAGGGGGTCAGCCGTTGCCGGAGGCGAGTTCGCGGCTGCGGTCGCGGGCGGCTTCGAGGGCCGCGATGAGGGCGGCGCGGACGCCGTGGTTCTCCAGCTCGCGGATGGCGCTGATGGTGGTGCCGGCCGGGGAGGTCACGGCCTCGCGGAGCTTGACCGGGTGTTCGCCGCTGTCGCGGAGCATCACGGCGGCTCCGATGGCGGCCTGGACGATCAGGTCGTGGGCCTGGGCGCGGGGCAGGCCGAGGAGGATGCCGGCGTCGGTCATCGCCTCGACGAGGAAGTAGAAGTAGGCCGGGCCCGAGCCGGAGAGGGCGGTGGCGGCGTCCTGCTGGGACTCCGGGACGCGCAGGGTCTTGCCGACGCCGCCGAAGATCTCCTCCGCGTGGGCGAGGTGATCGGGGGTGGCGTGGCTGCCGGCCGAGATGACGGACATGCCCTCGTCGACGAGGACGGGGGTGTTCGGCATGACGCGGACGACGGGGGTGCCGGCGGTGAGGCGTTCCTCGATGAACGAGGTGGGGATACCCGCGGCGGCGCTGATGACCAGGCGGTCGGTGGCGACGTGCGGCGCGAGTTCGTCGAGGAGACGCCCCATGTCCTGCGGCTTCACCGCGAGGATGAGGGTGTCGGCGCGCTTGGCCGCCTCGGCGTTGGTGACCGGCTCGACGCCGTAACGGGAGCGCAGCTCCTCCGCGCGTTCGGAGCGCCGGGCGGTGACGAGGAGGTTGGCGGGACGCCAGCCGGCTCGGATCATGCCGCTGAGGAGCGCTTCACCGATCTTGCCGGTGCCGAGGACTGCGACGGTCTGGGTCATGGCTCTGTTCACCTCGCCGGAGGGGGTTACGTGCCGCCATCCTCGCATCGCGGGGGCCGCGCGGCTCCGGGTGTCCGAGGGGCGGTCACGCCGTGCGGCGGCGGAGGGTGGCGGCCCCGAGGGCGAGGACGAGGAGGGCGCAGCCGGCGACGACCAGGGCGTCCCGTACGAAGACGTCGGTGACGTCCGGGTGGCGGAGGACCTCGTTCATGCCGTCGACGGCGTACGACATGGGCAGGACGTTCGAGAGCGTCTCCAGGACGGGCTGCATCCGGTCGCGGGCGGTGAACAGGCCGCAGAGCAGCAGCTGGGGGAAGATCACGGCCGGCATGAACTGGACGGCCTGGAACTCGGAGGCGGCGAAGGCGGAGACGAAGAGGCCCAGGGCGGTGCCGAGGAGGGCGTCGAGGAGGGCGACGAGCAGGAGGAGCCAGGGGGAGCCGACGACGTCGAGGCCGAGGAACCACAGGGCGAGGCCGGTGGCGAGGGCCGACTGGACGACGGCGAGGAGTCCGAACGCCAGGGCGTAGCCGGCGATGAGGTCGGCCTTCCCGAGGGGCATCGCGAGCAGGCGTTCCAGGGTGCCGGAGGTGCGTTCGCGCAGGGTGGCGATCGAGGTCACGAGGAACATCGTGATCAGCGGGAAGATGCCGAGCAGCGAGGCGCCGATGGAGTCGAAGGTGCCGGGGCTGCCGTCGAAGACGTACCGGAGCAGGAAGAGCATCAGGCACGGGACGACGAGCATCAGCGCGATGGAGCGCGGGTCGTGGCGCAGCTGGCGGAGGACACGGGCGGCGGTGGCGAGGGTGCGGGCGGCGTTCATGGCGGAGCTCCTGGGGGGGGCCGACGGGGCGGGCGGTGGCCGGCGTGGGGGCCCGCGGGTGGGCGGCAGGCGCCGGGGATCAGCGCGGTGGGGTCTCGGGGTGGGCGGCGGCGCGGGCGGCGGCGGCGTCGACCAGGCGGAGGAAGGCGTCCTCGACGGTGGCGGTGTCGTTGCGTCGCCGCAGGGCTTCGGGGGTGTCCTCGGCGAGGAGCTCGCCCTCGCGCATGAGGAGCAGGCGGTGGCAGCGCTCGGCCTCGTCCATGACGTGCGAGGAGACGAGGATCGTGGCGCCGCGTCGATCGGCGATGCGGTGGAAGAGGGCCCACAGGTCGCGGCGGAGGACCGGGTCGAGGCCGACGGTGGGCTCGTCGAGGACGAGGAGTTCCGGGGTCCCGAGGAGGGCGACGGCGAGGGATACCCGGCTGCGCTGGCCGCCGGAGAGCCGGCCGGCGAGGGCGTCTGCGTGCGAGGCGAGGTCGACGTCGTCGATGGCCCGCGCCACGGCCGTACGGCGTTCCTCGCGGTGGGCGCGGCCGGGGAGGAGGACGGAGGCGAAGTAGTCGAGGTTCTGGGCGACGGTGAGGTCGTCGTACACGGACGGGGCCTGGGTGACGTAGCCGATGCGGGCGCGCAGGGCGGCGTCGCCCGCCGGGCGGCCGAGGACGTCGAGGGTGCCGGTGACGTGGGCCTGGGTGCCGACGACCGCGCGCATGAGGGTGGACTTGCCGCAGCCGGAGGGGCCGAGGAGGCCGGTGATCCGGCCGGGTGGGACGACGAAGTCGATGCCGCGCAGGACGGTGCGCCTGCCTCGGACGACGGTGAGGCCGCGGGCGACGATCGCTCCGGTCACCGGGTGGTTCGAAGCGGTGCCCGGAGCGGGGTTCGTCTCTCGGTCCGCTGCCTGCCCCGGGGCCTGCTCGGAGTAATTCACCATGTGATGAATAATGGGCGTGGAGGGAGAGGGCGTCAAGCACTCGGGCAGGGGCTCGGGCGGACTACTTCCGCTTCGGCTTCTTGCGGGCCGCCGGGTTGCCCGTGCGGGTGCCGCGCCGCTTCTCGTACCGTGCGCGGGCCGTCTCGTACTCGGTGCGCCGCAGCTTCTCGCCGGGAGCCTCGATGAGGCAGCGGAAGGCGTACGCGAGGAGGGAGCCGATGAATCCGATCGCCTTCAGGCTGCGCAGGGAGTCCTCGCGGGCCGGGTCGGCCGGGCGCCGGGCGAAGCCCTCCCAGGTCTTGCGGAAGGCGATGGCGCTGCAGATCGAGAACATGACGATCACCAGGATGTTGACGAAGCCGCCGACGTCGGCGATCTCGAGGCCCTGGTAGCCGAAGCGCAGCACGAGGCAGCCGGCCGCGGCCGCGACGAGTGCCCCGACCGCGAGGCCGGCGCGGCGCAGGCCGTAGTGGCCGGTGTGGTCGACCCACGTCGTGCCGAAGAAACGGATCTCCTCGGGGCGCGGCCCGGCGGGAGTGCCGTCGGCCGCGCTCTCGGCGGTGCCGCGGGGGGTACGGGGGTTCTCGGGCCGGTCGGTGCGGTCGTCGTCGCTCACGGGACCGATTATCCCCGGGTGGGGCGGGGGCGCGTGAGGGCCGGGGCGTGGGGCGGTGCGCGTGGGGCGTTGCCCGTAGGGGTGGGCGCCCGGGCCGGGGTGCGTCCGGCCCGGGGGCCGGGGGCCCGGGTGGGTCAGCCGCAGCGGCGGGCGACGTAACCGTCGGTGCCCGTCTTCACGTAGGCGTCGGAGATGAACTCGCCCGAGGCGATGTTGTCCCAGATGTTCGTGGTGCCGTAGGGGCCGGAGATCCGTTCGCCGGGCGTCTGGCAGTAGATCGCCACCCGCACGTCCGGGGCGAGGGTCCGCACGAGCCGGAACTGCGTGCCCGGGCCGGAGCGGACGTTGACCCGGTAGCCGGGGGCGACGGGGTAGCGGGTCACGGTCATGGCGGCGACGCCGTCGAGCTCCGCGGCGGCGGGGGCGACGGTGACGGAGATCGCGGGCGCGGTGCCGTCGAGCTCCGCGACCGTGGGGGCCACCGCGACCGAGACCGCGGGCGCGGCGGGTGCGGTGCCGGTGTCCCCGCCCCTGCCGGTGCCGTTCGGTACGGCGTCGGTGGCCACCGGCTCCGCGACGGCCGTCGGCCCGTGCGGTGCCTCCGCCGTGTCCTTCGCGTCCCGTCCCCGGTTCTTCTCGTCCACGCCCATGCCGTCGTCCTCCCCCGTTGGCGCAAAAGCGCTCCATGACATCCGCGTACCGCCGACGTTCGCGTACCGCGACGCGCAGGCTAGCAAGGCCCCTCGGCCGTCCGGGGGCCATCGACTAGGCTCCGTGCGTCGCGCACGCGCGCGAACACAACGGGGAACCACACGGGGGTGGGCTATGCCGCCGTTGCGCAGCACCGGCGCGGACCGGGAAGCGGAAGAGCCTGAATACGCCGGTGAGTACCGCCTTCAGGCCTGTCTCGGCGCGGGCGGGATGGGTGTGGTGCACCTCGCCACCTCCGCCTCCGGCCTGCGGCTCGCGGTCAAGGTCGTCCACGGGCAGTACGCGGAGGACCCGGAGTTCAGGGCCCGCTTCCGGCAGGAAGTGGCCGCTGCCCGACGGGTGAGCGGCGCCTTCACCGCGCCCGTCGTGGACGCCGATCCCGATGCCGTGCGCCCCTGGATGGCGACCCTGTACGTCCCCGGCCCCACCCTCGCCGACCAGGTGAAACGGAACGGTCCCCTGGCCCCCGCCGAGCTGCGCCGCCTGACGGCGGGGCTCTCGGAGGCGCTGCGCGACATCCACCGCGCGGGGGTCGTCCACCGTGACCTCAAGCCGAGCAACGTCCTGCTCACCGACACCGGCCCGAAGGTCATCGACTTCGGCATCTCGCGGCCGGTGGACAGCGATCTGCGGACGGAGACGGGGAAGCTGATCGGCTCGCCGCCGTTCATGGCGCCCGAGCAGTTCCAGCGGCCCCGGGAGGTCGGGCCGGCGGCGGACGTCTTCGCCCTCGGGTCGGTCCTGGTGCACGCGGCGACCGGGCACGGCCCGTTCGACTCCGACAGTCCGTATGTGGTCGCGTACCAGGTCGTGCACGACGAACCCGATCTCTCGGGGGTGCCGGGCGAGCTGGCACCGCTGGTCGCCCGCTGCCTGGCGAAGGAGCCGGCCGAGCGGCCGACCCCCTCCGAGATCATGGCGGCGCTGCTCCCTCCGTCGTACGAGGCGGAGGCATTCATACCGGCGCAGCGGCGGCCGCTCGTCCTGCCGGAGCCGGTGGCGGGGGCGGGCGCCGGGGCGGGGTCCGGATTCGGGTCCGGGTTCGGGGCCTCGTGGGACGCCGATACTCCCGTACGGGTCACCGTGCCGGCGCGGAGGCCTCGCCGGGCCGGGCGGTTCCGGTTGCCGGTCGTGGTGACGGCGCTCGTCGGCCTGGCGGCCGGCGGCCTCTTCGTGGCGTTCGGGGCGGGAGCGGACGCCACCGGGCCCGAGCCGCGCCGGGCCGAGGTCGCCACCGCCTTCGGCGGCTGGCAGACCGCACTGCAGAAGGCGGGCGAGCCCACGGCCCCCGCGTGCGCGCACGTCGGCGGCGCGCTGTTCTGTTCGGCGCGCGGGGTCGGCCTGGCGCGGCTCGACCCGCGGACCGGCCGGGTCGCCTGGTCGCACCCGGCCGCCCTCGACGATCCGGTCGCCGGGCCCCTGGCCGCGGGCGGTGTCCTCGGGGTCGTCGCCGCCGACGGCACGCTCCGTACGTACGGCCGCGAGGACGGGGCCGCGCGGTGGGACACGAGCGGTGCCGCCCGCCAGGAGGGAGCCGTTCCGGCCGGTGACACCTTCCTCTTCCCCACGTCGGCCGGGGGCGTCCGGGCCGTCGACAGCGCGACCGGCGCGCAGCGCCGCACGTACGCCCTGCGCGGGTTCACGGCTCCCCGCTTCGGTTCGTACGACCCCGCGACCGGTCTCCTGCCGGTCTTCGAGACGGCGACGGCCGCCGGGAGCGGTAAGCGGACCCGCGTCGGGGCGCTGCGGCCGCGTACCGGTGAACTCGTCTGGCAGACGCGGCTGGAGGGGGATCTGGTGCCGGTGGGGATGGGGGCGGGCGGGGCGCTGTTCCTGCGCTCCGCGAACAGCGACTCGCAGATCGACGCGGTCGTACGGTACGAGCCCGGGGCCGCCGGGGCGGCGGGGACGGTGCGGCGGGTGGCGCTGCCGTTCCGGTTGGACGAGCCCACGATCGCGGTCCGGGGCGACATCGCCTATCTGCTGACCCCGCGGGGGCAGTTGACCGCCCTGGACACGGCCGCGCCGGGCGGGCGGGTCCTGTGGGAGCTGGAGACGGCCGCCGGAAACGTCTCCGCGCCCGTCGTGACCGCCGACGGCGCCCGGCTGTACCTCTCCGCGTCCGACGGCCGCCTCCTCGCCGTCGACACGGCGCGGGGCGCCCTCCTCGGCCAGACGAAGCCCCGCCTGCGCGACGGGCGGCTCGGTTATGCCACGACCGTCCCGGCGCCGGTGGTGACCGGGGACCGGGTCTACGCGACCGCCCCCGACGGGTCGGTCTTCGCGGTGGACGCGCGCGACCCGGGGGCGTGGTGAGGGGGTAGGTCCCGCGGCGTGAGTGCCTGACGATGCGGGCGGGGCTCTACGCGGCGTGAGTGGCCGGCGATCCGGGTGGGTCACCGTGCCCGGCGACCCGCCCGGGGAGCGGTTCGCTTCCCCGAGGGGCCGCGGCCCGCCCTATGCGGGGGACGGTTCGCTGCCCCGAGAGGCCCGGGCCCTGGCGGCGAGCGGGTCGCTCCCCCGAGGGGTCCGGCCACGAGCGGCGAGCGGGTCGGAGAGAACCTTGGCGGCGTACGTGAGCGGACGGACGAGCCGCAGAAGCCCCCCTTCGCGCCGTACTCGGCGGCACGAAGAGGGGCCGGCTCACCCGCCCCCCGCGAGGGGCCGGCGGCTCGGGTCAGCCCAGGCGGGTCACGTCGCGCACCGCGCCCTTGTCGGCGCTGGTTGCCATCGCCGCGTAGGCGCGGAGGGCCGCCGAGACCTTGCGCTGGCGGTTCTTCGGGGCGTAGACGCCGGCCAGGGCCTCGTGGCGGGCCGCCAGGGTCGCGTCGTCGACCAGGAGCTCGATCGCGCGGGTCGGGATATCGATGCGGATGCGGTCGCCGTCCTCGACCAGGGCGATCGTGCCGCCGGAGGCCGCCTCCGGTGAGGCGTGGCCGATCGACAGGCCCGACGTACCGCCCGAGAAGCGGCCGTCCGTGACCAGGGCGCAGGTCTTGCCCAGGCCGCGGCCCTTCAGGAAGGACGTCGGGTAGAGCATCTCCTGCATGCCCGGGCCGCCGCGCGGGCCTTCGTAGCGGATGACGACGACGTCGCCGTCCTTGATCTGCTTGTTGAGGATCTTCTCGACGGCCTCGTCCTGCGACTCGCAGACGACCGCCGGGCCCTCGAACGTCCAGATCGACTCGTCGACACCGGCCGTCTTGACCACGCAGCCGTCGACGGCCAGGTTGCCGCGCAGGACCGCGAGGCCGCCGTCCTTCGAGTAGGCGTGGGCCGCGTCGCGGATGCAGCCGCCGGCCGCGTCCGTGTCGAGGGAGGCCCAGCGCTCGGACTGCGAGAAGGCGGTCGCGGAGCGGACGCAGCCGGGCGCCGCGTGCCACAGCTCGACGGCCTCCTCGGACGGCGAGCCGCCGCGCACGTCCCAGGTCTCCAGCCACTCCTTGATGGAGCGGGAGTGGACGGTGTGGACGTCTTCGTTGAGGAGGCCGGCGCGGTACAGCTCGCCGAGGATGGCGGGGATGCCGCCTGCGCGGTGGACATCCTCCATGTAGTACGTGCCGCCGGGCGCCACGTTCGGGGCGACCTTCGCCAGGCACGGGACCCGGCGCGAGACCGCGTCCATGTCGGACAGGCCGTAGTCCAGCTCGGCCTCCTGCGCGGCGGCGAGCAGGTGCAGGATCGTGTTGGTCGAGCCGCCCATGGCGATGTCGAGGGCCATGGCGTTCTCGAAGGCCGCGCGGGTCGCGATCGAGCGCGGCAGGACGGAGTCGTCGTCCTCGTCGTAGTAGCGCCGGGTGATGTCGACGACCGTGCGGGCGGCGTTCTCGTACAGCGCCTTGCGGGCCGTGTGGGTGGCGAGGACCGAGCCGTTGCCGGGGAGGGAGAGGCCGATGGCCTCGGTCAGGCAGTTCATCGAGTTGGCGGTGAACATGCCGGAACAGGACCCGCAGGTCGGGCAGGCGTTCTCCTCGATGCGGAGGATGTCCTCGTCCGAGATCTTGTCGTTCACGGCGTCGGAGATCGCGTCGACCAGGTCGAGCGTGCGGACCGTGCCGTCGACCAGCGTGGCCTTGCCGGACTCCATCGGACCGCCGGAGACGAAGACCGTCGGGATGTTGAGGCGCAGCGCGGCGTTCAGCATGCCGGGGGTGATCTTGTCGCAGTTGGAGATGCAGATCAGCGCGTCGGCGCAGTGCGCCTCGACCATGTACTCCACGCTGTCCGCGATCAGGTCGCGGGAGGGCAGGGAGTACAGCATGCCACCGTGGCCCATCGCGATGCCGTCGTCGACGGCGATCGTGTTGAACTCGCGCGGGATGGCCCCGGCGGCCGTGATGGCCTCGGAGACGATCCGGCCGACCGGCTGGAGGTGGGTGTGGCCGGGCACGAACTCGGTGAAGGAGTTGGCGACGGCGATGATCGGCTTCCGGCCGATGTCCGCGCCGGGTACACCGGAGGCGCGCATAAGGGCGCGTGCGCCCGCCATGTTGCGGCCGTGGGTGACAGTGCGGGACCTCAGCTCGGGCATCGTCGCTCGCTCCTCGTGACGGGTGTGCTTGCTTTCGAGCGTACGCCGCCGCTCCAAGATCTGGACAGGCTGTCCGTATGCCGGACCTGGTGTTCAGCTTTCGGGCATCCGTGCGGCGTGAGCCACGGGGGGTGATCCGCGGGTCACGCCTCCGTCAGGTACCGCTGGAGTGTGGGGGCCACCAGGGCCACGATCTCCTCCGGGTCGGCGGAGGCCAGCGGCTCGACCTGGATGACGTACCGCAGGATCGCGATGCCGATCATGTGCGAGGCGGCCAGCTCCGCGCGGAACTTGGGGTCCGGGACCTCCAGGTCGGCGGCCACGCGTTCCAGGAGCCGGCGCAGGACGAAGCCGCGGAGCACCTTCGCCGCCGCCTCGTGGGTGAGGGCGGAGCGGATGATGGCCAGCAGCGGGGCGCGGGTCGCGGGGTTCTCCCAGACACCGATGAAATAGCGGGCGAGGCGCTCCCCGATGCCGTCGAGCGGGCCTCCGAGGACCTGCGGGACGACGAGGGCGGGTTCGAAGGAGATCTCGACGGCGGCCGCGAACAGCTCGTCCTTCGTACCGAAGTAGTGGTGCACAAGCGCCGGGTCGACCCCGGCGGCCTTGGCGATGCCGCGCACGGAGGTCTTGTCGTAGCCGCGCTCGGCGAACTGCGCGCGGGCCGCCTCCATGATCCGCTGCCGGGCCCCCGGTCCGCGGTCCTCCGCGGTACGGGAGGGGCGGCCGCGCCGGCGCGGGGCCGGTGCGGTCATGAGCGGGGGACCCGCCCCGGCTGCGCGGTCGCCGAGGCGAGGTGGAGGCGGGTGAAGGCCAGGGCCTCGGCCAGGTCGGCCTCGCGTTCGGCGGCGGACATCGCGCGGCGGGTGTTGACCTCGACGACGACGTGCCCGTCGAAGCCGATGTGGGCGAGGCGTTCCAGAACCTCCGCGCAGGGCTGGGTGCCGCGGCCGGGGACCAGATGCTCGTCCTTGGCGGAACCCCTGCCGTCGGCGAGGTGGACGTGACCGAGCCGGTCGCCCATGCGGTCGACCATGGCGAGGGCGTCGGTGCGGGCGGTCGCGGTGTGCGAGAGGTCGACGGTGAAGTGGCGGTAGTCGTCCTTGGTGACGTCCCACTCGGGGGCGTACGCGAGCATCTCGCGGTCCTTGTAGCGCCAGGGGTACATGTTCTCGACGGCGAACCGGACGTCGGTCTCGTCGGCCATCCGCCAGATGCCGGTGACGAAGTCGCGGGCGTACTGCCGCTGCCAGCGGAACGGCGGGTGGACGACGACGGTGGAGGCGCCGAGCTTCTCGGCGGCCGCCTGGGCGCGCTGGAGCTTGACCCACGGGTCGGTGGACCAGACGCGCTGGGTGATGAGGAGGCAGGGGGCGTGGACGGCGAGGATCGGGACCTCGTGGTAGTCCGAGAGCCGGCGCAGCGCTTCGATGTCCTGGCTGACGGGGTCGGTCCAGACCATGACCTCGACACCGTCGTAGCCGAGGCGTGCGGCGATCTCGAAGGCCGTCGCCGTCGACTCCGGATAGACCGAGGCCGTCGACAGGGCGACCTTCGCATCCGGGACGCGCACCACTGGTTCTGCCACGAAGGACAGGGTACGGGGCGGGCCCGGGCCCCGGGGAGGTGGTTCCGGTCACGTACGGCACCGGGCGGTCGCTCTCCGGAGCGCCGGGCACGCGCGCGTTGCCGGGCTTCCCGGAGGTCCCAGGGGGTCTCCCGGGGGGTCCCGGGCTGTGCGGGTGCGGCGGGGCGGGGCCACGCGCGCGTGGGGGAGGACACACGCCCGGCCGGGTGGAAGGGGCGGTGCGGGGGTGCGGGTCTCCGGGCGGTGCGGGGTGGTTCCCGGGGCGTACGGGAGCGGGCGGCGCGCGCCGAGGCGCGTGCCGAGGCGCGTGCGGGCCGGCCTCGCGCCGGGGGCGCGGGTCCGCTCGTACCCCTCCGGCCGCGGGTCCGCCTCGCGCCGGGGCGCGTGTCCGCTCCGTACCCCCTCCGGCCGCGGGTCCGCCCGTCATCCCTCCGGGAGGTGGTCCAGGCGGCGGAGGATCACGCCCTCGCGGAGGGCCCAGGGGCAGATCTCGAGGTCGTCGATGCCGAAGAGGTCCATCGCGGCCTCGGCGACCAGCGCGCCCGCCAGGAGCTGCGGGGCGCGGCCCTCCGAGACGCCGGGGAGGGCCCCGCGCTCCTGGACCGTCATCACGGCGAGCTTGGGGACCCACTCCTCCAGGGACCGGTGGCTGAGGTCCCGCTGGACGTAGAGCCCTTCGCCGGATCCGGGCGCCCCGGCGATCCTGGCCAGCTGCTTGAAGGTCTTGGAGGTGGCGACGACGTGGTCCGGCTTGCCGAAGCGGGTGAACTCGCCGACGGTACGGGCGATCCGGGCCCGGACGTGGCGGCGCAGGGCCTTGACGTCCGCCGCGTCGGCGGGGTCGCCGGGGAGCCAGCCGGCCGTCAGCCGCCCCGCGCCCAGCGGAAGCGAGACCGCCGCGTCCGGCTCCTCGTCTATGCCGTACGCGATCTCCAGGGAGCCGCCGCCGATGTCGAGGAGGAGCAGCTTCCCGGAGGACCAGCCGAACCAGCGGCGGGCGGCGAGGAAGGTGAGGCGCGCCTCCTCCTCGCCGGTGAGGACCTGGAGGTCGACGCCGGTCACCTCCTGGACCCGGGCCAGGACCGCGTCGGCGTTCGTCGCCTCGCGCACCGCGGAGGTCGCGAACGGCAGCACCTCCTCGCAGCCCTTGTCCTCCGCCGCCTGGAGCGCGTCCACGACCGTGGCGATGAGCCGGTCGACCCCGGCGGGCGCGATGGCGCCGTGCTCGTCGAGCAGCTCGGCGAGGCGCAGCTCCGCCTTGTGGGAGTGGGCGGGCAGGGGCCGTGCGCCGTGGTGGGCGTCCACCACCAGCAGGTGCACCGTGTTCGAACCGACGTCGAGGACTCCGAGTCTCATGGGCGGAACGCTACTGCGCCCGCGCGCATACGCTTGTGGTGTGCCCAAGACGAAAAAGGCGAAGCCGGACAAAGCCAGTGGCGGCGACAGCGCCACCACTCCGCTCAAGGCTCGCAAGGCCTCCAAGGAGCCCGCGATCTCCAAGAAGCAGGGCGTCGCGCCCGAACCCGACGAGAAGGGCCTGGACTTCGCGCGGGCCTGGGTGGAGTTTCCCGACCCGGCCGACGACGAGCAGGTCTTCCGCTGCGATCTGACCTGGCTCACCTCGCGGTGGAGCTGCATCTTCGGCAGCGGCTGCCAGGGCATCCAGGCCGGCCGCGCCGACGACGGCTGCTGCACGCTGGGCGCCCACTTCTCCGACGAGGACGACGAGAAGCGGGTCGCCTCGTACGTGGACCGGCTCACGCCCGAGCTGTGGCAGTTCCACGACGTCGGCACCGCGACCGGCTGGACGCAGCTCGACGAGGACGGTGACCGGCAGACCCGGCGCTGGGAGGGGTCCTGCATCTTCCAGAACCGTCCCGGTTTCGCGGGAGGCGCCGGCTGCTCGCTGCACATCCTGGCCCTCCGGGAGGGCAAGGAGCCGCTGGAGACCAAGCCGGACGTCTGCTGGCAGCTGCCGGTGCGGCGTACGTACGACTGGATCGACCGGCCCGACGACACCCGCGTCCTGCAGATCTCGATCGGGGAGTACGACCGTCGTGGCTGGGGCCCGGGAGGTCACGACCTGCACTGGTGGTGCACCTCGGCGACCTCGGCGCACGGGGCCGGGGAGCCGGTGTACGTGACGTACCGGCCCGAGCTGACGGAGCTCATGGGCAAGGAGGCGTACGACGTGCTGGTGGAGCTGTGCGAGGCGCGCCTCGCGTCCCAGCTGCCGCTGGTGGCCCCGCACCCGGCCGACCCCGTGAGCCCGCCGACGCCCGGCGGCCGACCGGTCCAGGACCGGCTGTCCTGAGAGCTCCGGGCTGTCCTGGGAGCGTCCGGCCGTCCTGAGCCCGGCGGGCCTTCCCGCCACGCCCGCCGCCGTCCGGCGGCCGCCGCGCTCTCCGGTCACGAGGGAGGCGGGGACCCCGTGTCGCCCGGGGTTCCCGGGTCGGTGGACGGGGTCGGTTCGCCGGTCGTCGGGGGCGGTTCCTCCGTCGTCGGCGGCGGGCTCGTCGGGTCCGTGGGATCGGTCGTCGGCGGCGGTTCCTCCGTCGTCGGCGGTGGGGTGGTCGGGTCCGTGGTGGGTGGCGGGGTCGTCGGGTCCGTCGTGGGCGGGGGTTCCTCGGTGGTCGGCGGCGGGGTGGTGGCGCCGCGGCCGTGGATGCGGACCACCGCGCCGGAGGGGTTCACGCCGACCCGGGCCGACCAGGCCCCCGAGGGCTCGCGCGCCTGGTCGACGTGGACGCGGACCGTCACGGACTGCCCCGGCCGGAGGGTTCCGGACGACTGGGAGACGTACAGCCACGGTCCGTCCGTCCACAGGGACCAGTCCACGGACGAGCCGCCGGAGTTGGTGAGCGTGAGCGTCGTGGTGGCGCCGTTCCCGTGGGCGGAGACGGTGATCCGGCCGGCGGCCGGCTGCCCGGGGAGGGTCGGTCCGGTGGGGCCGCCCGGGCTGATCACCTCGACCGAGACGTCGGGCGAGCGGCTGCCCTGGGTGAAGCGCGGGTCGGGGGTGGTGCGGGCGTTGCCGGTGTTCTCGTACCGGTCGTTCGGGGCGCCGTCCAGGCCGCCCGCGTCCTCGGACTCCCGCGCGGTGACCGGCGCTCCGGCCCTGCCCTCCCCCGTCGCGGGGTCGCCGCGGTACGAGGCCCACAGGGCGAGGACGGGGGCGGCGACGACGGCGGCGACGACCGTGGTGGTGACCGCCCGGGCGCGCATCCGGTCGCGCCGGGCCGCGTGGTCCTTGGGGTCCATCGGGAAACCGGTGGGCCCGAAGCGCGGGGCACCGGCACGCGCGCGCGGGATGCCCGCCGCCGCGCACGCCGCGGGCGGGGGCGCCGGGACCAGCGGGAGCCGCGCGGGGGCGTCCGCCGCCGCGCCGGGCCACGGGCCGCCCGCGCCGGCGCGTTCGGCGGCCCGGCGGCAGCGCGGGCAGTCGTCGACGTGGCGGACGAGTTCGGCGCGCAGGGCGGCGGAGAGCAGCACCTGGTGGTCGCCGGTGAGGCGGGCGACGGCGGGGCAGCCGCCGGTCTCGACGACCGCGAGGGCGGCCCTGGTCCGCTCCACCTCGCAGGCGGCGGAGGAGAGCAGTTCGCGCGCGGCGAGCGGGTCGAGGGAGAGCACGGCGGCGACGCCCCGGTGCCCGAGGCCGTGGCGGACGGCGAGCTCCAGGGCCTCGCGCTGCTCCGGGGTCGTACCGGCGGCCTCGGGCCAGGCGAGCAGGGACAGCTCGGCGCGGCGGCGGTGGGCGTCCGTAGCGGAAGCGGCTCCGGTGGTCTCGTCGGCGCTCCCGTCCGCGTCCCGGGCCCGTTCCGCGTCCCCTTTCCCGGCGGCCTGACGGCCGCTGTGGGCGCCGCCCTGGCGCTTGCGGCGCTGCTCGCCGAGGGTGCGCAGGCAGGCCCAGCGGGCGAGCGCGTACAGCCACGCCCGGCGTCCTTCCTCGTCGGAGGGGCAGCGGCCGCGGTGGCGTTCGGCGAGGGCGAGGACGTCGCCGAGGACGGCGGTCGCCGTGTCGTGGTCGCAGAGCACGGACAGGCAGTACGTGAACAGGCCGTCGAGACAGGGCTCGTGGACGGGCTCGTCACGGGACGGGGAGCGACGACCGTGTGTACGGGAACCGGCGCGCGCGTCGGCTCCGGCTCCGGCCTTGGCGGCCGGGGCGGCCTTTGTGCCGGACGGTGCGCCGGTCGGGGCGCTTCCGGCGGCGTGGGACGGCGCGCGGCGGTGCGCCCGGTGTGCGCCGGTGGTGTGGGTAGGGGGTTCCAGCCTGCTGCTCGTCACTGGGCGACCGTAGGCAAGGCGGAGCGGCCTCTTCGCACCCCTTGAACACTTTTAATCCTTACGGGTGAAGGTATCCCTCGAAAGGGGACAGGAATCGTTCATTCCGAGGGGTGAGCCGGTGACGGCATCACTCCCGGGACGCGTTGTCAGTGCGGACCGCTACGGTTCGGTCCATGGCTGCCCGTACGAAATCCGCCAAGGACAGGCCGTCCTACCGCTGCACCGAGTGCGGTTGGACGACCGCCAAGTGGCTCGGCCGTTGCCCCGAGTGCCAGGCCTGGGGGACGGTCGAGGAGTACGGCGCGCCCGCCGTCCGCACCACCGCCGCCGGCCGTGTCTCGACCGCCGCGCTGCCCATCGGCCAGGTCGACGGCCGGCAGGCCACCGCGCGCTCCACCGGTGTGGACGAGCTGGACCGGGTCCTGGGCGGGGGGCTCGTGCCCGGCGCGGTCGTGCTGCTCGCGGGCGAGCCCGGCGTCGGCAAGTCCACGCTGCTGCTCGACGTCGCCGCGAAGGCCGCGAGCGACGAGCACCGCACGCTGTACGTGACGGGCGAGGAGTCCGCCAGTCAGGTCCGGCTGCGCGCGGACCGGATCAACGCGTTGAGCGACCACCTGTACCTGGCGGCCGAGACCGATCTGTCGGCCGTCCTCGGACATCTCGACGCCGTCAAGCCCTCACTGCTGATCATGGACTCGGTGCAGACGGTGGCCTCCCCGGAGATCGACGGGGCGCCGGGCGGCATGGCGCAGGTCCGTGAGGTCGCCGGGGCGCTGATCCGGGCGTCGAAGGAGCGCGGGATGTCCACGCTCCTGGTCGGCCATGTGACCAAGGACGGCGCCATCGCCGGCCCCCGGCTCCTGGAGCACCTGGTCGACGTCGTGCTCTCCTTCGAGGGCGACCGGCACGCGCGCCTGCGGCTGGTCCGGGGCGTGAAGAACCGGTACGGAGCGACGGACGAGGTCGGCTGCTTCGAGCTGCACGACGAGGGGATCACCGGGCTGGCCGACCCGTCCGGCCTCTTCCTGACCCGCCGCGACACGGCCGTGCCGGGGACCTGTCTGACGGTGACCCTGGAGGGGCGCAGGCCGCTCGTCGCCGAGGTCCAGGCCCTGACGGTGGACTCGCAGATCCCGTCGCCGCGGCGGACGACCTCCGGCCTGGAGACGTCCCGGGTGTCGATGATGCTCGCCGTGCTGGAGCAGCGCGGCCGGATCACCGCGCTCGGCAAGCGTGACATCTATTCGGCGACGGTCGGCGGGGTGAAGCTCTCCGAGCCGGCCGCCGACCTGGCGATCGCCCTCGCCCTGGCCTCCGCCGCCAGCGACACCCCGCTGCCGAAGAACCTGGTCGCCATCGGGGAGGTCGGGCTGGCGGGCGAGGTCCGCCGGGTCACGGGCGTCCAGCGCCGCCTGGCCGAGGCGCACCGGCTCGGCTTCACCCACGCCCTGGTCCCCACGGACCCGGGCAAGGTCCCGGCCGGCATGAAGGTGACGGAGGTCGCGGACATGGGCGACGCGCTGCGGGTCCTGCCGCGAAGCCGCCGCCCGGCCGCGGCGAAGGGCGCGAACGCGGAAGAGGGCTAGGCATCGGCGGGGAACAGGGCTGGGCGTCGGCGAAGAAGAGGGCTGGGCATGAGCGGGGAAGAGCGCTAGGCATCGGCGGGGAAGAGGGCTAGGCGTCGGCGAAGAAGCCGGTCAGGACGCGCGGGGAAGAGGGGGAGGAGAGCCAGGACGAGGCCGTCCGGCGGTGTAGCGGAGCGGTCGGCGGGGCAGGCCCCGCACGGGGTCGCGCGGCGCGCGGCAGAGGGGCGTCGGGTCGTGTCGCTAGACTTTGCCCTGGTCTCGCCCATCCGTACGAGCCGGAGGAGTGCAGTGGCAGCCAAGGACGGGGCAGCAGGTCCCGGAAAGTCCGGCGCGGGCTCCGGCGTCGAAGCGCTGATGCGCGCCTCGCTCAGCGCCGTAGCCCCCGGCACCGCCCTGCGCGACGGTCTGGAGCGCATCCTCCGGGGCAACACCGGCGGCCTCCTCGTCCTCGGCATGGACAAGACGGTCGAATCGATGTGCACCGGCGGCTTCGTGCTGGACGTGGAGTTCACCGCGACCCGTCTGCGCGAGCTGTGCAAGCTCGACGGCGCGCTCATCCTCGACAAGGACATCACCAAGATCCTCCGCGCGGGCGTGCAGCTCGTCCCGGACGCCTCCATCCACACCGAGGAGACCGGCACCCGGCACCGCACCGCCGACCGCGTCTCCAAGCAGTGCGGATTCCCGGTGGTCTCCGTCTCGCAGTCGATGCGCCTGATCGCGCTGTACGTCGACGGTGAGCGCCGGGTCCTGGAGGAGTCGGCCGCGATCCTCTCGCGCGCCAACCAGGCGCTCGCGACCCTGGAGCGGTACAAGCTCCGCCTGGACGAGGTCGCCGGCACGCTCTCCGCCCTGGAGATCGAGGACCTGGTGACCGTCCGCGACGTGACCGCCGTCGCCCAGCGGCTGGAGATGGTCCGCCGGATCGCCACCGAGATCGCCGAGTACGTCGTCGAGCTGGGCACCGACGGCCGGCTGCTCTCGCTCCAGCTCGACGAGCTGATCGCGGGCGTCGAGCCCGAGCGCGAGCTCGTCATCCGCGACTACGTCCCCGAGCCGACGGCCAAGCGGTCCCGTACGGTCTCCGAGGCGCTCACGGAGCTCGACGCGCTCACCCACGCCGAGCTGCTCGAGCTGCCGATCGTGGCGCGGGCGCTGGGCTACAGCGGCTCCCCCGAGACCCTGGACTCCGCCGTCTCGCCGCGCGGCTACCGGCTCCTCGCCAAGGTCCCCCGGCTCCCGGGCGCCATCATCGAGCGGCTGGTCGAGCACTTCGGCGGCCTGCAGAAGCTGCTGGCCGCGAGCGTCGACGACCTGCAGACCGTGGACGGTGTCGGCGAGGCGCGGGCGCGGAGCGTCCGCGAGGGCCTGTCCCGGCTCGCCGAGTCCTCGATCCTCGAACGGTACGTGTAGGGCCCGTCGGCCCCGCGCCCCCTCAGCCGGCCGTCGGCAGCCCCGCGCGGACATGCCCCTCGCGGTCAGCCGTCTCGCGGTCAGGCGTCTCGCGGTCGGGGTCCTCGCGTACAGGGGCCCCTCACGGTCAGGCGTCTCGCGGTCGGGCCACTCGCGGTCGAGGCCCTCGCGTCAGTCCTTCGCCAGCGTGAACGACGCCGGGAGGACCTTCACGCCCGGCATCGCCGCCTCCACCAGATACGTCCCAGGACCGACGGGTCCCGCGGGGGCCGTCGCGCAGCGCGGGGCGCTCTGGCCGCGGTCCCATTCCACGGTGTGGGTGATCGTGGCGCGGGCCGGGACCCGGAGCAGGACGCCGGTCGCGGGGCGCGGGCAGTCCTGGGAGGACCAGAGCTCGTCGTCCTTGGTGTCGCTGATCGTCAGAACCGCGTTGCGGGGACCGAAGTCGGCCTTGCAGTCGACGGCGGAGGTGTTCCTGGCGACCAGGTGGAAGCGCGGCTTCTCGCCCGGCTCGTAGGAGACCTTGGCGCTCTTGAGCGTCAACTGGAGTGCGCCCGGAGCGCAGTTCGGCAGCGGGGAGTTCGCCGGGATCTGCTGACCCGAACCCGTCCCGGCCCCGCCGTCGCCGCCCGCGCCGTCCGTGTCGCCGTTCTTGCCCACGCCGTCGCCCGTGCCGTCACCGCCGGCGGCCGCGCCCGCGTTCGCTCCGCCCTCGGTGTTCCCGCCGGAGTTCTCGCCGGAGGTGCCGGAGGAGCCGGATCCGCCCGACTCGTCGCGTCCGCCCGGCTGTTGGCTGATCGCGGGACCGGAACCGGAGGGCCCGGGGGTGATCGAGGGCGCGGGGGAAGCGCCGTTGGCGCCGTCGCTCGACCTCTTTCCGCCGCCGCCACCGAAGGTGACGGCCCAGAGGGCGAGCAGCGCGACCAGGGCGATCAGGCACAGCGCGACCGCCCTCCGTCGCCAGTAGATGGAGGAGGGAAGCGGCCCGACCGGATTGCGCAGTGATCCCACGCCACGAACCTTACGAGAGATCGACGCCAACTCCCGCCCCACCCGCCGCCTCAGCGAGAAGTTTTGCCGATGATCACACCCAGCGCGTCGGCGGCCCGTGTGCGCCCCCTCGTCCGCCCCCCTCTTCACTCGGGCGCGGCGTGCTCCCGCGGCCCCCCGAGGAACCGGAGTACCGGCGGCCGGTTAGCGTCCTCGATCATGAGCAACGTCTCCCCTTCCGCGCCCCCGTCCGGCCCGTCCCCCCTGTCGGAACCGACGGTCCTGTCGGCCCTGCCGGCCCCCTCGGACGTCTCGGGCGACCTCTACCTCGACATCCTGGGCTTCGCCCACTCCACACCGCACTGGTTCCAACAGCTCGCGGAGGCATGGACCGAGCTGGGACTGCTGCTGTTCGGCGTGCTGTTCGTGGCCGGCTGGTGGCGGGCGCGGGCCGGGGCGAGCGGCTGGACGGCGCTGGCCCTGCTCGCGCCCCTCGCGACCGCCTTCGGTTACGTGGTGAGCGAGTCGTTCAAGTCGCTGGTGGACGAGGAGCGTCCGTGCCGGACGGTGGTGGGGGCGCCGGCCTCGCTGGTCCCGTGCCCGCCGACCGGCGACTGGTCGTTCCCGAGCAACCACGCGGCGATCGCGGGAGCCGCCGCTGTGGCGCTCGCGCTGTCGTGGCGGGGGCTCGGGCTGCTGACCGTGCCGATGGCGCTGCTGATGGCGTTCTCCCGGGTCTTCGTCGGCGTCCACTACCCCCACGACGTGGCGGCCGGCCTGCTGCTCGGCGGCGCGGTCGCGTACGTCGTCGTCAAGGCGGCGACCCGGCCCGTCCGGTTCCTCGTCGAGAGCGCCCGGGCGAGCGGTAACGGCGCGGTGGTGTGGTGCGTGGGGCGCGGACCGCGCCCACACGCCCCCACGCGCCCCGAGGGCGTGCGCCACGGCGCGCACTGAACGTGCCAGGATCGGAGGTGCCATGACTTCCATCGACGCGCCCCTCACCGACGGTTCCCCCACCGACGTTCCCGTCACCGACGCCCGCGTGACCGACGCCTCCGAGACCACCGCCGCCTCCGTGACCGATGCCCCCGGCCCGTCCACCGACGCCCGACCGGCCGCGGCCCGGGCCGCCACCCAAGCCTCCACCCAAGCCGCAGACCAGACCGCCGACCAGGCCGCCGACCAGACCGCCGTCCAAGCCGGGGGCGCAGGCCCGGCCGTCGAGCCCGCCGAGCTGCACGGGCCCGTCCTCGCCTGGTTCGACCGGCACGCCCGCGACCTGCCCTGGCGCCGCCCGGAGGCGGGGGCGTGGGGCGTGATGGTCAGCGAGTTCATGCTCCAGCAGACGCCCGTCGTACGGGTCCTGCCGGTGTACGAGCAGTGGCTGGCGCGCTGGCCGCGCCCGGCCGACCTGGCCGCGGAGGCTCCCGGCGAGGCCGTACGCGCCTGGGGCCGGCTCGGTTATCCGCGGCGCGCGCTGCGGCTGCACGCGGCGGCCGTCGCCATAACGGAGCGGCACGGCGGGGACGTGCCGAGCGAGCACGGTCAGCTGCTGGCGCTCCCCGGGATCGGGGAGTACACGGCGGCGGCGGTGGCCTCGTTCGCGTACGGGCAGCGGCACGCGGTCCTCGACACCAACGTCCGCCGGGTGTTCGCCCGGGCGGCGGCCGGGGTCCAGTACCCGCCCAACGCCACGACGGCGGCGGAGCGCAAGCTGGCGCGCGAGCTGCTGCCCCGGGACGAGCCGACGGCGGCCCGCTGGGCGGCCGCCTCCATGGAGCTGGGCGCGCTGGTCTGCACGGCGAAGAACGAGGACTGCGGGCGCTGCCCGATCGCCACGCGGTGCGTCTGGCGCCTCGCGGGCAAGCCGGCGCACGACGGCCCGCCGCGCCGGGGTCAGACGTACGCCGGCACGGACCGCCAGGTCCGGGGCAGGCTGCTGGCCGTCCTGCGGGAGGCGGTGGGCTCCGTGCCGCAGTCCGCCCTGGACACGGTCTGGCACGAACCGGTCCAGCGTGCCCGCGCCCTCGACGGCCTGGTCGCGGACGGTCTGGTCGAACCCCTGGAGAACGGCTTCTACCGCCTCCCTCACTAGGTCATGTCGGGCGGGCCCGCGTGCCGGGCCCGTCTCCGGCGCCCGCCCCCTCCTGTTACACAACCGATGGGCAGCCGTGCGTCCGCCGACGGCTGCCCCGCACAGCCTCGTGACAAGTGCTCCGTAGCGTCGTCGACGTCACACAAACAGGCAGGTCACGGGGTTCGGAGGCGGTTCGGATGGCGCACGGTGAGGTGCTCGACTTCGAGGAGTACGTACGCACTCGGCAGGACGCGCTGCTGCGCAGCGCCCGACGGCTCGTGCCCGACCCGGTCGACGCCCAGGACCTGCTGCAGACCGCGCTCGTCCGGACGTACGGTCGGTGGGACGGGATCGCCGACAAGTCCCTCGCCGACGCCTACCTCCGCCGCGTGATGATCAACACCCGGACCGAGTGGTGGCGCGCCCGCAAGCTCGAAGAGGTCCCCACCGAGCAGCTGCCCGACGCCTCCGTCGACGACGCCACCGAGCAGCACGCCGACCGTGCCCTGCTCATGGACATCCTCAAGGTCCTCGCCCCCAAGCAGCGCAGCGTCGTCGTCCTGCGCCACTGGGAGCAGATGAGCACCGAGGAGACCGCGGCGGCGCTCGGCATGTCGACCGGTACGGTGAAGAGCACGCTCCACCGCGCCCTGGCCCGGCTTCGCCAGGAGCTGGAGAGCCGCGGTGTCGCCGACGCCCGCGCTCTGGAGCGGACGACCGAGCGGAGCACCGAGCGGGCGACGGCACGAGGCAACGAACGGGGGCGGGAGCGGTGCGCGGCCTGAGCGCCAGATCCGACACCCACCAGAACCGCGCGAACCGCGACTCCCGCACGAAGCGCGAGCACCACGAACAGCACGAGCACCACGGACATCACGGATGCTCCGAGCATGCTCAGCACCACGAGCACGGTCAGCACCACCCGCATCACGAACAGCACGACCATCAAGAGCCTCACGAGCAAGGCCCCGCAGGGCACAGGGACCGCGCCGAGCGCGCGGTCCGGGCGGCGAGCACCACGGCACTGGCCGGGCTCGTCGCCGTCGGGCTGTCCCTGACCGCCTGCTCGACCGGTGGCACCGGCTCCCGTGACGAGGGCGCCGCACGGCCGGCCGAGGTGGCCTCGGCGCCGTCGACCGCCTCCCCCTCCGCCTCCCCCGGCCCGCAGTCGGCCAAGCGGGTCGACCCCGTCGCGCTCATCAAGTCCGACCCCAAGATCGGCGAGCGGCTCAAGGACGACCTGAAGCCCTGTTCCGCGGACGCGTACCCCGTGGACACCTCGTACGGGAACCTCACCGGCGGAACCTCCCCCGACGTCGTCGTCAACGTGATGACCTGCGGGGACGCCGTCGGTATCGGCACGTACGTGTACCGCGAGGAGAACAACCGGTACAAGAACGTCTTCATGGCCGAGGACGCGGCCGTGTACGCCACGATCGACCGGGGCGACCTGGTCGTCACCAAGCAGGTGTACGCCGAGGGCGACCCGATGACGTACCCCTCGGGCGAGGACGTGATCACGTACCGCTGGTCGGGCAACAGGTTCACCCAGCACGACTGGGTGCACAACGACTACAGCCGCGCGGTCGGCGACGGCGGCATCGACGGCACCGCGCCCAGCCCGTCGAGCGGCGGCTGACCGGCCGGGCAACCTCGCGCGGCCGCCGGACGTCGTGAAGGAAGGACGCGGGCGGGAACCGTGCGCGGGAACGGAAAGGAAAGGGAGAGGCGCGCGATGGCCGAGACCCATGTGCTGTTCGTCGAGGACGACGATGTGATCCGCGAGGCGACGCAGCTCGCGCTGGAGCGGGACGGCTTCACGGTGACCGCCATGCCCGACGGCCTGTCGGGCCTCGACGCGTTCCGGGCCGACCGGCCCGACATCGCGCTGCTCGACGTGATGCTGCCGGGCATGGACGGCGTCAGCCTGTGCCGGCGGATCCGTGACGAGTCGACCGTTCCGGTGATCATGCTGTCGGCCCGGGCCGACTCGATCGACGTCGTCCTCGGCCTGGAGGCCGGCGCCGACGACTACGTCACCAAGCCCTTCGACGGCTCCGTCCTCGTCGCCCGCATCCGCGCCGTGCTCCGCCGCTTCGGCCACGCCGGCGGCCCCGCCGCCGGGGAGGCCGGCCGGGGCGAGGAGGGCGGGGGCGGGGTCCTCGTCTTCGGTGACCTGGAGGTCGACACCGACGGCATGGAGGTCCTCAGGGGCGGCGCCCCGGTGTCGCTGACCCCGACCGAGATGCGGCTGCTGCTGGAGTTCTCCACCGCGCCGGGCACGGTGCTCTCCCGTGACAAGCTCCTGGAGCGGGTGTGGGACTACGGCTGGGGCGGCGACACCCGGGTCGTGGACGTCCATGTCCAGCGGCTGCGCACCAAGATCGGCCAGGACCGGATCGAGACGGTCCGCGGCTTCGGCTACAAGCTCAAGGGATAGAGCGGAACGATGAGGTCCACGCGATGAGGCGGGTCGCCCTGCGTACGGGGGTCCGCTGGAAGATCTCGGTCGCCATCGCCGCCGTGGGGGCGCTCATCGCGGTCACCCTCAGCCTGGTCGTGCACAACTCCGCCCGCGTCTCGATGCTCGACAACGCGCGCGAGGTGCAGATGGAGCGGCTGCTCTTCGCCCAGCGCATGTACGAGAGCTCCAAGCCGAAGGAACCGCGCTTCGGCACCAAGATCAACGATCCGATGCTGCCGCCGCAGCTCGACCAGCTGATGCGGGACAGGCGGCGCGGCACCTTCGTGCAGGAGCACCGCCACGGCGGCCCGCCCGACGTGTGGGCGGCCGTGCCGCTCGCCAACGGGGACGTGCTGTCGCTGCACATCCCGTTCGCCGACCGCAGCGCGGCGATCATGAAGGATCTCGACCGGGCCCTGATCATCGGCTCGGTGTCGGTGGTCGTCGGCGGCTGCGCGCTCGGGGTGCTCATCGGCGGCCAGCTGTCGCGCCGGCTGCGCAAGGCCGCCGCGGCCGCCGGAAGGGTCGCGCAGGGCAACACGGACGTACGGGTGCGCCATGCCATCGGCGGAGTCGTACGCGACGAGACGGACGAGCTGGCCCGGGCGGTCGACGCCCTCACGGACGCGCTCCAGGAGCGGATCGAGGCCGAGCGCCGGGTCACGGCGGACATCGCGCACGAGCTGCGCACCCCGGTGACCGGGCTGCTGACGGCGGCCGAGCTGCTGCCGCCGGGGCGCCCGACCGAGCTGGTACGGGACCGGGCGCAGGCGATGCGGACGCTGGTCGAGGACGTGCTGGAGGTCGCCAGGCTCGACAGCGCGTCGGAGCGGGCCGAGCTCCAGGAGATCGCGCTCGGCGAGTTCGTCGAGCGGCGGGTGCGGGCGCTGGACCCGGCGGTGGTCGTGCACGTGGTCCACGAGTCGTGGGTCAGCACCGATCCGCGGCGCCTGGAGCGGATCCTGGGCAATCTCCTCGCCAACGCGGCCAAGCACGGCAAGCCGACGGTCGAGGTGACGGTCGAGGGCCGGGTGGTACGGGTCCGGGACCACGGCCCCGGCTTCCCCGAGGCGCTGCTGCGCGAGGGCCCGAGCCGGTTCCGTACGGGCGCGAGCGACCGCGCCGGGCAGGGGCACGGGCTCGGGCTGACGATCGCGGCCGGGCAGGCCCGGGTGCTGGGCGCGCGGCTGACCTTTCGCAACGCGGCGCCGGAGGGGACCCCGGAGGGGGCGGGCGGCGCGATCGCGGTGCTCTGGCTGCCGGACCACGCGCCGACGAACACCGGCAGCTTCCCGATGATCAGCTTCCCGGACTGAGGACCGGCACAGCGGACGGCGGACCAGCCCCCTGAGGACCGGCGCGGCGGACGGCGAACCGGCACGCCTGAGGACCGGACGACGCGCGGCGGCCCCGGCGAGAACGCCGGGGCCGCCGCGGTCCCGTACAGGCCGGACCGTCATGTCGTCAGGCCGTCATGTCGTCAGCCCGTCAGACCGTCTCCGCGACCTTCGGTCCGTCGCCCTCCGCCGCCGCCGGCCGCGGGCGCTCCGGGCCGGCCCCGCGCAGCGCCACCTCCTTGACGAAGAAGGCGAGGACGACGCCGATCACCGCGACCGCCGCTCCGACCAGGAAGGCGGAGTGGGTGCCGGCGGCCACCGCGTACTGGTACGACTCGCGCAGCGCGGCCGGCAGCTTCGCCAGGGAGGCCGCGTCGAGCTGGGCCGACTGCTGGGTCAGCTCCGAGCCGCCGCGCGACGCCATCTCGTCCTGGACCCGGCTCGTGAAGAGCGCGCCCATGATCGCGACGCCGAAGGAGGAGCCGAGGGTCCGGAACAGGGTGGTCGTGGAGGAGGCGACGCCCATGTCCTTCATCTCGACGCTGTTCTGCGCGACGAGCATCGTGATCTGCATCAGGAAGCCCATGCCGGCACCGAGCACCGCCATGTAGATCCCCGAGGTGAGGCGCGAGGTGCCGGTGTCCATCTGGGCGAGCAGGAACAGGCCGAGCACCATGAGCGCCGAACCGATGATCGGAAAGATCTTGTACTTGCCGCTGTTGGTGGTGATCCGGCCGGAGACCAGCGAGACGACCATCATCGACAGCAGCATCGGCAGGAGCAGCAGGCCGGAGTTGGTGGCGGAGGCGCCCTGCACGGACTGCTGGAACAGCGGCAGGAAGAGGACCGCGCCGAACATGACGAAGCCGGTCAGGAAGCCGATCACCGACATGAGGGTGAAGTTGCCGTTGCGGAAAATGTGCAACGGGACGACCGGGTCGCTCGCGCGGGTCTCGGCCCACAGGAACGCGGCGAGGGCGGCGACACCGGCGACCGACAGTCCGACGATGGTGGCGGAGCCCCAGGCGTACTCCGTGCCGCCCCAGGTGGTGACGAGGACGATCGCGGTGATGCCGACGGTCAGCAGTCCGGCGCCGAGGAAGTCGATCCGGGTGGACCGGTCGCGCTCCTTCTTCGGCAGGTGCAGGACGGCGGTGACCATCGCGAGGGCGACGGCGCCCAGCGGCAGGTTGATGTAGAAGGACCAGCGCCAGCCCCAGTGGTCGGTGATGGTGCCGCCGACGAGCGGTCCGCCGATCATGGCGAGAGCCATCACACCGGCCATCATGCCCTGGTACTTGCCGCGCTCACGGGGCGGGATCAGGTCGCCGATGATCGCCATGACGCCGACCATCAGGCCGCCGGCGCCGAGGCCCTGGATCGCCCGGAAGCCGATGAGCTGGCCCATGTCCTGGGCCATGCCGCTGAGCGCCGAGCCGAGCAGGAAGATCACGATCGACAGGAGGAAGGTGCCCTTCCGGCCGAACATGTCGCCGAGCTTGCCCCAGATGGGGGTGGAGGCGGCGGTGGCCAGGGTGTAGGCGGTGACCACCCAGGAGAGGTGTGCGAGGCCGCCCAGCTCGCCGACGATCGTCGGCATGGCGGTGCCGATGATCATGTTGTCCAGCATCGCGAGCAGCATCGCGATCATGAGGGCGAGCAGGACCACGCGGACACTGCGCGGCTTCGGGGCTCCGTCGTCCACGGCGGGCGCCTCCGACTGGCCTCCGGGCGTCTTCCCGCTCCCCCCGGGCGACCCGTTGCCCGCGGCCGTGCCGCCGTCCGCCGGTGGTGCGGTCCCCTCCGCCGGTATGTCGGTCTCGGTCCTCGCCATGTTCCCTGCTCCCCGGTTGCGTACGGCCGTCTCGTACGGTCGTTCCCTGTGCTCGCCGGGGGAACTTACTTGCCGCCCGGCTAGTTACTACACTGGGGGACGGTAGACCCGTCACTAGCCGGGCGTCAAGTAAGTAAAAGTCGGTGGGAGCGAGCAGACCATGGCCCGAGGCAACACACGCCAGCGCATTCAGGACGTCGCTCTCGAACTCTTCGCCGAGCAGGGGTACGAGAAGACCTCACTGCGCGAGATCGCGGAGCGGCTCGACGTCACGAAGGCGGCGCTGTACTACCACTTCAAGACCAAGGAAGACATCCTGATCGGGCTCTTCGAGGACCTCACCCGCCCCATGGACGAGCTGATCACCTGGGCGCGGGCGCAGCCGCGCACCCTGGAGACCCGCAAGGAGGCCCTGCGCAGGTACCAGCGGGCGCTGCTGGACGCCGCCCCGCTGTACCGCTTCATGCAGGAGAACCAGGCCACCGTGCGCGAGCTGAGCATCGGCCTCACCTTCAAGGAGCGGATGCTCGAGGTGACGGAGCTGGTGCAGGAGCCGGACTTCGCGATGGCCGACCGGGTCCGCTGCGTCAGCGCGATCTTCACCCTGCACGCCGGCACGTTCTTCCTGCAGAACGTCGAGGGCGACCCCGAGGAGAAGCACGAAGCCGTCCTCGAGGTCGCCCTCGATCTGCTCACTCAGGCGCATCAGGCGCCGTAGGGAGTCGTACGAATCAGATGGTGACGCCGACCGTACGCAGGAACGCGGACGGGTTCAGGGCGGAACCGTAGTTCGGGGTCGTACGGATCTCGAAGTGCAGGTGCGGGCCGGAGGAGTTGCCGGTGTTGCCCGAGAGGGCGATCTTCTGGCCGGCGCCGACCTTCTGGCCGGGGTACACGTTGATCTTCGAGAGGTGCGCGTACTGCGAGTACTTGCCGTTGGCGTGCTTGACGACGATGGCGTTGCCGTACGCCGGGCCGTCACCGCCGCCGTTCGGGCCGGCCTTCACGACGGTGCCGGCGCCGGCGGCCTTGACCGCGGTGCCGACCGGCACGGCGAAGTCCTGGCCGGAGTGCTTGTGGGACCACATGGAGCCGCCCTGGTTGAAGCTGGCGGTCAGGGTGTAGCCGCCGACCGGCTTGACCCAGGCGGCCTTCTTCTTGGCGGCCTTCGGAGCGGCCTTCTTCGCGACGGCCGCCTTGGCGGCCTTCTTGACGGTGGCGGCCTTGGCGGCGGCCTGCGCCTGGGCGTCGGCCTGCGCGGCGACGGCGGCGGACGTGCCGGTCGCGGCGACGGACGCGGTGGTGGCCTTGCCCTCGGCGGCGAAGGCGGACCCTGCTCCGGCCACCAGTGACGCCCCCAGGCCCGCGGTGGCGAGAGCAACAGCGGTGACACGGGCGGCGGGGTTCATAACGCGCTTCGACATACGGGGGAAAACCTCCGGGACAGAAAGGGACCCGACGCGAGCGGTGCGCCGGGCGGGCTTGCCACACCTTGGTAACCCGGACGCCCATCCCGGCTCAAACCCCCCATCTACGACATCTCGTCGTAGCGATCTCCTCGGAAGTTCGGGTCTTGACGACCTCGGACACCCCTCTCGAAAAACGGACAAACCTGCCCAAGAGAAGCGGTTTACGCGCACGTCGGACCTGTCCCCAGAGGCCCGGGAGGCCGTATCCCGTACGGTTCGGGACCCCATAGGTCGAAAGTCCCGATGCTCCGCACCAGAACGTCCCGATTCCACCCTGAACGTCATCACTATTCCGGCTAGTACACCCGAAAACGCCTGTGCGCCTTGTCACGGCGGCCGCCGCCCCATTGCGACCTGGGTCACGCGATCAGGCCCTTGGCGGGCCGTCGCTGACTACGCTGACGGGAGGGGTCGGGAGCACGGCGACGACGGGGGCGGCAGTGGATCCAGCACTCATCGGCACACGGCTCGCCACGAGCGCGGCCGGGCTGCTGATCAAAGGACTCCTGGTCCAGGACGGCCCCGGCGCGGGCCTCACCGGCGCCGCCCGCCGCATCCGCCTCTCCCGGCGCGTCTCCTTCCGGGGCGCGCAGCGCACGCTGACCGAGAAGGACGTCCGCAGGCTGGCGGCCACCCTCGTCGACCAGGCTCGGACCGGCCCGGGCGAGGCACCCTTCCCCGCCGACGAGGCCGAAGCGGTCACCGACACCCTGGCGACCACCCTCCTCGCCCTCGGCGACCTCGACATGGACGACGTCCAGGCCGTCCACCTCGGCGCCACGGCCCTCGCGGACCGCCTGCGCGAGGCGGCCCCGCCCCCGGACGGCCTGTCGACGGACTCCGTCCACTTCCTCGACGGGCTCACGCGGTGGGCCTGCGTCCACATCCTGGAGTTCTTCACCGAACGCCCCACCTTCGTGGCCCGCACGCTGGTGGAGCAGACCCGGGGCCAGGAGGAGCTGAACGCCAAGGTCGACGAGGTCATTCGCCGCACCCCGCGGGCGGACGGCCGCGACACCGCGTTCGAGGAGCGCTACCGCGATCACCTGGCGAAGAAGCACGGCCGGCTGACGATCTACGGCGTCGACCTGCACCACTCCCCCGACCAGTGGCCGCTCGACATGGCCTACCTGTCGCTCGAAGCGACGGCCCCGGCGACCGCCGGCCCCTGGTTCTCGGTGCCCGGGGCGGCCGACGCCTGGAGGGAGGGGAACGGCACCGCCGCGCTCACCATCGCGGCCGAGGACCTGCTCCCCTACCTCTCCGGCACCGGACACCGCCCCGCGGAGACCCTGCACGCCGATCTCGCCCTCGCCCGCCACGACAAGGTCCTGCTGCGCGGGCTCGCCGGCTCCGGCAAGACCACCCTCGTCCAGTGGCTCACGGTCTCGGCGGCGGCCGGGCACCGGGCGGGAGGCATGGAGTACCTCCGGGACCGCGTCCCCTTCGTCCTCCCGCTGCGCACCCTCACCCGCCACGGCGAACGGCTCCCCGCCCCCGACCGCTTCCTCCCCGCCGCCGGCTGCCCCCTCACCCCGCCCGACGGCTGGGCCGACCGGGTCCTGGCCGCCGGACGCGGACTGATCCTCGTCGACGGCATCGACGAGGTGCCCGAAGCCGAGCGTGAGCGCGCCCGGGGCTGGCTGCGCGACCTCCTCGCCGCCTACGAAGGCAACCGCTGGCTGGTGACCTCCCGCCCCACCGCCGTACGCGACGACTGGCTGGCCTCGGACGGCTTCACCGAGCTGACCCTCTCCCCCATGTCCCGCACCGAGGTCACCACCTTCGTGCGGCGCTGGCACCAGGCCGCGGGGCCCGAGGCGCAGCCGTACGAGGACTCCCTCCTCGACGCGCTGCGCACCGCCGACCACGTCGCCCAGCTCGCCACCAACCCCCTGATGTGCGGTCTGATCTGCGCGCTGCACCGCGACCGCCGCGGCTTCCTGCCCCGGGGCCGCAGGGCGCTCTACGAAGCCGCGCTCTCCATGCTCCTGGCCCGGCGCGACCGGGAGCGGGACATGGGGGCGCCGTACGGGATCGAGCTGGGCGAGGCGCCGCAGATCCAGCTGATCCAGCGCCTCGCGTACTGGCTCACGCTCAACGGCCGGACCCAGATGGACCGCTCGCGCGCCGAGTCGCTCGTACGGGAACGGGTGCCGTACGTCCCCGAGGCGGCCGCCTTCGACGACCCGGACGCGGTCTTCACCCATCTCCTGCACCGCAGCGGGCTGCTGCGCGAGCCGACCCCGGACAGCGTCGACTTCGTCCACCGCACCTTCCAGGACCACCTCGCGGCCAAGGCGCTGGTGGACCGGTGGGACATCGGCGTCCTCGTGCGGCACGCGGCCGACGACCAGTGGGAGGACGTCGTCCGCATGGCCGTCGGCCACGCGCGCCCCCGTGAGTGCGAGGAGATCCTCACCGAGTTACTGAAGGCCGCGGACGCGGCGACGGACCGCAACGTCCAGCTCCGCATCCTGGTGGTGGCGGCGACCGCCCTGGAGGAGGCGACGGAGGTCTCCCCGCGGATCCGGGAGCGCATCCTGGCGCGCACGGCCGAGGTGATCCCGCCGCGCGACGGCGCGGAGGCCCGTGAGCTGGCCTCGGTGGGGCGGGCCGTGCTCGACCTGTTGCCCGGGCCGGAGGGCCTGGACGAGGAGTCGGCCCTGATGGCGGTGGTCACGGCGACCCACGTCGCCCATGACGCGGCCCTGCCGTACCTCCGGAGGTTCACCCGCCATCCGAAGGTCCGCGTCCGCAGCCAGCTGATGTGGGGGTGGGCGCGGTACGACACGGAGACGTACGGCGAGGAGATCATCGCGCGGCTCGATCCGGACGGCCTCGACTATACGATCCGCTCCGACGCCCAGGCCGCGGAGCTGATCCGGCTGGGGCTCCGCCCGGCCTCCGTCGATCTCCGCTCCGGTCTCTCCGACCACGGGCTGGCGGCGCTGGGACCGCTCCTCGGGGAGGTGGAGAACCTGGCGCTGGGGACCGACATGAACTGGGTGCTGGACTCCCTTCCCGGCGAGAGCCGCCTGCGCTCCCTCTATCTGGACACCCGCCCCGAGCAGGGGCTGGCCTGCCTCAGCGGCCTCCCCCCTCTGGTGCGGCTCACCCTGGGCCCCGTCATGGAGTCCACGGCGGAGGACTGGGGCCACATCCGCGCCCTGGGCTCCCTGCGGACCCTCGTCCTGGAGGGCGCCGCCCTGACGAGCTGCCCGGACGCGGCCCGCATCCCCCAGGTGCGCTCCCTCTCCCTGCTTCTCGACCGCGCCGGCCCCACGGGCCCGAGCGGCTGCCTCGCCGAGCAGATCGCGCGGGCCTTCCCCGGCCTGCGCAAGCTGCACCTCCTCGGGACCGCGCCGCACGGCCCGGCCCATGACCTGGCCCCCCTCGCCGGTCTGCGCGAACTGGAGTACGTCATCACCTCGGGTGTCGCCACCGTCGGCGCCGAGCGCCTTCCCTCCACCGTCCGGCTCCTGACCTGACCGGGGACGGGAAAAGGGGCGGCCCCGGACTCTTCCGAGTCCGGGGCCGCCCCTTTTCACGCTGTGGAGCGCTTACGCGTCCTTCGAGAGGTTCGGGCCGGCTCCGCCGGTCGCCTGCTCGATCGGGGGGACGTCGGGCAGTGCCGACTTCTCCTCGCCGCGGAAGGTGAACTTCTTCTCCTCACCCTCGCCCTCGGTGTCCACGACCACGATGTGACCGGGGCGCAGCTCGCCGAAGAGGATCTTCTCCGAGAGCGTGTCCTCGATCTCGCGCTGGATCGTCCGGCGCAGCGGCCGGGCGCCCAGAACGGGGTCGTAACCCTTCTTGGCGAGCAGCTCCTTCGCGGACTGGGAGAGCTCGAGGCCCATGTCCCGGTCCTTCAGGCGCTCGTCCACCCGGCCGATCATCAGGTCGACGATCTGGAGGATGTCGTCCTGGGTGAGCTGCGGGAAGACGATGACGTCGTCCACACGGTTCAGGAACTCCGGGCGGAAGTGCTGCTTCAGCTCGTCGCTGACCTTCGCCTTCATCCGCTCGTAGTTGGACTTCGTGTCGCCCTGGGCCGCGAAGCCGAGGTTGAAGCCCTTCGAGATGTCCCGGGTCCCGAGGTTGGTCGTCATGATGATGACCGTGTTCTTGAAGTCCACGACCCGGCCCTGGGAGTCGGTCAGTCGACCGTCCTCCAGGATCTGGAGAAGGGAATTGAAGATATCGGGGTGGGCCTTCTCGACCTCGTCGAAGAGGACGACGGAGAACGGCTTGCGGCGCACCTTCTCGGTGAGCTGGCCGCCCTCTTCGTAGCCCACGTATCCGGGGGGAGAACCGAAGAGGCGGGAGACCGTGTGCTTCTCGCTGAACTCCGACATGTCGAGGGAGATCATCGCGTCCTCGTCGCCGAAGAGGAATTCGGCGAGCGCCTTGGACAGCTCGGTCTTACCGACACCGGACGGGCCGGCGAAGATGAACGAGCCACCGGGGCGCTTCGGGTCCTTCAGACCGGCACGCGTACGGCGGATCGCCTTCGACAGGCCGCGGACGGCGTCGATCTGGCCGATGACGCGCTTGTGGAGCTCGTCCTCCATGCGGAGCAGACGCGAGGACTCCTCCTCGGTCAGCTTGAAGACCGGGATGCCGGTGGCGGTCGCGAGGACCTCGGCGATCAGCTCGCCGTCGACCTCGGCGACGACGTCCATGTCGCCGGCCTTCCACTCCTTCTCCCGCTTGGCCTTCGCCGCCAGCAGCTGCTTCTCCTTGTCGCGGAGAGACGCCGCCTTCTCGAAGTCCTGGGAGTCGATCGCGGACTCCTTGTCCCGGCGGACGCCGGCGATCTTCTCGTCGAACTCGCGGAGGTCCGGCGGCGCGGTCATCCGGCGGATGCGCATCCGGGAGCCGGCCTCGTCGATCAGGTCGATCGCCTTGTCCGGCAGGAAGCGGTCCGAGATGTACCGGTCGGCCAGGGTCGCCGCCTGGACGAGGGCCTCGTCGGTGATGGAGACCCGGTGGTGGGCCTCGTACCGGTCGCGCAGACCCTTGAGGATCTCGATCGTGTGCGGCAGCGACGGCTCCGCGACCTGGATGGGCTGGAAGCGGCGCTCGAGGGCGGCGTCCTTCTCCAGGTACTTGCGGTACTCGTCGAGCGTGGTGGCACCGATGGTCTGCAGCTCACCGCGGGCCAGCATCGGCTTGAGGATGCTGGCGGCGTCGATCGCGCCCTCGGCGGCGCCCGCACCCACGAGGGTGTGGAGCTCGTCGATGAACAGGATGATGTCGCCGCGGGTGCGGATCTCCTTGAGGACCTTCTTCAGGCGCTCCTCGAAGTCACCGCGGTAGCGGGAACCGGCGACCAGCGCGCCGAGGTCGAGGGTGTAGAGGTGCTTGTCCTTGAGGGTCTCGGGCACCTCGCCCTTGACGATGGCCTGGGCCAGGCCCTCGACGACGGCGGTCTTGCCGACGCCGGGCTCGCCGATGAGGACCGGGTTGTTCTTCGTGCGGCGGGACAGCACCTGCATGACCCGCTCGATCTCCTTCTCGCGCCCGATGACGGGGTCGAGCTTGGATTCGCGAGCGGCCTGGGTGAGGTTCCGGCCGAACTGGTCGAGGACCAGGGACGTCGAGGGGGTGCCCTCGGCAGGACCGCCGGCCGTGGCGGCTTCCTTGCCCTGGTAGCCGGAGAGCAGCTGGATGACCTGCTGCCGCACCCGGTTGAGATCGGCGCCCAGCTTCACGAGGACCTGGGCGGCGACGCCCTCGCCCTCGCGGATCAGGCCGAGCAGGATGTGCTCGGTGCCGATGTAGTTGTGGCCGAGCTGGAGGGCCTCGCGGAGCGACAGCTCCAGGACCTTCTTGGCACGCGGGGTGAAGGGGATGTGCCCGGACGGGGCCTGCTGCCCCTGCCCGATGATCTCCTCAACCTGCTGGCGGACCGCCTCGAGCGAAATCCCGAGGCTCTCCAGGGCCTTAGCGGCGACACCCTCACCCTCGTGGATAAGGCCCAGGAGGATGTGCTCGGTGCCGATGTAGTTGTGGTTGAGCATCCGGGCTTCTTCCTGAGCCAGGACGACAACCCGCCGCGCGCGGTCGGTGAACCTCTCGAACATCGTTAATCGCTCCTCAGAGCGGTCAGTCAGTTAGGGGTCGATCCCCTCCCTGTCCTTCCGCAGCTTAGTCCCGCAAGCGGGGACCGCTCATTCCAACTGCCGACATCCGTCCGGATCACCCCCTCTCTGGCGGGGAGACCTGCTGCCGAACAGCCGACAAATGCTCCAACCCGATGGTGCGAGACGATGTTCCCGCAGGCCAAGCTGTTAGCCCCGGCTTCTGTACGCCGATGGCGAACGTGAGACGCCAAAGCCTGCGAGTCGCCCCTCCCCACTAGGAATGTCTTACCCGTAAGGACTGACACTCCATGCGGCGGACCCCGGTTGTCTCCGCTACGGGCGAACAACCTTGCGCTCTCGAATGCACCCGTACGCCCTCAACAAGGACACTCGGTGCAGTCGACCGGCGACGCTGTGTCAGCCCGGGGCGTAACCAACGCGTCCCGGAGGGAGTTCCCGGGGTATGGCCTTCACCGTCCCGCCGCCCCGTTCGCCGCTCGATGACAGCCCCGCGCGGTGGTACGAGCACGTTCTGGGCTGGTCGACCGTCGAGGGGCCGCCGGTACAGCTGGTGACAGGGGTGCGCTTCGACGTCCTGGAGATGCCCGCCGTGGCCGGCCGCGAGGTGCTGCGCAGGATGGGCGACGCCACGGGCCCGGTGGCCCTCATGGGGCGCCGGATGCGGCTCCTGGTCGCCGCGGGCGCCGCGGAGGAGCTGCCCGGCCTGCTCGACTGGCTGGACTGGGGCGGGATCACGCTGGATCTCGTGGCGCTGGGCGCGGGCGGCCGGATGACCGCGCCCGTCCCCCCAGGACGGAGCGGTTCCGGCGCGCCGGGCGCCGCGGTGTGGCTGCGGGCTCCGGAGCCCGGCCGCGAGGTGGAGTCCTCGCTGCCGGCCCTGCGGACCGCCGTGCGGGGCGATGCCGGCGCCCCCTGTCTCGTACGGCTCGTGGCGGCCGCCGCCGGGGCGTGCCACCGGGCACGGCTGCTGTCCGCCCGGACGCGGGTCCCGGCGTCCAGGCAGCCGACGGGTCAGCGGTTCGCGTCCTCGTAGGCCGCCTTGATCTCCGCGGGCACCCGGCCGCGGTCGTTCACGTTGTAGCCGTTCTCCTTCGCCCAGGCGCGGATCTTCGCCGTGTCCGGGCTGCCGCCGGCGGCGACCCGGCCCTTGCCCCGCGTACCGGCGCTGCGGCCACCGGTGCGCCGGCCGCTCTTGGTGTACGGCTCGAGCAGGCCGCGGAGCTTGTCCGCGTTGGCGGTGGTGAGGTCGATCTCGTAGGTCTTGCCGTCCAGCGCGAACGTCACGGTCTCGTCCGCCTCGACACCGTCGAGGTCATCGACAAGAAGGACCTGAACCTTCTGTGCCACCGGATTTCCTTTCATCGAAAATGCAGTACGCGGAAAGGAAACCGCTTTTCCCGGAAAAACACAAACCCCTGGCAGAGGTTCAGAAGCCCGGGAACGCGGGAAACGTGCGCGATTCGGACATAGGGATCGGACTTAGGGTTCCCGGCGATCGATACGGTCACAGGTGCAGAAGCATCCGGCTGTTGCCCAAGGTGTTCGGCTTCACTCGTTCGAGACCCAGGAACTCGGCGACACCCTCGTCATAGGAACGCAGGAGCTCGCTGTAGACATCTCCGTCGACCGGAGTCTCGCCGATCTCGACGAAGCCGTGCTTCGCGAAGAAGTCGACTTCGAAGGTCAGGCAGAATACCCGGCGCACCCCGAGCCATCGGGCGGTGTGCAACAACTTGTCGAGCACCTGATGTCCGACGCCGCCGCCCTTGAACTCGGGATCGACCGCCAGAGTGCGCACTTCGGCGAGGTCTTCCCACATGACGTGGAGTGCGCCGCATCCGACGACGACCGCGTCCTCGTCGCGTTCGGCGACCCAGAACTCCTGGATGTCCTCGTAAAGCGTCACGGTCGCTTTGTCGAGCAGGATGCCGCGGCCGACGTAGGGGTCGACTAGGCGGCGGACCGCGGCGACGTCGCTGGTGCGGGCCCGGCGTACGGTGACGGCTTTCGAAGGGGGCGTGGTGGCGGGGGACGACGGCATGGGGGGACGTTATCGCCCCGGGCCCTCGGTCCCCTCGGCACCCTCGGCCGGTGCGGGCGGCGCGTCGACGGTGTTGTGGCCGACGATGCGGATGGCGGCGTTGAGCGCTTCGCGCTGTTCCGAGGACATCATCCCGAAGAAGGCGACGAGGGCGGCGGCCGGGTTGTCGCTCTGGGACCAGGCCTCGTTCATGAGGGCGGCGGAGTAGGCGGCGCGGGTGGAGACGGCGGTATATCGATAGGCGCGGCCGTCGACTTCCCTCCGTACCCAGCCCTTCTGATGGAGATTGTCCATGACGGTCATGACGGTGGTGTAGGCGATGGACCGTTCCTGCTGGAGATCCTCCAGGACTTCCCGGACGGTCACCGGGCGGTTCCATTGCCAGACGCGTGTCATGACGGCGTCTTCGAGTTCTCCCAATTGACGGGGCACATCGCCACCATAGTGGGAGAGGCCGGGAGCACCGGTTATTGACGTAGGAAACGCAACAAAAAGGACGTACGCCGCTATAGCGGGCGTACGTCCTCGGGGGTGCCACGGACACGGGGCCGCGGGGCGGCCCCGCCGGTCAGGAGGGGGAGCCGTCCGCCTGGCGGGCGGCCTCGGTGCGGGCGAGGGCGGCGTCCACGGCCGCGTCCTCCTTGGCCTTGTTCGGGCCGCCCTGGCTCTTGACGATGGTGACCACGAGAGCGATGAAGAACGCGGCCATCACGACCGGGGGCACGAGCGCGGATACGTAGTCCATGGCGTCCAGAGTAGCTATCCGGCGGCGCGTTCCTCGGGCGGGGGCGGGGGCACGGGGCGCCGGCGCGGCGGGAACACCTCGGAGGGCTTGGGGACCGGGCGCTCGGTGGGGGTGGGCGGCGGTGTCGGCTTCGGCTCGTCGGCGGCGCGGCCGCCGGGCAGGGCGAACAGCCGGGCGCGGGGGCGGGGGGCGGTGGCCACGACCGTCTGGGTGACCCGGGCCAGCCGGGCGCGGACGGAGCGCTCCGCGAGGATCCGGCAGCGTTCCAGGAGCGCCGCGGCGCGGGGGTTGCCGCGCAGGGCCCGCAGGGCGGCGAGGTCGTCGGCGCCGGGGTCGTACCCGGCGGCGAGGGCGTCCTGGAGGAGTTCCAGATAGCCGGGGAGCGAGCCGGGCAGGGCCTCGCGGTAGCGGGCCAGGTCGGCCAGGAGGAAGGCGCGCAGTCGGCCGGCCTCGCGGACGGCGTCGTCCACGGCTTCGGCGAGGCGCAGACAGTCCTGGACGTCCTCGTCCTGGAGGGGGGCGGGGTTGAGGGCGGTGGCAAGGGCGCGGCGGAGCACACGCAGCTCGTCCGCGCTGAACGCCATGCCGCCGCGGGATCCGTATGGCGTGGGCATGAGGTGACAATACGCGCTAATCGGACAAACTTCGTTTACCGATCATCCTCGGGCGCGTTGCCCCCCTGCCCCGCCACACCGGACCCGGGCGCGCTACATCCGCGAGACGTTCCGCTCGTACACCAGGCGCAGGCCGATCAGGGTCAGCCAGGGCTCGTGCTCGTCGATCTCCGTCGACTCGCCCAGGACCATCGGGGCCAGACCGCCCGTCGCGATCACCGTCACGTCCGAGGGGTCGCCCTCCCGGCCCACGATCTCCCGCTTCATCCGGGCCACCACGCCGTCGACCTGGCCCGCGAAGCCGAAGACGATGCCCGACTGCATCGCCTCGACCGTGTTCTTGCCGATCACACTGCGCGGCCGGGCCAGCTCGATCTTGCGGAGCTGGGCCCCGCGCACGCCCAGCGCCTCGACCGAGATCTCGATGCCCGGCGCGATCGCCCCGCCGGCGTACTCGCCGCGGGCGGTGATCGCGTCGTACGTCGTCGCCGTGCCGAAGTCGACCACGATCGCCGGACCGCCGTAGAGCTCGACCGCCGCGACCGCGTTGATGATGCGGTCCGCGCCGACCTCCTTGGGGTTGTCCGTGAGGATCGGCACGCCCGTCTTGACGCCCGGCTCGACCAGGACGGCCGGGACGTCGCCGTAATAGCGCCGCGTCACCTCGCGCAGCTCGTGCAGGACCGAGGGGACCGTCGCGCAGATCGCGATGCCCTCGATGCCGTCGCTCAGCTCCACGCCCAGCAGCGGGTGCATGCCCATCAGGCCCTGCAGCAGGACCGCCATCTCGTCGGCCGTGCGGCGCGGGTCCGTCGAGATGCGCCAGTGCTCGACGATCTCCTCGCCGTCGAAGAGACCGAGGACGGTGTGCGTGTTGCCGACGTCGATGGTGAGCAGCATCAGACAGCCGCCTCGGAGGCGTCGCGCAGGTCGAGGCCGATGTCCAGGATCGGGGAGGAGTGCGTGAGGCCGCCCACCGCGAGATAGTCCACGCCGGTCGCCGCGTAGGCCGCGGCGTTCTCCAGCGTCAGACGGCCGGAGGACTCCAGGGCGGCCCGGCCGTCGACCAGGGCGACGGCCTCCTCGGTCTCCAGCGGGGTGAAGTTGTCCAGCAGGATCAGGTCGGCGCCCGCGTCCAGGACCTCGCGGACCTGGTGCAGCGTGTCCACCTCGACCTCGATCGGCAGCTCGGGGAACAGCTCCCGCACGGCCTTGAACGCCTGCGCCACACCGCCGGCGGCCACCACGTGGTTGTCCTTCACCAGGGCCGCGTCCGACAGCGACATGCGGTGGTTGACGCCGCCGCCGCAGCGCACCGCGTACTTCTCCAGGGCGCGCAGGCCCGGGGTCGTCTTGCGGGTGTCGCGGACCTTGGCCCGGGTGCCCTCCAGGACGTCCGCCCACGCGCGCGTGGCGGTGGCGATGCCGGAGAGACGGCACAGGATGTTCAGCGCGCTCCGCTCGCCCGTGAGCAGGTCGCGGGTGCGGGTGGTGACCGACAGCAGCTTCTGGCCCGCCTCGACCCGCTCGCCGTCCTCCACGTGCCGCTCGACCTCGAAGGTCTCCGTACAGACGATGGACAGGACCGCCTCGGCGACCCGCAGGCCCGCCACCACGCCCGCCTCGCGGGCGGTGAAGTCGGCGGTGGCGACGGCGTCCTCGGGGACGGTCGCGACCGTCGTCACGTCCACGCCGCCGTCGAGGTCCTCCTCGATGGCCAGGTGGGCGATGTCCTCCACCTGCACGGGGTCGAGACCGGCGTCCGCGAGCAGCTGGGCGAGGGCGGGGTCGAGACCGCACTCGTACACCTCGTCGCCCTCGGCGCAGCCGCATCCCTCGCCGCAGCCGCCCGCGCTCTCGGCGGGGGCGCTGATCTGGATCAGGGGTACGTCCACGGGCTGCGGGCGTTCTTCTTCGGGGGTGCTCGGCGTGCTCACGGTTACGGCTCCCTGGGGGCGTCGGCGGCGGTAGGGGGGAAGTCTTGGCTGTCGGTGAGCCGGACGTCGAGGGTCCGCTCCGGGGTGAGGCGCACGACGAGGTGGCGGCGCCAGGCCTGGTCGTCGCGCTCGGGGTGGTCCTCGCGCCAGTGGCAGCCGCGGGTCTCCTCGCGGCGGTGGGCGGCGGCGACCAGGAAGCGGGCGACGGCGAGGAGGTTGGTGGCCTCCCAGGACTCCGTGCCGGGCTCGGCGGACTTCCGGTCGGCCGAACCGTCGGCGACGGCGCCGATGTGCAGGGCGTCGAGCGCGCCGGCGGCCTCGCGCAGGCTGGCCTCGGAACGCAGGACCCCGGCGCCCGCGGTCATGATCCGCTGGATGGCCGTCCGCGCCGCGGGGTCGAGCAGCGGCACGACGACGGGGGCGCGGTCGGGGGCCGGCTGTGCCGCGGGGGCGGGTGCGGGCGTGGTGGTCGGGGCGGCGGCCCGCGCGGCGATGTCCTCGGCGATCCGCTCGGCGAAGACCAGGCCCTCCAGGAGCGAGTTCGAGGCGAGCCGGTTGGCGCCGTGCACGCCCGTGCAGGCGACCTCGCCGCAGGCGTACAGGCCGGGGACGGTCGTGCGGCCGCGCAGGTCCGTCCGGACGCCGCCGGAGGCGTAGTGCGCGGCGGGGGCGACGGGGATCGGCTCGGTCACCGGGTCGATGCCGTGGGCGCGGCAGGCGGCCAGGATCGTCGGGAAGCGGTTCTCCCACATCTCGGCGCCGAAGTGGCGGGCGTCGAGGTACATGTGCTCGGTGCCCCGCTCCCGCGTCCGGCGCATGATCGCCTTGGCGACGATGTCCCGGGGCGCCAGCTCGGCCAGCTCGTGCTGCCCGAGCATGAAGCGGACCCCGTCCGCGTCGACGAGGTGGGCGCCCTCGCCACGCACCGCCTCGGAGACCAGTGGCTGCTGGCCCTCGGCGTCGGCGCCCAGGAAGAGCACGGTCGGGTGGAACTGCACGAACTCCAGGTCGGAGACCTCGGCGCCGGCGCGCAGGGCGAGCGCGACGCCGTCGCCGGTGGAGACGGCCGGGTTGGTGGTGGCGGAGAAGACCTGGCCCATGCCGCCGGTGGCCAGGACCACGGCCGGGGCGTGGACGGCGCCGACGCCGTCGTGCTGGCCCTCGCCCATGACGTGCAGCGTCACCCCGGCGGTGCGGCCCTCGGCGTCGTGGAGGAGGTCCAGGACGAGGGCGTGCTCGATGGTGGCGACCGCCCGGTCGCGGATGGCCTCGACGAGCGCCCGGGAGATCTCGGCGCCGGTGGCGTCCCCGCCGGCGTGCGCGATACGGCGCCGGTGGTGGCCGCCCTCGCGGGTCAGGGCGATCTCCCCGTCGGCGTCCTTGTCGAAGTCGGCGCCGGTGGCGATCAGCCGGCGGACGGCGTCGGGGCCCTCGGTGACGAGGGCGCGCACGGCCTGCTCGTCGCAGAGTCCCGCACCGGCGACGAGCGTGTCGGCCAGGTGCTGCTCGGGGGTGTCGCCGTCGCCGAGCGCGGCGGCGATCCCGCCCTGGGCCCAACGGGTGGAACCGTCGTCCAGGCGGGCCTTGGTGACGACGACCGTACGCAGTCCCGCGGCGGTGCAGCGCAGGGCGGCGGTCAGCCCGGCGACGCCGGAGCCGACCACGACGACATCGGCGTCGATGGCCCAGCCGGGGGCGGGCGCGTGCAGCCGTATACCGGTCACTTGGTGGCTCCGAAGGTCAGCGGGAGGTTGTCGATCAGCCGGGTGGCGCCGACGCGCGCGGCGACGGCGAGGATCGCCTCGCCGTCGTGGCCGTCGGCGACCTCGGTGAAGTCGGCCGGGTCGACGAGGGCCAGATAGTCCAGGGCGAGCGGCGGCTCGGCCTTCGCCGCGTCGTCGAGCACCGAACGGGCCGCGGCCCGCACGGCGTCGGCGCCGGCCCTGTCCGTCGCCTGCGCGACGGCGTGCGCGTCGGCGGCGGCGCGGGCCTCACCGAGCCGCGACAGCGCCTCGGCCCGGCTCTCCGAGCCGGGGAGGGAGGCGGCACGCGCGCAGAGTGCCTGCTGGGCGGCGAGCCGGTCGGCCGCGGCGAACAGCGCCCGGGACAGGGCGAGGGCGGTGTGGCGCTCGGCGGTGGAGAGATAGCGGTTGCGGCTGGAGAGCGCGAGGCCGTCGGGCTCGCGGACGGTCGGCACGCCGACGATCTCCACGGGGAAGTTCAGATCGCGGACCATGCGGCGGATCAGCGCCAGCTGCTGGGCGTCCTTCTGGCCGAAGAACGCCACGTCGGGGCGGGTGAGGTGGAGGAGCTTGGCGACGACGGTGAGCATGCCGTCGAAGTGCCCGGGGCGGGAGGCGCCTTCCAGGCGCTCCCCCATCGGTCCGGCGGTGATCCGGACCTGGGGCTCCCCGCCGGGGTACACCTCCTCGACGGAGGGTGCGAAGACGGCGTCGGCCCCCGCCGCGCGGGCGGTGTCGAGGTCCGCCTCCAGCGTGCGCGGATACCGGTCGAGGTCCTCGCCTGCGCCGAACTGGAGGGGGTTGACGAAGACGGTGACGACGACCAGCCCGTCGGGTCCGACGGTCTCCCGGGCGGTACGGACGAGGGTGGCGTGGCCGTCGTGGAGGGCGCCCATGGTCATCACGACGGCGCGCCGCCCGCGACCCGGCAGGGCGTGCAGCTCGGCGGCGGTGCGCACGGGGGCGAACGAGCCGGCGGGGCGGGGGCCGGCCGGGGCGGCGGGCCCCGGGGCGCCGGAGGGCTCCGGCGGGACGGGCGGCGTGGGGCTCATCGGGACTCTCCCTCGGCGAGCACGCCCAGCAGATCCTCGGCCAGCTCGGGCTTGAGCAGGCCGTGCGCGAGCGCCCGGTCGGCGGTCGTACGGGCCATCGCCAGATAGCCGGCGACGGCGGCGGGCGCGTGCTCGCGCAGCTCGGCGACATGGGCGGCGACCGTACCGGCGTCACCGCGCGCGACGGGGCCGGTCAGGGCCGCGTCGCCGGAGCGCAGGGCGTTGTCCAGGGCGGCGCCCAGGAGCGGACCGAGCATCCGGTCGGGCGCGGCGACCCCGGCCGTGCGGAGCAGCTCCATGGACTGGGCGACCAGGGTGACCAGGTGGTTCGCGCCGAGGGCGAGGGCCGCGTGGTAGAGCGGGCGGGACTCCTCGCGGATCCACTCCGGCTCGCCGCCCATCTCGATGACCAGGGCCTCTGCGGCCAGCCGCAGCTCCTCGGGGGCGGTGACGCCGAAGGAGCAGCCGGCCAGGCGCTGCACGTCGACGGAGGTCCCGGTGAAGGTCATGGCCGGGTGCAGGGCGAGCGGCAGGGCGCCGGCCCGCCGGGCGGGCGCCAGGACGTTCACGCCGTACCGCCCGGAGGTGTGCACCAGGATCTGTCCGGGACGTACGGCTCCGGTGTCGGCCAGGCCCTCGACGAGGCCGGGCAGGGCGTCGTCGGGGACGGTCAGCAGGACCAGCTCGGCGTGGGCGAGGACCTGGGCCGGCGACATGACCGGCACGTCGGGAAGGAGGGCGGCGGCGCGGCGGACGGACGCGTCGGAGACCGCGGAGACCGCGACGGGGCGGTGTCCCGCGAGCCGCAGGGCGGCGGCGAGGGCGGGCCCCACACGGCCGGCTCCCACCACTCCGACGGTGAGTCGGGCGGGGCGGTCTTCCGCTCGGGCTTCTGCTGGTTGGTTCACGCGGCAACGGCCTTCCGTTCCAGTCCGCGGGGGGTACCGGACGATTTCTCGTCATGCTACGCCAGCGTTTCGCCCCTCTCCGTGGCTGTCCACAGGGCATGGGTGGCGGTGTGATGATCGGAGCATGAGCGAGCAGGAGGCCCGGCGGCACCGGGCACGCGTGTGGGGCGCCGCCGCCCGGCGGCTGTCGTCCTCCCCGGTCGAGACGACGGTCGGGCGGCGGCTGCGCGAGCTGGCGGACTGGGCGGACGCCGACGGCTGCGCCGGGCTACCGCCCGACGTGTACGGCGACGGCCCGGTCGAGGAGGTCGAACAGCGCGTCGCGGAGGTGCTCGGCCTGCCCGCGGCGGTCTTCTTCCCGACCGGCACGATGGCCCAGCAGGTGGCCCTGCGCTGCTGGTCGGGGCGGACCGGCAACCCGGTGGTCGCCCTGCACCCGCTCGCCCATCCGGAGGTGCACGAGGGCGGCGCGCTGAGCGCCGTGAGCGGGCTGCGCACGGTGCGGCTGACGGACGAGCCCCGCCTGCCGACGGCCGAGGAGGTGCGGGACCACCCGGAGCCGTTCGGGACGCTGATGCTGGAGCTGCCGCTGCGGGACGCGGGGTTCGTGCTGCCGACCTGGGACGAGCTCGTGGACGTGGTGGAGGCGGCCCGCGAGCGGGACGCAGTGGTGCACGTCGACGGCGCGCGCCTGTGGGAGTGCGCCCCTCACTTCGGGCGCGAGCTGCCGGAGATCGCCGGCCTCGCCGACAGCGTGTACGTGTCCTTCTACAAGTCCCTCGGCGGGATCTCGGGGGCCGCGCTGGCCGGCCCGGAGGAGGTGATGGACGAGGCCCGGGTCTGGCGCCACCGCTACGGCGGGCTGCCCTTCCAGCAGTTCCCGGCGGCGGTGGCCGCGCTGCGCGGGCTCGCCCTTGAGTTGCCGCGGCTGCCGTCGTACGTGGCCCACGCGCGCGTGGTGGCGGACGGCCTGCGGGCCGGCCTCACGGAGGCGGGGGTCCCCTGGTTCCGGGTGCACCCCGGGACCCCGCACACCCACCAGTTCCAGGTGTGGCTCCCGTACGCCCCGGAGGCTCTGACGGCGGCGTCCCTGGCCCTGACGGAGGAGACGGGCACGGTGCTCTTCCGCCGCTGGTCCCCACCGGGCCCGGGCGGCCCGCCGGGCGTGGCGGTGACCGAGGTGACGGTCGGCGAGCCGGGCCTCGCCTGGACGGAGCGGGACGTCCGGGAGGCGGTGGCCGCCTTCCTGGCCCACCTGGCCTAGGGGGTGTCCGGAAAGTAGCGCTGTCTGCCGACGCCGAAGGGGCCGTCGGACCGCAGCGGCACGGCCGGTCCTCAGCCCGCCCCGCCGCCCGCCCGGACCAGGCCCGTCTCGTACGCGAGGACGACGACCTGCACCCGGTCGCGCAGCTCCAGCTTGGTCAGGATGCGGCCGACGTGCGTCTTGACCGTCGCCTCGGAGAGCACGAGCCGCGCGGCGATCTCGCCGTTCGACAGGCCCTGCGCCACCAGCAGCATCACCTCGCGCTCCCGGTCGGTGAGCCGGTCGATCTGCTTGTGCTGCGGCTCCTTCCCCGACGACGGCAGCATCGGGGAGAAGCGGTCCAGGAGCCGGCGCGTGGTCGACGGGGCCACCACCGCGTCCCCGCTGTGCACCGAGCGGATCGCGCCCAGCAGTTCGGCCGGCGGCACGTCCTTCAGCATGAAGCCGCTCGCGCCCGCCTTCAGCCCGGAGAAGGCGTACTCGTCGAGGTCGAACGTGGTAAGGATCAGCACCCGGGGCGCGCCGGGCTGCGCGCAGATCCGGCGGGTCGCCTCGACCCCGTCCAGCTTCGGCATGCGCACGTCCATCAGCACCACGTCCACGGCCGTGGACCGCAGCACCTCCAGCGCCTCCACGCCGTCGCCCGCCTCGGCCACGACCTCCATGTCCGGCTGGGCGGCGAGCACCATGCGGAAGCCGGTGCGCAGCAGCACCTGGTCGTCGACGAGCATCACGCGGATGGACATGTGTTTCCTCAGGTCCTCTAGGGGGTGGCGGACGGGCTCATGGTCGGCGGGGCGGCGGGCGGGCCCGGGGCGCGGGCCGGTCAGTGCGCGGGTTTCAGCGGGAGCAGGGCGCTGATGCGGAAGCCGCCCCCGGGGCGCGGTCCCGCGTCCAGGGTGCCGCCCACCATGCCGACCCGCTCCCGCATGCCGATCAGGCCGTGGCCCCGCCCGTCGGCGCCGCCGTCCTCGTACATCTCCGTGGTCGCGCCCCGCCCGTCATCCTCGACGAGCAGGCCGAGGCCGTCGTCGAAGTAGACCAGCCGGACGCTGGCCCCGGCGTCGGGACCGCCGTGCTTGCGGGTGTTGGTGAGGGCTTCCTGGACGATCCGGTACGCGGTCAGCTCGACGCCGCTCGGCAGCGGGCGGGGCGTGCCCTCGACCCGGAAGTCGACGGTCAGTCCGGCCCTGCGGACCTGGTCCACCAGGTCCTCGATCTGCTCGACGTCGGGCTGGGGTACGTACTCCCCCGCCTCCTGGTGCTCGCCGGTGCGCAGGATGCCGAGGAGGCGGCGCATCTCGGCGAGCGCCTGGCGGCCGGTGGAGGAGATGGTCTCCAGCGCCTGCTTGGCGGTGTCGGGGGAGGCGTCCAGGACGTAGGCGGCGCCGTCGGCCTGCACCACCATCACCGAGACGTTGTGGGCGACGACGTCGTGCAGCTCGCGGGCGATCCGGGCGCGTTCGGCGGCGACGGCGACCTTGGCCTGCGCCTCGCGCTCCTGTTCCAGGCGGGTGGCGCGCTCCTCCAGCTGCGCGAAGTAGGCGCGGCGGGTGCGCAGGGAGTCGCCGAGGACCCAGGCGAGGGCGAACGGCACGGTCATCATCACCGTGAAGAAGACGACGGCGATCGCGGAGTCCGGGGCGTCCGACGGCCACCTGAGCATGGAGAGCGTGGCCGCGCTCAGACCGCCGGCCAGGGCCAGGCGGGAGGCCCAGCGCGGGCCGTCATGGGCGGCGACGGTGTAGATGATCAGCAGGGTCGCGAAGTCCGCGAAGAACGGCATCACGTCGAACGCGAGCTGGGCCACCGACACCGTGAACGCGAGGAGCAGCATCTTCGTGGGCTCGCGGCGGCGCAGCGCGACGACGACGCCGAACAGCAGGGCGACGACGCCGTACGCGACGGGATGGTCGACCGCCGGATAGGTCGACCCGACCCACAGCAGCGAGAACCCGAGGAGGACGAACGCCCAGAAGGTGTCGACGCCCGTCGGGTGTCTGCGGATGAAGTCGTAGAGGCGCTGCACGTGACCCAGCGTAGGGAAGGCGGATAGGTGCAGGGGTCAACCGTGGGGTCGATCCTTGACGCGAGGCCCGTACTCCCCAAGGTGGAGACTGGAGCCCGTGACGGATGAGACGTGTCAATGGCAGGGGTGGCGGGGCTGGCGGGAGGCCACCGAGGGGGCGCTGTACGGGCCGGGCGGCTTCTATCTGCGCCCCGAGGGCCCGGCCGGGCACTTCCGTACCTCGGTGCACGCCTCCCGGCTTTTCGCCGGCGCGGTCGCCGCTCTGCTGACGCGGACGGCGCGTGCTCTCGGCACGGACGAGATCGCGCTGGTGGACGTGGGCGCGGGGCGCGGGGAGCTGTTGACGGGGGTGTTGGCGGCCGTCGCTCCGACGGGGCTCTCGGTCCGCGCGTACGGGGTGGAGCGCGCCGCCCGGCCGGAGGGGCTCGACCCGCGGATCGTGTGGACGGACCGGGTGCCGCAGGGGGTGCGCGGGCTGCTCTTCGCCAACGAATGGCTCGACAACGTGCCCGTGGACCTCGCCCAGGCGGACGAGTCGGGCGCGGCCCGGTACGTCGAGGTGCGGGCCGACGGTACGGAACGCCTCGGCGGGGCGGTGGAGGGCCCGGACGCGCGGTGGCTGGAGCGGTGGTGGCCGCTGCGCGAGCCGGGCGGGCGGGCGGAGATCGGGCGGACGCGGGACGAGGCGTGGGCGGGGGCGGTGGGCGCCCTGGAGGCCGGTCTCGCGGTCGCGGTGGACTACGCGCATCTACGGGAGGCCCGGCCGCCCTTCGGGACGCTGACCGGCTTCCGGGCGGGGCGCGAGGTGGAGCCCGTGCCGGACGGCTCGTGCGACCTGACCGCGCACGTGGCGATGGACGCGGTGGCCGCGGCGGGCGAACGGGCCCTCGCGGCGCGGGGCGGCGGCCCCGGCGGCGGGGAGGCGGGCGGGGGCGGCGGGGGCGCCGGGCAGGGGGCCAGCTCCGGGTCGGGGGAGGTCGTCGGCGCGGGCGGTCTCGCGCGGTCCGGGGAGGTCGTCGGCGCGGGCGGTCTCGCGCGGTCCGGGGAGCCGGTCACGCAGCGGGAGGCCCTGCACCGGCTCGGGGTGCGGGCCGACCGGCCGCCGCTGGCGCTGGCGTCCACCGACCCGGCCGGGTACGTCCGGGCGCTCGCCTCGGCGGGCGAGGCGGCGGAGCTGACCGCGCGCGGCGGGCTCGGCGACTTCCTGTGGCTGATCCACGAGGTGCGGCCTCCCGAGGCCGGGAGCGGGGCAGGGATACTGTCCCCATGACGGAGACGACGGTCGGAATCGGCGGGGCGGCGGAGAGCACCGACATGGTGCTGAACATCGGGCCGCAGCACCCCTCGACCCACGGTGTGCTCCGTCTCCGGCTGGTCCTGGACGGCGAGGTCATCCGGCACGCCGAGCCGGTCATCGGGTACATGCACCGCGGCGCCGAGAAGCTCTTCGAGGCGCGCGACTACCGCCAGATCATCATGCTCGCCAACCGCCACGACTGGCTCTCCGCCTTCTCCAACGAACTCGGCGTCGTCATGGCCGTGGAGCGGATGCTCGGCATGGAGGTCCCGCAGCGCGCCGTCTGGCTGCGGACCCTGCTCGCCGAGCTGAACCGGGTGCTCAACCACCTGATGTTCCTCGGCTCGTACCCGCTCGAACTGGGCGGGATCACGCCGGTGTTCTACGCCTTCCGGGAGCGCGAGGAGCTCCAGGCGGTGATGGAGGAGGTCTCCGGCGGCCGGATGCACTACATGTTCAACCGGGTCGGCGGCCTGAAGGAGGACCTTCCGGCCGGCTGGCAGGACCGGGCCCGGGCCGCCGTCGCCGACGTACGGTCGCGGATGGACGTGTACGACAAGCTGGTCCTCGGCAACGAGATCTTCCGGGGCCGTACGCGGAACGTCGGCGTCCTGACCCCCGAGGCCGCCCACGCGTACGGGGTGAGCGGGCCCATCGCCCGCGCTTCCGGCGTCGACTTCGACCTGCGCCGCGACGAACCGTACCTGGCCTACGGCGAGCTGGCGGACACGCTGAAGGTCGTCACCCGCGAGGAGGGCGACTGCCTGGCCCGGTTCGAGTGCCTCCTGGACCAGACGCACAACTCCCTGGACCTCGCCGACGCCTGTCTCGACCGGCTCGCCGACCTCCCGCCGGGGCCCGTCAACCAGCGGCTGCCGAAGGTCCTCAAGGCCCCCGAGGGCCACACGTACGCGTGGACCGAGAACCCGCTCGGCATCAACGGCTACTACCTCGTGTCCAAGGGCGAGAAGACGCCGTACCGGCTCAAGCTCCGCTCGGCGTCGTTCAACAACATCCAGGCGCTGACCGAGCTGCTGCCCGGCACCCTCGTCGCCGACATGGTCGCGATCCTGGGCTCGCTGTTCTTCGTCGTCGGCGACATCGACAAGTAGCCGGGCGGGGCGCCGACGCGAGGGGAAGGCGGCGCGCCCGGGGCGGTCCCCGTCAGGGGTGGCGCATCACGACGAAGTCCCTCGGGTCCTTCTCCGGACGCCGTCGTTCCGCCACGCTCCAGCCCCAGCGTTCGTAACGGCCGCGCAGCTCGGGGACGTCGAGCGTCATCAGCAGGCGGGGCGCGGGGGCGGTGGCCAGGAGCGCGTCGTGCAGGGCCCGGCCGAGACCGCGGCCCTGGTGGGCGGGGGCGACGACGAGTTCGGCGAGTTCGAAGGCCTCCTCGGCGCCGGAGAGGGCGTCGTCCGGCCAGCCGGCCGCGAACCCGGCCAGGGCGCCGTCCGGTGCGAAGGCCGCGACGCAGCGGAATCCGGGCTGTCCGTCCGCCCGGGTGGTCAGCCGCCGTACGGTCCGCAGCGCCCCGCGCGGCGAGTCGTGCCACGGCGGTCCGCAGAAGGCCTGCGCGCACAGGGCGATCAGCTCGTCCCGCAGCGCGGCCGTCTCCTCGCCCGACAGCGCGACGACCGGCCCCGGCTCCTGCGTCCGGCCGGCCACGGCCCCGTCGGCCGCCGGCGCGTGGGGCCCGGTCGGGGGCCCCGGCGCGGTCACGAGTTGACGGCGCCGCGCAGCTCCGCCACGTCGAGCTGCTCGGTCTCGTCGTGCGCGGTGAGGTCGATGACCTGGCCGATCGCCCGCCGCTCGGGGGCGTGCCGCGCCACGGTGGCCAGGACCTCCTCGCCCACCACGTCCGCGAGGTCCGTGTCCTGCACCGCCTCGATCGCGTCCTCCGCCTTCGTACCGAAGAAGTCGAAGCCGCCTTCGGGGCGCGGGACGGGGCGGCGGGCGGCGTACGGCACGATCGCGGCGGCGATCGGGACGGCGCGGACGGCCGGGGCGGCGGAGGCGGTCGGGGCTGCGGAGGCGGTCGGGGCTGCGGAGGCGGTCGACGGGTGAGCGTGCTGCTCGGTCCCGGCGGCCGCCGCGTGCTTCCCCTGCGGCTCCTCCGTCTCCCGGGCGCGCTCGGCGAGGTCGCGGCTGCGGGCGGCCGCGACGGTCCGGCGGGCCTGCTGGGCCGCCGCGTTGCGCGTGAGGTCGCGCAGCGCCGTCGCGGCCTGGCGGTAGGCCTCCGGCGTCGGCGTGGATCCGGCCGCCGTAAGGGCCTTCGCGGGCGAGCCGGCCTCCAGGGCGAGCTGCCTGCGGCCCTCCAGCGCGCTGGCCCGCTCGGTCTCGGCGGTCGCGTACCGGCGCAGCAGCTCGGCGTGCTCCCCGCGCAGTCCGGCGAGCTCGACCCGCTTGGCGCGGAGCTTCGCGTCGAGCTTGGCGCGCAGCTCGCGGGACTCCTCGATGTCGGATTCGAGCTCGGCTATCCGCTCCTCGGTCTTCCACTGGTCCGCGGCCCGCGCCCGGGTCAGCTCGGCGACCTGGCGGCCGGCGCTCCGGTCCCAACTGCGCATGAGGACGGCGCCGGTCACGGCGGTCGCGGCCGCCGCCGCGACGAGGACGCGCAGCACCACGGGATCCGCCAGCAACCAGGCGCCCGCGGCACAGACGACCGACGCTCCGGCGACCGCGGAGGGCGGCAGGAGCTTGTGCAGGGGAGGGGAATGGCGGTGGCGTCCACGTGGCATGGCCTGAAATTTACCGTGTGTAAGCGCTCTATGGGGGGTCGGCCCCGCAATCTCTTGGCCACTTCTCGCCATCGCCACCACCCCTCCCCGGCGCCCCCGTGGCGCCGGGCCGACTCCCCTTACCCGAGGCTTACTTCTTGACCAGCCCCTTCGACTCCAGATAGGCCTTCGCCACGTCCTCCGGCTTCGCCCGCTCGGCGTCCACCTTGCGGTTCAGTTCGGCGAGATCGGCCGTCGTCAGGACCTTTGTGATCTTGTCGAGCGCCGCGGCTATCTCGGGCGATCCGGCGTCCTTGGCATTGACCACCGGCAGCACATTGTCGGCGTTCTGCAGCTTCTTGTCGTCGGTCAGGAAGACCAGGCCGAAGCTGTCGACCGTGGCGTCCGTGGTGGTGGTCAGGACCAGCTGGTCCACCCCGTCCTTCACCGCCTGCTTGGACTGCGGGGTGCCGACGCCCTTGGGGTCGACGCCGGTGACGTCGATCCCGTACGTCTTCTTCAGGCCGGGGGCGCAGAACGGCCGTACGGTGCATTCGTCACCGGCCGCGATCTTCACCTTCAGCTTGGCGCGACCGAGATCGGAAAGACTGGTGAGCTTGTTCTTCTCGGCGAATTCCTTCGACACCGCGAAGGCGTTCTGGTCGACGGCCTCGCCGAACGCGAGCACCTTCAGTCCGCGCGGCTCGGCGAGCTTCTTCAGCGCCTCCACCGTCGCCGCCGCGTCACCGGAGGCGACCGGCTTCTCCTCGGGCGCCTTGGGCCCGTTCGCCTTCGCGTTGAGGAATTCGGCGATCGTCGCGGCGTATTCCGGGACGATGTCGATCTCGCCCTTCTCCAGCGAGGGTTCGTACAGCTCGCGGTTCTTCACGGTGGTGACGGACGCGGAGTATCCGGCGTCCGCCAGCACCTGGGCATAGAGCTCGGCGAGCACCTTGGACTCGGTGAACGCGGCGGCACCGACGACCAGGGAGCCCTTCGCCGATCCGGAGGAACCGCTTCCGCCGCCTGCCTTCTCCTTCTCCAGGCTGTCGCCGCCGCACGCGGCGAGCCCGGCGGTCAGCGCCGCCACGCCCAGCACCGCACCCGCGATACGCGAGGTCCTGCTCACGAGATCACCCATCCCAGTCGTTCTCCGTCGTCTCACGCGCGCCGGCCCAGCAGCCGGTCCGCTCCCACCAGCACGGCCTCCACGAGGAGGGCGAGCGCAGCGACGAGCAGGGCGCCCGCCACCACCTGCGGGGTGTTGTACGTGTTGAACCCGGCGGTGATGATCCGGCCGAGGCCCCCCTGGCCGACCATCGCCGCGATGGTCGCGGTGGCCACCACCTGCACGGCGGCGGACCGCAGCCCCGTCATGACGAGCGGCCGGGCGAGGGGCAGTTCCACCTTCGCGAAGAGCTGGCCGCCGGACATCCCCATCCCCCGCGCGGCCTCCACCACCGCCCGGTCCACCTCCCGCATACCCACATACGCGTTGGTCAGCAGCGGCGGTATCGCGAACAGCACCAGGGCGATCACGGTCGGGACGTAACCGGCGGTCCGCAGCGGCGACACCATGAACAGGGCGAGGACGGCGAAGACCGGGACCGCCCGTCCCACATTGGAGACGTTGACCGCGAGCGCGCCGCCCCGGCCGAGGTGCCCCAGCCACAGGCCGAGCGGCAGCGCGATCGCGCACGCAATAAGCAGCGCGAGCCCGCTCACGTACACGTGCTCGGAGAGCCGGTGCCCTATCCCGCCGTCCCCCGCCCAGTTCGCGCCGGTGGCGAGCCAGGCCCAAGCGTCCGTCACGACCCCCACCTCACTCCCCTCCCGGCGCGGTCCGTTTGCGCGTCCACGGCGTGAGCAGCCGCTGGATCCCCAGGAGCAGCAGATCCGCGACGACCGCGAGCAGGACGCAGAGGACCGAGGCCGCGAGCACCTGCGCCTTGAAGAAGGTCGGCAGCGCGTCCTCGATGAGATTGCCGAGCCCGCCCCGGCCGACGATCGACCCGACCGTCGTCAACGCGATCGTGGACACCGTCGCCATGCGTATCCCCGCCATCAAGGCGGGCAACGACAGCGGCAGTTCGACTTCCCACAGCATCCTGCCCGGGCCGTACCCCATGCCCCGCGCGGCCTCCCGGGCCTCGGCCGGCACCGCCGCCAGACCCGCCAGGATGTTCCGCACCAGGATCGTCAGCGAATACAGCACCAGCCCGGTCACCACCAGCGCGGAGGACAGGCCGAGCAACGGCAGCAGCAGCGAGAACAGGGCCAGCGACGGAATGGTGTAGAGCAGGGTCGTCAGCCCCAGGACCGGCCCGGCGAACCGCGGCCGCGCCCGGACGAGCAGGGCGAGCGGGAAGGCGACGGCGACCCCGATCAGCACGGCCACAGCCGTCATGCCGACGTGCTGGAGCGTCGCTTCCGTCAACTCCTGGGACCGGGTGCGCAGATACTCGCCGCAGATCCAGTCATTCGTCACCAGACAGTTCGACGTGCTCATATCCCTCCCCCTCGACCCTCCGCTTGCCCGAACGTACGTATGGATCGACCCTAGCCTCCGCCACCGACAATCGCCGAGGACCGCCACGTTCCGGCAACACGCCCTTCACACGCGGCCGGCCGCGAGGGGTCAGAATGGGGAACCATGATCCGGTTCGAGCACGTGACCAAGCGCTACGCCGACGGCACCACCGCCGTCGAGAACCTCTCCTTCGAGGTCGCCGAGGGTGAACTGGTCACGCTCGTCGGCCCGTCCGGCTGCGGCAAGACCACGACGATGAAGATGGTGAACCGGCTCATCGAGCCGACGGAGGGGCGCATACTCCTCGACGGCACGGACATAGCCACCGTCGACCCCGTCGGGCTGCGCCGCCGCATCGGCTACGTCATCCAGCAGGTCGGCCTCTTCCCGCACCGGACGGTCCTCGACAACACCGCGACCGTCCCCCACCTCCTCGGCGCCCCCCGCGCCCGGGCCCGCGCCCGGGCCGCCGAACTCCTCGACCTCGTCGGCCTCGACCCGAAGACGTACGGCGACCGCTACCCCGAGCAGCTCTCCGGCGGCCAGCGCCAACGCGTCGGCGTGGCCCGCGCGCTGGCGGCCGACCCGCCCGTCCTCCTCATGGACGAACCCTTCGGCGCGGTCGACCCGGTGGTCCGCGAGCACCTGCAAAGCGAGTTCCTGCGCCTGCAGTCGCAGGTCCGCAAGACGGTGCTGCTGGTCACCCACGACCTGGAGGAGGCCGTCCGCCTCGGCGACCGGATCGCCGTCTACGGCCACGGCACGATCGAGCAGTTCGACACCCCGGCCACGGTGCTCGGCGCCCCCGCCACCCCGTACGTCGCCGACTTCGTCGGCGCGGACCGCGGCCTCAAGCGGCTCTCCGTCACCCCCGTCGAGGAGAGCCGGCTGGAACACCCGCCGGTCCTGGGCCGCCCGGGCGACGGCTTCGACGCTCCCTGGGCGGTCGTCGTCGACGCCGACGGACGCCTGGACGGCTGGGTTCCGTCCCCCGGCTCCCCCGCGCGCCCCGCCCCGCGCGCGGTCCCGCTCGGGGCATCCCTCCGGGAGGCACTGGCCGCGCTCCTCCAGGACGACACCGGCTGGCTCCCCGTCACCGACCCGGCCCACGGCGACCGGTACGCGGGCGTCCTGACCCCGGCCGCGATCCACCGCGCCCTGCGCGGCGCCACTCCGGAACCGGAGCCGACGATGAAGCCGGAAGCGGACCGCACCGCGACTCCGACTCCATGACGCGCCCCCGGGCCGACCCGGAGACCGGCGCGGAAGCGGCCCCTGGGACGGACCCGGAGGCCGGTCCCGAAGCGCCTCCTGGGAAGGTCCCGGTTCCCGGCCCGGGATGCTTCCCCGGGGTTCAGCTCGCGCTGAGCCGCCCGCTCATCCACGCCAGGCCCGGCGGGATCTCCCTGTTCCAGGTGTTGAAGTTGTGCCCGCCGCTGTCCAGCGTGATCGAGGAGACCCGCGCCGGGGCCTTCACCTTCTTGACGAAGTCGAGGGTCCCCTTCAGGTTCCCCTCGCCCTGCCGGGAGGTCGTCACCAGGAACGACGACTTCCCGCGCGGTGTGTGGTCCAGGCTCCACAGCAGGTCGGCCCGCTTGCGCGCCTTGTCGTCGCCGTGGAAGAGGTCGCCGGTCGTCACGTCCTCGGCCGCCTTGTAGTACGCCGAGAAGCCCGCGCCCGCCGCGAACCGGTCCGGATGGTGCAGAGCGATCTTCAGCGCGCAATAGCCCCCGGTCGAGTTCCCCATGAAGCCCCAGTTCCGCGCCTCGGTCCCCACCCGGTACGTCTCCGAGACCGCCTTCGGCAGATCCTCGGCGAAGAAGGTCTCCGTCTTCGGCCCGCCGGGGATGTCCACGCACTCGGTGTCCCGCGGCGGCGCCACCGTCGGCCGCAGCATCACCAGGATCATCGGCCGCATCTTCCCCGCCTTGACCTGCTGGAACGCCGTCTTCGGGTACTTCAGGCCCTTGATCAGGTTCTCCGCCGTACCGGGGTAGCCGGTGAGCACCACCGAGGCCGGGAAGGTGCTCTTCGCGTACGCCGGCTGGAAGTACTCCGGCGGCAGATAGACGTACGCCGGGGAGTCGATCCGCGACTTCTCGCCCGCGATCACGATCTTCTGGATCTGCCCGCCCACCGAGGGACGCCCGCCGCCGGGCACGTCCACCGCCTGCGTGCCCACCACCTTGATGTCCTTGGAACCGGCCGAGTGGTCCACGACGACCCCGAGGTCCTGCTCCTGCCCGAAGAGGTCCGCCCAGGAGCCGTAGAACAGGAAGGACTTGTTCGCCGCCAGCCCGACCGAGGCGAAGAGCGCGAGCTGCGTCGCGAGCAGCAGCCCGACCCGCCCCAGCACGGCCCGCCAGCCCCCACGGGCCAGCCGGGGCCACAGCCAGACCGTGGCGGCGAACAGCACCACAGCCAGCGCGACGGCGAGCGCCAGAACATTGTTGCCGGTGAGACCCATGAGTCGATCGAGCTTTCTTCCGTGAGAATTTCCCGTGCGCGAATGAACCCGCTCCCCCGCGGAGCCGTCCTAGAGGGCGCAAAACCTCCGGCTCGGCCCGCTTCTGACCACCGCGCGGCCGCTGGACCAAAAAATCTTTCGCGGATCACGGGAAGCACGGGAAGCGATGTCTGTCACGGTAGATGGGGACAAATCACGATCGGTTCCGGATCGGGTACGCCGGATTATGCGCGGACCTCGACCGGAGAAGGTCCCCTCGCTCGTCGGCACGGCCTGCACGCTCATCGGCCTGATCGACATCGCCGCGGGCGTCTTCCCCCGATTCCGCACCAGCCGCATGCACGCCGTGGCCGAAGTCCTGCCCGGCACGCTCGGACCGCTCTCCGCCGCGCTCTCCCTCAGCGCCGGCGTCCTGCTCCTGCTGCTCGCCCACGGCCTCAAGCGCCACAAGCGCCGCGCCTGGCGAGCCGCCGTCGTCCTCCTGCCGCTCGGCGCCCTCGCCCAGTTCGTCTGGCGCCACTCCCTCGTCGGCGCCCTGCTCTCCCTCGGCCTGCTCGCCCTCCTGCTGCGCCACCGCGGCGAGTTCGCCGCCCTGCCCGACCCGCGCAGCCGCTGGAAGGCCCTCGCCAACTTCGTCCTCATGGGCGCCGGCTCGCTCGCCCTCGGCCTCGTCATCGTCAGCGCCCACCCCCGGCGCGTCGTCGGCAGCCCCAGCCTCACCGACCGCCTCGAACACGTCCTGTACGGACTCTTCGGCTTCGAAGGCCCCGTCGCCTACACCGGCGACGTCGACTGGACCGTCGGCTACTCCCTCGGCGCGCTCGGCATGCTCACCGCCCTCACCACCATCTACCTCGCCTTCCGCCCCGAGCACCCCGCCGCCCGGCTCACCGAGGACGACGAGACCAGGCTCCGCGCCCTGCTCGACAAGCACGGCGCCCGCGACTCCCTCGGCCACTTCGCCCTCCGCCGCGACAAGGGCGTCGTCTTCTCCCCCAGCGGCAAGGCCGCCGTCTGCTACCGCGTCGTCTCCGGCGTCATGCTCGCCAGCGGCGACCCCATCGGCGACGTCGAGGCCTGGCCCGGCGCCATCGAACGCTTCATGGACGAAGCCAAGGCCCACTCCTGGACCCCCGCCGTCATGGGCTGCTCCGAGACCGGCGGCCACGTCTGGACCCGCGAAACCGGCCTCGACGCCCTCGAACTCGGCGACGAGGCGGTGGTGGACGTCGCGGATTTCTCCCTCTCCGGACGCGCCATGCGCAATGTGCGGCAGATGGTGAAGCGCATCGAACGCAACGGCTACACCACCAAAGTCCGGCGCGTCCGTGACCTCTCCGACGGCGAACTCGAACGCGTCCGCCGCGCCGCCGCCGACTGGCGCGGCACCACCACCGAACGCGGCTTCTCCATGGCCCTCGGCCGCATCGGCGACCCCGGCGACGGCGACGCCGTCATAGCCACCGCCCACAAGAACGACGACGACGGCACCCCCTGCCCCTACGGCGACCTGAAGGCGATCATCCACTTCGTCCCCTGGGGCACGGACGGCATGTCCCTCGAACTCATGCGCCGCGACCGCTCCGCCGACCCCGGCATGAACGAGCTGCTCATCGTCGCCGCCCTCCAGGAATCCCCCCGCCTCGGCATCGCCCGGGTCTCCCTCAACTTCGCCATGTTCCGCGCGGCCCTCGCCCGCGGCGAGAAGATCGGCGCCGGCCCCGTCCTGCGCCTCTGGCGCGGACTCCTCGTCTTCCTCTCCCGCTGGTTCCAAATCGAATCGCTCTACAAGTTCAACGCCAAGTTCCAGCCCCGCTGGGAACCCCGCTTCGTCGTCTACCGCAAGAGCCGCGACCTCCCCCGCATCGGCTTCGCCGCCATGCAGGCCGAAGGCTTCGTCGACCTCGGCCTCCCCCGCCCCTTCGCCCGCCGCCGCACCCCCGCCACACCCCGCCCCTGCGCCCACATCATCGCCCCGCAGACCGACCACGAGGTCCGCGCCGCCTGATCGGCCCCCGGCGCGATCCGACGGGGTACCCCCCGACGAGACACCCCCTAGGCTGGTCGTATGAGTACGTTGAGCGGACGGGGCACGGCCCGGGGCCTGCCGGAGTGGGATCGCTGCGCGGTCATGGGGGTCGTCAACGTGACACCCGACTCTTTCTCCGACGGCGGCCGCTGGTTCGACACCACGGCCGCCGTCAAACACGGGCTCCACCTCGTCGCCGAAGGCGCCGACCTCGTCGACGTCGGCGGCGAGTCCACCCGGCCCGGCGCCAGCCGCGTCGACGAGGACGAGGAACTGCGCCGCGTCGTCCCCGTCGTCCGCGGCCTCGCCTCCGAGGGCGTCACCGTCTCCGTCGACACCATGCGCGCCTCCGTCGCCCACGCCGCCGTCGCCGCGGGCGCCGCCCTCGTCAACGACGTCAGCGGCGGACTCGCCGACCCCCGGATGGTCCCCACCGTCGCCGACGCCGACGTCCCCTTCGTCGTCATGCACTGGCGCGGCTTCAGCCAGGACATGAACCGCCTCGCCGTCTACGAGGACGTGGTCACCGAGGTCGTCACCGAACTGCGCCGGCGCATGGAAGCCGTCGTCGACGGCGGCATCGACCCCGAACGGATCGTCATCGACCCCGGCCTCGGCTTCGCCAAGCACGCCCCGCACGACCTCGCCCTCGTCGCCCACCTCGGCGAACTGCGCGCACTCGGCCGCCCGCTTCTGGTCGCCGCCTCCCGCAAACGCTTCCTCGGCCACGTCCTGGCCCACGAGGGCGCCGCCCCGCCCCCCGCCCGCGAACGCGACGCGGCCACCGCCGCCGTCTCCGCCCTCGCCGCCCACGCGGGCGCCTGGGCCGTCCGCGTCCACGAGGTCCGCGCCACCGCCGACGCCGTGCGGGTCGCCAGAGCCGTCGAGGGAGCCGCGTGACCCCCCGGACCGACACCGAAGCGGTCGAGGCCGCCAACACCGCCTTCTACGAGGCGATGGAGCGCGGCGACTTCGAGGAGGTCTCCTCCCTCTGGCTCGACGACGGAGCCACCCCGATCTCCTGCGTCCACCCCGGCTGGCCGGTCCTCTCCGGCCGCGGGGAGGTCCTCCGGTCGTACGCCCTGATCATGGCGAACACCGAGTACATCCAGTTCTTCCTGACCGACGTCCAGATCTCCCTCGGCGGCGACGTGGCCGTCGTCACCTGCACCGAGAACATCCTCAGCGGCGGACCGGCCGAGGACGGCGCCGAGCTGGGCCCCCTCGTGGGCCAGCTGGTGGTCGCCACCAATGTGTTCCGCCGCACATCAGAGGGCTGGCGGATCTGGTCCCACCACGGCTCCCCGGTCCTCACCGAATCCGACGACGAGGAGGACGAGGAGCCAGGCGCCTGACGGAATCCTGCGCCTTTCGGGTGGCCCCGCGGATTGGAACCCCCTGCCTTGGGTAGGGGCCGCACCCAGCCCCTGCGGCCCGCCCTCCCTGCCCCCGTGGGCACGCGCTGTCGGTGCCCGCAGGTAGATTCGACGATGGACACCCGGCCGTCCGCACCCGGCTGCGTGGCCACAAGAACTACGACAGCAGGAGTGATTCGCGTGGATCGTGTCGCGCTGCGCGGCCTCAAGGCCCGAGGACACCACGGCGTCTTCCCCAAGGAACGCGAGGAAGGCCAGACCTTCATCGTGGACCTCGTCCTCGGCCTGGACACCCGCCCCGCGGCCGCCGACGACGACCTGACGAAGACCGTGCACTACGGCGTCGTCGCGGAGGAAGTCGTCGACGTGGTGCAGGGGGAACCGGTCGACCTCATCGAGACGCTCGCCGAGCGGATCGCCGAGCAGTGCCTCAAGCACACCGGCGTCCAGGAGGTCGAGGTGTGCGTCCACAAGCCGGACGCGCCCATCACGGTCCCCTTCGATGACGTGACCATCACCATCACCCGGAGCCGAGTATGAACGTCACGCACAGCGACCCCACCGTGCAGCCCGTACCGGCCTCCGTCGTCCAGGCGGTCGACGCCGCCGACGTGACGCTCTCCAACCCGAAATGGGCCGTCATCGCCCTCGGCGCCAACCTCGGCAACCGCCTGGAGACCCTCCAGGGCGCCGTCGACGCCCTCGAGGACACCCCCGGCCTCCGGGTCAAGGCCGTCTCCGGCGTCTACGAGACGGAGCCCTGGGGCGTCGAGCCCGGCACCCAGCCCGCGTACCTCAACGCCGTCGCCCTGGTGAAGACCACCCTTCCGCCCTCCTCCCTCCTGGAGCGGGCGCACGCCGTCGAGGAGGCCTTCCACCGCATCCGCGAGGAGCGCTGGGGCGCCCGCACCATCGACGTCGACATCGTGGCCTACGCCGACGTGGTCTCCGACGACCCCGTCCTCACCCTGCCGCACCCCCGCGCCCACGAGCGGGCCTTCGTCCTCGCCCCCTGGCACGACGTGGACCCCGAGGCGCAGCTGCCCGGCCACGGCACGGTCGCCGCGCTGCTCGCGACGGTCGGCCGTGAAGGAGTCGTGCCGCGCGCCGACCTGGAACTCCGTCTGCCCGAGTAGTCGTTAGTCTCGTCAGAGATCGATCCGACCACCCGGACGTAGAGACGAAGGACACCCGGTGAAACAACTGCGGCTCAAGGTGCTCGCCGGACTGTTCGTCGTGGCCGGCATCCTGTCCTGGGGCGGCGCGCGGCTCTGGGACGCGGTGGGCACCCTGCCGAGCGTGCCGCTGGCCGCCCCGATCGTCCTCGCCGCGATCGCCGTCGTCCTGACCGCGACGGCGCTCTCGCTCCGCTCCCGCCTCAAGGCCCAGCGCGAACGGCGCCCCGGCGCGAAGGGCGTCGAGCCGCTGATGGCGGCCCGCGCGGTCGTCTTCGGCCAGGCCAGCGCCCTGGTCGCGGCGCTGGTCTCGGGCATGTACGGCGGTACGGGCGTCTTCCTGCTCGGCTCCCTGGACATCCCGGCCCGCCGCGACCAGGCGATCTACGCCGGCTTCGCGGTCCTCGCGGGCATCGGCGTGATCGCGGCCGCCCTCTTCCTGGAGCGCGTCTGCAAACTCCCGGAGGACGAGGACACCCCGGGCGCCTCCCCGGCGTCCTGACCGCTCCCTGAGGCCCCTGAAGGCGCGGGTGGGGCGGAAGCCGGCGCCAGGAGGAAGCTAGCGGGCCATGATGAGGCTCATCGCCTCGTTCCGGGTCGCGGGGTCGCGCAGCTGACCGCGGACGGCCGACGTGATGGTCTTGGCGCCCGGCTTGCGGATGCCGCGCATCGACATGCACATGTGCTCGCACTCGAAGACGACGATGACGCCGCGGGGCTCCAGCATCTCCATGAGCGAGTCCGCGACCTGTGTCGTCAGCCGCTCCTGGACCTGCGGGCGCCGGGCGAAGACGTCGACCAGGCGGGCCAGCTTCGACAGACCGGTGATCTTGCCGGAGGTCGACGGGATGTAGCCGACGTGCGCCACGCCCCTGAACGGGACGAGGTGGTGTTCACAGGTCGAATACACCTCGATGTCCTTGACCAGCACCATTTCGTCGTGACCGATGTCGAACGTGGTGGTCAGGACGTCCTCGGGCTGCTGGCGCAGACCGGCGAATATCTCCTGGTACGCCCGCGCCACCCGCGCCGGCGTCTCCCGCAGCCCCTCGCGGTCCGGGTCCTCACCGACCGCGATGAGGAGCTCTCGTACGGCGTTCTGGGCGCGCTTCTCGTCGAACTCGCCGATCGTGCCCTCGCCGTCCAGCGTCACCGGGTCGGTCATCTGTGCCTCGTTCCGTAGGGCTGCGATGCGCGGAAATGAGCCGCGCCCCCACAGGCTAAAACCTGTGGGGGCGCGGCTTCCATTCCGGGTGGGCCGAGGTCAGGGCTCCGGGGTCTCCTCCGGGGCGACCTCGATGCCGGGCGTCGGCGTCTTCGCGGTGTCCACCGGGGTCACGCCGTTCGCGCCGTTCGTCAGGGCCAGCTCCTTGGGGGAGAGGACCGGCGGACGGGTCGAGGGCGTGCGCCGCGAGGAGCCGGTCCACGCGGGGCGGGACGGGCGCTTCACGATCGGCTCGAAGATCTCGGCGATCTGCTCCTTGTTCAGCGTCTCCTTCTCCAGGAGGGCCAGAACCAGGTTGTCGAGGACGTCGCGGTTCTCGACCAGGATCTCCCACGCCTCGTTGTGCGCGGTCTCGATGAGCTTCTTGACCTCTTCGTCGACCAGCGCGGCGACCTCTTCGGAGTAGTCGCGCTGGTGCGCCATCTCGCGGCCGAGGAACGGTTCGGTGTTGTCGCCGCCGAACTTGATCGCGCCGAGCCGCTCGGTCATGCCGTACTGCGTGACCATCGCGCGCGCGGTGGCCGTGGCCTTCTCGATGTCGTTCGCCGCGCCCGTGGTCGGGTCGTGGAAGACGAGCTCCTCCGCCGCGCGCCCGCCCAGCATGTACGCCAGCTGGTCGAGCATTTCGTTGCGGGTGGTGGAGTACTTGTCCTCGTCCGGGAGCACCATGGTGTAGCCCAGGGCCCGGCCGCGGGACAGGATGGTGATCTTGTGGACCGGGTCGGAGTTCGGTGAGGCCGCCGCGACCAGGGCGTGTCCGCCCTCGTGGTACGCGGTGATCTTCTTCTCCTTGTCCGACATGATCCGGGTCCGCTTCTGCGGGCCCGCGACCACACGGTCGATCGCCTCGTCCAGCGAGTGGTTGTCGATCAGCTTCTTGTCCGAGCGGGCGGTGAGGAGCGCCGCCTCGTTCAGGACGTTGGAGAGATCGGCACCGGTGAAGCCGGGGGTCCGGCGGGCCACCGCGCCCAGGTCGACGTCCGGGGCGACCGGCTTGCCCTTCTGGTGGACCTTGAGGATCTCCAGACGGCCCTGCATGTCCGGGCGGTCGACGGCGATCTGCCGGTCGAAACGGCCGGGGCGCAGCAGCGCCGGGTCGAGGATGTCGGGCCGGTTCGTGGCGGCGATCAGGATGACGCCGCCCTTCACGTCGAAGCCGTCCATCTCGACGAGGAGCTGGTTGAGGGTCTGCTCGCGCTCGTCGTGGCCGCCGCCGAGGCCGGCGCCGCGGTGTCGGCCGACGGCGTCGATCTCGTCGACGAAGACGATCGCCGGGGCGTTCGCCTTGGCCTGCTCGAAGAGGTCGCGGACCCGGGAGGCGCCGACGCCGACGAACATCTCGACGAAGTCGGAGCCGGAGATCGAGTAGAACGGCACGCCGGCTTCGCCGGCGACGGCGCGCGCGAGGAGCGTCTTGCCGGTTCCGGGCGGGCCGTAGAGCAGCACGCCCTTGGGGATCTTGGCGCCGACGGCCTGGAACTTCGCCGGCTCCTGGAGGAACTCCTTGATCTCGTGGAGTTCCTCGACGGCTTCGTCGGACCCCGCCACGTCGGCGAAGGTCGTCTTCGGGGTGTCCTTGGTGATCAGCTTGGCCTTGGACTTCCCGAAGTTCATGACTCGGGAGCCGCCGCCCTGCATCTGGTTCATCAGGAACAGGAAGACGACGACGATGAGAACGAAGGGGAGCAGCGAGAGCAGCACCGACAGGAAGGGGCTCTGGCGCTCCGGGGAGACGGTGTAGCCCTTGTCCAGGGCGCCGGAGGCGGCCTGGTCCTGGAGGGTGGTGGTCAGGTTGGAGCCCTGGTCACCGATGTAGCTGGCCTGGATCTTGGTGCTGCCGCCGTACTTGTCCTTGTCGGCGCCCTTCTTGAGCTCGACCTTGATGACCTGCTCGTCACCGGTCGTCAGCTTGACCTGATCGGCCTGCTTGTCATTGATCGCCTGGACGACCTTGCTGGTGTCCACCGTCTTGTAGCCCTCGGACGAGCCGACGACCTGCATCAGCACGACCACGGCGAGGACGGCCAGCACGATCCACATGACCGGCCCACGGAAGTATCGCTTCACGTCCATCCATACGGAGCGAGAACGCTCCGTCCCTCCTGCCCGTAGGTAAATGCTGCTATGAGAAAAAGCTGTTCTTCGGACGGTACCCCAGCATTGTCACCCGCGGCCGCCTTCCCTTGCTTCAACGGCGGGAGGGCGGCGCGGGTTCCCCTGCGTCAGCCTCCGTACACGTGCGGCGCGAGGGTGCCGACGAACGGGAGGTTGCGGTACTTCTCGGCGTAGTCGAGGCCGTAGCCGACGACGAACTCGTTGGGGATGTCGAATCCGATCCACTTCACGTCGATCGCGACCTTGGCGGCGTCGGGCTTGCGCAGCAGGGTGCAGACCTCGAGGGAGGCCGGCTCGCGCGAGCCGAGGTTCGAGAGCAGCCAGGACAGCGTGAGCCCGGAGTCGATGATGTCCTCGACGATCAGGACGTGCTTGCCCTTGATGTCGGTGTCGAGGTCCTTGAGGATCCGGACGACGCCGGAGGACTGGGTGCCGGCGCCGTAGGAGGAGACGGCCATCCAGTCCATGGTGACGGGGGTGGACAGCGCGCGCGCCAGGTCCGCCATCACCATCACGGCGCCCTTGAGGACACCGACGAGGAGCAGGTCCTTGCCCGCGTACTCCGCGTCGATCTTCGCGGCCAGCTCGGCCAGCTTCGCGTCGATCTCTTCCTTGGTGATGAGCACCGACTGGAGGTCGGTGCCCATGTCCTTCTCGTTCACCCGGGTCACTTTCGTTGCAGCTTGCGTCAGCCTTGCCGAATGACCAGTCTGCCACCCTGGCGTCGCGCCTCGACGCGGCCGGGCAGATTGATGGCGCCCTGGCCGCGCCAGCCGGTGATCAGCCGGTCGACTTCCTCGATGTGGCGGGCGAAGAGGGAGCCGGCGGGCGCGCCCTCGGCGATGACGGCGCGGCGGAGGATGCGGCGGCGGACGGCGGGGGGCAGCCCGAAGAGCTTGGCGCACTCGAGCCGGCCGGTCTCGTCGCGTACGGAGGCTTCGGCGTCGGCGGCCCAGGAGTCCAGGGCGTCGGCGTCGTCCCGGGAGAGCTGGGCCGTCCGGGCGAGGGCTTCGACGACGCCCTTGCCGAGGGCCTTCTCCAGGGCGGGGAGCCCTTCGTGGCGCAGCCGGGAGCGGGTGTAGGCGGGGTCGGTGTTGTGCGGGTCGTCCCAGACGGCGAGTTCCTGGGCGACGCAGGCCTTGCGGACGGTCTGGCGGTCGAGTTGCAGGAAGGGCCGGCGGTAGCGCCGGGCGGCGCCGGAGACGGCGGCCATGCCGGACAGGGAGCGGATGCCGGAGCCCCGGGCGAGCCCGAGGAGGACGGTCTCCGCCTGGTCGTCGCGGGTGTGGCCGAGGAGGACGGCGTCGGCGCCGTGGCGTTCGGCGGCATCGTCGAGGGCGGCGTAGCGGGCGTCGCGGGCGGCGGCCTCGGGGCCGACGCGGCGTTCGCCGCCGGCGTAGGAGGCGCCGTGCGCTCCGACCATGGAGGCGCTGCCGACGGTGACGGCGACGGCTTCGACGGGGTCGAGTCCGAGCGCGGCCATGCGGCCGGCGACCTCGGTGGCGCGGAGGTCGGAGCCGTCCTGCAGGCCGTGGTCGACGGTGATGCCGCCGGCGCGGACGGCGAGTTTGCGGGACTCGAAGGCGAGCGCGGAGGCGAGCGCCATGGAGTCGGCGCCGCCGGAGCAGGCGACGAGGACCAGGGGGTGCTCGTCGGTGCGTCCGGTGGTGCGGATGCGGTGTTCGGTGAGGACGTCGTGGAGTACGCGGCGGACCGCCAGGCGTATCGCCGCGACCGCAGGATGGGGACCCATGTCCGGTGCCCTTCGTGAAGGAGTGGGGTGCCTCGGTCGGAGTCTTAACGGTCGGAAGAGGGGGTTCGGTCACTCAGAGTGCGTCGATGGTGACAGAACCTGGCCGTTACCCGAGCATTGCACGCCCCACCCCTTGGCTAGGGTCCCTCGGATGGGTGATTGGTGTCGTGTTTGTCCGTCATGCGTCGCACCTGTCTCACGAGTCTGCCTTACGGTGCACCCTCGCCACCCAGTCGGCGGGTGCGGCGATCTCCGCCTTGGTCGGGAGGGTGTTGGGGGAGGTCCAGACGCGGTTGAAGCCGTCCATGCCGACCTCGTCGACGACGGCCCGTACGAAGCGTTCGCCGTCGCGGTACTGGCGGAGCTTGGCGTCGAGGCCGAGGAGCTTGCGCAGGGCGAGGTCGAGGCGGGAGGCGCCGCGGGCGCGGCGTTGCTGGAACTTCTCGCGGATTTCGGCGACCGAGGGCACGACCTGCGGTCCGACGCCGTCCATGACGTAGTCGGCGTGGCCTTCGAGGAGGGACATGACGGCGGTGAGGCGGCCGAGGATCTCGCGCTGTTCGGGGGTCTGGACGAGTTCGACGAGGGAGGGGCCGGGTTCGCCCTCCTCGCCTTCGGGGCGGCCGCCGGCGAGGGCCTGGGCGGCTTCGCGCAGTCGTTCGACGACGGTGGAGGGGTCGACCTCGGTGGCGCCGAGAAATGACTGGATCTCGCCCTGCAGGTGGTCGCGGAGCCAGGGCACGGCGGTGAACTGGGTGCGGTGGGTCTCTTCGTGGAGGCAGACCCAGAGGCGGAAGTCGTGGGGGTCGACGCCGAGTTCGCGTTCGACGTGGACGATGTTGGGGGCGACGAGGAGGAGCCGTCCGCCGCCGTCCTCGCCCGCGGGGAGTTCGCGGGTGGCGGGGGCGAAGGTCTCGTACTGGCCGAGGATGCGGGAGGCGAGGAAGGAGAGGAGCATCCCGAGCTCGACGCCGGTGACCTTGCCGCCGACCGCGCCGAGGACGGCGCCGCCGGGGGTGGAGGAGCGGCGTTCCTTCATCTTGTCGAGGAGCGGGGCGAGCAGTTCGCGGAAGCCGGCGACATTGGCCCTGATCCATCCGGCGCGGTCCACCACGAGGACGGGGGTGTCCCGTGGTTCGTGGCCTTCGGGGATCATCCGGGTGAAGGCCCGTACGTGTTCCTCGGACGCCTTGGCGTGCCGGCGTAGCTCGGCGACGACGTCGCGGGCCTCCTCGCGGCTCACCTCGGGGCCCGGTTTCACCAGGCGGGTCGCGGTCGCCACCGCGAGATTCCAGTCGACCATCTCGGCACCACCGATGCTCGTCATGCGTCAACCGTACGTTCTCGGCGGCTGATCGGGGTGGGTTCGGTACGCGATCGGCGGGACGCCCTCGACACCTCCTACGGGGCGAGGGCGGCGGAGAGGCGGTCGAGGGCGGACTGGGCGTCGGTCGGGGAGGTGGTGCGGCCGGCCAGGAACGCGAAGGCGAGGAGGCGGCCGTCGGCGGTGACGACGGTGCCGGCGAGGGCGTTGATACCGGTCAGGGTGCCGGTCTTGGCGCGGACGAGGCCGGCGCCCGGGGCGGCGGGTCCGGTGCCGAAGCGGCTTTCGAGGGTGCCGCTGAAGCCGCCGACGGGCAGTCCGGTGAGGACGGGGCGCAGGGTGGGGCGGGCGGGGTCGGCCGCGCGGGTGAGGAGGCCGGTGAGGAGGGCGGCGGAGACCCGGTCGGCGCGGGAGAGGCCGCTGCCGTCGGCGAAGTGCGTGCCGGCGACGGGCAGCTTGAGGGCGGCGAGTTCGGCGCGTACGGCCCGGCCGGCGCCGGCGAAGTCGGCGGGCTGTTCGCGGGCGAGGGCGGTCTGGCGGGCGAGCGCCTCGGCGAGGTCGTTGTCGCTGTGGGTCAGGGTCCGCTCGACGAGGTCGGCGAGGGGTGCGGAGCGGGTGACGGCGAGGACGGCGGCCCGAGGGGCGTCGGCGCGTGGCCCGGCGGCGGGCGGGGCGCCCGTCCGGGGGGTCGGCGCCGGAGGGGCCGTGGTGGGGGGAGCCGCCGGGGGGCCCGCGGTCTTGGGGGCGCGGCCGGGGGCGGGGGCGCCGCGGACGGTGATCCCGGCGCGGGTCAGGAGGTCGCCGAAGGCGCGGGCCGCGTCCTTAGCCGGGTCGTCGCCGCGCGGGGCCGGTCCGGTCGTGGAGGCGTCCAGGCGCCCGGCGTGGAGCATGAGGGGGCTGACGGGGGCGAGGTTCTCGTTGCGGCCGATCGGGTGCCGGGCGGGGCCGCGATAGAGGCTCGTGTCGTACGCCAGCCGTACGGAGGTGATCTTCCGGGCCTTGAGCGCGCGGGCGGTGCCGTCGGCCAGGGCCTTCAGGCGGGCGCGGTCGAGGGTGGGGTCGCCGCCGCCGGTCAGGGTGACGGTCCGGGCGTCGGCGGAGGCGACGACGGTGGTGGGGATGCGGTGGTCGGGGCCGAGCGCGGAGAGCGCGGCGACGGTCGTGGCGATCTTGACGGTGGACGCCGGGGTCATCGGGGTGGTGGCGCCCTCGCCGTACAGCTGCCTGCCGGTGGCGGTGTCGACGACCGACGCGGTCCGCAGCGGGCCGAGGCCGGGGTCGGCGAGGAGGGGGACCAGGGTCGCCGCCAGGTCACCCGGACGGGTGGCGACGGGGGCGCCGAGCGCGCGGAGGACTCCGGCCGCGCTGGGGGCGGGAGCCGGGCGCCGCGGGCCCGGGGCGGGGTGCGGCGGCGCGTGATGTGCGCCACCTGTGCCGGAGGTGGCGGCCGCCCGGGTCCGCTCGGCCTTACGCTGACCGTTGTCCCACGGGCCGGCGGCGGCCACCGCTCCGGCGGCCAGCGCCAGACCGAGTACCGCAGAGCACGCCGTGAGCTGCCACGTCCTCGGCTCCGGCATTGCTGACCAGCCCCTTTCGCGATCACACACAGGCGTGAGGGACACTTAATCACTGCGCGTTGCCGCAGGCATTCACATGTGTTGATTCAGGAGGAGCCACCCGTGGAGTTCGACGTCACCATCGAGATCCCGAAGGGGTCGCGGAACAAGTACGAGGTCGACCACGAAACCGGTCGCATCCGCCTGGACCGTCGCCTCTTCACCTCGACCAGCTACCCGGCCGACTACGGCTTCGTCGAGAACACCCTCGGCGAGGACGGTGACCCGCTGGACGCGCTGGTCATCCTGGACGAGCCGACCTTCCCCGGCTGTCTGATCAAGTGCCGTGCCATCGGCATGTTCCGCATGACGGACGAGGCCGGCGGCGACGACAAGCTGCTGTGCGTCCCCGCGTCGGACCCGCGCGTCGAGCACCTCCGCGACATCCACCACGTGTCGGAGTTCGACCGCCTGGAGATCCAGCACTTCTTCGAGGTCTACAAGGACCTGGAGCCGGGCAAGTCGGTCGAGGGCGCCGACTGGGTCGGCCGCGCCGAGGCCGAGGCCGAGATCGAGGCCTCCTACAAGCGCCTGGAGGCGCAGGGCGGCGCCCACTGAGTGGGTTCGCGATCACGTCGTGACGGGCGGTGCACCTTCGGGTGCGCCGCCCGTCGCGCGTCACGTCGTATGCCCATGCTCATACTGGGCACACGGGGCGAATGGGAATGAGGACGAGCAGAGTGGTGGCGCAGCCGGACGGGCCGGAGGACCGCAAGCCGCAGTCGGACGAGGCACGGAGCGCCTTCACGCCGCCGACGGGTTTCGACCAGCCTCCGGTGCCGGAGGAGGAGCATCCCACCTCCGAGTTCGCCCTTCCCGACGGCCTGGCGCCGGAGGCGCCCGCCGAGCACGAGGGCTCGGCGTTCGCCCCGCCCTCCACCTACTCCACGAAGCACTCGCCGCCCGCCTTCACCCCCGCGCACGGCATCCCTCTGGTGCGATTGTCGAAGGACGCGCCCTGGCAGGACCGGATGCGGACGATGCTGCGGCTGCCGGTCGGCGAGCGGCCGATGCCGGAGTCGGCGCGCAAGGAGGACGAGGCCGGGCCTTCGGTGGGCCGTGTGCTCGACCTGACCCTGCGTATCGGGGAGCTGTTGCTCGCGGGCGGCGAGGGCGCGGAGGACGTCGAGGCGGCGATGTTCGCGATCTGCCGCTCGTACGGCCTGGACCGGTGCGAGCCGACCGTCACGTTCACGCTGCTGTCGATCACGTACCAGCCGTCGCTGGTGGACGACCCGATCACGGCGAACCGTACGGTCCGCCGGCGGGGCACGGACTACACCCGGCTGGCGGCGGTCTACCAGCTGCTCGCGGACATCAACGCGGAGGCGCACGAGGTCACGCCGGAGGAGGCGTACCGGCGGCTTGCGGAGATACGGCGTAACCGGCACCCGTACCCCGGCTGGGTGCTGACGGCGGCGGCCGGTGTGCTGGCGGGCGCGGCGTCGCTGCTGCTGGGTGGCGGGTTGACGGTCTTCTTCGTGGCCGCGCTCGGCGCGGTGCTCGGCGACCGGCTGGCGTGGCTGTGCGCCGGGCGCGGGCTGCCGGAGTTCTACCAGTTCCTGGTGGCGGCGATGCCGCCGGCCGCGATGGGGGTGCTGCTGACCCTGTTGCACGCGGATCTGCTGCCGTCGGCGGTGATCACGGGTGGGCTGTTCGCGCTGATCCCGGGGCGGGCGCTGGTCGCGGCGGTCCAGGACGGTCTGACCGGCTTCTACATCACGGCCTCGGCCCGGCTCCTGGAGGTCGGGTACTTCTTCGTGGCGATCGTGGTGGGCGTGCTGTCGGTGCTGTACCTGGCCGTGCAGTTCGACGCGCAGCTGAATCCGGAGGGGGTGCTGGACCCGGTCGAGCGGCCGGTCGTGCAGATCCTGGCGTCGATGGTGCTGTGCGCGACCTTCGCGATCCTCTTGCAGCAGTCGCGGGACACGGTGCTGTTCGCGACGCTGAACGGCGGGGTGGCGTGGGTGATCTACGCCTCGATCGCGGTGACGGCGGACGGGTCGACGGTGATGGCGACGGCGGTGGCGGCGGGCCTGGTGGGTCTGTTCGGGCAGCTGATCGCGCGGTACCACCACACGTCGTCCCTGCCGTACGTGACGGCGGCGATCGGGCCGCTGCTGCCCGGTTCGGCGACCTACTTCGGGGTGCTCGCGATCGCCCAGAACAATCTGGACCAGGGTTTCGCCTCGCTGGCGAAGGCGGCGGCCCTGTCCCTGGCGATCGCGATCGGCGTGAACCTGGGTGGCGAGCTGGCCCGTCTCTTCATGCAGGCCCCGGGTGCGGCGGCGGCCCGCCGCGCGGCGAAGCGGACCCGAGGCTTCTAGGGCGTGCCCTCAAGCGTGTGCCGTTCCGAGCCGCGCACCGGTGGCACGAAGCCCCGGGCCGGCGGACCGGTCCGGGGCTTCGTGGGGGGTGCCGGAGCGTGCGGCGAGAGCCGCCTCAGCGCTTGGCGTGTCGGCCGCGCTCGGTGGGGGTGTCCGGGGTGTCGCCGGAGGCGGCCTCGGCGGCGCGGGCCTTCTTGGACTGGGAGCGGGCGCGGAGGTACTCGATCACGATCGGGACCACGGAGATCGCGACGATCAGGATCAGGATCGCCTCGATGTTCTCGTGCACGAACTCGACCTTGCCGAGGGAGGCGCCGAGCAGCGTCACGCCGGCACCCCACAGGACGCCGCCGATGATGTTGAAGGTGATGAACGAGCGGTAGTTCATCCGGCTCACGCCGGCGATGATCGGCGTGAACGTCCGGACGATCGGCACGAAGCGGGCGAGGATCAGCGACTTCGGCCCGTGCTTCTCGAAGAACTCGTGCGCCTTCTCGACGTTCTCCTGCTTGAAGAGCTTGGAGTCGGGGCGCTTGAAGAGGGCCGGGCCGACCTTGCGGCCGAAGAGATAGCCGACCTGGTCGCCGATGATCGCGGCGGCGACGATCAGCGTGCAGACGAGCCACAGCGGCTGGTCGAGCTTGCCGGTGGTGACCAGCAGGCCGGTGGTGAAGAGCAGCGAGTCACCGGGCAGGAAGAACCCGATGAGCAGGCCGGACTCGGCGAAGACGATGACCAGGACACCGATCAGACCGAAGGTCTGGATCAGATAGTCCGGGTCCAGCCAGCTCGGTCCGAGGGCAAGCGTATTCACGGGTTCCGGGCTCCTGCGGTCGGTGGGGAGAGGGGGGACGGCTGCCCCAAAGTATCAACGCTTTCTTACGACCCCGGGTTCCAAGGGCCCTCTCCCGGCCTTCCCCGGCCCTGCCCCGCCTCCCCGGGGCCCTTCCGGGCGCTTCCGGGATGCGGCTCCGGGCCGCCGGGCCGAGGCTGGTGGGGACGCACCGGTACGGACCAGGAGGTGGATGCGGATGGGCATCGAGGACTACGGCGGCGGCCAGGGGACCCAGTCGGACGTGCTGGTCGTCACGACCAACGACGTCCCCGGCTACGAGATCCGGCAGGTGATCGGCGAGGTCTTCGGGCTGACCGTGCGCTCCCGGCACCTGGGCAGCCAGATCGGCGCGGGCCTGAAGTCGATGATCGGCGGGGAGCTGAAGGGGCTGACGAAGACCCTGGTGGAGACCCGCAACCAGGCCATGGAGCGGCTGGTCGAGCAGGCCAAGGCGCGGGGCGCGAACGCCGTGCTGATGTTCCGCTTCGACGTCTCGGAGGCGGCCGACGTGGGCACGGAGGTCTGCGCGTACGGCACGGCGGCGGTGATCGCCCCCCGCGTCTGACCCGGAAGCGGTCTCGGCGGCGGTGATCGCCCGCGCGTCCGACGGCGGGCATCGGTCGGGGGATGCGAGCGGGTGAGGTCCGGGCCGGGTCATGCGTACGTGCGAGGCCGCCACGCGTGAACGGCGTCCCAAAGTGCGGCTTTTGTCCACCTATGGTGGGGCGCGTGGTCACTGACACACCTTCCGCTGCGCCCGCGCCCCCCACCCCGGTCCACGTCCTGCTCCCCCAGGTCCTGCCCGCCCTCGTGGTCGGTGTGGGGGCCAGCCTGCTCTACGTCGGGGTCAGCGAGGCCGCCGAGCAGTTCCGGGGGGTGCTGTGGGGCACCCTGCCGGACGCGCTCGGCATCGGCGCGTACTCCTCGCTGTGGATGATCGTGACGCTCACCGCGACCGGCGTCGCGGTCGGGCTCGTGGTGTGGAAGGTGTACGGGCACGCCGGTCCGGATCCGGCCTCCATGGGGCTCGGCGGCTCGCCGCTCCCGCCCGGGGTGGTGCCCGGACTGCTGGTGGCGAGCATGCTCGCGCTGGCCGGCGGGGTCAGCCTCGGCCCGGAGAACCCGATCATCGCCTGCAACATCGCGCTGGCCTACTGGCTCGGGCGGAAGGTCGCCCCGGACTCGCCTGCGGCGGCCTGGGTGGCGCTCGCCTCCTCCGCCACCATCGGGGCCCTGTTCGGCACGCCGGTGGCCGCCGCCCTGGTCATCTCCGAGGCGCTGGTCCAGCGCCCGGGGCGGGGCTCGCTGTGGGACCGGCTGTTCGCTCCGCTGACGGCCGCCGGGGCCGGGGCGCTGACCACCACGCTGCTCGACCACCCGACCTTCGAGACGACCCTGCCGCCGGTGACCCACCCGGGGTGGGGCGACCTCCTCGCCGCGCTGGTGATCGCCACCCTCGCGGCGCTCTTCGGCCTCCTCGGCTGCTACGCCTTCCCCCATGTCCACCGCGCCTTCGGCCGGCTGCGCCACCCGATGGTGATGCTGCCGCTGGGGGGCCTCGTCCTCGGGCTGCTCGGCGCCCTCGGCGGGCAGCTCACCCTCTTCAAGGGCCTGGAGGAGGTCAAGCAGCTTACCTCGAACGTCGGCGGCTGGTCCTCCGGCGACCTGGCGAAGATGGCCGCGGTCAAGCTGGTCGCCCTGGTGGTCGCCGCCTCCTGCGGTTTCCGGGGCGGCCGGATCTTCCCCGCCGTCTTCATCGGGGTCGCGTTCGGGCTGATGGCCCAGGCCCTCGTCCCGGAGGTCGCGCCGGCCGTCGCCGTCTCGGCGGGCGTGCTCGGCATCCTGCTCGCGACCACCCGGCAGGGCTGGGTGAGCCTCTTCGTCGCCGCCGTCCTCGCCTCCTCGACCTCGATCATCACCCTGCTCTGTCTCGCCTCCCTGCCCGCCTGGCTGGTCGTCACCGGCCGCCCCCAGCTCGAACTGGAGCCGTCCGGCGCCTCCCTGCGCTGAGACGCCCCGCCCGGAAGGAGTCCCCATGCCGCTGCACAAGGGTCCCCACGACCCCGAGCCCGACCGGCGCCTCGCCCTCAACCCGTTCTTCGGCCCGGCCGACCCCGTCGGCGGGATGACGGAGGCACCGCCGCGCCACCGCCTGCCCGACAGGCCGCTGCCGCCCATGAGCGCCTATCAGCTCGTCCACGACGAGCTGATGCTCGACGGCAACTCACGGCTGAACCTCGCCACGTTCGTCACCACCTGGATGGAACCCCAGGCCCGCGTGCTGATGGCCGAGTGCCGCGACAAGAACATGATCGACAAGGACGAGTACCCGCGCACCGCCGAGCTGGAGCGGCGGTGCGTGGCGATGCTCGCCGACCTCTGGAACGCCCCGGACCCCTCGACCGCCGTCGGATGCTCCACCACCGGCTCCAGCGAGGCGTGCATGCTGGCCGGCATGGCCCTCAAGCGCCGCTGGGCCCAGCGGAACGCCGACCGCTATCCGGCAGGTGCCCGGCCGAACCTGGTGATGGGGGTCAACGTCCAGGTCTGCTGGGAGAAGTTCTGCAACTTCTGGGAGGTCGAGGCCCGGCTCGTGCCCATGGAGGGCGAACGCTTCCACCTGGACCCGCAGGCGGCGGCCGACCTCTGCGACGAGAACACCATCGGCGTGGTCGCCGTGCTCGGTTCGACCTTCGACGGCTCCTACGAGCCCGTCGCCGAGGTCTGCGCCGCCCTCGACGCCCTCCAGGAGCGCACCGGCCTCGACATCCCGGTCCACGTGGACGGCGCCTCCGGCGCGATGGTCGCGCCCTTCGTGGACGAGGACCTGGTCTGGGACTTCCGGCTGCCCCGCGTCTCCTCGATCAACACCTCGGGCCACAAGTACGGGCTGGTCTACCCCGGCGTGGGCTGGGCCCTGTGGCGTTCGCCCGCCGAACTCCCCGAGGAGCTGGTCTTCCGGGTCAACTACCTGGGCGGCGACATGCCTACCTTCGCCCTCAACTTCTCCCGGCCGGGCGCCCAGGTCGTCGCGCAGTACTACACGTTCCTGCGGCTGGGCCGGGAAGGCTACCGGGCGGTCCAGCAGACCGCCCGGGACGTCGCCCGCGGCATCGCCGAACGGATCGACGCCCTGGGCGACTTCCGCCTGATCACCCGCGGCGACGAACTGCCCGTCTTCGCCTTCACCACCGCCCCCGACGTCACGAACTTCGACGTCTTCGACGTCTCGCGGCGGCTGCGCGAACGGGGCTGGCTCGTCCCCGCCTACACCTTCCCGGCCAACCGGGAGGACCTCTCCGTGCTGCGCGTGGTCTGCCGGAACGGCTTCTCGGCCGATCTCGCGGACCTGCTGATCGAGGACCTGGACCAGCTCCTGCCCGAACTGCGCCGCCAGGCGGCCCCCGCGATCCACGACAAGGCGGCCGCCACCGCCTTCCACCACTGACCCGCCCTCCCCCGCCGGACCGCGAGGGGCGCCCCCACGCCGGGGCGCCCCCGCGACCCCGGCACGACCGGCAAGAGACCCCCTAGGCGCTCAGCCGCCGGAACCTCCGTACCGCCAGCGGGAAGAAGACCGCGAGCAGCACCAGCGGCCACACCACCGCCGCCATCACCTGGCCCGGCTCCCCGCCCGGGTTCCCGAAGAGGTCGCGTACCGCCGTCGCGGTGGCGGACATCGGGTTCCACTCGACGGCCGTGCCCAGCCAGCCGGGCATGGACCCGGGCACGGCGAAGGCATTGGAGAGGAAACCGATCGGCCAGACCAGGATCTGCACGGCCTGGACCAGCTCCGCGCGACCCGCGACCAGCGCGAGGAAGATCCCGATCCACAGCATCGCGAAGCGCAGCAGGAGCAGCAGTCCCACCGCTCCGAGGAAGGCACCGACGCCTCCGGTCGCCCGCCAGCCGAGCGCGTGGCCGACGCCGATCATCAGCAGCAGTCCGGCCGCCGACTGGAGCATGTCGGCCGCCGACCGCCCGACCAGGACCGCCCCGTCGGCCATGGGCATGGAGCGGAACCGGTCGATCACGCCCTTGTTCAGGTCCTGGGTGACGGCGGTCATCGTGCCTTCGAGACCGAAGACCATCGTCAGCGTGAGCATGCCGGGCACGAGGAAGTCGACGTACTCCCCCTCGACGCCCCGGCCGCCGCCGACGAGGTAGCCGAACATCAGCAGCATCATGATCGGGAAGACGAGGCCGACCACCACCTGGACCGGCTGCCGGGCCCAGTGGGCCAGCTCGCGCCGGGTCATCGTCCAGCAGTCGCTCATCACGTACGCGGCGCTCATACGGCCATCTCCTTCTCGCCCCGGGCCTGCCCGGGCGCGTCCGTCAGGTGCAGGAAGACCTCGTCGAGCGTCGGCCGCCGCAGGGCGATGTCCTCCGCCTCGATCCCGGCCGCCTCCAGGGCCCGTACGGTCTCGGACAGCGCGCCCATCCGGTCGGCCACCGGGGCGCTGATCCGTCGCAGGTCCGTGTCGACCGCGACCTCGGCGGAAGGCAGCAGCCGGGCCGCCTCGGCGAGCCGGCCCACGTCCCGCAGGACGACGTCGATCCGGTCACCGCCGACCTTCGCCTTCAGCTCGTCGGCGGTCCCGTCGGCGACGACCCGTCCGCGGTCCACGACCGAGATGCGGTCGGCGAGCTGGTCGGCCTCCTCCAGGTACTGCGTGGTCAGCAGGACCGTCGTGCCGCCGCCGACGAGGGACCGGACCGACGCCCACACCTCGCCCCGGCCGCGCGGGTCGAGACCGGTCGTGGGCTCGTCCAGGAAGAGCACGTCCGGTTCGGTGATCAGGGAGGCGGCGAGGTCGAGCCGCCGGCGCATGCCGCCGCTGTACCGCTTCACCGGCTTGCGGCCGGTGTCCGTCAGCCCGAACCGCTCCAGCAGCTCGTCCGCCCGCGCTCCGGCGCGCCGGGCGCCGAGGTGGTGGAGCCGGCCGAACATCTCCAGGTTCTGCCGGCCGCCCAGCTCCTCGTCCACGGCGGCGTGCTGCCCGAGGAGGCCGATCCGGCGGCGCACCTGGTCCGCCTGGGTGCGGACGTCGAAGCCGGCCACCCGCGCCCGCCCCTCGTCGTGCCGGAGCAGGGTCGCCAGCATCCGTACCGTCGTCGTCTTCCCCGCTCCGTTGGGCCCCAGCAGGCCGTGGACCGTGCCCGCGCCGACGGCCAGGTCCAGCCCGTCGAGGGCCCGCTTGTCTCCGTACCGTTTCCGTGCGCCTTCGACGACGATCGCGTCGGTCATCAGTCTCCTCCAGCCGGAACAGCCTAGTAGTCAAATTTGACCACTGCGCCGACGATAAGTGGGTCGATCCGATTAGTCAAACTTGATTAGCTTGGCTTGGCTTCGATCAGCCCTGCCTGGTCGTGATCAGTCGGTGCTTTCCCCGTCGCCCGTCGCGAACGGGTTCTCCTGCCCGTCCGCGAGTACGCCCACGAAGGGCTCACCGCCCTCACCCGCGAAGGAGTACGCCCCCGCCTCGATCCGCTCGATCAGACCGAGCGTCCACTCCTTGCCCGCGTCGGCCGAGTGGACCCAGAGGTGCATGATCTCCCCGATGTGCCCGAGCTGCTCGGGGCCGCCCTCCGGGGTGTAGTACTCGGTGACGGCGGCCCGCCACTCGTCGAGCGCCGCCACCCGCCTGCGCAGCAGCTCCACGACCTCCGCCCGGGGCAGGTCGACGATGAAGCCGATGCCGGCCGACAGCACGTCCATCTTCTGGTCGTAGGTGGTCAGCGCCTCGCGCAGCAGCGCGTAGTACTCCTCCGCCCCCCGGTCGGTGACCTCGTACTCGGTCCGCGGCGGGCCGCCGACGGTGCTCGGGGCGATCTCGTACGCGCGCAACAGGCCCTGCTTGGCCATCTGTTTGAGCGCGTGGTAGATCGAGCCGGGCTTCGCGTTCGACCACTCGTGCGCGCCCCAGAACTCCAGGTCGTTGCGGACCTGATAGCCGTGGGCGCGGCCGTGCTGACGGACCGCGCCGAGGACGAGGAGCCGGATCGCCGACATCCCCACCACCTCCCTAATCAATTTTGACTAGGGTACGGGTCGCCGTCCGCCGGCGCCCGGGAGCCGCCCCCCGTGCCGTGCCCGGCCTCAGGCCCCCTGCTCCTGGGCGATGAGCGTGAACGAGTCCTTGCCGTCGAGGGACTCCCGGATGATGTCGGCGTGCCCGGCGTGCCGCCCCATCTCCTGGACCAGGTGGAGCAGCATCCACCGCACGCTCACCTGCCCGTTCTCCGGGAACCACGGCGCCGTCGGCAGCGGGAAGGTGTCGTCCAGGTCCGGCACCTCGCGGACGAACTCCTCGGTCTCCTTGGCCACCTGCCCCCAGAAGGCCAGCACCTGCGGGATCGTCTCGTCGCCCACCAGCGCGAACCCCTCGTGCCAGGTCTCCTGGGTCCGCCGCTTCTCGTTGAGGCGCCGCTGCGCCAGCCGCAGCCAGTTCAGCTCGACCTCGGCGACGTGCTTGATCAGACCGGACAGGGAGAGCTCGCTGGCGCTGGGGCGGCTCGCCGCCTGCTCCTCGGTGAGCCCGAACGACGCGCGCCGGACGGCGGCGCGCTGCGCCTCGATGAAGTTGAGGAACGCGCCGCGCTCGTCGCCCGGGGTCTCCGCAGGAACAAGAGCAACCATGATGTCCGCCTTTCGCACATGGAACCGCTGGTCCGGTCCGATCCGGTCCGGTGCCGGGAGGGGCGCTCGCCCCCTCCTCCCGACACCCACCAACTTACGGACCCTTGCGGACAGGTACGGTCCGCAATGCCAGGGGAATCGCGTGGCGGGCCGAACCGGGCGGGGCCCTGGGCCCTCAGAAGGGGAACCGGCTCCGGCCGTGCTGGACCGAGATCCACTTCTGGGTGGTGAAGGCGTCGATCATCGAGTCGCCGTTCAGCCGGCCGATGCCCGAGTGCTTCTCGCCGCCGAACGGCACGATCGGCTCGTCGTGCACGGTGCCGTCGTTGATGTGGATCATGCCGGTGTGGATGCGCTTGGCGATCCGCACCCCGCGCTCGACGTCACCGGTGTGGACGGCGCCGCTCAGGCCGTACGGCGTGTCGTTGGCGATGCGTACCGCCTCCTCCTCACCGTCGAAGGGGACGATCAGCGCCACCGGGCCGAAGATCTCCTGGCTCAGCACCGGCGCGTCGGCCGCGAGGCCGGTCAGGACCGAAGGCGAGACGACGTTGCCGTCCGCCGTTCCGTGCAGCAGGGCCGTCGCGCCGCCGGCGACCGTCTGGTCCACGAGCGCGGAGACCGCCTCGGCCTGCTGGGAGTTGATCAGCGGACCGATGTGGGTGGCGGGGTCGGCCGGGTCGCCGACGCGCAGGGTCCGCACCTTCGCGACGAACTTCTCGGTGAACTCCGCCTCCAGCGAGCGGTCCACGAGGATCCGGTTGGCGGCCATGCAGACCTGCCCCTGGTGCACGAAGCGGCTGAAGACGGCCGCGTCGACGGCGTAGTCGACGTCGGCGTCGTCGAGGACGATCAGGGCGCTGTTGCCGCCGAGTTCGAGGACCGCGTGCTTGAAGTTCTGGGCGCAGACGGTGGCGACGTGGCGGCCGACGCGGTCGGAGCCGGTGAAGGAGATGACCTTCGGTATCGGGTGGGTCAGCAGGGCGTCGCCTATCTCGGCGATGTCGGTGACGACGACGTTCAGCAGACCGGCCGGGAGGCCGGCGTCCTCCAGGACCTTGGCGACCAGCGTGCCACCGCAGATCGGCGTGTTCTGGTGCGGCTTGAGGACGACCGCGTTGCCGAGCGCGAGCGCCGGCGCGACCGACTTCAGGGAGAGGAGGAAGGGGAAGTTGAAGGGGGAGATGACACCGACGACGCCGACCGGGAGGCGGTAGACGCGGTTCTCCTTGCCGTCCACCGGCGAGGGAAGGATCCGGCCCTCGGGGCGCAGCGCCAGCTGGATCGCCTCGCGCAGGAACTCCTTGGCGAGGTGGAGCTCGAAGGCCGCCTTCAGCCGCGTCCCGCCCAGCTCCGCGACGATCGTCTCGGAGATCTCCTCCTCGCGCTCCTCGACGAGCCGCAGCGCGCGCTCGAAGACGAGACGGCGGGTGTACGGGTTCGTCTCGGCCCACGCCACCTGGGCGCGCTCGGCGGCGCGGTAGGCGCGGTCGACCTCGGCCGCGGTGGCGACGGTGATCGAGGCGAGCTTCTCCCCGGTGTACGGGTTGAAGTCGATGATGTCCCACGAGCCGCTGCCCGGCTTCCACTCGCCGTCGATGTACTGGTGGGCCAGGTCGGTGAAGTAGGACATGGAACGAGACCCCTTAACCCGCGGTGGCGGCCATAGGTACGTACGCGAACTGATGTGACGTCATCGTACTTACGGATCAGCTGAGTTGCAGGAGGCCCCGAAGAAGATCGCGGGTTTCCGCCGGGTCGGGGCTGTCCTTCTGCAGACGCTCCATCACCCGGGCGTACTGGCCGACCTCCTCGCGCTTGTCGAGGTAGAGGGCGCTGGTGAGCTGCTCCAGGTAGACGATGTCGGAGAGGTCGGACTCGGGGAAGCTCAGCATCGTGAACGAACCGCTCTCGCCCGCGTGCCCGCCGAAGCTGAACGGCATGACCTGGAGCGTGACGCCCGGGTGCTCGGAGATCTCGATGAGATGCCGCAACTGCCCCCGCATCACGGCCCGGTCGCCGTACGGGCGGCGCAGGGCGGCCTCGTCGAGGACGGCGTGGAAGTGCGGGGCGCGCTCGGAGACGAGGATCTTCTGGCGCTCCAGGCGCAGCGCGACCCGGCGCTCGATCTCGGCGTGCGAGGCGCCGGGCATGCCGCGGCTGACGACGGCGTGTGCGTACGCCTCCGTCTGCAACAGGCCGTGCACGAACTGCACTTCGTAGATCCTGATCAGCGAGGCGGCGCCTTCGAGGCCGATGTAGGTCTGGAACCAGCCGGGCAGGACGTCGCCGAAGCTGTGCCACCACCCGGCCACGTTGGCCTCACGGGCAAGGCCGAGGAGCGAACCGCGCTCCGAGTCGTCGCTGACGCCGTAGAGGGTGAGCAGATCCTCGACGTCCCTGGCCTTGAAGCTCACCCTTCCCAACTCCATACGGCTGATCTTGGATTCGGACGCGCGGATCGAGTAGCCGGCCGCCTCGCGGGTGATGCCGCGCGATTCGCGCAGTCGCCTCAGCTGCGAGCCGAGGAGGATGCGTCGTACCACGCTTCCGCTCGCCCCGCTCGATTCGCCTGCGGTCACGGCTCCAGCCTTCCGTTCGGGGGTCTCGGGCCCCGGATTCTGCCACTAAACACTTCGGCCCGTACACACTCGATTACGGAAAGGGGCCACGTCCAGGGCGTGTTGAGGAACGGCCCGAAATGATTCGGCAGGAGATTTACGCAGAATCCGGCATGTGAGGGACAGGTCCGGCGCGTGCACGTGCATCTGCCCTTGCATCCCGTGGTCGCTTTCGGAACCATGGACCCCGCGCAGCCGCGTGTACCACCTCGTGTCGTCGCACCACCAGCACCACGCCGTCGCACCACAGCCGCGTTTCGCCGCGATCTCCGGGAGTGCCTCGCATGGGGACGAATGGATCGACCATGCTCGAGCCGTTACGGCAGGGGCTTCCGCCGATCGACCCCGCGGCCGTCTCCTCCTCGGCCTCCTGCACGCTGCCACCCCGCTACGAAGCGGTGCGCGGCGCACGGACCTTCACCCGGACCACGCTCTCCCAGTGGGACCTCGCGGAGCGCTTCGACGACGTCTCCCTGGTCGTCTCCGAGCTCGTCACCAACGCCCTGCGCCACGCCCTGCCGGCGGACGCGCCCCAGGGCGAGGGCGCGAACCCGCCGGTGCGGCTGCACCTGATGCGCTGGGCCTCGCGGCTGGTGTGCGCGGTGCGCGACCCCAGCGAGAAGAGCCCCGAGGCGCGCGGAAGCGACGACGACTGCACCGCGGAATCGGGCCGGGGGCTCTTCCTGGTCGACTCGTGCAGCGACGGCTGGGGATGGCACCCGCTGGCGGGGACGCTCCAGGGCAAGGTGGTGTGGGCGCTGTTCCGGCTGGGACCGGAGTAGACCGTCAGGCCGTCAGGCCGCGAGGGCGGTCCAGGACGGAGCGAGGGCGTCAGGCCACGGGGGCGGTCGGGACAGAGCGAGGGCCCCGGCCGACGCCGAGGCCCTCTTCCGAGTCGTGCGGGCGGTTCACACCAGGTGGTCGAACTCGCCGTCCTTGACTCCCAGCAGCAGCGCCTCGATCTCGGCGGGCGTGTAGACGAGCGCGGGCCCGTCGGGGTGACGGGAATTGCGCACCGCCACCTCACCGCCGGGCAGCTTGGCGAACTCCACGCAGGAGCCCTGGGAGTTGCTGTGCCGGCTCTTCTGCCACACGACACCGCGCAGCTCCGTGGCCGCCATGCCGTTGTACGCATGATGCGCATGATGCACTGGTAGCTCCCGAGTTGCTTGGTGCACGTGTCAACTTCCTCGGATCATAGCTGTGTTCATATGCCACTGCATGAGCAGATGCACGTGCACGCGGGGTGCTGTGTCGACTACGCGACTCTGGGTGCCGAGGCTCTACCGGCGAGTACGCCCAGGGTGCCACGCCGGCGCTACCGGTGACAGCGGGCATGGCACCGCGACCCCGGCGCGATCGGCACGACACGTCTCAGGAAGCGGGCGGGCCGGACAGGGGCGGCAGGCGGGTGAGGAGGCGGCCTTCGCGGTCGTAGAGGGACACCCCCGGATCGTCCGCCGACGACGGGGCGTGCGCGTACCAGACGCCCCATCCCGGACGGTCGGAGAGTTCGAGCAGCTTCGCCACGGTCCGGCGGCCGTCGGCTCCGCGCAGCTCGACGCGGCCCGCTTCGGCGGTGCCGTGGTAGATCCCCGAGTGGAAGACTCCGTTCGCGTCGCCCTCCGACTGGTGGCTCACCCCCGGCTGGGAAAGGTCGATGTTTCCGTCGACGACGCTACGGAAGTTCTCGAAACCGTCTTCCCCCGCCCAGTGCTTGCCCTCGCGCGTCAGCCACACCGTCCAGCCCTTCCCGGCGTCGATCCGCTCACCGGGCCGCACGACGTCCACGGGCGAGGAGGTGGGCGGGGGAACGGTGACCGGCCGGGTGGCGCTCGCGGTCGGGGAGGCGGGCGGGCCGGCGGGCGGCGGCGCGGCCGGCCGGTCGATCCGGCCGACGGCCACCGCCGTGACCGTCACGACGCCGAGCATCGAGAGCGCCGCCAGGACCGCCGTCCGGCGACGACGGCGCGACCGCCCCTCGCGCCGGACGGCCGCCAGCGGCACCGGGCTCGGGGTGATGTCGTGCGCGGCCCGCATGAACGCCTCCCGGAGCAGGCCGCCGACATCGGCGTCGTCGCCGGGTACGGGGTCCGGGGCGGGGCCGGGGGTGCGACCGGATGCGGGGTCGGGGGTGGGGCCGGATGCGGGGGTCATCGTCGTGCTCCGGAGGCGGCGGGGAACTGCGGGACGGGGACGGCGTCGAGGAGAGGATGGGCGCGCAGCGCCGCGAGCCCGCGCCGGGCATGGGTCTTGACCGTGCCGATCGAGCAGTGGAGCACGTTCGCGATCTCCTGCTCGCTCAGGTCCTCCCAGTAGCGGAGCACCATCACGGCACGCTGCCGCGCGGGGAGGTCGGCCAGGGCCGCCAGGACCGCGGTGCGCTGTTCGACCGCCTCGGCGTGGCCCGCGTGCGCGTGCCGGACCGAGTCCGGTAACACCGGTGTCAGCAGGTGCGCCACCCGTCGACGGCGCAGGCGGCTGAGGTTGTTGTTGATCAGGGCGCGGCGGACGTAGAAGTCGATCTCGGCGCGCGGGACCCGCCGCCACCGGCAGTAGACCTTCGCCAGCGTCGTCTGCACCAGGTCCTCGGCCTCGTGGAAGTCGCCGGTCAGCAGCTGGGCCGTACGCACCAGGCGGGGCCAGGCGGCGACGGCGAACGCGGCGAAGCCGTCGTCCTCGACGTCCGGCTCGTACGACGCGGCGGACTCGTACGACACGAAGGAAGACCTCACGATCGGTCGGTATCGGTAAGGGGGGTCGGTTTCGGAGTCGGTATCGGAATCGGTGGGGGTGCGGGGATGGGGGCAGGACCCGCCCCGTGACGGGCCCTGCCTGCCGGTCTGTCGTCCCGTCGGCCCGGTCGGGCGGTCGGTCGGGTCGGGCCGGTCGGGTCCGGTCAGAAGTCCCAGGCGGGCAGGTCGGCCAGGAGCCGGCCCCCGCGGTCGTACAGCGCGACGGCCGGGCTGCCGTCGGCCGGTGCCGTGTGCGCGTACCAGACGCCCCACCCCGGGCGGCCCGGGAGCGAGAGCAGCGTCGCCACGGTCTTCCGCCCGTCGGCGTCGGTGAGTTGCACGCGGCCCGCCCGGTGGGTGCCGTAGAAGATCCCCGAGTGGAAGACTCCGTTCGCGTCGCCCTCCGACTGGTGGCTCACCCCCGGCCGGGAAAGGTCGATGTTTCCGTCGACCACGCTACGGAAGTTCTCGAAACCGTCTTCCCCCGCCCAGTGCTTGCCCTCACGCGTCAGCCACACCGTCCAGCCCCTCCCGGCGTCCACCCGCTCACCGGGCCGCACGACGTCGATCGGTGACGCGGACGGGACGACGGCTCGGGGGGCGGTCACGGGAGCGGGTGCCGGCGCGGGGGCGCTCGGGGCGCTCGGGGCGCTCGGGGTGGCGACGGCCGTGGGGGCGGACGTGAGGAACGCCGCCGCGACCACGGCCGCGGACAGCAGGTGCTTCTTCATCCGGTTGCTCCTGGGGTGGGTGGGGTGCGCTTCCACTCCTCTCAACCCCTTGCCGGCCGGGACCGGATGACATGGACGGCGAAAAAGGTCGGCAGCGGGCCTCAGGGCTTCCCGGCTCAGGGCTGCACGGGCCTCAGGGCTTCACGGGCCTCAGGGCTTCACGGGCCGGTGCGGGGAGGGTGCCAGCGCGGTGGTGATCTCGTCCAGGGCCTCCAGGAGCAGCTCGGCCCCCTTGTGGAGGAGGAAGTGGTCCGGCGGGGCCGCCTGCCAGGCCGCGACCGTCTCGCGCAGCTCCTCCCACCCCGGTTCCCCGCGTTCCCGTACCTCCTTCGCGCCCCGTTCCGTCGCCCTGCGCAGCGCCTCGGCGAGCGTCGCGGCGGCGGGGACGGGCGGGGCGCCGCGCTCCGGAAGGTGGGCCTCCATCAGCATTGCGACCCGTCCGAACTGCGCCAGGGCGTGCCCGGCCTCGTCCGCCGCCGCGTGGGAGAGCCCGCGGTGGCGCACCGGTTCGTGCGCGGCCCGCGCCACCGCCTCCTGCCAGGCGATCCTGGCGGTCCGGGTCTCCAGGAGCGCCTCGCGGACGTCCGGTGAGGCGGCGCCCCCCGGGTCGGCGTAGCGGGCGACGACGGTGGCGGCGTACCGCCCGTCCGCGACCAGCCAGTCGGCGAGCCGGTGGCGCAGCCGCGGCGTCTCCCAGGCCGGGTAGACGGCGTACGCGAGCATCGCGAGGACACCGCCCAGCAAGGTGAGGACCACCCGCTCGGGGACGGTCTGCGTCCACTCCGAGCCGCCGACGCCGAGCAGGAAGACGACGTACGCCGAGACGCAGACCTGGCTGACGGCGTACCCCGTGCGCATCAGCAGGTACATCCCGAAGGCGCAGAGGACGGCGAGCGCGGCGGAGGCGTACATGCCGGGGTGGGCGGCCTGGAGGATGCCGGTGGCGAGGGCGACGCCGACGAGGGTGCCGCCGAAGCGGGCGACGGAACGGGCGTACGTCTGTGTGAACTCCGGGCGCATGACCATCACGGAGGCCATCGGGGCCCAGTAGCCGTGGCCCAGGGGGAGGGCGGAGCCGATGACGTAGCCGACGGCGGTGACCGCCGAGACGCGGACGGCGTGGCGCAGGATCGGCGACTCGTGGCGGAGTTCGCGGCGCATCCGGGCCAGGGCGACCGGCGTCAGGCGGAGGAGGGTGGGCCGCGAGCGGGCGTCGGCGGCCGTCTCCGTGCGCGGTTCGGCGGTCTCCACCACGTCGTCGAGGAGCGCGGCGAGCCGGACGGCGGCCCGGCGGGAGGGCCCGGTGAGGATCGCGCCGGTGTCGGGGGTGCGGAGCGCGGCGAGCGCGGCGGGCGGGAGGTCGACCGGCTCGCCGCGGCGGATCGCGTGGGCGGCGGCGTCGAGCACCGCACCGGCGGCGGCGAGCAGTTCACGGACCCGGTCGCGCTGGGGGCCCTCGGCCGGTACGCCGACGGCCGGGTCGGCGAGGGAGGCGAGCACGGGGCGGATGCGCTCGGCGATCCCGCGGGCGCCGTGCAGCTCGGCGGGGCGGCGGCGGGCCTGGCGGGTGCTGACGGCGGCGGCGTTGCGGGCCGTCATGAGCGGTACGGGGTCGAAGGAGGCGATCGGGTCCTGGCGCAGGCGGCGGGCGTAGTCCGCCTCGGCGGCGAGCGCGTCGGCGAGGGCGTCGCGCTGGGCGCCCCAGCGGCGGATGGGCAGGAGGACGACGAGCGCGGCCTGGACGAGGCCGCCCACGGCGATCATGGCGGCGTGCCCCGCCGCTCCGGCGACGGAGGTGGGAAGGGTGACGGTGACCAGCATGATCGCGACGTTGGAGGAGGCGATGATGCCGACGGTGGGGCCGGCGGCCCAGGCGAGCCCGGAGAGGAACGTCCACAGGACGAGGAGGGCGAGGAAGGGGGCGGGGTGGGTGCCGGCGTTGGTGACGTAGCCGAGGAAGGTGGAGACGGCGAGGCTGGCGCCGGAGGCGAGGGCGAGGGTGGGGCGGGGGCGCCAGGAGCGCTGGAAGGTGGCGATGGCGGCCTGGAAGGCGCCGAAGGCGGAGGAGACGGCGACGCCGGGCCCGAAGAGGGCGAGCGCGACGCCGACGACGAGCGCGAGCCCGAGTGCCCCGCGCGCGGCGACGAGCGGATCGAGCCGCCGCCGCTCGACGGCGAACCCGGAACGGGCGGTCTCCTTCAGGGCGCGGAGCCAGCTCATGCGGCCGAGCGTATCGGCGCAAGGGGAGGAAACCGGGCGTTTCGGGCGGAGCGTGAGTGGTGGGCGGTGGGGCGCCGTGGGTGGGCGAGGGGGGCGGGGCATACGGGTTCGGACGTACGGGTCCCGGTGTCCGGGTCCGGACGTACGAGCCGGTCCGGAGTTCCCGACGCACGGCCCCGGCGTACGGGCCGCGGCGTCCGGATCACGGTCCGGGTCCGCACGTACGAGCCGGTCCGGAGTTCCCGGTGTCCGGGCCCCGGCGTACGGATCCCGGCGTACAGGTGCGGCGTCAGGGCGGGCCGGGGACCGCGCGGCGGGACGGGTCGAGGCCGGCCCGGTCGGCCGCCGTGGTGCCGTGCGCCCAGCCCGCCTCGTCCCACATCGCCCGCACCCGCGTCGCCCGCGTCTCCGGGAACAGCTCGTCCGTCCGCGACGCGACCGCCACCTCCCGCGACGCCAGCACCGGCAGCAGCGTCGGCGCCTCCGCCGCCACCCGGCGCGAGGTGCTCGCCAGCCGCGCCCCCAGCCGGTTCGCGTACGCCAGCAGGAACGACTGCCGGAAGGACTTCGTCCGCTTACGGCCGCCCGCCCGCTGCTCCGCTTCCGCCCGCGTCATCGCGGACGTGCCCTGCACCAGCAGGGACGTGTAGAGCAGCTCCACCGGCTCCAGATCCGCCTCGAAGCCGACCACCGTCGAGAAGCCGTACGCCTCGTTCCACACGGCCCGGCAGCGGTTCGCCGTCGCCACCGCGTCCAGCAGGATCGCCTTCGCCTGTTCGTACGGCGCGTCCACTCCGATCCGTACCGCCCCCGGCGTCTCCCCGGCCGCCGCCCCCGCGGCCCCCAGCGCCGCCTCGTCCAGGCTGTGCCGGGCCATCAGCTCCTGCGCCTTGGCCGTCAGCGCCTCCGCCTCCTCCGGGTACCCGGTCGCCTCCGCCTTGGCCAGCAGCGCCCGGATCCGGGTCAGCATGCGCGGCTCACCCGCCACCGGGGGCGGGATCAGCGCGTCGCCCGGCATGGGGCCCACCGGGTCGAGCGACGGAAGCCGGACCAGCAGGCGGTACAGCTCCAGGACCGCCGTCGCGTACGAGAAGCGGTCCGCCCGCCAGGTCCGCGCGTCCAGGTCGGCGAGCTGCGCCGACCACCGTGCCGGCAGCCGCTCGTAGCGGCCCGTCTCCGCCACGATCAGCCCGCTCAGCAGCCGGACGTGCGCCTCGTCGAGGTCCCGGCGGGCCAGCCGTACGAGATCCGCCGGCTGCCAGCCGCGCTCCCAGGCCCGGCGTACGAACTCCTCGCCGCGCCGGACCAGTTCCGCGTCCGTCCCGGGGTCGGCCGCGAGCAGCGACGCCGCCGTGTCCAGCGCCCTGTCGTCGTCGCCGTACAGCGCCTTCAGCGCCTCCGTCACGGTCGCCGTCGCGTCCGCTTTCGCCTTCGCCGTACCCACGATCGCTTCGCGTCCCCTTCTCGCGTGCCCGCCCGATCACCGCACGGTGGCCGGGCGGCCGGTCGACCGGCCGCTCGATCAGATGGGTCACGCCGTGGCCGGTCCCGGTCGGCGCGTACCCCGCCCGCGGAGGGACCGTCGGACGCACCGTCCGTGTCACCAGAATGATCCTCGCCGCACACGATCGCGAAATCCGACCGCGAAGGCAGGGGGAGCACGCTGCCCGGCATTCGTTGTCCACAGCCTGTGGATACCGAACGGCTGCGCGAACCGAGGAACGAGCGCCCTCGGCGCTGCCCCTCGCGTGGCGCCGCACGCGCAGAGCGGCGAAGGTGGTGAAACGGGACGGTGACCGGGGTCGGAGCCGGGTCACCGTCCCGTGCCGAGGCCGAGGACACGGCACGGCCGTGGGCTTGCCGGGGACGAGGACACGGCACGCCCGTGGGCTTCTGACGGTCGGCCGCCCGCCCCGAGGGCGTGGCCCGGCTCCCTACGGCACCAGCACCAGCTTCCCCCTCACATGTCCCGATTCGCTCAGCTCCTGCGCCCGCGCCGCCTCCTTCAGGGGGAGGGTCTGGGCCAGGCGGACCGAGAGGCGGCCCTCCGTCGCAAGGCGGGCGTGGCGGGTCAGCCAGGTGCGGACCTGCTCGGGCGGGGCGGTGACGCCCGAGAAAACGATCCCGTGCTCCTCCGCGTCCTGCGCCGCGATCGTGACGATCCGTCCCGTCTCCCCGCCCATGAGCTCGACCGAGAGCGACAGCGTGTCGTGGCCCGCCGCGTCGAACACCGCGTCGACGCCGTGCGGGGCCGCCGCCCTGATCCGGTCCGCCAGGCCCTCCCCGTACGCCACCGGCAGCGCGCCCAGTTCGCGCAGATAGGCATGGTTGGACTCCGAGGCCGTACCGACGACCGTCGCTCCGGCCGCGACCGCGAGCTGGACGGCGACCGAGCCGACCACGCCCGCCGCGCCGTGCAGAAGGAGCGTTTCGCCCGCCTGTACGCCGAGGAGGTCGAGGACACGCGCCGCCGTCTCGCCGGCCACCGGCAGGCTCGCGGCCTGCTCCCAGGTCAGCCCGGCCGGCTTGGGGAGGAAGAGCGAGGCGAGGGCGTACTGCGCGTAGGCGCCGGTCGTCGTCCAGCCGAACACCTCGTCGCCGACGGCGACCCCGTCCACGCCCTCCCCGAGCGCGTCCACGGTCCCGGCGAACTCCAGGCCGGGCACGGCCGGGAAGGCGGTCGGGTAGAAGGCCTCGACCCAGCCGTAACGCCGTTTGTAGTCCACGGGGTTGACGCCGATCGCCGCCACCTTCACCCGCACCTCCCCGGTGCCCGGCTCCGGTACCGCCACCCCCGTCGCGTGCCGCAGCACTTCCGGCCCGCCGAACTCCTCGTACACGATCGCGTCCATCTCGTCCTCCTCCGTCTCGGCCCGCTCGGTGACGGATCAAGCGTGCGATCCCGAAGGGGGCCACTCCGCCCTCCCAACGGCCAGTCCCACCTGGCCGGAAGACCAGCCACGCGCGCGCCCCCCGGCCCTAGGCTGAAGCCCATGGACGCGACCACGCTGACGACCGCGTACGAGATCCTCCGGCAGCCGCTCGGCGAGATCCTGCCCCGGCTGTCGGTCGCCCTCGCGCCCCTCATCCCGCACCGGGGCGCGGCCGAACTCTCCACGCACTGCGCCCACTCGCCGTTCAAGTCCGTCGGCGGGACGGACCTGCCGGTCGCCGCCGAACTCACCCCGCTGCTCGACTCCGGTGTCCCCGGCGCCCCCTGGCAGGGCCGGTCGGCGGTCGGCGGCGCCGTACGCGAGGTCGTCGCCGTCACCAGCGACGCGACCGCGCGCCGGTCGGTCCTCGTGCTCGTACGGGAGGAGGGGTCCGCGCCCGTCGCCGAGGCCGCTCTGGCCGTCGCGCAGGCCCTGTGGGACCTGGTGACGAGCCACTTCGACCGGTTCGCGGTGGAGGCGCTGCCGGGGGCGCTCGCCCGTTCGCGGGCGGCGGCCGACACGCGCGCGCGGGTGATCGCCGAACTGTCGACGGCGCACGCCGCCGCCTTCTCGGGGGTCCTCGGCGTGCTGCGCAGCCGGGCCCTTGACGATGCGACCGCCCGGGCGACCGCGACCGATCTGGCGGTCTCCGCGCTGGTCGACATGCGGGCGGAGATCAAGCGGGACCGGCTGATCGCCGAGGAGCCGGCCCGTGAGGCGTTCGCCCGGCTCGCCGACGATCTGCGGCCGATGCTGCGACACAGCGCGGTACGGCTGGAACTGGGCCCTCCGGACTCGGACCGTTCCCTCGCGGCGGACGTGGCGCACAGCGCGCGGGCGATCGTCCGCGCGCTGCTGCTGGTGATCCTGGAGCAGGACTCCGTGCGCCGGGTCCACGTCGGCTGGCGGCTGACCGAGCACGAGCTGCGGGCGGCGGTGCGGGACGACGGGTCCGGCGGGCTGGACGCGTGCGACCTGGGGGCGGGCAGCATCACCGACCGTCTGGAGGTGCTGGGCGGTCACCTGGACATGGAGGCGGTACCGGGCTGGGGCACGACGCTCACCGCCGTGATCCCGCTCAAGAGCCCGGACGCGCCGGCCGGGGCGGCGGACCCGCTCACCGCGCTCGGGGAGCGTGAGCTGGAGGTCCTCACCCGGCTCGCGCTCGGCCACCGCAACCGGCAGATCGCGCAGGAGCTCCACATCAGCGAGTCGACGGTGAAGTTCCATGTCGCCAACATCCTGACGAAGCTGGGCGTGGCCTCGCGGGGCGAGGCGGCCGCCCTCTTCCACAAGGCGGCCTGACCACCCGAGCCGGCACCGGAGGGGCCTCGCCCATTGGGTCCCGCTCCCATCTCGCCCATGGGTCCCGCGCCCACTTCGCCCATGGACTCCGCGCCCGCCCGACGCGCTCGTGCCGCCCCGCCCCGCCGGTGGCCGCGCGCGTCGCGGGTCACTGTCAGTGGCGGGTGCCAGACTCGCACCCATGAGCGAGAGGTGGGCGCTGGCCGGCGAGGCGGAGGGTGGCGGGGCGCGGCTCGTCCCCCTCGGCCCCGACGGGCTGCCCGCGGGGCCGGTCCGGTGCGAGCCGGATCTGGTCGAGGCCGTGCGCTCCCGGCCCGAGGTCGCCCGCTGGGTGTGGCGGTCGACCGCCGAGGTGTATCCGCGCCTGCTCGCCGCGGGGGTGCGGGTCGAGCGGTGCTATGACATCGAGGACGCCGAGCAGCTCCTCCTCGGGCACGAGGGACGCCTCGGGGAGCCCCGTTCGGCCGCGGCCGCCCTCGCACGGCTGCGGAACGCGCCCGTGCCGCCCGACCCGCCGCAGCGGGCCGCCGAGCCCGGCTCGCAGGACTCCCTCTTCGAACCGGCGCCGACGGCCGAGGTCCCCTTCGCGGGCCTGCTGGAGGTGTACGCCGAGCAGCAGCGGCGCCATGACCGGGCCGGGCATCCGGGCCGGATGCGGCTGCTGACGGCGGCCGAGTCGGCCGGCATGCTCGTGGCCGCCGAGATGCACCGGGCCGGGCTGCCGTGGCGGGCGGACGTGCACCGGGAGGTGCTGCACGGGCTGCTCGGCGAGCGGTACGCCGGCGGCGGGGAGCCCCGCCGCCTCGCCGAGCTGGCCGACGAGGTGTCGGCCGCCTTCGGCCGCCGTGTCCGGCCCGATCTGCCCGCCGATGTGGTGCGGGCCTTCGCGCAGGCCGGGATCCGGGTGAAGTCCACCCGGCGGTGGGAGCTGGCGGAGCTGGACCATCCGGCGGTGGAGCCGCTGATCGCCTACAAGAAGCTGTACCGGATCTGGACCGCGCACGGCTGGTCGTGGCTCCAGGACTGGGTGCGGGACGGCCGGTTCCGTCCGGAGTACGTCCCCGGGGGCACGGTCAGCGGGCGCTGGACCACCAACGGCGGCGGGGCGCTGCAGATCCCCAAGGTGATACGGCAGGCGGTCGTCGCGGACGCGGGTTGGCGGCTCGTCGTGGCCGACGCCGACCAGATGGAGCCCCGGGTGCTGGCGGCGATCTCCCGCGATCCGGGCCTGATGGAGGTCGCCGGGCACCCCGACGACCTGTACACCCGGCTGTCGGACCGCGCCTTCTCCGGCGACCGCAACCACGCCAAGCTGGCGCTGCTGGGGGCGATCTACGGCCAGACCAGCGGGGACGGCCTGAAGAACCTGGCCGCGCTGCGGCGCCGGTTCCCCCGGGCGGTGGCGTATGTCGACGAGGCGGCGAAGGCGGGTGAGGAGGGCCGGCTCGTGCGGACCTGGCTCGGCCGGACGAGCCCGCGCGCGGTCGGCGCGGGCGACGCGGAGGAGGCGGGCCTGCCGCAGGAGGGCGGCCTCCCTCAGGAAGGAGGCGACTCCCCGGGCGCGCAGGGCGAGTTCACGCCGGGTTACGCCTCGGGGAACGCACGGGCCCGTGGCCGGTTCACCCGTAACTTCGTGGTGCAGGGCAGCGCCGCCGACTGGGCGCTGCTGGTGCTCGCGTCGCTGCGCCGGGCGACGGCGGGGATGCGGGCGGAGCTGGTCTTCTTCCAGCACGACGAGGTGATCGTGCACTGCCCGGCCGAGGAGGCGGAGGCGGTCACGGAGGCGATCCGCGCGGCGGGGGACGAGGCGGGCCGGATCGTGTTCGGGGAGACGCCGGTGCGCTTTCCGTTCACGACGGCGACGGTGGAGCGGTACTCGGACGCGAAGTAGGGCGGGAGGGGGCGGAAGGGGTGCACGGGGCGGAAGCGGCCCGCGGGCGGAGGAGGCACGGCCGGTCCGCGGCCGGTGGGCCGGCCCCCTGGACGGGGACCGGCCCACCGGGTCGGCACAACGGGTCCCGCCTGGCGCGCGGGCGCCGGGTGGTGCGGACGGGGGCCGGGTGGTGCGGACAGGCGCCGGCTGCGGACGCGTGCCGGCTCACGGACGGGCGCCGGCTTGCGGACAGGTTCCGGTTCGCGGACGGGGGCTAGCCGGCCGACGGGTGCTCCCACTTCGGGCTGAGCGCGATCGTCTTCAGCTGGTCCATCGTCAGCGCCGGCTCGGCGCGGGTGGTGGCCTCGTGCTGCGCGCCCGTGTTGAACGCGGAGACCACGACCCGGAAGCCGCCCTGGGTGATGGTGTCGGCCGTCCACCAGACGACGCCGGCGCCGCCCTTCTCGCCGGGCTGCTGCGTCAGCTTCACCCGGCGGCCGTCGGGGAGGGTGGTGACGTCGCCGCTGCCGAAGAGTTCGTGGGCGACGTCGTTCATGCCGGGCTGGACGTTGATCTGGACGAGGCTCCTGCCCTTGCCGTCGTCGACGACGACATGGCCGAACCCGGTGTCGCCGCCCTTGTCGACCACCTTGAGGCCCTTGGGCAGCAGGCCGGCCAGGGTCGCCTGGATGGCCTCCTCGTCCAGTTCGACCGGCGCGGGCGGCGCGTCGGAACCGCCCGGGGGCTCCTCGATCTCCGGAAGCTGCTCGATCAGCGGCAGCCACGCGGAGGTCGTGACCAGCGCCTTCAGCTGTGCGGCGTCGAACGGCGGGGTGTCCCGGCTGACCGGGGAGTCCTTCTGCGTGGCCGCGTTCCACTCGGAGACGTCGATCAGGGCGCCGTCCCGGGTGACCAGGACCGCCCGCCAGTTCTTGGTCTCCACCCGCTTGTCCGGGTACTCGTACCCCTGGAAGACCATGAGCCGGGAGCCGCCGGGCAGCGCTTCGCTGACGCAGGCGTCGTACGGCACGTACGCCTTGTCCGGGCACTCCACCTGGTCGGCGCCGTCGTCGGCGCTCTTCCCGACGCGGTTGAGGCTCAGCGTGAAGCCCGCCTTGCCCCGGCCGTCGTCGTAGACGCCGGTGACGGACTGGCCCGTCCCGTCCAGGCCGTCGAAGGTCCAGGTGCCGGCCGGCGTGTTCGCCTTCACCACGGCGGCGATGTCCTTGACCGGGATGCGGGCCTCCCCCGGCTTCCCGGCGGGGTGGGTGGCCTCGTCGGAGGCGCTCCGGCCGGTGGCCTTCGCGGTCGGTGTGGACGACCCGGCCACGGCCGTCCGCTCCGGCGTTCCGAGCAGATCGCCGCCGTAGAGGCCGCCGACCCCGACCAGGGCGAAGGCCATCACGCTGCCGGCCACCACGGCCGTGCGGCGGCGGGTCACCCGGCGGCGGCCGCGGGTGAGGCCCCCGGTGGCCAGCTCGTGGCGGTCGTCGGCGGCGAAGCCGTCACCCGTTCGGCGCAGGGCCTCACCGAGCCGCTCCTCGAAGCCGTCCACCCGGTCCCCGGCGCCGCGGTGCTCCCCGGGGTCCCCGGAGGGCCCGGGCCCCCCGTGCCGCCCCGCGGCTCCGTGCCGGTCGGGGTCCCCGTACGGTCCGCGTTCTCCGTGTCCGTCGTCGTTCAGAGGCATGCCGAATCACCGTCTCCGGTTCGATGGGTGAAATGTCGCAAGGTCAGAAGTCGAAAGGTCAGAAGTCGAGAGGGCGCGCGGTCACCGGGAGGCGAAGGCGGCGATGCTGCCGCCGAGGCTTGCGCGCAGCTTGCCCAGCGCCCGCACCGACCGGGTGCGGACGGCGGCCGAGCTCATCTGCAGGGCGGCGGCGGTCTCCTCGATGCTGCGGTCCTCCCAGTACCGCAGCACCACCACCGCCCGGTCCTTCGCGGTCAGCGAGGCCAGCGCGTCGAGCAGGGCGATCCGCAGGGCGGGATCGTCCGCGCCTTCGCGCGCCCGGTCGGGCAGCTCCCCGAACGGACGCTCGGTGGCGGAGCGCCGCCGCTGGTGGCCGAGGAACGTCCGGACGAGCACGGTCTGGGCGTACCCGGCCGGGTTGCCGACCCGCCCCATCCGCCCCCACCTCGCGTACAGCCGGCCCAGCGTCTCCTGCACCAGGTCCTCGGCGAGATGGGTGTCGCCGCTGGTCATGAGGCACGCGGACCGGAAGAGGTGCCCCGATCGGGCGGACGCGAATTCCAGGAACTCGTCCGCGCGTGACGTCTGCATGCCCTCCCCCTCCCCGTCCTCGTCGCTCCACCTCTTTGATGCGGCGGCCCCCGGGGAATGTTTCAGGTGTCGGGGAAAAAGGTTCGGGCGCTGGAATGTCTGAGCGGACCGAACGGGGGTATTCGGCGCATATGAACGCTTTCGTGATGCATTCGGCAGAGGCGACGATGGCCGCCGGGGTCTGGAACCGGGGCTTGGGCCAGCTTCTGGGCGGCCTCATCGTGGTCGCCGTGCTCATCGGCGCCTTCATCCTCGGCAAGCGGATCCGCGACCGCGAGCCCCGTCCCCCGAAGCCCGAGGAGCACCCGCACCGGCCGGCCGACTCCGGGCTGCCGGGCGAGACCTCGGAGTACCGCACGTCCACCGAGATGCCCCACACGGACGGGGAGCACCGGCTCATGCCGTACCAGCTGAAGAACTCGGGCGAGACGTCCGAGGAGCCGCCCACGGAGGAGAAGCGCAAGTGGGGCGGCATCTCGAGCGGCGGCTTCGGCAGCGGCGGCCCCGGCCACGGCGACTGACACCCACCCGCCCCCCTGCCACGGACTGAAGCAGCCGCCCTGGCCGTCGACCCGGCACGGCGCGCACCCGCGCCTTCGCCTTCCGGTCGGTGACGCGCCGAGCGCCGGGCGATCCGAGGAGACTCGGGTCGCCCGGCGCTCGATCACGCGTCCGGCCGGCTGGGTCGTGTGCTCAGACCGCCGCTCGGGCGGTACGGGTGACCCAGCGGGCGAGCACCGTCTGGGCGTCCTCCGCCGCCAGGTCGTCGAGGAAGGCGAGCACCCGGGCGTCACCGCGTATGACCGACACGATCCGGCAGGCGCGGGTGATGACGACCGTGCCGTTGGCGCGGTGTTCGTAGCCGAAGAGGCGGCTCCGGGCGGCGGGCGCGGGCGGCATCACTGGACTCCGATCGTTTGCTTGCGGCTGTCATGGGGCGTCGGGTCGGCCTCGACCGGCGGTGGTGCCGCGTCGCCGACGCCGAGCAGACGCAGCAGGGGGCCGGCCATGGCGGTCGTCGCCAGGGCCATGAGCACCATCATGGTGAACAGCTCCGGGCCGATCAGGCCGAGTTCCCGTCCGACTCCGAGGATCACGAGTTCGGTGAGGCCCCGGGTGTTCATGAGCGTGCCGAACGCCCCCGCGTCGCGCCAGCTCATCCCCGACAGTCGGGCCGGGATGGCCGCGCCGGCGTACTTCCCGATCACCGCCGCCGCCAGGACGAGCAGCAGGGCGAGGAGCCCGGAGGCGCCGAGGCCGCCGATGTCGACGGAGAGCCCGGTGATGACGAAGAAGACCGGGAGCAGCAAGGAGGAGGTCTTCTCCAGCGGGGTGGCGAGCTGCTGGTGCAGACGCGGCTCGCTGGACCGAGGCATGACAAGGCCGAAGGCGAAGGCGCCGAAGATGGCGTGGATGCCGATCCAGGACGTGGCGTAGGAGGAGAGGAACACTCCGGCGACGATCAGGACGAGCCGTACGCCGGTCTCCTGGCGGCCGGGGGTGGCGGCACGCAGGGCGCGGTGCAGCAGGGGGCGTACGACGAGGACCATCACGGCGGCGTAGAGGGCGGTCAGGGCGAGGACGGCGAAGAAGTCGCCGGTGCCGCCGGAGCCCGCCAGGGCCACCACGAGGACGAGGACGCACCAGGCGACCACGTCGCCGGCGGCCGCGCAGGCCATCGCCATGGCGCCGACGCGGGTGTGGCCCAGTTCGCGGTCCCGGATGATGCGGGCGAGGACGGGGAACGCGGTGATGGAGAACGCGGTCGCCATGTAGAGGACGAAGATGTCGGCGTCGACGCCGTCGGGGGCGGTCGAGCCGTACAGCAGCGCCGCCGCTCCGGCGCCGACGACGAACGGTACGGCCATGGCCATGACCGCGGTGGAGCCGACGGATCTGGTCCGGCCGCGCAGTCGGCCGAGATCCAGCTCCCAGCCGGCCAGGAACATGAAGAGGGCGAGGCCCACCTGGGCGAGCGCCGAGAGCGCGGGCCGCGCTTCGGGCGGGAAGATCAGCGCGGGCAGATCGCCTGGTAGGAGCCCGAGCAGGCTCGGGCCGAGCATCAGTCCGGCGGCGATCTCCGCGACCACCGGTGGCTGGTGCAGCCGTCGGCCGAGTGCGACCATCAGGGCGCCCACGACCAGGACGATGGCGACGTCCGCCAGGACGATCGCCTCCAGCGGCACACTTGTCGACGCTGCCATCGCGCCTCACCTCCTCTTGCCTCGACATCGGGTCGTACGGGTTCGTGCCGCCTCGGCCGAGCCGTCTCATCGGAGCCGTCTCCGCAGAACCGCCTCGCCGGAGCAGCCTCGTCGGAGCAGCGTCGGGTGACCGAGCGGTCGCGTGGGAGCCGTCTCGTGGGTGGCGGGGTCAGATCAGGACGCGGCCGGCGGCGGTGTCCCGGGTCTCGCGCGACTTGCGCAGGTCACGGGTGATGATCGCCTTCTGCAGCCAGCGGTCCGTGCCGTCGTACCGTGCGGTGAAGGCCTTACGGCCGTGCACGGCGAGGTAGTTGTCGACGACGAGCAGGGTGCCGGCCTCGACCACGACGTCACGGGTCGCGGCCTCCAGCTCCCGCACCAGCTCCTTGAGGGCTTCCTCGGCGGCGGCGTCACCGTCCACGCACCGCATGAAGAACGGGTCGATCCGCAGGTACGGCGAGTCCGGAGCACCGAAGAGGACGGCCACGGGCTCCGGCGTCTCGCGCATGGCGCGCATGCGCAACAGGCCGGGGTGGTCCGGCTGCTGGGCGGCCAGCTGGCGCAGGTGCTCGTCGTCGGGAAGGATGTAGAACCGCGGCTCGGAAAGGATCTTGCGGGTGTCCTCACCGAGGGTCACATCGCGCACGGAGGCCACGGTGGTCGGAACCCGGTCGTGGTTTCGAATTCCGAACAGGGCCAGATAATCGCAGCGATACGGATGGAAGCCGTCCTCGGTGTGCCATTCGAGGAGCACGTCGCTGCCGTGGCCACTCTGTTCGTTCTCCTCACCGGCGATCGGCAGCACATTCTGGATCATTCTTCCGGATTGCAGAGTCGGCCAGCTGAACACTTCCCCGAGGCATGTGCCGATCAAGGAGAGGAAGATTTCCTCGCGCCGGGTACGGACCGATCGGGCGGCTTCCGCCCAGTTCCGCGGGGTGGGGCCGACGGCCGTGTCGTCGACGGTGAATCCTTTGATCTTGAATGCGGCGGCCGGATCCTCACGGCGGAAATCGGCCACGAACCTCCGCAGGCCGGCGGGGATCCTCGCCGCGAGTTCCCACGCCTGGTCGTGGAAGAGCGGATCGCCCGGGTCGCGGTCCCCCGCCCTCAGGTCGGCGATCAGCGCGTCCAGCTGGGCGACTTCGTCGGCGGACAAGTCGTAGTGGAGTACGCCCTGGTCAATGGTCACGGAATTCGCCCTCTCTGGCGTGGGTGATGGCGGGGCGGGCGGGGCGGGGCCCCTGCTGCCCGGGGGAGGTCAGTCCCAGCCCCAGCTGTCGCCGTCGTCGTTCGGACCGGTCGCGGCGGTGGTGGGGCCGCTCTGCGTCGCGGAGGCCACCGGGTGGAGGTCCGCAGCCTGCGCGGTGCTGGTTCCCAGGACCGTCGTCGTGACGGCCGCAGCGCAGGAGATCAGGTAGACGAATGCCTTGCGTCGCATTTTCTCGTCCGATTCCGTCGAAGTGGCGGGAGGAAATTCCCCTCCCCCGGACGGCCGATGAGCCCGCCATTTTTGTGGCTCTCATTCACCGGCTGCCGCTGATAAATTTGCCAGGGTCCGAACGGGCGTCACAAGAAGTTGCGGTGGCACCAAGGTGCAGTGGCTGCAAGTGGCCAGGGAGGGTCCCGCGGGGGTGGTGGCGGGACCACCGTCAGAACGCCTTGCGGTGTTTCCCGCCACGCTTGCGCTCGTACATCTCGCGTCCGGCGGCCTCCCGGCGCCGCCATTCCCTGCTCAGTTCGGCGCGCAGCCGGGCATCGGTCCGCGAGGCGATCCAGGCGCTCTCGCGCAGCAGTTTGCGGTAGCTCTCGAACCGGCGGTGGGAGAGCGTGCCGGTCTCGACCGCGGCGAGGACGGCGCAGTCCGGCTCCGCGTGGTGTTCGCAGTCGTGGAAGCGGCAGTGGACGGCCAGCTCCTCGATCTCGGCGAAGACCTGCGAGAGCCCGTCGTTCGCCTCCCACAGGCCGACACCGCGCAGCCCCGGGGTGTCGATCAGCACCCCGCCCCGGGGCAGGAGCAGCAGTTCACGGGCGGTGGTGGTGTGCCGGCCCTTGCCGTCGCTGCCGCGGACCGGGCCCGAGGCCTGCTCCTCCTCCCCCAACAGGGCGTTGACGAGCGTGGACTTGCCCACGCCCGACTGGCCGAGGAGGGCGGAGGTGCGGCCCGTCAACTCGCCGGCGAGGGCGTCGAGTCCGGCGCCGCTGACCGAGCTGACGGGGAACACCGAGGCGCCCGGACCCGCCTCCTCGACGTCGGCGACGAGATGGGTGATGTCGGGGACCAGGTCGGTCTTGGTCAGGGCGACCACCGGCTGGGCCCCGCTGGACCAGGCCAGGGAGAGGAAGCGCTCCAGGCGGCCCAGGTCCAGCTCGACGGCGAGCGAGACCGCGATGACGGCGAGGTCGATGTTGGCGGCGAGGGTCTGGCCCTCGGAGCGCGCGGAGGACGTCGAGCGGGTGAAGCGGGTACGGCGGGGCAGCACGGCTCCGACGACGGGTGCGGCCGGCGGCGCCGGGTCGACGGCCACCCAGTCGCCCGTACACACGCCGGCGGCGGGGTCGGTCTCGGCTCGTAACGTACGGAGCGGGGCTCGGGGTCCGGAACCGGAACCGGAAGCGGAAGCGGAAGCGGAAGCGGAGCCAGAACCGGAGCCGGAGTCGGACGCGGAAGCGGACCCGAATGCGGCAGCGTCAGAGGCGGTGCCGACGGCCGGGGCCGGGCCGCTGTCCGTGGCCGCCACGACCACCTCGCAGCGGCCCCGGTCGACGCGCACCACACGGCCGGGCACCAGGCCCGCCTCCGCGTACGGGGCGAACGCGGCCGCCCAGTCGGTGTCCCACCCGTAGGCGGTGAGTGATGAATCGGCTGCACTGGTCACGGAGTTCCCCTCGATCGGGCCAGGTCGGGGTCATTGTCGGCACCACGGACCCCGGCCCGGGAGCGGCACACCGTCGTGGCGGTGAGCAGCAGTCCGTCCCTGACCAGAAAGCGCCCCTCGAAGCCGCGCAGCCGGACGCCGTCGACCAGCGGCCCGTCCACGAGCAGCCGGGCCGTGAACGTCTCCGTACGCGGCTGGAAGGCGACCGTGGCCTCCAAAAAGTCCAGCCAGCGGCCGGTGAGCGGCGACCACGCTTTGTAGACGCTCTCCTTGGCGCTGAACAGCGCGCGGTCCCAGTGGACATCGGGTCGCAGCGCCGCCAGGTCGGCCAGGTGGGCGCGTTCCTCGGCGTCCGTCACCATGTGGAGGACGCCGGTGCGGTCGAGGGCCTGGTGCGGTTCGGCGTCGAAGCCCAGCGCCACGACCTCCGTCACGTGCGCCACCGCGGCGGCCCGGTAGCCGGCGCAGTGCGTGATGCCGCCGACGATCCCGCCGGGCCAGACGGGGGCCCGGGAGGCGTCGTACGGGATGGCCACGCGCGGCTCGCCGAGGCGGCCCAGGGCCTGACGGGCGCACGCCCGCGCCGTGGTGAACTCCCGTCGCCGCGCGGGCACGGCGTGCGGCAGCAGGTGCTCCTCCCCGGGGAAGGGGACGGGCGGGCCCACGGGATCGCCGAACGCCTCCGCGGTCGCGACCGGTCGGGGCAGCAGCTCCTCGAGCATCCGCCCGCCTACCCGGCCTTCTCGAACGCGGCGGCCCCGGAGACCGCCCCCGCCTCCGGAACCTGCCCCGCCCCGTCCGCACGAGGGCAGCCGTGCGTCCGACGGACGGCGTCCGCCTCGGGGAGGTCGTCCGGCTCGGCGTCCCACCAGGCGATGGCCTGGTCGGGCGGATCGATCGGCATGACCGACTTGAACATGTCGTTCTCGACGTTGGCGAGACGGGCGTCGTACGGCCTGCCGACCGCCGTGAACGCCCGGTGGATGCGTTCGCGCCGCTTGTCGATCGCGGTCGCGTGGCGCTCGAAGGTGGAGGCCGGCTGGAGCAGGAAGTACGTGTGCGGGCTGCCGTGGTTGTAGCGCGGCGAGTGCTCGGGATAGCAGGGGGCGAAGGAGACGACGAAGAAGCGCTCGCCCTCGATCATCGCGTACCAGGTCTCGTCGGGGTGCGGGGAGTCCTGGATGTAGACGCTCGGGTACATCGCGCAGAGCGCCTCGAAGAACCGCCGGGTGAGCCGGGTCAGCGACTCGAGGGTGGCGCCGAGCGCGGGGTCCTCGAAGGTGAGGACCATGCCGTCGCGCTCCTCAGTCCGCGCGGTGCGGAAGAAGTCGGCGAGGGCGGTGCGGTGGCCGCGCAGTTCGGTCTCCACGTCGGCGGAGGTCACGGTGAGCGGCGGGCCCATCTGCGACGGCTTGGCGAACGGGCACAGGGTGGTCTGGACGATCCGGTCGAAGCTCATGGTCACCTCACGGGTTCACTTTCTGGGCGTCGGAACCGACGACGGGGGCGGACTGCGGGACGGCGGCCCGGCAGCCGAGGACGTAGAACCACCAGCCGGCGATCACCAGGGCGATGAGCGCGGCGAACATCGCGGTCGGCGAGGCGTGGACGAGGAGGAAGCCGCAGATGATCGGGCCGATGGCGACGCCGATGTGGACGAGGTTCTGGGCGCCGAAGTAGCTGCCGCGCAGATTGCTCGGGGCGATGGCGTCGATGAACATGTACTCGGCCGGCACGACGATCACTTCACCGATGGTGAAGACGACGATCGCGGCGACGATGATCCAGACCTCGGTCGACAGCGCCATGCCGATCAGGCCGAGGACGAACGCCCCGGTGCCCCAGGTCAGCCAGCGCAGCAGCGTCTTCTCCTTGAGCCTGCTGCCGATGACGTACTGGGTGGAGATGACGACGATCGCGTTGGCGGCCGAGATGTAGGCGACGAGCTGGTAGGCGGTGTCGCGGGACTCGACGAGGACCAGGTACTGCGACATGTACGTCAGCAGGGGGCCGTAGACGACGATGCTGAGGATGCCGCCCAGGGTGAAGAGCCCGAGCCGGCGGTCGGCCCGCATGACCCGCAGGACCTCGCGGAAGTTCATCGACTCCTCGTCGGAGGAGGCGGACGAGGTCGAGGACTCGGAAGCAGAGACGGAAGCGGAAGCGGAACCGGGATCCGCAGCAGAGGCGGAGGCGGGAGCGGAGACCGCGGCGGGCATCGCGCTTCCCGCCGTGAACAGCCTGCGGTAGATCACCAGGGGCAGCAGGGCCGCGAAGATCACGCCTGCGGCGAGCAGGAACGGGCCTCCGGTGCCGGCCTGCACGGTCCACACGCCGAGGAAGGGACCGACCGCGGCGCCGATGTTCTGCAGGGAGTAGCGCAGCGAGAAGACCTTCGCCCGGTTCTCCGAGGGCAGCAGGTCGGCGAGGAGCGCGTTGGCGGTGACGCTCATCGAGGAGGAGGCGGTGTTGGCGACGAGCAGGATGCCGATGACCACGAGCGGGGAGCCGACCATCGGCAGGGCGGCGTAGAGCACGGTCAGCACGATGTCCAGGACGATCATGAAGTGGACCTTCACGAACCGGTCGGCGAGATAGCCGCCGTAGACGCTCACCATCGTGCCCACGAGCAGGCACACGCCGAGGACATAGCCGATGGTGGCGCCGTTCATGTCCAGCGAGTCGTGCAGATAGATCGGCAGGTAGGCCAGGATGCCGAAGAAGCTGACCGAGCGCGCCATCGCGCAGAGCAGCAGGATCCTGACGGCGACGGGCAGTTCACGGACCAGGGCCAGCAGGTTCTTCATGCCGAACCCTCCGCCGCGATCGCTTCGATGATGTCGATGAGGGATTCCTTGATGGTGTCGATCCGTCGCCGGTCGAACAGGTCGGGGTGGTGGCCGAAGAGGATCTCCAGCCGCTCTCCGGGGATGACGGTGATGCCGAGCGGATAGTGGGAGACGCCCTTGGCGCCTTGGGTCCGCTCGCGCACGCGCGGCCCGTCGGCACCGGCGGACGGGTCCGCCTGGTCAGGGTAGTTCTGGAAGACGTAGTACGAGTCGAACAGTTCGCCCGCGCCGACCAGCCGCTGGATCTCGGTCAGACCGAGATGGCGGTGCGGGAAGACGTCGAGCTGGGCGGACTGGACGCGGCCGAGCGTCGCGCTCAGCGGCTCGCCCGGCTCCGAACGGACGCGGAGTGGAACGGTGTTGATGAGGAGGCCGACCACCGACTCGATGCCGTCGATCTCGGCGGGCCGCTCCGAGACGGTGGTGCCGAAGACCACGTCCGTGCGGCCGGTGAGCCGGCCGAGCTGGAGCCCCCAGGCGGCCTGGAGCGCGGTGTTGAGGGTGAGGCCGAGGCGGGCGCAGGCCCGCTCCAGGTCCCGGGTCAGCTCGGCGGGCAGGACGGCGCTGGTGGTGCGCGGCAGGACGTGGGGGGCGAGGCCCGGGCGGCCGACGCGCGTCGGCTGTTCGATCCCGGCGAGGTACTCCCCCCAGGCGTCGAGGGCGCCCTGCCGGTCCTGGCGGGCCAGCCAGGCGAGGTAGTCGCGGAAGGGGACGACCGGCGGCAGGTCGGCGGCGCGGCCCGCGTACAGGTCGAACAGGTCCTGCCAGACGACGGCCATGGACCAGCCGTCGAGGAGGATGTGGTGGTCCGCGACGAGGAGCTGGTGGCGGGTGCCGGAGAAGCGCAGCAGCGAGAAGCGGAGCATGGGGCCGGCCGCCAGGTCGAAGCGGAGCGCCGCGTCCTCGGCGACGATCCGGTCGGCCGCCGCGGTCCGCTCCTCGGGGTCGAGTCCGGTGAGGTCGTGGAAGCGCCACGGCACCTCGACGGAGTCGGGCACCACCTGCACGGGCGTCTCCAGGCCGCGTACGGCGAAGCTCGCCCGCAGGTTGGCGTGGCGGGCCAGGAGTCCCTGCGCGGCCTGCCGCAGCCGGTCGGCGTCGACGGGCCCTTCCAGGTCGAAGAGGGTCTGTCCCTGATAGGGGTCGTCGTCCTTCTCCGGATCGGCGGCGCCGGCGTGCAGCAGCAGGCCCTGCTGGAGCGGGGCGAGCGGCAGAACGTCCTGAAGGCCGGGGTAGGTCCGCTCGAGGGCGGTGAGGGTGGACTGCTTGAGGGACAGGAGCGTCACGTCGGAGGGGGTGAGGCCGCTGAGTTCGGGGTGGTCGGTGAGCCCGGCGAGGCCGGTGAGCAGCTGGGTCCACCGGTCGGCGAGCGCGGCGACGTCCTCCTCCGTGAAGAGCGCCGGGTCCCACCGCCAGACGGTCTCGGCCCCGCCGTCGTTCCGCGTCCGTACGTCGAGCAGGAGGGGGTACGGGGCCGGTGCGGCGTCCATGTCGAAGCGGAAGCAGACCTGCGAGGGCGCGAAGGCGTCCAACTGGACCTGGTCCCGGGCCTGGGCCTGGGCTTGGTCCCGGGCCTGGTCCTGCCGCAGATCGGCGTAGCCGCGTCCGCCGGCCGGGAGCGACCGGACCTGTTCCTTGACCCGCTTCAAGGCGCGGGCGAGCCCGCGCGGATCCGCCAGGCTCCGGTCGAGGTTCGCCAGGCCGGGGGTGAGCCGGACGGGAACCGGGTCCGGGACCTCGGGGGTCGCGAGGTCGATCCGGAGCGCGGACGTGGCCGCCGGGACGCGTCGGCCGCGCCACTCGATCAGCGCGGGGGCGAGCGCGGCGAGCGCGAGGGAGGCCGGGTCGGCGTGGAACATCCGCGGCAGGGTGGTCAGCAGCGCTTCCGCGAGGTCCGCGGGGAGCACGCGGCTCGTCTCGGCCCGCGCACCGCTCGGCGCGCCGTACGCCGGGTCGGGGGTCTCCAGCGTCTTGAGCCAGTACGGCAGAGCGTCTGCCGTCTCCGCCGCCCCTGCTCCGGCCGTGCCCGCCGGGGCGGTCTGCTCGGCGGCGCGGGCGACGAGCGCCTCGACGGTCTGGTACTGGAAGACGTCCCGGGGCGTGATCACGAACCCCTCGGCGCGGGCCCGGCTGACCAGTTGGATGGAGCGGATGGAGTCGCCGCCGAGGTCGAAGAACTGGTCGTCGACGCCGACGCTCTCCAGGCCGAGGACGTCGGCGAAGAGCCGGGCGAGGGCGATCTCGCGTGCGGTGCGCGGCGGGCGGACGGCCCGCGAGGTGAAGTCCGGGGCCGGGAGGCGCCGGGTGTCGAGCTTGCCGTTCGGGGTGAGCGGCAGCGTGTCGAGGGGGACGACGGCGGCCGGCACCATGTGCTCGGGGAGCGTCCTGGCGGCGTGGCGCCGAACCTCCACGGCGAGCGTGCGGCCGTGGTCCTCGGCCCGCGGGTCGTTGCCGTGGTCGTACAGCGACCGGCCGTCGGCCGCCTTGTGGACGAAGAGGTCCGTCAGCAGCGGCCGGACGGCCTCCGGAGCGAGGAGGACGGCGTCGAAGCGGTCGCCTTCCGAGGCGTCGGTCCAGGTCAGCCGGGCGGTGTAGCCGAGCTCCGCGGCCAGCGCGTGCACGGCTTCCGGATCGATTCCGGGGCGTTCGCGGGTGTCGAGGCCGAGATCCCGCACGCGGGCGGCCTGTTCCGTACGGAGCAGGTGGGCGGCCTCGACCTCCGCGGCGACCCGGTGGTTGGGGATGCCGGTGACCCGGAGCACGTCCGGCCGCGTCCGCGCGATCCGCTCCCGTACCGCGTCGAGGCCCGCGTGGTCCGGCCGGTCGCTGCCGGGCCCGGTGCCGCCGGGGCTCGGGACCTTCCCGTCCTGCCAGATCATCTCTTCCGCGTCGCGTACGGAGACGAGGTCCGCGCCCCGCTTGTGCAGGACGACCTCGTAGCGGAAGTCGGTCAGTTCGTTGCGGTGGTGGCCGCGCTTGAGCTGGATGTCGACGCCCGCGACCTCCGTGATCTCCTCGGCGATCCGGCTGAAGAACGCCGGGTCGAGGAGGAGTTCGCTCTCCAGTCGTTCGGTGTGCGCGACCAGGTCCCGGGCCGCCGCGACCGGTTCGTCCGCGTGGGCACCGCCGTGCAGCGCGGTCGCGGTGAGGAAGGGGTGGAGCAGCCGCAGGTGCCGGATGTCGCCGAGGAAGATCCGGCCGCCCGGCTCCAGGAGCTCCATGGCCTGGCGGAGGACGTCGAGCAGATAGGCGACGCTCGGGAAGTACTGGGCGACGGAGTTGATGACGATGGTGTCGAAGCGCCGGCCGGCCAGGTCGCCGATCTCGTGGGCGGCGAGGCTGCGGAGGAGGACCCGGTCGCGCAGCTCCTCCGACTCCTCCACCCGGGCGCCGAGCGTCTGGATGAGGGAGGGCGAGAAGTCGACGCCGGCGTACGTGTCGACGTGCGGGGCGACCTGCCACAGGATGAGGCCGGAGCCGACGCCGACCTCCAGCACGTGCCGGGGCTCCAGATCGAGGATCCGGGCGACGGTGGCGGCCTGCCACTCGCGCATGTCCGGCAGCGGGATCGGCTGGTTGTCGTAGCTGCTGTTCCAGCCGGTGAAGTCCTGCTCGACGCCCAGGTCCTCCTGCTCGCTGTAGCCCTGTTCGTGGATCTCCTGCCACTTGTCGACGTGCGCGATGTCGTCGGCGAGACCGGCGCGGTCGGCGGTGCCGGGGGCCTTGGGCACGACGTAGCCGATGAGCTGTTGGTGGCCGGGGGTGTCCTCGCGGACGACGACGGCCGACTGGGCGACGCGCTCGTGGGTGTCGAGGACGGCCTCGATCTCGCCCAGTTCGATGCGCATGCCGCGGATCTTGACCTGGTCGTCGGCGCGGCCGACGAAGTCCACGACGCCTTCCCCCGAGGGGAGGGTGCGCCACTTCGCCAGGTCGCCGGTGCGGTACATCCGGGAGCCGGGCCGGCCGTAGGGGCAGGCGACGAACCGTTCGGCGGTCAGGCCGGGGCGGTTGAGGTAGCCGCGGGCCAGGCCGTGGCCCGCGAGGTACAGCTCGCCGGTGACGCCCGGGGGGACCGGCCGCAGCCAGGCGTCCAGGACGTACACCCGGGTGTTGGGCAGCGGACGGCCGACGGGCACGGAGTCGGCCTCGAACTCCGGGCCCGCGCTGCCGCACTCCCAGTACAGCGCGTCGACGGTCGCCTCGGTCGGACCGTACGCGTTGATCATCGTGCGGCCGCGCGACCAGGTCGCGGCGAGGCCCGGCGGGCAGGCCTCGCCGGCCACCATCAGGTGCTCCACGTCCGTGAGGGCGTCCTCGGCCATCGAGCCGAGGATCGTCGGCGAGAAGGTGATGTGGGTGGGGCGGTAGCGGGCGGTCAGGGCGCGCTGCCGGTCGGGCGAGAGCAGCTCCTCGGGAGAGGTCAGGATGACGGCCGATCCGGCGAGGAGGGTGCAGCACATCTCGCAGAAGGTCGGATCGAAGTTGATCGAGGAGAACTGCAGGAAGCGGGAGTAGGCGTCGAGCCGGAACCGTTCGATGTAGCCGCGGGCGAGGTTGGGGATGCCGCGGTGGGTGACGGCGACGCCCTTGGGCCGGCCCGTCGAGCCCGAGGTGTAGATGACGTACGCCAGGTCCTGCGGGCGCAGCGGGGCGCGGCGCTCGGCGTCGGTGGGGGCGTGGCCGGGCAGGGCGGCCAGCTCGGCGCGGTCGTCCGGGTCGGCGAGGTCGAGCCGGATGACGTCCCGCGCCTCCGGGGGCAGTTTGGCGAGCAGGTCGCCGGTGGTGAGGAGGGCCTTGGGGCGGGTGTCCTCGACCATGAACGCGAGCCGGTCGGAAGGGTAGTCCGGGTCGAGCGGGAGGTAGACGCCGCCGGCCTTGAGGATGCCGAGCAGGCAGCCGAGCAGTTCGGGCGAGCGGCGCAGGGAGAGTCCGACGACGTCGTCGCGGCCGACTCCGTGGTCGATCAGCCAGTGGGCGACCTGGTTGGCCTGCCGGTCGAGGGCGGCGTAGCTCAGCTCGGTGTCCTCGTGGACGAGGGCGAGCGCGTCGGGGGTGCGGGCGACCTGGGCCTCGAAGAGGGCGGGGAAGGTCGCGTCGGGCAGGTCGAGCGCGGTGGCGTTCCAGGTGTCGAGGACGGTGGTGCGCTCGGCGTCGTCGAGGAGGTCGATGTTCTCCAGACGGCGGGCGGGGTCGGCGACGACGGTGTCGAGGACGCGCAGGAGCTGCCGGGCGAACCGTTCGACGGTCTCCCGGTCGAAGAGGTCGGTGGCGTACTCGATCTCGCCGCGCAGTCCGCCGGGGCGTCCGTCGGGGCCGAAGCGCTCGGTCAGCTCGATGGTCAGGTCGAACTTGGAGGTGTGGGTGGGCACGGTCTCGTGGACGGCGGTGAGGCCGTCGAGCCGCCATGCGGGCTCGATGTTGTTCTGCAGCACCAGCATCACCTGGAACAGCGGGTGGTGGCTGGTGGTGCGGGCGGGGTTGAGGACTTCGACGAGGTACTCGAAGGGCAGGTCCTGGTGCTCGTACGCGCCGAGGTTCGACGCGCCGACGCGGGCGAGGAGTTCGGTGAAGGCGGGGTTGCCCGAGGTGTCGGTGCGCAGGACGAGGGTGTTCACGAAGAAGCCGACGAGGTCGTCGAGCGCGCTGTCGGCGCGACCGGCGAGCGGGGAGCCGAGCGGGATGTCGGTGCCGGCGCCGAGCTTGGTCAGCAGGGTCGCGGCGGCGGCCTGGAGCACCATGAAGAGGCTGGCGCGTTCGCGTCGGGCGAGCGCCTGGAGCCGTTCGGTGAGCTCGGCGGGCACGTCGAAGGGGACGACATCGCCGCGGAAGGTGGCGAGCGCCGGGCGCGGCCGGTCGGTGGGGAGGTCGAGGAGTTCGGGGGCGCCCGCGAGCCGTTCCCGCCAGTAGGCGAGCTGCCGGGACATCGTCGAGTCGGGGTCGTCCGCGGAGCCGAGCAGCTCGCGCTGCCACAGGGTGTAGTCGACGTACTGCACGCCGAGCGGCGGACGGTCCGGGGCCACATGGGCGCGGTGCGCGGTGTAGGCGTCGCAGAGGTCCCGCACCAGCGGGGCGAGGGACCAGCCGTCGCTCGCGATGTGGTGGATGCACAGCAGCAGGACGTGGTCCTGGGGTCCGGTGCGGAACAGGTCGACCCGGACCGGGATCTCGGCGGCCAGGTCGAAGAGGTGTCCGGCGGCCCGGTCGACGGCGGCGCGCAGGCCGGACACGGGGACGTCGTGGACGGTGACGTCGACCCGCGCCTCCTCGGCGGGGACGACGATCTGCTCGGCGCCCTGCTCGCCTTCCGCGAAGTACGTCCGCAGGCTCTCGTGCCGTACGAGCAGGTGGTCGACGGCCGCGCGCAGCGCCTCGAGGTCCGGCTCGCCGGTGAGGCGGACGGCGATGGGCAGGTTGTAGGTGGTGCTCGGCCCCTCCAGGCGGTGCAGGAACCACAGCCGCTGCTGGGCGTACGAGACCGGGACGCGCGCTCCGCGCTCGCGGACGCGGGGCGCCGGGCGGGCGGGAGCGCCGCCGTCGAGGCGCAGGGCCAGCGCGGCGGGGGTGCGGTCCTCGAAGACGGTGCGCAGCGGGAGTTCGACGGCGAGGGCCGAGCGGACCCGGGCGACGAGGCGGGTGGCGAGCAGCGAGTTGCCGCCGAGGTCGAAGAAGCTGTCGTCGGCGCCGACCCGGTCGACGCGCAGCACCTCCCGGAAGAGGTCGACGAGGGCCCGCTCACGGTCGGTGGCGGGTGCGCGGTACGGGGTGGAGTGCGCGAACTCCAGGGCGGGCAGGGCCTTGCGGTCCACCTTGCCGGCCGGGGTGAGCGGGAAGCGGTCCAGGACGGCGATGCCGGCGGGGACCATGTGCGCGGGCAGCCAGGCGCGGAGCGCTTCGCGCAGGGCGACCGGGTCGGGGGTGCGACCGGGGGCGGCGTGGCCGGGGGCGGGGACGACATAGCCGGCGAGGTGGCGGTTGCCGGAGGACCGGCTTCCGCGGTCGGCGGCCTCCGGGGCGGTGCCGGGGGCGTCGTCGCGGACGACGACGCGGGCCTGGGCGACCTCGGGCAGGCGGCGCAGCGCCTCCTCGATCTCGCCGAGCTCGATGCGGTAGCCGTGGATCTTGACCTGCTCGTCCACGCGGCCGAGGAAGTCCAGGGCTCCGTCGGCGCGGCGGCGTACGACGTCACCGGTGCGGTACATGCGGGCGCCGGGGCCGCCGAAGGGGCAGGCCACGAACCGTTCGGCGGTGAGCGCGGGCCGGCCGTGGTAGCCGCGGGCCAGACCGTCCCCGGAGAGGTACAGCTCGCCGGGCTCGCCGGGCGCCACGGGTGCCAGGCGCTCGTCGAGGACATGGACGCCGGTGTTCCACATCGGGGTGCCGATGGTGACCGGCTCGCCGGCGCGCACGGGGGCGACCAGGGACCAGATGGTCGTCTCGGTGGGGCCGTAGAGGTTCCACACCTCGGCGTGGCCGTCGGCGGACAGGAAGTCGGCCAGGTCGCGGGGGAGCGCCTCGCCGCCGCAGAGCAGCCGGGTCCCGGCAGGCACCTCGACCGGTGTCCAGCCGGCCTCCCGCAGCAGCTGCCACAGGGCGGGCGTGCCCTGCACCAGGGTCGGCCGGGCCTCGGCGAGGCGGCGGCGCAGGGCGGCCCCGTCGACGGTGGTCTCGCGCGGGACGAGGTGGAGCGTGGCGCCGTTGACCAGCGGGAGGTAGAGCTCGAGCCCGGCGATGTCGAAGGAGATCGGGGTGGTGGACAGGACCACGTCGCCGGAGTGCACGCCGTGGTGCGCGGACATGAAGGCGAGGAAGTTGCCCAGCGAGCGGTGGGTGACGACCACACCCTTGGGCCGGCCCGTCGAGCCGGAGGTGTAGATGGTGTACGCGCCCTGCTCCGGGCCCGTGAAGCGGCCCGTCGGGTTGCCGCGGGCGCCGGTGCTGCCGGGGCCCCCGGCCTTCGGGGCGGCCAGGTCGGCGGCCGGGACGAGGACAGCGGTGGAGGGGGCGACGGGGCCCAGGCCCGGTGCGACCTCGGGGGTCGTGACCAGCGCGCGCGGGCGGGCGTCGGCCGTCATGTAGGCGAGGCGTTCGCTCGGGTATCCGGGGTCCAGCGGGAGGTACATCGCACCGGCCTTGAGCGTGCCGAGCAGGGCGGCGACGAGGTCCGGCGAGGAGGGCAGGGCGACGGCGACGGTGTCCTCGGGGCCGATGCCCCGGTCGATCAGCCAGTGCGCGACGCGGTTCGCCCGCTCGTTCAGCTCCCCGTACGTGAGGGCGGGCCCGTCGCCGCGCACGGCGACCGCGGACGGCTCCAGGGCCGCCCGCTCCTCGAACCGGGCGACGAGCCCGGAGGTCCAGGCGGCGCCGGGCCCGACGGCGCTCTCCAGCCGCGCGGTCATGACCGGCCGTCCCTTCCGGTGGAGCCCGCCGGTGCGAGGGCGGTCCAGTGCTCCTCGACGTAACCGAGGCAGGCGGCCCGGACGTCGGGGCCGAAGGCGGTGTCCCATCCCTCGGGGACGGCCACGAAGTCGGGCCAGAGCGAGTGCTCGCCGGCCTCGTTGGTCAGGACGCGGTAGACGCCCGACTCGTCCTCGAAGGGGTTGCTGCTTGACTGGTCCATGTCGCCTTATCCCTCGCCCACGAAGTCGTCGATGCGTGCGGCGATGTGCGCCGCGTCCGTCACGCAGAGCCGCACCCCGTGCTCGTCGGAGTCCATGACCTCGGTCGTCAGCTCGCCCGTGATCACGGAACGCCAGTGCGGCAGCGTCTCGTTGTCCTTCGCCAGGAGCATCAGCGCGTCGACGTCCAGCGGCTCGGGGTGGTGGGTCTCCAGCGCGCGGGCGGTGGTGCGGAACGCCTTGTGGAGGCGCTCGGCGAACTGGGTGGCCTGACCCGCGTCGGCGGCCTCGGCGCCGAAGAGCACGGTGGTGATCTCCCGGTAGACGCCCTCGCGGGTGGCGTCGGCCGGCGTGAGCGGCGGGTGCGCGGTGTGCGGGTCGACGACCCGCAGCACGTCGTCGCGGAACTCGACGAGCCGGGCGGCGTCGTCCTCCGGGTCCCCGGCGTCGCCCGACCCGTCGAGATAGCCGTCGACGATCACCAGCTTGCGCAGGCCGAGTCCGCGCTCCTCGGCGATCCGGGCGATCTCGTAGCTGATGACCCCGCCGGCGCAGGCCCCGACCAGATGGAAGTCGTCCTCGCCGAACTCGTCCTCGATGAGGTCCGCGTACAGCTCGGCGATCTCCCGCATGTCGTCGGGGACGTCCACCGCGCTGATGTGCGGGGACTGCAGGCCGTAGCAGCCGCGGTCCGCGCCCAGGAGCCGGACGAGCCGGGCGTAGCCGTCGACGAGGCCGAGCCCGGGGTGGATGAACAGCAGGGGCGTACGGGAACCCTGGTTGCTCATGCGGATGACGGACCGTTCGGTGTTGGCGGCCTGGAGCTGCGCTTTGTTGGCGCTCAGGGCGCTGATGGTCCGGTACCGCAGGAGGTCGCCCATGTTGAGGGACCAGCCGAGGCGCTGGTTGATCTGCTCGATGGTGACCAGGGCGAGCAGGGAGTCGCCCCCGGTGGTGAAGAAGTCGTCGTCGAGACCGACCGACGGCCGGTCGAGGGTGGTCTTCCAGATCTCGACGAGGGCCTGCTCCACCAGGCTCTGCCCCGGCGTGACCTCGCTCTCCTCGGGCGCTATCTGCCGAGCACTCACAGCGGAACTCTCTTTCTGATCGGATCGGAAGGTCGTCGGAAGGTCGGTCCGGCCGGGCGGGTGGGCCCACAAAAACGGGCCGGGCACGGGCGTCGGGGCCGAGGGGGCTACATCCATCCGCCCGTGAAGTGGAGGACGTCGCCGGTGAGGAAGTCGGCGGAGCCGCTGCCGAGGAAGACGACCAGGTCGCCGATCTCCTCGGCCGTGCCGAGCCGGCCGGCGGGCAGCAGGTCGCGGAGCCGCTCCCGGCCCTCGTCGGTCTCCCACAGCTCGGGCGGGTAGTAGGTCTCGCTCTCCAGGAAGTTCGGCGCGACGGCGTGCACGGTGACGCCGTGCGGGGCGAGTTCGCGGGCCGCCGCCCGCGCGTACGCAGAGGCGCCGGCCCGCAGCGAGCTGTACGTCGAGAAACCGGCCTCGGGCCGCAGCGGGGCGGCGGAGGTCATCAGCACGATGTGTCCGCTCCCCCGGCGCTTCATGTGCGCGGCGGCCTTGGCGAGGACCGCCGCCGGGGTGACGAGCAGCGCCTCCGCCGCCCGCCGCAGCTCCGCCGGGTCGGCCTGCTCGACGGGGAGGTAGCGGGCCGGGTGGACGTCGTTGCTGACGACCAGGTCGAGCCGCCCGTACTGCTTGACGGCCTGGCCGACCGCGCCGGTCGCGGTCTTGGCCGAGGACGCCACCGCGCCGTCGCGGCCGTCCTCGAACGAGGCCCGGGCGGCCTCGTCGAGGAAGGACTCGTCGTGGCAGAGGACGGTGTAGCCGGCCTTGCGCAGGGCCTCCACGGAGCCGGGGCCGGCGTAGCGCGTCGCGTGGGTGACCACGGCGACACGCCCCGCCGCACCGGCGGCGGAACCGTCGGCCGCTCCCTCCGCGGCGGGCATGCCCGCCGACCCGCCGGGGACCGATCCCACGGCCCCGCTCCCGGCCTCGCCCGTCGACCCGCCCGGAGTCGCCTCCGTGCTCACGCGCCGCCGCCGATGAACTCCCGGATCATGGCGTAGATCTCCTGGTCCGGGATCAGGATGTCGTGGTGGCTGCCGGAGTCGCGCTCCGAGACCCGGGCCCCCGCCACCAACCCGTGGAAGTGGTGCGCCGTCTCCGGGTGGGTCATCCGGTCGGTGCGGCTGGTCGCGATGAGGACCCGCTGCCCGATCCGGCGCGCGGCCTCGTTCGCGTCGTACGCCATGAGCGCGTTGTTCAGCCGGGCGTACCGGTGGAACAGCTCCACGTCCCCGTACGGATAGAGGATGTACGGCGCCAGCCGGGTCGGCACCCCGAAGAGCATGTTCGGGTCGAGGAACAGGTCGAGCACCTCCCGGGCCCGGCGGGTGCCGGAGGCCGCCCCGGAGAGCAGCCCCTGGAACTGCTTCTGGAAGGGGGTGCGCATGACCCCCTCGCCGAAGTTCAGATCGGGGTGGAGGACGGTCAGGGTCTCCACCCGCTCCCCGAACTCGGCGGCCGCGGCGAGCGCCACGGGGGCGCCGCCACAGATCCCGATCAGCTGGGCCCGCCGCAGGCCGTACTCCCCGAGCAGCGCCCCGACGAGGGCGACCTCCTCGGCGAAGTCGCCGGCCGGGGTGTCCAGGGACTCCCAGTCGCCGAAGAGGTACGGATTCTCGTACGTCACGACCTGGCGTTCCTCGGACAGCTCGTCCAGCCAGGGGCGGAACAGGGCGGCCGGGACGCCGCACGGCAGGACGAGGACGACGGCCTCGCCGTCCGGGGAGGGCGCCCCCGCGGAGAACGAGTCGAAGGGGGGCAGCCCTTCGGCCCGGATCCGGCGGCGCCCGGGGAGGGAGGCGAGCCCGGCCAGGCCCGCCGTCCCGCCGGACGGTTCCCCCGAGCGGCCGGCGACCGGCTGCCGGCCCCCCGGCTCCAGGTCGAGGAAGTTGCTGAGCGCCACTTCCAGGCTGGAGGGCTTGTCCGGGGCCGGCCAGACGAACCGGGGCACCGTCAGCCCGTACGAGGCACCGATGCCGGCCAGGACGTCGTTGCAGCGCTCGACGTCCTCCGGGCCGAAGGCGTCGGCGTCCCGGCCGTTCGCGGGGAACACCCGCAGCGTCTCGCGGGCCGATCCCAAGAGGGGCTGGCACAGTTCCAGCGCCTCGACCACGCTCAGGGTCGTCGTGGTCATCTCAGAACTTTTTCCCGCGCGTGGTCTCGGTGACCATGCGGTTGGACGGGTTGTTGTTGTCGCCGTTGACCAGGACGCTGCCGTAGCGCTCCAGGCTGATCCGGCCGCCGTACTCCTCGATGTGGTCGCTGCCCGGGTAGACCGAGACCGAGGAGGGGACGTAACGGCTGGCGAAGCCCATCCGCATCTCGTTGGTCAGGCCCTCGTGCGGGTGCGAGGCGTGCATCAGCGTCGACCAGAAGATGATGAACTGGCCCGGCTCCATGACCTGCGAGACGGCCGCGTCCTCGTCCGGCTTCCAGTCCGGGTCGACCTGGAGCTCGCGGTAGTCGTAGCCGAAGAAGCCCCGGCGGGTGCCCTCCTTGTCGACGCCGTTGATCGAGTTCGGGTCGTAGTGCATCCGCTTGGTCTCGTCGTAGTTCATCTGCTGGTGGGTGCCGGGGATGAACTGCAGGCAGCCGTTCTCGACCTTGGCGTCGGTGAAGGCGGACCAGACGGTGATCGTGCCGCCGAACTCGGCGTTGTCCGGCCAGAGGATCTGCGGGGTGCCCGAGGCGTTGGCGAAGGTGTCCGCCTGGTGCCAGTCGGTGCCTTCGTCGCCGGGGTGCTTGGGGAAGAACTCGGTGCGCCAGCAGATGACGTCCGGGCCGAGGATGGAGGCGACCCGGTCGACGATCTCGCGCTTGCCGACGTGGGCGGCGAGGAAGTCGTTGTCGAGGTGGCGGTCGTAGTTGGAGATGTTGGTGGCACCGGACAGCTCGTCGTCGGGGTAGACGGCGTGGCTGCGGTCGAGCATCTGCAGCCGGGTCTTGCGCCAGATCTCCCGCATCTCGTCGGGCTGGTAGAGCGTGAACGGGCCGATGAACCCCTGCCGGTGGAAGGTGGCGAGCTCCTCGTCGGAGAGGGCGAACGACTGCTGGGCCTTCTGGGCGTGCGTGGTCATGTGCTGCGCTCCTAGCGGGAGGTGAGGGCGAGCTGGTTGCGGACGGCGGTGGCGAGGGCGGCGATGTTCGCGCCTTCGGCGAGCGTGCCGACGTTCAGACCGGTCCTGAACCGGTCGTTGACGACGCTGAGCATGTGGATCAGGGAGAACGACGTGCCGCCGAGGTCGAAGAACTCGTCGGTGTCCTTGATGCCGTCGGTGCCGAGGACCTCCGCCCAGATCGCGCGCAGGGTCTCCTCGACGGATCCCTCCGCGCTCTCGCCTTCGGAGGCCGCGTCGGCGGCCAGGGCCCCGGCGCCCGCCTGGGAGGTCTCGGCGAGCTTGAGCTCCAGCCGCTTGCGCAGACCGTCCTCGTCGAGCTTGCCGTTCACCGTGACCGGCAGCTCGTCGAGGGGGAGGTAGGCGGAGGGCGCCATGTAGCGCGGGAGCGCGTCGGCGACGGCGTCCTTCAGCTCGGCGACGAGCCGCTCCGGGGCGGTGGCGGCGTCGGTCACGGGGTACGCGACCAGGCGCGGGTCGCCCTCGCCGAAGTCGGCGGCGAGGACGACGGCGTCCCGTACGTCGGGGTGGCGGGTGAGGACGGCCTCGATCTCGCCGGGCTCGACGCGGTAGCCCCGGACCTTCAGCTGGCGGTCGGCGCGCCCCGCGTAGGCGAAGGTGCCGGGGGCGGTCTGGACGCCCCGGTCGCCGGAGTCGTACCAGCGCCGGGTGGTGCCGTCGGAGTCGGTGCGCTCGACGAACCGCCGCGCGGTCAGCTCGGGGTGGTTCAGATAGCCGCGGGCGACTCCGGCGCCGGCGATGTGCAGGACGCCCTCCTCGCCGAGCGGCAGGGAGCGCCCCTGCTCGTCGAGGACGTCGATCCGCAGGTCGGCGAGCGGTTCGCCGATGAGGCTGCGCCCTTCGCCTGCCCCCGCGAGGTCGGCGGCGGAGATCCGCTTCCAGGTGACGTGCACGGTGGTCTCGGTGATGCCGTACATGTTGATCAGCGCGGGCGCGTCGAGGCCGTGGCGCTCGGTCCACGGGGTCAGGGCGCGGTAGTCCAGCTTCTCGCCGCCGAAGACGACGTACCGCAGGGAGAGCGGGTCGCCGGCCTGGGCGTTGGTGTCCGCGCGGATGAGGTTGCGGAACGCCGACGGCGTCTGGTTGAGCACCGTCACCCGCTCGCGGCGCAGCAGCGTGTGGAAGGCCTGCGGGTCGCGGGCGGTGTCGTGGTCGACGACGACGAGGCGGCCGCCGTGCAGCAGCGCGCCCCAGATCTCCCAGACGGAGAAGTCGAAGGCGGCGGAGTGGAAGGCGGTCCACACGTCGGTCTCGTCGAAGCCGAAGACCGGCGCGGTGGCGGTGAAGAGCCGGACCGCGTTGCGGTGCTCGATCATGACGCCCTTGGGCTCGCCGGTGGAGCCCGAGGTGAAGATGACGTACGCGAGACTCGACGCGTCCGCTCCCTGGTGGTCCTCCGGGGCCCGGTCGCCCTCGGGGCCGGTGGCGGCGGGGGCGTCCACGAGGACGGTCCGCTGCCCCTCCACCAGACCGGCCGTGGCACCGCTCGCGACGACCACACCGGCGTCACAGGCGGCGAGGACGAAGTCGCGGCGCTCGGCGGGGTAGGCCGGGTCGACCGGGACGTAGCCCGCCCCGGACTTGAGGATGCCGAGGAGTCCGACGACGAGGTCGGTGCCGCGCTCCACGCAGAGCCCGACCCTCCGGTCCCGCCCGGCGCCGGCCGCCCGCAGCTCACGGGCCAACCGCTCGGCCCGTACGTCGAGTTCGCGGTAGGTCAGTCGCGTACGGCCGTCGGTGACGGCCACGGATTCCGGGAACCGCGCGGCGATCCGCTCGAAGTTCTCGTGCAGGGTGAGCGAATCATCGAGCGATTCGCTGGAAATCGCACCAGGATTCATAGACGTGGAGCCTTTCCCAGTCGTGGAGCAGGACGATTCGGATGTCACGGCATTCTCGGAACGCGGAGAACGGTGTCGGGATTCGCGGCTCGGGCCTTTTCGGCCCGTGGTGACGCGGGGACTGTCGGCGGCGCCTTGGTGAATGTGCGGCAGCGGCGCCTACTCGAATGTGTCAGCCGCCCGGGGGCCCTTCAAGGGAATCTCCTGGCACCAAGGTGCAGTGGCTGCAAGTGGCCAGCGTCAGGGCACGCGGTCGTCGACGACGCACACGATCCCGTGGCAGAGGCCGAGGTCCTGCCCCTCCCGGGGCACCCTCAGCTCGACCCGCACCCGCTCGGACGGGGGCCGCAGCAGGAACTGGACGGCCGCCAGGACCCCCGTGCCCGCCTCGGGCGCGGAGGCGGCGGAGACGAAGACGACGGACCGCCGGTCGGGCTCCGCGGGCCGGGGCAGATAGACGTGTTCCACCTGACAGCTGGAGACCTGGCGGACCACTCTGGCGAGATCGTCGGGATCTATCCGCGCCGACCCGAATTCGCCGGGCGGGACCTCGAGATGGATGGCGTACATGGCGAAGAGAATCCCAGCCGTTCCGCGAGGTACATCCCTACGCTCCGGGCAGCTTGGTGCCATGGCAGCAAAGGGCCGCCCGGCATCGATGACAAAGCGACAGAGGCATGTGCCGGAAATACGGCCGGAAAGGTCCCGGGGACGGGCGGGGATTCATGTCACGGGACGCGGGTCGCGGATTGCCGATCGCCGGTCGCCGCTTACGGATCCGAGCCGGGGATCGCGGATCGCGGGTCGCCGCTCGCGGATCCGGGCCGGGGGTCGCGGATCACGGATCGCCGGTTGAGTCGGGGGACTTGGGGGGGGGGAGGCGGTCAGAGCCAGCCGGCGCGTTCCGCCAGGACGCCGGCCTCGAAGCGGCTGCGCGCGCCGAGGCGGGTGGAGATGGCGGACATCATCCGGCGCGCGGTCCGCAGCGAGAGGCCCAGCTTCCGGGCGGCCACCTCGTCGGTGAGGCCCTTCTGCAGCAGTCGCAGCAGCTCGATCTCCTGCTCGGAGGGCGCGTCGGCGGCGGGCCGGGGCCGCCCGTGCAGCGGTATGGCCCGCTCCCAGACCAGCTCGAAGAGCGCGAGGAGGGCGGTCACGACTCCCGGGGCGCGCAGGATCACCGCCCCGGCGCGGGTGTCGTCCGGGCTGACGGGCAGCAGCGCGACCGACCGGTCGGCGATCAGCATGCGCAGCGGCAGGGAGGGCATGGTGCGGATCTCGCCGCCCAACTCGGAGAGCCAGCGGGCGTATTCGGTGGTGGCCCGGTCGTTGCGGACGCTGTCCAGATAGATGGTCCGGAGCTTCACCCCGGCGGACAGGCTCTGCTCGTCGAGCGGACGGCTGGCCTCCAGGGCTTCGGGGCTCTGCGCGCCGCCGGGCATGAAGGCGAGGATCTCGGTGTCGGCGTGCCGGGCGAGTTCGGAGAGCCGGGCCCGGACCTCGTTGACGCCTTCGAGCTGTTCGAGGCCGGCGTTTCCGTGGCGGGCGCGCTGGGAGGCGTAGATCGCGGTGAGTTCCGCGGTGGCCGCCCGGATCGACGCCAACTCCAGTTGCTGGGTGCGGATTTCTGTTTCCCGGCGGTGAATGTATGCGGCAAGTCCTACTTCGGGACTAATCGGGGCGACATCCGTGGCGTCCTTTGTCGGATAGAGCATCGACAGTTCCGCCAGTTTGTCCAGGCTTACCCGGACGGCCACTTCCTCGACGGACAGCTCCTTGGCGATCTCCGCGACGCCCCAGCGTGGTTCGCTGATCACCAGGCGGTAGACGTCGACGCAGATCTCGTCCTGGCCGATCAGCGCCGCGAGCGACGAGACGTCCGCGTCCGCGCGGGTGCCGCGGCCCGGGTCGGCGAATCCCCCCATGTGACCCATCCTCACTCAACGGATCGATAGTCGGTCAATCCTCTGATCGCCCCCGACCATTCGGCCCCGGATGGCCGTTTCCGGTAGGGAGATCGGGTGCCCTTTTGGGTGTTCGACGTTACAGGACGGGAGCAGAAAAGGGGACCACGCACAATGGGGCTGTGGACAACCGGCCCTGGGAAACACGGGTCGAAAGGCGAAGGCCGAACAGACCGGTCGGGATGGCCGTACCGCTCCGGAACTGCGCGGCTTCCCGGATCGCCGGGCCGCCGCACCGGCCGGCCGCGGCGGCCCGCCGTGGCGGGCGGGGCGCCGCTTCGACTCCGACTCCGTCAGGTCGCGGGGCGTGAACGCCGTCCAGGTACCTGGACGCGCGTCAGACCGCAGGGCCTCCACCCAGGACCCGCCCCGTCCGCTTCACCACATGGGCGGGCGGCTCGATGTCGGCGGGGAGGACGGGGTCGGCGACCGGCGCCCCGAGCGTGGTGACCACGGGCACGACCCCGGCCCAGAGGCCCAGTTCCGCGTCCGGGCTGTCGCCGTCGTCCGGGGGACCGCCGGCGATCTTCACGGAGGCCTCGTCGAGGTCGAGCGCGACGAGCGCGGTGGCGGCCAGTTCCTTGCGGCTGGGCTGCCGGGCGTACTCCCACTGCCCGGGCGTGCACTGCTCGGTCAGCGCCCGCAGTCCGCGCAGCTTCTCGTCCGGGTCGGTGACCGTGCGCGGCACGCCGTAGACCATCGCGCACCGGTAGTTCACGCCGTGCTCGAAGACGGAACGGGCGAGCACGAGCCCGTCCACATGCGTCACCGTGACGCAGACCGCCGTCCCGGGCGCCTGCACCAGGCTCCGGCTCGCGACCGACCCGTGCAGATAGAGCCGCTCCCCGTCCCGGCCGTAGACGGTCGGCACGACCATCGGGGTGCCGTCGACGGTGACCCCGAGATGACAGAGGAACCCGGCGTCGAGCACGGCCTCCAGATCGTCGCGCCGATGGCTGCCCTTGTGCCGCATCCGCCGCAGCCTGGTCCGCTCGGTCACCTCGAGCGCACCCGACGCGGACACCTGCTCCTCAGCGGCCTCCATGGCCTCCCCCTCACTCGCCGTCTTCCAAGATCCCGACCCGAGCTTTCTACGTCCTCCACCCGGCCCCCCGCCACCCCCGCCCGCCTGCCGGACGGATGGGCACGCACGGGGCACGCAGGGCCCGAACGGGACGCCACGAGGGTTGCCGCGCATCGCCGTCGGTGGATCAGGGCATGAAAAAGCCCCAGGTCACGGCGAGTGAGTCCTGGGGCTGATCCGAGCCGCCTTCGGGATTCGAACCCGAGACCTACGCATTACGAGCTCAAGATCGTTCGTGATCGTGGGTTCCAGTCGGTACCGGCGAATGTCAGAACATGCAGGTCAGAGCCCCTGACACGCAGTTTGAGTATCAGCCGGTGCCGACTGGTCCAAAGCAGTCCGGCCACACGGTGGCCACACGACGACCTCACATGAACAGGGCGATCGCCTGCTCCGAAGGGATTCGCAGAGGCTTGGCCGCGGCGCCCGATGTGAGGCCACAAGCACGGCGAAGGGGCCGCACGTCGCACCGTGCGGCCCCTTTGGTCGTCTCTAGCCCTGCTGCGCCTTGCCGGGGTCGCTCTTAGGCCGCGGCTCGCTAGCTCGGTCCCTGCTGCCCTCGGTGGGGGGAAGGGCGTTCAGGACGAGCTCAAGGGCGATCGCGCCGGTATCAGTGATGTGCCGGTCGTCGATCAGGATGTGTCGATCTACTTCGTCAGCAGCGCCGGCGGCCGGCGCTTTGTCGTCGAGTCGGGTACGGCGGACGCGGTACAAGATGCCCCCCCTTGTGGCATGGCGGAGCCCTTCACTCGAACATATGCCCGAGGCAAGAGCTCAACCAACATACCCGCACAAACACCGCAGGTCACGCGCTTACGGCGCAGAGTCACCGACGTCTGCGGACACGACTCGGATGTTCCCGAGCCCCAGAGTTTTTAGCTTCTCTTTAAGCAGCGGAAGATCATCAGCCGTAGTGCCAGACTCGTAAGCCACGACAACGGTTGTAGTCGAGTTACTCGCCCGTAGCAGGTCGCCGACCTGTAGGCCGGTCCACTCCTCCGCCGCGGCACGCTGCACCTCGGCGAGCGGACGCCCGACGGCCGCAGCAACTGCGCCGATGAGCCACCGCTCACGCTTGTATCCGTCACCCTTGGCGATCTTGGGCAGTTGGTTGTGCGGGATGCGCTTACCAGTCTCAGGGTCAACGGCGCGCGCGGAGACGCTCCGTAGAGGCTCCCCCGCGATCGCCGCCGCCACTAGGGCCGCAAAGGGACCGCCGGCGCTTGAGTCGGGGGCACGCCCGGCCGCCCCATCGGCCGTCGGCTCACCTATCGGGGTGTCGTTCTCCGACACGGTTTCTCATCTCCGTTCTTGTCGCAGAACGCGAACAGTCTCATCTAACCAGTGATCTTGCCCGGTTGCACACCTCGGAACTGCGTTGACGTTGGGTTTCTGCCACGTCTACGTTGTTCTTGTTCGTGAACACGAACGGACCTTAGCGCCGTTTCGGACATGCAAACAAGCATGTCTGTTCGCGTTCGGTGACAGATCAGAGGGGGATCTAGTGACAGTCAAGTTCATCGCCGGCCCGCCGCCGGCACGGCAGAAGAACGTCAAGCACGCGCTGATCGTCGAGCAGCTCAAGGCGCACCCGAACCAGTGGGCCGAGATCCAGCAGAAGGAAACGAGCGCCCGAGCATCCTCGGCGGCGCAGGCGATCCGGTCCGCGCAGCTCGCGTCTTACGCGCCGGCTGGCTCGTTTCAGGCGATCGCCCGGACCGTGGTCGAGAACAACGTGCCCCGCTTCGTAGTCCTCGCCCGGTACGTCGGCCGCCCCAATCGCGCGGCGTGATCTGTGAGCACTGGGACGGCGCCGCCGGCGACTACTGCCGCGCGATCGGTACCCGCCGCTACATCGTCGGCAACCGCTGCCCCGCACACACGCCCGCCGCACTCGCCGGCCGGCCCGAACCTCCGGGCTCGCCGATCCCCGTAAGGAGACGAACCGTTGAGCCTCGCCGCGACGGATTGGGTCTGGTCCCAATCCGACAGCCGAGGCGCCGCTCGTCTGGTGCTGCTCGCGATCGCTGATCGGGCCGACGCCGACGGCGTCGCCTACGCCGGTACCGCCTCGCTCATCCGCCGCACCCGCGCCGCTCGCTCTACCGTCCGCGACGCCGTCGATGCCCTGCTCGCCTCGGGTGAGCTCGCCGTCGTCGAGGGCAAGCTCGGTCCCGGCGGAGAAACGGTCTACCGCCTCCCCCTGCTCGACGCGAGGGGGGCCGGAGATCGGCCCGGGCCGGATTCCGACCCGGGCCGGACAGCGGCCCCCGGGGGACCGGTGAGCGGCCCCAGGGAGGGCCGGACATCGGCCCCGGGGGGACCGACTACCGGCCCCCAGAACAAAAGAAGCTCTCTACAAGACGAACAGCAGCAGCCGCGCGCGACGAACACCGCGGCTGCGCTGGTTCCCGAACTGCGTCCGCTCGACGCCGCTCTCGTCGCCGCCTCGATCGCCGTCCGGTGGTCGCTCGGCCTCGGCGAGCAGCGCGACGTCTACCGGCTCGTACAGGCGCACGGCGTCGAGGCCCTTGTCGACCTCGCCGCCCGCCGCACCACCCCGGGCGAGGCACCGAAGAGTGCCCGCTACTGGCTCAAGGTCTGGAGCGACCTCGACCGGCCGGCACCGAACACGCCGCCTCGGGCGCCCGCCTCGACCGCGACCTACGCCGACAACCTCGCCGCCGGCCTCGCCCTGCTCACCCAAAAGGAGAGCCGCCCATGACGCCCGAACAGATCGCCGCCCTGCTCGCGTTCGCCGGAACGCTCGACAGCCGAGTGCGACGCGCCCTCGCCGACCCTCAGCAGTCCGCCCGCACCATCTCGGAGTGGACCGCCGCCGTCGCCGACGTGCCCGCGACCATGCCCGAAACCGGATGGGACGCCGCCCGCGCCACCCGCCGCTACTACGAGCAGCAGGGCGGGAACAAGAGCTCGCAGTTCCGGGCCATCGAGCCGCACGACCTGCTCGCCGCATGGGGACCGCACCGCGCCGAGCTCATGAACAGGCACACCGACCCCGTGCCGACCGCCGACCCGGACAACCCGCAGGCATGGCGCGAGGAACTGCTCGGCACCCGGGCCGCCGTCGCCCGCGGCCATGCCGCGCCGGCGCAGTACCGGGCCGAGATCAACGCAGCAGGGCAGAAACGTCTCGCCGCGCTCATGTCCGGAGTCGGGACCGGCCCGCGCCGGTACATGCCCGCTCATGTCGCGGCCGAGCTGCGGCAGTTCCGACCGGCCCGCGCGCACCGCGAGCAGCTCGTCGCCGAGGGTCTACCCGACCCGCTCAGTGTCCGGTGCCCGCACTGCCTCGCCGCCGTCCACGAGCCGTGCCGATCGAGCTTCCGCAACCGCGGGAAGGGCCGGCGACCGCTCACCGGTGTTCACCCCTCGCGCGTCGAGGCACTGATCGCCGAGCTCGGCAACGGAGAGGCCGACGCCGAGCAGGTGCGCCTCGCCCGGATCATGTGCCAGCCGCCGGCCCCGCGCCGCGACGGCCGCGCCCGCCACACCAGCGGCGGGGGCGAGGCCCGATGATTCCGCTCGCCGCCCGCGCCGCGATCGCCGCCCATCTGACCGACGAGCTCGACATGCCCCCGCACCGCGCGACCGTGTTCGTCGCCTCGCTCGCCGACCGCCTCGCCCTCGACGGATGGCACATGACTGCCGAGTTCGGCCGCGTGCTGGACGCCGGTGGTCACCTGCACCCCGAACACCACCGCGCGCGACCGGTCGCGCCTCGCGCGCGGGAGACCCGCGGCGCTCGGCGCGCCCTCGATCGACTGCTGCGCCGTGCCCGAACGAACGGAGAGACAACCCCATGAGCGCCGCCCTGCTCACCCTCGCCGTGACGCTCGCGCTCGCCCTCGGCGCCACCCTCGCGTACGCGGTCCGGATCGACGACCGCCTCGACCGCGAGCTGCGCCGCCTCGGCCGCCGGCCGTGCCCGACCGCCTGCACCACCTGCTCGACGACGCCGCGCCGAGCCGAGAACGGAGAGACGACCCCATGACCCAGATCACCAGTACCCGCACCCGGTCTCGCCGCGGCCGGAGCGACGCCCGCGAGGCCGTGCGCGACGAGCGGCGCGCAGCGATCCGAGTCCTGCTCGCCCGCGCCGACCGAGGGGTGCTCGGCCCCGAGGACACGGCGCGGCTGCGGCAGCTCGTCGAGGCCGAGATCGCCGACTGCGACAACTTCCGCCGCTCGGCCGGCGGGCAGCAGGCCGCGGCGCTGCGGCTGACACACCGAGTCGCCGCCGCCGAGCAGGCCATCGTCGAGGCCGAGGCAGAGCGCGACGAGTACGCCGCCAAGGTCGAGGCGCTGCGCGCATCCAACAAGGGGGGACAGTGAGTTACGCACAGGCTGTGCACGAAACTGTGCGCGCGCTGCGGACGATCCGCGGCCGGTGGGCCGAGCTGCTGCTCGCGATCGAGGAGCCGCCGGCCGATCACTGGCCACCGCGGCAGCTCGCACACACCATGCGGGAGGACGACGAGCAGCTCGTCGTCGAGGACCGGGCCCCGCTCGTGCTGCGCGAGCACCCCGCCCCGCTCAACCTCGGCGCCCTCGACGCCGGCCGAGGCGTCGAGCAGCTCGTGTTCGACCTCGCCGACACCCTCGCCGCCGCCGTACAGCGAACCGAGCAGGGCGACCCCCGGGCGTGGCTGTGCTCCGACCCGAGCGCACCCGACAGTCGGCGCGCCGCCGGATCGCGGGTGCATGGGCTGCACTGGGCGTGCGTGTGGATCGAGGGGCGCGTGCAGGATGAGGACACCGCCCCCGAGCGCGAGCTCGACGGCGCCCTCGCCGCGCCGCCGTTCGAGGTGCTGCCGTTGCACCTGCTGCACGAAGCGCGGCGTACTGCGCGGATCGCCGAGGCCCGGGTGCTGCGCGCCCTCGGCCTCGACCAGCGCGAGACCCCGCTGCCCGAGCCGTGCCCGTGGTGCGAGGGCGAGCTCACCCTGCACAGTGCCCCCGACGGGCCGCCGGCCGTGACCTGCTCGGGCGGGCGCGCCTGCTCGGCCCCCGTGCCGCTCGACAACAGGGAGCGGGCGCGGGTGTGGGAGTGGGACGACCTCCCCGAACTGATCGCCGCGCTCGGGGTCGACATTGCAGCCGCGGCGTGATGTGACGCTCGACGAGCAGCTCGTCGACGAGCCCGCGGCCGGCGAGGGGCGCGGCACGTGGCGTAGCGGGTGGCTCGTCGTCGAGGCGCCGCCGAGCGTCGAGGCCCTGCTCGACCTCGGCGACGACGTCGAGCAGGGCGCCCTCTTTGAGTGATCGGAGTACGTACCGATAGAGGGTTGCGCCGTTATCTATTCGTGACCTAGAGTCGGGAGCGCCTCCGGCGTGCCCGGAAACCTGATCTCGACGCCCCGCCACCATCCCCCCGGTGGCGGGGCGTTCGCATGTCCCCCGGTCGGGAGGTGATCCCGTGGCCGACCCGATCACGGACGCCGACCGAGCAGCAGTCCGCCGCCTGCACGCCGAGGGAAAGTCCCGTAACCAGATCGCTCGCGAGCTCGGCCGCGGCGCCGCCACGGTCTCGAAGATTGCCGCCGAGCTCGGCCTCGCGTTCTCTGGCGGGGCGCGGGTCGCCGCCGCTACCGATGCCCGTAAGGCCGATGCCTCGGCCCGGCGCGAGCAGCTCGCCGACGATGCCCTCGACGGCGCCCTCGCTCAGGTCGAGCGGGTCGGCGCCGCCGACTCGGCGCGCGACGCCCGCGACTACGCCACCGCCGCCCGGGCCTTGACCGAGGTACACGCCAAGGTCGCCGAGCTCGCACGCTCCAACAAGTCGACGAGCGCCGGCGGGATGCTCGACCGCCTCGCCGACGCCCTGCTCGGGCCCGTGGGAGACGACGCCGACGGGGGGTGATTCCCTCGACGGGCCACCTGTCCGACAAGCAACTGCGCTCGATCCGCGAGGCGACCGCCCGTATCAACTTGTGGCACGGGTCGGTGCGCTCCGGCAAAACGATCTCGTCGCTGCTGCGCTTCCTGCTCGCCGTCCGGCGGGCGCCCGCCTCGGGACTCATCCTGATCGTGGGCCGTTCGCTCGCCACGATCGAGCGGAACGTGATCGAGCCGCTGCAAGACCCCGAGTTGTTCTCGGACACCGCGGCCGAGGTCCACCACACCCGAGGCGCGACAACCGCCGTGATCCTCGGCAGGGTCGTGCACCTGATCGGCGCGAGTGACTCCCGATCCGAGGGTCGGCTGCGAGGTCTGACCGCATCGGTCGCGTACGCGGATGAGGTCACGCTGCTGCCGGAAGCCTTTTTCACGCAGCTACTCGCCCGCCTGTCGGTCGCCGGCGCAATCCTGATCGGCACCACGAACCCGGACGGGCCGCGGCACTGGCTCAAAGCGAAGTACCTCGACCGGCAGCACGAGCTCGACCTCGCTTCCTGGCACTTCAAGCTCGCCGACAATCCGGCCCTGTCGCCCGCCTACGTCAAGGCCCTGTCCGCCGAGTACACCGGCCTATGGCGGCGCCGGATGATCCTCGGCGAGTGGGTTGTCGCCGAGGGCGCGATCTACGACATGTACGACGAGCAGCAGCACGTCGTCGACGAGCTGCCCGAGATGCGCCGCTACTGGGTCGGCATCGACTACGGCACGAGCAACCCGTTCTCGGCGATCCTGCTCGGCCTTGGCGACGACGGCCGGCTGTACGCGGTGAGCGAGTGGAGACACGACGCCCGCGCCGCGCACCGGCAGATGACCGACGCGCAGTACAGCCGCGCCGTCCGCGAGTGGATCGCCGAGCAGGAGGTGCGGCCCGAGTGGACGTTCGTCGACCCGAGCGCAGCGTCGTTCTCCACGCAGTTGTGGGCCGACGGGTATCCGAACGTCGCCCGCGCCAATAACGCAGTGCTCGACGGCATCCGCAGCGTGGCAAACGCGCTCGACGCCGGCGCGCTGCTCATCCACCGATCGTGCGAGGGGCTGCTCGCCGAGGTCTCCACGTACGTGTGGGACGACGCCGCCGCGGCCCGCGGTGAAGACCGCCCCGTGAAGCAGGACGACCACTCGCTCGACGCGCTGCGGTACGCGGTGCACTCCACCGTGCACGAGTGGCGCGGCCTGCTGACGACCGCCGCCTGATCGCCCCCAACTCCCCTGCCCGGGCGCAGCACTGCGCCCGGGCCCGAGCACGCGAGGGGGTGATCGCGTGCGTGAGCTGACCGACCGGTTCCTCGACAAGATCGCCCCCGGCCCCCTCGGGTGCTGGGACTGGACCGCACACGTCAAGCCCAACGGATACGGACAGTTCAAGATCGCCGGCCGGCCGCAGTACGCGCATCGCGTCGCGTACGAGCTCACCCGCGGGCGCATCCCCCGCGGTCTCGTGATCGACCACCTGTGCCGCCGGCGGCACTGCGTGAACCCCGACCACCTCGAAGTGGTGAGCCACCGGACCAACATCCGGCGCGGGATCTCCCCCGCCGCGCGTCGCGCGCGTCAGACCCATTGCACCCGCGGGCACCGGTTCAACCGAGCGAACACCTATCTCGCGCCGAACGGCACCCGGCACTGCCGGCCGTGCGCAGCGTGGCGAGCTCGGGCTCGTCGGCAGGGGGTGAGCTGTGTCGCTTCCTGACAACGGCGCCCCGTGGCCGCCGCCCGCCCTCGCACGGCACTATGCCGAGCTGCGGGTCGATGACGCTTGGTACTCCGGTGACCGCGACAAGCTCGCGAGCGTCTACCGCAACCAGCCGCAGCGCCGCGACGGTCGGCGCCGGCTGTGGGGGCGCGACCGGGCCGAGCAGCCCGGGGTGCCCGATCCGCGGCTGCACATTCCCCTGCCCGGTGACATCGCCACCGCGAGCGCCGATCTGTTGTTCGCCGAGCCGCCCGTGCTCACGGTCGCCGACACCTCGACGCAGGACCGACTCGACGAGCTCGCCGAGTCGGACGGCATCGCGAACACCCTGCTCGAAGCGGCCGAGGTCGCCGCCGCGCTCGGCGGTGTGTATCTGCGCGTCACGTGGGATCGCTCGCTCGCCGGCCGGCCGCTGCTCACCACCGTGCACCCCGACGCCGCCGTGCCCGAATGGCGCTGGGGGCAGCTCGTCGCCGTCACGTTCTGGCGCGAGCTCACCTCGGACTCGGTCACCGTGTGGCGCCACCTTGAACGGCACTCCCCGGGCCGGATCGAGCACGGGCTCTACCAGGGATCGCAGGATGCGCTCGGCGTACGGGTGCCGCTCACCGAGCACCCCGACGTCGCCGCGCTCGCCGACTCGCTCGGCCCCGAGGGCGACGCGATCGAGACCGGTATCGACCTGCTGACCGCCGCCTACTGCCCGAACATCCGCCCCCACCGCAAGCACCGCGGCTCACCGTTCGGGCGCAGCGACTACGCCGCCCCGCTGTACGACCTGTTCGACAGCCTCGATACGACATGGACGAGTTGGATTCGCGATCTGCGGCTCGCCCGCGCGCGGCTGCTCGTGCCCGACGGATATCTGCGTGACCACGGACCCGGGCGCGGCGCGAGCTTTGACGACGACCGGGAAATCTGGACGCTGCTTAACGTCCCACCGACCGAGCAGGGCGGCGCCGGCATCACCCTGTCGCAGTTCGCGATCAGGGTCGACGAGCACGAGCGCACCTCGGCCGCGATCACCCGACAAGCCGTGATGAGCGCCGGCTACTCCGCCGCGACGTTCGGGCTCGGCGACCAGGGCGCCGCCGTTACCGCGACCGAGGTCAAGGCACGCGAGCGAAAGAGCATGATCACTCGGGGCAAGAAAGTGAGGTACTGGGCCCCGCCGGTCGCCGACATGCTGCACGTTCTGCTGCTGCTCGACCGACAGTTCTTCACACCGCGGATCGTGCCCGAGCGGCCCCGCGTCGTATTCGGCGACGCGATCACCGAGGACACGTCCTCGCTCGCACAGACGCTTTCGCTACTCCAGCAGGCACAAGCGGTCTCGACCGAGACCAAGGTGCGAATGCTGCACCCCGAGTGGGACGAGACAGACGTGCAGGCCGAGGTCGCTCGCATCAACATCGAGTCGGGCGCAGAAGTGCCCGACCCGATGCAGAGCGGACAGCTCGTCTAGGACTTGTCCGGGCGATCACGTAACCCATCAAGCACCGCCTTTATAAGTCCGATCCGGGGCGGTCATGCCGTTCCGCCGGTGGGGCGGGTGGTCTCAGGCGGAGGCGATGCCGGCGAGGGCGCTCTGGAGCCGGCGGACTGCGTCCTCGGCTTCCGCGTACTGCTGAGGGGTCGGTGCGACGGCGCCGAAGGTGTGGCGGTCTCCGGCAGGCAGGGCGCGCCAGTGCAGGACGGGCGTGAGAGCGGTGGCGGCTGCGCCGAGGAACCAGGCTGTATGCCCGTGGACGTGGGCAAGAGCGATGGCCACAGCGGCGAGCGCTTCCCGCAGGTGTTCCAGGCGCTCGATCACGGGCAGCGCCTCCTGGACCTGGGGACCGCCGACGGCGGCGTGCAGGTCGGCGGCGGCCTTCGCGACGACCGTGCGATGGCCGGGTGTCAGGACCCACACCTGATCACGGATAAGCCCTTCGGCTTCTGCCACCAGGTCCTCGATCAGCGTCCTCATGTCCATGTCCGACACCCTATGTTCCCAGCGGAAGGCGCAGACCCGTGGCGCATGATTGGCCGGGCAGGTCCTAGCTGGTAACCGGCCACCCGACGAACTTGTCGCCGTCCTCATAGATCAGGGTCATTCCGCCGGCGTCGACCAGATCACACAGATCGTGGTTGGGGCACTCCGGCAACAAGACGACGAGGTGATCAGGCTTGGGGGTGATGTGCCGGCGGTAGTCGATGAGCTGCCCTATGGCCATGCGGATGGCGTTCCGACTGATGTTGCCCTTGATCTCGTACAGAGCATTGTCGGTCGAGTCGAACAGATCGGTGAAGAAGGTTGAGTTCAACCCCTCTACGCGGATCTTGATCCGCTCGACGCTGTGCCCCTGCTCGGTCAGGAAGGCGAGGAACCGGTCGCTCAACGCCGCTTCCCGTCGCTTGACCTCGACCGCCTCGGTCGGCTTTCGCGTGATCTTCTTCCCGCTGTTGGCCTCGGGCTTGATCGTCTGGCTCGTCGTCGCCTCGGCAGGCTTGAGCTCGAAGGACACGAGCGCCGGATCGCTGATCGGCGTCGCCGGCACGTTAGTGGTGACCGTCTCCGAGGCGACGGGCACGAAGTCCTCGGGGGCCTGCTCCACTCCGGCAACGGGCCGCAGGCGGAACACGTAAACCCATCGCATCTTCTGCGCCGAGTCGAGCACCTGCCGCATTACAAAGGGCTCGTCCGCATCGAGGATGAACTCACCGACGTAGCGGTGCGTCCGTGCCCCGGTCGTGCCGCCGCCGACGTACCCAACCGCGATGAAGAGGCGCAGCGCGCGACCGTCTTCCACGTGGTGCAGGACGGAGCCGTTGTTGCCGCTCAGCGTCTGGTCGCCGAGCGTCCCCTGCCCCGTGTACTCGAAGATCGGCCCTGACTTGTCTTCCTCGACAAGCCAACCGTCCTGATAGCCAAAGGCTTTGGCGCTCTCGTGATCGCTGAACAACAGGATGTTGTCGGTCGTGCGTGACGGGATGATTCCGCCTTGCGGTCCGCCACCGAAGATCGCTTTCAGCTCCGCACGCGTCCTGACGTCGCCGGGCTTGATCTGCACAGAGGTCATGCCGCGACCGTACCGGCGACCACTGACAATCCGTGCCGGACCGTGGTGGGGGGTGCCATGCCCATTCACCCCGCCATGGCCGAGGACCTCTCGGCCGGCGTCCGCGATCTCTACGCGGACGCCGAGCAGCGCCTGCTCGGCATCGTCGCGCGGCAGCTCGCCGAGGGATTCGACGCCCCCGGGTGGGCCGTGGCCAAGCTCGCCGCGATTCAGCCCCTACGGCGAGCAGCGCAGGGTGTCGTCGATGCCCTCGCGACCGCTCTCGACCTTGAAGTGTTCTCGGCCGTGACCGAGGCGTACGACGTCGGGGCGCGCGCTGGCCTCGCCGAGCTCGGCGCCCTCTCGGATGCCGACGCCCGCCGGATCGCCGACAGCACTCCGAACGCCCGGGCCGTTGACCGCCTCGCCGCCGAAACGATCGAGCTCGTCACCGAGACGCACCGCGGGATTCTCCGCGGCGTCGAGGACGGATACCGGCAAGTGATCAGCGAAGTGTCGGCGACGCCGCTCGTCGGCATCGACACCCGCCGGCAGGCCACGCAGCGTGCCCTCGAACGGTTCGCCGACCGGGGCTTGCGGACGTTCGTCGACAAGGGCGGGCGCGCGTGGCAGATGACGAGCTATGCCGAGATGGCAGTACGGACCGCCGTCGGGCGGGCCGCGGTCGAGGCGCACGGCGACAAGCTGCGCGCCGCCGGCGTCTCGCTCGTGATCGTCTCGAACGCCCCCCACAACTGCGATCTTTGCGACCCGTTCGAGGGCAAGGTGCTTGCGCTCGACGGACCGGGCGGCGCCCGGACGATCGAGGTCGAGCACGCCACGATCGACGACCGCACCGTGCGGGTGCACGTCGCCGGATCTCTCGACGACGCCCGCCGCTCGGGGCTGCAACACCCCAACTGCCGGCACAGCACGAGCGCCTATCTTCCCGGTGTCACCCGGGCGCCGGTCGAGCACTCCGAGGACCCCGCCGGCTATGAAGCAACGCAACGGCAGAGGGCGATCGAGCGCGCCATCAGGAAGTGGAAGAACCGCAGCGCCACCGCCACAACGCCCGAGGCCAAGAAAGCGGCCGAGGCGCGGGTGCGGCAGTGGCAGGGCCGGATGCGTGATCACCTCGCACAGCATCCCGAGCTCATCCGCCGCCGCGAGCGCGAGCAGCCCGGAGCGAGCAACCTCCCGCCGGATGGCGGCACCGCGGGCCGCCCTGGTACGCCGAGCGGCCCGGGGTCGGACCCGTTCGAGGCCGCGCGGGTCCGCGCCGGCGACGAGCGCACCCTGCCCGAGATGACCGACGAGCAGCTCGGCGCCGCGCTGCGGCCCGGGGTGCTCGACGAGCGCGACCGCGACCGGATCACCGCCGAGGCCGACCGCCGCGACGAGCAGGCGCTGCTCGACCGCATCCGCCCCGGCGGGCGCATGGTCGACAGCCTCGCCGAGTTCAGCGACGACGAGCTCGCCCGCGTCGCACTGCACCTCGACGACGACGGTCTGCTGCGCGTCATGGCCGAGGCCGACCGCCGCGACGTCGACGCCGCCATGCCCGGAGTGCGGGCCGACCTGCTCGGGATGTCCGAGCAGGCGCTCGCCACCCGGGCGCGGCACGTGCCCGAGGACCGGCCGGCGATCGGCGCCGAGATCCACCGGCGCCGCCTGCTCGACTCCCTGTTTCCGGGCGGGCGCCTCGCCGGCGACCTCTCCGAGCTCGGCGACGAGCTGCTCGTGTGGGGAATCCGCTACGCCTCACCGGCGGACGCCGAGCGGATCGCCGGCGAGATCGACCGCCGGCACCCGCCCGCCCCGCCGCCGCCCGCGGCCGGCGCGACGGTCGCCGACACCCTCGCCGCTCGCGACGCCCTCGACGACGCCATGCATCCGATCCGCCTCGACGATCCGCCGCCCGCGGACCCCGACGAGTGGGGGCCGTACGGCGCCGACGTCGAGCGCGGCCCCGACGGCACCGAGCACATGTCCTCAACCGAACGATGGGTGTACGAGCGCGAGCTCGAAGCCCGTTCGGCGCGCGGGGCGTACAGCCGCGCCGAGATACGCGAGATGTACGACGAACACATCTATGTGCAGTGGCTCGCCGCCGAGGACTACACCCGCGGGAACCTGCTCAACCGCAAGGCCAGGGCCGCGGGGCATGACCCGCGCAGCCTGTTCTCAGGGCCGGCCCACGTTGCCTACGCCCGAGCGAGCGAGGACCTGATCCGGTTTTGGGAAGACGTCTCGCCCCGGATCACCCTCGCCGAGTTCTCCGAGCAGGTGACCGGCGTCCGCACCGGCGCCGGCGAGACCGCCCGCCAGTCCGCACACGGCCAGTGGCTCAAGCAGTGAGGGGGTGATCTGTTGGGGTTCCGCGAGCAGGCGCTGCGTGCCCGCCGCGAGGGGCTCGCCGCCGCGCGCGCCGGCCGGCCGCCGACCGACGCGCCCCGCTACACCGACCCGCGGCTGACTGCCGCATGGGTCCGTGGCTACGTCGCCGCCGAGCAGGCCGAGCAGTAGTCACCACCGACACCGGGCCGCTTTCGGGCGGCCCTTTTCCATGCCCGCACCACGCCCTCGGAGGGCCGAGCCACCATGCCCGAGCACATCCTCGACGACTCCCTGCCGATCCACCCGCGCACCGGCGAGCGCGCCCTCGGCCGCCGCCGCGACGGCCGCGCTATCTGGCCGATCAAGGGCGGCTCGGGCGAGGGCGGCGACCCCGCCACTCCGCCCACCCCGCCGGCCGGCGACCCCAACCCCGCACCGGCCCCGAGCACTCCACCGGCCGGCGACCCCGCCGCCGAGCAGCAGCTCGCCGACGCCACGACCCGCGCCGAGCAGGCCGCGGCCGAGCGCGACGAGCTGCGCGCCGCACTGGACGCCGTGACCCGCGCGCTCAACCCCAATGATCCCGAGTCCGAGAAGGACCCCGCCGCGCTCGCCGCCGCCGTCGCCGAGCGCGACCGGCTGCTCGCCGAGAACGGGGCCGCGCTCCGGTCGGCGCGCGTCGAGCTCGCCGTCGCCCGCGTCGCCGCCGATCAGGGCGCCCGCGGCGACCGGCTGCTCAACTCCCGCAGCTTCCTTACTTCGGTCGCCGACCTCGACCCCGCCGACGCCGGTTTCGACGCCGCGCTCACGACCGCGATCAAAGCCGCGGTCGAGGCCGACCCCGACCTCTACCGCGCCACCCCGACCGGGCCGCCGCGCGGGGGCGGCGAGTTCAACGGCCCGCCCGCCGGCGACCGGCGCGCGACCTCCCTGCACGACGCCGTCGCCGCCCGCCTCGGCGGCTGAACCATCTAGGAGAAACCTTTGCCCACCTCTCTTGCCGAGGCCCGGAACAACGCGGCCGATGACCTCGACGTGAACGTGATCGACGAGTTCCGTAAGAGCTCGGACATCCTCGACCGGATGACGTTCGACAACGTCGTTTCCCCGACCGGCGGCGACACCCTCACCTACGGGTACCGCCGGCTGATCACGCAGCGCGCGGCCGACTTCCGCGCGCTGAACACCGAGTACACCCCCGCCGAGGTCTCGACGCAGCGCTACACCGTCGATCTCGTACCGCTCGGCGGGTCCTTCCAGATCGACCGCGTGATCGCCCGTATCGGGCCGGCCGCCTCGGGCGCCGTCACGCTGAACATGCAGCAGCTCATCAAGGCATCGCGAGCTCGGTTCGCCGACGCCGTGATCAACGGCGACAAGGCCACCGACGCGAAGGGGTTCGACGGTCTGTCGAAGATCCTCACCGGGTCGAGCACCGAGTACCTGCCGCTGAACAACGGCGTCGCGACCGGGTTCGTCGACTGGACCGGGATCACCGACAAGGGCGCCGCGCTCGCCGCGCAGCGCCACGTCGACGACTGGCTCGCCACCATGGATGACGCACCGGATGTGATCTACGGCAACCGCAAGACCCTGAGCCTGTTCAAGACCATCGCGGCGTGGACCGACCAGCTCGACAAGACGACCGACGCGTTCGGCCGCCCGGTCACCGCGTACAACGGAATCCCCTTGGTGGACCTCAAGAGCAAGGCCGGCTCGAACACGGACGTGATCTCGCTCGTCACCCGTGACCCGGACGGCGCCGGCGCCGGCGGGAACGTGACCGGCCTCGGCGATCTCTACGCCGTCCGGTACGGACTCGACGCTTTCCACGGCGCCTCGGTCGGGGGCGGCTCGCCGCTCGTGAACACCTGGCTCCCCGAGTTCGACCGGGCCGGCGCCGTCAAGGTCGGCGAAGTCGAGATGGGCCCGGTCGCTCCGGTCCTCAAAGCCACCCGCGCCGCCGCCGTGTTCCGCAACATCAAGAGCGCGTGAGGGGGGGGCACCACATGACCATCATGTGCATTACCGCCCCCGTCGAGGACTTCACCGGCGAGGGGCCCGGCGGCGTCCCGTTCGTCAACGGCACCGCGACCACCAGCGACCGGGCAGTGATCGGCTACTGCCAAGGGGCCGGCTACGCCGTCGAGCCCCTCGACCATGACCCCCCGGGCGACGAGCCCACCACCGAACCGGACGGCCCGCCAGACGACAAGTCGGCGGGCCGTTCTGCTGCCCGCGGCAAGCCGAGGGGGTGACCGTGTGGCGCGACAGCCCTACGCCACCCCCGAGGCCCTCGCCGCATGGCTCGGCACACCGGCCCCGCCGGACGCCGAGCGGCTGATCGCCCGGGCCGGCGAGGACATCGACTCGGCGCTACTCACCGCGATCTATCCCGTCGATGACGACGGCGACCCGCTCGACTCGACGATCGCCGCCGCGCTCGCCTCGGCGACGTGCGCGCAGGTCGAATACTGGCTCGCCGCCGGCGACGACGGCACCGGGGCCGCGGGCAAGTGGGACTCGGTCTCGATAGGGCCCGTGTCCCTGTCCGGCCGCGCCGCCTCGACCGCGGGCGCGTCCGGCGTCGAGCTCGCCCCGCGCGCCGCCCGGGCGCTGCGCCGCGCCGGCCTCGAACCGGGGCGGGTGATCCCGTGGTGACGCGCGTCCCTCCGTCCCTGCTCCGTCACCGGATCGGCGTCGAGCCGTACCTCGGCGACGGCGCGTACGGCCCGACGTACGGGCCGCTCGTCGAGCACCCCGCGCTCGTCGGCGAGGCAGTGCGCATGGTGCGCGCCCCCGACGGCCGCGAGGTCACCAGCAGCGCGCAGATCATCGCCGGCCCGGGCCTCGCCTGTCCGCCCGGATCGCGCGTCACCCTGCCCGGCGGCCGGATTACCACGGCGATCACGACCGCCTCGCACACCGCCCCGGGCCTACCGGTCCCCGCGTCCACGGAGGTGATGTGCGAATGAGCCCGCAGCGCGCCCGACTCCGTTGGAACGGCGACGCCGTTACCGACGCGATCCGCGACGCCGCCGCCCGCGGTGTGTTGCTCGGCGCCGAGCACGTCCTCGGCGCGAGCAGGCAGCGGGTGCCGATCGCCGAGGGCACCCTCGAACGCTCGGGGGCGACCTCGGTCGACGAGCAGCAGCTCGTCGCCGCGGTGTCCTACGACACTCCGTACGCGGCCCGCGTCCATGAGGACATGACCGCCCGGCACTCCCCCGGGCGCAGCGCGAAGTACCTCGAAAGCGTGCTGCCCGAGACCGCGGGCGAGGTACAGGCGCTGATCGCTGCGCAGATCCGGCGCGCGCTGCGATGACCTACACCGTCGATCTGCTCGACGGTCTCGCCCGCCTGCTGCACGAGCAGGGTGTCGGCATCTACCGCACCGACGGCCCGTACGCCGCCGGCGAGACCGCGATCACCGTCGCCGCCCTTCCTCCCGCACCCGACCGCGTCATCTGCCTGTCTGCCTACCCGGTCACCGACTCGTCGGTACTCACCGACACCACCACCGGGATTCAGGTACGCACCCGCGCCGGCGCCGACCCGCGCGAGGTCGACGCCCTCGACGACCAGGTGCACGAGCTGCTGCACGCGTCCGGACCACACCGGTTCGGCGCCGTGCCCGTGCAGCTCGTCTTTCGCGTCTCGGCCGCCCCGATCGGCGCCGACTCGGCCGGCCGCTGGGAGCGGTCCGCCAACTACTACGCCCGCGCCCACCGCGCGCACCCCAACCTCGAATAGGAGGCGCCATTGAGCACCCCGACGCCCCCGGCCGAGACCGTAACCGCGCTCGCCCGCCGGTACCGCCTCGAACTGGATATGAGCACGACGCCCGGTACCCCGGCGTGGGCATTGGTCCCCGGGGTCACCGAGTTCACGCCGAAGATCGAACCGACTCAGCAGGAGGTGACCACCTACGACGCCGAGGGGTGGAGCGAGCAGGCCGTGACCATGCTCGCGTGGTCGATCGAGACCACGCTCGCGCACCGTGCGCACCCGACGACCGGAGTGTTCAACGCCGCGCAGGAAGCACTCAGGAAGGCGTCGCGATCGTTCGGCGCGAAGAGCTACGTACGGGTTCGCTACTACGACCGCAACGGGGCCCCGGACGCGCAGGAAGGCACGGCCCTGGTGACGTGGGAGCCCGACGGAGGCGGCCCGGATGAGGTCGACACGATCAAGGTGACGCTTACCGGTTCCGGCCCCCTCACCGAAATCGCGAACCCTGTCGCCGGCGGGGGCACGTTCGCCGCCGCCGAGGCCAAGACGCTCAAGACCGGGGGTGATGCGTAGTGGCGTTCGAGGCTCTCGACGAGCTGCTCGACGAGCGGCTCGAACTGCCGGTCGCCGGCCGCCTCTACACCGTGCCCGCCCCGTCTGCCGAGATTGGTCTGCGCACGCAGGCGCTGATCAACGCCGCCGCGGTCGCCGCGGACGGCGGACGGGCCGACGAGCAGGTGCTCGGCGACGCCGCCGAGCGCGACCTCTATCGCGAGGTACTCGGGACCGCGCACGATCAGATGATCGCCGACGGCGTGAAGTGGCCGGCGCTCAAGCACTGCGCGATCACCGCCATGGTGTGGATCGCGCAGGACAAGCAGGCCGCGGAACGGTACTGGAACGCGGCCGGCGACCCTTCTCGACTGGCCCCGAACCGGGCAGCTCGCCGGAACCGATTGGGTGCGGCGAGCTCGACCCCGAGTCGGGGCTCTACGAGTGGTACGAGTACCCGCCCGGCACCCGCCCGAGGAAAGGGCAAGAAGGGCCGCAAGCCTCACTGACGTGGGCCGCAATCCTCGCCGAGTGGCCGCTCGTCGAGGCCGATCTGCACGAGGTCTACGGCATCGACCTAGGCACCCCGGGCCTGCTGAGGGCCCGTTCGTGGCGTTGGCTGCGCGTGCGCATCCTCGCCCTGCTCTCTGCTGAGTCCCGCCTCGCGCGGGTCCTCACACCTCCGCCTGATTCCTCCCCGACGGGAGGCGCGACCCCCCGGAGGTGAGGCCCCTTGGCGCTGATGGTGGGAGAGCTCGCCGCCACTGTCTCGATCGACGACTCGGGCGCCGCCGCCGGCATGGACCGTGCCCGCGCCGCGGTGCAGTCCGGTGGCGACCGGATCGCCGCCGAGGCCGAGCGCGCCGGCGACGCTGCCGGCGACGCGCTCGGCGACGGTCTCGCCGAGGGCGCGGCCGACGGCGCCGACAAGGCGAGCTCGGGCATGGGGACCGCGCTCAAGGGGTTCGCCGCCGCAGCGATCGGTGCCGCGATCGGCGGCGCCCTCATGTCCGGGATCGGGCAGGCCCTCGAACAGTCCAAGATCCCGGGCCAGTTGCAGGCACAGCTCGGCGCGACCGGCCCGGTCGCCGCGCAGTACGGAAAGGTCGCCGGCGATCTCTACGCGGGGGCGATCGTCGACTCGGTCGCCGACGGCGCCGAGATTGTCAAGGGCATCGCCCGAAACGGATTGCTTCCGCCCGAGGCGACGCAGGGGCAGGTCAAGCAGCTTGCGACGCAAGTCGCCTCGGCCGCCTCGGTCATGGGCGAGGACGTGAGCAAGGTCTCTCGTGCCGTCGGCACGATGATGAAAACCGGGCTCGCCGACTCTGCGCAGCAGGCGCTCGACGTGCTCGTGCGCGGCTCGCAGAACGGCGTCGACGTCGCCGAGGACCTGCTCGACACGTTCGCCGAATATCCGACTGAGTTCCGGCAGCTCGGCCTCGACGCTCAGACGTCCATGGGCCTTTTGCAGCAGGGGCTCAAGGGTGGCGCGCGCGACGCCGATACGGTCGCCGACAGCCTGAAAGAGTTCACTCTGCAAGCGCAGGGAATGGGCGAGGCTACGGCGACCGCTTATGAAGACCTCGGCTTTTCCGCCGAGAAGATGCAAAAGGTATTTCAGAAGGGCGGACCGGAAGCAGCAAAGGCGCTCGATCAAGTTCTCGACAAGCTGCGTGGGGTTAAGGACCCTGCCAAGCAGAGCGAGATCGCTCTCGGCCTCTTTGGCACTAAGGCCGAGGACATGCAGAAAGCGATCTATTCGCTCGACCCTTCCAACGCAGTTAAGGCGCTCGGCGACGTCAAGGGCGCCACCGACGCCGCTGGAAATGCGCTGCACGACAATGCGGCAACCAAGCTCGAAGCATTCAAGCGAGGCATAGAGCAGAAGGTCGTGAACGTCCTCGGAACCTACTTGGTTCCGGCGCTCTCGACCGCGGCCGACTGGCTCGGCGCCGGCGGGTTGGGCGGCGCGTTTCAGGCGTCCGTCGGGTGGATCTCCGAGCATTCGACGGCGCTCTCGATCGCGGCCGGCGTGATCACTGTCCTGATGCTGCCGACGCTCGTCGCGCTTGGCATCACCGCGTGGACGACGACAACCGCGGTCGTCACCGGATGGGCCACACAGACCGCCGCCGGCGTAACCGCTGCAGCCCGGTTTGTGCTGCTCAACGCCACGATGTTGGCCGGTTGGGTCGCACAGGGTGCGGGTGCTGCGGCTGCTGCTCTGCGCGTAGTCGGCGCATGGGTGCTCATGGGTACGCAGTCCCTGATTCAGGGCGCCCGGATGGCCGCGGCGTGGCTGCTCGCCATGGGCCCGATCGCGCTCGTGATCGCCGCCGTGGTCGGCATCGTCGCGTTGGTCGTTGCCAACTGGGACACGATCGTCAACGCCACGCGCGCGGCGTGGGATTGGGTGTGGGGCAAGCTCAAGTGGATCGGAGAAACGATCCTCCAATTCTTCCTGAATTGGACCTTGGTCGGTCTCATAATTAAGCACTGGGACTCGATCAAGGCTGGCACCCTCCGCATTTGGACCGCCACCGTCGAGTGGGTGCGAGGCATCCCGGGCCGCATCGTCGACTTCTTCCTGAACTGGACTTTGGTCGGCCTGATCATCAAGCATTGGGATTCGATCAAGTCGGGAACCGTGCAAAAGGCCGGCGAAATGCTTTCGTGGGTGCGCGGACTGCCGGGCATGATCGCCGGCTACTTCGGCAATTTTGGCTCGATGCTGTACGACAAGGGCCGTGATCTGATCATGGGTCTTTGGAACGGCATCAAGGGCATGGGAAGTTGGCTCAGGTCAACCCTGATGTCTTGGGCCAAGAATTTGATTCCGGGACCGATCGCTAAAGCCCTCGGAATTCATTCACCGTCGCGTCTTATGCGCGACAAGATCGGCAAGTTCATTCCTGCGGGCATCGTCGAGGGCATCAAGGCCGGCGCGCCCGCGGTCGACCGCACCATGCGCCGGCTCGTCACCGTTCCCGCCGCCCCGCAGTTCGCCGCCGCCGGCGCGGCCCCCGCCAACGGGGGCGGCCCGGGCGGGGGTTGGGGGCCGGCTGTCCACATTGAGAACTGGCACGCCGGCTCGGCGTCCGCGGACGAGACCGCGGTCGCGCTTGCTTGGCACGCCAAGGGGAGGGGGTGACCAGTGGCCCCGGGTGATCTGGTCGCCCTCCCCGGACACGTCCAGTTCGGCGACGAGCTGCTGCTCGGCCCCCGTACCGCCTACGGGTGGCAGTCCCTCACCGGGTGGGAGGACTCCCCCGGCTACGACTCGGGGACGGTCGCCCGGGCCGACGCGCACGGCGCCTACCCGGGCCGGCTGCTCGCCGAGGCCCGGACGATCACCCTCGACGGCGTCGTGATCCGTACCGACCCCGGCCGGATGGGCGCCGCAGTGCGTGCCCTGTCCGCGGCGACCGCGCTCCGCGAGGACGAGCAGGCGCTCGTGATTCAGCTCGACGACTCCCCGCCCCTGCTGTCGTGGGCGCGGTGCATCCGCCGCGCCGTGCCCGTGGGCACGGGCGGATACGCGATCGGCGTCGTCACCGGGGCCGCGCTCCAATTCGAGGCCACCGACCCGCGCCGGTACAGCGTGATCGAGCAGCAGGTCGAGACCGCGCTGCCTGCCCCCGAGGCCGGCCTCGACTGGCAGGTGACCCCGGGGCCGGAACGGCTGCTCTACCCACTCGCGTTCGGCAGCCCGGGCAGTACGGGATCACTGCGCGCCGTCAACGAAGGGGACGCCCCCGCGCATCCCACCATCACGATCCGCGGGCCGGTCTCCCTTCCGTCCGTGACCAACGTGGGCACGGGCGAGGTGATCGAGTACGACATCGACCTCGCCGCCGACGACGAGCTGCTCGTCGACACCCGCGACGGCACGGTGACGCTCAACCGCACCGCCTCGCGCCTCTACACCGCGACGGCCCGCAGCGCCCCCGAGCAGGCTTTCGCCCTCTCCCCGGGCGCGACCTCGCTCGTCTTCCGCGCGGCCCCCGGCTCGACCGACCCCCGCGCCTCGGCATCTCTCCGATGGCGCTCCGCCTACTGGTAAGGAGGACCCCGACTTGACCGTACGTGCCGGATGGCTGCTCCCTGCCGGGCAGACCCGCGAGGACACCCGCCTAGCACCGCTGGGCACCATGGCACCGGAGTCCGCGATGACGTCCCGCGACGGCGTGATCGCCGGCGGAACCGCGCTCAACGCGACCGGGGCCGGCGCCATGCAGGTACAGATCGGCGTCGGTCGCGCCCTGGTGCAAGGCACCGAGGCGCAAGGCGCCTACCCGGTCGCCGTGACTGCCCCCGAGACACTCACGATCGGCGACGGACACGCGCAGTACGGGCGCATCGACGCCGTAGTGCTCCGGGTGTACGACGAGCTGTACGACAACGGCACACAGACCCTCGCCCGCCTCGAAATCGTCCGGGGCGCCGAGATCGCGACGCCGACCCCGCCCACGCTTCCGCCGGCCGCACTGCGGCTGTGGGAGATCACCGTTCCGGCCGGCACGTCGGCGGGCACGGGTGGGATCACGTGGGGCTCGGCGCTCGCCGACCGCCGCCGATACACCGCGGCGTACGGTGGGATCATCCCCCGCGGGTGGGGACTGTCGTTCGCCGGCGCCTACCCGGGCCAGTACCGCGACAACGGGACTGGCCTCGATCGGTGGGATGGCGCGGCATGGCAGACCCTCGACCCCGTGATCGGCTGGACCGCGCCCGCCCTCGCCGCTGGATACACCAACGGGGGTAACTCGCAAGGCACGCTGCGGTATCGGCGGATCATGCTCGGCGGCGTCCCTCACCTGCAATGGCGGGGCGGCGTCTCATGGGCGACCAACGCGGCGCCACCGGCGAGTGGTCAGCCGCTTGCCGCGCCGCTTCCCGCCGCCGCTCGGCCGGCGCTGCACACCTCGGCCTCGATCGCGGCCGGCGGCGTACCGATCAAGGTGGACTGCCAGACAAACGGACACCTCAAGTTCATCGGTAACCCGAGCCTCACCACGTGGGCCGCTCTGTCCGGGTTGATCTACCCGCTCGACGCGTAAGGGGGCTGACTTTGGCCACCCCCGCCTATCGGGTGCTGCTCTGCGATCTGCGCAGCGATCAGGTGCTCGACGTCCTGCCGATCACCGACGTGTCGCTCGACGACTACATAGGCAAGATCGGCACCGCCTCGGCGACGATCCCGCTTCCGAACCGCGGGGTCGCCGCCCGCGCCCGTGCCGCCGTCGAGCCCGGGCGCACGGCGATGTGGATTGAGCGCGGCCCCGAAATCTGGTGGGGCGGCGTCCTATGGACTGCCAACCTCACCAGCAACGACCGAGGGTTTCTCGGGCTACAGGTTCAGGCCGGCGGGTGGGCAAGCTACCTCGACCACCGGGCCGTATTTCACACCCAGGAGGCAACCGGCGTCGATCAGTTCGACATCGTGCGTGGACTGATCGACTACTCGGCGAGCCTTGCCGGCGGCGACATCGGTATCGAGTACGACGCCGAGCAGCTCTCGGGTACGCGACGCGACCGCACGTACAGGCGTTACGACCTACCGCGCATCCGGGAGTTGATCGACCAACTCGGCTCGGTCGAGGGTGGATTCGAGTGGAGGATCGCGAGCTACCGCGACCCCGGTAGCGGCCGGCGGATCAAGAAACTGCAACTCGGCTCCCCGGTGATCCGCACTGGCGCGAGCGAGGTCGTCCTCGATCATCCGGGCCCGATCATGTCCTACGGGTGGCCCGTTGATGCCACGGTGCGGGCGAACGTCTGGCAGTCCCGCGGCGCGTCCGACAACAAGAACCAGACCAAAGAGAGTCTGCCGATCATGTCCGAGCTGCTCGTCGACGACGAGCAGCTCATCGGCGGGTGGCCGCGGCTGGACGGAACCTCGGATTACTCCACCGTCACCGAGCAGGCCACCCTCGACGCGCACGCGCGCGCCGACCACTCCGCCGCGCTCCACCCGCAAACGATTCCCGAGGTAACCGTCGCCCTCGGCCGCACCCCTCTGTCGCCGGCGCTCCTCGGCGCCACGGTTCGCGTGCGCATCCGTGACCTGTGGTGGGCCGAGGGACTCGATCACCGGTACCGCGTGGTGGGTCTTGCGATCTCTCCGCCGGTCCGGGGCCGCCCCGAGACCGCGAAACTCAGCTTGGAGGCCACCTAGTGGCAGCGATTCCCCTTGACCTACTCGACCGCATACGAGCGCTTGAGCGCGAGGTGCGCACTCTCGCCGGCCGCGCTCAAATCCGGCCCGCGCTGAACGAAATCACGTCCGGGCTCGTCAAGATTGCCGAGGGTGGCAGCTTGGAAGTGTGGTCGCCGACCGGAACCGGCCTGTTCCGGGTCGGGAGTTTCGGGCCGTTCTTCAACCACCCCGACAAGACCGCACAGCAGGGGTTCGTGATGAACCGCGAGGACGGAACCCTTGCGCTCTCCATCCTCGCGTGGCCGAGCGCCGAGCTCGGCGGCGCCGGGACTCAGTCCATCAGCCTGTGGGACCGCGAGGGGAACATCGTCCTTTCCGACGACACCACGAGCGGGCGGTTCCTTGGCGCCCCCGCCCTGCCCCTGCCCTTTCAGCGGCTCGCCGTCGACAACGTGATCACGAGCAGCTCGTTCCTGAACGTCTGGTTCGCCACCGTGCAGGCACACAACCCCGTCGCCTCGATTCAGCTTGAGTTCGGCGCCGGCGGGGGCAGTACCTGCGAGGTGGTCGTGCAGTACCGGACCGGCGGCGAATCCGGCTGGTCGAACATGGCCACCCTCAGCGTGACCGCGCCCCCGCAAGACGTCGCGTGGAAGACCGAATGGGTCACCTTCCCGCTCCACCGCGCGCGCTTCGAGCAGCTCGTGTTCATCCGCGTGCAGGTCCGCCAGAAGTCCGGCACGAGCGGCGTGATCTGCAACCTGCTCGGCGCCTTCACCCGCCGCAGCTACTCCAACGACGACATCCCCGACCCGCCGCCCAAGACCGCCGCCGCCCGCGCGATGGCGGCGCCCGACGGCGCCGAGCAGAGCGCACCGGCCCCGGGCGAGGGCGCCGCGTACCCCTACCAGCCACCGCCGCCACCGGCCGGCCCCCTCATTCCCGAGGCCGACCCCGCGCAGACCGAGGCCGATACCCCGAGCCCCGAGCCGGGGCTGCGAACCATCGACGACTAAGGAGGGTCCGCCCCTGCTTCCCCCGTCCATTCCCACCGTGACCGTACGGGCGAGGTTCCTCGCTCCCAACGGCACCCCGTTGTCGGGCGCGCTCGTCTTTCGCGCACCGGCGACGCTCACATTCCCCGCGGCCGACGTCATCCTCGGCGGGCCGGTATCCGTACAGCTCGACGCACAGGGCGCGATCGAGGTCGCGCTGCCCGCCACCGATGCCCCCGACATGGAACCGTCGGGGTGGGCGTACATCGTGACCGAGCAGCTCTCGGGAATCCCCGTGGGACGCTCGTACAACATCCTGTTGCCCCGGGCGCAGCCCGAGGTCGACCTCGCCGACATCGCCCCCACCGACCCGAGCAAGCCGAACTATGTAGGCGTACCGGGCCCGCAAGGTGAGCGGGGCGAGACCGGTCCCCCGGGATCGCGGATCTACAGCGGCACCGCCGCCCCGGTCGCCGGTTTCGGCGTCGACGGCGACCTCTACGTGCGGTACGAGACGACGACGTTCCTCGGCGTCACCTCGACGACCGTTTCGACGTGGCAGCGGACCGCCGGCGCGTGGGCGCAGATCGGCGGCGACGTCCGCGGCGCGGCGTGGTACCTGAACAACACGACCACGCCGAGCACCTCGACGCGCCCGGGCGACTTGCTGCTGCGCACCGATACCGGCGACGTCTGGCAGCGGACCGCTAGCGGCTGGGGGACGGCGGTCGGCAACCTGAAAGGTCCGAAGGGTGACCGGGGCGACGTCGGTCCGACCGGCCCGGGCGGCGTCGTCCAGTCCGTCAACGGCAAGAGCGCCGCCTCGATCACCCTCACCGCCGGCGACGTCGGCGCCCTCGCCGCCAGCGCGGCCGGCGCTCCGAACGGCGTCGCCACTCTCGGCGCCGACGGAAAGGTGCCCGCCGCGCAGCTCCCGACGAGCTCGGGCGGCGGAGCGGTCGCATCGGTCAACGGAAAGACCGGCACGGTCGTCCTCACCGCGGCCGACGTCGGCGCGCTCGATCAGGCCGCCGGCGACGCTCGGTACGTGCAGCCGGCCGGCATCCCCGTGACCTCGGTCGCGGGCAAGACCGGGGCGGTCGCGCTCGTCGCCGCAGACGTCGGCGCCGAGGCCGCCGGTACCGCTGTCCTGCTCACCGGCGCGCAGACTGTCGCCGGCGCCAAGACGTTCAGCAGCGTGCCGTCGAGCTCGGCCGCGCCGACCGCCGACAACCACCTCGCGCGGAAGTCGTACGTTGACGCCCTCGGCGGGGGCGAATGGCGCGCGTCCGACCTCGGTCTGCTGACGTGGGCGTTCGATCCTGCCCTCGGGCACTCCGCCCCGCTCTACCCGGGATCGGGACCGATCCGAGTCACCGCGGTATACCTGCGGTCGGCGGCGTCCGTGACCCGGATCGTCTGGCACTTCGGCGGGTACGCCGGCGGTCTCACCACGGGATCGTGGGCCGCGCTCTACAACTCGGCCGGAACGCGCGTCGCGCAGACCGCGGACCTGTCGACCGCGGGCGCCGAGCCCGCCGAGGTCCACAACGCCGGCGGGGCGACAGTCTCAAGCCCACTGACCGCCGCCTACTCCGCCGCGGCCGGCCTGTACTACGTCGCGTGGCGATTCCAGTACAACACCAGCACCGGCGACGGCCCGATGATGCTCGTCGCCGAGAGCTCGTTCAGCGCGCCGCCCAACGTGTTCGGGCTGAACAACGTCCGCCGCTTCGGGTCCTACGCGACCGGCGCCGCGACGGCCCCCGCCTCGATCACTCTCGGCTCGATGGAGAACGGCAGTAACCGTTTCTGGACGGGGCTCGCGTAGATCCTCGCCCCGCTCATACCGACGCCCCGCGCCCATGTGGCCCGGGGCTTTTTCTATGCCCGGAGGACCCCCTTTGCAGTTCATCACCCGCGCCCAGTGGGGCGCCCGCCCGTCCCGACACGCGCTCACCTACATAGGCAGCACCCGAGGCGTGAAGATCCACTATGAGGGCACATACGTGCCCGAGTCCCTCGGGGGGCCGGACGCGCACGGGCAGTGCGCCGCTCGCGTCCGCTCGATTCAGGCGAGCCACCTCGCCAACAGGGAAGAGGACTACTCCGACATCGCGTACAACGCGCTCGTCTGCCCGCACGGCGCAGTGTTCGAGGGCCGCGGCGCGCACCGCAAGACCGGTGCGAACGGCACGGCCGCGCTGAACGTCGGGCACTACTCGGTGTGTGCGCTGCTCGGTAGCTCGGGATTGACCGAGCCGACCGACGCGCAGCTCGCCGGCCTCCGCGACGCGATCGAGTGGCTGCGCGAGGACGGCGACGCCGGCGACGAGATCCGCGGACACCGTGACGGGTACGCGACTGCGTGCCCCGGCGGCCCGCTGTACGCATGGGTGCAGCGCGGCGCCCCGCGCCCCGGCGGGGGCGGCACCGGCACGCCGGCGCAGCAGTACGAGCCGTTCCCGGGCGCCGACTGGTTCAAGCGCAACCCGCGGTCCCCGATCATCACCGCCATGGGTCGCCGACTCGTCGCCGAAGGCTGCTCGGCCTACCGCGAGGGCCCCGGCCCGCAGTGGACCGAGTCCGACCGACAGAGCTACGCCCGGTGGCAGCGCCGCCTCGGCTACCGCGGCGACGACGCCGACGGGTGGCCCGGCCGTAAGAGCTGGGACGCGCTCAAGGTCCCCAACGTCTGATCACACCTCCCTCGCCCCGTCCGTAACGACCGCGGGCGGGGCGCCCCATCTTTCAAGAGAGGAACCGCTCATGACTGACGCATCCCGCCGTACCCTCCGCACCGTCGTGCAGACCGGGCTCGCGCTCGCCGTCCTGCTGCCCGCGATCGTCGACGCGTCCGGGATTCCTGCCACCCTGCCGTGGGTTGCCGCTGCGCTCGCCGTCGCCGGCGGTACCGCGCGGGTCATGGCTCTGCCCGGTGTGCAGGCCCTGCTCCCGTCGTGGCTGCACACCACGCAGCACCGCGACGACGAGCTGCTCGCCCTCGACCACGACCAGGACGGGCGCCGGTGACCGATCCAACTCCGGGCGACGTCGCCCTCGAACTCGAACGGCTGCGCGGCGTCGTCGAGGCAGGGTTCGCCCGCCTCGACGGCTCGCTCGCCCTGCTCGTGCAGCGATCCGACCAGACCGACGCCCGCCTCGCCGATCATGAGAGCAGGCTCGACGCTCTCGAAAAGAACCGTTGGCCGCTCCCGAGCGTCCTCGCTCTGGTCGCCGTGTTCGGCCTCGCTCTCACGCTCTGGCAGCTCGCCAACCGCTGAACGCAACGCGCCCCCGCCACCCGGTGTGAATCCGGGTGGCGGGGGCCTTTTTGTCGTTGAAGCACAACGGAGAGGGCTCCCACCGAGCCGCCGGGCGGAGCCCTCTCCTAGGGACGTCATGTCACCGTGCGAATGACCTATCCGGCCACGGGCACGGGATGCTGCACGTCCCTCCCTCCGCCATCCGCCCCCGCGTGGGAGACGTAGAAAGGGCGGATCGGGGGTTCTGGTGGCCGCTTGGCATGGCGCCCGCGCGTCTGCGCTTGTGTGTCCGCTTCCGGAGCGGGCCGAGCCCTCCCGCGAGGGGCCTCGATCAGCACCCGCACCGGTCGGTTGTAGCAGTAGCAGGTGTACTTGATCCCGGGGCGGTCCGGTGGGGGCGAGACCGCGCGGCGGGGGCTCGGCATCGACCAGTAGATCGCCGCAAGAGCGATCAGCGCGAGACCGACTGCAAGACCTGTGACCGCGATAAGGGCCCAATCGGCAGGTGCGAGGTTCACGCCGCCACCCCCTCAGCCTCGGCCAGTCGGAACCACACGGCCTTTCTCGCCTGCCTACCGCCATAGCCCATCGGCTCAGGGGCGGGCTTACGCGTCACACCCCAAGCGTTCGCGAACGCGTCGATGAGCAGCATCCCTCGGCCGTGCTCGCCGTCGGGACTCCACTCGTCAAGCTCCGGCAGGGGGTGCGGGCGGTTGTCGTAGACCAGTACGAGCACCCACTGCTCGGCGACCCGGGCCTCGACGATGATCTGCGGCGTGCTCGTGTGTACGTGCACGTTCGTGACCACTTCCGACGCGCAGACGCGTGCAGCGTCGGCGAGCTTCGGGTGTCCGGTGTCGCGGAGGAGAGTAACCAGCCAGTCACGCGCGACACGGGGCGTGTTCGGCAGGTTCGGCCCGAGAAACACGTACGTCTCGGGTGGTGCGGGAGGTGCTAAGGCTGCGATCTTCATTCGTCGTCTCCCAACGCTGTCTGAGCTCGCGCTCGCCATGCGTGGCATTGGCCGTCCCCGGGGCACGCCAACGGCGTGCGCTACGGCTGCACTTCGGACTTACTGGCGCGGCGCGGTGCTGCCCAGACTGTAGGGGGCATACATGCCCCGGGGCAAGGGTGCCCCCCTCTCTTAGTGACAGGAGGTGGACCCATGGCACGGTTACGCGGCAGACTCGGGTCAACGACAGGGGAAGGGACCAATGCCACCGAGGGACAACCCGACCGCACGGCAACAGCGCCTCGGCACCGAGCTGCGGAAGCTGCGCGACCGAGCAGGCAAGACGGCGCGCGAGGCCGCCGGCCTTCTGTCGACTGACCAAGCAAAGGTGAGCCACATCGAGGCGGGCCGAATCGGTGTGAGCGAGGAGCGCATTCGACGGCTCGCGACGTTTTACCAGTGCGACAATGAACCCTTGATCGACGCTCTGTGTGCGATAGCGCGTGAGCACCGGGGGCAACATTGGTTCGAGAAATTTCGAGGCACGCTCGACCCCGCATGGCTGAACATTGCCGAGCTCGAACACCATGCCGTGGCTATGCGATCGATGCAGAGCATCACGTTTCCCGGGCCGTTTCAGACGGAGAACTACGCCCGCGCCCTATTCTCTGGCGTCACGCCCAAGCTGCCCGAGGATGAGGTCGAGGCTCGTGTCGAGCATCGTTTGAAACGGTTCTCGATCTTCCAGCGGGAGGCCGGTGCTCCGCAGTACACAGCGATCATCCATGAGGCTGCACTGCGTATGCGCTTCGGCGGTCGCAAGGTGGTTCGCGAGCAGCTCGAATATCTCATCGAGGTCTCAAAGCTGCCGACGGTGCACATTCGAGTCATCCCGTTTACAAGCGAGGATTTCATCGAGGTCACGCAGCCGGTTTTGTATGCGAGCGGCCCCGTTCCTGAATTGGACACCGTTCAGATCGACAGTGCTTTCGGCGGACGCTTCTTGGATGCCGAGGCAGAGTTGAAGAAATATCGGACCCTGCTCGACATCGCCGAGCACGCTTCACTCGATCCGGAAGGGTCGAGAGGGCTAATCCACCACATCGCAAGGGAACTGTGAGAAACAGGTAATGAGCGCATCACCCATCAAGTGGCAGAAGTCGTCTTTCTCCGGGGGCGGCGGCGAGAACTGCGTCGAGCTCGGGATCGACAAGGACGGCGCGATCAAGATGCGCGAGAGTGACGATCCGAGCGTCGAGGTCACCACGACCCGCGAGAAGCTGGCCGCCTTCATCGCCGGCGTCAAGGCGGGCGAGTTCGACCACCTGCTCAGCTAGCACTCGCCGTCGCGTAGCAACCGTGCCCCCCGGCCCCTTGGGTCGGGGGGCACGCGCATATGCCAATCCGGCCCCGGCGGCATGTATGCCCCGGTGCACACTTGCCCACCCCACCACGTAGCAGTACGGTCACTCTGCGCCGCACCGACGGGTCGATCTCGGCAGGACCGTGCCCGGAAGTGCGGAAATCTCCCTATTAGCAAGCCTGTTGGGGAGAACCCCCGAGGGTTGCCCCCTGCTGGCACGCTTGCACGGCGTTGCCGACAGGGGGCAACTATGTCACTCGATCCGGAGGGTAAGACCGTGGGCGCGTCAGCCGGTGTGATCACCGTCAACGGGGCAAGGTTGCCCACCTTCACCAAGCCGGCCGAGGCATCTGTCGCGCATGGGTTTCTGTTCGAGGTGCTGCGGTACGGCTCGCAGACCGCACACCGGGCCGCACCGGTCGCGGCCCCGCGAGTGCTGCCTACCTCCCGTGACGCGATACGCCTGCTTCGCGTACAGGTCCGCACGGCGCACGTGTTCGGCATGAACCCGCACGAGATCGAGCGAACGGTCGAGTGGGCCGAAAGCGGATGGCGGCACGCCCTCGCTCTGCTCAACTCCGGTAGGCACTGCGGCCTCACCGTGGTACTGGGGACCGGGGCGGTCGCCGAGTGGCAAGTGACTCCCGTGCGCTATCTCGAATTACGCACGCACGCCACGTACGTACCACCCCACATCCGCACCTCACGACCGGAATTGAGCTCATGAGTACGAAGATCATCACCGAACACCCCGGATGGCACACGACGGCCGACGGCGATCGGGCCCGTCTCGTCGAGCACGGCGGGACCGTGTGGCTCGCCCTGTGGAACAACGCGAACGCGCACCTCGCCCTCTGGCCCATCGAGGGGGACGGCGCCGCCGAGCAGCCGACCCCCGCCTACACCTCGCCGATCGAGCTGCCAGCGCCGAGGGAAGCGGGGCCGTTGCTAGCCGAGTTGGTCAGCCTGGGAACGGTCGCCCGCCTCAACAACCCCTCGTTGTGGGACTCGATCACGACGGCGATCCTCCGCCAGGTCGTAAGTGCGAAGCAGGCCCTGCGGAAGCACCGGGCGTTCTACGGCGCGTACGGGCGGACGATCGTCACGATGGCCGGCGACTTTCCGCTCGTACCGTCCCCCGAGACGGTGCTGGGCCTCTCCGACGACGGGTTCGCCGCCGTCGGGACCAAGTTCAACCGCACGGCCCTGCGTGCCGCCGCCGAGGCGTACCTCGACCGGGGCGAGCACTGGGCAACGCTCGACCCCGAGAGCCTGATCAAAGAGCTCGTCGGGGTGCCCCGTATCGGCCCGTGGACGGCGGGCGCAGCCGCGGCCGACTTCACCGGCGATTTCTCGATCTACCCGCACGGCGATCTCGCCGTGCGCACGTGGGCCCGGAAGGCGGCCCCCGGTCTCGAATTCCCCGCCAAAGAACCGGAGTTCGAGGCCATGTGGCGCCGGTGGGCGCCCGTTCGCCCTCAACTGCACGCCCTGACCCTGTTCACTCTCACGTGGGGGAGCAATGACCTTAACGGCCGCCGAGGACACCCGAGCGACCTCTGACCTGATCGCCGGCACCGACCCGAACCGGGAGCTCGACGCCCTGTTCGTGAACGCGCCGCTCCGCGACTACGCCCTGCGTCCCCGGACCAACGACTACACGCTGCCCGTGCTGGGGATGGCCTACATCGCCACGTACGCGCAGCAGGGCGGTTTCAACGTCGGTGTACTGGACGCCGAGGCGCACGGGCTCGGCGTCGAGGCGACGGCCCGTCTGATCAACGGCATTCGGCCTCGGTGGGTGGGGATGAACCTGCTCGCCCCCACGTACGAGATGTCGGCCCGGATCGCCGCCGGGCTCGACCCCGACATCGCGCTCATGGTCGGTGGGCACCACGCCCGCGCGATGCCCGATCGCATCCTCGACGACCCTCGCATGACCAACCTGCGCGCCCTGGTGATCGGCGAGGGCGAGCCCCGGGTCGCCGCGCTCCTGGCCGACGAGCGACGGCGTGCCGAACTGCCCGGGGTCATGTGGCGCGACCGGCTGCTCGGCACGCACGCCGCCGGCATCGCGCGCGACAAGGCGGCCCACTGGTTGAGTCCGGACATCGACACCCTGCCGCTCGTGAACCGCGAGTTCCTGCCGCAAGACCCGTACGTTGCCGACGACGGCCGGATCGAGGCGAACATCGTCGGCTCGCGCGGGTGTCCGTACGACTGCGGATTCTGCGGCGCAGCCGTCTCGGCGAACCCCGACGTCAAGATCCGTCCCCGGTCACCCGAGGGCATCGTCGACGAGCTCGACCACCTGTACGAGACCTACGGGACGACCGCGTACCGATTCGTCGACGACCTGTTCCTCGGCGCGAAACGCGTGATCGTCCCGCAGATGGAGGCGTTCACCCGGCACCGGATCGGTGACCGGTACGTGTGGGACGCCACGGGGCGGATCAACGTGTTCGATCGGCTCGACGACGACATGCTCGACACCCTCAAGGCGAACGGGCTGCGCGAGGTCGCCCTCGGGATCGAGTCGGGGAGCGACCGGGTCCTCGCGGGCATGGACAAGCGCATCACGGCGGAGATGACCGAGCAGGTCGCCGAGCGCCTGCTCGCGCGCGGCATCGGTGTGAAGGGGTATTTCATCCTCGGGTATCCCGGGGAGGAGCAGGAAGACCTCGACGCCACCGTGCGCCACATCCACAACCTGTGGAGCGCCGCCGACCGGTACGGCGCCGGCAAGTTCCGGGCGAGTGTGTTCGAGTTCCGGCCCTACCCCGGAACGCCGATCTGGACGAAGCTGACCGCCGAGGGGCACAACCCCGACGCCCTGCTCGCGTACTCCGACGTCGACCTCACCGCCGACGGTGCCGACGAGTCCATGCGCGCCCGCGACGAGTTCAATTTCTCGGTCGGCGTCCAGTTCGGCACGGTCCCGCTCCCCAAGCTGCGTGCCACGCTCGCCATGCTCACGCGCGAGCAGCACGACCGGAACCTCTTGGGGGCCGCCGCGTGACCAAGTACGCGGGGATGTTCGTCACCATCGACGGGCCGAGCGGCGTCGGGAAGTCCACCACGGTCGCCGAACTCCGACGTCTGCTCGCCGACCGGGGCGACAGCGTCCACACCACGACGGAACCCTCGACGAGCGAGCTCGGCGACTTCACCCGCGCCAACGCCAACTACATTCACGGCCGCGCCCTCGCCTGTCTCGTCGCCGCGAACCGGTACGAGCACATCGACGTCGAGCTCGTCCCCATGCTCAAGGCCGGCGACACCGTCCTCTGCGACCGCTACCTCGCGTCGAGTCTCGTCCTCCAACAGCTCGACGGCGTCCCAGAGCCGTTCGTGCTCGCACTGAACCGGCACATCCTGCTGCCCGACCTGGCCGTGATCCTCACGGCCGACCCGGCGACCATCGCCGCCCGGCTCGCCGAGCGCGGGAAGCGCCACCGGTTCCACGACGACCCAACCGGCCCCCGCCGAGAGGTCGAGCTCTACCGCGAGGCGGCGCAGACCTTGATGACCCTCGGCGTCGAGGCACTCGTGCTCGACTCGACCGACGCCACCCCTACGGATGTAGCGAAGCGAATCGCCGACGCCCTGCCCCCGTCCGGGGGTAGCGTCGAGAACCCCAGCAAGCACGACGACCCCACGGTGAACTCATGAACGCAGCACTCGCGACCCCCGTGATCGACACGCACGTGATCCTGCGCGACGGCGACAAGGTGCTGTTGTCGCAGCGCGGGGGCCCGTACGGCTACGGCCGGTGGCACGCCCCGTCGGGCAAGCTCGACGCCGGCGAGCCTCTCACGGTGGGCGCCGCGCGCGAACTGCGCGAAGAGACCGGCGTCGAGGTCGACCCCGAGCACCTGCGGCTCGTGCACGTCGTGCACCACAAGCAGGATGCCGAGACCGAACGAATCGGCCTGTTCTTCCTGGCCACCTTGTGGCAGGGCGAGCCGGTCAACCGCGAGCCCGAGAAGTGCCTCGACCTGCGGTGGTGGTCGGTGCACGAGCTGCCCGAGGACATCATCGAGTACCCCGCCGCCGGGCTGCTCGGCTACCTCAAGGGCGGCGAGCAGCTCACCGAGCACGGTTGGTCGTAACCCTCCACCAACCCGTACGTCTCCGCCCGTCGGCGCCGCTCACCCGAGGCCCGGCGGGCGGAGTCGTTTTGACTACGCTCCGCCGTCCGCCGGTGCTTCCGCCTCGACCCCGAGGTGCCGGTGCAGGTCGTAGCGCGACACCTTGTAGGCGCGCCCGTGGCGCAGAACGCGCACGGGGTACCGGCCCGTCCGGGCGAGGTGGTAGCCGGTCGTCCGTCCAAGGTGGAGCGCGCGGTTCGCGGTTTCCAGCGGGACGGCGACCGGAAGCGTCATCAGCTCGCGGTGTGTCATCCCCTGCTCTGTGGTGCTCATCCTGTGCCCCCTGTGACATCGGTGTGCACGTCGGCCCATTGATGCCGAGTAGTGCCTAGATCAGCAACGTACGATCAAGGCTGGCGCTTTGCAACCAACAAAGCTAGCTTTGCGATATGCACAGTTACCGGTCAGCGGGCGACGTCATCGCCGCACAGATCCGCCGGCACCGCGAGCGCCTCGGCATGAGCCGGGACGACCTCGCCGCCGAGTGCGCCCGCCTCGGGCGTCCTGACCTCACGTACGCCGTGATTGTCAGCATCGAGACCGGCCGGTCCGGCGGTGAGGGCAGGAAACGCCGCCCGGTGTCTGCCGACGAGCTGCTCGTGTTCGGACTCGCCCTCGCCACGCCCCCGTTGCTCCTGCTGCTCCCCCTCGGGAGTGAGGCAGCAGTGCCCACCGTTCCGACCGCCGACCCGCGCGACCCGTACACGGTGTGGCAGTGGATGACCGGCGAGGCGACACCGACGCTCGACGGCCCCATCGACGGGCGGTACGTCGTCGACTCCCGGCAGATCGCCGGAACAGGGCAAGCGTGGGCCGCAGCGTGGGCCACAGCGGCCTATCCCGCGTCTCTGTACCCCGAGTTCGAGCGGCGGCTCACGGCCGTCCACAGGGCGTATCTGCGCACGGAGACCAACCAAGCGAAGGGAGGTGATGCCGAGGCAGAGACCGACTATCTGCACCGTCTCGAAGAACTCGCACGCCACATCGACGACATGGTGCGCGCGGGGCTCAAGGTCCCCGCCCTACGACGTCACCTGATCGAGGACATGAGGGGGCTCGACATGCTCGACAACCCCGACTCAGTCACAGCAGAGGAATAGGACGAGATGAACGGAACGATCACCAAGCGTTGCGGATGCCGTGATCCGAAGACCGACAAGCAGCTCGGCGCAGCGTGCAAGAAGCTGGCGCAGCGAACGCACGGGGTTTGGAGCCTGGTTCAGGAACTGCCGCCACGCGAGGACGGCACCCGACGCCGCTTCCGTCGCAGCGGGTACAAGACCAAGGGCGACGCCCAGACGGACATCAACGCGCTTGCGGCGCTGCTCGACATCGCCGACAAGAAGTCCGACCCCGAGGGCCGCCGCCGCATCGCCGACTTGCTCGAAACGGTGTCGGCGAGCGGCGAGGACATCCCGGACTACGACGAGACGAAGCGGCGTTTCGCGACCGGGCAGTCTCTGACTCAGCACATGACGGTTGCCGAGTGGCTCGACGCGTGGCTCGCCGGTAAGAAGGCGCTCCGTAAGAGCGGTGAGACCCGGTACGAGGTCGACATCAGGTGCCACCTGAAACCGAGGATTGGGCACATCCGTCTCGACCGCCTCACGGTGCAGCACCTCGACGAGATGTTCGCCGGGATCGCCGAGACGAACGCCGACATTCATGACGCGAACATGCAGCGCCGCGCGGCGCTCGACGAGCTGAAAACGATCCCGTGGAAGGGAGTGGAGAACCGCGGCCGACGGAAGTTCCTCAAGGACGCCATTGCGGCGATGCCGCCGTTCCGCCGGATCACCGGACCGTCGACTCAGAAGCACGTGCGCGACACGCTGCGGGCTGCGCTGAACACCGCCATCGCACGCGGGGCGATCACCTTCAACCCCGCTTCGTACGTCGAACTCACCTCGGCCAAGCGGCCCAAGGCCATGGTGTGGACGCCCGAGCGGGTCGACGCATGGGTGCGGACCGGCGAGCGCCCCTCGGCGGTCATGGTCTGGACACCGGAGCAGGCCGGACAGTTCCTCGACTTCCTCGCCGAGTCGAAGCACCGACTGCTGCCGCTGTTCCACCTGATCACGTTCCGGGGTCTGCGGCGCGGCGAGGCGTGCGGCGTCCGGTGGGCCGATTACTCGACAGCAAGCCGCACGATGACCATTGCCACACAGCTCGTACAGGACGGATGGGAGGTCGTAGAGAGCCTGCCCAAGACCGACAGCGGCGAGCGCGTGTTCTCGATCGACGAGTACACCGCCGAGGTGCTCGAAGCGCACCGGACCAAGCAGGCCGCCGAGCGCTGCCAGTGGGGGCCCGCGTGGATCGAGTCGGGTCGGATGTTCACCCAGGAGGACGGGGAGCGGATTCACCCCGGTTGGCTGACCGACCAGTTCGAGAGGCTCGTCGACCTGTCTGGGTTGCCGCCGATCCGGCTGCACGATCTGCGGCACGTCGCCGCCTCGCTCATGCTCGCCGCCGGCGTCGACGTCAAGATTGTGTCCGAGACCCTCGGACACAGCGACAGCCGGATCACCCGAGACATCTATCAGTCGGTCATGCCCAAGGCCGCCGCCGAGGCCGCCGAGGCGACCGCCGCCATGGTCCCGCGCGGGGCGGCTCGACTGCCCGCGCAAAGGGCGGTCGAGCAGGCAAACGAGCAGGATGGCCTCACGACGGCCTCACATGAGGGTGCGAAGATCATCGCGTTCCGCCCCCGTCTCGTCGGGGCATAAGAAAAACCCCAGGTCACGGCGAGTGAGTCCTAGGGTTCCTCTAGAGCCGCCTTCGGGATTCGAACCCGAGACCTACGCATTACGAGTGCGTTGCTCTGGCCAACTGAGCTAAGGCGGCATGCCGTGCTTTCCCATGGTGGGCGCAGCGGCCTCGCCAAGTCTACACAGTTTCGAGGGGTGCTCCGACCACCCCTATGAGCAGCGCTTTCCGTCCTCGGGGGCGGTGCCTTCCAGGAGGTAGGTGTTGATCGCGGTGTCGATGCAGTCGCTGCCGCGGCCGTAGGCGGTGTGGCCGTCGCCGTCGTAGGTCAGCAGCGTGCCCGAGGCGAGCTGGTCGGCCAGGGAGCGGGCCCACTTGTAGGGGGTGGCCGGGTCGCGGGTGGTGCCGACGACGACGATCGGAGGGGCGCCGGCGGCGGTGATGCGGTGGGGGCGGCCGGTGGCGGGGGTGGGCCAGTAGGTGCAGTTCAGGGCGGCCCAGGCGAGGCCCTCGCCGAACACCGGGGAGGCCTTCTCGAAGGACGGCACCGCCCCCTCGACTGCGGCGGGGCCGGTGAAGGAGGCCGGGAGGTCGAGGCAGTTCACGGCGGCGTTGGCGAACATCAGGTTCGCGTACGAACCGTCCGGCTCGCGTTCGTAGTAGCTGTCGGCCAGGGCCAGGAGGCCCGAGCCCTCGCCGCCGACGGCCTTCGTGAGGGCCTCGCGCAGGATCGGCCAGGCGCCCTCGTCGTACATCGCGGCGATCACGCCGGTCGTGGCCAGCGACTCCCCGAGGCGGCGACTCTCCCCGGTCGGCAGCGGCTTGGCGTCGACCGTGCGGAAGAACGTCTTGAGCTTCTCGGTGGCGGCGGCGACCGACGTGGTGCCGAGCGGGCAGTCGGGCTTCGCGACGCAGTCCGCGGCGAAGGACCGGAAGGCGGTCTCGAAGCCCGCGGTCTGGTCGCGGTTGAGGTCGACGGCGGGCAGGGAGGGGTCCATCGCCCCGTCCAGGACCAGCCGCCCGGCGCGGTCCGGGAACAGCTCGGCGTAGGTGGCGCCGAGGAACGTGCCGTACGACGCCCCCACATAGGTCAGCTTCCGGTCGCCTACGGCGGCTCGCACGATGTCCATGTCCCGGGCCGTCTCGACCGTGGAGACGTGCGGCAGGACCTTCCCCGAGCGCTTCTCGCAGCCTTCCGCGAACCCCTTGAAGGAGGCTTCGAGCGCGGCCGTCTCCCGGGCGTCGTCCGGCGTCTGGTCGACCTGGGTGTACGCGTCCATCTGCGGACCGGTCAGGCACTCGATCGGCTCGCTGCGGGCGACCCCGCGCGGGTCGACGGCGACGATGTCGTACCGGGCGCGGATGGGGGCCGGGTACCCGATGCCCGCGTAGCCCTGGAGGTAGCCGACGGCGGAGCCGCCGGGTCCGCCGGGGTTGACCAGCAGCGAGCCGAGCCGCTTGCCGGGGCCGGTGGCCTTGACCCGGGAGACGGCGAGCTTGATCTCCGCGCCGTCCGGTTCGGCGTAGTCGAGGGGGGCGCGGAACGTGGCGCACTCGAACTTCGGGACTCCGCACGCGCGCCACACCGGCTTCTGGGCGTAGAACCGCTCCAGGCCGGCGACCGACGCCCTGCGGTCCGGCGCCGAGCCGGGCGCGGCCGCGTCGCTTCCGCCGGTGCAGCCGGAGAGGATCAGCGCGGCGGCCGTGAGGGCCGTGGCGGAGGTGAGGAGGAAACGCCTGGAGTCCATGCCCGGAGCGTATCCATATATATACGGAGCGTGTCCAATCGGGTCCGTTCCCTGTGGATAACCCGCCGTCCGGGATTCCGCGTCGCTTCCGCGTCTCCAAGCAGGTGCGCGGGGCGCGAAGGCCGGTGCGCGGGGCTCGGGCGCGGCTCAGTCGCGCAGCGACATCGTCATCGCCTCCACCGCGAGCAGCGGGGCCACATTGCGCTCCAGGGCGTCCCGGCAGGCCAGCACCGCCTCGATCCGGCGGAGGGTCCGCTCGGGCGTGGTGTCGCGGGCGATCCGCTCCACCGCGTCGCGTACGTCCTGGTTGGCCAGCGGCGTCCTGGCGCGCAGTTGGAGGGTCAGTACATCGCGGTAGAAGGCCGTGAGGTCGGTGAGGGCGAGATCGAGGCTGTCGCGCTGGGTTCGCGTCTTGCGCCGCTTCTGGCGCTCCTCCAGCTCCCTCATCGCGCCCGCCGTGCCGCGCGGCATCCGGGAGCCCTGTCCGCCGCCGAGGGCGGCCTTCAGCTCCTCGGTCTCCTTGGCGTCGACCTCCTCGGCGACCTCCTTGGCGTCCTCGCCGGCCGCGTCGATCAGCTCCTGGGCGGCCTTGAGGCAGCCGCCGACGTCCCCGACGCGCAGCGGCAGCTTGAGGACGACGGCGCGGCGGGCCCGAGCACGCTCGTCGGTGGCCAGCCGGCGGGCGCGGTCGATGTGGCCCTGGGTGGCCTGGGCGGCGGCCTGCGCCGCGGCCGGTTCGACGCCGTCGCGGCGGACGAGGATGTCGGCGACGGCCTCCACCGGCGGGGTGCGCAGGGTCAGATGGCGGCAGCGGGAGCGGATGGTCGGCAGGACGTCCTCCAGGGAGGGCGCGCAGAGCAGCCAGACCGTGCGCGGGGCGGGCTCCTCGACCGCCTTCAGGATGACGTTGCCCGCGCCCTCGGTGAGGCGGTCGGCGTCCTCCAGGACGATCACTTGCCAGCGGCCGCCCGCCGGCGAGAGCTGCGCGCGGCGGACCAGCTCACGGGTCTCCTTCACGCCGATGGAGAGCAGGTCCGTGCGGACGACCTCGACATCGGCGTGGGTCCCGACGAGCGCGGTGTGGCAGCCGTCGCAGAATCCGCATCCCGGGGCCCCGCCCAGGGCCCGGTCGGGGCTGACGCACTGCAACGCGGCGGCGAAGGCCCGCGCGGCCGTCGCCCGGCCGGACCCGGGCGGGCCGGTGAACAGCCACGCGTGGGTCATCTTGGACGCCTCGGGGTCCGGTCCGCCGGCGGCATGGGTGGTCACGAGCGCGTCGGCGTCCCGCGCGGCGGCGGCGAGCTGCTCCTCGACCTTCGCCTGTCCGACCAGGTCGTCCCATACGGCCATGTGCCCTCCTCAGGTACGCCCTCCATTGTGGAGCACCTGACTGACACCGGGCCCCGCCCGCCGACGGGGCGGGCACGGCACGGAGCGACGGACGCGACACGACACGACGAAGGGGACACGACGGACGCGACACGACGGAGGGGAGGGACGGAGCAGCTCCGTCCCTCCCCTCCGGACACGACACCCCCTAGCGGCGGCGCCTGCCGTCGTCCTCCTCGTCGTGCGGGCCGAGCAGCTCGTCCGCCAGCGTCGGCAGGTCGTCGAGCGGGGTTTCCTCCGCCCAGTCCGAGCGGCGGCGCGGGCGCCCCTGCTCGTCGAGCTGCGGCAGCTCGCGCGTCCGGTCGTTCGCGCCCTGCGCGCCGGCCGAGGGCTCCGCGGGCCGCTCGTCACGGAAGAACCCCGGCGGCACCCGGTCGGCCGGACCGGAGTCGCGTACGGGCGGCAGGACGGCGGTCTCGTCGGCGTCGCGTACGGGCGGGAGCACGGCGGTCTCGTCGGCTTCCCGCACCGGCCGCAGGACCGTCGTCTGCTCCTCGGGCCGGACGTCCTCCGGCTCCGGGCGCACGATCGGCGTGGGGACGGTGATCTCGTTCGGCGAGATCCTCGGCACGGTCTGCGTGACCTCGTCGGGCCGCACGTCACCGGAGGGAGCGGCGTCGGCGGGGGCGGCGTCGGCCGGGCGCGCCCCGGCACCGGAACGGGCGCCACCGACCCGCGGGTCCTCGGGCTTCACGATCGGCGTCGGCACCGTGACCTCGTTCGGCGACACCTCGGCGGCCTCCGCCGCCTCGGCCCGCCGAGCGGCCTCGCGAGCCGCCTCTTCCTTCCGGGCCGCCTCGGCCTCACGCGCCGCCTTCTCCCGGGCGGCGTCCTGCTCCGCGGCGGCGGCACGCGCGGCCTCGCGCGCGGCGGCCTCCTGGGCCGCCTTCTCGGCAGCGGCCTCTTGTGCCGCCTTCCGCGCGACGGCCTGGGCGGCGGCCTCCCGTGCGGCCTTCTCCGCCTCCTCAGCGGCGGCCTTGCGCGCCGCCTCCTCGGCGGCCTTCGCTGCGGCGGCCTCCGCGAGACGCCGGGCCTCCTCGGCCCTGACCAGCGCCTCCTCGGCCTTGCGCTGCTTCTCGCGGCGGCGCTCCTCGGCCTCCTCGCGCAGCCGGGCCTCTTCCTCGGCCTGCCTGCGGCGGCGCTCCTCCTCCTCGCGGCGGGCCTTCTCCTCGGCCTCGCGCCGCCTGCGCTCCTCCTCGGCGGCCAGCCTGGCCTCCTCGGCCCGCTGGCGTGCCTCGGCCGCCTGCCGTTCGGCCTCGCGCTGCCGCGCCTCTTCCTCCTCGCGGCGCTTGCGCTCCTCCTCCTCGGCACGGAGCCGGGCGAGCTGCTCCTGGCGCTCGCGCTCCAGACGCTCCTCCTCCGCCTTGCGCGCGGCCTCTTCCTCGGCCCTGCGCCTGGCCTCCTCCTCGGCCTTCCGGCGCGCCTCCTCCTGGGCCTTCACCTCGGCCTCGGACAGCGGCAGCATCCGGTCGAGGCGGTGGCGTACGACGGTGGTGACGGCCTCGGGCTCCTGGCCGGCGTCGACGACGAGGTACCGGCCCGGGTCGCCCGCGGCCAGCGCGAGGAAACCGGCCCGCACGCGCGCGTGGAACTCCGGCGGCTCCGACTCGAGCCGGTCCGGCGCCTCGGTGAACCGTTCCCTCGCGGTCTCGGGCGCGACATCGAGCAGCACCGTCAGGTGCGGTACGAGACCACCGGTCGCCCAGCGGTTGATGCGGGCGATCTCGGTCGGCGACAGATCGCGGCCGGCGCCCTGGTAGGCGACGGACGAGTCGATGTAGCGGTCGGAGATGACCACCGCGCCCCGCTCCAGGGCGGGCTTGACCAGCGAGTCGACGTGCTCGGCGCGGTCGGCCGCGTACAGCAGCGCCTCCGCGCGGTTCGAGAGGCCGGCCGAGGAGACGTCGAGCAGGATCGACCGCAGCCGCTTGCCGATGGGGGTCGCGCCGGGCTCGCGGGTGACGACGACCTCGTGGCCCTTGGCCCGGATCCACTCCGCGAGCGCCTCGGCCTGGGTGGACTTGCCGGCTCCGTCGCCGCCCTCCAGGGCGATGAAGAAGCCGTTCGCGGCGGGGGCCTGCACGGGGTCGGCGCCGCGCAGCGCGTCCCGCAGGTCGCGGCGGAGCGGGACGCCGGCCCGGTCGTCGGTCTTGGCGAGGACCAGGGCCGCGACCGGCAGCAGCAGCGCGCCGACGAGCATCAGGGTGAAGGCGGCGCCGCCGTGCGCGAAGACGAAGTCGCCGGAGGCGAGCCGGTGCGGTCCGATCGCGGCGGCGAGCAGGGGTGCGGCGAGGGCGCCGACGGCCATGGCGACCCGGACGACCGCCTGGAGGTGCTCGGTGATCCGGGGGCGGCGGGCGTCCTCGGTCTCCTGGTCGACGAGGGTGTGGCCGGTGTGGGCGGCGACACCGCTCGTGTATCCGACGAGGACGGCGAGGAACAGCACGGTCGCCGTGTCCGGCACGAGGCCCATCGCGAGCAGCGCGATCCCGGTGACGGTGATCGCGAGGGCGAGGAGGCGACGGCGGGACAGCGCGGGGAGGACGGAGCCGCCCGTGCGGATGCCGACGGCGGTGGCGCCGCTGAGCGCGAGGATCAGCAGCGCGAAGGTGACGGGTCCTGCGCCGAGGTCGTGGGCGTGCAGGACGGCGACGGCCGCGGCGGCGGTGACGGCTCCGGCGACGGTGGCGCAGGCGAGGACGAGCAGCGGCAGGGCGCCCGTGCGTCCCTTCTCCGCGGCGGAGCGCCGCAGGCCTTCCAGGGGCGAACGGGGCCGCGGGGTCTGTCCGCCGGGCAGCTCCATGGCGTACAGGACGGAGACGGAGGCGGCGAACAGGCCGGCGGCGACGTACGCGCCGAGGGCGGCCTGGTGTGCCGAGAACCACTCGATGCCGGTGGCCAGCAGGTTCCCGATCAGGGTCGCGACGAGCAGTACGGCGGCGGCCGCCGGGACCGCGAGGAATCCGGTGCGCAGGGTGAGCCGGCGCAGCGCGTCGAGGTGGTCGGGCAGCGGCCGGACGGCGGCGCCCTCCGGCGGCGGGGCGGGCAGCAGCGCGGGGGCCGCGCCCTCCCGGGCGATGGTCCACAGGCGCTCGGCCGCGCCGGCGACGAAGACGGTCCCGAGGAGGAACCACAGCGCCTTGTCCGGTGTCCAGACGATCCACAGCGGGGCGACGACGAGCAGCGCGAGGCGCACCCCGTCGGCGCCGATCATGGTCCAGCGCCGGTCGAGCGGGCCGGCGGGCGCGGTCAGCGCGGTGAGCGGACCGAGGAGTACGGCGCCGAAGAGCACCGCCGCGAGCAGTCTCGCGCCGACCACCGCGGCGACGGCGAACGCGGCGCCCCGGTATCCGCCGCCGAGGGCCCCTTCGGAGACCGCGGCCTGATACCCCAACAGCACCAGCACGAGGAGGGCGAGGGCGTCGCCTGTGCCCCCGACCAACTGCGCGTTCCACAAGCGGCGCAGGGGCTGATGGCGAAGAAGGGCGCGTACGGCACGCTCGCGGGAGTCCGCGACAAGGGCGACGTCGGAGTCTGGCTGCTCTGCTCGCGTCATCCGTCCACCCTATCCGGACGCCTTCACTCCCTGTGTCCCCCGCCCGAACAAACGTCGGAGAGGAGCTGAAGGGAGCCGGACGCCCACGAAACCGGCACCATGCACGGTGCACCGCGTACCCGACGCCCGGCGCCCGAATCCCGACGACCGGCAGCCGCTCGTACAGATCTCCGGGAACGCCGAAGGGGCGGAGGCATTTCGCCCCGCCCCTTCGTCATGCGTACCGCTATGTCCCGCCCGCGGCGCTACTCCGGCTTCGCCGCCGCCGTCTTCTTCGTGGCGGCCTTCTTCGCCGTGGCCGTCTTGGCCGTCGTCGTCTTCTTCGCCGCGGTCGTCGTCTTCTTGGCCGCGGTCTTCTTCGCCGTGGTCGCCTTCTTCGCGGGAGCCGCCTTCTTGGCCGGCGCCTTCTTGGCGGTCTTCTTCGCCGGGCCCTTGGCCCGCTTCTCCGCGAGCAGCTCGAACCCGCGCTCCGGCGTGATCGTCTCCACGCTGTCCCCGGTCCGCAGGGTCGCGTTCGTCTCGCCGTCGGTGACGTACGGGCCGAAGCGCCCGTCCTTCACGACGACCGGCTTCTCGCTGACCGGGTCGACGCCCAGCTCCTTGAGCGGCGGCTTGGCCGCGGCCCGGCCACGCTGCTTGGGCTGCGCGTAGATCGCGAGCGCCTCCTCCAGCGTGATCGTGAAGAGCTGCTCCTCGTCCGTCAGTGACCGCGAGTCCGTGCCCTTCTTCAGGTACGGGCCGTAGCGGCCGTTCTGCGCCGTGATCTCGACGCCCTCCGCGTCCGTGCCCACCACGCGCGGCAGGGACATCAGCTTGAGCGCGTCCTCCAGGGTCACCGTGTCCAGCGCCATGGACTTGAAGAGCGAGGCGGTCCGCGGCTTCACCGCGTTCTTGCCGGTCTTCGGGGTGTCCTCGGGAAGGATCTCGGTGACGTACGGGCCGTACCGCCCGTCCTTGGCGACGATCTGGTTCCCGCTGACCGGGTCGACGCCGAGTTCGAAGTCACCGCTCGGCTTGGCGAACAGCTCCTCCGCGTAGGCGACGGTCAGCTCGTCAGGAGCCAGGTCCTCCGGAACGTCCGCGCGCTGATGGCCCTCGGAGTCCTTCTCACCGCGCTCGACGTACGGACCGTACCGGCCGACCCGCAGCATGACGCCGTCGCCGACCGGGAAGGAGGAGATCTCCCGGGCGTCGATCGCGCCGAGGTCGGTCACCAGCTCCTTCAGACCGCCGAGGTGGTCACCGTCGCCGTTCCCGGCGTCGGCGGCGCCCCCGGACGCGGCCGCCTGGCCGCCCTCGCCGAAGTAGAAGCGCTTCAGCCACGGCACGGCCTGGGCCTCGCCCCGGGCGATCCGGTCGAGGTCGTCCTCCATCCGGGCCGTGAAGTCGTAGTCGACGAGCCGGCCGAAGTGCTTCTCCAGCAGGTTGACGACGGCGAAGCTGAGGAAGGACGGCACCAGGGCCGTGCCCTTCTTGAAGACGTACCCGCGGTCCAGGATCGTGCCGATGATCGACGCGTACGTCGACGGGCGGCCGATCTCGCGCTCTTCCAGCTCCTTGACCAGCGAGGCCTCGGTGTAGCGGGCCGGCGGCTTCGTCGCGTGGCCGTCGACGGTGATCTCCTCGGCGGACAGCGCGTCGCCCTCGGCGACCTGCGGCAGCCGGCGCTCGCGGTCGTCCAGCTCCGCGTTGGGGTCGTCGGCGCCCTCGACGTACGCCTTCATGAAGCCGTGGAAGGTGATCGTCTTGCCGGAGGCGCTGAACTCCACGTCCCGGCCGTCGGCGGCCCGGCCGCCGATCTTCACGGTGACGGAGTTGCCGGTCGCGTCCTTCATCTGGGAGGCGACGGTCCGCTTCCAGATCAGCTCGTAGAGCCGGAACTGGTCGCCGGTCAGGCCGGTCTCCGCCGGAGTGCGGAAACGATCACCCGAGGGGCGGATCGCTTCGTGCGCCTCCTGCGCGTTCTTGACCTTGCCGGCGTAGACGCGGGGCTTCTCCGGCAGGTAGTCGGCGCCGTACAGCTGCGTGACCTGCGCCCGGGCCGCCGCGACGGCGGTGTCCGAGAGGATCGTGGAGTCCGTACGCATGTACGTGATGAAGCCGTTCTCGTACAGCTTCTGGGCGACCTGCATGGTCGCCTTCGCGCCGAAGCCCAGCTTGCGGCTCGCCTCCTGCTGGAGGGTGGTCGTCCGGAACGGGGCGTACGGGGAGCGGCGGTACGGCTTGGACTCGACCGAGCGGACGCCGAACGCGGTGTCGGCGAGCGCGGCGGCGAGCGCCCGGGCGTTCTGCTCGTCGAGGTGGAGCACCTGCTCGGACTTCAGCCGGCCGTCGGCGCCGAAGTCACGGCCCTGTGCGACGCGGCGGCCGTCGACCGTCGCCAGGCGGGCGACCAGGGACGACGGGTCGGACGGGTCACCGGCGCGGCCGGTGGAGAAGGTGCCGGTGAGGTCCCAGTACTCGGCGGAGCGGAAGGCGATGCGCTCGCGCTCCCGCTCGACGACGAGACGGGTGGCGACGGACTGGACGCGGCCGGCGGAGAGGCCGCGCATGACCTTCTTCCACAGGACCGGCGAGACCTCGTAGCCGTAGAGCCGGTCGAGGATGCGGCGGGTCTCCTGCGCGTCGACCATGCGCTTGTTCAGCTCGCGCGGGTTGGCGACGGCGGCCTGGATCGCGTCCTTGGTGATCTCGTGGAAGACCATCCGGTGGACCGGGACCTTGGGCTTCAGGACCTCGAGGAGGTGCCACGCGATGGCTTCGCCCTCGCGGTCCTCATCAGTGGCGAGGAAGAGTTCGTCGACCCCGGCCAGCTGCTCCTTGAGCTTCCTGACCTGGGCCTTCTTGTCGGCGTTGACGACGTAGATCGGCTGGAAGTCGTGTTCCACGTCGACGCCGAGGCGGCGCACCTCGCCGGTGTACTGGTCCGGCACCTCGGCGGCGCCGCTGGGGAGGTCGCGGATGTGCCCGACGCTCGCCTCGACGACGTATCCGGGGCCGAGGTAGCCCTTGATCGTCTTCGCCTTGGCAGGCGACTCGACGATGACGAGTCGGCGGCCGCCCTGTGCGGTCTCGCTGGTCGGGGACAACTTCGCTCTTCTCTCCGGTCGACGCTCGGTGGCACGTACGCATGTACGGCACTGGCCCTGGCACACACGGCAGCTGCACGTCACGGTGACGCTGACGCTGTCGTCGCTGCGGAGTGTGACGGTACAACCCGCCCCCGTGTCAAACGGCGAAAGCCCGCAACGGCCACTCGAACGGTAACCCGACTCCTGGCATTCCTGCCGCCCGGACCTCCGGCCGGGCGGGGCGGGGCGCGCTCAGAGGCGGCCGAAGCACCAGACGCCGAGAAGAAGGAAGACGACTCCGAAGAGGGTGGTGAGGACGGCGGCCGTGCCCGGCGCGACCCCGTGCGCCACCGGCTCGCGGCTCAGCACCCGCGCCCCCGTCCACAGCATCAGCGCGGCCCCGAACAGCGCGAACGCCGTTCCGGCGAAGATCGCAGGCCCGCTCTCCATGGTCCGTACCCCGTTCGTCCGTCATGCCCCGGTCATCCCTGGGCAGAGGCTGGCACCTTCCGGCGTCGCGGGCGCGAATTCCGGGTGAACGACGCGGGCTCGGGTGTCGGGGTTCACGAAGATGGCCGGTACTGAACGAATGCGCGACGGGGGCGGGCTCTCTCCTCGCCGTGCCCGCACCCTCGCGGCGGCGGGGCGGATCGGCGCTCGTACGCGACGGCCGCCGTGCCGCCGGTCGCGGAGGCGGAAGCCGCTCGGGCGGCGTCGCGGGGGGAGGGGGACGCGTCGCCGGCGACGCCGGGCTCCCGGTGGGGCAAGGCGCTGAGGAGCGGCGGGAGCACCCGCCCGACCAGCGGCTTTCCGCCGCGCGGAGGCGGCATCGCGCAGTCGGGCGGGGCCCGGCGGCTGCCCGCTCCCCCGCCCACGGCGGACCGGACGTCGGACGGGAAGCGGAACGTCCGGCCGCACGCATCGGCGCCCCCGCTGCCGGTTGCGGGCCGCGGGCCGCCCTGCCGCGGGCGGCCGCGTCGTACGGAATTCCCGGGTCAAGGCCCGTCAGGCGCCGCCGCCCTCGCCGACGGGCAGCAGGAAGCCCTCCTCCACCAGGAGCCGGATCGCCTGGGGCGTCCGGTCCCGGAGCAGCACCGGGTCCTCGCCGGTCAACTGCCCGATCGCGTCCAGGATCCGGCCGGCGCTGAGCGATCCGTCGCAGACTCCCGCGAAGCCGGCCGCGACGTGGTCCACCCTGGTGGCGCGCCGCATGCCGCGGTTCTGCCGCAGCACCACGTGCTCGGGGTCTTCGGCGCCGGGCAGGCCGACCTGCTCCTGGACGACCTCGGGCGCGAGGACGAAGTGCTCGGCGAGCAGCGCCGCGTCGTCGTGGGTCCGCAGGTACTCCTGGCGTTCGAAGTGAGCGCGTACGGTCTCGCCGAGCGGCTGCTCGACCGGGTGCGGCCACTCCTCGACGACGATCGACGGCTCGACCGCGCCGGACGCGACGGCGGCGTTCCTGCGCAGGGTGATCCAGCCGAAGCCGACGGCCTTCGTCCCGCGGGCCTCGAACTCGTCCAGCCACGCCTCGTACCGCTCGGTGTACCGCCGCGGGTCCTCGCGGTGGTCGCCACTGTCCCGCAGCCACAGCTCGGCGTACTGCGTGATGTCCTGGACCTCGCGCTGCACGATCCACGCGTCGCAGCCGCGCGGCACCCAGGAACGCAGCCGGTCCTGCCATTCCTCGCCTTCCACGTGCTGCCAGTTGGCGAGGAACTGGGCGCACCCCCCGTCGTTGAGCCGCTCGCCGGCCTCCCGCACGAGCGTCCGGCACAGGTCGTCTCCTCCCATCCCGCCGTCGCGGTAGGTCAGCCGGGCGCCCGGGGAGATGACGAACGGCGGGTTGGAGACGATCAGGTCGTACGTGTCGCCGTCGACGGGCTCGAAGAGGGAGCCGGGGAGCAGTTCGGCCTCGCGGGCCCCGGAGAGGGCGAGCGTGAGCCGGGTGAAGTCGAGGGCGCGGGGGTTGAGGTCGGTCGCTGTCACCAGGGTGGCGTGCTGGGAGGCGTGCAGGGCCTGGATTCCGGAGCCGGTGCCGAGGTCGAGCGCGGAGGCCACGGGCGTACGGACGGTGATGCCCGCGAGGGTCGTGGAGGCGCCGCCGACGCCGAGGACGACTCCTTCGTCCTTGCTGCCGATGCCGCCGGCGCCGCCGACCGCGCAGCCCAGGTCGGAGACGATGAACCAGTCCTGGCCCTCGGGCCCGCCGTACGGCCGTACGTCGACGGTCGCCCGGACCTGACCGGCCGTCTCCGATGCCTCTCCGCTCGCCCCGGTGGCCCCGGGCACGGCCGGCCGGCCGGTCCTGTCGGTCTCCTCGATCCAGCCGTCGGCCAGGGCTTCCTTCAGCGGCAGCGCGGCGGCGGCGCGCTCGGCGGGGACGGTGCCCTGGAGCAGGAAGAGGCAAACGAGCGTCTCCAGCGGGGAGTCGCCGCGGGTGGCGCGCAGCGCGGGCACGGTCTCGCTGCGGGCGAGGGCGCTGTAGGCGGGGGCGCCGAGGAGCTCGAGCAGCCCGTCGGCGGTGAAGTCGGCGGCGAGCAGCGCCTCGCGCAGTCGGGCGGCGTGCGCGGGCACCGGAAGGCTGGTGGTCAGGCTGGTCGTACTCACCCGACCATTGTGACCGCCGCCACCGACAATCCCCGCCGAGACCCCGCACGCGCGCGTGGCGCTCCCCCGAACCCCCACCCGGGCGCCCACGCGCGCCACATGCGCGCCGAACGCACCGGGTGGCAGCGCCTGCTCTACTCCGCGCTCTTGCTCGCCGTCGAGGACGGCTTGGCGGTCGTGGCCGCCGTCGCGGCCGGCTTCGAGGGCTGCGAGCCCGGCTTCGCGGCCGGAGCCGAGGGCTTCGCCTTCTGGCAGCCGGGCTGCTTGGCCATCGCCGTGCCCAGCTCGCCGCCCTGCAGCTTCGCCAGCGCGTCCTGGTCCATCTTCTCGATCTTCTTCAGACCGTCGGCGATGCCCTGCAGGCCGTCCGCGAACTTCTGCTGGTTGTTCGGGTCGAGCGCGTCGACCTGCTTCTTCAGTCCCTCGTACGCCACCGCGGTCGCGTTGAGTTCCTTGATCGCGTCCTGCTGGACCTTCTCGCCGTTGTCGACGGGCGGCACGCCGGCGCCTTCGACGGCCTTGGCGAGCGCCCGGTCGGCGTCGGCGATGTCCTGGAACGCCTTCGAGTCGGCGGCCTGGATGTCGGCGGGCTTGCCGTCCGCGGCCGTCGAGATGATCAGCTGCTGGGCGTCGGCCCGCTTCTGGATCTGGGGCTTCGCCTGGTCGCAGACCGTCTTGGCCCAGTCGTTTACCTTGTCGCCGTCGTCGCTGCACCCGGACAGCGCGAGCACCAGTACCGCGCCGCCGGACAGTGCGGCCGCAAGCTTCTTGTTCACCGGATCGGTCCCTTCCAAGGCTCTCGGCCCCGGAACATACACGCCAAGCGGGCGACATCCACCTTTCGTGGGACCGGTTCATCCCTTATTGCAGCCTTTTGCACCAAGGGAGACACGCCTCACGTCTCCACAAGAAACGGCGGACGGCGCGTCAGAACACGCCGCCCGCCCTCTTCTTGAGCAGGCGTTACGGAACGACCGGCGCGTTCGAAGGGGTGTCCGACCGGTCCCCGGCGTTGTCTCCGTCACCCATGACCACCGAACGCCGCTTGGAGACGTAGACGGCACCGATGATGACGACGATCGCGAGGCCGGCGATCAGGGTCCGCACCCCGGCGCTCGCGTCATCGCCGAAGCTGAACTGCACCACGGCGGGCGCGATCAGCAGGGCGACCAGGTTCATCACCTTCAGGAGCGGGTTGATCGCCGGACCGGCGGTGTCCTTGAACGGGTCGCCGACGGTGTCGCCGATCACGGTGGCGGCGTGGGCGTCACTGCCCTTGCCGCCGTGGTGGCCGTCCTCGACGAGCTTCTTGGCGTTGTCCCAGGCCCCACCGGAGTTGGCGAGGAAGACGGCCATCAGCGCGCCCGTACCGATGGCTCCGGCGAGGTACGCGCCGAGCGCGCCGACACCGAGCGAGAAGCCGACCGCGATCGGTGCCAGGACCGCGAGCAGTCCGGGCGTGGCGAGTTCGCGCAGCGCGTCCTTGGTGCAGATGTCGACGACGCGTCCGTACTCCGGCTGTTCGGTGTGGTTCATGATCCCGGGGTGCTCGCGGAACTGCCGCCGCACCTCGAAGACGACCGCTCCCGCGGACCGCGACACGGCGTTGATCGCGAGGCCGGAGAAGAGGAAGACGACCGCCGCGCCGAGGATCAGCCCGAAGAGGTTGTTGGGCTGGGAGATGTCCATCGAGAGGTTCATCTCCGTGCCCCTGGCCCCGACCTCGGCGACCGCCGTGGCGATCGCGTCGCGGTACGAGCCGAAGAGCGCCGCCGCCGCCAACACGGCGGTGGCGATGGCGATGCCCTTCGTGATCGCCTTGGTGGTGTTGCCGACGGCGTCGAGGTCGGTGAGGACCTGCGCGCCCGCGCCCTGGACGTCGCCGGACATCTCCGCGATGCCCTGGGCGTTGTCGGAGACCGGGCCGAAGGTGTCCATGGCGACGATCACGCCGACGGTGGTGAGCAGCCCGGTGCCGGCCAGGGCGACCGCGAAGAGGGCCAGCATGATGGAGGTGCCGCCGAGCAGGAACGCGCCGTAGACGCCGAGGCCGATGAGCAGGGCGGTGTAGACGGCGGACTCCAGGCCGATGGAGACGCCGGCGAGGACGACGGTGGCGGGGCCGGTCAGCGAGGACTTGCCGATGTCCCTGACGGGGCGTCGGGAGGTCTCGGTGAAGTAGCCGGTGAGCTGCTGGATGAGCGCGGCCATGACGATGCCGATGGCGACGGCGACCAGGGCGAGGATCCGCGGGTCGCCCGCGTGAGCCGCGATCCCGGGCTCGGTGACCCCCTTGAGGTCGGCGTAGGAGGACGGCAGGTAGGCGAAGACGGCGACGGCGACGAGCGCCAGGGAGATCACCGCGGAGATGAAGAAACCGCGGTTGATGGCGCTCATTCCGCTGCGGTCGGCGCGCCGCGGGGCGACCGCGAAGATGCCGATCATCGCGGTGACCACGCCGATCGCCGGGACGATCAGCGGAAAGGCGAGGCCGAGGTCGCCGAAGGCCGCCTTTCCGAGGATGAGGGCGGCGACCAGCGTCACCGCGTACGACTCGAAGAGGTCGGCGGCCATGCCGGCGCAGTCGCCGACGTTGTCGCCCACGTTGTCGGCGATGGTGGCGGCGTTGCGGGGGTCGTCCTCGGGGATGCCCTGCTCGACCTTGCCGACGAGGTCGGCGCCGACGTCGGCGGCCTTGGTGAAGATGCCGCCGCCGACTCGCATGAACATGGCGATGAGGGCGGCGCCCAGGCCGAAGCCCTCGAGGACCTTGGGGGCGTCGGCGGCGTAGACGAGGACGACGCAGGAGGCACCGAGCAGGCCGAGGCCGACGGTGAACATGCCGACCACTCCGCCGGTACGGAAAGCGATCTTCATCGCTTTGTGCGAGACGGTCGTCAGATCCTTTTCCGGTTCACCCGGAGCGGGGGTCGCCTCGCGCGCGGCGGCGGCGACGCGCACATTGGCCCGTACGGCGAGCCGCATACCGATGTATCCGGTGGTCGCGGAGAAAAGCGCACCCACCAGGAAGAAGAGGGAACGCCCGGATCGCTGCGACCAGTCGTCGGCCGGGAGCAGCATCAGCAGGAAGAACACGACGACCGCGAAGATCGCCAAAGTGCGCAACTGCCGTGCGAGATAGGCATTCGCGCCTTCCTGTACGGCGGCCGCGATCTTCTTCATCGCGTCGGTGCCCTCCCCGGCGGCGAGCACCTGACGGACCAGCAGCTGGGCGACGAGCAGAGCCGCGAGCGCGACGGCCGCGACGACGATCACGATCGTCCGGTTCCCGTCGGTGAGTACCGCCGCGGCGAGAGAAGTGGGGTGTCCGGCCAGTTCTGGGTTGAAGAGCCCCGCCATTCGTCCTCCTTGACGTTGCGAGCTCAAGATGTGGACGGATTGTAGGGAGCGGAACCTGATCAAAACAGGGCGCCGCAAATGGAATTCCCCATTGCCTCACTCTTCCCCACCGGAAGCAGTAATGGGGCAAAAGCATGAACACATGATCCATGATCTAGAGAAATGAAAAGAGGCCCTGCTCAGCAGGGCCTCTTTTTCGGTTCTCGCCGCTTCTCACGGCCTCTCGCCTGGTCTCGCCCCTTCAGGGGAGCACAGCCGCCGAGGCCGTCGGCCAGCTCATGCGGATCACTCCGCCCTGCTCCCCGGCGCTCACCTCGACGTCGTCGACGAGCCCGCGGATTACCGCGAGGCCCATCTCGTCCTCGCCGTCCGGGTCGTCGAACTCCTCGACCGGAGCCGCGGCCCGCGCGCCGGGGACACCGGCGGCGTCCGCCGCCGCCACCCCCGCGCCCGGCACCTCGTCGCCGACCTCGATGGAGAAGCTCTTCTCCTCCTCGGTCAGCACGACCCGGACCGGGGTGGTGACGCCATGGCCGCGGTGCAGCCCGACCGCACGGGAGCACGCCTCGCCGACGGCGAGTCTGACCTCGTCGAGGACCGCCTCGTCGACACCGGCCCGGCGCGCCACCGCGGCCGCCACCAGGCGGGCCGTGCGGACATGCTCGGGCTGGGCGCTGAAGCGGAGTTCAACGGTGGCCATACGGTCCCCCTAAGAACGGTGGGCGGGCAACTCGGAGGACCGGGCCTGGCGGGCCCGGCTCTCCTTCGACCTTCTTCCGACCTCAGTCGGTGGCGTTGACGGCCTCGTCGACCGTGGTGTGGATGGGGAACACCTTGGTCAGGCCGGTGATCCGGAAAATCTTGAGAATGCGCTCCTGGTTGCAGACCAGGCGCAGCGAGCCCTCATGCGCGCGCACGCGCTTCAGGCCACCCACCAGCACGCCGAGACCGGTCGAGTCGAGGAAGTCCACGCCCTCCATGTCGACGACCAGGTGGTAGCTGCCGTCGTTCACCAACTCGACCAACTGCTCGCGCAGCTTGGGCGCGGTATACACATCAATCTCGCCACCGACCTCGACGACCGTACGGTCGCCGCTCGGGCCGGACACATTGCGAGTCGACAGGGACAGGTCCACGGATCCTCCAGCACCTTGCTATCGGGCGTTCGCCCCTCGGGTCTCCCGGGCGGAGTCGGGGGACGGATCGCCAGCCGCGATGGCATTCAATCACTTACCAGCAGCCATGCACGACGCCTTGGGAGCATTGTCCGTCACGCCAGTGACACACTCGGTGCCGATGGCCAAGAATCACCGCCCCAGTGGACCCGCCGAAAGCACGGGCAGTCGCCCGTCCCCCGGCGTGGTCCTCGACCGGCTCACCCAGGGCGAGAGCCGGGCAGCGCGCATCACTCATACGGAGCACCTGCCCGCTCGGGCGGGTCGGCATGCCGTCTGGCCGCATCGCATCCGTACGGAAGTGATCAGCGCCATCCAGGCGGCCGGCATCGAGCATCCCTGGGCCCACCAGGCGGAGGCCGCCGAGCGGGCCCTGGACGGCGAATCCGTGGTGATCGCCACCGGCACGGCGTCCGGGAAGTCACTTGCCTATCTCACCCCGGTCCTCTCCACCCTCCTGGACGGCTCGGAGGCCGCCAACGGGCGCGGCACGACCGCCCTCTACCTCGCCCCCACGAAGGCCCTCGCCGCCGACCAGCGGCGCGCCGTACGCGAGCTGGCCGCCCCGCTGGGCAACCGGATCCGGCCCGCCGTCTACGACGGCGACACGCCGGTCGAGGAGCGCGAGTGGGTCCGTCAGTACGCGAACTACGTGCTGACCAACCCCGACATGCTCCACCGGGGCATACTCCCGGCCCATCCGCGCTGGTCCTCCTTCCTGCGCTCCCTGCGCTATGTCGTGATCGACGAGTGCCACACCTACCGGGGCGTCTTCGGCTCCCACGTCGCCCAGGTGCTGCGCCGCCTGCGCCGGGTCTGCGCCCGCTACGGCGCGGACCCCGTCTTCCTCCTGGCCTCCGCCACCTCGGCCGAGCCCGCCGTGGCGGCCGGCCGGCTCACCGGCCTGCCGGTCTCGGAGGTCTCCGACGACGCCTCCCCGCGCGGCGAGCTGGTCTTCGCCCTCTGGGAGCCGCCGCTGACGGAACTCCACGGCGAGCAGGGCGCCCCGGTCCGCCGCACGGCCACCGCCGAGACGGCCGACCTGCTGACCGACCTCGCCGTGCAGGGCGTCCGCTCCGTCGCCTTCGTGCGCTCCCGGCGCGGCGCGGAGCTGATCTCGGTCATCGCCCAGGAACGCCTCGCCGAGGTCGACCGCTCCCTGGCCCGCCGGGTGGCCGCCTACCGGGGCGGCTACCTGCCCGAGGAGCGCCGGGCCCTGGAGCGGGCCCTGCACTCCGGCGAGCTCCTGGGCCTGGCCGCCACGACCGCCCTGGAACTCGGCGTGGACGTCTCCGGCCTCGACGCCGTCCTCATCGCCGGCTATCCCGGCACCCGCGCCTCGCTGTGGCAGCAGGCGGGCCGGGCCGGGCGCTCCGGCCAGGGCGCCCTGGCCATCCTGATCGCCCGCGACGACCCGCTGGACACCTTCCTGGTCCACCACCCCGAGGCGCTCTTCCGCCAGCCGGTCGAGTCGACCGTCCTGGACCCCGACAACCCCTACGTGCTCGCCCCCCATCTGTGCGCGGCCGCGGCGGAGCTTCCGCTGACCGACCCCGACCTGGCGCTCTTCGGCCCGGCCGCCCCGGACCTGCTGCCCCAGCTGGAGGCCGCCGGGCTGCTGCGGCGGCGTGCCGGCGGCTGGTACTGGACCCGTCGGGAGCGGGCCGCCGACCTGACCGACATCCGGGGCGGGGGCGGCAGCCCGGTGCAGATCGTGGAGGCCGCCACCGGCCGCCTCCTCGGCACGGTCGACGAGGCCGCCTCCCACACGGCCGTCCACGACGGCGCCGTCCACCTCCACCAAGGCCGCACCTATCTGGTGAAGCACCTGGACCTGAAGGACTCGGTCGCCCTGGTCGAGGAGGCCTCCCCGCCGTACTCCACGACCGCCCGCGACACCACCGCCATCTCCGTCCTGGAGACCGACACCGAGATCCCGTGGGGCGCGGGCCGGCTCTGCTACGGCTCCGTCGAGGTCACCAATCAGGTCGTCTCCTTCCTGCGCCGCCGTCTCAGGACCGGTGAGGTGCTCGGCGAGACCAAGCTCGATCTGCCGCCCCGCACCCTGCGCACCCGGGCCGTGTGGTGGACGGTCACCGAGGACCAGCTCGACGCCGCCCGCATCCATCCGGAGATCCTCGGCGGCGCCCTGCACGCCGCCGAACACGCCTCCATCGGCATGCTTCCGCTCTTCGCCACCTGCGACCGCTGGGACATCGGCGGAGTGTCGATCCCGCTCCACCCCGACACGCTGCTGCCGACCGTCTTCGTCTACGACGGCCATCCGGGTGGCGCGGGCTTCGCCGAGCGGGCCTTCCACACGGCGCGGGAGTGGCTGACGGCCACCCGCGAGGCGATCGCCTCCTGCGAGTGCGAGGCCGGCTGCCCGTCCTGCATCCAGTCCCCCAAGTGCGGCAACGGCAACGACCCGCTCAACAAGCGTGGCGCCGTCCGGCTCCTCACGGAACTGCTGCGGGAAGCCCCGGCAGCGCCCCCGGAGGCCCCGCCCGCGCCCTGACAGCCGGGGCGTACGGCCCCAGGCGCACCGCCGCCGTCACGTCCGCGACATCGCCCCGCACGGAACAGCGCACGAGGGAGGCGCCCTGTGCGCCCGCCACCCGGCCCGCGGCGGCGCAGGCGGCCTCCTCGCCCCACAGCGCCCTGTCGGCCGCCGCGAGGGCCGCCAGGTCGGCGGCCCCACCCGCCCGGTGCCGGGCCGACACGGCCTGCCCCAGGGCCAGCACGGCCCCGAACACCACACACAGGACGCAGGCCGCGAACGCGGTCCACACCGTCGCCATCCCCCGGTCGCCGGAGAGGCCGGATCGGGGTGGTGGGACCAGGCCGGGACGGGCGGCTCGTCGGCGTGGCGCCGGCGCCAGGCCGTTCACGACACTCCCGTCCCGGGCGTGTCGCCGAGCCTGTCCTCGGCGAGCGCCGCGGCCCCGGCCCGCAGGGTGAGACCCATCCCGCCCGGCCCGGGGGCGGGCGCCCGCACGGTCACCCGCCACAGCTCCCCGGAGCGCTCCACGGCCACCGTGGCGCCCTCAGGGGCGGCTGCCCGGGCGGCCGCCTCGGCTGCCGTCACCGGCTCCGAGCGGGCCACCGCCCGCGCTCCCGCCCGCGCCGCGTCCACGCACTGGATCTGTGCGGCGGCCGCGGCGAGCGCCCAGACCAGGGCCATGGTGAAGGCCACCAGCGCGGGCAGGGCCAGCGCCGCCTCGACCGTCACCGATCCCCGGTCCTGCGTGGAGCTCCGCGCCGGCACGCGTCCCCGGCGCCCCCTTGCGGACGTCCGGTCAGAACGGCGCATCGAGTGCCTTCCCGATGACCGACTCCAGTGCACCGGAGACCGATCCGCTCGTCACGATCTTGTACAGCACGGCGGCGAAGGCGGCGGCCGCGATCGTTCCCATCGCGTACTCGGACGTGGTCATCCCCGCGTCGGACCGGGCGGTCATACGCGCCCGCCACCAGGTGCGCAGGACCACCAGACCGCGTGCGCTCTTTCCGTTCCTCATGTCAACCCCCATATTTTTTGCTTGCGTTGCGCGTGTTCGATGCGTTGCGTGTGTTCGGCGTGTTCGGCGGGCTGGGTGGGTGCGTACGGTGTGCCGGGTGCCGCCTGCGGGCCGTCCGGCGGCGCGCCCTTCAGCTCCGCAGCAGGCCGGTCGCGAGGCCGACCACGACCGGGGCCACCCCCACCGCCAGGAAGGCGGGCAGGAAGCAGAGCCCCACGGGCGCGGTGATCAGCACCTGGGCCCGCTGGGCCCGGGCGGCTGCTCGCCGGGCGTGTTCGGCCCGCAGGCCGGCCGCGTGCCGTGCGATCGCGTCGGCGGCGGGCGCCCCGGAGGAACCGGCCCGTTCCAGAGCGCGGGCGAGCCCATCGGCGCCGGGTATCGCACCGAACCTCCGCCACACCTCGGCCGGTTCGCCGCCGAGGCGCAGCTCGGCCGCCGTACGGGCCAGCCGGTCGCCCACCGGCCCGCCCAGTGACCGGCCGACGGCCTCGGCCGCCTCTCCCGGGCCCGCTCCGGCGGAGGTGCAGGCCGCCAGCAGATCTGCGGCGAGCGGCAGTTGCCGGGCCGCCTCCTCGTCTTCGCCCGTACTCGCGGCGCGGCGCGCCGACCATTTCCGCACTCCGAAGCCCGCCCCGGCCGCCACCAGGCAGCCGACGACACCGCCGAAGAGGGCGTAGCCGACGGCGGCCGCCATGAGCGGTACGACCCAGGTGCGCACCCACGGCGAGCGGAGACCCGCGCCTCGCGGCCGGCCGCCGTCCGCCCCGGGCCCCAGCAGGGCGGCGAGCCGCTTCCGCGCCCGGCGCTCGCGGCGCCGCTCGGCCATCCCGCCGGCCGCCGCGGCGAGGGCGCCGGCCATCAGGCCCGCCATCCCCAGCCTGTGGACGAACTCCTCCGAGAACCCGGCCCCCGTCAACAGACCCGAGACGCCCGTCACGTGCCTTCACCTCCTCGTACGATCCGTGCGGCCCAGCCGAGACCGGCCGCTTCCAGGGCCCCGCCCACCGCGAGGCAGCCAAGGCCCACGGGCGTGTGCAGCAGGACATGCAGTGGCCGGGCGCCCAGTGCCGTGCCGAGCGCGAGGCCGACGAGCGGCAGGACGGCGAGGACCGTCACCGTCGCCCAGGCGCCGGCCAGTTGGGCCTTCATCCGCTCACGCTGGTCCCGGCGTTCCCGTAAGGCGGCCTCCAGCCGGTCCAGACCCGCCGCGAGACCGGCGCCGCCGTCGACGGCCACCTGCCAGCAGGCCGCCATCCCGGCGAGTCCGTCCGCCCCGTCCTGCCGGGCCGCGTGGCGCAGCGCCTCGGGCACGTCCCCGCCGAACCGGGCCGCCGCGAGCAGCGCTGCCTCCTCGCGGGGTCCCAGCGTCCCGGCGGCCCGCGCCTCGCCGAGGGCGAAGACGAGCGCCTGTGCGGGCTGCCGGCCGGCTCTCAGCTCACCGGCGACCGCCCCGCACAGTGCCACCGCTCCGTCGGCGCGCTCCTGGCGCCGTCTGCGCAGCCCTGCCGCGCGCAGTCTCCGGCCCACCAGCGGCACCGCCACGGCCCCGGCCGCCAGGGGCAGCGGCGACTCCCCGAGGAGTGCGATCGCGGCCGCCACAGGCAGACAGAGCCACTCGCGCCGGTCCCGCACCAGCCGCCGGCAGCGGGCCCCGAGCGTGCCCCACGGCACCGGGTCGAAGCGCAGAGCTCCGGTCGCCTCATCGGCCTCCTCCCTCGCCGTGCTCAGGCCCGCGAGCAACGCGGCCGCCCTGCGCCGGCCCCGCTCCCGCTCGGCGAGCCCCCAGAGCACACTCCCGGCGCAGAGGATGGCGGCTACCTGCGCCAGAACCCACGGCTCCCTCACCACCGTTCACCCCCGAGCAGCGACCGGAGCCGCCCCCAGCCCCGCTCCCGCTCGAACCCGTCCGCGTCCCAGCGCAGCGCGGGGACCGTCACCACCAGGCCCTCCCGGTTGCGTTCGAGAACGTGCACCTCGGCGATCCGCCGCCGGCCCGCCCGGTCCCGTACGAGATGGATCACCACCGAGAGCCCGGCGCCCAACTGGCTGTGCAGTGCCGCTCGGTCGAGCCCGGCCGCTGTCCCCAGGGCCTCAAGACGGGCCGGGACGTCCGCCGCCGTGTTGGCGTGGACGGTCCCGCAGCCGCCCTCGTGCCCGGTGTTCAGCGCGGCCAGCAGATCGACCGCCTCCCCGCCCCGGACCTCTCCGACCACGAGCCGGTCGGGCCGCATTCGCAGCGCCTGCCGGACCAGATCCCGCAAGGTGACCAGTCCGGCACCCTCCTGGTTCGCCGGCCGCGCCTCCAGGCGCACCACGTGCGGGTGGTCGGGGCGCAGCTCTGCCGAGTCCTCGGCGAGCACGATGCGCTCCCCCGGGCCGACCAGGCCGAGGAGGGTGGAGAGCAGCGTCGTCTTCCCCGATCCCGTGCCGCCACTGATCAGATACGAGACCCTGGCCTCGATCAGTGCCCGCAGGACGCGCTCCCCGCCGGGCGGGACGGTGCCCGCCGTCGTCAGCTCGGCCACGGAGAAGGCGCGTGGCCGCACGACCCGGAGCGACAGGCACGTCGAGCCGACCGCGACCGGGGGCAGTACGGCGTGCATGCGGGTGCCGTCCGGTAGCCGGGCGTCCACCCAGGGCCGGGCGTCGTCCAGGCGTCGGCCGGCCACCGCCGCGAGGCGTTGTGCCAGGCGGCGTACCGCCGCCGGGTCGGCGAAGGAGACGCCCGTGAGTTCGAGCCCGGCGCCCCGGTCGACCCAGACCCGGTCCGGTGCCGACACCAGGACGTCGGTCACCTCCGGATCGGCGAGGAGCGGCTCCAGCGGTCCCGTACCGACCAGCTCGCACCGCAGCGCCTCGGCCGCTCCCAGGACTTCGGTGTCGCCGAGGAGCCGCCCCTGGGCCCGCAGCGCGGCCGCGACCCGCGCCGGGGTCGGCTCGGCTCCGCTCTCGGCGAGCCGCTGCCGGACGGCGTCCAGCAGACCGGCGCCGCTCGTGGGCGTGCCCCGGCCGCTCACGACACGCCCTCCGCCGTCAGGACCCGCTCCCAGAAGTCGGCGCAGAAGCGGCCCAGCGGTCCGCGGGCCTCGCCGCCCGGCGGGGAGCCGGTGTCGAGGGCGGCCGCGAGGTCCGGGTCGTGCGGGAGCTCCCCGGCGAGCGGCAGTCGTAGGGCGTCCGCGATCCAGGCGGCGTCGAGTCCGGCCGCGTACGGCCCGCGGGTGACCACGCGGAGGTCCCGCAGCACCATGCCGGTCAGGGCGGCGACCCGGTGGGCCGCGGCGACGGCCCGCAGCTCCCCTGGCACGACCAGCAGACCGAGGTCGACCTGGGCCAGCGCCTCGGTCACCGCCTCGTCGAGCCTGCGGGGCAGGTCGACGACGACCACCCCGCCGCGTCGGCGGGCGGCGGCCAGGACGGAGCGCATCGCCTCGGGCGGCACGAGGACGGAATCGCCGCGATCCCAGCTCAGTACCCTCAGCCCGCGCACCGACGGCAGCGACTCCTCCAGGGCGCCGCCGGCCACCCGTCCCTTCGAGGCGGCGAAGTCGGGCCAGCGCCGGCCCTCCGTCCGCTCGCCGCCGAGCAGGACGTCGAGGCCGCCGCCGAGCGGGTCGCCGTCGACGAGCAGCGCGCGCCGCCCCGTCCTCGCGGCCGCCAGGGCGAGAGCGCAGGCGAGTGTGGACGCACCGGCGCCGCCGCGCCCGCCGATGACGCCGATGGTCAGCGCCTGCCTGCCGGCCCCTTCGACTCCGTCGGCGATCCGGTCGACCAGCCAGCTCTCCCCGTCGGGCAGCCGCAGGACGCACTCGGCGCCCAGCTCGACGGCCCGCCGCCAGACACGGGGGTCGTCCTGGTCCCTGCCGACCAGGATCACGCCCGGGCGGCGCGCGGCGGTGCGGCAGCGGTCCGCCGAGTCGTCGCCGACGAGGACGAGCGGGGCGTCGGACCAGCCCGCGCGCCGCTCCGGCACCGTGTGGTGCACCTCGGGGTCGGCTCCCGCTGCGGCGCACAGCCGCAGCAGGTCGTCGAGCAGCGCGAGGTCCTCGGTCACGATCAGCGGCCCGGGCCGCCGGCCCTCGTCGGAGGTCCCGCCACCGTCGTCCGGGCTCCGCGACGCCCTTATGGCCCGCGAGGTCCTCGATGTCCGGTACGCGATGGATCCCGTCACGGCCCACTCCCCCTGTCGGTGGGATCCCGTCCGCGTCGGTGGCGCGAACGGGATCGATCAGTGATTCCGGGTGTCCGTGGACTTCCCGGCAGGAATCACCGTGGGGCAGTTCCGGAAATCATGGGGATCTCGCTCAAAAACTGTGGATAACTCCGCCCCTGTGAATAACTCCGTCGCCCTCCTCGGGGCTTCCCGGAGAGCAGCGCCTCGATTACATTGAGTGACGAGGCCAGGGCATGACTGCTGCACGGCCGAGGGCCGACGCAAGGAGGAAAGAATGATCACTCGAGGGACGGAAACGCGTCCGGACATGCGACGACCCCCGCCGGGGGGGAGAGCGGGGGTCGTCTCTCCGGACCGACTCGGGGGGGGAGGAGCCGGACCGGGTTAGCACGGTCGCGAACGATCCGTGACTTCCATGGTGTACCCGAGAGCCTTCTCAGGCAAACCCACACGCCGGAGCGTACGCCGAATGGCGGGCACCTATGCTCGGGCTCGTGGAAAACCACTCGTTGCCGCGCACAGCCGCCTTCTTTGACCTGGACAAGACGGTCATTGCGAAGTCGTCGACGCTGACCTTCAGCAAGTCCTTCTACCAAGGCGGACTGATCAACCGCCGCGCCGTCCTGCGGACGGCCTACATCCAGTTCGTCTACCTCGTGGGCGGCGCCGACCACGACCAGATGGAGCGGATGCGCGAATATCTTTCGGCGCTCTGCAAAGGCTGGAACGTCTCGCAGGTCAAGGAACTTGTCGCCGAGACCCTGCACGATCTGATCGACCCGCTGATCTACGACGAGGCGGCCTCCCTCATCGAGGAGCATCACGCGGCGGGGCGGGACGTCGTGATCGTCTCGACCTCCGGTGCCGAGGTCGTGGAGCCGATCGGCGAGCTGCTCGGCGCCGACCGGGTGGTGGCCACCCGGATGGTCGTCGGCGACGACGGCTGCTTCACCGGCGAGGTGGAGTACTACGCCTACGGACCCACCAAGGCGGAAGCGATCCGTGAGCTCGCGGAGTCGGAGGGGTACGACCTCTCGCGTTGTTTCGCCTACAGCGATTCGGCGACCGACGTTCCCATGCTCGAGGCCGTCGGCCACCCGTACGCGGTCAATCCGGACCGGACGCTGCGCCGGGAGTGCACCGCCCGGGACTGGCCGGTGCTGGCCTTCGAGAAGCCCGTGCGGCTCAAGCAGCGGCTGCCCGGGTTCCGCATGCCGCCTAGGCCGGCGCTCGTCGCCGCCGCGGCGGTGGGCGCGGCGGCCGCGACCGCCGGACTCGTCTGGTACGCCAGCCGGCGGCGGCAGGCCGCTCTTGCCGATCACTTTGCCCGAATTTGAGCCGATAGTAAAGAAGTGCGGGCCAGCACTTTCCCTTCCACCCCGACAGGAGTAGAAAGGAATCAGGCCCGCGAGACCTAGGACATCCGAGAGGATCACCTGTTGAGCAAGAAGGCCCCACGGACCCAGCACTGAAGTCGAGCACCCACGCGACGTCGACCCGTCGATTACGGGCCAGCCGCACCAGGCGCAGGGCAAAGCACCCCGCCTGATGGGCACATATCGAGGACGCTTGGTAACCCGGCCGACGTGCCAGCGGCGGTACCCGACGGGTACCGCCGCAACCCTTTCCAGGGGAGCCCGCCTCAGCGCCGGCCCGGAGAAGTGCGCAGAGGCCGGCCGGTCAGGCGGCGCCGCGCTGGAGCGCCTCGCAGACCGCCGTGGATTCCCGGACCCCCAGCTCGACCGCGCGCCCGCAGTGGGCGATCCACGCGGCCATGCCCTCCGGGGTGCCGGAGAGATACCCCTCGAAGGCCGCGACATAGGCCGCGCGCCCCTGCTCCGCGTGCCCCACCTCGGCCGGGCAGATCGACTTCGGGTCCAGGCCGCTGCCGATCAGCACGATCCGCTCGGCCGCGCGCGCGATCAGCCCGTTGTACGTGGTGAAGGGGCGCAGCGCGAGGAGTTCGCCGTGCACCACGGCCGCCGTCACCAGGGCCGGAGCCGTACCGCCCGCGATAATCAGCTCCGAGAGCCCGTCGAGCCGCCCCGCGACCTCCGCGGGTTCCGGCAGCGGCGCCTCGATCAGCGGTTCGTCGACGGTCTCACCGGCCTGTCGCGGCCTGCCGACGGAGTCGGCCACCCCACCCGGGCCGCCGCCACCCGGGCCACCCCCGTCCGCATCGAGACCGTCCGCACCAGACCCGCCCGCGTCGCCCGCGGCGACCAGGTGGAGCCGGGCCAGCACCCGCAGCGGGGACTGGCGCCAGATGGAGAGCAGCTGACCGGCCTCGGAGCCCAGGCGCAGGGCCGCGCCCACCGTGCGCGCCTCGGCGTCGCCGCTGAAGTCGGTGCGTCGCCGGACCTCTTCGAGGGCCCAGTCGGCACCCGACAGCGCGGCCGAGCCGCGCGCCCCGCGCAGCGCCGCTTCGGAGGTGATCTCGTGGCTGCGGCGCCGCATCACGCGGTGGCCGTAGACGCGGTCCACGGCCTTGCGTACGGAGTCCACCGAATCGGCGACGCCCGGCAGGGAACCGAGGGCGGCCAGGGGGTCAGAGGCGTACGTACTCATAGGTAGCGAGGCTACGCGCCCGGGGCGCCCACCCCACGTTCGAGTGGTCTTCTTCACGCCTCTTGACCACGTGCCGCGATCATGCCACTACGCTAGGTGAACATGAAGATCGCTTTCGTAGGGAAGGGCGGCAGCGGCAAGACGACGCTGTCCTCGCTCTTCATCCGCCATCTCGCCGCCAATGAAGCCCATGTCGTCGCGGTGGACGCCGACATCAACCAACATCTCGGGGCCGCGCTCGGGCTCGACGAGGCCGAGGCCGAGGCGCTGCCCGCGATGGGCGCGCACCTCCCCTTGATCAAGGAGTATCTGCGCGGCTCCAACCCGCGGATCGCCTCCACCGACACGATGATCAAGACCACCCCGCCCGGCGAGGGCTCGCGGCTGCTGCGGGTCCACGAGGACAACCCCGTCTACGACGCCTGCGCCCGGACCGTCCGTCTCGACGACGGCGACATCCGGCTGATGGCGACCGGCCCGTTCACCGAGTCGGACCTCGGGGTGGCCTGCTACCACTCCAAGGTCGGGGCGGTCGAGCTGTGCCTGAACCATCTGGTCGACGGGCAGGACGAGTACGTCGTCGTCGACATGACGGCGGGCTCCGACTCGTTCGCCTCGGGGATGTTCACCCGCTTCGACATGACCTTCCTGGTGGCCGAGCCGACCCGCAAGGGCGTCTCGGTCTACCGCCAGTACAAGGAGTACGCGCGTGACTTCGGGGTCGCGCTCAAGGTCGTCGGCAACAAGGTGCAGGGCATGGACGACGTCGACTTCCTGCGCTCTGAGGTGGGCGACGACCTGCTGGTGACGGTCGGGCACTCGGACTGGGTCCGTGCGATGGAGAAGGGCCGCCCGGCCCGCTTCGAGCTGTTGGAGGCGGACAACCGGATGGCGCTCCAGGCCCTCCAGGACGCGGCGGACGACTCGTACGGCCACCGCGACTGGGAGCGTTACACCCGCCAGATGGTCCACTTCCACCTGAAGAACGCGGAGAGCTGGGGCAACGAGAAGACCGGGGCCGACCTGGCGGCGCAGGTCGACCCCGGTTTCGTGCTGAGCGAGGCCCTCCGCGCCGCTCAGCCCGTCTGATACCCCCGCCGGGCGCCCGCGGAGTCCCGCAGGCCGCCCCGCGGTGCGTTCCGTCAACTGTCGCGCTTCGCGTTCCGTCAGCCGGCGAGCTTGACGTCCGCCAGCCGGCGTCCCGTCAGCTGTCGTGCTTGGCGTTCTGCTTGACGTCCTGCTGTGCGTTCTGCTTCGCCGGGGGAACCGGCTGGGGGGCCAGGAAGGTCGCCCAGCCGCCCGGCGGGGCCTCGCCGACCTTCAGGGTCCGCATCTTCGCGAGCACCGCCGGGTCCTGGGCGTCGAGCCAGTCCGCCAGCTGGCGGAAGGACACGCACTTCACGTCCTTCTTGACGCAGACGGTGGAGATCGTCTCCTCGATGGCACGCATGTACGTGCCGCCGTTCCACGACTCGAAGTGGTTGCCGATGATCAGCGGCGCCCGGTTGCCCTGGTACGAGCGGTTGAACGCCTGCACCAGGCCGTCCCGCATCTGGTTGCCCCAGAACTGGTGCTTGGCCGGGTCGCCCTGGGTCGTACCCGACTGGTTGACCAGGAAGTTGTAGTCCATGGCCAGGGTCTGGAACGCGCGTCCCGGGACCGGGACCAGCTGCATCGACAGGTCCCACAGGCCGTTGTCCTTCTCCGGCCAGATCTGGTCGTTCACGCCGCTGGTGTCGTAGCGGAAGCCCAGCTGGCTCGCCGCCTGGACGAAGTTCTTCCGGCCCTCCAGGCACGGCGTACGGGCGCCGACCAGCTCCTTGTCGTAGTCGAAGGGAAGCGGCTGCTCGGCCTTCAGGCCGGAGTTGGTCTTCCAGTTCTTCACGAACGACTTGGCCTGGCTGATCTCGCTCTTCCAGTCGTCCACGGACCAGTTGCCGACACCGCTCTCCGGGCCGCAGAAGTGGCCGTTGAAGTGCGTGCCGATCTCGTTGCCCTCCTGCCAGGCGCCGCGCAGCTCGCGGACGGTGGCACGGATGCCCTCGGTGTCGTTGAAGCCGATGTCCGAGCGCCCGGCGGAGTGCTGCGGCGGGTCGTAGAGCTTGCTCTTCTCCTCCGGCAGCAGGTACACGCCGCTCAGGAAGTACGTCATGGTCGCGTTGTACTTCTTGCCGACCTTGCGGAAGTGCGAGAAGAGCTTCTGGCTGTCCTCACCGGCGCCGTCCCACGAGAACACCACGAACTGCGGGGGCTTCTGACCGGGCTTCATCCGCTGCCAGGTGGGCTGGTGGGGCTGGGCGCCGGTGAAGGCGGTGGAGCCGTCGCCGATCAGGCGCACCGCGCTCTCGGGAGCCGCGGCCTGGCCCTTCCGTGCGCCCGGGGCGCCGCTCGGGCCGGTCTCGCCCGAACCCGAACATCCGGCGAGGCCGGTGATCAGGGCGGTGGCGAGGGCGCCGACGGCGAGCGTCCTCCTGTGGACAGTGGTCCTTCTCCCGGCGGTCCTGCTCCCGGCGGCGTTCATCCGCCCCACCTCTCCTCGGTTCCGTGCGAGCGTCGTCTGCGAGCGACGTCAACGTCGCACCACCGCCGCCGGAGAGATGAAACGACAAGCGGAGCAATGTCGGCTCACCACTCGAACCGGTGAAACATTGCCCTGTTTGCCCCGAAAATCATGCCGCAGTCTTTACTCTCCATTACGATCCATTTACCGAGCGTTGGCACTCACTTCGAGCGCCGACGAACGACATCCCGCCACTGCACGCCGTGACCCACGGCCGCGACCCACACGTTCGTCCCGCACGAGCCGCGACCGCGCCGCCCCGGAGGAGACGGGAAGATGACCCTCCGCACACCCGACCGCACCACTGACCGCACCCCCGACCGCGCCTCCGAGCACGGTCCCGACCACCACGACGCAGGCCGCGACCCCGACGGCACCACGCCCCGGACCCGCTTCCGACGACCGCACAGCCCGCCGGGCGGCGGCCGCCGCTTCCGCGTCGCGGGCGCCGACCTCTCCGCCTCGATCGCCGTGTTCCTGATCGCGCTGCCCCTCTCCCTGGGCATCGCGCTCGCCACCGGAGCACCCCTCCAGGCCGGGCTCGTCGCCGCCGCCGTCGGCGGCCTGATCGCCGGCTGGATCGGCGGCGCGCCGCTCCAGGTCAGCGGACCCGCCGCGGGCCTCACCGTCGTCACCGCCGAACTCATCCAGATCTACGGCTGGCGCACCACCTGCGCCATCACCGTCCTCGCCGGCCTCGCCCAACTCGGGCTGGCCGCCCTGCGCGTGGCACGCTCCGCGCTCGCCGTCTCACCCGCGATCGTGCACGGCATGCTCGCCGGCATCGGCGTCACCATCGCCGTCGCCCAACTCCACATCGTGCTCGGCGGCAGCCCCCAGAGCTCCGTCCTGGACAACGTCATCGGCCTGCCCGACCAGTTCGCCGACGTCCACCCGGCGGCGCTCACCATCAGCGCGCTCACCATCGCCGTCCTGCTGATCTGGCCACGGCTGCCCGGCAACGCCGGACGCGTGCTGCGGAAGATCCCCGCCGCGCTCGCCGCGGTCGCCGCCGCCACGGCCACCGCCGCGCTCGCCGGGCTCGCCGTCCCCCGCGTCGACCTGCCCTCCTGGCGCACCCACGCCCTCCCCGAACTGCCCGTGGGCCCCGTCCTGGGCATCGCCGCGGGCGTGCTCACCATCACGCTGGTCACCAGCGTGCAGTCACTGCTCTCGGCCGTCGCCGTCGACAAGCTCGTCGCCGCCCGCGCCGACCACGGCCACGGCGTGCCGCGCTCCCGCCTCGACCGCGAACTCGCCGGCCAGGGAGCGGCGAACATGGTCTCCGGGGCGCTCGGCGGACTGCCGGTCGCCGGAGTCGCCGTCCGCAGCGCCGCCAACGTCTCGGCCGGTGCCGTCAGCCGCGACTCCACGATGCTGCACGGCCTGTGGATCGTGCTCGCCTCGCTCCTCCTCGTCCCCGTCCTCGACCTGATCCCGCTGCCCGCGCTCGCCGCGCTCGTCATGGTCGTCGGCATCCAGATGGTCAACATCACCCACATCCGCAGCGTCACCCGGCACCGCGAAGTCCTGGTCTACGCCGTGACCGTGAGCGGCGTGGGACTCATCGGCATCCTCGAAGGGGTCGCCCTCGGCATCGCCGTGGCCATCGCCGTCGCCATGGGCCGCCTCGCCAAGACCCGCGTCACCGGCGAGGAGAAGGACAGCGGCCACTTCGTACGCGTACGAGGACAGTTGACGTTCCTCGCCGTCCCCCGGCTCAGCCGGGTGCTGCACCAGATGCCCCGGGGCAGCCACGTCGTCGTCGAGCTGGACGGATCGTTCATGGACCACGCCGCCTACGAGACGCTGCACGACTGGCAGGCCGGCCACGTCCGCGGCGGCGGCACGGTGGAGATCACCGGCCCCCGCGGGGTCAAGATCACCGAACCCACCTCCGAGGCCCACGCCTGCTGCCGCCCCTGGACGCCCTGGCGCAACCACCACTGCGACGAACACCCGGCGGACACGGACGCGACCCCCCGCGCGCGGGGACATCACCTGGCGAGCGGCATCGGCAAGTTCCAGCGCAACACCGCACCCCTCGTACGCGACGAGCTGGCCCGCCTCGCCCGGGAGGGACAGCAGCCGTCCCAGCTCTTCCTCACCTGCGCCGACTCCCGCCTCGTCACCAGCATGATCACCTCCAGCGGGCCGGGCGACCTCTTCACCGTGCGGAACGTCGGCAACCTCGTCCCGCTGCCCGGCGAGGAGAGCGGGGACGACTCGGTGGCGGCCGCGATCGAGTACGCGGTGGAGGTCCTGCGCGTCGGATCGATCACCGTGTGCGGGCACTCCGGCTGCGGGGCGATGCAGGCCCTCCTCACCAGCCGGCCGGACGGCCCGTCGACCCCCCTGCGGCGCTGGCTGCGCCACGGCCTGCCCAGCCTGGAGCGGATGAGGAACCGCGGCCGGGCCTGGGCCAGGATCTCCGGACGGCTGCCCGCCGACGCCGTCGAACAGCTCTGCCTGACCAACGTGGTCCAGCAGCTTGAGCACCTGCGGGCGTACGAACCGGTGGCACGGCGCCTGGCCGACGGGACCCTCACCCTGCACGGGATGTACTTCCACGTCGGCGAGGCCCAGGCCTATCTGCTGGCCGACTCGGACGAACCCCACGGCTACGACCCCGTCTTCGACCGGGTCCTCCCCACCGCCGCCCTGGAGGCGCGCGCGTCCTGAGCCAGGGTCTCCCGTCCCGGCGCACGCGCGTCCTGAACCATCCCCCGCTCCCGGCCGTGAGAGTGGGTGGCCCCTTCTTCCCGCCGCCCGGGGAGGAGGGGCCACCGCACGCCCGCGCCGCCGCCCAATAGGTCTAAACCAATTTTCTGAAGACCCTTGTCACCCGGGCTTCTGACTGATGAGCTAGGACGCGGGACACATAGGCACATAGGACGCCCTGGGAAAGGGAGATGTCGTGAGCAACGAAAGCCTGGCCAACCTGCTCAAGGAAGAGCGGCGGTTCGCGCCGCCGACCGAGCTGGCCGCGCACGCCAACGTGACGGCGGAGGCGTACGAGCAGGCCGCGGCGGACAGGCTTGGCTTCTGGGCCGAGCAGGCGAGGCGGCTCACCTGGGCCACCGAGCCGACCGAGACCCTCGACTGGTCGAACCCGCCCTTCGCCAAGTGGTTCGCCGACGGCGAGCTGAACGTGGCGTACAACTGCGTCGACCGCCATGTCGAGGCCGGGAACGGCGACCGGGTCGCCATCCACTTCGAAGGCGAGCCCGGCGACAGCCGCGCCATCACCTACGCCGAGCTGAAGGACGAGGTCTCCCGGGCCGCCAACGCCCTGACCGAGCTGGGCGTACGCAAGGGGGACCGGGTCGCCGTCTACCTCCCGATGATCCCCGAGGCCGCCGTCACCCTGCTGGCCTGCGCCCGCATCGGCGCCGCCCACTCGGTGGTCTTCGGCGGCTTCTCGGCCGACGCCGTGGCCTCCCGCATCCAGGACGCCGACGCCAAGCTGGTCGTCACCGCCGACGGCGGCTACCGCCGCGGCAAGCCGTCCGCGCTGAAGCCCGCGATCGACGAGGCCGTCGCCAAGTGCCCGCAGGTCGAACACGTCCTCGTGGTCCGCCGCACCGGCCAGGACACCGCCTTCACCGAAGGCCGCGACGTGTGGTGGGACGACATCGTCGCCCGCCAGTCCGCCGAGCACACCCCGGAGGCCTTCGAGGCCGAGCAGCCGCTCTTCATCCTCTACACCTCCGGGACGACCGGGAAGCCGAAGGGCATCCTGCACACCTCCGGCGGATACCTCACCCAGGCCGCGTACACCCACCACGCCGTCTTCGACCTCAAGCCGGAGACCGACGTCTACTGGTGCACCGCCGACATCGGCTGGGTGACCGGACACTCGTACATCGTCTACGGCCCGCTGGCCAACGGCGCGACCCAGGTCATGTACGAGGGCACGCCCGACACCCCGCACCAGGGCCGGTTCTGGGAGATCGTCCAGAAGTACGGCGTGACGATCCTCTACACCGCCCCGACCGCGATCCGTACGTTCATGAAGTGGGGAGACGACATCCCCGCCAAGTTCGACCTCTCCAGCCTCCGGGTGCTTGGCTCGGTCGGCGAGCCGATCAACCCCGAGGCCTGGATCTGGTACCGCGAGCACATCGGCGCCGGCAAGACCCCGATCGTCGACACCTGGTGGCAGACCGAGACCGGCGCGATGATGATCTCGCCGCTGCCGGGCGTCACGGAGACCAAGCCCGGTTCCGCCCAGCGGCCCCTCCCCGGCATCGCCGCGACGGTCGTCGACGACGAGGCCAACGAGGTGCCCGACGGCGGTGGCGGCTATCTCGTCCTCACCGAGCCGTGGCCGTCGATGCTGCGCACCATCTGGGGCGACGACCAGCGGTTCATCGACACGTACTGGTCGCGCTTCGAGGGCAAGTACTTCGCCGGCGACGGCGCGAAGCGGGACGACGACGGCGACATCTGGCTGCTCGGCCGGGTCGACGACGTCATGCTCGTCTCCGGTCACAACATCTCCACCACGGAGGTCGAGTCGGCCCTCGTCTCGCACCCGTCCGTCGCCGAGGCGGCGGTGGTCGGGGCCGCGGACGAGACGACCGGGCAGTCGATCGTCGCCTTCGTCATCCTGCGCGGGACGGCCAGCGAGGACGACACTCTCGTCGCGGAGCTGCGCAACCACGTCGGCGCGACGCTCGGACCGATCGCCAAGCCCAAGCGGATCCTTCCGGTCCAGGAGCTGCCGAAGACCCGGTCCGGCAAGATCATGCGGCGGCTGCTGCGGGACGTGGCGGAGAACCGCGAGCTGGGAGACGTCACGACGCTGACGGACTCGTCGGTCATGTCGCTCATCCAGACCCAGCTGCCCGGCGCCGCCAGCGAGGACTGAGCCACCCGGCTCCCCCGAGCACCACACCCGCGCCCGCCCCGGACCGGGGCGGGCGCGCGCACGTACACGCCCCGCACGCACGCCACCGCGCCGCGCGCCCCGCCTGCCCGGCCGGGCGGGCCGCTCGCCCTACAGTGAAGATCACCGGACATCCCCGCGCCGTGGGGTGGGTAGGGTGAGGAAAGCGTCGTCGACGCGACAGGAATGACCTAGGTGCGCCGGGAAGTCTGGTCGGCATGTGGTTCGTGCTGCCCACCCGACCGGAGGTCCCCCCGTGCCCGCACCCGCCCCCGGCGACCGCAAGTTCCTCGGCCTGCTGCCGCTCCCCGAGCGGCGGATCGTGACCGACGCGCTGCGCGCCGAGACCGTCGGCGGCGTGCTGCTGCTCATCGCCGCCGTCGCCGCGCTCGTCTGGGCCAACAGCCCGCTCGCCGACAGCTACGAGTCCGTACGCGACTTCCACGTGGGCCCCGCCGCCCTCGGCCTCGACCTCTCGCTCCAGCACTGGGCCGCCGACGGCCTCCTCGCGATCTTCTTCTTCGTCGCCGGCATCGAGCTCAAGCGCGAACTCGTCGCCGGCGAGCTGCGCGACCCCAAGGCCGCCGCGCTCCCCGTGATCGCCGCGCTCTGCGGCATGGCCGCACCGGCCCTCGTCTACGCCCTGACGAACGCCGTCGGAGGCGGCTCGATGGCCGGCTGGGCCGTCCCCACCGCCACCGACATCGCCTTCGCACTCGCCGTCCTCGCCGTCATCGGCACCTCCCTCCCGTCCGCGCTCCGGGCGTTCCTGCTGACCCTCGCCGTCGTCGACGACCTCTTCGCGATCCTGATCATCGCGATCTTCTTCACCAGCGACCTGAACTACGCCGCCCTCGCAGGCGCCTTCGCCGGTCTCGTCGTCTTCTGGGTGCTGCTGCGCACGGGCGTGCGCGGCTGGTACGTCTACGTCCCGCTGGCGCTGGTCGTCTGGGGCCTGATGTACAACAGCGGCATCCACGCCACCATCGCCGGCGTCGCCATGGGCCTCATGCTGCGCTGCACCCGCCGGGAGGGCGAGGAGCACTCCCCCGGCGAGCACGTCGAGCACCTGATCCGTCCGCTCTCGGCAGGCCTGGCCGTTCCGCTGTTCGCCCTGCTCTCGGCCGGTGTAGCGGTCACCGGCAAGTCGATCGGCGACGTCTTCACCCAGCCCGTGACCCTCGGCATCGTCCTCGGCCTGGTGGCCGGCAAGACGCTCGGCATCTTCGGCGGCACCTGGCTCGCCGCCCGCTTCACCCGCGCCCGGCTCAACAGCGACCTCGCCTGGCCCGACGTCTTCGCCGTCGCCTCCCTCGCCGGCATCGGCTTCACCGTCGCCCTCCTCATCGGCGAGCTGTCCTTCGAGGGCGACACGCAGCTGACGAACGAGGTGAAGGCCGCCGTCCTGATCGGCTCGCTGATCGCGGCCGTCTGCGCGACGGTTCTGCTCAAGCTGCGGGTACGGAGGTACGAGGCGCTGCTCGCCGACGAGGAGCGCGACGAAGACGAGGACGGCATCCCGGATGTGTACGAAGAGGACAATCCGGAGTACCACCTCCGGATGGCCGCCATCCACGAACGGAAGGCAGCCGAACATCGCGAGAAGGCGCGACGGGCGGGGGCACCGCGCGATGACGCCGACCGTCCGGCATGATCTGAGGTCGGACCCGTCAAGAGAAAAGGGAGCAGCGATGAGCGACCCGGTCAACGGAGCCGAGCGCAGCCTCGGCCAGCTGGTCGCCTCGGCGACCGCCGAGATGTCCGCGCTGGTGCACGACGAGATCGCCCTGGCCAAGGCCGAACTCCGACAGGACGTCAAGCGCGGCGCGATCGGCAGCGCCGCCGGCGGGACAGCGGCCACGGTCCTGCTGTTCTCGCTGCCGATGCTGAGCTTCGCGCTCGCGTACGGCATCCACGCGTGGAGCGGCTGGCACCTCTCGGTCTGCTTCCTGCTCTCCTTCGCCGCGAACGTGCTGCTCGCGGGGCTGCTCGGGCTGATCGCCTACGGCAAGTTCAAGAAGGTCAAGCCGCCGGAGAAGTCCATCGCCTCGGCGAAGCAGACGGCCGCGATCCTGCAGAACGCGAAGCCGCACCCCCGCCCGGAGCGGGCGGCGCTGCCGGGGACGGTCCAGGACAAGGCCGTCGTTGTGGGACGCTCGTCTGCATGACCGCCCCCGAGAGCAGCGCCGGCAACGGCAACGGCAGCAGCACCGGCAGTCCCGTACGGATCGACGGGCCCTGGACCCACCGCGACGTGGCCGCCAACGGCGCGCGCTTCCACATCGCGGAGATGGGCGACGGGCCGCTGGTGCTGCTGCTGCACGGCTTCCCGCAGTTCTGGTGGACCTGGCGCCACCAGCTGCCGGCGCTCGCCGACGCCGGATTCCGCGCCGTGGCGATGGACCTGCGGGGGGTGGGCGGCAGCGACCGTACGCCGAGGGGTTACGACCCCGCCAACCTGGCGCTCGACGTCACGGGGGTCATCCGCTCGCTCGGTGAGCCGGACGCCGCCCTGGTCGGGCACGACCTCGGCGGCTACCTCGCGTGGACGGCGGCGGTCATGCGGCCGAAGCTGGTGCGGCGGCTCGCCGTCTCCTCGATGCCGCACCCGCGCCGCTGGCGCTCCGCGATGCTCTCCGACTTCGCGCAGTCCCGGGCGGGCTCGTACGTCTGGGGCTTCCAGCGCCCCTGGCTGCCGGAGCGTCAGCTGGTGGCGGACGAGGGTGCCTTGGTGGGCCGGCTGATCCAGGACTGGTCGGGCCCGGGGCTGCCGGACGAGGAGGCGATCGAGGTGTACCGGCGGGCGATGTGCATCCCGTCGACGGCGCACTGCTCGATCGAGCCGTACCGGTGGATGGTGCGTTCGCTGGCGCGGCCCGACGGCATCCAGTTCAACCGGCGTATGAAGCGCCCGGTGCGGGTACCGACCTTGCACCTGCACGGTTCGACGGACCCGGCGATGCGGACGCGCAGCGCGGCGGGATCCGGCGAGTACGTGGAGGCGCCCTACCGCTGGCGGCTCTTCGACGGGCTGGGTCACTTCCCGCACGAGGAGGACCCGGTGGCGTTCTCGACGGAGCTCGTCAACTGGCTGAAGGACCCCGAGCCGGACCGCTGAACCGGCCGCGAGGACGGGCATCGCCCGCCTCCCGCCCGTACGAACGAAGTCACGCCTCCCGAACAGCCATGTGCCGGGCGCATACTCCAATTGGCGGGCCCCGGGGCGATTACCGACCTTGGGCCCCGGGCAAACGTCGGGGTATGGGCTGGACGCACGACTACGGTGACACAGCACGCAACCGACGCTCGGCCGCTGGGCCGGGCTCTCTGGAGAGGGGTGGCCCGCAGGACCAGGGTCACTCCCATGCCGCGCGGGAGGAGATCGGCATCCCGCGCATCCTGCGCCGCCGGGCCCGTTGGGTCTCGGCTCGGCTCCGTCACACGCGCGACTGAGCGCGGACGCGCCAGGGCCGTGGGCGGCCGGCCGTTCACCGGATCGTTCCGGCCGCCCACGCCCCTGACCGTACGTCCCCCTGAGGCTCCGACGCCGTCATCGGCTCCGACGCGGGCTTCGCCTCCGGCTTCGGCTTCGCTAGAGCGCGCAGCCCTCGCTGTCCACCTGCTGGTTCGCGGCCTGGCCACGGATGATGTCCTCGCGGATCTCGTCGACCGTCAGGGCGTAGCCGGTGTTGGCGTCGTCGAGGGACCGGGCGAAGATCACGCCCGACACCTCGCCGTCGGCGGTGAGCAGCGGGCCGCCGGAGTTGCCCTGACGGACCGTCGCGTAGAGCGAGTACACGTCCCTGCGCACCTCGCCACGGTGGTAGATGTCGGGCCCCTTGGCGCTGATGCGGCCCCGGACGCGTGCCGAGCGGACGTCGTACGAGCCGTTCTCCGGGAAGCCGGCGACGATGGCGTTGTCCCCGCTGCGGGCGTCCTCGGCGGCGAAGCGGAGGGGCTGGGCGTCCAGTTCCGGCACGTCCAGGACGGCGATGTCCCGCTCCCAGTCGTAGAGCACGACCTTCGCGTCGTACAGCCGGCCCTCGCCCCCGATCTGGACGGTGGGCTCGTCGACGCCGCCGACGACGTGGGCGTTGGTCATGACGCGGCGGTCGGAGAAGACGAAGCCGGTGCCTTCGAGGACCTTGCCGCAGCTCGGTGCCGTACCGACGACCTTGACGATCGACCGCTGGACGCGGGCGGCGACCGGGCTGCCCGCGAGCGCCGGGTCCGGGGGCCGGACCTCGGTGATGGGCTCGTTGGCGAAGGGGCTGAAGACCTGCGGGAAGCCGTTCTGGGAGAGCGTGGAGGTGAAGTCGGTGAACCACGTGGACGCCTGATCGGGCATCACGCGCTCCACGCCGAGCAGCACCTTGGAGCTGCGGACCTCCTTGCCCAGGGTGGGCATCGAGGTCCGGGCGAGCGCCGAGCCGAGGAGCCAGGCGACGAGCAGCATCGCGACGACGTTGACCAGCGCGCCGCCGGTGGCGTCGAGGGCGCGCGCGGGCGACCAGGTGATGTGCCGGCGCAGCTTGTTGCCCAGGTGGGTGGTGAAGGCCTGGCCGATCGAGGCCAGGACGATGACCACGATCACGAAGACGACGGTCGCGGTGGTGCCGACCTCGGAGTTGTCCGTCAGCTGCTTCCAGATGACGGGCACCAGGAAGACGGCGACGAGACCGCCGCCGAGGAAGCCGATCACGGACAGGATGCCGACCACGAAGCCCTGGCGATAACCGATGATCGCGAACCACACGGCGGCGAGCAGTAGCAGGATGTCCAGCACGTTCACCGTCAGTAGCCTCGCAGATTCGTCTTCGGTCGCCTGGGTCAGCCTGTCATGAGCGCCAGTCGAGCGGGACCTGCTTGGCCCGGTCCCACGGTCTCTCCCAGCCGGCGAAGTGGAGGATCCGGTCGATGACTCCGGCCGTGAATCCCCAGACCAGAGCCGATTCGACCAGGAACGCGGGGCCCTTGTGGCCGCTGGGGTGGACGGTGGTCGCGCGGTTGGCCGGGTCCGTGAGATCCGCCACGGGGACGGTGAAGACCCGGGCGGTCTCGGCGGGGTCGACCACGCCGACGGGGCTGGGGGCGCGCCACCAGCCGAGGACGGGGGTGACGACGAACCGGCTCACCGGGATGTAGAGCTGGGGCAGCACGCCGAAGATCTGGACGCCGGAGGGGTCGAGTCCGGTCTCCTCCTCGGCCTCCCGCAGGGCGGCCCGCAGCAGGCCGCCGTCGGCCGGGGGGCCGTCCTCGGGGTCGAGGGCGCCGCCGGGGAAGGAAGGCTGCCCGGCGTGCGAGCGGAGCGTCCCGGCCCGCTCCATCAGCAGCAGCTCGGGTCCGCGTTCGCCCTCGCCGAAGAGGACGAGGACGGCGGACTGGCGTCCCGCGCCGTCGGCGGGCGGCAGGAAGCGGCTGAGCTGCTCGGGCTCGACCGTGCGGGCCGCCCGCTCCACCGGGGCGAGCCAGCCGGGCAGCCCGGCCCTGCTGAGCAGTCCGCCGGTCCCGACGCCGTGGGTCGGATCGGCCGCCGTCTCTTCGTCAGTGCGCGTCATAGGCACCCCCGTGTTCCCAACGCGATCGGAGCATGGCTTCGTTCCCTCCGGGCCGGGTCAGGCGTCCGCCCCGGGGGCGACGCCGGCGGCGGGCGGGGCGGGACGGCCCGGATAGTCCGGAGGCGGGTTCAGCCGCTGGCCGGGGAAGCCGCCCTTCTCGTACTTCAGGAGCTTCTCCGCCTTCTCCGGGTCGGTTTCCCCCTCGCCGTACGCCGGGCAGAGCGGGGCGATCGGGCAGGCGCCGCAGGCGGGCTTGCGGGCGTGGCAGATCCGGCGGCCGTGGAAGATCACCCGGTGCGAGAGCATCGTCCACTCGCTCTTGGGGAAGATCTCGGCGACCTCGGCCTCGATCTTGACCGGGTCGTCGCTCTCGGTCCACTTCCAGCGGCGGGCGAGCCGCATGAAGTGGGTGTCGACGGTGATGCCGGGCACGCCGAAGGCGTTGCCGAGGACGACGAAGGCGGTCTTGCGGCCCACACCGGCCAGCTTGACGAGGTCGTCGAGCCGGCCGGGGACCTCGCCGCCGAAGTCGTCCCGGAGGGCGGTGGCCAGGCCCATGATCGACTTGGTCTTCGCACGGAAGAAGCCGGTGGGCCGGATCAGCTCCTCGATCTCCTCGGGGGCGGCGGCGGCGAGGTCCTCGGGCGTGGGATAGCGGGCGAAGAGGGCGGGGGTGGTCTGGTTGACCCTCAGGTCGGTGGTCTGGGCGGAGAGGACCGTGGCGACCAGCAGCTCGAAGGGGTTGCGGAAGTCCAGCTCGGGATGGGCGTACGGAAAGACGTCGGCCAGCTCCCGGTTGATCTTCCGGGCCCGCCGCACCATGCCGAGCCGGGTCTCCGCCTTCGGGGGCGCGGTCCTCTTGGCGGGCGGGGCGCTCTTCGACGTGGCCGCGGGGGTCTTCTCGCCGGGCGGTGCGGACTTCTTGGCGGGCGCGGCCTTCTTCGTGGCCGCAGCGGGCTTCTTCGAAGCCTTCACCGCCCCCTTTTGCGGGCGGTTTGTCGCATTTGCCCGATTGGGCACACCCTGTTCGCCCACAGCGGAATCACCCTTGGCGGACACTCTCCCAGCCCCCTTGGCCTGCGCTCTCACCGGCGAGTTGGACACCCGGCCAGCCTAAGGGCCACCACCGACATCCGCCCTGGGCACGGCCGATCACGACCCAATCGGGCCCCTGACGTACGGGCGGGGCGTTCGGTACGTCAAACTTGTTGTGATTGATCGCACTGTTTTGTGCGTCCGGCATCATGGGATCAAGATCCCCTGAGCAGGTCGACATAGGAGAGAATTCGTGGACGACGTTCTGCGGCGCGCCCCGCTCTTCGCGGCGCTCGATGACGAGCAGGCCGCGGAGCTGCGCGCCTCGATGAGTGAAGCGACGCTCGCCCGTGGCGACGCGCTGTTCCACGAGGGGGACCCCGGCGACCGCCTGTACGTGGTCACGGACGGCAAGGTGAAGCTCCACCGCACCTCGCCCGACGGCCGGGAGAACATGCTGGCCGTCCTCGGCCCCGGCGAGCTGATCGGCGAGCTGTCCCTCTTCGACCCGGGCCCGCGCACCGCCACCGCGACGGCGCTGACCGAGGTCAAGCTGCTCGGCCTCGGCCACGGCGACCTCCAGCCCTGGCTGAACGCCCGCCCCGAGGTGGCCACCGCCCTGCTGCGCGCGGTCGCCCGCCGGCTGCGCAAGACCAACGACCAGATGTCCGACCTGGTCTTCTCGGACGTCCCGGGCCGTGTCGCCCGCGCGCTCCTCGACCTGTCGCGCCGCTTCGGCGTGCAGTCGGAGGAGGGCATCCACGTCGTCCACGACCTGACCCAGGAGGAGCTGGCCCAGCTGGTCGGCGCCTCCCGCGAGACGGTCAACAAGGCGCTCGCGGACTTCGCCCAGCGCGGCTGGCTGCGCCTGGAGGCGCGTGCCGTGATCCTGCTGGACGTGGAGCGCCTCGCGAAGCGCTCGCGGTAAGCACCCCCGTACGCACGCGAAGGGCCGCCCCGGTCGCACCGGGGCGGCCCTTCGCGCGTTCCGGCGAGGACCCGACCGCGGGTGGATCCGCGGCCGGGCCTCGAACGGTCCCGCGAACGGGCCCGGGAGGACCGGGCCCGTGGCGGTCTACCGCTTGGTGCCGTCCACGATCAGCGGGTTCCCGCTCGCGCCGCCGCACGGCACCGCGTACACCGGGTTCTTCGACGAGGCCTCCCGGTACGCCTCGATGCACTGGTTCATCAGGACCTTGTCGGTCAGCGAGTCGTTGAGGATCTTGTTGGCGCGCGCGATGCCCTCGGCCTCGATGCGGCGCCGGTCGGCCTCGGCCTTGGCCGTGCGGGCGGCCTCGGTGGCCCGCTCGGTGGCCTGCTGCTGCTGGATCTTGCGGTCGATCTGCCCCTGCAGGGCGTCGGACGGCTTCACGTTGCGCAGGTTGACCGTGGTGACGGCGATACCGCGGGGCGCCAGCCGCTCCTTGATCAGGTCGCCGATCTCGGCGTTGATCTTCTCGCGGTCACTGGCGTAGCCCTGCTCGCTCGTGTGGCGCGCGAAGACGTTGCGGACGATCTCCCGGCTGTCCGGGTAGACCAGCCGCTGCTGGATGGCGTCCTCGCTGCCGGCGAGCCGGTACAGCTCCACCGCCTTGGCCGGGGTCACCGCCCACTTCACCGTCACCTCGGCGTACATGACACCGCCCTGCGAGGAGCGGACCTCGACCACGTCCTTGTCGGAGAGGTTGAGGTCGACCGGGCGGGTCGAGAAGGTCGTGACGTCGGTGAACGGGGACTTGACGTGCATCCCGGACGTCATCGGAGAGCCGACCTTGCCGAAGGCGACCGGCACGCCGACCTCGTACGCGCTGATGATGTAGAGCATCGATGCCAGCAGCGAGAAGACCCCGGCGACGAGGGCGCCGAGGGCGCCCAGCTTCAGCCCCGTCGTGCCCTGCGCGCGCCCGACGAAATAGAGCACCACCGCGGTGATGAGCAGCAGGATGGATATGACGAACACAGGTGAACCCCCCGAGAGCTACGGCCAAACGTAAGCGGAGCGTAAAGCACGAACGGAAGATCGTTCTCGGGTGTGCGGGGAAGCGCCTGCCGGCCGTCAGATCAGACCGTGCTCGCCGAGGTATTCGAGCTGCGCCCGTACGGAGAGCTCGGCCGCGGGCCACAGGGAACGGTCCACATCGGCGTAGACGTGCGCGACGACCTCCGCCGGGGTCGTATGGCCGTTCTCGACCGCCGTCTCGACCTGCGCGAGGCGATGGGCGCGGTGGGCGAGATAGAACTCCACCGCCCCCTGGGCGTCCTGGAGCACCGGCCCGTGGCCCGGCAGGACCGTGTGGACCCCGTCGTCCACGGTGAGCGAGCGCAGCCGGCGCAGCGAGTCCAGGTAGTCGCCGAGCCGCCCGTCGGGGTGCGCGACGATGGTGGTGCCCCGCCCGAGGATGGTGTCCCCCGTCAGGACGGCCCGGTCGGCGGGCAGATGGAACGAGAGCGAGTCCGACGTGTGGCCCGGCGTCGGCACCACGCGCAGCTCCAGGCCGCCGACGTCGATCACGTCCCGGGCCCCGAGCCCCTCGTCGCCCAGCCGCAGCGCCGGGTCGAGCGCGCGGACCCGCGTCCCGGTCAGCTCGGCGAACCGGCCCGCGCCCTCCGCGTGGTCCGGGTGGCCGTGGGTGAGCAGCGTCAGCGCGACCCGCTTGCCGAGCCGCTCCGCCGTCCGCACGACGTGCCGCAGATGGCCGTCGTCGAGCGGCCCGGGGTCGATGACGACGGCGAGGTCGGAGTCCGGCTCGGAGACGATCCAGGTGTTGGTGCCGTCCAGGGTCATCGCGGAGGGGTTCGGCGCGAGGACGTTGTGGGCGCGGGCCGTCGCCTGCCCGGAGAGGACCCCTCCCCTCGGCTGGCCCGGCAGCGCCGCCGCGTCCGTCATCGGCCGCTTCCCCCGCTCGGGATGTGCTTGGTGAACTCGTCGTGCCCCGGCCAGCTCAGGACCACCTCGTCGCCCGCGAGGCGCGCCTGCGCGAGGACGGGGGCCAGGTCCTGCCCCTCGGCCGCGGCCAGGGCCTCCGCGGCCGTGGCGAAACGTTCCAGAGCCCGCAGGGTGGAGATCGTCGGCGGCATCATCATCAGCTCGCCGCGGTCGTACCCCGCCGCCGCGTCGGCCGGGCGGATCCACACGGTCCGGTCCGCCTCGGTGGAGGCGTTGCGCGTACGCTGCCCGGCCGGCAGCACGGCCACGAAGAACCAGGTGTCATAGCGCCGGGGCTCGAACTCCGGCGTGATCCAGCGCGCCCACGCACCCAGCAGATCCGACCGCAGCACCAGGCCGCGCCGGTCGAGGAAGTCGGCGAAGGACAGCTCGCGGGCGACCAGCGCCGCACGGTCCTTCTCCCAGTCGTCGCCGGTCGTGTCGCCGACGACGGTCTGCGCGGTCCCGCCGGCGAGCAGCACGCCCGCCTCCTCGTACGTCTCCCGGACGGCCGCGCAGACGATCGCCTGCGCCTCCCGCGGGTCCGTGACGCCGAGGCGGACGGCCCAGGTCTCCAGGGACGGCCCGGCCCAGCGGACCGGGTGCTCGTCGCGCGGATCGACCCCGCCGCCGGGATAGGCGTACGCGCCGCCCGCGAAGGCCATGGAGGCGCGCCGCCGCAGCATGTGGACGCTCGGGCCCTGACCCCGTTCCCGCCCCTGCTCCTGGTCGTGCCCCTGGCCGGGGGCCTGCTCCGGGCCCGCGGCGCCGTCGCGCAGCAGCATGACGGTGGCGGCCCGCCTGGGGGCGGCGGGGACGAGCTCGCCCGCCGCGAGAGCGCGGATGCGGTCGGGCCATTCCGGGGGGTACCACTGACCATTCGCCATGGCCGGATGGTATGCCGGGCGCCCGGGATGCACGAGAGCCGATCCCCCCGGGCGGGGGGACCGGCTCCCTGGCGGTGTCCCGACGTCCCGGCGTACCGGGACGTACACGGTGGTACGGGCGGTGTGTCAGTCCTGGAGTTCCACCTGGACCTCGACCTCGACCGGGGCGTCCAGCGGCAGGACGGCCACGCCGACCGCGCTGCGCGCGTGCACGCCCTTCTCGCCGAGGACCGCGCCGAGCAGCTCGCTGGCGCCGTTGATCACGCCCGGCTGCCCGGTGAAGTCGGCGGCGGAGGCGACGAAGCCCACGACCTTCACGACCCGCTTGATCCGGTCCAGGTCACCGGCGACCGACTTCACGGCGGCGAGCGCGTTCAGCGCGCAGGTGGCCGCGAGCTCCTTGGCCTCGTCGGCGGTGACCTCGGCGCCGACCTTGCCGGTCACCGGAAGCTTGCCGTCCACCATCGGGAGCTGGCCCGAGGTGTAGACGTAGGCGCCGGACCGCACGGCCGGCTGGTACGCGGCCAGCGGCGGGACGACCTCGGGCAGGGTCAGGCCCAGCTCGGCCAGCTTGGCCTCCACGGCCCCGCTCACGGCTTCGCCCGCTTCAGGTAGGCCACGAGCTGCTCGGGGTTGTTCGGCCCGGGCACGACCTGGACGAGCTCCCAGCCGTCCTCGCCCCAGGTGTCCAGAATCTGCTTCGTCGCGTGCACCAGAAGCGGCACAGTCGCGTACTCCCACTTGGTCATGGGGCCGACTGTATCGGCTGCCCCGCCGGACCCCTCCTCCCGGCGCCTCCCGGCACCCCCCGAGCCGGGCCGCGTGCGGCGCGCGGGGCGGGGTACCCGGGCCCCATGACCCGCCCAATCCGCCCCGTGCGCGCCCGGGGCGCAGTGCCAGTGGTTAGGCTCGACGGCGTGAGCAGGCTCCAGGTCGTCAGCGGCAAGGGTGGTACCGGTAAGACGACGGTCGCCGCCGCCCTCGCGCTCGCCCTCGCGACGGAGGGCAAGCGGACCCTCCTCGTGGAGGTCGAAGGCAGGCAGGGCATCGCACAGCTCTTCGAGACGGAGGCCCTTCCGTACGAGGAGCGCAAGATCGCCGTCGCCCCGGGCGGTGGTGAGGTCTTCGCGCTCGCCATCGACGCCGAGCGCGCGCTCCTCGACTACCTCCAGATGTTCTACAAACTGGGCAGCGCCGGGCGGGCCTTGAAGAAGCTGGGCGCGATCGACTTCGCGACGACGATCGCCCCGGGCGTACGGGACGTGCTGCTGACCGGCAAGGCCTGCGAGGCGGTCCGCCGCCGCGAGAAGCACGGTGGCCACACCTACGACCATGTCGTCATGGACGCGCCCCCGACCGGCCGGATCACCCGCTTCCTCAACGTCAACGACGAGGTGGCGGGGCTGGCCAGGATCGGCCCGATACACAACCAGGCGCAGGCCGTGATGCGGGTCCTGAAGTCGCCCGAGACGGCGGTGCACCTGGTCACGCTCCTGGAGGAGATGCCGGTCCAGGAGACCGCGGACGGCATCGCGGAGCTGCGGTCGGCCGACCTGCCGGTGGGCAACGTCATCGTGAACATGGTCCGCCCGCACGTCCTCGACGAGGCGGCGGTACGGGCGGCCTCCGGGGACCACCGGGACGCGGTCGCGAGGACCCTGGCCGAGGCGGGCGTCAGCGGCGGTACGGAGCTGGTCGGGCCCCTCCTTGAGCAGGCGGCGCAGCACGCGCAGCGCGTGGAGCTGGAGCGGGAGCAGCGGGCGGTCCTGCGCCGGCTCGACGTACCGGCGTACGAACTGCCCTTCCTGGGGGACGGAGGGGACATCGCGGGCCTGTACCGGCTGGCGAAGGAACTGCGGAAGCAAGGGGCGGGCGCGTGACGGAGACCGCGAGCACGGATGCCGCGAGCAGGGAGACCGCGGGCACGGATGCGGCGTGGACCGGTGCCGCGTGGACCGGCGCCGTGCCGTCGAACGGTCTCGACGCGGCCCCCGCCCTGGCCCTGGACCCGCTCATCGACGACCCGGGCACCCGGATCATCGTCTGTTGCGGCGCCGGCGGTGTGGGCAAGACGACGACCGCGGCGGCCCTCGGCGTACGGGCGGCCGAGCGGGGCCGGAAGGTCGTCGTCCTGACGATCGATCCGGCGCGGCGACTCGCCCAGTCGATGGGGATCGACTCGCTCGACAACATCCCGCGGAGGGTCGACGGCATCGAGGGGCCGGGCGCCGGGGAGCTGCACGCCATGATGCTGGACATGAAGCGGACCTTCGACGAGATCGTCGAGGCGCACGCGGACGCCGAGCGGGCGCGGGCGATCCTGGAGAACCCCTTCTACCAGTCCCTGTCGGCCGGTTTCGCCGGCACGCAGGAGTACATGGCGATGGAGAAGCTCGGGCAGCTGCGGGCCAGGGACGAGTGGGATTTGATCGTCGTCGACACCCCGCCGTCGCGCTCCGCGCTCGATTTCCTGGACGCGCCGAAGCGGCTGGGGTCCTTCCTGGACGGGAAGTTCATCAAGCTCCTCATCGCGCCCGCGAAGATGGGCGGCCGGGCGGGGATGAAGTTCCTCAATGTCGGCATGTCGATGATGACCGGGACGCTGGGGAAGCTGCTGGGGGGTCAGTTCCTGAAGGATGTGCAGACGTTCGTGTCGGCCATGGACACGATGTTCGGCGGCTTCCGGACCCGGGCGGACGCGACGTACAAGCTGCTTCAGGCGCCGGGGACGGCGTTCCTGGTGGTGGCGACGCCGGAGCGGGACGCGCTGCGGGAGGCGGCGTACTTCGTGGAGCGGCTGGCCGCGGAGGAGATGCCGCTGGCCGGGCTCGTCCTCAATCGCGTCCACGGCAGCGGTGCCGCCCGGCTGTCGGCCGAGCGGGCACGGGCCGCCGCGGAAAATCTTGAGGAGGGGCGCATTGTGGATCAGGGGGCAGGGAAGGCTGATGTTCGTGGCTCCCGGGTCAACTCCCCCGAGCCGTCGACCATCGCCACCGCCGCCGCACCTCCGCACGACGAGCACGACGAACGCAGCGAGCACGACGAGCAGCGTGACAAGCGCGACGAGTACGTCAGGCCCGACGAGCAGGGTGGGCCCGACGGTGATCAGCATGTGGCTGCCCCCACAGCCGACCTCGCGGCCGACCCCACGGCCGCGCGCGGCTCCGGCCGTCCCGGCGACCCCGAGAGCTTCGGGAACCCCGACGCCGAGGACCTCCGGCAGCTGACGGCGGGACTTCTCCGTCTGCACGCCGAGCGGATGCAGGTGCTCGCGCGTGAGCAGCGCACGCGGGACCGTTTCACGACGCTCCACCCGGAGGTGGCGGTCGCCGAGGTGGCGGCCCTGCCCGGCGACGTACACGATCTCGCTGGGCTGCGGGCCATCGGCGCTCGGCTCACGGCGGGACGTGTTCCTCCCGGCTGAGCCTTCTGAACGCCCGGATCACCTTCGTCCGGTACGCCTCCGTCCGGTACGTGTCCGTCCGGATCGGCTTCGTCCGGATCGGCTTTGTCCGGGTCGCTTCTCGTTCGCCGGGGGCGGTCAGCCCACCGCCGCGTACGCCTCGTACGTCGCGTCGTCCTCCATCGCCACGGGCAGCAGGCCCGCTCCGCGCTCGTATTCCGTGCGTGCGGTCTCGAGCAGTCGCCGCCACGAGGTGACGGTCGGCCGCCGGCGCAGCAGGGCGCGTCGCTCGCGCTCCGTCATGCCGCCCCACACGCCGAACTCCACGCGGTTGTCGAGGGCGTCGGCCAGGCACTCGGTCCGCACCGGGCATCCGGTGCACACCGCCTTCGCCCTGTTCTGTGCCGCGCCTTGCACGAAAAGTTCATCCGGATCGGTAGTGCGGCAGGCCGCCTGCGCACTCCAGTCAGCTACCCAGCCCATACCGGCGCCGTCCTCTCCCGAATCGAGGCTCCCCCACGGCGGTAGCGGCATATTCACCGCTGCCAGTTGGTGACGTTACGGAAGGTGGGCACAGCGCAACACCCCCTTCGGGCCCAATCTTGAATGGCCCGAACGGACTATGCGTACGCGGCAGATCACCCAGAGGAGTGACCCGAGGACATGCGGCTCCAAAGCGGCAGACCGGTACAGTTCATGCTTCTGTGCCGTGACCACAAGGGACGTCGGGTGACGCACAGGGCGGAACCGGGCACGGCTTCCCACGCTCGGGTTCGTGGGGAGGCGCCGCGCCGACGTCAGGTCCGGGTCTTGTCGTGCACCGCGCCGCCGTGACAGTCGAGAGCAGCTTAGGCCAACGCCTGTGCGCCTGTCCGGCGATTCGGAACCTCCGCGAGGTGTCGCGGCGACCCTCACGCGACCCCCTCCCGGCCCTCACCCGGCCTCCACCGGAGCCGGTGCGCCCCTCGGGCCGGATTCCTCACCGATGGGGGACCCCAAGGGCGCTTCGGGGGGATTTGACCCGTTCTTTGCGCCCTTTCCGCAGGCCGTGGACGCCCCCGCCGCCGCCGTCTCACCCTTCTCGCCGCCGTTCGAGTGTCACGGTCTGGTACTCGAACGCTCCGAGAGGCCCCGCTCCCGCTGAACGCCGCCATCGACGGATTAGGCTGCCCCCATGGCAAAGAAGCGCTCCGGCGGAGGTCTGACCGGGACCCAGCAGGCCGCCAAGTTCCTTGGTGTCAGTGTGCTCTCCGGAGCCGTCTTGGCGGGCATCGCCCTGCCCGCGGCCGGGGCACTGGGCCTGGCCGCCAAGGGCACGGTCGAGGGATTCGACGAGATCCCCTCCAACCTGAAGACCCCGCCCCTGAGTCAGCGCACCACGATCCTCGACTCCGAGGGCGGCGCCATCGCCACCGTGTACTCGCGCGACCGCAAGGTCGTGCCGCTGGAGAAGGTCTCCCCGTACATGCAGAAGGCGATCGTCGCGATCGAGGACTCGCGGTTCTACGAACACGGCGCGGTCGACCTCAAGGGCGTGCTGCGCGCGATCAACCGCAACGCCCAGTCGGGCGGCGTGGCCCAGGGCGCGTCCACGCTCACCCAGCAGTACGTCAAGAACGTCTTCGTGGAGGAGGCCGGCGACGACCCCGAGAAGGTCGCCCAGGCCACCCAGCAGACCATCGGCCGCAAGGTGCGCGAACTGAAGTACGCGATCCAGGTCGAGGAGGAGCTGGGGAAGAAGAAGATCCTCGAGAACTACCTCAACATCACCTTCTTCGGGCAGCAGGCCTACGGCGTCGAGGCGGCCTCCCAGCGGTACTTCTCCAAGCCCGCCGCGGACCTCAAGCTGGAGGAGGCCGCCATGATGGCCGGCCTCGTCCAGTCCCCGAGCCGCTACGACCCGGTCAACGACGTCCAGGAGGCCACCAAGCGGCGCAACATCGTGCTGCAGCGCATGGCCGACGTGAAGGACATCAGCCAGGCGGAGGCGGACCGGGCCATGGCCGCCCCGATCAAGCTGAAGGTGAAGGCGCCGAAGAACGGCTGCATCACCGCGGTCGACGGCGCCGGCTTCTTCTGCGACTACGTCCGCAAGACGATCCTGAACGACCCGGTCTTCGGCAAGACGTCCGAGGAACGGCAGAAGCTGTGGAACCTCGGCGGTCTGACGGTCCGGACCACGCTCGACCCGCGCGCGCAGGAGGCGGCGAACGAGGCCGCCGTCGCCAAGATCTACGAGGACGACAAGGTCGCCGCCTCGGTGGTCCAGGTCCAGCCGGGCACCGGCAAGATCCTGTCGATGGGTCAGTCCCGCCCGTACGGACTCGACCAGAAGCAGCACCAGACGACGCTCAACCTGGCCGTCGGCAGCAAGATGGGCGGCACGACCTACGGCTTCCAGGTCGGTTCGACCTTCAAGCCGATCACGGCCGCGGCGGCCCTGGAGAAGGGGCTGAGCCCGGCACAGTCCTTCGCGACGCCGTGGAAGATCACGCTGCCGATGAGCTCGTACAACACCTGCGCGGGCGGCCCGGCGGGCAGCGGCGACTGGGTCCTGCAGAACGAGCTGGAGTCCGAGGCCGGCAGCTGGGACATGACGAGCGCGCTCGGCAAGTCCATCAACACGTACTTCGCGAAGCTGGAGCAGCTGACCGGCCTCTGCGAGACGATCGAGATGGCGAAGAAGATGGGGTACGAGCGTGAGCTCGGCAAGAAGCTCAAGGAACTTCCGTCGATCACCCTCGGCGGCCAGGAGGCCACCCCGCTCGACATGGCGGCCGTCTACGCCACCTTCGCCAACCGGGGCCAGTACTGCACCCCGGTCGCCATCGAGTCGATCACGACGGCGACCGGCCAGAAGCTGAAGGTGCCGCGCAGCGAGTGCTCGCGGGCGATGAGCGAGCGGACGGCCGACACCGTCAACCAGATGCTGAAGGGCGTCGTCGAGGACGGCACCGGTACGAAGGCCGGCCTGAGCGACCGCGACAACGCCGGCAAGACGGGTACGACCAACGACCGCAAGGACGCCTGGTTCGTCGGCTACACCCCGAACCTGTCCACGGCGGTCTGGGTCGGTGACGACGTCGGCGAGAAGACGTCGATGTTCGACATCACCATCGGCGGCGAGGTCTACGACAAGGTCTGCGGTGGCTGTCTGCCGGGACCGATCTGGAAGATCGCGATGACCGGGGCGCTCAGCGCCTCCGAGACGCCGCAGTTCGCGCCGATCTCCGTACCGCGTGGCGAGAAGCCCGAGGACAAGGAGAAGGACAAGGGCCGCCAGCGTCCGGGCGGCAACAACAAGCCGGGCGGCGACGGCCGGGGCGACGACGACACCTTCCCGGGCATCACCATCCCGCCGGACCTGTTCGGCGGTGGCGGTAACGGTGGCGGCCGGGGCAATGGCAACGGTGGCGGCGGACGGTAGCCGACAGGTGTAGGGACATGAAGAAGGGCGCCCCCTCAGGGGGCGCCCTTCTCCTGTGCGGTGGGGCGTGCCGGCTGCCGGATGGGGAGCGCTGGTCAGCCCGCGAGGAGCTTCTTGACGGTGGCGGCGACACGGCCGCCCTCGGCCCGCCCGGCGACCTGCGGGTTCACGATCTTCATGACGGCACCCATCGCGCGCGGCCCCTCGGCGCCCGCGCCCTTCGCCTCGGCGACGGCGGCGGCGACGATCTTCTCCAGCTCGTCGTCGCCGAGCTGCTGCGGCAGGTACGCGTCCAGGAGGACGCCCTCCGCCTTCTCGCGCTCGGCGGACTCGGCCCGACCACCCTGGGCGAAGGCGTCCGCGGCCTCGCGGCGCTTCTTCGCCTCCTTGGCGATCACCTTCTGCACCTCGTCGTCGGAGAGCTCGCGCTTGGTCTTGCCCGCGACCTCTTCCTTGGTGATCGCGGAGAGGGTGAGCCGCAGCGTCGAGGAGCGCAGCTCGTCGCGCTCCCTGATGGCGGCGTTGAGGTCGTCCTGCAGCTTGGCCTTGAGCGTGGTCATGGGGCCAAGTGTGTCAGGTGGGACGCGTCGCCCGCCCCCGCATTACGCCCAGCGGCCTGGCCACACCGCTTCCCGCCCCGTCCCCCGGCCCTGCTGCCGCCTGTCGCGGCCGCGGGTGCCCCCTCCCCCGGCCCGGCTGCCGTCCGACTGCCGCCCGTGCGGCGACCGGAGCGGCCCGGTCTGCGACCATGGGGGGATGCGCGCACGGTACGGGATCCCCCTGAAGATCACGGCAGGCCTCACGGCGACGGCCGCGGCCGGAATCGTCTACGCGGCGGGCTTCGAGGCCCGCTCGTTCCGCCTGCGACGGGTGACCATCCCCGTACTCCCTCCGGGGATGCGGGATCTGCGGGTCCTTCAGGTCTCGGACATCCACATGGTGTGCGGTCAGCGCAAGAAGCGGGCGTGGCTGCAGTCGCTGGCGGGGCTGCGCCCCGACTTCGTCGTGAACACCGGCGACAACCTCTCCGACACGGAGGCGGTGCCGGAGGTCGTGGACGCGCTGGGGCCCCTGATGGAGTTCCCGGGGGTGTACGTCTTCGGCTCCAACGACTACTACGGCCCCCGGCTGCGCAATCCCGCCCGCTATCTCCTGGAGAAGACGCAGGGCCGGCACGGGCTGAACGGCAACGCCCCGGTGGTCGGCGCCGTCCACAACCCGTGGGAGGGCATGCGGGACGCCTTCGACGCGGCGGGCTGGGTGAACCTGACCAACACCCGCGGCCGGCTCAAGCTGCCCGACCTGGAGCTGGCCTTCACCGGCCTGGACGACCCGCACATCAAGCGGGACCGTTACGAGCGGGTGGCGGGCGGGCCCGACGCCTCGGCCGACTTCTCGCTGGCCGTGGTGCACGCGCCGTACCTGCGCACGCTCGACGCCTTCACGGCGGACGGGTACGAACTGATCCTGGCGGGGCACACGCACGGCGGGCAGCTGTGCATCCCCTTCTACGGAGCGCTGGTGACCAACTGCGACCTGGACACGGACCGGGTCAAGGGCCTCTCGACGCACACGGTCGAGGAGCGGACCTCCTTCCTCCACGTCTCGGCGGGATGCGGCACCAACCGGTTCACCCCGGTCCGCTTCGCCTGTCCGCCGGAGGCGACACTGCTGACGCTGACGGCGCGCGCCTGACCGGCTCGCCCCTCTACGGCGGCCCCGGGGGAGCCTTCCGCACCTTGATCGCTCCGGCTGCGGCGGCGGGGTGGTGATCGACCCTGTCCTGGGCAGCGCCCTGGTGGCCTGGACTCTCCGGACCACGTCCGACCTGCGGTCCGGCCCCGCGAAAACCGGATTTCGTCTCAGGGCGCGGGTGGGCTAAAGTAATCGATGTCGCCGCGACGTGAAGAACCGAGCAGTGACATCGGGGTGTAGCGCAGCTTGGCAGCGCGCTTCGTTCGGGACGAAGAGGTCGTGGGTTCAAATCCCGCCACCCCGACAGCCGAAACACCAGGTGAGGCACCTACGGATCTCCGTAGGTGCCTCACCTGTTTCCGTCTCCGTTCCCCTCCGCACGTCGCTCACTACGACCCCGCCTCGTAGGATCATCAGCCATGTCGGACACGAGCGGGGAACTCAGCTGGCTTCAGCACTGGTACAAAGCCCAGTGCGACGGTGACTGGGAACACGAATGGGGCGTGCGCATCGCGACGCTCGACAACCCTGGCTGGACCGTCCGCATCGATCTCGCGGAGACGTCTCTGGCCGGCCGGCCCCGCGCCCGCACCGACGTCCGGCGCAGCGACTCCGACTGGATCATGGTGCAGGTGTCGGATGACGCCTTCCAGGCGTCCTGCGGTCCTCTCAACCTCGGCGAAGTACTGCGTCTGTTCCGTGACTGGGCCACCTGACTGACGACCAGTCATGGAGTCATGCCCGTCTGGGCGTCCGCTCGGGGCGGGATCTTTCGGGGCTCCGTCCGTGGAGGGGCGGTGTCGGTTGTCGCGAGATCGTTTCAAGGTCGGTCGGAGGGTGCCTCGGGAGCGGGGCGGTGATCGGGTCGCTCTACTCTGGAGTGTTCCTGTCAGGTGGGCTGACCGACGAAAGGCTGGGTCTCAGGTGCTGGTCGCGGACCGATATCGGCTTCAGATGTGTATCGGGCGTGGCGGTATGGGCGAGGTGTGGCAGGCCACCGACGAGGTGCTCGGGCGTTCCGTCGCCGTGAAGTTGATGCTCGGGCACGAGGTCGACCCGTCGGCGGGCGACCGGTTCCGGCTGGAGGCGCAGACCGCCGCGCGGCTCAGTCATCCGCATGTGGTGGGGGTCTTCGACTTCGGTACGTGGGACGGAAAGCTGTTCCTCGTCATGGAGTTGGTCGACGGGCCGAGCCTCGCCTCCGACGCGGGCGCGCCCTCCGTACTGCCGCCGGAGCGGGTCGCCGTCGTCGCCGCGCACGCCGCCGCCGGGCTCGCCGCGGCGCACCGGGAGGGTGTGGTGCACCGGGACATCAAGCCCGGGAACCTCCTCGTCGACGCCGGCGGGGCCGTGAAACTCGCCGACTTCGGTATCGCCCGGTTCGTCGACGATCCGTCGGGGGCACTGACCACCACGGGGCAGATCGTCGGCACCGGCCTCTATCTCGCCCCGGAGCGCGCGCTCGGACAGCCCGCCTCGTCGGCGTCCGACGTGTACTCGCTCGGCTGCGTGCTGTACCAACTCCTCACCGGGCGGCCCCCGTTCCAGGGCGACACGGCGACGGCCCTGCTGTACCAGCACATCGACACGCCGCCTGCTCCGCCCCGGCAGCTCGGCGTGGGGCTGCCGGCCGCGTTCGAGGCGTACCTCCTGTCGATGCTGGCCAAGCAGCCGGAGCAGCGGCCCGCCGCCCGGGACATCGCCGACTGGTTCGCCTCCGGTGCCTGGCGCGAGCACCCCCAGCCCCACCCTCAGCCCCACGTCCGCCGTTCCCCTCAGCACCCGGGGCAGCGCGCGCATCAGCCGGCTCCCCGGACCGCGCAACAGGCGAGACCCGCGGCCGGAGCGCCGTCCCGGCGCCAGGCCCCTCGGCGCGGTGAGGGCGGGCTCGCCGAGCTCTCCCGGCGTCGGCCGCGCAAGACGGCCGCGGTCGCCGGGAGCATCGCCTTCGTCGTCTTCCTGCTCATCGGCATGGCGTGGCTGTCGCCGGACGACAGCAAGGCGGACACCCCGGTGGCCGACCCGACGGTCACCGCACCCCGATGACGCGCCCCGGTCCTCCTCGGTGACCCACTGACCCGAACGGGGGCCTCCCGCTGGCCCGGACGGGCGGTTTCCGGTCCTCTGAAGACATGGACACCAGGCAGATAGCACGGGCCGCCGTACCCGCCGCCGTCGCGCTCGTCCTCGGGGGCGGCGGGCCGATCGCCACCGCCGCCGATCACCCGGCCCCGCAGCCCGCCCCCGCCGGGGTCCGGTCCGGCACGGACGCCGATGTCGTCGACGAGTCGGGCCCGTCCGGAGTGGCGCTCGGCCTCGGCGCCGGCGCGCTGGCCGCCGCGGTCGCCACCACCGTCGTACGCCACCGCGGGATCAGAGGCGTCCTGAGCCGGTCAGCCCCGCCACCACCCCCAGCAGGGCCAGGAGCAGGCAGATCCCGAGATTGACCTTCCGGTAGTGGAGGAACACCGCCGCGAACTCCCTGAGGGTCGCGGTCGGCCAGAAGTAGGCGGCGGTGGGGGATCCGACCACCTGGCCGTTCACCCCCGCCCGACGGGCCATCAGAGCGGCGCGGAAGGCGTGGAAGTTGTTGGTGACGATCACGCATTCCGCGTCCGGGGCCAGCTCGTCCATCAGACGCTTGCTGAAGAGCATGTTCTCCTCGGTCGTCCGTGAGCGCTCCTCCCGGACGATCCGGTCCGCGGGGAAGCCCCGCTCCACCAGATAGTCCGCCATCGCGTGGGACTCCGGCACGCCCTCGTCCTCCCCCTGCCCGCCCGAGACGATCAGCACCGGTGGCTGCCCGCCACGGGCGGCCAGGGCGTCGTACACCTGGCGGCCCCGCTCCAGCCGGCCGGCGAGCAGCGGGGGAACGCGCGTCCCCCCGATCAGGCCGGAACCGAGGACGAGGACGAAGCCGGCGTCGCGGCGCACCCGCATGCGCCCGTAGAGGTAGGAGTACCCGATGAAGCAGGCGAAGAGGAAGGAGATGTACCCGAGGACCACGACGGTCGTCCCGACGGCGACGCCGAGGGGCTTGGAGCGCGTGATCAGGGCGGCGATCACCAGGCCTATCAGGGCGAACATGCCCAGGCCGGCGAGGAGCGAGAGGAGGTTGGAGGGGTGCCTGCCCTCCTTGCGGACCATCTTCACGCCGTTCGCGCACAGCAGTCCGGCGAGGACGACCGGGCCGAGGCAGAAGGTCAGCAGCACGACGATCATGACCGTCTCGGCCACGCCCTGCGGCGCCGCGTCGATCTCGGTGAGCAGGCCGAGGCAGAGGAAGGCGACGGCGAGGCCGAGGTACACGGCGTTGCCGAAGCGCCGCCGGTCGCGGAGCACGCCGACGCCGAAGAGCAGCAGGAAGACGGCGGCGACGACGAATGCGGTCATGTCGGAATCGTAGACAGCGGCTCCGACAACGCCGCTACCCCGACCGGCCGTTCCGAAGCCGGGACGGCACATCCGACGGAGTTATCCACAGGTTGCGGAGGGGCCGGACCGTTTGTCGGCGGGGCGGAGCATCATGGGTGCCATGACTGAGAGCAACGAGTTCGCCGAGATCCCCCGCTGGGAGCAGCGTTTCCGGGCGTCGCGCGTGTCCCTGCCCGAGTGGGCGGAGGAGGCACCGGACCGTTCGCTGTTCGTGTCCAACGCGACGGGGACGTACGAGCTGTACGCCTGGGACCGGGCGCGCGGCACGCAGCGGCAGGTCACGGACCGGCCGAACGGGACGACGGACGGTGCGCTGTCCCCGGACGGCCGGTGGATCTGGTGGTTCTCGGACAAGGACGGGGACGAGTTCGGCGTATGGATGCGCCAGCCCTTCGAAGGTGGCGCGGACGAGCCCGCGGTGCCGGGGCTCGCGCCCGCCTATCCGGCGGGTCTGGCGATCGGCCGGGACGGCACGATCGTGGTGGGCAGCTCCACGGACGAGGAGGGCTCGACGATCCATCTGGTGCGCGGCGGGGCGGAGCCGGTGGAGATCTACCGGCACCGCGAGTCCGCGGGCGTGGGGGATCTGTCGCACGACGGGACGCTGATCGCCGTCGAGCACACGGAGCACGGCGACGCCATGCACTGCGCGCTGCGCGTCCTGCGGGCCGACGACGCGTCGGTCCTGGCCGAGCTGGACGACACCAGGGGCGGCACGGTGGAGCTGGGCCTGGCGGTCCTGGGCTTCGCGCCGGTGGACGGCGACACCCGGCTGCTGGTGGGGCACCAGCGTCGGGGCCGGTGGGAGCCGCTGCTGTGGGACGTGGCGACGGGCGAGGAGCGGGACCTGCGTCTCGACCTGCCGGGGGACGTGTCGGCGGAGTGGTATCCGGACGGCTCGGGACTGCTGGTCGCGCACAGCTACGAGGCGCGGAGCGAGCTGTGGCGGTACGACATCGCGACGGGCGCGCTGGTCCGGGTGGAGACCCCGGCCGGGTCGGTGTCGGGGGCCACGGCCCGCCCGGACGGCAGTGTGGAGTACCTCTGGTCGTCGGCGGCCCGCCCGCCGGTGGTGCGCTCGACGGAGGGCGGCGTCGTCCTGGACCCGCCCGGCCCGAAGGCTCCGGAGTCGGTGCCGGTGGAGGACGTGTGGGTGGAGGGCCCCGGCGGCCGTGTCCACGCCCTCGTCCAGCGGCCCGCGGACGGCGAGGGGCCCTTCCCGACCGTGTTCGAGGTGCACGGAGGTCCGGCCTGGCACGACAGCGACGCCTTCGCCGCGGGGCCGGCGGCATGGCTGGACCACGGGTATGCGGTGGTCCGGGTCAACTACCGGGGTTCGACCGGCTACGGCCGGGAGTGGACGGACGCGCTGAAGCACCGGGTCGGGCTGATCGAGCTGGAGGACATCGCCGCGGTCCGTGAGTGGGCGGTGGCGTCGGGGCTGGCGGACCCGGCGAAGCTGGTCCTGTCGGGCGGCTCGTGGGGCGGCTATCTGACGCTGCTGGGGCTCGGCACCCAGCCGGACTCCTGGTCGCTGGGGCTGGCGGCCGTCCCCGTCGCCGACTACGTGACGGCGTACGCGGACGAGATGGAGGCCCTGAAGGCGCTGGACCGCACGCTCTTCGGGGGTTCGCCGGAGGAGGTGCCGGACCGGTTCGAGGCCTCGTCCCCGCTGACGTACGTCGACAAGGTGACGGCCCCCGTGTACATCTCGGCGGGCGTCAACGACCCGCGGTGCCCGATCCGCCAGATCGACAACTACGTGGACCGGCTGGCGGCGCGCGGCGCGGTCCACGAGGTGTACCGGTACGACGCGGGGCACGGCTCCCTGGTGGTGGAGGAGCGGATCAAGCAGGTGCGCCTGGAGCTGGCCTTCGCCGCGCGTCACCTGGGGACCCGGCCGGTCGGGGGGTGAGGTGGCTGCGTACCGTGGAGGGGTGTATCGGTTCCTGAGAACGCCCCGCTGGTGGGGGATCAACGTCTTCGTCCTGCTGGCGATCCCGTTCTGCCTGTTCATGGGCGTGTGGCAGCTGGGCAAGTTCGAGGATCGCGTCGACACGCACCAGGAGGCGGAGCAGGCCCCGGATCCGGGCACGCTGAGGACCGAGCCGCTGGAGCGGCTGCTGCCGGTGGACAAGGAGACCTCGGGCCGGCACGCGGAGGCGAGCGGCCGGTACGCCGAGCAGTTCCTGGTGCCGGACCGCGACCTGGACGGCCGCAGCGGCAGCTATGTCCTGACGATGCTGAAGACGGACGGCGGCAAGTCCCTGCCGGTGGTACGGGGCTGGCTGCCGGCCGGCGCCAAGGCACCGGCCCCGCCGTCGGGTGAGGTCACGGTGGTGGGCGCGCTCCAGGCGTCCGAGAGCGCGGGCACCAAGGGCGTGCACGCGGCGGGCGGGCTGCCGGAGGGGCAGCTCGGCATGATCAGCGCGGGAGCCCTGGTCAACGTGGTCACAGACGATGTCTACGACGCGTGGGTGACCCTCGCCGACCCCCCCGCCGGCCTGACCCCGGTGCCGGCGGCGGTCGCGGCGGGCACGTCCCTGGACCTGAAGGCCTTCCAGAACCTCGGGTACACCGCGGAGTGGTTCGTCTTCGCGGGGTTCGTGATCTTCATGTGGTTCCGCCTGCTGCGCCGCGAGGCGGAGGCCCAGCGGGACGAGCAGCTGGGACTGGTCTAGCGGAGCCCCGGGGCACGGACCGCCGCCGGACGGCTCGGCGCGGTCCGTGCCGGGCCCCCGCCAGGCCCTCGCCGGGGCCCGGCTGCGGGAGAAGCCCGCGCCTGGTGCGTCCGTGGGGCTGGGAGGGCGTCAGGAGGCGTCGAGGACGCCGGTGCGGTAGATGGTGCCCGCGCAGGCGTTGGGGATGGTCGCCGCGGCGGACGGGCCTCCGGCCTCGGCCGTGTGGCTGACCGCGACGCTGCCTTCGAGCGGGGTGCCGTCCTCGGCGCCGAGCTGTGTGGACGCCGCGTTGTTGGCGCTGTCCGTGCCCGTCGAGCCGGTGGCCCCGGTCGAGGTCCCGCCGGCGTCGGTCGGAGGGGTCGGCTCCGGCGAGTTGCCCGAGGTGGGGCAGGTCTCGGCGGGGACCCAGGCGAACTTCACCTCGTAGGCGTTGTCCGGCTGCAGGACCAGCGAGGACGCCTCCTGTGAGGGGTCGGGCAGCCCGCTCGCCGCGTCGCCTGCCGCATGGGCGACGACCGTGATCTTGGAGCGGTCGGCCGCTCCCCTGGTCTCGAAGTCGACGCTGCCGGCGCCGCTGACCACGCAGTCGGTGCCGGAGATGTTGGCGATGCGGAAGGTGCCGTAGACCTTGCCGTCCGCGTCGGGCGCGCCGGCCTGGACCGAGCTGACGCCGAGCTGGCCGGCGTCGCAGACCCGGGAGGGGTCCACCTGGGCGTCGGCGACCGGCGGGGAGCCGGGGGTCGTGTCGCCCGCCTCTCCGGTGGCCGATTCCTCGGGGGTCCCGGTCCCGGCGGCCTCGCCCTGGCTGGGGCTCGCGGTCCCGGCCGGGGGGTTCGCGCCCTTCTCGCCGCCCTCGACGCCGGTCTCGGTGCCCGTGCCGCCTTGGGCCTGTTCGCCGTGTCCGGCGTTGACGGCCTGGTCGGAGGCGGTGCCGCCGGAGTTGGCGACGTGCACGAACGCCGGGACGGCCGTACCGATCAGCACCACGGCGGCGGCGATGCCGACGACGGCCTGCCGCTTGCGGGCGCGCCGCGCGGGCACCGCCCGGCGTAGGTGGTCGAGGGCGCCGTCGGTGGGTTCGATGTCGGCGACGGCGCTCTGGAGCAGCCGCCGCAGCGCGTGTTCCTCGCCTCCGAAGGGGTCGTCGCCCCTCAGGAGGTCGTCGGCCTGCGCCATGTCGGGCCCGTCGTTCACAATCCCGTGTCCCATATCGTCGCGATCACCGTCGGGCAGCCCGCGCGCACCACCGGGCTCCGGACCGCCCCGTGCCGGGCCTTCGGAACCCGGACCGTCGGCACGCAGGCCTTCGGAACCCGGGCCTTCGGGACCCGGGCCGCCGGAGTGCGCGTCGCCGGGGCGCGTGTCCTCAGGGGGCGTGGCGCCGGTGCTCATGCCGTGGCCTCCATCGCGACGCGCAGGGCCGCGATGCCGCGCGAACCGTACGCCTTCACCGACCCCAGCGATATCCCCAGCGTCTCGGCGACCTGGGCCTCCGTCATGTCGGCGAAGTACCGCAGGACCAGCACCTCGCGCTGCCGCCGCTGGAGGCCCCGCATGGCCTTGATGAGCGCGTCGCGCTCCAGCTGGTCGTACGCCCCTTCCTCGGCGCTCGCCATGTCCGGCATCGGCTTGGACAGCAGCTTGAGTCCGAGGATGCGGCGGCGCAGCGCGGAGCGGGAGAGGTTGACGACCGTCTGGCGGAGGTAGGCGAGGGTCTTCTCGGGGTCGCGGACGCGGTTGCGCGCCGAGTGGACGCGGATGAACGCCTCCTGGACCACGTCCTCGCAGGAGGCGGTGTCGTCGAGGAGCAGCGCGGCGAGGCCGAGCAACGAGCGGTAATGGGCGCGGTAGGTCTCCGTCAGATGGTCGACGGTGGTCCCTGCGGCCACATCGTCAGCGCCGTCGCGCGGCGCGGGGATGCCGATCACTCCGGTCGTCCGGCCTCGGGTGGGCATGGGAGCGATCACCGGCATGCCGCCGGCCGGCCGCGGCCGCCGGAGCGGACGCACGACCGTGCCGCGCACGGGGACGACGACCGTGCCCCGGGCCGGAACGACCGCCGCGCCACGGAGCGGGACGACCCCTGCGATGTCGAGTAGCTCTGCCACGCCTGTTGGACACGCTTCCCCCCGTCAGGGTTGTACGCGTACGCCACCGTTTTCGACGGTGTGCCGTTTGCCGTCATGCGCACCCGTTCTTCCCCAATGCCCCGATTTCGCAGCACGTTCGCAGCGCGTTCGCAGTGCGCTCGCGGGACGCCGTAGGGGCGCACGCAGAGACGCGTCCCGCCCGACCGCGGTTGCGGCAGGGGGGAAAGGCAATCCTCGAACATCGCATCGTCCCAGTTCAAGAGCGTTGTGCTGACGCCTTGATCACAGGACGTTCACAGATTCTACGAAAACGCGCGGTCACCCGACGCCGATTTCCGGACGGTCTCGGGTCTCGTGGTCATCTTGGCGGATCACCGCTTCGGCGATCTGCAGCGCGTTCAGGGCCGTGCCCTTGCGGAGGTTGTCCCCGCAGACGAAGAACTCCAGCGCCCGCTCGTCGTCCATCGAGCGGCGCACCCGCCCCACCCAGGTGGGGTCGGTGCCCACGACGTCGGCGGGGGTGGGGAAGTCGCCCGCGGCCGGATCGTCGTACAGCACCACACCCGGCGAGGTCGCGAGGATCTCGTGGGCGCGCGCGACGGTGACGGGGCGTTCGAAGCGGGCGTGGACCGAGACCGAGTGGGCGGTCACCACCGGTACGCGCACACAGGTCGCGGCGACCGGAAGCCCGGCGAGGCCGAGGATCTTGCGGGTCTCCTGGCGGATGCACAGCTCCTCGGAGGACCAGCCGTCCTCCGCCGGGACGCCCGACCAGGGCACCACGTTGAGCGCGACGGGCCCGGGGAAGGGCCCGGTGTCGTCGCCGACGGCACGCCGTACGTCGCCGGGGTGGTGGCCCAGCTCCGTCCCGGCCACCAGCGACAGCTGCTCCCGCAGGGCGGCGACGCCGGCCTGCCCGCCCTCGCTGGCGGCCTGGTGGGCGGTCACCACCAGCTCGGCGACCCCGAACTCGGCGTGCAGGGCGCCCACGGCGACGATCAGCGCCAGCGTCGAGCAGCCGGGGCTCGCGACGATGCCGCGGGGCCGTACCCGTATCGCGTGCGGGTTGATCTCCGGCACCACGAGCGGAACGTCCGGGTCCGCCCGGAACGCGGCCGAGGTGTCGACGACCACCGCGCCCTTGGCCGCGGCGATCGGCGCCCACCGCGCCGCCACGTCCTCGGGTACGAGGAAGAGCGCGAGGTCAGCGCCGTCCAGGGCCTCCTCGCAGAGCGGGAGGACCTCGGTCTCCTCCCCGCGCACGGCCGGCCGCAAGCCGGCCGAGCGGGGGGAGGCGACGAGGCGGATCTCGCCCCAGACATCGGCGCGCTGCGACAGCGACTGCAGCAGCACGGCGCCGGCCGCGCCGGTCGCCCCGACGACGACGAGCGTCGGTTTGCCGCTCATCGGCCGGTCACCGCTCGCGCACGCGTCGATCGCCCGTCGGCGCGTGGAGCGACGCGTGCACCGGGGCACGCGCCGGCCCGTGAACCGGCAGGTGGACCGACGAGCGGGCGAGGAGGCGGACGGCCGGGGTCACCGTCACCGGTGCGTCACCGACCGGTGCCGCCGTAGACGACGGCCTCGTCCGAGTCGCTGTCCAGCCCGAAGGCGGTGTGGACGGCCGTGACGGCCTCGTTCACGTCGTCCGCGCGCGTGACGACCGAGATGCGGATCTCGGAGGTCGAGATCAGCTCGATGTTCACGCCCGCGTCGGACAGCGCCTGGAAGAAGGAGGCGGTGACGCCGGGGTTGGTCTTCATGCCCGCGCCGACCAGGGAGATCTTGCCGATCTGGTCGTCGTAGCGCAGCGACTCGAAGCCGATCGCGCCCTTCGCCTTCTCCAGGGCGTCGATGGCCTTGCGGCCCTCGGCCTTGGGAAGGGTGAAGGAGATGTCCGTGAGGCCGGTGGAGGCGGCGGACACGTTCTGGACGATCATGTCGATGTTGATCTCGGCGTCGGCGACCGCCCGGAAGATGGCCGCGGCCTCGCCCGGCTTGTCCGGCACGCCGACGACGGTGATCTTCGCCTCGGAGGTGTCGTGGGCGACGCCCGAGATGATGGCCTGCTCCACCTTGCGGTCCCCTTGCGGCTCGTTGCTGACCCATGTGCCCTGAAGCCCTGAGAAGGACGAGCGGACGTGGATCGGGATGTTGTAACGGCGTGCGTACTCGACGCAGCGGTGCAGCAGCACCTTGGAGCCGGAGGCGGCGAGCTCCAGCATGTCCTCGAAGGAGATCCAGTCGATCTTCTTCGCCTTCTTGACCACGCGCGGGTCGGCCGTGAACACACCGTCGACGTCGGTGTAGATCTCGCAGACCTCGGCGTCGAGGGCGGCGGCCAGCGCCACGGCGGTGGTATCGGATCCGCCGCGCCCCAGGGTGGTGATGTCCTTCTTGTCCTGGGACACGCCCTGGAAGCCGGCGACGATCGCGATGTTGCCCTCGTCGAGGGCGGTGCGGATCCGGCCCGGCGTGACATCGATGATGCGCGCTTTGTTGTGGACCGAGTCGGTGATGACACCGGCCTGGCTGCCCGTGAACGACTGGGCCTCGTGGCCCAGGTTCTTGATCGCCATGGCCAGCAGGGCCATGGAGATCCGCTCTCCGGCGGTCAGCAGCATGTCGAATTCGCGCCCGGCAGGGATCGGGGATACCTGCTCGGCGAGATCGATCAACTCGTCCGTCGTGTCGCCCATCGCGGAAACCACGACGACCACTTGGTGGCCGTTCTTCTTGGCGTCCACGATTCGCTTGGCGACGCGCTTGATGCCTTCGGCATCGGCAACGGAGGAGCCTCCGTACTTCTGCACGACAAGGCCCACGTGCGCTCCTCGTTCAGTGTCTGCCGCAGTCATCACTGCGGTCGGCTCAGTCTAACGAGCAGCCCGGAATCGCCGACCGTATATCACATCCTGAGATGTCCCGCTCAGGTAGTGATCACGGCCCTCGGCCCGGGCCGCCCGTGGACGACTCCCTGCCCCGGCGTCGGCCCGCTACGCGGACTTGTGGGCGGGGTCACAGACCGGACAGCCCCGGGCCGGGCCGGAATCCCGGCCCCGGAAGCCGGCCGAGGGCGGTAAGCGCGGTACGCGGGTGTCGCGCGGCTATTTCTTCACCACGCGCACGCCGATGCCGAGCGGGCCGCCGATCTCCGCCGCCATGACCCGGCCCGCCTCCTCCGCGAGGTCGTCCTCCGTGATGTCCTCGTCCGTGTCGAGGCCGTCCAGCTCGGCCAGCGGCTGGTCGAGGCGGACGTGGGAGACGAGGGACTGGAGGGCGCGCAGGGTGCCGGAGGCCGTCGGTCCCCAGTTGGAGAAGTACGAGAACTGCCACCACCACAGCGCCTCGCTGGTCCGGCCCGCGCGGTAGTGCGCCAGGCCGTGCCGCAGGTCGGTGACGATGTCGGCGAGGTTGTCGGAGATCCGGCAGGGCACGGGCGCCTTGCGGGGCTCGTACGGGTCGAAGACCTCGGAGAAGACGTCCACCGGCTCCAGGAGCATCGCGAACCGCATGCGCAGGTCGTCGACGTCCACGTCCGGGCCCGTGTCCGGCTCGTACGCCTCGTCCGGGACGATGTCCTCGTGCGCGCCGAGCCGCCCGCCCGCGAGCAGCAGCTGCGAGATCTCCAGGAGCAGGAAGGGGACGGCGCTGTCGGGCTCGTCCCCCTTGGCCACTTCCGTCGTGGCCACGATGAAGGACTCGATCGAGTCGGCGATCTGGACCGCGAAGTCGTCCGGGTCCTGCGTGATGGAGTGCAGCGTGGCGTCAGACATCGAGGGTGCCTCCCTTGAGCTCACGGACGAGCGCGGGGGCCGTGTCGGCCCGGTCGTCATACATCTAGCAGGCGCCGCCCCTCGAAGGCACGGCCCAGGGTGACCTCGTCGGCGTACTCCAGGTCGCCGCCGACCGGCAGGCCGCTCGCGAGGCGCGTGACCTTCAGTCCCATGGGCTTGATCATCCGCGCCAGGTACGTCGCGGTGGCCTCGCCCTCCAGGTTCGGGTCGGTCGCCAGGATCAGCTCGGTGACCGTGCCGTCCGCGAGCCGCGTGAGCAGCTCCCGGATGCGCAGGTCGTCCGGGCCGACGCCCTCGATCGGGCTGATCGCGCCGCCGAGCACGTGGTACCGCCCACGGAACTCGCGCGTCCGCTCGATCGCCACGACGTCCTTCGGCTCCTCGACCACACAGATGACCGTCAGGTCCCGGCGCGGGTCGCGGCAGATGTTGCACTGCTCCTGCTGTGCCACGTTGCCGCAGATCGCGCAGAACCGGACCTTCTCCTTCACTTCGAGCAGCGCGTGCGCCAGCCGGCGCACGTCGGTCGGCTCGGCCTGGAGGATGTGGAAGGCGATCCGCTGCGCGCTCTTGGGACCGACGCCGGGCAGCCTGCCCAGTTCGTCGATGAGGTCCTGAACCACGCCTTCGTACAACGGAACGCCCTTCTCGGGTCTGCTTGATTCTTACGGTAGTAGCTGCCGGGTCGGCTTAGAAGTCCGGGGCACGCATCGGAACGTCCGGCGCGGCGGTCCGGCGCGGGGACCGAGAGGCGTACGGGGTCGCCGCAGGGGCCCGCGGGGGCCGTCGCCGGGGACGTGCAGGGCCTCGTACGACGCGGTGCGTACGAGGCCCTGAGGCCCTGGGGATCCGACGCGGGACCCTGGGAGAACCCGGCGGGACGGCCGGCTCCGGACCGCGAGGGCGGGCCGGGGGCGGCTCAGAAGCCGAGGCCCGGCATGCCGCCGAGGCCCTGCGTGAGCGGGCCCAGCTTGGCCTGCTGCAGCTCCTGGGCGTTGTCGTTGGCGGCCTTGACCGCGGCCACGACGAGGTCGGCCAGGGTCTCGGTGTCCTCCGGGTCGACGGCCTTGGGGTCGATCACCAGGCCGCGCAGCTCGCCGGAGCCGGTCACCGTCGCCGTGACGAGGCCACCGCCCGCCTGCCCCTCGACCTCGGTCGCGGCGAGCTCCTCCTGAGCGCGCGCGAGGTCCTGCTGCATCTTCTGGGCCTGCTGGAGGAGCTGCTGCATGTTGGGCTGGCCACCACCGGGAATCACGGTCACTCCTGGCATTTCGCCGGATACGCGGGGCATCCGGACGGCTGACGTTCGGTAGGCCGAGCCTACGTGGTCCCCGCCCGTGACGCGGACACAACTCTTTCGAGTGAGAAACTGCGGGCTCCTCTACCTGATCAAGACGCTCTTGCGGGCGGAAATCCCGGGATTCCGGGCCCACAGCCCACCATTCGGCGGTAGGAAGGGCAGGCACCACGTGCACCGCACGTCACAGAAGGACACGAGCGTCGCCGAGCTGAACAGAGGAGTCCCGCGGTGAGCCAGCAGCCGGAGATGCAGCCGCCGCAGCCGCCGCCGGGGCAGCACGGGCAGCAGGGCCAGGAGCGGGTGGGACGACAACCAGAGGGGTCCGCCGCGTCCCGCGATCTGCTCGGGGCGCCCTTCCCGCTCGGCGACTGGGGCGAGCCCGCCGAGCGGCTGGACGAGCTGTACCGCTGGGTCGAGTCCCACGCCCTGCGCACGGCCGAGTGGTACCTCTCGGACCGCGTCCGCAAGCGCCGCTGCGCCCGCGCCCTGCGGATCGGTACGGCGCTGGGCGTGATCGCGGGCGCGGCGCTGCCGCTGCTCGACCTGACCGGGCTCGCGGCGCACGGGGTGGCCGGCTGGGGCTATCTGTCCCTGCTTCTCGCGGCGGCCTGCCTGGCCTGCGACCGCTACTTCGGACTCACGTCCGGCTGGATAAGGGACGTGGCGACGGCCCAGGCGGTGCAGCGCAGACTCCAGATGCTGCAGTTCGACTGGGCGTCGGAGAACGTACGCGAGGTCCTCGGGCCGACGGAGGGGACGGCGAGCGAGGCCGCGGAACGGTGCCTGGGGGTGCTGCGGCGCTTCTCCGAGGACGTGACGGAGCTGGTCCGGGCGGAGACGGTGGACTGGATGGTGGAGTTCCGCTCCGGCCCCGCGCCGCTGGCCCTCCAGTCGGTCGGCACGACACCGCCCCGCCAGGAGACCGGCCCCCCGGCGCCCCGCTTCCCGCTGCCCCCGGGCACCCGCCCGAACATGCCGCGCCAGCGCCCGCCCGAGCCGCGCTGAGCAGGGGGCGGGCGGGCCGAGCGCGCCGGGCTGGGACCCGGACACGCCTCGGCCGTGCGCCCCTGCCCGACCGGCCCTCGGTCATGTCCGGAAAGTCCCGCCCGGGGAGCGGATAGTGCGGGGCGGCGGGTCAGCTGAGGACGATCATGGATCCCTGGCCGAGGCTCCGCGTCGCCGCCGCGTGGAGCCCCAGCCACACATGGCGCTCCCGGGCGAACGGGCTGTCGTCGTACGCGATGGGTCCCGCCGGTTCCTCCAGCGAGGTCGGCCGCTCCGGCGGCAGCGGCGGGGCCGGCGGGTTGGCCGGGTCGATCCCGATCGCCGGCGCGACGAACTGCAGCTCGCGCAGCAGCCCCTGCGAGGACCCGAGCGGGCCGCCGCCCTCCAGGAGCTCGTCGTTGGAGAGCGGAGCCGGGAAGTCCACGGGGACGTACGCACCGGCGTGGTCGTAGTGCCAGACGAGGTGGGACTGCTGCGCGGTCGCCTCGAACATCTCCAGGAGCTGTTCGTAGTCCCCGCCCAGTTCGCCGACGGGCTCGACCGGGAGGCCGCAGATCTGCAGCAGATAGGCGCGGCGGAGGAAGTGGAGGGCGTCGTAGTCGAATCCGGCGACCGGCGCCACGTCGCCGGAGAGCCCCGGCATGTAGGCGAACACGGGGACGGTGGGCAGCCCTGACGCGGTGAGGGCCGCGTCGTAGACGGCGATCTCTTCGGCGAAGGGGTTGTCGGGGCTGTGGCACAGCACGTCGACAAGGGGGACCAGCCACAGGTCACAGGCCAAGGGAGGCTCGCTCTCCGTCAGTTGCAGGGACGGCCAGGGTAATCGGCGCCGGGCACGTCGCACACCCGCTGGTGACCTGCCCGCCGACGCCCCCGGTCAACCCGCCCGGCCGCGGACGCGCTCCGGCGGACGACCGGTCAGCGGCCCGCCTGGCGGTCCAGGCGGTCCGCCCACTCCAGCGACTGCGCGTTGTACGCCCGTACGACCGCGACCGCCGCCTCCGCGTCCCCCAGGGTGATCGCGTCGACGAGGTCCACGTGTCCGCTCCACAGCCAGCCGGGCCGGTCCTCGTCGGAGCGCAGGTAGGGAACGGAGAACACCCAGGACTGGACCCGCAGCCGGTGCAGGAAGTCGGCGATGTAGTCGTTCGCGGAGACCAGCCGGCCCAGCTCGCGCCAGTAGCGGATGTCGTAGCCGATGAGGACGTCCAGGTCGCCGGCGCGGGCCGCGCGGGCCGCCGCCTCGCCCCGGCGCCGCACGGAGACGAGGGCGACGCCGATGCCGACGTCGGGAACGGCGGCCGTGAACGGGGCCGGGGCGGGGGCGTGGCGGCGGAAGATGCCGTCGACGACGAGCATGCGGGCTTCGACCATGCCGCGGTAGTCGTCGACCGAGAACTGGTGGACGCGGAACCCGCGGTGCTGGTCGGAGTCGAGGAGACCCTGCGCGGACAGGTCGACCAAGGCTTCGCGCACCGGAGTCGCCGAGACTCCGTACTGCTCGGCGATCTGCTTGACCGTGAACTCCTGGCCGGGCTGCAGACGCCCTGCGAGGACTTCGTCACGGAGCGCGTCCGCGATCTGCCGCCGGAGGGTGTTGCGGGTGACAGCTCCGCTCGCGGCCATGATCGTCGGCCCCCTCCGTCCGGCTTCGGACACCCTAGACCAGAGGGAGGGGGACCCCGTCCGTCAGACGGTGTGCTCGTCCGCCACGCTGAGGGCCGCGTCCAGGGCGGCGAGCCCCTCCTTCGCCTCGGCCTCGGAGACGTTGCAGGCGGGGACGGCGTGCGTGCGGTTCATGTTGACGAAGGGCCACAGGCCGTTCTTCTTGGCCGCCGCTCCGAAGGCCGCCATGGGGGCGTTGGCCTCGCCCGTCGCGTTGTACGGGACGAGGGGCTCGCGCGTCTCCCTGTTCCTGACGAGGTCGAGCGCCCAGAAGACGCCCAGGCCGCGCACCTCGCCGACGGACGGGTGGCGCTCGGCGAGCTCGCGCAGGCCGGGGCCGAGGACGGTCTCCCCGATGTGGGCGGCGTGCTCGACGACCTTCTCGTCCTCCATCACCTGGAGGGTCGCGACGGCGGCGGCGCAGGCGAGCGGGTGCCCGGAGTAGGTGAGTCCGCCCGGGTAGGGCCGCTTGTCGAACGTCGCGGCGATCTCGGCGCTGATCGCGACGCCGCCGAGGGGTACGTAACCGGAGTTCACGCCCTTGGCGAAGGTCAGCAGGTCGGGCACGACGTCGAAGTGGTCGGCGGCGAACCACGCGCCGGTGCGGCCGAAGCCGGCCATGACCTCGTCCAGGACGAAGACAATGCCGTATTTGTCGCAGATCGCGCGGACGCCCGCGAGGTAGCCGGGCGGCGGGGTCATGATGCCGGCGGTGCCGGGGACGGTCTCCAGGATGATCGCCGCGATGGTGGCCGGGCCCTCGAAGGCGATGGTGTCCTCGAGGTGGGCGAGGGCGCGCTCGCACTCCTGGGCCTCGGTCTCGGCGTAGAACGGCGAGCGGTAGAGGAACGGCGCCCAGAAGCGGACGACGCCCGACGAGCCGGTGTCGGAGGCCCAGCGGCGCGGGTCGCCGGTGAGGTTGATCGCGGTGGAGGTCGCGCCGTGGTACGAGCGGAAAGCCGAGAGCACCTTGTGGCGGCCCGTGTGCAGACGGGCCATCCGGACGGCGTTCTCGACGGCCTCGGCGCCGCCGTTGGTGAAGAAGATCTTGTCCAGGTCGCCGGGGGTGCGCTCGGCGATGAGGCGTGCGGCCTCCGAGCGGACGTCGATGGCGAAGGCGGGCGCGAAGGTGGTGAGCTTCGCGGCCTGCTCCTGGATCGCGGCGACGACCCGGGGGTGCTGGTAGCCGATGTTGGTGTAGACGAGGCCGCTGGTGAAGTCGAGGTAGCGGTTTCCGTCGTAGTCCCAGAAGTACGAACCCTCGGCGCCGGCGACGGCGAGCGGATCGATCAGGCCCTGGGCGGACCAGGAGTGGAACACGTGCGCACGGTCGGCGGCCTTCACGGCCGCGCCGGCCTGGGGGTCGGGTTCGACATGAGGGGTCATGGGCCCAGGGTAAGGAAGCGCTGGTCGGAGCGGCCATGACCATCTTGTCCACCGAGACCGACCGGGACGCGACACCTTGTGAGGGGGCGCGGGGTGGCGGCGAGCGGGGGGGCGCGGGGTGGCGGCGAGCGGGGGGGCGCGGGGACGGGTCCGGCGCGGCCCAGCTCGAGCACATTGACAGAATGCTGTCATCGTGACAGTCTTCTGTCATAAGGCACGGTACCGACTTCCGCAGGAGGCCCGAGATGCCCCGCACCGTCCACCTCGCCGTCTACGACACCCTCGCCGACTGGGAGACGGGTCACGCCACGGCCTGGCTCGCCCGCACCGGCCACGAGATCCGCACCGTCGGCCCCTCCACCGAGCCGGTCACCACCCTCGGCGGTCTGCGCGTCACCCCCGACCTGGCGCTCGACGACCTGCGGCCGGAGGACAGCGCGCTGCTGATCCTCCCGGGCGCCGACCTCTGGGACACCGGCGACGCCCTCGCCCCCTTCGCGGCCAAGGCCCGCGCGCTCCTCGACTCCGGCACACCGGTCGCGGCGATCTGCGGGGCCACCGCCGGCCTCGCCCGCGAGGGACTCCTCGACGACCGCGCCCACACGAGCGCCATCTCCTTCTACCTCGCGGCCACCGGCTACCGGGGCACCGCGCACTACGTCGACACGGACGCCGTGACCGACAAGGGCGGCGACGGCGCCGGCGACCTGATCACGGCCGGGCCCACCGAACCGGTGGCGTTCGCCCGCGAAGTCCTGGCGATGATGGGCGCTTTCGACGGCGAGAGGCTCGACGCGTGGTACCGCCTCTTCCACGACTCGGACCCCGCCGCCTACGAGACGCTCACCGCGGAGCAGCCGTGAGCCGGGAGCAGCAGGACGCGCTGTCGCGGACCGCGCTCGGGGTGTTCCGGCTGAACGGCCAGTTCCTCGCCGTATCGGAGAGGCTGGCCGAGCCGGCCGGCCTCACGGCGGCCTGGTGGCAGGTCCTGGGAGCGGTGCTCCCGGAGCCGCTGCCGGTCGCCGGGATCGCCCGGACCATGGGCATCACGCGACAGAGCGTGCAGCGGATCGCGGACCTGCTGGTGGGCCGGGGACTCGCGGCGTACGAGCCGAACCCGGCCCACCGCCGGGCCAAGCTCCTGGCCCCGACGCCCGAGGGCCGGGAGGCGATCCGCCGTATCGACCCGGGGCACGCGGAGCTGGCCGCCCTGCTCTCGCGCGAACTGGGCGGCCAGGACGCCTTCGCGGAGACGGTACGGGTGCTGGACCGGCTGTCGGCGGCGCTGGAGGCGGTCAGCGCGAGCCGCCCGCCCCTTCCTCCGGAGGGGGCAGAGCCGACGCCACGTACGCCATCGCCCGGGTGAACTCCGGGTCGGTCAGCCGCCGCGCCATCTCCTCCTCGTCGACGTCCTCGATGTGGGTCTGGATCCACCACAGGTTTCCGAACGGGTCGCGGACCCGGCCGACCTTGTCGCCGAAGAAGAGGTGCGTCACCTCGGTGACCGAGGTCCCGCCCGCTTCGACGGCCCGTCGGTGGACCGCCTCCGCGTCCTCCACGTACAGCCGCACGAAGGCGGGCGTCGGGCCCCAGCCCGGCGGGCTGTCGAAGGCCATGAGCCGGCCGTTCCCGATGCGCAGTTCGGCGTGCCCGATCGATCCGTCCTCCAGGACGAACCGGCCCAGCTCCTCGGCGTCGAAGGCGCGCCGCAGATAGTCGATGAGCCCGGCGGTGTCGTCGGTGATGACCCACGGGGTGATGGTGGTGTAGCCGTCCGGGACGGCCTTGGTCTCGGTCATGTCCCCGACGTTAGGCGGGCAATAGGTCAGCTCCCGACCTCTTGGCCGCCCGATCCGCAGGCGGATCCGGAGACAGGAGGAGGAGGGGGCGGGTGATCCGCTCCCTCCTCCTCGCCACACCCCCGCGCGGCCGGGCGGGCCGCAGGCGCGGGGCGTCAGCAGTACAGGTTCGCGCCCGTCGGCACGCCCAGGATCTGGGTGAACTGCTGGTACTTGCTCACCCGGCTCTGGACCTGCGCGGGGTTCTTGCCGTCGCACTCCAGCGCGCCGTTGATGGAGCGGATCGTCTGACCGAATCCGGCGCCGTTGACCATCGCCTGATGGCCGGTCATCGTGCCCGGGCCGTTCTGGGTGTTCCAGTACCAGAGGCCGGTCTTCCAGGCGACGGCCGACTCGCGCTCGACGCGGTACGGGTTGTTGAGCAGGTCGATGCCGAGGGCGTCACCCGCGGCCTTGTAGTTGAAGTTCCAGGAGAGCTGGATGGGTCCGCGGCCGTAGTACGCGGCCTGGCCGGCGGGGCAGCCGTAGGGCTGGTTGCGGTCGCAGTAGTGCGGGTAGTTGGCGGTGTTCTGCTCGACGATATGGACCAGGCCACCGGTCTCGTGGTTGACGTTGGCGAGGAAGGCGGCGGCCTCCTGCCGCTTCACGGTGTCGCTGCCGGTGTTGGAGAAGCCGGGGTAGGCGCTGAGGGCGGCCGTCAGGCCGCTGTACGTGTAGAAGGAGTTCCGGTTCGGGAACATCTGGTTGAACTGGGCCTCGCTGACGACGAATCCGGAGGTCGGAGGCGGGGTCGTACCGCCGCCGCAGGCGCCCTCGTCGCGCCAGACGTCGGAGGTGCCGGGGCGTTCGTTCTGGGTCCACCACTTGGCGTACCAGTTGCGACCGTTGTAGGAGGCGGTCATTCCGCCGGTGTAGACGCTGGAGGAGTTCCAGCCGGCCACGCAGGCGGGGGCCGCGCCTGCCGACGCGGCGGGGAGGAAGACGGCCAGTCCGACGGCCGTACAGAGAGCGGACACGAGTATGAGCAGGCGTCGCAGCATGCGCTCGTCCTTCCGTGGGGAAGGCCCAGCGAACCCGCTTTGGTCTGGACCTGTCAAGGTCTAGACCAACATTCGTGCCAACATTCGTGACACTCGTACCGCCGGCTCTCACCGCTGGAGCACGCGCTCCAACAGGCCGGTCAGCTGCGCCCGTTCGGCCGGGGACAGCGGCTCCATCAGCTCGTCCTGGATTCCGGCGAGGACCCGGTCGAGGCGCCGCAGGTGCTCACCGCCGCACGCGGTCAGCGTGACGACGTTGCGTCGGCGGTCGTCGGGGTCGGGAGTGCGCTCGACATGGCCGCGCTCGGCGAGCTCGTTGATGACCGCGACGAGGTCGCTGCGGTAGATGCCGGTGCGACGGCTCAGGCCGGCCTGGCTGGTCGCCCCGAACTCGTCCAGCGAGACGAGCACCGTGTAGTGCCACTTACGGGCGTCCTGCTCGGCCAGACCGGCACAGACCAGGCGGTCCGCCCGCGCGGCGGTCAACGCGAGGAGACGGCTCGGCAGCGCGCGGAGCCGGGCGGGGGTCCGCCGCTCGTCCTCGCCGGGGGCGCCGTCCGCGGCGTCGGGGTTCATGCCCGCAGATTACCCCTGGCGTTAGGGGGCCGAACGATGGATCGGACGGCGGGAAGTCCCAGGAGGAGACCTCGCCCCGCGACCCCTTGAACGAGTTCGAAACCACGGTCCGCGTGCGTGGAGAGGACTGTTAGGCTCCGGCTCACCTGCGGTGGGGGCACGGCAGGGCAGTCCGGGGAGGGATCAGTGGTTCGTCATACCCTGACGCGGGGCGCGTTCGCCGCCGCGATGGGCATCGCGCTGACGATCGGCGGCGCGCTGCCGTCGGCGACGGTCGCGCGAGCGGAAGAGGCACCGTCCGCGGGGCCGGGAGCGCCCGCCGCCGCGGCAACGGACACGACCGAAGAGGTCGTCGTCCCGGCGGCCTTCAAGACCACGCCGCGCGGCGGAACGCCGTACCTGGCGGAACGGTCCCGCTACCGCGAAGCCGACGCGGCGGGCGCAGAAGGCGTGTTCCACACCGAGGAGGGCCTGGCGGGCACTCAGTGGACGCGTTACGCGGACGGGAAGACCGTCCCGGTCACGCTGCCCGACACGCCGTGGACAGCCGTCCAGGGGACCGGCTCCGACGTGCTCGCCTATCTGCGCGCGGGCGAGGTGGAACTCCGTCACGCCGACGGCACCGTGCGGACCGTCGCCCTCCCGGACGGGCTGGACGGGGGCGTCCGGGTCTTCGGTTCCACGGTCGTCGCCCACAAGATGGTCGCCAAGCCGGACGGCACCGGGCGGACCGCCACGGAGACGCACCTGCTCTCCGTGCGCCCCGACGGGACGACCCTGGACCTGCCCGTCACCGACGCGGCGGGCGACGGCTTCCTCGGAGTCCCCTACGCCGCCGACGACACCCACGTCCTCATGACGACGTACGCTCCGGGCCAGGCCGTCCAGCCGGCCCTCGTCTCCAAGGAGACGGGCCGCGTCACCCGGATCGGAGCACCGCTGCCCACCGGGGCCTACCCGATGGCGCTCTCGCCCCGCCACGTCGCCCTGCGATCCGCCGACGGCACCATCCTGCTCCTCCCGCGCTCCGACCTCGCCGCGCCGCCCGTCCCGGTGGACCTCGGCCCCGCCCTGGCCGAGTCCCAGCAGGTCGCCGTGGTCGGCGAGCAGCTCGTCTACCGCGACACCCTGGGCCGGGTCTACCGACAGCCGATCGCCGGAGGCGCAGCCGTCGAACTCGTCGCACGGTCCACACAGGCCCTTTCGACGGGGCCCGACGGCACCGCCGTGGTCATCGGCGGCAGCGGCTCGACCGACTGGGGAGTGCGCCGCATCACGGCCGACGCCGAGGGCAGGCCCGTCGCGGCCCTGGTGAAGAGGTTCACGCCGCTCACCGCGCGCATCCGGGGCATCGCCGTCACGCAGGGCCGGCTGGCCGTCGTCGACGACAGCGCTTCCGCCGCCGGGAAGGCCGGCGCACACGTCCGCACGGTGAGCGCGGCCGGAATCGGCGAGCGCGCCCGCTTCGCGGGGCAGTTGCCCGCCTGTGCCGCGGACGACACGGCCTGTGCCCGCCTCATCGGCCTCGGCGACGGGCGCTTCGCGCGCTTCTCGGCTCACGACCAGGCCTTCGACACCTACGCGGTCGCCGGGCCGGGCCGAAGCACCGTGGCCACCGGGGAGAAGGGCAGCGTCCTCACCGACGCGTCACCCCACCAGCTCCTGCACACCATCCCCGGCCCCACCGGCGAGAACGCCGTCACCGACCTGACTGCGAACACGCTCCGGAAATACCCCCCGGGAGCCACCGCTCTGCACGGCTCCGCCAACTGGGCGGCCTCCACCACCGACAAGGGCACCGTCGTCCGGCGATTCGTTCTGGACGCCGACGCGATAGCCTCCTACCCGGGCATCCTTCCCTGCGTCGCGCAGGAGCTCCAGGTGGTCGGCCGCTGGATGTACTGGCTGTGCGGACCGAACGGTCCGGCGGGCGTCCGCGACATGTGGACGGGCGCATCGCGCCCTGTCCCGTCCGGCGAGGCCCTGCTGGGCGACGGTTACGTCGTCACCCACGACAAGACCGCCGGAAAGCTCGTCCTCACCGGCGTCGACTCGTCCCGGGCCGTCAGCCGGGTCATCGGCGACCTGCCGGACACCGGCGTCTCCCAGCGCCACATCCGCTGGACCGTGGACCGCTTCGGCGGCGGGGCGGCGTACGTCGACGCCGCCGAGCGGGTCCGTCTCGTCCCGGCGGGCATCGCCACCCAGCCGTTGTCGGTCGTCGACGGAAGGGGCGCCGACGCGGTCGACGCCACCGCCGCCGCCCCGATGCTCACCACGCTCACCCTCAGCAAGCCCGTCGCGTCGTGGAACCTCAGCATCCGGCACAACGCCACCGGCGAGGTCACCGCCCTCGCGGCCGGCGGGGAGGCCCGCGAACGCATCGACATCCGGTGGAACGGCCGGGACGCCGCCGAGAACCCGATGCGGAACGGGGCGTACACCTGGACGTTCACCGCCCGGCCCGTCGACGGCGTGGGCGCCGACTTCTCGACGAGCGGCCACACGGTCCTGCGCAACGCCACTCCCACCGCCTCCGAGACCTTCACGGGCGTCACTCCGGTGCGCGTCATGGACACCCGGACCGGTCTCGGTGTCACGAAGGCCAAGATCGGCGCCCGGGGCACCGCCACCCTGACCATCGGGGGCAAGGGCGGCGTGCCGGCCACGGGGGTCACCGCCGTCGTCATGAACGTGACCGCGACGAACACCACCGCGTCCACCTACATCACCGCGTACCCGTACGGCACCACCCGGACGAGCGCCTCCCATCTCAACGTGCCGGCCGGCCGGACCGTACCGAACCTGGTCGTCGTGCCGGTCAGGGACGGCAAGGTCACCTTCTACAACCACGCGGGGACCGCGGACCTCGTCGCCGACGTCCAGGGGTACTACACCCCGGATTCCGGCGACCTCTTCCGCCCCCTGACGCCCGCGCGGCTCCTCGACACCCGCGGCGGCCTCGGCGCGGCGAAGGGCAAGCTGCCGGGCCACAGCACCCTGGCGCTCACCGTCGAAGGCAGGGGCGGCGTGCCCGCCGGGACGCGGTCGGTGGTCCTGAACGTGACCGCCGCCGGCCCGACGTCCTCGACCGTCGTGTCGGTGGTGCCGCAGGACCACACGGTCGACTGGTGGGGACCGTCACTGCTGAACACGACGGCGGGCCGCACGGTGTCGAACGTGGTCGTCGCCCCCGTGGTCAACGGCAAGGTCTACCTCTACAACCACGCCGGCGCGGTCGACCTGATCGCCGACGTGCAGGGCTACTACACGGACGCCGCCCACGGTTCGCGGTTCGAGCCGCTGGCCCCTTCCCGGGTCCTGGACACCCGCGCCGGGACCGGGGCGGCCAAGGCCAAGGTCGGTCCCGGGGGGACCGTCCAGCTCACGGTCGCCGGCAAGGCCGGGGTCTCGGCGGTCGACGTCACGGCCGTCGTGCTCAACGTGACCGCGACCAACACCACGGCGTCCACGTTCATCACCGCGTACCCCTACGGCACCACCCGCACCAGCGCGTCGAACGTCAACGTGCCGGCCGGGGAGACCGTGTCCAATCTGGTGGTCGTTCCCGTCGTGGACGGCAAGGTCACCTTCTCCAACCATGCCGGGAGCGTCGACCTCGTCGCCGACGTCCAGGGGTACTTCGCCCGGTGACCCGGGCCCGGGCCGGAGGGCGCACACGCCCGGCTGGCCCGGTGTCCCGGCCCCGGGGCACCGGAGGCGTCGAGCGCGGTCGGAGGCGCGGGGGGTTCTCAGACCAGGAGCACCAGGCGGCCGGGGCGGTGGCCCGCCTCGACGCGGCGGTGGGCCTCGGCCGCGAGTTCCAGGGGCATCACGTCCGCCACCCGGGTGATCAGGCCGCGGGAGGCCACGAGTTCCAGGATCTCCTTGAGCCGGGGCGCGTCCGGCGCCCCGTGGACCGCCGTCACCGAGATGCCCCGCTCCGCGGTCGGCATCCGTTCGGGCGAGGCCGAGATGAAGACGCCGCCGTCCTTCAGGACCGGCAGCACCGGTGCGCCGATCAGGGCCGCGTCGAAGACGCCGTCCACCCGGTCGGGGGCGGCCTCCAGCAGCTGGGCGAGCACGTCCTGAGGCTCCCCGCGGCGGACGATGTGGTCGGCGCCGAGGACCCGCAGCTCGGCCTCGTCGCCCTCGTTCGCGACCACGAGCACCCGGTAACCGGCGGCGGCCGCGTGCTGCACCGCGAACCGGCCGACCACCCCGCCCGCGCCCGTGACCAGCACGATCGAGCCGGTGGGGAGGCGCAGCATGTCGACGGCCTGCTGGGCGGTGAGCGCGGAGAGCGGCACCGAGGCCGCGGTGGTGAAGTCGACCTCGTCGGGCACCGGGGCCAGCCAGGCCGGTTCGACCTGGATGATCTCGGCGTAGCTGCCCGCGCCGGTGCGCTCCTCCGCCCAGGGCACGAAACCGGCCACACGGGTCCCGACCGGCATGCCGGGGGCGGGGTCCATCAGGGTGCCCGCGAAGTCGGAGCCCAGGACGAACGGCGGCGCCAGGTCGCCCAGGCCCGCGGCGTACTGGCCGGCGCGGATCCGCAGGTCCGCCTGGTGCACCCCGGCGGCCTTCACCCGCACCCGTACCCGCCCCGGGGCGTCGGCGACCTCCGGCTCGGGCCGGCGGGCGATCTGCAGCACCTCGGGACCGCCGTAGGCGGTCACTTCGACGACACGCATGGGGTTCCTCTCCGACGGGGCCCCCTCGTGGCCATTACACCCACGCCCCCGGCCCCCAGCAACATCAGTGCCGCCACCTGAAGGAAGGGAGAACTCCTGATGGCGTCCCGCGACACCGCCCCCGGCCTCGCACACGCGTCCGTACCGTCGCGGGCATGGAGTGGATAACCGCCGAGAACGTCGTCGCCGTGGTCACCGCCCTCATCGGTGTCCTCGTCTCGGCGGGTGTCGTGGCCTACGAACGCTTCATGCAGCGGGGCAGGCGGCTCGGCTACCGCGTCCAGCTCAACACGCCCCTGCGCGACGGCGACCAGACCGTGGGGGACATGACCGTCCGGGTCGGCGAGGTCGGCGGCACCGACGGCTCCACGCTCGTCCTGCTCCGGATCGAGAACGACGGCCTGCGCGACATCCACCACGCGGACTACGAGCGGTCCGACGGCTTCGAGGGGCTGCGGGTCACCTTCGACGACAAGACCGTGCAGGCCGTCGTCGCCACCGTCCCCCAGCCCTTCGAGCGGGTCCGGCGCCACCTGGAGGCGGAGCCGCGGCTGCGCAAGGAGGGCAACGCGGTCCTGATGCCCAAGGTGTCCCTCGGCCGCAAGCAGTACTTCAAGCTGCTGGTCCTGCTCTCCGGACGGGTGGACCTGGACGAGATCGAGCTGACCGGCACGCTCCGGGAGACCGACATCCACCGCAACCACAGCAGGAGCGTCGACGACCGGACGCCGACGTTCAGCCCGGCGGCCCGCAACATCGCCCTCGTCCTCGCGGCCTGTGTGGTCACCCTCGCCACGATCATCGTCCGCAACGAGACCCCGCCGCCGATCGGCTGCGCCCGGGGCACGCTCACGGTCACCGGCTCGACGGCGTTCGCCCCCGTGGTGCGGGAGGTGGCGAAGGAGTACGAGAAGGACTGCGAGGGCGCCACCGTCCTGGTCGACGCGCACGGCTCGACGGCGGGCATCCGGGAGCTGGCGGCGGCCGGGGCCGCGAGCGGCAAGCGCTCCCCCGCCGTCGTCGCGCTCTCCGACGGGCGGGGGCCCGGCGGCTATCCGCGGCTGCGGGAGAACAGGGTCGCTGTCTCCCTCTTCACCCTCGTCGTCCACGACGGGACGGCCGTCGACAACCTGTCGATCGAGGACGTCCGCCGCCTCTACCGGGGCGAGATCACCGACTGGAGCCGGCTGGACGGGGGCTCCAGCCGGCGGGTCCTGCTGGTCAGCAGGGACGCCAACTCCGGTACGCGCGAGGTCTTCCAGCGCCGGGTATTGGGCCGCAACGAGCCCGCGAACTCCTCGCGCGACTGCGCGACCTCGGACGACCCGGAGGCGAAGGTCCTGCGCTGCGAACTCGACAGCACCGAGCAGGTGCTGGCGACCGTGGCCCGGCTTCCCGGCGCCATCGGATACACCGAACTCCGCGCCTCCGACGGCCGGAAGGGCCTGCACCGGGTCGCCATCGACGGCCGCGTCCCCGACGTGGAGGAGATCGGCGCGTCGACGTACCCGTACCGGGAGATCGAGTACGCGTACACCTGGGGGCAGCCGGCCGCCGACTCGCTGACCTCGAGCTTCCTCGCCTATCTGAGCCGCGGCGGCGGCCAGGACGTCGTCCGCGCCCACGGCCACCTGCCGTGCGCGACGCCTCAGGGCCTGCGGGTCTGCGGGGAAGGCTGAGCGGCGGGGCGAGAACCGGTGGGGGGCCGTCTGGCATCCTCTGTCGACGTGGATCCATTGAACCCGGAAGACCCCGCCGGCATCGGCCCGTTCCGTCTGCTCGGCCGCCTGGGCGTCGGCGGGATGGGGCGGGTGTTCCTGGCGCGCTCGTCCGGCGGCCGCACGGTCGCGGTGAAGGTCGTGCACGCGGAGCTGGCCGCGCAGGAGGAGTTCCGGCGCCGGTTCGCCCGTGAGGTCGCCGCCCTGGAGCGGGTCGGCGGGACCGGGACGACGCCCGTGCTGGCTTCGGACACGACGGCCGAATCGCCGTGGGTGGCCGTCGGCTACGTCCCCGGGCCGTCGCTGCGGGCCGTGGTGGCCGAGGAGTTCGGGCCGCTTCCGGCCGCGACCGTGCGCACCCTCGCCGCCGGGCTCGCCCGGGGCCTCACCCACGTCCACGACGCGGGCCTCGTCCACCGCGACCTCAAGCCGTCCAACGTCCTGCTCACCGTCGACGGCCCGCAGATCATCGACTTCGGCATCGCCCGCGCCGTCGAGACGGTCACCGACGGCGGCCTGACCAGCACCGGCGCGGTGGTCGGCTCGCCCGGCTTCATGTCACCGGAGCAGGTCAGGGGCGAGAAGCTGACCCCGGCATCGGACGTCTTCTGCCTCGGCTCGGTCCTCGTCTACGCGGCGACGGGACACTCCCCGTTCGGTACGGCGGACAGCGGCGTCCACGCCACGATGTTCCGCATCGCCCACGACGAGCCCGACCTGACCGGTCTCCCGGCCGAACTGGCCGGCCTGGTCCGCTCCTGCCTCGCCAAGGACCCGGCCGAGCGGCCCTCGGCCGCCGAGCTGGTGGAGACGGTCGACGTCGTCGACCCGTGGCTGCCGGCGGAGGTGCTCGCCCGCCTCGGGCGGCACGCCGCCCGGGTCCTGGAGGTGGAGGCCGTCACCGCGGGCGGCGGCACGGAGGGCAGCACATCCGGAGCCGGCCCATCCGCCGACCGCACCTCGGGAGACGGCCGGGGGACGGCCGGGTCCGGGACGACCGGGGCCGGGCCCGGCGACCCGACGCCTCCTCCCGCCCCGCGGGCGCCCGAGCGGCGGCGGCGCGGCCGCCTGATCGCCGCGGGCACGGCCCTCGCCGTCGCCGCGGCGGCGACGGTGACCTACGTCGTCTGGCCGGGCCGGGACACCGGTGGGGACGGGCGGAAGAACCCCACCGGCGGGCAGTCCGGTGACGCGTCGGCCCGCCCGGCGGGGATCGTGCCGGCGGCGTTCCTGGGCGCCTGGGAGGGGGTCCAGCGCGGTTCGGCCGACCACCCCCGCGAGACCGCCCGGATCGAGATCGGCCAGGGGGCCGCGGGCTCCAAGAGCGCCGTCTACGTCCAGGTCGGCGAGGAGCGCCTGTGCATGGGCCGTTCGCGGCTCGTCTCCGCCGACGAGGACAAGGTCGTCCTCGGCGAGTCCGACGTCACCACGAGCGTCCCCGACCAGCGGTGCACCCCCGCCGCGCACCAGACCCTGACGCTGCGCTCCCCCGACGTCGTGGAGTGGTCGTCCGGCACGGTGAAGGCCACCTTCCGCAAGGCCCGCACCGGCACGGACATCGTGCCGGAGCGACTCGTGGGCCGGTGGAAGATGGAGAACGACCCGCTGATCTACGGCGAGAACCGCGACCGCTACAGCGACGAGGTGACCGTCACCCAGGGCCCCGTCGGCGCCACCGTCTTCCGCCGCGTCCACGTCTATCCCCGCCTCGACGACGAGGGCAACCCGAGGCCCGACTCGGTCAGCTGCACCTTCACCTCGATCCTCGCCGGCTCCGGCACGCCCCTGATCATCGGCCCCGGCACCACCGTGGCCGACGCCTCGGACAGCGACTGCGAGGACGCCGGGACCGCCGGCTATCTGACCGTGGACCGCTTCAAGGGCCGGGACCGCCTGCTGGTCTTCCCGATGCTGGACGGCGAGCCGGGCGAGTACTACCGCGGCTAGCGCCGTTCATGTGGGCCGGGCCGGATCAGGGGGAGGCCCTGGAAAGGCACCCGCCTCCGTGCGGAGGCGGGCGCTCCCGGCCGGTCGTCAGGCGCCGAGGAGTTCCAGGACCGCCCGGACGGAGTCGAGGACGGGCTGGCCGATCGCCCCGGCCGTGGCGGCGATGCCCGCGACGGTCATGAGGGCGCGGCGCCGGTCCTCCGGTGGCGCGTCCGCCGCGGGGGCGGCGAGGGCCGGGAGCGTCTCGTCGATGGAGTGCGCGGTCGCGGGCGGGACGGCGGCCCGCAGCTCCTGGAGGAGCTGGAGCAACTCCCGTACGGCGGCTTCGAGCGCGGGCGAGGAGGCCTGCGCGCCGACCGTCCCCGACTGGTGGTTGACCATGCCGGTGTTGTTCGTCCCGCCGTGCATGTTGACGGTGTTGCCGTAGTAGTAGTTGCTCTCGCTCATGCGCCGGCCATCCCTACGTTGCCCGTTCCGCCGTACATGTTGACGTTGTCGCCGAAGTAGTAGTTGCTGGGGGTGATCGTCAGCGTCTCCACCCGTACCTGGAACTCCGTCTCCGGGTTCTCGATGGCGTGCGCGATGGAGTGCACGAGCCGGCGCAGGTGCTCGGGGTCCTTGGCGGTGACCAGCGCGGTCGACGGGCCGGACGTCTCGACGGCCAGGACGAAATGGGACTGCGCGGTCAGGACGGTGACCATCTCCACGAGGGAGTAGACCAGGGCCGCGGCGGCGAGGAGCCAGACCCAGGTGAGGACGGACTCGGCGGTCTCCTGGCTGCCCATCGTCGCCAGCCCGCCGAGAAGGGTGAGGACGAGCGCCACCGCGAGCGTGAGCGCCACCCGCTTCACGAACCGCACGACGGCTTCCTTGCGGCGCGGGTGCAGCGTGAAGGTGTAGACGCGGGCGATGTTCTGGAGCGGATAGGCCGCCCCGCCCACCCATAACAGCCGATTGCTGATGACGATGTCGATGCCGTTCGTCCACGGCTCCGGTCCGGCGGCGGGCGCGTGCGCCGGCGGAGGCGGCGACGACGGCTGTGGGGGCGTCGCCGCCCCGATCGTGTGATCCATGATTCCCCCTCGTCGGTGAAGCCCCATTAAGGCCCCGGCGCCCCCGCGATCACAAGTTGAATTCGCGCCTCAAGGCCGCTGACCTGCGGGCTCGTTGACGCCGGGCACCACGGGGGGCGCCTGTCCGGACGGGCGAGGGCCCGCACCCCCGGGTACGGGGTGCGGGCCCTCGGCGCGCGGTGTGCGCGGGTGCGGCGGGAGGCCGCGGGTGCCGCTACAGGAACGAGTTGATCTCGATCGTCTCGGTGCGGCCGGGGCCGACGCCGATCGCGGAGATCGGGGCGCCCGACATCTCCTCCAGGGCCTTCACGTACGCCTGCGCGTTCTTCGGCAGGTCGGCGAAGGTCTTGGCCTTGGTGATGTCCTCGGACCAGCCCGGCAGCATTTCGTAGACCGGCTTCGCGTGGTGGAAGTCGGTCTGCGAGTACGGCAGCTCCTCGACGCGCTTCCCGTCGATCTCGTACGCGACGCAGACCGGGATCTGCTCCCAGCCCGTCAGCACGTCGAGCTTGGTGAGGAAGAAGTCGGTCAGGCCGTTGACGCGGGTGGCGTACCGGGCGATGACCGCGTCGAACCAGCCGCAGCGACGGTCACGGCCGGTGGTGACACCGCGCTCGCCGCCGATGCGGCGCAGCGCCTCGCCGTCCTCGTCGAACAGCTCCGTCGGGAACGGGCCGGCGCCGACACGGGTGGTGTACGCCTTGAGGATGCCGATGACCCGGCTGATCTTCGTCGGGCCCACGCCGGCGCCGGTGCACGCGCCGCCCGCGGTCGGGTTCGAGGAGGTGACGAAGGGGTACGTGCCGTGGTCGACGTCCAGGAGGGTGCCCTGGCCGCCCTCGAAGAGCACGACCTTGTCGTCGTCCAGCGCCTGGTTCAGGATCAGGGTGGTGTCGGCGACGTACGGCCGGATCTGCTCCGCGTACTGGAGCATCTCCTCGACGATCTGCGCGGCGTCGATGGCGCGGCGGTTGTAGAGCTTGGCGAGGAGCTGGTTCTTCCCCTCGAGCGCCGCCTCGACCTTCTGGACGAGGATCGACTCGTCGTAGAGGTCCTGGACCCGGATGCCGACGCGGTTGATCTTGTCGGCGTAGGTCGGGCCGATGCCCCGGCCGGTGGTGCCGATCTTGCGCTTCCCGAGGAAGCGTTCCGTCACCTTGTCGAGGGTGACGTTGTACGGCGTGATGAGATGCGCGTTACCACTGATGAGGAGCTTGGACGTATCGACGCCACGTTCGTTCAGCCCGCTCAGCTCGGAGAGCAGGACCGCCGGGTCGACGACGACACCGTTTCCGATCACCGGGGTGCACCCCGGGGAGAGGATTCCGGAAGGGAGAAGATGCAGCGCGTACTTCTGGTCGCCTACGACGACGGTGTGGCCGGCATTGTTGCCGCCCTGGTAACGCACCACATAGTCAACGGATCCACCGAGGAGGTCGGTGGCCTTTCCCTTGCCCTCGTCACCCCACTGAGCACCGAGCAGCACAAGTGCGGGCACAGGCGTACACCCCTTCCGGGCGGGGCATGTCAAGGTCAGCGGGCGTCCGCCGCCTCACCGGTGTGCCCCGGAATAGACGAAGCCCCTGGCGCAATAGCGCAAGGGGCTCTTGCACAAAGATGCTACCCGAGGAAGGACCGAGGTGTCGGCTCACGACCAGCTGCTGGTGGTCATCGACCCGGTCGCCCGCCGGAATGACGGCGAGTCCGTACGGATCGCGAAAGATGTGCTGTGTGCGGGAGCGGAGGCGAAGATCTGCCTTCCGGACAGCCCGGAGGAATTCTCCCGGGCCCTGGCGCGGCGCGGATCGCGCCGCCCCGTGGTGGTGGGTGACGACCGCGCCCTGCTACGCACGGTGACCTTGCTGCACCGGGAGCGTGAGCTCGCCGACGGGGAGCTGTCGTTCGTTCCGATCGGCGCTCCGGGTTCCCTCGAAGTCACGCACGCCCTCGGCGTGCCGCAGAGCGCGGTGGCCGCCGCCCGCGCGGTCCTGGACGGGGCGGTACGGCGCCTGGACCTGCTGGTCGACGACAGCGACGGGGTGGTCCTCGGCGACCTGTGCGTCCCGGCGGCGGCGGGTGGTCCCGCGGGCGTCGTGCCGCCCACCGTCTGGGGCACCTGCCGCTCGCTGGTCCGCACCCTGGTCGGGCCGGCCCCCGCGCCGGCGGTGGTCCGCACCCACCGGCTCCGGGTGGAGGCGGACGGGGTGCTGCTCAGCGATGTGAGCGCGCCGGTGGAGGGGGTGACGGTCCGCTCCCTCGGCGGTATGGCGGATGTCACGCTCCTCCTGCCGTCGGCGCCCTCGTTCCACACGACCGCCCGGGTGCTCACGGTCTCGGGTCCGGACTTCCGCTACCGCGCCGACTCGGTGGTGGCGGGACCCGTACGACGCCGGACCTGGACGGTCCTGCCGGGGGCGTGGGGGCTGACGCTGCCGAAGGAGGCGCGGAAGCCGCAGAACGCCCGGAGCTGACTCGGGACGAGCCGGGCCGGGGCGGGCCGGGGCGGGCCCGTGCGGGGCCTGTCCAGCGCCTTCCCGGCCCGCCCACTGCCCGACCCGTCACCTCCCCGGCCCGCCGACTGCCCGGCCCGCCGACTGACCGGCCCGCCCGCTCACACCTCCACGAGCAGCTCGTCGAAGCCGCGGATCACGTAGCCGGGCTTCCAGCGGGGTTCCGCCGCGAGCCGGAGGCCCGGGGCGCGGCGCAGCAGCTCGCCGAAGACCGCCGACAGTTCGAGCCGGGCGAGCGGGGCGCCCAGGCAGTAGTGGATCCCGGCGCCGAAGGTGAGGTGCGGGTTGTCGGCGCGGGAGAGGTCGAGGACGTCCGCCGTCGGGCCGAAGCGGGCCGGGTCGCGGTTGGCCGAGCCGAAGAGGAGGGCGACCTCCGAGCCGCGCGGGATGACCCGGCCGCCGATCTCGATGTCGTCGAGGACCCAGCGCTCGAACATCTGGAGCGGGGTGTCGTACCGCAGAAGTTCTTCCACAGCTGTGGACAACTTTCCGGGTTCCGGACGGACGTCCTCGCGCAGCAGCGTCCACCAGCCGTTGACCGTGGTGTTCACGGTGGCCTCGTGGCCGGCGTTCAGGAGCAGCACACAGGTGGAGATCATCTCCTGTTCCGTGAGGTCCTCGACCCCGATGAGCGCGGAGATCAGGTCCTCCCCCGGAGTCTTCCGGCGCCGCCGGATCAGCTCCCGCAGATAGTCGGAGAACTCGATCGAGGCCCGTACCGCCCGGTCCGCGGTCTCCGGGGACGGGTTCAGCTCGAACATCCCGCAGATGTCGGCCGACCAGGGGCGGAGCCGGTTCCGTTCCTCGTCCTCCTCCGGGATGCCCAGCATCTCGGCGATGACCGCGACCGGCAGCGGCTCCGCCACCTCGGCGAGCAGGTCCCCGCCGCCCCGGGAGACGAGCCCCGCCACCAGGTCCGCGGCCAGCCGCCCCACCATCGGCGCCAGGTTCTCCACCGTCCTCGGGGTGAACGCCTTGGAGACCAGCCGCCGGATCCGCGTGTGGTCCTGCCCCTCCAGGTCGAGAAGTCCCTGGTCGTTGAGGGTGTGGAACGGCTCGTGCGCGGCCGGGGGCGCCTCGCGGCCGAACTCCTCGTGGGTGAAGCGGTGGGTGTACGTCCGGCCGAGGCGCCGGTCCCGCAGCAGCGCCGACACGTCCGCGTAGTGGGGGATCAGCCACTGCCGGGTCGGCTCGAACCAGTGGGCCCGGCCTCGGGCCCGCAGCTCGGTGTAGGCGGGGTAGGGATCGGCGACGAACTCGGGCGACCACGGGTCGAAGGCAACGTCCATGACCGGACGCTACCCACCGCGTCCGCGCCCGGCTATCCGCCCACCCGCACCAGTCTCGCCTCGTACGCGAAGACCGCCGCCTGCGTCCGGTCGCGCAGGCCCAGCTTCACCAGGATCCGGCTCACATGCGTCTTGATCGTCGACTCGGCGACCACCAGATGGTCCGCGATCTCCGCGTTGGAGAGCCCCTGCGCGATCAGCACCAGGACCTCCGTCTCCCGCTCGGTCAACTCTCCCACCTGCGACAACGCCGGCTGCCTGGGCGTCTCGGCCGCCTTCGCGAACTCGGTGATCAGCCGCTTGGTGACGGTCGGCGCCAGCAGCGCCTCGCCGGCCGCCACCACCCGTACCCCGTCCGCCAGCTGCCGCGCGGAGGCGTCCTTCAGCAGGAAGCCGGAGGCCCCGGCGCGCAGCGCCTGGTAGACGTACTCGTCGAGGTCGAAGGTGGTCAGGACCAGCACCTTCGCGTCGGCGTCGGCGGCCACGATCTCGCGGGTGGCGTCGATGCCGTTCATCTCCGGCATCCGGATGTCCATGAGGACCACGTCGGGGTGGAGCGCCGCGACCTGGGCGACCGCCTCGCGGCCGTTGACGGCCTCGCCGACGACCTCGATGTCCGGCATCGCGCCGAGCAGCACGGAGAAGCCCTCGCGGACCATCATCTGGTCGTCGACGATCAGTACGCGGATCACTGTTCGGCCTCCTCGCGCGCCACCGGGATGAACGCCGTGACCTCGTAGCCGCCGTCCTCGGCCGGCTCGGCGGTCATCTCCCCGTTCAGCATGGTCACACGCTCCCGCATGCCGGTGATGCCGTGGCCGGCTCCCGGCGAGGGGTTCACCGGTCCGCGCGCGGGGCCGTTGACGATCCGCAGACCGAGCCCGCCGAGGACGTAGCTGACCTCGACCTTCGCCTCGGCGCCCGGCGCGTGCCGCAGGACGTTGCTCAGCGCCTCCTGGATGATCCGGTACGCGGACAGCTCGACCCCCTGGGGGAGTTCGCGTATCGCGCCGGTCACCGTCTTGCGCACGTCGAGCCCGGCGTCGCGGACGTTGGCGACCAGCCCCTCCAGGTCGGCGAGGGTGGGCTGCGGGGCGTCGGGGGCTTCGTAGTCCTCGGCCCGTACGACCCCGAGGACGCGCCGCAGCTCGGTGAGGGCCGCCACCGCGTTCTCGCGGATCGTGACGAAGGCCTGCTCCAGCTCCGGCGGCGGGTTCTCCACCCGGTAGGGGGCAGCCTCCGCCTGGATGGCGACCACCGACATGTGGTGGGCGACCACGTCGTGCAGCTCGCGGGCGATGGTCGTGCGCTCTTCGAGGAGGGTGCGGCGGGAGCGCTCGTGGGCGGTCACGGTCTGCTGCGCGGTGACCTCCTGTTCGGCCTGGCGGCGGACCTGGACGACGGTGACGACCAGCAGGGAGAGCGCGGCGACGAAGAGGAGCGGCGGTGCGTCGGTGGTGTACTCGGACCGCATGAAGAACTCGGCGAAGACCGCGTATCCGCAGGTCATCAGCCACATCCAGGCGGCGGTGCGGGGCCGGGTGCGGGCGGCGACCACCGTCATGACGGCGACGTGCGCGGCGAACATGTTCGCCGTCCAGGGCCAGCCGTCGCCGAAGCCGTCGGCGAAGCCCATGAACGGCGTGACCAGCAGCGACGCCCAGAAGGCGAGGACCGGGCGGACGAGCGTCATCAGCACGATCAGCGCCGGCACGAAGGCATACACCGTCATGATCGGCGGGGCGGAGCCCTCGGCCACCGCCGCGCCGATCAGGAAGACGACGAAGGCACAGCCCGCGACCAGCGCGTGCGGGGTCCACGCCAAGCGGGCGCGCATCCGGTCCGGGAGCCGCCGCCCGAGCCGCCCGTCCGCCGGGCTCGGCAGGAGCGGGCGGTAGGCGAAGGCGTGGCGGAAGAGGTCCTCGCGCAGCCCACCGAGCGCGCCCTGGGCCAGGCGGAACTCGGGGCTGCGGCTCTGTTCACGGGTCTGGGTCACGCCGTCCACGGTAGGCGGGCCGGGGGGCGCGGTCGTCACCAGGAATGGGGATCCTTCCGCGTCCCCCCTGAGTACTACCGGGGACTAGGGCGTGTCCGGAAAGTCCCGCCTGGCCCTGCGGGCGGACGGCGCTGCTCTCCGGACAGGGCCTAGGCGCGGAACGCGGCCGCGTGCTCCTTCGCCCAGGCGGCGAAGGTGCGGGCCGGGCGGCCGGTGACCTTCTCGACGGTGCCGGAGACGGTGCGGCCCGCCTCCGGGGTGTTGCCGTACACCTCGCGCAGGAAGTCGATCACCTGATCCGGCAGGCCCTCCTGCCGCCACCGGGAGACGGCCTGCTCCTCGGTCAGCTCGACCAGGCGGGCCTCCCGCCCGCGGGCGGCGCCGAGCGCCGCGACCTTGTCGTGGAGGGTGAGGACCTCGGGTCCGGTGACGACGTAGGACCGGCCGCCGTGGCCCTCCTCGGTCAGGGCCACCGCCGTGACCGCGCCGATGTCGGCCTCGTGGACCATGGCGCTGAGCCGGTCGGCGAAGGGCTCGCGGACCTCGTCGTCGGTCCGGATGCCGGGCGCCCACTCCAGGGCGTTGGACATGAACTCGACGGGCATCACCACCGTCCAGTCGAGGTCCTCGGCCGCCGTGACCGCCCGCTCCATCGGCGTGACCTCCCCGCCGTGCAGGACGGTCACCCGGCGTACGCCCGCCTTCCTCGCCAGCTCCAGGAGGCGCGGGCCGGTCTCCAGCGGGGTGAAGGCCGCCCCCGCGAAGGTGATGAGGTGCAGGCCGGTGACGTCCGTCAGGGCGTCGGTGAGCGAGTCGGGGTCGGCCAGGTCGCCGACGACGATCCCGACGGCCGCGGGCAGCACGGCCCGGGCCTTCGCCGCGTCCCGGGTCAGGGCGCGGACGGTGTGGCCGCGGGCGAGGAGTTCGGCGACGACATGGCGGCCGACGGTACCGGTGGCGCCGGTGACCAGGACGGTCCGGGGGCCGTCGCCGGCGGCGCCGTCGGCCGCCGGGCTCGTGGCGGGGCGGGCCGGCGGGATGTGCGTCGGGCCGTGGGGGAGGCTGTTGCTCTGGCTCTTCGTCATGCTCCGACGGTAGGAGGGCTTGCGGACATCTTCTGTCCGCAAGGTCGTTCCGTCCCTCGGCCGTCAGAACGCCAGCTGGGCGATCTCCTCCGCCACCACCGCGCACGCGTCCGCGGCCGGGTCGATCAGCGGGAAGTGGCCGACGTCCTGGAGCAGGGTGAACCCGACCGTCTCCCCCGCCTTCGCCGCCGCCTCGACGTACGCCTCGGCCACCGCCTGCGGCACGACGACGTCATCCCGGCCCTGGACGACGGTGGTCGCGATCCCGGTCGGCAGCAGCAGCGCGGGATCGGCGTACCGTGCGCGTACGTCGAATTCCCCTTCGCCGCCCATGAGTTGGGTGACGGCGTCACCGCAGACCCCGAGTTCGACCGCCCGGTCGAAGTGGGCGATCGGGGCCAGTGCCACCACTCCGCGGAGCGGCGGCGCGGCCGGCAACCGCCAGGGCGAGTCCGCCGGGACGACGTGCCGGGAGGCGGCCCACAGGGCGAGATGGCCGCCCGCGGAGTGTCCGGTGAGCACGATCCGCCGCGCGTCGGCCTGCGGCAGGTGTGCGGCGGCGAGCCGCGGTACGGCGTCGAGGGCGGCGGCCACGTCGTCGAAGGTCTCCGGCCAGCGCCCGGCGACCGGGCTCGTACCGCCCTGTCGGGGGATGTCACTGCCGCGCCGGTACTCGACGTTGGCGACGGCGAAGCCCCGGCGGGCCAGGAAGTCCGCGAAGGGGGTCAGGTGCCGCCGGTCGTACGCCGCCCGCCACGCCCCGCCGTGCAGTGCGACGACGAGCGGCGCCCGCTGCCGGCCGTCGCGGGGGGCGTAGAAGTCGACGACCTGGTCGGGGTGTTCGCCGTAGGCGGCGGACGCGTCGGGGGCGACGGCCGGGTGCGAGAAGGCCGATGCTTCTTCGGCGGCGTCGCGCGCGGCGGGGTCCGGCATGCTGTTCCAACCTCTCGGGGACGGGGCCGAATCGGCCTGACCTGCGGGGACCGTACCAGGACCGGGGCCCCCGCAGATCAGGCGTTCATCGGACCGCGGACCCTCAGCCGGCGGGCACGTCCGCGGGGATGTCCGCGAGGACCTCGGCCAGGACCCGTGCCGCCCGCTCCACGTCGGCGAACCCGACGTACAGCGGGGTGAACCCGAACCGCAGCACGTCCGGTCGGCGCAGGTCGCCGACCACCCCGCGCCGGATGCACTCCGCCATGACGGCGGGCGCCTCGGCGCAGCGCAGGGCGACCTGGCTGCCGCGCTCGGCGTGCGGTGCGGGGGTGAGCGACTCGACCCGGCCGGCCGGGACGTAGGCCCGCACGCACTCCAGGAAGAAGTCCGTCAGGGCGAGGGACTTGGCCCGCACGGCGTCGACGGAGACCCCCTCCCACACGTCCAGCGCCGCTTCGAGCGCCAGCATGGAGAGGATGTCCGGCGTGCCGACCCGGCCGCGGCGCGCGCCGTCGGCCGGCCGGTAGCCGGGGGTCATCCCGAACGGGTCGGCGTGCGAGTTCCAGCCGGGCAGCGGCGAGTCGAAGGCGGCCTGGTGGCGCTCGGCGACGTACAGGTAGGCGGGCGAACCGGGCCCGCCGTTGAGGTACTTGTACGTACAGCCGACGGCCAGGTCGACTCCGTGCGCGTCCAGGCCGACGGGCAGGGCACCCGCGCTGTGGCACAGGTCCCAGACGGCGAGGGCGCCCGCCGCGTGCAGCGCCGCCGTGATGCCGGGCAGGTCCTGAAGACGACCGGTGCGGAAGTCGACGTGGTTGACGAGCGCGGCGCTGGTGCGCGGGCCCGCCGCGTCCGCCATGTCGGCGGGGTCCACGACGACGAGCCTGCGGCCGGTCATCCGGGCCGCCGACTCGGCGATGTACCCGTCGGTGGGGAACGTGGTCGCGTCGACGAGGAGCTCGTCCCGGTCGTCACCGGCCAGCCGGACGGCTCCGACCACGGCCTTGAAGACGTTCACGCTCGTCGAGTCGCCGACGACGACCTGACCCGGGGCGGCGCCGACGAGCGGCGCCAGCCGGTCGCCGATCCGCTCGGGCGCGGTCCACCAGCCGCTCTCGTCCCAGGACCGGATGCGCAGCTCGCCCCACTCGCGAGTGAGGACGTCGGCCATCCGGGCGGGGACGTGGGCGGGCAGGGCGCCCAGCGAGTTCCCGTCGAGGTAGATGACCTCGTCGAGGGCGAACTTCTCGCGCAGCTTGCCCAGTTCGTCCTCGGCGTCGTGCCGCAGCGCCACCTCGCCCAGGGCCACGGAGGCCTGGGCCGCCGGGGCGGCGGGGGCCGTCCGTGCGGTCTCAGACATGGCTGCGCGCCGTCCACAGCTCGGGGAACACGTTCTTCTGGGCCCGCTTCTCCAGCCAGGCCACGCCCGCGGAGCCGCCGGTGCCGGTCTTGGAGCCCATGGCCCGCCGGGTCGCCACGAGATGGTCGTTGCGCCAGCGCCAGACCAGCTCGGCGACGTCGCTCAACGCCTCGCCGAGGCGGACGAGTTCGCCGTTCTGGTCGGGCTCGGCGTAGATCCCGGCCCAGACCTTCTCGATCTCGGGCACCGACTCGTACCTCTTCGAGAGGTCGCGGCCGAGGACGGCGTCCGGCACGGGCAGCCCGCGCCGGGCCAGCAGCCTGAGCACCTCGTCGTACAGGCTCGGCTCCTGGAGCGCCTTCTCCAGCTCCGCGTGGACACGGGGCGCGCCGCGGTGCGGCACGAGCATGGACGCGGACTTCTCGCCGAGCAGGAACTCCATCCGCCGGTACATCGCCGACTGGAAGCCGGAGCCCTCGCCGAGGGCGCCGCGGTAGGCGTTGAACTGGGCGGGGGTGAGCTGGGCGAGCGGCCGCCAGGAGTGGTTCAGGGCCTCCAGCTCGCGCACGGAGCGCTTGAGCGCGTCCATCGCCACGGGCACGCGGTCCTCGCGCAGCGCACGGCCCGCGGTCTCCCACTCGTGGACGATGACGGTGAACCACAGCTCCATGACCTGGGTGGTGACCAGGAAGACCATCTCGCCCGGGTCGTCGGAGCGGAGGTGCTGGAGGTGGGTGAGGACGTCCGCCTGGACATAGTCCTCGTACGGCGTGGTGCCCGCGAAGTCGAGGTTCGGGTCATCGACCGAACCGGCTCCAGAGGCATCGGGGAAGGTGGACATTTCTGTCTCCTCGATACGTATTACCGGGTAGCGGTCCGCTCCTTCCGTGTGGCAGTGGAGCCCCGGTCCCCTCGGGTCCGCGTGCGACGTCGCGCGCGTCCCCTCCGCATCATGACACGATCGGACCGCTGATGTAGCTCCCGTCTTCGTCATACGGAAACGCGTTCGACTTGCAGCCGTGGAGCCCCTTGATCTGCTGCATCATGACGGGCGCGGGTCTGCCGGGGCCGGGGCAGCCCATGTGGGTACGGAGGCCGATTTCGTGGCCGACCTCGTGGTTGATGATGAGGTGGCGGTAGTCGGCGGGCGGGCCGGCGAAGGTCGGGGAGCCCAGCAGCCAGCGCTTGAGGTTGACCACGACACCGGTCGTGGTCTCGCAGTTCAGCTCTCCGCGGGTGTTCAGGCCGCCCGCGAGGCAGAGCTTGTCGGCGGTGGCGGGGGTGGCGATCCGGATGACGAAGTCGGCGTCGTCGGTGACCAGCTGGAACCGGCCGCGGCCGTGGGCGGCCCAGCCGCGCGGGTGGGCGAGGATCTCCTGGATCTGGGCGGCGGCCTCGCGGGCGGAGAGGTCGATGCCGTCCTCGACCTGGACGCGGTAGCGGCGCAGTGTTCCGCCGGTGCCGACGGCGTCGCCGGAGGCCCGGGCGGTGGTGAAGGTGCCGGCTCCGGTGGTGGGGACCTTCGGCTTTCCGGGCGTGGGTTTCGGCTGGGGCTTGGGCGGCGGGGAGGGCTTGGGCGGGGGCTTGGGGGTGGTCTTCGCCGTCGGCGGCGCGGGCCGGGGGGCGGTGGTCGTGCTGGGCGGGTCCTGCGGCGGGGCCGCGGTGGCGGTGGGCTGGTCGCCGCCGTAGTGGGCGAGGGCGGCGCCGCCGCCGAGGGAGAGGACGACGAGCCCGAGGGCGAGCAGGATCAGCCGGCCGACGGGCCGCCGCCCGGCCCGGCCCCGGCCTCGTCGACGGCCCCGTGTTCGTCGCCGACCTGCCGCGGGTGCGGCGGCTCGTGTGCCCAAGACAGACTTCTCCCCTGCGTGTGCCGGAGTGGGGGGAGAGGGTGGGGCCTCTGCGCCGGCGGCTTGGTCCTACGGTCCACAGGATCGTAACCGCCGCTTCGAACGCGCCTCGAACGGTCATGAGCGGTCATGAGCGGATGGCCGGTTTCGACCGCCCGACCGCTGTGGGCTCGGTTCGCCTCCGGGGCCCGGGAGTCGGGCTCACGCGGCCGAGCGCCGTCGCCGCCTCCCCGGGTGCCTATGGGCGAGTGAGCCGAAGGGGCCGTCGGGGGAACGCGGCCGAGCGCCGTCGCCCCCTCCCGGGTGCCTATGGCGAGTGAGCCGAAGGGGCCGTCGGGGGAACGCGGCCGAGCGCCCTCGCCGCCTCCCCGGGTGCCTATGGCGAGTGAGCCGAAGGGGCCGTCGGGGGAACACGGCCGAGCGCGCGCAGCTCCCGAGGAACGAGGGAGCGAGCACGTACGGCCGTGTGAGTCCGACTCATAGGCCCCGGAGGCGAACCGAGCCCCAAAAAAAGGGGGCCCTCAGCCCAGGGTGTCGGCGGCCGTTTGGGAGGAGTCGCGCAGGAATGTCGAGCAGCGCTCGTACTCGTCCTTCTCGCCGATGTCGCCGGCCGCGCGTGCGAGGGCGTGCAGGGCCCGGAGGAAGCCGCGGTTCGGCTCGTGTTCCCAGGGGACGGGGCCGTGGCCCTTCCAGCCGCTGCGGCGCAGTGCGTCGAGGCCTCGGTGGTAGCCGGTGCGGGCGTAGGCGTAGGACTCGACGACTCGGCCGCCGTCGTAGGCCTCGTCGGCGAGTTGAGCCCAGGCCAGCGAGGAGGTGGGGTACTTCGCGGCGACGTCCGCCGGCGCCGTGCCGTTCGCGAGCAGTTCGCGCGGTTCGGGGTCGTCGGGCAGGTGGGTGGGCGGCGGTCCGCCCAGCAGGTTCTCGTGGAGTGCCATGGCCCCAGTCTGCCTCAGCCGGGACCTTCGCCGGCTGCCGGATCCGTCCCGGTCCTCTTGCGTTCTCCGGGTTCGAGCGGGGGTGCCGTGACCCCGCAGTGGACCCGGCAGCCGGGGTGGCAGGCGGCGGTGGGTTCGGGGGTGCGGACGGTCGCCCAGGCGAGCACGGCGCCGGCGACGAGGATGCCCGCGCACATGGGCATCGCCCGGCGGAACGTCTCTCCGAACTCTGTCGCCGAGAGGTAGGCCTCCGGGCCCATGCCTGCCAGTGCGGGCAGTGCCGCCACGGCGAGCAGGCCGGCCGCTCGGGCGGCGGCGTTGTTGATTCCGCTGGCGAGGCCTGCCCGGGAGACGTCGACGGAGGCCAGGACGGTCGCGGTCAGTGGGGCGACGAGTGCGGTCATGCCGAGGCCGAGGACGAGGAGCGCGGGCAGGACGTCGCGTAGGTAGGAGGCGTCCTCTCCGACGCGCAGCATCAGCAGCATGCCGGCGGCGCAGAGCAGGGGGCCGACGGTGAGCGGGATGCGTGGCCCGATGCGTTCGCCGAGTTCGCCCGATTTCGCGGAGAGCAGCAGCATGAGGACCGTGGTGGGGAGGAGTGCGGTGCCGGCGCCGAGCGCGCTGTAGCCGGAGACCACTTGGAGTTGGAGGGCGGCGAGGAAGAAGAAGCCGCCGAATGCCGCGTAGACGCACAGCGTTACGAGGTTGACGACGGTGAACTGCCGGGACGCGAAGATCGAGGGCGGCACCATGGGGGCGTCGCGCCGGCGTTCCACCGTGACGAATCCGGCTCCGACCGCGATCCCGAGCGCTCCGGCCCACCACGCTTCGGCGATCAGTGCGTAGGTGACGAGGGCGAGCGCGGCGGCGCCGAGGAAGGCGCCGGTCATGTCGAAGCGGCCGTGGGCGGTTTCGTCCCGTGATTCGGGGACGTGCCGGAGCGCCACCGGTACGCAGAGTGCGGCGAGCGGCACGTTCAGGAGGAAGACCCATCGCCAGCCGGGGCCGTCGACCAGCCAGCCGCCGACGAAGGGGCCGATGGCTGCCCCGACGCCGCCGAATCCGGACCACAGGCCGACCGCGCGGGCCCGGTCGTCCTTGTGGAAGCTGGCCTGGATCAGGGCGAGCGACCCGGGGGTGAGCAGGGCGCCGCCGATGCCTTGGAGCGCGCGGGCGCCGATCAGGACGCCGGCGTTGGGTGCGAGTCCGCACATCAGTGAGGCGATCGCGAACCACACCACCCCGATGACGAACACTTTCCGCCGTCCGTAGCGGTCGCCGAGTGCTCCGCCGAGGAGGATGAGGGCGGCGAGGGTCAGCATGTAGGCGTTGACGGTCCACTGGAGGGCGGCCATGTCCGCGCCGAAGTCCGCTCCGATGTGGGGCAGGGCGACGTTGACGACCGTGGAGTCGAGCAGCGCCATCCCGGAGCCGAGAACGGTGGTGAGCACGATCCATCGCCCGGTTCCCGAGGCGAGCCTGATGTCCTCCATGCCTGCATGCTGCCCCGAACGCGAGGGCCCCGCCCGCCGGACGGCGGACGGGGCCCGAGGGCGGGCGGGCGGTTCAGTGCCCGGCCGGACGGCTCAGCGCGTGAAGTTGAAGTACTTCCACGGGCCGTAGACCGTGGCGTTCACGTTGTCGCCGGCGGCGCCGTCGATGTAGGCGGATCGGACGCGGAAGCTCATCCCGGCCGCTCCGTCGCCGTCGAGGGTGACGTACGACTTGCCGTCGGAGGCGAGCCGGAAGTACTCCGAGCCGCCGTCGCGCCAGGCGCCGGCGTAGTAGTACTGCAGGTCGAGACGGGTGTGGCGGCCCTGGTAGGCGTTGTGCCACGTCGTGATCAGCGCGTCGGCCGACTGGCGGTAGGTCTGGTGCCAGACGTTGCCGAGCTTGGTCCACTTGTAGTGGCGGGAGAGCGCGGTGGTGACGCCCGCCCGGGTGTAGACGCCGGCCTTGGCCGAGGCGTAGGCGTTGCGCGCGTCACCGGCGAAGACCGCGGTGACGGTGGTGTCGCGGTTCATCCACATCGTGGCGGACAGCTTGCCCGCGGCGTTGACCGTGCCGCGCTTGAGGAGCCGCTTGGGCTCTACGCCCCACGGGTCGGCCCAGATCTCCACGGTGCGGTTCTTGTACGTCGGGCCGAGGGTGGCCGTGTACGTCACGTGGGTGCCGTAGTTGACGGTCAGGCCGTTGCGGTCGAGCTTGAGCGCGGTCGCGGTGTGCGCCACCTTGACGAGGGCCGTGCCGGAGGCGGCGGCGAGCTCCTTGCTTCCGGCGTACGTCACCTTGTAGGTGACGTTTCCGGAGGCGGTCGGGGTGTCGGTGAACGAGAACGACCCGTTCGCGGCGAGCGGCTTGGTGCCGAGGGCCTTGCCCTGCGGCGCCTCGACGTCGAAGCGGCTCACGGTGACGGACGAGCCGGTGGGCACTCCGAGCGCGGCGGTGACCGAGCCGGTCACGGTGAGCGCCTTGGCGCGCGCCGCGGTCGCCGGGGCCTTGACCGTGACGACCGGCAGGGCCTTCGTCGAGTCGTCGTAGACCCGCAGGGTCCGCGCGCCGTAGGTGTTCTCGGAGACCGCGAACAGCTTGCCGGCGTCCGGAGACCAGGCGAGGGCGCCGGGCACCAGGGTGTCGGCGCCGCTGCTGTTGCCCGTGTTCGGGAAGTCGTACTGCCGCACCGGCTTGGCCTTGCCCGGCTTGAAGACGTGGACGTCCGGGTCGTACCAGGAGGACGTGCCGCCCGCGATGCTTCCGTCGGGCGCGATGGCCACGGAGTTCGGGTAGGTGTTGCTGGCGTACTGGATCTCCTCGGACAGGTCCGAGGTGGAGAACGCCGGGTGGTGGTACGGCGCGCCGCTGGACGTGATGACCTGCTTGCCGTCCGGTGTGACGTCCAGCTCCTGGAGGCCGCCGTTGACGCTCTTGCTGGCCTTCACGGCCGGGACGCCGCTCGACACGTCGTAGACGGCCAGGGTCGTCGGCGACGAGTCCTTGTCCCCGACGGCCAGGACGTTGGGCGCCGCCGGGTCGGAGCCGAGGAGCAGCGTGCCGCCGCCGAACCACAGGTCGCCCTGGACCTGGTCGAGGACGACGACCGGCTCGGCGCCGGTCAGGTCGAGCGAGCCGACCTTGGCCCCTTCGTACGCGAACCAGAGCTTGCCGCCGGCCTGGGCGAGGGCGCCCTGCACGTCGGCGCCCACGGCGTACGACACGGCCTGTGCGGTCTGCGTGTCGACGGAGACGATCGTGTCCTTGCCGGCCACGGCCGCGTAGACGCGGGAGGAGTCGGCGGAGAGTTCGAGACTCCGGATGCCCGGCAGGTCGGCGACGGTCGTGAGGACCGTGCCGGCGTAGTCGGTCACGACCAGCTTGCCGCTGGTCGGATCGCTGATGAAGATCTTCTGGTGGACGCCGTCCACCACCATGTCGCCTATGGACGACACCGGCAGGGCCTTGGCGCTGTCGGCGCCGGCCGTCCCCGCCGTACCCGCGACGATCGCCGCGGAGCTGAAGAGAACCGCGAGCGATGTCGCGGCGGAAAGAGTGCGCTTGCGCACGATGATGTGACCCCCCAATGGTCGCCGGCCCCGTTACGTCAGGGGCCGGTGAGCGAAGAGTAGATCACCGTGCCGACAGCCCGCCTCCCGGTATCGGATCACCGGGCGGAGGGTGTCCCGGAGAGGGCGCCGGGCCGGCCGTGGTCGGGGCCGGGGCCCAGGTCAGCGGGTCCGGAGCCGTCCCGCCGCCCGCACCAGGGCGTCCACGCCCCGTTCCGCCTTGGCGCGGGGACAGCCGACGTTGAGCCGTACGAAGCCCGGGGTGCCGTAGACCCCGCCCGGCATCACCGCGACCTTCTCCGTGCCGATCAGCTCGCGCTGGAGCGCGTCCTCGTCGATGCCGAGCGGCCGCAGGTCGATCCACGCCAGATAACCGGCCTGCGGGGGCGTCCACTCCACCTCCGGCAGACCCTCGGCCAGCCTCCGGGCCACCATCCGCATGGTTCCGGCCAGATACGTCCGCAGCTCGTCCAGCCACGGCGCGCCCCGCCGGTAGGCGGCGATGTGCGCGGTCAGCGACAGCACGGCCGGTGAGGCGAGGCCCTCGCCCGTCTCCATCCGCCGGACGAACGCCTCCCGCTCCTCCGGGTCGCCGATGATCCCGTACGAACCGGTCAGTGCGGGGAAGTTGAACGCCTTGGTCGCCGAGGTCACCACGGCCCACCGGCGGCCGCGTCCCGCCTCGGCGAACCGGCTCCAGGGCAGATGGCGCCGGCCCTCGGCCACCAGGTCGGCGTGGATCTCGTCGCTGACGACGGCGGTGCCGTGGCGCTCGGCGAGGGCGGCGAACCGGGCCAGTTCGTCCTCCCGCCAGACCCTTCCGGTCGGGTTGTGCGGCGAGCAGAGCAGCAGCATCCGGCTGTCCGGGCGGGCCAGCTCCGCCTCCAGCGCCTCCTCGTCGCCGACCGGTACGCCCCGCAGCTCCCGCCCGAGCCCGGTGACGGCCTTGCGGAAGCCGTCGTAGGTGGGGCTGTGGACGACGATGCCGTCGCCGGGGGCGGTCCACATCCGCAGCAGCTGGGAGAGCTGGCTGAGCACCGAGGGCGCGTACACCAGCCGGGAGATGTCGAGCGGGGTGTCGTACCGGGAGACGGACCACTCCCGTACGGCCTCCCGGAACTCGCCGAGGCGCCAGTCGGTGTAGCCGAAGACGCCGTGGTCCACCCGCGCGCGCAGGGCGTCGAGGACGGCCGGCGGGGAGGGGAAGTCCATGTCCGAGATGGTGAAGGGCAGCAGCTCGCCGACGCCGAAGCGGTCCGCGACGCCGTCCCACTGGACGGACCACGTACCGCGCCGATCCGTCACCCGGTCGAAGTCGAACACCACGCACGCCTCATTTCCCGGTACGACGACGGATCCGGCGCCCTGTCCCGGTACGGCGACGGGCCCGGCTCCACTGTCGTGGTGCCGGGCCCGTCGCACAACCGTGCCTACTTCAGCTTCGTGCCGGTCGAGCGCAGCGCCGCGCACGCCTCGGCCACGCGGGTGGCCATGCCCGCCTCGGCGAGCTTGCCCCAGGTCCGCGGGTCGTAGGTGGACTTCTTGCCCACCTCGCCGTCGACCTTGAGCACACCGTCGTAGTTCTTCAGCACGTGGTCGGCGACCGGACGCGTGAAGGCGTACTGGGTGTCGGTGTCCAGGTTCATCTTCACGACGCCGTTCTCCAGCGCGGTGGCGATCTCCTCGGCGGTGGAGCCGGAGCCGCCGTGGAAGACGAAGTCGAACGGGGATGCCTTGCCGAACTTCTCGGCGACGCCCGCCTGCAGGTCCTTCAGCAGTTCGGGACGGAGCACGACGTTGCCCGGCTTGTAGACGCCGTGGACGTTGCCGAAGGAGGCGGCCAGGAGGTACCGGCCCTTCTCCCCGAGGCCGAGCGCCTCGGCGGTACGGATGGCGTCGTCGACGGTGGTGTACAGCTCGTCGTTGATCTCGTGGGTGACGCCGTCCTCCTCGCCACCGGTCGGGGTGATCTCGACCTCAAGGATGATCTTGGCGGCGACGGCCTTCGCCAGCAGCTCCTGGCCGATGGCCAGGTTGTCGGCGAGGGTCTCGGCGGAGCCGTCCCACATGTGGGACTGGAACAGCGGGTTGCGGCCGGCCTTGACGCGCTCGGCGGAGATGTCGAGCAGCGGGCGGACGTAGCCGTCCAGCTTGTCCTTCGGGCAGTGGTCGGTGTGCAGCGCGACCGTGATGTCGTACTTCGCGGCGACGATGTGCGCGAACTCGGCCAGGGCGACGGCGCCCGTGACCATGTCCTTGTTGTGCTGGCCACCCAGGAACTCGGCGCCACCGGTCGAAATCTGGATGATGCCGTCGCTCTCGGCCTCCGCGAAACCGCGCAGCGCAGCGTGCAAGGTCTGGGACGAGGTCACGTTGATGGCCGGGTAGGCGAACTTGCCTGCCTTCGCCCGGTCGAGCATCTCGTTGTAGACCTCGGGGGTTGCGATGGGCATTCGTCCGCTCCTTGTGATGTGCGGGTGGGTGCGTTACTTGAACCCTGACCTGGGGCGACGTCATCGTCGGGGCCCATCTTTCCAGACTCTTGTCCGAAGGCCATGACGAAGGGGTGGAGCGTTTCACGTGAAACACTCCACCCCTGCGTAAAGCCCCAGGTCAGACGCGCTTATCGAGCGCCCGGGGGCATAAGTCACGACTTCGCGTCGGTCAGCCGAGCCCGAGGTCGCCCAGGTGGTAGCCGGTGAGGTACGACAGCCCCGCCTCGGCGATCGCCCCGGCGGCGCCCCGGTCCACGATCGTGGCCACGGCGACGACCTCGCCGCCCGCCTCGCGCACCGCCTCGACGGCGGTCAGCGGCGAGCCGCCCGTGGTGGAGGTGTCCTCGACGACCAGGCAGCGCCGGCCCTTGACGTCCGTGCCCTCGATGCGGCGCTGCATGCCGTGGGCCTTCTGGGCCTTGCGCACGACGAAGGCGTCCAGGCGCTGCCCCCGCGCGGCGGAGGCGTGCAGCATCGAGGTGGCCACCGGGTCGGCGCCCAGCGTCAGCCCGCCCACGCAGTCGAAGTCCAGATCGGCGGTGAGATCGAGCATGACCTGACCGACCATCGGCGCGGCCTCGCCGTCCAGGGTGATTCGGCGCAGGTCGATGTAGTAGTCGGCTTCCAGCCCCGAGGAGAGGGTCACCTTGCCGTGCACCACGGCCTTGTCCTTGATCTGCTGGAGCAGGTCAGCACGTACGTCAGTCATGCCCACGAGCTTAGGGCCACACGAAAGGCCCTCAAGCCGCCCGCTCAGAGCCGTCGCCACGCGAAGGTCGCCGAGATCTCCAGGGGATCGATGGGGGTGACGTACCGGGGGTGGGTGTTGAGGCCGTTGGGCGGGCCGGACTGCGGCTCCACACAGACCGCCTCCTTCTGCTCGTCGTAGACGACGACCCACGGGGTGCGGCTGGTCACCTTCAGCTCCAGCCGCTCCGGCCAGGTGAGGGTGACGTCGACGCCGTCGGGCATGCCGAAGCAGTCGTCCCACGGGCCGGGCGCGGGGCCGATGCGCCGGCCGGTGGGGAGATGGTCCGGACCGCGCTCCTCCTGCCAGTCGGGGGTGAAGTCGACCCGGACGTCCTCGCCGCCGTCGCCGAGGTTCCGCAGGAACCAGGGGTGCCAGCCGGCCTGGGCCGGGAAGGAGTTCCCGATCGTCTCGACGCCGAGGGTGAGGGTGAGACTGTCCTCGGTCAGCTCGAAGAGCTGGGTGACCCGCCCGGTGTACGGCCAGGGCTCGGCGAGGTCGTACGCGAAGGCGGCCTCGCGCTCGCCGGCGCGGGCGGTCCGCCAGGCCGTGTCGCGGCCGGTGCCGTGGATGGCGTGCGGGGGCGCGTTGAGGGGCAGCTGGTGGCTGGTCGCCCCGTCCTGGAAGCGCCCGTTCGCGGTGCGGCCGCACCAGGGCACCATCGGGAAGCACCCGTACCGCTCCCCTTGGCGCAGCAGCTCGGTGCCGCCGATGCGCAGGCTTTCGATCCGGCAGCCGTTGTCGGGGTCGATGGTCAACTCGGCGTCGCCCGCCGTCAGTCGCGTCTGCTTGCTCACGCCCCCGACCCTATGCCGGGATCAGCGGCGACGGCGCAGGGCACGGCCGACGACGACCGCGGAGGCGATCGCGAGCGCGGCGGCGGGGGCGATCCAGCGCAGGGTGGCGCCGGCGGAGCCGGCGTCGGGGGCGGGGACGGGGGCGTACCGGCCGCGCGGCGGGGCGTGGTCGACCTCCTCGGCGCTGCGGCCGATCATGGTCCGGCGGGCGTGGGCGGCCTCGGCGGCAGGGGGCTCGGCGGGGTACTCGACCGGGGCGTCCTCGAAGTCGTCGCCCAGCACGGGATCGAGGGAGGGCGGCGGGACGGGGGTGTCGTAGAGGGACGGGCGGTGCGGTTCCTCGACGCCGTCGTCGACACCGTCGCTGTCGGTGTCGGCGTCGTCCTCCCCGTCGTGCCGGTCCTCGGGGCCCTCCGCCTCGGATCGGGCCTCCCGGCCCTCCGCGTCGGTGTCCGTGTCCGCTTCGTCGGGTGCGGCGTCGGCACGGAGATGGGCGACGGCGGCTGCGGCCAGGTTCTCCGCGAGCCGGTCGAGCAGCCGGGCGCCGGCCGAGGCGTGGGACTCGTCGGACAGCTCGGAGAGGCGGCCGTCCGCGGTCAGCGCCCCGCTGAAGGAGAGCGACGTGCCGTCCGTCACCGGGGTGAGCGTGAGGGTGAGGGAGAGCGTCGCCGAGCCCTTCCCGCGCACCTCCGTGCCCTCGCCTTCGGCGGAGAGGACCCCGTCGCGTTCGGCGAGCCGGAGCGCGCCCCGGTAGGTGATCGTGTGGCCGCCGGCGCGGACTTTGAGGCGGCCCGCGAGGGGGCCCGCCTCCGCGTCGGCGTCCTGCTGGAAGCCGGGGACGCAGCGCGCCACCCGGGCCGGGTCCCGCAGCGTCTCGCGGAGGACCTCGGCCGGAACCGGAACGAACACCTCATGCTCCATGGACACCGAGCCTACTCAGCCCTGGTCGCCCCGTCGCCTGTTTCGGCGGCCACGGCACGCCGCCCGCCCGCCCGGACGCGCCTCGACCGTCCCGCGCCGCCGCCCGCCGGCCGCCCCCGGACCGGTCCGCTCAGCCGCCGTAGCGCGGGTGCACGAGGGTCGACGGGGGCAGGTCGCCGCAGCGGGTCCGCTCCACCCTGCGGGCCTCCGCGGCCAGGCCGCCCGCCGTGACGGACCGGAGGCGGGGTGCGTCGGGGGCGAGTCCGAGGTCGGGCGGGTACGGGCCCGGGGCGGCGAGGAGGTATCCCCGGTGGACCGCCCGGGCCGGGTGGGTGCCGGGGCCGCGGTCGGGGCCTCCGGTGAAGCCGCCGCTCCCGCTCGCGCCGTAGGGGCGGACGGCGAAGCCGGCCGCGCGGAGCGTGGCCTCGACGGTCCAGAAGGTGCGGGGGCGGGCCGTGGCCGGGCCCGCGTGGACGACGAGCCGTCCGCCGTCGGCGAGGACGCGGGCCGCGAGGCCGTAGAACTCCTCCGAGTAGAGCTTGGTGCTGGAGGTGATCCCGGGGTCGGGGAGGTCCAGGACGATCACGTCGTACCGCTTTCCGGCGCCGGGGCCCGGGCCCGCCCCCGTCTCGCGCAGCCAGCGGAAGGCGTCGGCGTGGACCACCCGCACCCGGGGGTCGCGCAGGGCGTGTCCGTTGAGGGTGGTGAGCTGGGGGTCGGTGCGGGCGAGGCGGACGACGCCGGGGTCGAGCGCGACCACGGTGACCGAGCGGACCCCGCGGTACCGCAGCACCTCGCGCGCGGCGAGCCCGTCACCGCCGCCGATGACCAGCACGCGCGCGTGCGGCCCGTTCATCGCCGGGTGCACCAGGGACTCGTGGGGGCCGTCCTGGCCCTGCCCGCCGCCCCGGGGCCGTCCGTCCAGGTACAGCACCTGCGGTCCGCCCCGCTCCCCGGTCAGCACGACCTCCTGCATCCCGGTGCGGACGGCTACCCGCACGCCGTCGCCGTACACCGCGCGTCTGGCCGCCCGTTCGAAGTCGTCGACGAGGACGGTCGCGGTGGCGAGGACGGTGAGGACGGTGAGGTTCGCGCCGATCAGGAGCGCCCGGGACCGGGGGGTGAGATCGCGCCGGAACATCCACAGCACGAGGCCGCCGCCCGCCACGGCGTTCACCGCGCCGGTGACCAGGGCGCCGGTGAGCTGACCCAGCCAGGGCAGCAGCAGGAAGGGGAAGGCGAGCCCGCCCACCAGCGCGCCGACGTAGTCGGCGGCGAAGAGGTCGGCGACCGTCCCTGCGGCGTCGTCCTTCTCCCGCGCGCCGGGCGCCCGCGCCGACTCGGCCCGCTGGATCAGCGACATCAGCAGCGGGATCTCGGCGCCGATGAGCACCCCGATGGCGAGCGAGAACGCCACCAGGACGTACCGGGCCTCGCCGAACCAGGCGAACGCGGCGTACAGCACGAGCGCGGAGCAGCCGCCGATCAGCGCGAGGCCGGCCTCGACCAGGCCGAAGCCGACCGCCGCGCGACAGCGCAGCCGCTTGGCGAGCAGCGACCCCAGGCCCATCGCGAAGACCATCACGGACAGCACGACGGACGCCTGGGTGACCGAGTCGCCGATCAGATACGAGGCGAGCGCGACCAGTTCCAGTTCGTAGACGAGTCCGCAGGCCGCGCAGACGAAGACCACCGCGAGGACCGGATACCGCACCGCACCCGGCCGAAGGGGAGGCCGCGTCACCCTCGTGGGAGGCATGGTGACAGGCGGATCGATCATGCACGTAACGCTACGTCACACCTGTGTCGCCACCTGTCACCCACACGAGTGCACCTGACGCACCCAGGGGGCGCATCAGAGTGCGGCAGGCATACGTACGCCGATCCGGGTCCGGGTGACGACCAGCTGTCCTTCCTGGGGGTACGCGTGCCAGGTGCGCCACCGCACCTGGCCCTCGTGGCGCTGCGCCAGCATCGCCGTGAAGGCGTGCGGCGAGCCGGGGAACGTCCCCGCGAGGCCGTTGGGGTGGTCGGCGACGAGGGCGAGCAGCTCCTGGGCGCGGCCCGCGAAGGAGCCGTGCGACAGCGTCTCGACGCGCGCCGCGAATTCGTAATCCCATTCGCCCACCCGCTTGGAGACGCCCAGCGGCAGCGGCGTACTGCTGCCGGGCATACAGGCCACCGTCTCCGAGCAGCTGCGTCCCTCTTCTTCGAGAAGGACCTGATGGGAGGCGCCGAGGAGGCGCAACTGCACTGTGGCTCCGGCCAGTTCGAGATCGAGGACGGCGAGGGCGGGCAGCGGTTCGCGCCCCAGCGCCCACGCCAGGTCGGCCGCGCGCGTGTCGGTGTAGGAGGTCTTCAGGGTCGTGAGCATGGGTCGGCTCCGCAAACACGGTTTGACGGGTGGGCCGGGGGCGCCCCGGAGAGGGTTCAACGGAAGGGGGGGATCGCCGACTCGGGTCCACACACGGTCCGAGGGCTGGATGTTCTCAACAGCGAGGGAATCATGAACTGCGGGAAGCTCACAGCGTTTTTACCCAACTTGACGTGGTTTCCATCCCCTCGGGGGCCCCACGGTTCAACTGTTCAAGACGAATCGACAGCGCGCCTTCAACAAGAAGGCGTCTGGGGGACGTTGGTCCCACCAGACGCCCGGGCCCCTCGGGGCCCCTTCCGGCCGGTCAGTCGCCTCCGCCGCCCCCGCCGCAGCCGCTCCCGCAGGAGGAGCCGCACGAGGAGCCGCCGCCGTCGGAGCCGCCGCCCTCCCACCAGCTGTGCCGCCGGCCCCGCGACCGGCTCCGGCTCCGCCCGCCGAGTCCGGACAGCACGCCCAGTCCGAGGAGGAGGACCACACCCGCGATCAGCAGTACTTCCATTCGTTTCACCCCCGTGTATCCGATGTGGAGGGGGGATGCCCTTCCCCGTTCGCGCTCAAAGCGCACTTGAGGAACTCCAGAGCTTCGGCCCAGGATGGCTGCCATGACACGACCGTTGCTCAACCGCCGGCTCGCCGAGTTCGGGACGACGATCTTCGCCGAGATGTCCGCGCTGGCCGTCAGGACCGGGGCGATCAACCTGGGACAGGGCTTCCCCGACACCGACGGCCCCGAGGAGATCCGGGAGGCCGCGGTGCGGGCGCTGCGCGACGGGCGCGGCAACCAGTACCCGCCGGGGCCGGGCGTGCCCGAGCTGCGGAGCGCCGTCGCCGAGCACCAGCTCCGGCGGTACGGACTGGAGTACGACCCCGACGCGGAGGTGCTGGTCACCGCGGGCGCGACCGAGGCGATCGCCGCCGCGCTGCTCGCGCTCGTGGAGCCGGGCGACGAGGTGATCGCCCTGGAGCCGTACTACGACTCGTACGCCGCCTGCATCGCGATGGCCGGCGGGACGCGGGTGCCGGTCACCCTCCGCCCCTCGGAGGGGCGCTTCGTCCTCGACCTGGACGAGCTGCGGGCCGCCGTCACCGACCGGACCCGGCTGATCCTCCTCAACACCCCGCACAACCCGACCGGCACCGTCCTCACGCGCGCCGAACTCGCCGCGGTGGCCGAACTGGCGGTCGAACGCGATCTGCTCGTCGTCACCGACGAGGTCTACGAACACCTGGTCTTCGACGACGCCGAGCACGTGCCGATCGCGAGCCTTCCCGGCATGCGGGAGCGCACGGTCACCATCGGCTCGGCCGGGAAGACCTACTCCTTCACCGGCTGGAAGGTCGGCTGGGTCACCGCGACCCCGGCGCTGACCACCGCCGTCCGGTCCGCCAAGCAGTACCTCACCTTCGTCGCCTCCGGCCCCTTCCAGTACGCGATCGCCGAGGCGCTGCGCCTGCCCGACAGCTTCCTCGACGGTCTGCGCGCCGATCTGCTCGCCAAGCGGAACCTGCTCTCCGACGGCCTCGCGGGCGCCGGCTTCGACGTCTACCGCCCGGCCGGCACCTACTTCGTCACCGCCGACATCCGCCCCCTCGGCGCGACCGACGGCATCGCCTTCTGCCGCACCCTCCCCGAACGCGCGGGCGTGGTCGCCATCCCGACGGCCGTCTTCTACGACCACCGCGACGCGGGCGCCCCCTTCGTCCGCTTCGCCTTCTGCAAAGAGCGCCCGGTCCTCGAGGAGGCGGTGTCCCGCCTGAAGGCGCTGGGGGGCTGAGCGGTCGCCGGCGGCGGCGCCGGCAAGCCTTCGTCAGCGGGCGTTCGCCGTGGTCTCCGGCCGGGGGAGCTCGTCGAGATCGAGCGTGAAGGTGCGACCGTCGGCCAGGGGGATGGGGAGCTTGCCCGTGCCGTACTTATAGGTGTGAGCCGCGATGTAACCGGTGTCGGTCGGCTCGGTGTGAAGGACGACTTCCTGGGCGTAGGGATCCACCACGAGGTAGATCGGGATGCCGTAACGGCCGTACTTCGCGGTGCAGTCGTCGTAGTCCTTGCGTGCGGACGAGGTCGAGACGACCTCGGAGATCAGCAGGACGTCCTCGAAGCTGTAGCGCTTGCCCGCACGGCGCGCATCCTCGCGGAGGATGGCCAGATCGGGGGCGGAGTTCTCGTCGGCGGGGAAGTCGATGTAGACGTCCGAGGTGACCTTCGCATGGCGTCCGAGGGCGTGAGCGGAGTCGATCTGCAGCGATCTGATGGTGCTGGAGTGCTCTTCACTCTGCGGGGTCATGATCACCTTTCCGTCGGCCCCGAACAGAACCGTGTATCCCCTGGGGAACTCGGTGTGCACGATCGCGTCGACACTCATGGACGGCTCCTTCCCGTGTGCCGTCAGGATACGGCGGGCAGGCCGAGGCATCGAGCTGGTCGGGCGGCCCGTCTGAAGGCGCTGGGGGGCTGAGCCGGGAATCTTTCACCCGGGTGGGCCGTCGTGCGCGCGCGCCCCCTCCGTGGGGCGGTGATTGTCGGGTAGACCGATTTGTCGGGCCGACCTGATTCCCGCGCGCACGGAGGTGCACCCTGTCCGCCGAGACTCTCGACCGCCCGGCGTCCGCCGGTGTCCGCAGGAGCGTCCCGCGCTCGCGGACGGCCCTGCACCGGGCCGTTCCCGCGCTCGGGCTCTTCGCCGCCGCACGGCTCACCGGGATGCTCGTCCTGGCCCTCGGCGCCTGGCACACCGGACGCTCGCCGCGCGCGCTGCTCGCGAAGTCCTGGGACTCCGACTGGTACGTCCGGATCGCCGCCCACGGCTACGGCCGGACGCTGCACTGGCCCGACGGCGTGGTCCAGTCCGACATGGCGTTCTTCCCGCTCTATCCGGGGCTCGTCCGCGCCGTCACCGCCGTCCTGCCGGTCACCGGCGGCACCGCGGGCCTGCTGCTGTCCTGGCTCGCCGCGGGGGCCGCCGCCTGCGGCGTCTATCTGGTGGGCGAGCGGCTGTACGGGCGGCGCACCGGCGTCGTCCTGGTGCTGCTCTGGGGGCTGCTGCCCCACTCGATCGTGCTGACCATGGCGTACACCGAGCCGCTGATGACCGCCTTCGCCGCCTGGGCGCTGTACGCCCTGCTCACCCGCCGCTGGCTGTGGGCGGGCACGCTCGCGACCCTGGCCGGGCTCTCCCGGCCCAACGGGATCGCCGTCGCGGCGGCCGTCCTCGCGGCGGCGGCGTACGAGCTGTGGCGGCGGCGCGGGCGGGTGGACGCGGCGGTCTGGGCGGCCGCGGCCCTGGCGCCGGCCGGCTGGCTCTCGTACCTGCTGTGGGTCGGTGCCCGCCGCGGCGATCCGCTCGGCGGCTACTTCGCCGTCCAGTCCGGCTGGACCTCGCGCTTCGACTTCGGCGAGGGCGCCCTGCGGTTCGTACGGGAGATGCTGAAGGGGCCCACGCAGTTCGGCTTCGCGATGGCGCTGGTGATCACGGCGGCCGGTGTGGTGCTCTTCGCGCTGCTCGCGGTGGTGGAGCGGCCGCCGCTGCCCGTCCTCGTCTACACGGGCGTGCTGGTGCTCATCGCCGTCGGCGGCTCCGGCTTCTTCGAGTCCAAGCCGCGCTTCCTGGTCCCCGCGTTCCCGCTGCTGATCCCACCGGCCCTGGCACTGACGAGAGCCCGGCCGAGGGCCGCGATCGTGCTGATCACGGCCCTGGCCGGGCTCTCGTTCGGCTACGGCGTCTATCTGCTGACGCTCGCAAACATGGCGCTCTGAGTCCGCGGCGGGCCCTCGGGCCCGAAGCCCCGCGCGCGGGCCCCTCGGCGTCCGGCGGGGGTCCTACTCGGACTCGCCGGACTCCTTGTCCTCGGGGGCCTCCAGGCCGAACTGCTCCACGAGCCACTTGTCGAACTCGATGGACGCGCGGACCCAGCTGACCGTGGACGACACGAAGTGCTCCAGGGCGACGCCGGTGCCGATCAGCATCTGCACCTCGCCGATGAGCCGGAGGGTGGCGGAGCCGTCCTCCTCCTCGTGCAGGTGGGTGTAGACCTTGGGCCACAGGGTGCGGCGGTTCCAGTCGTCGATCGCGTCGAGGATCCTGACGCGGTCGTCGGCCGAGTGCGGACGGTCGTAGAACGTCCGCACGGAGAAGACCTGCTGCTCGTCCTCGCCGCGGAACATGAAGTACGTACGGAATTCCTCCCACGGCGCCGCGAGGTCACCCTCGTCGTCGACGACGTACTTCAGCTCCATCTGGTCGAGGAGCTGCTTGACCAGGTCCTGGTCGGGGACGACGGGGCCCGCCGGTCCTGCGGCCTGAGGCTGGGGCTGGCCCCCGAAATTCGGAATCGAGGACGGGTCGATGCTCACCGTGAATATCCCTTCGTACGGTTTGCCGCCATCCTCTCCCATGGCGGGCGGTCCGTGGCAAGCCCCGCCTCCCGCGATCCGCTGCGGGCTGACAAGATCTGCTCCCCCTGGCGGAGAGGCGGAGCCGGCCGCGGCCGGCCGGCCCGGGCCCCGGCCGCCCCCGTGCGGACCGTGTCAGCGGGCCGGTCCCACGATCAGACCGTCCTCGAAGCGGTCGACGCGGACCGTGTCGCCGTCCGTGATCTCGCCGGCGAGGATCTCCTTGGCGAGCCGGTCGCCGATCGCCGTCTGGATCAGCCGGCGCAGCGGACGGGCGCCGTAGGCCGGATCGTTGCCCTCGTCGGCCAGCCACTCCAGCGCCGCAGGGGTGACGTCCAGCGTGAGCCGGCGCTCGGCGAGCCGCTTGGCGAGCCGGTCGATCTGGAGCTGCGCGATCCGGCCCAGCTCGGCCTTGTCCAGGGCGGAGAAGACCACCAGGTCGTCGAGCCGGTTGAGGAACTCCGGCTTGAAGGAGGCCCGTACGACCTCCATGACCTGCTGCTTCTTCTCCTCGGCGGAGGTCAGCGGCTCCACCAGGTACTGGCTGCCCAGGTTGGAGGTGAGGATCAGGATGGTGTTGCGGAAGTCCACCGTCCGGCCCTGGCCGTCGGTGAGGCGGCCGTCGTCGAGGACCTGGAGCAGGATGTCGAAGACCTCCGGGTGCGCCTTCTCCACCTCGTCGAGCAGGACCACGCTGTACGGGCGGCGGCGCACCGCCTCGGTGAGCTGGCCGCCCTCCTCGTAGCCGACGTAGCCGGGGGGCGCGCCGACCAGCCGGGCCACGCTGTGCTTCTCGCCGTACTCCGACATGTCGATGCGGACCATGGCCCGCTCGTCGTCGAAGAGGAAGTCCGCGAGCGCCTTGGCCAGCTCGGTCTTGCCGACGCCGGTGGGGCCGAGGAAGAGGAAGGAGCCGGTGGGCCGGTCCGGGTCGGCGATCCCGGCGCGGGTGCGGCGCACGGCGTCGGAGACGGCCCGCACGGCCTCGGTCTGGCCGATCAGGCGCCGCCCCAGCTCGTCCTCCATCCGGAGCAGCTTCTGCGTCTCGCCCTCCAGGAGGCGGCCGGCCGGGATGCCGGTCCAGGAGCCGACCACGTCGGCGATGTCGTCGGGGCCGACCTCCTCCTTGACCATGGTGTCCTTGGCGGCCTCCTGCTCGGCCTCGCTGGCCTCCTCCAGCTCCCGCTCCACGGACGGGATCTCGCCGTACAGCAGCTTGGAGGCGGTGTCGAAGTCGCCGTCGCGCTGGGCGCGCTCGGCCTGGCCGCGCAGCTCGTCGAGCTTCTCCTTCAGCTCGCCGACGCGGTTGAGGCCCTGCTTCTCCTTCTCCCAGCGGGCGGTCAGCCCGCGCAGCTCCTCCTCCTTGTCGGCGAGGTCGCGGCGCAGCTTCTCCAGGCGCTGGACGGAGGCGGGGTCGCTCTCGTTCTTCAGCGCCAGCTCCTCCATGCGCAGCCGGTCCACGGCGCGCTGGAGCTCGTCGATCTCCACGGGCGAGGAGTCGATCTCCATCCGGAGCCGGGAGGCGGCCTCGTCGACGAGGTCGATGGCCTTGTCCGGCAGGAAGCGGGAGGTGATGTACCGGTCGGAGAGGGTGGCGGCGGCGACGAGGGCGGAGTCGGCGATCTGGACCTTGTGGTGGGCCTCGTACCGGCCCTTGAGGCCGCGCAGGATCGCGATGGTGTCCTCGACGGAGGGCTCGGCGACGAGGACCTGCTGGAAGCGGCGCTCCAGGGCGGGGTCCTTCTCGATCCGCTCGCGGTACTCGTCGAGGGTCGTCGCGCCGACCATGCGCAGCTCGCCGCGGGCCAGCATCGGCTTGAGCATGTTGCCGGCGTCCATGGCGGAGTCGCCGCCGGCGCCCGCGCCGACGACGGTGTGCAGCTCGTCGATGAAGGTGATGATCTGGCCGTCGCTCTCCTTGATCTCGGAGAGGACGGTCTTCAGGCGCTCCTCGAACTCGCCGCGGTACTTGGCGCCGGCGACCATCGCGCCGAGGTCGAGGGAGACCAGACGCTTGTTCCGCAGGGACTCGGGGACGTCGCCCTTGACGATCCGCTGGGCCAGGCCCTCGACGACGGCGGTCTTGCCGACGCCGGGCTCGCCGATGAGGACGGGGTTGTTCTTGGTCCGGCGCGAGAGCACCTGGACGACGCGCCGGATCTCCTGGTCACGCCCGATGACGGGGTCCAGCTTCCCTTCCCGCGCGGCCGCCGTGAAGTCCGTGCCGAACTTCTCCAGCGCCTTGTACTGACCCTCCGGGTCCGGTGTGGTCACCCGGCGCCCTCCCCTGCTCTTCTCGAACGCGTCCAGGAGGCTCGTGGCACTCGCCCCCTGCTGGGCGAGGAGTTCGCCCGCCTGACCGCCCTTCGCCGCGATCCCGATCAGCAGGTGCTCGGTGGACAGGTAGTCGTCCCCGAGCTCCTTGGCGCGCCGGTCGGCGTCGGCGACGACGGCGAGCAGCTCGCGGTTGGGCTGCGGCGGCGCGACCGTGGATCCGGTCACGCTGGGCTGGGCGGCGAGGAGCCGCTCCGCACCGGACCGTACAGCGGCCTGATCGGCGTCGACGGCGGCGAGGAGGTCGGTGATGTTCTCGTTGTCCTGGCCCGCCAGGAGCGCCAGGAGAAGGTGCGCGGGGGTCAGATCGGGATGCCCCTCGGACACCGCGCGGCTGGTGGCCGCGTTGAGGGCGTCCCGGCTCTTGTTGGTCAGTTCGGCGTCCACGTGCGGTCTCTCCTCCTGTCAAACCGTGCTGCCATCACGCATGACTCGTACAGCGTACACAAAGTTGAGTCTATTCCGCTCAAGGATAGGCTTCGCGGCATGGCGACTGACCCGAGGAACCCGGACGACTCGTACCTCAGCTTCTGGCGGGAGTACCACATGTGCACCCTCACCACGCCGCGCGCCGACGGCACCCCGCACGTCGTGGCGGTGGGCGTGACGTACGACCCCGAGGGCGGCGAGAAGGGCATCGCCCGGGTGATCACCAACAAGCACAGCCGCAAGGTGGCCAACGTCCTGGCGGCGGGCCCCGAGGGCGCGCGGGTCGCGGTCTGCCAGGTGGACAAGGGGCGCTGGGCGACCCTGGAGGGCGTGGCCCGGATCCGCACGGAGCCGGAGGTCGTCGCGGACGCGGTGGACCGTTACGCCACGCGCTACGGCCGGGTCCCGGCGCCGAACCCGGACCGGGTGGTCATCGAGATCGCGCTGACCCGCGCGATGGGCCGCGCCTGACACCGGGACCGGGCCCCGGGCGGGGGCGGGGGAACCGCGCCCGGGCAGCACAACGGCGCCATCGCGTTTCAGGTCCGCGATGGCGCCGCTGTGTGGGGGAAGCACCTGAGCGATCTACAACGACGGGGGAATCGCTCAGGCACTGCGGGGGGTGGCGGTGATGGTCTCGGGCTCGAGCAGCTGGTGGTCCCGCTGATCGAGATTGACGAAAATCATGCCGTACCGGATGGCACAGCGGACCGGTTGCGGGGCGCCACGCGGCCTCCGCAGGCACCGGTAGGCGCGGACGTCCTCGTCCTGCTCACGAGCGACGACGATCGGTTCTCCGAAGAGGGTGACCATCAACGAATCACCACGGTGGGGAATGGCCGTGACGAGATCGATGAAATGCCACCCGGATCGATAGGCCGAGGCCATCTCCCGCCGGAAGACCCGGTCGTCCGGCGGCACGGTCATGCGTCCGCGCCCGCCGGGAGGGAGTCCCACGTCGGCTCGCGCTCGACGGTCTTGACGGAGTCCCACGTGGGCTCCCCCTTGGCCGTCGGCGCGAAGTCCCACGTGGGCTCACCCGCGACCGTCGGCGTGGAGTCCCACGTCGGTTCGCCCGGGGCGGCGACAACGTTGTTCGCGGGCGGCGTGTCCCACGTCGGCTCGCCGTCGAGGGCGAGAGCGCCGAGGGCAGCCGCAGCAGCGAAAGCTATGGCGCCAAGTGCACGAACCATCCTGGTCATGGCCGATCTCCACCTCTTTTGATCATTACCTCCTCCCCCGCGAATAAGACGATGGCTCACTCCGAACCCTTCCACCAGCGATGCCAGGCATCATGTTCCTGTAATTCAGGACCCTGAGGGGGGTGCAAATGGAGCCGAAGCAGGGTGATACCGACACACGGCACGGTCCGGGCGAGCTGTGCGACGCCGGAAAACGTCTCTACGCGACCGCGCTGAGAGCCGGCAGGATCGCCCGCGCGGAGGTGGAACCGGTCCCCTGCCTGATCGAACTGTCGCTGCTGCACCCCGACCCGGACGACACGCAGTGGCTGCGGCCCATCCCGCCGTCCATCGCGCTGAACAAGCTCATACACCCCATCGAGCGGGAGATCCAGCAGCGCCGGCAGCTGGCCATCTCGCTGGCGGACACGTTCGAGCCATTCATGACGATCAACGCGCCGGACCCGTCGGCGACCCAGGCGATCACCGTCCTGGAGGGCCTCAGCCTCATCAATGCCACGCTCGACCGGGTCATCAACGAGTGCGGCGAGGAGCTGCTCACCATCCAGCCGGGCAGCGGGCGCAAGCCCGAGGTGGTGCAGGCGGGGCTGCGCCGGGTGGAGCCCCTGCTCGACCGCGGGATCCGCATGCGCACCCTCTACCAGCACACCGCGCGCCACCACTCGGCCACCATGGGGTACGTCGAGCGGATCGCGCCGTACGGGCTGGAGGTGCGCACCCTCGAGGAGATCATCGACCGGCTGATCATCGTCGACCGCAAGGTCGCCTTCGTGCCCGCCCGCTCGGACCGCCGGGTGGCGCTGGAACTGCGCCACGAAGGGCTGGTGCAGTACCTCGTCGGCGTCTTCGACCAGTTCTGGCTGCACGGCGTGCCGTGGGAGGACGAGATCCCCTACAGCCCGTCCGTGGACGGCATCGGGGGCGTCCAGCGCTCCATCGCCAAGCTCCTCGTCGAAGGCCATGTCGACGAGGCCATCGCGCGCCGCCTCGGGATGAACGTGCGCACCTGCCGCGCCCACATCGCCAAGCTCGCCGCCGCCCTGGGCAGCGGCAGCCGGGCCCAGCTGGGCTTCCTCATCGCCCAGTCCGGCATCCTCGAACAGGACGGCTGATCGTGTACGTACGGATCGACCTGGACGGCCCGGCGGGCACGCTGCGGGTGTCCGGCCACGGGCTGCCCACCGTCGAGGTGGTCCGGGCGCCCGGGACCGGGGTGAACGCCCTCGTCCCCATCGGCACCCGGGACCGGCGCGCGCTGACGCTCACCGTCGACGGCCGGCCCGCCGGGATCCGGCCGGCCCGGGGCCGTCTGCTGCGCCGGTCCTACCGCGTCGACGCGAAGGTCGCCGGCGCGCGGTACCGCCTGATCCCCTGCTCGCACGTGGACAGCCGGCTGCTGCGCGGCGGCCGCCGGCTGGGCACCCTGGAGTCCTCGGGCGACGGCCGGGTCGACACCGACTGGACGGCCCCGGCGGAGCTCCGCCCCCAGGACATCGCCGTGGGCACCGCCCTCGCCGCCGCCTTCGGCACCGGCGCGGCGCCCGCGTGGGAGACGGTCGGCGACATCGTGAGCGAACTGATCCCGTAAGGGGCGAGGGGCGGCGCGGAGGGGTCCGTACGCCCCCTGGCACGCGCGAGGCCCCTCCCGCGCCGGAACACCGGTACGGAAGGGGCCTGTGGGAAGCTACGCGGCCTGCGGGGCAGTGTGGCCTACGGGGCCGCCGGGGTCACTCGCCGCGCTTGGGGCGCCAGACCACCAGCGCGCTCGCCTGCTGGACGTCCTGGTACGGCACCAGGTCACGGCGGTACGACGCGTGCACCTGCGCCTCGCGCTGCCGCATCGCCATCGCCGCGCCGTCCACGGCCGCCGACAGCTCGGCCACCCGGGACTGGAGCGCCGCGACCTGGTTCTCCAGCTCGATGATGCGCTTGATACCCGCCAGGTTGATGCCCTCGTCCTGCGACAACTGCTGGACGGTGCGCAGCAGTTCGATGTCACGGGCCGAGTAGCGCCGGCCGCGCCCGGCCGTCCGGTCCGGGGAGACCAGACCGAGGCGGTCGTACTGCCGAAGGGTCTGCGGGTGCAGCCCGGAGAGCTGGGCGGCCACCGAGATGACGTACACCGGTGTCTCGTCGGTCAGTTCGTACGGGTTGCGGCTGCGCCCCGGTCGGATGTCCATCGCGTCAAGCTCCCTTCGCGGCCTGGAAGAGTTCTGCTCTGGGGTCCTCGCCCGCCGTCGCCTCGCGGTACGTCTCGAGGGCTTCGCGGGCCTTGTCGTCCAGTTCCTGGGGCACCGCGACCTCCACCGTCACCAGCAGGTCGCCCCGGGTGCCGTCCTTGCGGACCGCGCCCTTGCCGCGGGCGCGCATGGTCCGGCCGTTGGGCGTGCCGGCGGGCAGCTTCAGCGTCACCGCGGGGCCGCCGAGGGTCGGTACCTTGATCTCGCCGCCGAGCGCCGCCTCGTGGAAGCTGACGGGCACGGTGACGGTGAGGTTGTCGTCCTTGCGGCCGAAGACCGGGTGGGCGTCGACGTGGACGACGACGTAGAGGTCGCCGTTCGGCCCGCCCCGCTCGCCGGGCGCGCCCTTGCCGCGCAGCCGGATCCGCTGGCCGTCGGAGACACCGGCGGGGATGCGGACCTGCATGGTGCGGGAGGACTTGGCCCGCCCGCTGCCCTTGCAGACCTCGCAGGGGGTCTCGGCGATGAGGCCGCGCCCCTTGCAGTCCACGCAGGGGTCGGTGAGCGAGAACGAGCCGCTGCCGCCGCGGGAGACCTGACCGGTGCCGACGCAGGTCGGGCAGACCCGCGGGGTGCCGTTCTTGTCGCCGGTGCCCGAACAGGCCTTGCAGGGCTGCTGGGAAGACATCCGCAGGGGCACGGTGGCCCCGTCGACCGCCTCGGTGAAGCTGAGCGTCACCTCGGACTCGATGTCCTGGCCGCGGCGCGGCTGCGTGCGCGTCCCCGCGCCGCCGCCCGCGCCCCGGTTGAACAGTCCGCCGAAGACGTCGCCCAGGCCGCCGCCGAAGCCGCCGGCACCGGCGCCGGCCGGGCCCTGGGCGCCCCCGAAGAGGTCGCCCAGGTCGAAGTTGAACGTTCCGCCCGCCCCGCCCGGTCCGGCACGGAAGCCTCCGTTGCCGAACAGGGCGCGGGCGTCGTCGTACTCCTTGCGCTTCTTGGGGTCGCCGAGGACGTCGTTCGCCTCGGAGATCTCCTTGAAGCGCTCCTCCGCCTTGGTGTCGCCCGTGTTGGCGTCCGGGTGGTTCTCGCGGGCGAGCTTCCGGTACGCCTTCTTGATCTCGGCGTCGGTGGCGTCCTTGGGGACGCCGAGAACCTTGTAGTAGTCCTTCTCGACGAAGTCCTTCGTGCTCATCGACGTCCCTCCTCCCGGACGATCTTCGCGCTAGCCCCGGGGGCGTGTGACCCGACTCGGGTCACACGGTCTCCTCGGGGCCACCGCTCTCCTCGTCTGCCGACTTCTCTTCCTTCGCGGCCGGCGTCGCCCCGGGCTGGGGCTCGGCCACCGCCACGCGCGCGGGCCGGATGGTCCGCTCGCCGATTCGGTACCCCGGCTGCAGGATCGCCACGCAGGTCGTCTCGGTGACGTCCGGCGCGTACGAGTGCATGAGGGCCTCGTGGATCGTCGGGTCGAAGGGCTCGCCCTCCTTGCCGAACTGCTGGAGTCCCATCTTGGCGACGACGGTCTCCAGCGATTCGGCCACCGACTTGAACCCGCCCACGAGCTCGCCGTGGTCGCGGGCCCTGCCGACGTCGTCGAGCACGGGCAGGAGCTCGCCCAGGAGGCTCGCGACGGCGATCTCCTTGACCGTGACCCGGTCCCGCTCCACGCGGCGGCGGTAGTTCTGGTACTCGGCCTGGAGCCGCTGGAGGTCCGCGGTGCGCTCACCGAGCGCGCTGCGGAGCTGGTCCAGCTGGGCCGTCAGACCGGCTGTCTGCGCTGCGTCCCCGGCCGGGGCCGCCGAGCCCTCCTCCTGGGAGGGGGCCTCGGCGGCTTCGGCGGCGTCGTCGGATTCGGCGCCGGAGGGGACGTCGGGCTTCTCCTCGAAGCCCGGGGTCTCCTCCGTCATCAGGCAGCGCCGCCCTTCGGCTTCTCGTCGTCGACGATCTCGGCGTCGACGACGTCGTCGTCGGCCTTGGCGTCGGCGCCCGGGGCCTCGCCGCCCGCGGCCTGCGCGGCCTGGGCGTCGGCGTACATCGCCTGGCCGAGCTTCTGGGAGACGGCCGCGACCTTCTCGGTGGCCGTACGGATCTCCGCGGTGTCCTCGCCCTTGAGCTTCTCCTTCAGCTCGGCGACGGCGGTCTCGACCTCGGTCTTGACCTCACCGGGGACCTTGTCCTCGTTGTCCTTGAGGAACTTCTCCGTCTGGTAGACGAGCTGCTCGCCCTGGTTGCGGGACTCGGCGGCCTCGCGACGACGGTGGTCCTCGTCCGCGTACTGCTCGGCCTCCTGGCGCATCCGGTCGACCTCGTCCTTCGGCAGCGAGGAGCCGCCGGTGACGGTCATCTTCTGCTCCTTGCCCGTGCCCAGGTCCTTCGCGGTCACGTGCATGATGCCGTTGGCGTCGATGTCGAAGGCGACCTCGATCTGCGGGACGCCACGCGGCGCCGGCGGCAGACCGGTCAGCTCGAACATCCCGAGCTTCTTGTTGTACGCCGCGATCTCGCGCTCGCCCTGGTAGACCTGGATCTGCACGGACGGCTGGTTGTCCTCGGCCGTGGTGAAGATCTCGGACCGCTTGGTCGGGATCGTGGTGTTGCGCTCGATGAGCTTGGTCATGATGCCGCCCTTGGTCTCGATACCAAGCGACAGCGGGGTGACGTCGAGGAGCAGGACGTCCTTGACCTCGCCCTTGAGGACACCGGCCTGCAGGGCGGCGCCGATGGCGACGACCTCGTCGGGGTTCACACCCTTGTTGGCCTCCTGACCGCCGGTCAGCTCCTTGACGAGCTCGGCGACGGCGGGCATACGGGTGGAGCCACCGACCAGGACGACGTGGTCGATCTCGGAGAGCTGGATGCCCGCGTCCTTGATGACGTTGTGGAACGGGGTCTTGCAGCGCTCGAGCAGGTCGGCCGTGAGCTGCTGGAACTGCGCCCGGGTGAGCTTCTCCTCCAGGTGCAGCGGGCCCTCGGCGGAGGCCGTGATGTACGGCAGGTTGATCGACGTCTCCGTGGAGGACGACAGCTCGATCTTCGCCTTCTCCGCGGCCTCGCGGAGACGCTGGAGAGCCATCTTGTCCTTGGCCAGGTCGACGCCGTGGCCGTTGGCGAACTGCTTCACCAGGTAGTCGACGACGCGCTGGTCCCAGTCGTCGCCACCGAGGTGGTTGTCACCGTTGGTGGCCTTCACCTCGACGACGCCGTCGCCGATCTCCAGGAGGGACACGTCGAAGGTGCCGCCACCGAGGTCGAAGACGAGGATCGTCTGGTCGTCCTTGTCCAGGCCGTAGGCCAGGGCGGCCGCGGTCGGCTCGTTGACGATGCGCAGGACGTTGAGGCCCGCGATCTCACCGGCCTCCTTCGTCGCCTGACGCTCCGAGTCGTTGAAGTAGGCCGGGACGGTGATGACCGCGTCGACGACCTTCTCGCCCAGGTAGGACTCGGCGTCGCGCTTCAGCTTCTGCAGGATGAAGGCGCTCATCTGCTGCGGGTTGAAGCTCTTGCCGTCGATGTCGATCTTCCAGTCGGTGCCCATGTGGCGCTTGACCGACCGGATGGTCCTGTCGACGTTCGTGACCGCCTGGCGCTTGGCCACCTCGCCGACGAGCACCTCGCCGTTCTTGGCGAAGGCGACGACGGACGGCGTGGTCCTGGCGCCCTCGGCGTTGGTGATGACGGTGGGCTCGCCGCCTTCGAGAACGCTGACGACGGAGTTAGTCGTGCCCAGGTCGATGCCGACCGCACGTGCCATTTCGATTCCTCCAGCTGACTGACTTGAGTGGATCTGGCTCAAGGATGCACGACCGGTTCTCTCGCGTCAACAGACCTGAGTCGTGTCGGCTCAACTCTTCGCGCTGCCTTCGGCTCAAAGAGGCCCCACCGACCGCCCCTCGGGCGCGTCGCTCCCCCGGCTCGGACACCCCTCCGTGAGAGAGTCCGATACCTCACGAATATCCCACGAAAGGGTGTGGTGGGGGCATGACGGCCAAGCGCGCACTCGACCTCATGGGCGGACTCACCCTTCTGCTGCTCCTGTCCCCCCTCTTCACCCTCGTCGCGCTGTCGCTCGCCGCGCGGGCGGGCGGGGGTGCCGCCGCGCGGCCGGACGAGGGAGGGGCGCAGGGGGCCGACGGGACGGGAGTCCTGCGCCGCCGCACGATGGCCGGCCGCGACGGCAGGACGTTCCGGATACTGACCTTCCGCACCCCCGGGCCGCTCGCCGCGCTCCCGCTGCTGCTCCACGTGGTCCGCGGGGAGATGTCCCTGGTCGGCCCGTGCCCTCTGGTCCCCGCCCACCGCGAGTGCGCGGGCGAGACCCGCCGCCGGCTCTCCGTACGCCCCGGCCTCACCGGCCTGTGGCAGATCAGCGACCGCTCCGACCTGCCCTGGGAGGAGCGGGAGCTGCTCGACCTCCACTATGTGGACCATCACTGGCTGGGGATGGATCTCGCCATCCTGGCGCGTACGCTTCCAGCAGTCCGCAGACGTCGCGCGGCGACCGGAGAGGCCCCGCCGGCAAGGCTTGCCTGAGCGACACAGATCACCGCGGGCGCCGCTACAGCGGGGCGCCCCGAAGCGGTAATCTCAGCACGGACTGAATAAGTTACCGCTTAGTAGTGCCACACTCGGCAGTGTCGGCACTCCGCCTCGCAGGCCCGCCCGAGGAGCCCCAAATGCAACTCGCCGCGATCGTCGTGTCGATCGTCATCACGGTGGTGGCCGTCGCGCTGTTCGGGCGCGCCATCGCGCAGATCTACCGCTTCGTGAAGCTCGGCCAGCCCGTGCCCGCGGGCACGCGCACCGGCGACCCCACGCAGCGCACCGTCACCCTGGTCAAGGAGTTCCTCGGCCACACCCGTATGAACCGCTGGGGCATCGTCGGCGTCGCGCACTGGTTCGTGGCGGTGGGCTTCTTCTCCCTGCTGCTCACCATCGTCAACGCCTTCGGCCAGCTGTTCCAGGCCGACTGGCTGATCCCGTTCATCGGCGACTGGCTGCCGTACGAGATCTTCACCGAGTTCCTCGGTCTGATGACGGTCCTCGGCATCCTGACCCTGATCGTGATCCGGCAGCTGAACCGGCCGGGCGGGGCGGGCCGCAAGTCCCGTTTCGCGGGCTCGAAGACCGGCCAGGCGTACTTCGTCGAGGCCGTCATCCTCATCGTCGGCGTCTGCATCATGACGCTGCGCGCCCTGGAGGGCGTCCAGCACCACGTGACGAGCTGGGAGCCCGGCTTCTTCGCCTCGTACCCGCTGATCGCCGCCCTCGACGGGCTGAGCCTGGGCACGATCCAGCACCTCACCTACTTCTTCGCGGCGCTGAAGATCGTCACGTCCTTCACCTGGATGATCACGGTCTCGCTGAACACCAACATGGGTGTCGCCTGGCACCGCTTCCTCGGCTTCCCGAACATCTGGTTCAAGCGGAACTCCGACGGCTCCACCGCCCTCGGCCCGCTGCTGCCGATGACGACCGCCGGCAAGGAGATCGACTGGGAGGACCCGGCCGAGGACGCCGTCTTCGGTGTCTCCCAGGTCGAGCAGTTCTCCTGGAAGGGCATCCTCGACTTCTCCACCTGCACCGAGTGCGGCCGCTGCCAGTCGCAGTGCCCCGCCTGGAACACCGGCAAGCCGCTCTCCCCCAAGCTCCTGATCATGGCCCTGCGCGACCACGCGCACGCCAAGGCGCCGTACCTCCTCGCGGGCGGCGGCAAGGACATGGAGGGCAACGAGCAGGCGTCCGAGGAGCAGCTCAAGGACGTCCCCGCCGCCGCCCTCGCGGAGGCCGAGCGTCCGCTGATCGGCACCGCCGAGGAGAACGGCGTCATCGACCCGGACGTCCTGTGGTCCTGCACCACCTGCGGCGCCTGCGTCGAGCAGTGCCCGGTCGACATCGAGCACATCGACCACATCGTCGACATGCGCCGCTACCAGGTGATGATCGAGTCCGCCTTCCCCTCGGAGGCCGGCACGATGCTGAAGAACCTGGAGAAGAAGGGCAACCCCTGGGGCCTGGCGAAGAAGCAGCGCGTCGAGTGGACCAAGGAGGTCGACTTCGAGGTCCCGATCGTCGGCAAGGACGTCGAGGACCTCACCGAGGTCGACTACCTCTACTGGGTCGGCTGCGCCGGCGCCCTGGAGGACCGGGCCAAGAAGACCACCAAGGCCTTCGCCGAACTGCTGCACATGGCGGGCGTCAAGTTCGCGATCATGGGCGGCGAGGAGAAGTGCACCGGTGACTCGCCCCGCCGCCTGGGCAACGAGCCGCTCTTCCAGCAGCTCGGCCAGGAGAACGTCGCGATGCTGAACATGGCGTTCGGCGAGGACGACGACGACCCGGAGACGAAGAAGCCGAAGTCGGCGAAGAAGATCGTCGCCACCTGCCCGCACTGCTTCAACACGATCGCGAACGAGTACCCGCAGCTGGGCGGCGAGTTCGAGGTCATCCACCACACGCAGCTGCTCCAGCACCTCATCGACGAGGGCAAGCTGATCCCGGTGACGCCGGTCGACGGGCTCATCACCTACCACGACCCCTGCTACCTGGGCCGCCACAACAAGGTCTACACGCCCCCGCGCGAGATCATGTCGGCCGTCCCGGGCCTGCGCCAGCAGGAGATGCACCGCCACAAGGAGCGCGGCTTCTGCTGCGGCGCCGGCGGCGCGCGGATGTGGATGGAGGAGCGGATCGGCAAGCGCATCAACAACGAGCGCGTCGACGAGGCCCTGTCCCTCAACCCGGACATCGTCTCCACCGCCTGCCCGTTCTGCCTGGTCATGCTGACCGACTCGGTCAACGGCAAGAAGAACGACGGCAAGGCGAAGGAGTCCGTCCAGGTCGTGGACGTGGCCCAGTTGCTGCTCGACTCGGTGAAGAAGCCGGTGGAACAGCTCCCGGCCGAGCCGGAGCCGGAGCCCGAGCCGGCGCAGTAGCCCCGGCGCCGTACGTCTGGAGAGGACCGTCCCGCGAGCGAGCGGGGCGGTCCTCTCGTACGTACGGGCGGTGCTCCTTCCGTACGGGCGGGCCGCCCGTCTCCCGCGCCCCTGAGGCCCCCTGAGGCCCCCTAGGGGATGTCACAGCTCAGTGGCAAGGTCGGTGCTGATTGAGCCCCGCGGGGCGGGAGCGGGTACGTTCGATGACGTGGCTGGATTCAGGAACGGACGCGGCCGGGACAACCGCCCCCCGCAACAACGACCGCAGCAGGCGCCGAACGGGTACCAGGCGGCCCCGCCGCCGTACCCGCAGCAGCAGTGGCCCCCGCAGGGTCAGGGCGGACAGCAGTACGGGCAGCAGCCGTACGGGCAGCAGTACGGGGAGCCGGAGTACTTCGGCGACCCGCACGCGCAGCACCCGCAGCACGCCCAGCAGCCGCACGCGGGCACGGCGGACAACCCGGGCCACACGCGGGCGTTCAGCATCCACGACGACCCGTACGGCGACAGCGCCACCTACCAGGCGGGCGCGGCCCCCGGCCCCACGGGCCCCCGGCTGCCCTGGAAGGCCCTGCTGAGCGGCATCGTCCTGCGCCCCGCGCCGACGTTCCTGCAGATGCGGGACTACCCCGTCTGGGGCCCCGCGCTCGTCGTGACCTTCCTCTACGGCCTGCTCGCGATCTTCGGCTTCGACCAGGCGCGCGAAGAGGCCATCAACGCGACCCTGTCGACGGCGATCCCGTACGTCCTGATGACCGGCGTCGGCTTCGTCATCGGCGGACTGATCCTGGGCGTCGTCACGCACACCCTCGCCCGCCAGCTCGGCGGGGACGGCTCCTGGCAGCCGACCGTCGGCCTGTCGATGCTGATCATGTCGATCACGGACGCGCCCCGACTGCTCTTCGCGATCTTCCTGGGCGGCGAGAACGGCCTCGTCCAGGTCCTCGGCTGGGTCACCTGGCTGGCCGCCGGCGCCCTCCTCACGGCGATGGTGAGCCGCTCCCACGACCTGCCGTGGCCGAAGGCGCTGGGCGCCTCGGCGATCCAGCTGGTGGCGCTGCTGTCGATCATCAAGCTGGGCACGCTGTAAGCCGCGTACGAGAAGAGGGGCCCCGCCGTGGAGAACGGCGGGGCCCCTCTTCTCGTACGGCCGGGGAAGCCGCCTCAGGCGTCGAGGACCTGGCCCGCGCGCCGGACGACGGGCGGCTCGACCGACCAGGGGAAGTTGATCCACTCGTCGGTCTTCTTCCACACGTACTCGCACTTCACCAGGGAGTGCGACTTCTCGTAGACGACCGCGGAGCGGACCTCGGCGACGTGGTCGACGCAGAAGTCGTGGACGAGCTTGAGCGTCTTGCCGGTGTCGGCGACGTCGTCGGCGATCAGGACCTTCTTGTCGGAGAAGTCGATCGCGTTGGGGACGGGCGCCAGCATGACCGGCATCTCCAGGGTGGTCCCCACGCCGGTGTAGAACTCCACGTTCACGAGGTGGATGTTCTTGCAGTCCAGCGCGTAGGCCAGGCCGCCGGCGACGAAGACGCCGCCGCGGGCGATGGAGAGCACGACGTCGGGCTCGTAACCGTCGTCGGCGATGGTCTGCGCGAGCTCACGGACGGCGCGCCCGAAGCCCTCGTACGTCAGGTTCTCGCGTACCTCACTCATGACGACCGCCCCTCACACCTGGGTCCGATGGAAGTTCAGGAAGGAACGGGAGGCCGTCGGCCCCCGCTGTCCCTGGTAGCGCGAGCCGTAGCGCTCGCTGCCGTACGGGAACTCGGCGGGCGAGCTCAACCGGAACATGCACAGCTGGCCGATCTTCATCCCCGGCCACAGCTTGATCGGCAGGGTGGCGAGGTTCGACAACTCCAGGGTCACGTGCCCGGAGAAGCCGGGGTCGATGAACCCGGCGGTGGAGTGCGTGACGAGCCCGAGCCGCCCCAGGGAGCTCTTGCCCTCCAGGCGCGACGCGATGTCGTCGGGCAGGGTGATGACCTCGTAGGTCGACGCGAGCACGAACTCGCCGGGGTGCAGGATGAACGCCTCGTCCCCCTCCGGCTCCACCTGACGGGTCAGGTCGTGCTGCTCGACGGCGGGGTCGATGTGGGGGTGGCGGTGGTTCTCGAACACCCGGAAGAAGCGGTCAAGCCGCACGTCGATGCTCGAGGGCTGCACCATGGATTCGTCGTACGGGTCGATGCGTACCCGCCCGGCATCGATCTCGGCCCGGATGTCCTTGTCTGAGAGAAGCACGCCCCCACGATACGCAGAGGGCGCGGACCTGCCCCAATCGGGCAGGGACCCGCGCCCGGCGACCTCTCAGCGCTGCCCGAGCTCCACGGGCACCGCATGCCGCAACCGCGCACATCGCGGACACCGAACCAGCCGCCCGGGCCCGATCCGCGCGGCCCCGAGCTGCTGCAGCGGGAACGAGGCGGTACTGAACACATGCCCTTCGGCACAACGGACGACGGTGCGCTCCATCGAACCCATCAAGTCCCTTCCCCGACAAGTGGTGGACGAGACAGCCACATTAGGGGATGAACAGGACACGACTCCAGGCGGCACTCCGCAGGGGACGGCTACGTCGCGGGGGCGGGCATGGGGTACAGTGTCCGAGTCTGCGGTACCGATCTTCGGACCGCTGCGCGGATGTAGTTTAATGGTAGAACATGAGCTTCCCAAGCTTATAGCGCGGGTTCGATTCCCGTCATCCGCTCCATAGCAAAGCCCCAGGTCAGAGACCCGGGGCTTTTGTGTTGTCCAGACCTATCTAGGGCTCGCGTGCCAGATTCGTGCCAGATGCCTTGGCGCGTAGCGCCTGCACGCGGGCGTTGATCCCGGCCGCCACCTCGCGCTGCCGCTCCAGGTTCGAGTGCTGGTAGATCATGGCCGCCTTCTCCGAGGACTGGCCGGCGCGGACCATCGTGTCCTTGAGCGTCGCCCCGGACTGCGTCGAGAGCGTGTGGCCGGTGTGCCGGCGGTCGTAGAAGGTGAACCCCTCCGGCAGACCGGCCGCCTAACGCGCCTTCTTCCACTTCCGACCGAACGTCGTACGCAGGAAGGGGGCACCCCGCTCCCCCACGAAGAGCAGCCCGTCCGGCTTCTGCTCGGCGTAGAGGTACATGTGGGTCTTGAGGTCCTTCGCCATGAAGGCCGGCAGGACGATGAACCTCTTGCCCGCCTCGCTCTTGGTGTCGCCGGGCGCACGGCGGCCGGTGTTGAGCTCGGGCTCGGCGCGGCGGACCCACACGCCGACGTTGGCGAGGTCGACGTCCGAGCGCCGAAGCCCCGCCTGTTCCTCCGGCCGGGCCTGGCCGTACGCGGCGATGTAGACCATGAGGCGCCAGCGCGGGCCCATGGCCTTGGCGACGGCGTCGACCTGGTCGACAGTGGCAGTGGGCCGCTCGGCCGGGGTCTCCTTGCCCGCACCGGGAATGCGGCACGGGTTTCGCCGGATCAGCTCGTCGTCCGTGGCTGTCTCCAGGATCGCCTTGAGCAGACGGTAGGACTTCGCGACGGTCGTCGAACCCGTCGCCTTGAGTCGTCCCGCTCACCAGGTTCGGACGCGAGGCGGGGTGATCTCGTCCAGATCGACGGTCCCGAAGGTGGGGAGAAGGTGCAGCCGGAGCAGTCGTCGGTACAGCTCTTCTGTGGTCTCCTCCAGGTCGCGTTCCTCGACCCACTGGAGCGCGTACTCGGCGAAGTTCACGGCCCCGGCGTCCGGGTCCCGCCAGTCACCTTTATTGATCTCGGTCTGCTTCTCGGCGAGCCAGTCATCCGCGTCCCTCATGGTCGCGAAGGTGTTGGGCGCCGGACGCATGACGCCGTCAGGCCCCGCATACCGCGCCTGGAACCGGCCCGAGGGCAGCTTGCGGATGGCTCCGAACCGGCGCCGCCGCCCACGACTGTTGGCCATCAGGCAGCCCTCCCGAAGCGCGAGCGGACACGGGGCCGGGCGGGCTCGACGGTGTTGGCCGCGATGTACTCCTGTACGGCACTCTCCGGGATGCGCACGTGGGTCCCGACCTTCACGTACCGGATGCGCCGCTCAGCGACGAGGCGCCGGGGGAACCGGACGCTGGTGCCCAGCAGTTCGGCGACCTGGACGACAGACAGGTATCGATCACTCATCTCGTTCCCCCATGAGTTCTTCGCGGGCGATCTCGCGGTTGTGTTGGATGTCGCGGCGGATGTTGGCGGCGAGCCAGGACTCTCCCGGGGTGGCCCCGTGGCCTGCGTAGCTCCAGTGGGAGACGACGAGGACGGTGGCTTCGGGGTGTTCGTCGGGGTCGGGCAGGCCGAGGGCGGTGCGTTGCTGGGCGGCGCGGTAGTCGGCGCGGACCTGGCGTAAGGCGCCGAGGGTGGTGGAGTAGCGGCGGGATTTGGTGGAGAAGTGGCCACGGAAGCCGAGCATGTGGGCCCAGGCCCTCAGCCGTCGGTCCGGGTAGGCCGACGCCGTCATCGAGGACATGCACACCATCGCCGACGCGCTCACCACGGCATAGCCGAGGGGCAGCCAAGGGACCTGTTACAGGTTTCTCTACCTCATCAAGGCACCCACCGCGCACGGCGCGGTAGCGCGGCCCGTCGCCCGGGCCTGCGCTCCTGTCTACGCCCCGCTCCAGCCCGGCCGCCGGCCGCACGCCTAACAGCTCGGGTTGATGAGCAGCCAAAGCAGGCCTTCAAGCACGGCAACCGTCACATGGCACGCGTAGCCACGAGCACTGCCGACTGCGGCCAAGACGGGCGACCAAAGAGTGGCCAGCGGCGAGGGAAGGGTGGCCTCTTGCGCGCGGCCAGCCGACTGCCGGGCCTGACTAGGGCGGGGCGCCGTACCCTCGCCGTCACGGATGACGAGAGCGTGAGGCGACGACCGCACCACCGGGAAGGGGCGGGCGGGGAGCAGCTGCTGCCGCGATGTGGCGAAGGCCGGTGTGGTCGCTCCGCGTCGGTACCAGTATCACCGTGGCTGATGAGCGTGTCGCCTCGGCGCCAAGATCTGCGCCCGCTCCACTGCATCGCCGATTTCGACCCCTTGTGACGGCCCATCTGCCACGATGCTGAAAGCTGGTTGGGAGGAAAGTGTGAAGTCTCAGGAATCGCGCGTTTCGATCGAGTTGGTTGAACACCCCGCGTACTACCCCGAGGAGGCTTGGGACCTCGACCTTGCCCACCTCGATATGTTCACCGAAGAGGTGATGGAGGAGCTGGCAACCATCTCGTGGGCCGAGGGCAATGAGTACCCCAACTTCAACGCCGTCTCCGCGAAGACCAACCAGCTCAACTGGGGTGCCTCCGGATCCTTCACGGAGATCTTGATGCAGGTTTCCGTGGGCGCGGCGGGGGGTGCTGGCGGGACAGCTATCCACGCAGCGATCAAAATGGTCTACGAGAAGCTCAAGAGCCGATCGCAGGGGGAGTCCTGGAGCAACATTCCATCGGCAGATGAGGCCGCTAGGTTGGCGAAATCCCGGCTGCATCAGCACTACGGAGTGGCGGTCGACAAGCTGCGCATAACGGGCTCGAACGTGGACGCTGACGCGGAGCGCTACGAGATCGATTTCGTCCATGAGGACGGCAGAAAGTTCGGTGCAACAGTCGGCGCGATCAAGGGAATCCCCTCCTGCACCATCGTGCGGATGGAGTCCGCTGAGGCAGTGTTGCGCCCGCTGCCGGATCCGCAGAGCCAGGGAACCTGATCTACAAGTCTGTTCACCTCCGTTCGATGTGGGAGGTGGTGCGCGGCCGGCGCTGGCAGGTCACCCCCTGGCCATCGACGAAGCCCGGCCGTCGGTTAGGTCCCGGACGAGTCTCCGGGCCGCCCCCAGACAGGCCGGGGATGCAACCATTCCCTTCAGAGCTGGAACCCCCGGAAGCCGACCGCGCGCTTGAGACCATAGAGGCCGGCACTGACAACGGCCCTGTTCCGTGGCTGGCCGTTGAGCGGTGACTGTCTAGCTCCGGGACAACGCCGACGAACAGCGGCGGACGAGCGCGAACGTCTGCAGACCATCAACGCAGGTTAGAGGCGCACCGGCCCCAGGCCGAGCTCCGACCCGAGGCGCTTCGGGGCGAAGAGGTCGCCGTGCCATTTCCGTGCCAGGTGGGACGGGGAACCACGGATATCGATGGGTGCCGAGAAGGGACGCACGGCTCGACTCGGCACCCGTTTCCGCAGCTCACAGCGCATATCGGCCGTCAAAGATCGGTGATTCCCGAGCTTATAGCGGGGGTTCGATTCCTGTCATCCGCTCGTGAACGAAGGCCCTGGTCAGAGACCAGGGCCTTCGTCGTTGCTCCACGGGAAAATCCCGTGCCGGTTCGGTGCGCGTCTCACTAGCGTGAGCCCGTGAGCGAAGAAACGTGGGCGGGAGTGCGGGAGCGGGTGCTTCGGCTTGCCGAACACCCCAGAGCAGACCAGATCTTCGGGGCACGGGGGCATGGCTTTCGCCTCAGTCCAGTCCTGAGCGAGGAACAGATCCGAGCACTGGAAGCGGACCTGGGCGTCAGTCTGCCAGCGCAGTATCGGAGTTTCCTGCTCCGCGTCGGAAGAGGGGGAGCAGGCCCCGACTACGGCCTGATGACACCGACCATAAGCGACGGTAGGTGGCAGTGGCTCGGCATCGGGCTTGCCTTCCCCGCACAGCCGACCACCGCCGAGTTCGCCGGACGCCCCTTCGTGGCCGAGGCGCTGCGAAGCGAGCTCACCGCGATCGAGACACAGGAGCCCTCGGCGGACGCCTTCGCGACCGACGAGGAGTTCGGTCGCGCGTACGCGGCCTGGAATGCCCGTTACGAGGAGCTGTACGACGCGCAGGAGGCGGGCGCGGTGTTCCTCAGCGAGCAGGGATGCGGCTACACGTCGCTGATGGTGATGACAGGCCCGCACCGAGGTGCCATCTGGGAGGATCTGAGACCGATGGACCGAGGGATCGAGCCGACCGGGCATGACTTCGCGCACTGGTATCGAAATTGGCTTGAGATCACCGAGCAACGGCTCGGGACCTGACATGGGGGAGACGATGCAGTACTGCGAACGCCATGAAATGCACAACTGCGCAGACTGCGCTCCGCGCGTACCTCACGGCAGCGCACCCACCACCAATGAATGGGACGGCTGGCCGGCAGCCGCGATCATCATCCACGCCAGTGGCAAGGCGCACCTTCCGGGCTGCATGCACATCGTCCCGGCCGACATCCGGCCACCCCGCTACGGCTGGGTGCCCACCCCCTCACCCGGAGTATGGCGTCGTCTCACTCCCTCAAGCCCGCTCCGCGCCACCCAAGGCAACACTGGGCGGACGGCTGTGAGCCGCTGCGAGAGCTGCGACGCGACGCAATAGGGGCACCCCTTTGGTGCGCGGACCTCGGCCGGCAGTGCCCTGCCCTTTCCACCGGACCGGCTGTCCGGTGGAGGGGGCGGCCGAGCGATCACCCAATGCACCCCGGGCCCATGTACGCCAGACCGGAGCTCGGTGACAACGGGTTCCTCTTCGTACGCCTTCTGACCTCGCTGCGAATCCGACGCATCTGGCAGTACCGCGCCGTCCCGGCCTTGTCAGGGGCTGCTTAGCGTCCTCAATGGCGTTCTCCGGCCCTGACTGCCCCTGGCTTCCACCCGCCGCCGCGGACCCATGCGGTCGGTCCGGCCTGGCCGATGGAAACCGATGGTTGACGTACTAATCGTCCTCGCCGAAGCCGTACTGGATGTTCTCCTGCTTGCAAGACGGGCAGACGATGTAGGCGTGTGAGTTGTTGCCGTCTTCGTTAGGGAGGTAGCTCGCTTCGCGCGAGAGTGGCGACTGACACCACCGACACGTGCGACCGCCGCCGTTCTTGCCACGGTTCGGCGGGTCAACGAGCGTGCCGCCTTCATCGAAGTAGACCCGCCACCCGAAGCAACTGTCGTTGTGGCATTCGTACCGGCCCGAAAGCTCTCCTGAGTCGGCCCACAAGTCTTCCCCACAGTCGGGACACGACCGCCCCGAGCCGCCGCCGATGCTGCCCGACAACTTGTCGAAGAAGCCCATGGTCGCCCTCCCCTGGACGCCGCTCGTGCGGCGTTATCGCCCTTGCGCAGCATCTTGCCAGCTGGTGACTTCGGTGTCTGTGGACTCCGCCAGGGGACAGGGGCACGTGCCCCATCCGTGCCCTTCAAGGCGGTGAACAGCGGTCATCACGGGTGCGGGCGGGACCTCTCGGCAGACCCAGCAAAGGGGCTTGTCCGCAGGTCAGAGGCCATATGGGAGGCAAGAGCGGCAGTGATTCCCAGACTTATAGCGCGCGTTCGATTCCCGTCATCCGCTCGTGAACGAAGCCCCAGGTCGGCGACCTGGGGCTTTGTCGTGTGGTCCGCCGACGAGTTCCGGTCCCGCAGGGGGCGCCCCGCTGTTGAGGCACATCGGGTCGGCCGGGTCGGGGCAGAGGACTCGGCCACAGCGCATCGGGAGCGGCGGCCCCGCCCGGAAACCCTTGCGCCGGAATCCGCTCGTCCGGCCGCACGGCGGAGTAGGCTGAGGTTACCGGAAGTAACTCGTACACCCGCCGCCACGCGGACGTCGTTTCCGGCGATCAAGACACTGGGCCGCTCCGCGGAGCGGCCCGGGAATGGGTCCGCGATCATGACCGTCATCGCTCCGCCCGTCCCGGCACGTCTGACCCTGACGCCGGAGACCACCCTCGCCGGCTTGTTGGACGGCGCCTGGTGGCCCCGCTCACACGATCTCTCAGTCGAGCTTCCCTCGTTGGTCGACGCGGTGCAGGACCGCTTCGGGCGCATCACGCGCGTCACGGTGAACCCCGCCCGCTGGCCCGTCGTCCCCCACAAGGTTCCTGTCACCGGGCACACCGTGCACGTGGGCTGGTTCGCCGAACAGGATCCCGACAAGATGATCCTGCTCTCCTACGCCGTCGGCCGCTGCGACCTGCTGGTGATCCCGCCCGGGACCGAACCCGCCGCGGCAGCCCGGCTCATGACCGCTGCCGCCACCCCCGGCGGCGTCCTCACCGCCGGCGTGCTGATGTCCGGCGAAGCCGCGGCCGCCCGCCGCACGCGGGACGCCCGAAGCCGCGAGGACTCCTGGGAGACCGACGGCGGGGCCGCCCCGCCGGTCCTCCGGCACCCGGTCGTCGGGGCACGGATGATCTCCGTGCCGGGAAACGTGCGGAGGTGACGACGTGGAGATCCTGATCACGCTCGCGGCGGGAGCCCTCCTGATCGTGCTCGGCCTGTTCCTGATCCACCGGCTCAACGCCCAGCACGACGCGCGCATCGCGGCCCACCGCTTCAGCGCCCCCTTCCCGGCCGTCGCCCGGCCGCCCGGCCATAGCCCCCGCAGTGCGTCGGGACAGGCACCCACCGGCCGCAGGCGCACGGGCATCCGGCTCTGACCCAGAACCACTCCTCCGACCGAAGGCCGCGGGCGGGGCGCCCGGGACGACCCGCCCGACGGCCCGCTCCGCCTCGGCACCAACCGGCCCGGAGTCGTACGATGGAACCAGGATCAAGCACTCTCACGTGCGGCGATCCGGAAGGGCGGCCCTGGCGGAGTGAATACGCCGGGGCCGTTGTGACGACTGCCGCCGTGAGGTTCCCGCATCCGCGAACCGAGGCACACCGTGGTCCTCTCCCTGTCCTGCTGATCGTCGCGGTCGCGCTGATCATCATCGGCGCGACCGTCGACGGGATGCTGTATCTGGCATCCATCGGCACGCTCCTCCTCATCGCGGGCATCCTCCACCTCGCCGTGAGGTCGGTACCGCACCGCCGACGCACGGCGCACTGAACCCCTTTCCCGACCACGGGCCGTCCGGGCCCGAAAGCCACGCGTGGCCGGGCCGACGGGTGTCGCACGGCCACACCCTTTATCCGCTCCTGTGCGAAGCCCCGGGTCCTCGACCCGGGGCTTCGCCGTCGTCCGGACCTCTCGGGCCGTCACCGGGCCGCGTGACGGCGGGTGGAGCGGGGAGGGCACAGGGCCAGGCGGAAAAGGCCCGCCACGAACACCGCGATGCCGATGAGAGAGACCGCTACCTCGTCCTCGGCGGGCAGGACGTCGTCGGTACCGATCGAGGGGCTCCGTTTCACCAGCGCCTTGTCGTGGGCGACCCGTACGCCCTGCCAGGAGGGCGTCGCCTCCAGCCGGACAGGGCCGTGCCGGGCAGCACCGCCGTGTGCCCGCGTCCGGCAGGAGTTGGGGGCGAGCGCGGGATGTCCGCTTCGGCCATGACGGATCCGCCCGTCTGCGGATGGGACCGCCGTGGACCGTCGCGGCCCCCGCCTGTGCGGGTGAACGGGCCGCGGGCGGGACGACCGCCCCGTCATGTCACGGTGTCTCAGGACTCTCGTGGACCCACCCGTAGCCCCACGCATGTCAGCGCAAGACATGGAATCCTCTTCCCTATGAGGCCGAACGTCGCCGACCCGGACGCACGCCGGAGTGCCGGGAACACGTCGCGCGCCGCCTCTCACACGGGTGCCGGTTCCGGGGAACGGGAGGAACCGGGTTGCCGAAGTCGTCTCCGCGGCCTGTCGAGGACCGCGGTCTTCGTTCCTGGATGCGTCCTCACCACGGGCCGGCCTTGGTCCGACGGAGTTTCCACGGGCCACCGCGCGGGACGCCCGAGGCGTCGAAGACGCCTGGGAGGCCGATGGCGGGGCCCCGCCCCCGCGTCCCGTCCCCGCCCGGTCGTCGACGCACCGGATGCCCGACCCCGCCCCCTCGGACGACTCCTCCGATCGAAGGCCGCGGACGGGGCGACCGGCACGACCCCGCCCGGCATCCTCCCGCACCGTCCCGAAAGGAACACGCCGTCTTGGAATCCACCGAGAACGAGAGCCTGCCGCAGGCAGGACACGCCGAAGTCCGCGTCGTCGCAGCCACCCCCGAGGCCGCCCGCGCCGTCGCCGAAGTAATCCGCCGGTGCTTCGCCGGCACGGAGCAGCGCAGCTACCCGATCCCCGGCGGTGGCACACGGCTCCACCTCACCGTCGACACCGAGACCACTGCCGAGCCGGCCCGCTCCTGGCTCGACACCAGCCGGCCTTCCACCGGTACCGGCCCGCACGCCGAGGAACCTTAACGGTCGGCCGCACCGCGCGACGCAGCCTCGGTGGCGTTCCACGAGCGGCAGAGACACCTAGCCGCAGGTCAGCAGTGTGATGCTCGAACCGGGGGACCGCTTCCTCTGCTTCACCGACGGTCTGATCGAGGAGCACGAGAGCGGGCAGGAGCAGTTCGGCGAGGACCAGCTCATCGGCTGGGTGAACCAGTTGGAGAAGGAGGACCGAGGCGTCCGCACAGTGGCACGGGACCTGTCCCACACGCTCAAGCGGGCACGCGGCGAAGCCACCTCGGACGACGCCACTCTCGTTCTGGTCGAGTGGCGTGGCTGATCCGCCGTCGTGCCACAACGTGCCAGTAGGGGCGGTCAGCAGCGGACGACAAGGGAGCCGAGCAGGCGGCGAAGAAGCGGCTTCGGGCTAGCGTTTCCGCAGGTCAGAACGTCGGTGTCCGGACCTGTTGGGGGGCAGGTGGCGGTGGGCCTCAAGGCGACAGGGGCGGTGGGCCGGCCGTGGGGTGACCCGTGCTGCGTACGGCCTGGGTCTGGGCCAGTTCGCGCACCGTGGCCATGTCGCTGAAGGGGAGCAGCTTCTCGCCGACGATCTGGTGTGGTTCGCTGCCCTTGCCGGCGATCAGGACCGTGTCGTCGGGGCCCGCCGCGGACAAGGCGAAGGCGATCGCCTGGCGCCGGTCGGTGTAGCGCCGGAAGGGGGTGCCGGTCGCCGTGAGGCCGGGGGCGACCTGGTCCAGGATGGCCTCGGGGTCCTCGTTGCGGGGGTTGTCCGAGGTCAGGACACAGAGGTCGGAATGGGTCCCGGCGATCCGGCCCATCTCGGCTCGTTTGGTGGTGTCGCGGTCTCCGCCGCAGCCGAAGACCGTGATCACCCGGCCGCGGACGAAGCCCCGGATGGCGGCCAGGACCTTGTCCAAGGAGTCCGGCGAGTGGGCGTAGTCCACGATCACCGACGTGCCCAGCGGGGTTCGGAAGCGTTCCATCCGGCCCGGGACGGGCAGCATCCGGGCGAGCGCGTCGACCAGCGGGCCCAGCTCGTGCCCCAGCACGTGGCAGGCTGCCACCGCGGCCAGCGCGTTGGCCACCGAGAACCGGCCGGGGACGGGGATCGAGGCCGGGTAGGCGTGTCCGTCGTGGTGGAGGGCGAACCGCGTGCCCGAGGCACTCACCACGAGGTCGGTGGCCCGGTAGTCAGCCGGGCGATCAAGGGCGTACGTGGTCACGGCACCCGGCATCATCGACACGATGGACGCGCCCACCGGGTCGTCGGCATTCACCACCGCGCGTCGGCACAGGCCCTGGAAGAGCCGCAGTTTGGCGTCCCTGTAGTCCGCCATCGTCCCGTGGTCGTCCAGATGGTCCTGCGTCAGGTTGGTGAAGACCCCGACGTCGATGAACGTACGGTTCACCCGGTGCGTCAGCAGCGCCATCGACGTGGCCTCCAGCACCACGCCGGCCGCCCCACGGTCGCGCATGAACCCCAGGAGGTACTGCAGGTCGGGGGATTCCGGCGTGGTCAGCACCGAGGGCGGCATGGGGATCGGTTCGTCGCCGATCCTGCTTCCGGCGGTGCCGATCACCCCCACCCTGGCGCCCTCGGCGATCCGCAGGACGGACTCGACCATGTACGAGACGGAGGTCTTCCCGTTGGTGCCGGTGATCGCCACCATCTCCATCTGTCGCCCGGGCTCGCCGTAGTAACGGGAGGTGACCACCGCGGCGGCCGTCCTCGCGTCGGGTACCCGGACGACGCAGGTGCCCGCGGGCCATACCCCAGCCGGCAGGGCGGGTGCGCTGCTGTCGACGAGCACGGCGGCGGCGCCCCGGGCCAGGGCGGGCGAGACGGAGCCGGGGCCGCCCTCCCGGTGTCCGGGTACGGCGATGAAGAGCGAGCCCGGCGTCACCCGGTCGGCGTCGAAGGTGGTTCCCGCGGTGATCGACGTCGTGTCCGGATCACCTTGGAGAATGTGGTGCTCCTGCCCGGCCAGCAATGCGCTCAGCTTCACAATGATCCCTTCGAGGGGGCTCGGGCCCGGGCGTGCGGCCGTAGCCAGGCGGCAGTGCCGGCGGCATGCCGGGAAACTGCTGTGGTGATGTGGAGCGGAGGAGGCGGAGGCGCGATGCGCTAGCCGTGGCCAGCGGAGGAGCCGGAGGCGTGATGCGCTAGCCGTGGCCGTGCAGGGCGGTACGGCGCGTCTTGGGCGCTGCGGCGAGGGCCGCGCCGGTCGGGTCGACAGCGGTCGGAACCCCGGCGGCCGGGCGCATCTCGGAGGCGGCCTGCTGCAGGCACTGCCTCGAGGAACGTGTGCGACCCATGGGCCGAGTGTACGGCCCGCCCAGCGGCCCGAGGACCGCCTCTGCCTGCGCAGGAAGGCCACCGGCCCGTCACGGCGGCGGCCGGCCGAAACCCTCTTCGGCCACGCCGGCCGGTGTCGAGTGCTGCCTCCTCGGTCGGTGGGGGCTCAGCGACGGGTCGTCGCAACCTCCGGGTTCGTCCCGTCATCCGCTCGTGAACGAAGGCCCTGGTCACAAGACCAGGGCCTTCGTCGTTGTCCGGGGTGCTCCGGGCGTCGCCCGCCGGGGCCGGCCGGGGGCGGTCAGAACTCCAGCACCTCGCGGTCGAGCGGATAGCGCGCGTGGTGGGGGCCGTCGTACGGGGAGGGTGTGATCGGGAGGACGCCGGTCGGCTGGGTGCCCAGGTTGTCGTCCCAGAGGCGGGGTTCGACCTGTCCGACGACGCGGAACTTCCGGAAGGTGAACGGCGGGCTGTCGGTCGGGAAGAACTCGGGCGTGGTCATCACCTGGAAGTGCAGGTGCGGCGTGGTCGAGTTGCCGCTGTTGCCGATCAGACCGAGGACCCGGCCGGGTTCGACGTGGTCGCCTTCCCGGACCTTGAGCGAGCCGGGCGCCAGGTGGGCGTAGAGCAGGTAGCGGCCGGGCGCGACCTCCACGGTGACGTGGTTGCCGACGGTCTGCTCGATCGGCGGGACCGGCGGCGTGACGGGCGGCGTGTTGTCCGGGATGCCGTCCTGGACCTCCACCACCCTGCCGCCGGCCGCCGCCACGACGGGCTGCCGGTAGCTCAGGTAGCTGGTGAGCCGCGCGGGGTCGCCCTCCCAGGTCTGGCCCTGCTCGCCGACCCGGTACCAGTCGATCGCGAAGCGCTGCGGCACGTAGAAGCGGCCGTTGATCGGACCGAGGCCGCGCCGGTGGTGGGTGTTGCCGCAGCACGACTCGCTGGAGTACCAGGTGCCGGGACGGACCGGCGCGTCCAGGTTCAGCGGCGCGGTGCGGTCGGTCGGGGTGATCTGGACCGTCTCCTCGAACGGGGAGGAGCCGGAGGCGGTGAGGACGGCGCCCGAGAGGTGGTGCTCGAGGACCTTGGGCACCCGCCGGTCCTGGTCGAGGACCAGGTCGAGCCAGACGACCCACTGCTGGGAGCCCGGGATGACGGTCGGCGTCGGCCCCGGGGGCGCCGGCGTGTACCCGTCCGCACCCGGCAGCGGGTCGCCCACCGGGTTGGCGGCATCGGCCAGCGCCTGCCCGCTCAGCGCGCCCACGACCCGGTGCGTGCGGGCGTCCCGGACCTCGACCCGGTCCAGCCGCACCCGTGCGCTGCTGGGCAGCGCGTTCGTGGTGAGCAGTTCGTACGAGAGGTGCGTCTTGCCGTCCGTGGCGCGGAACGGCGCCGGTTTGGTCAGCACGGCCGCCGTCAACGGCGTGAACTGGGGGCCGGGCGACGGTGTGGTCGGGCCGGTTCCGTATCCGGGTGCCGTCGAGGCCGTCAGCATGCCGACCGCGAGCACGGCGGCGGCGAGCCCGAGACGTAGCGGGCCGCGGCCGGTGCGGTTGCGAGGGTGGCGCTCTGCCATGGTGCTCTTCCAGTCGTCGGGTCCGGGACCGTGAAGGGCACCGGCACGCCCCACGCCGAGGCGCAGGCCCATGTAATCCGGGCGAGCGACGCTCCCGGCGGACGGCGCCGGAGCCGGGCGCCGAACTACACCCGTCCAGCCGCACCGGACCGCGGAGCGGAAGCCGGCACGTGCCCCGTCCGTGCCCTCCAGGGCGGTGAGCGGCGGTCACCACGGGTGTGGGCAGAGCCTCCCGGAAGGACGTGCGAAGAGACGTGTCCGCAGGTCAGAGGCGTGTCAGTTCCGGGTGGTGTCGTCGGCCGTCTCGTCGGTGTTCTCGGTCGCGCGGGCCTTCTCGCGCATCTTGCGCACCAGGTCCGCCTTCCGGTCGGCGGCGTTCTGGCGGTCGAGGTTGCGGTGCGGGCCGTTGTTCTGGCGTTCGGCGCGGGACAGCTTCTTGCGCTGGCCGCCGCCCTGGCCGACGGGGTTGTTGATGTTCTTGCTGTCGGTCACGGGTTCTCCCGGTGGTGAGGTGCGGTGTTCTGCCGATGTCGTGGCGCCGGGGACGGGCGCGGCGACGTCCCAGGGCGTCAGCCGCGGTCCGTCACGCTCTCACTCGTCGATCGGCGTCCGGAAGAACATGACAACGACGGTACCCGCTTCCGTAGGCCCCGCATGCCCGGCGTCTCGTGCCGGGCGCGGGCGACGCGGCCGGCGGGGGCGGGGGTCGGAGCCCGACCGCGCGTGACTTGATCGACGCCGGAACACGGCCGCCGTCAGGCCCCTCGGGACCCGGGCGGAGGCGTTTCCACGTGCGAGGGGTACGGGCGACGGCCGGGACGTGTGACCGCGGTGTGACCCTTTGCGTAACACCCGGGGGGCCGGGGCGGATCGAGGCCGGGGTGATCATATGATCGCAGTCGATCGACACGGGGGATTCACGATGGCAATGGATCACGAACCGGGACTGAACCTCGCTCAGGCGGGCGGCGGTGACACGGACTTCGCCTCGACACCGGCGCAGAAGAAGGCGGCCGCCGGAACCGTCGAGACCGAGTTGGAGCCGAACACCAAGAAGGCCGCCGAGCACGCGGACGAGGCCACCGGTGCCGCGCGGAAGGGCTTCGACGGGTGGGAGACGGCCGCCGGGCTGAAGACCGTCGAGGACACCTGGAACAGGCAGGTGAAGACCCTGATGAACCGACTGGCCGCGGAGAAGAACGCGTTGCGCGGTGCGTCCGGGCTCTTCGCCGGCAATGACATCGGTGTGGGCGACCAGTTGCTCGCCCAGTCGAAGCTGAACACCCTCTAGGCGCCCGGATGCCCACCTACCACGAGATCATGACCACCGACCTCGGCCTCCTGACCACCGCCGCCTCCCAGTGGGAGGCGATGGCCGGGGAGTTGCACAAGGTCGAGAACCGCTACCGCGACACCGTCCAGAAGATCTCCATGGGCCCCGCCTGGACCGGCGTCAGCGCCGGCGTCGCGGAGGCCGACTTCGCCGCCACGCGGTACGAGTACTCCGCCGCCCAGAGCCAGGCGAAGGCGATCGCAAGCCTCCTGCGGGACGCCCACGAGAAGCTCACCGACCTCAAGAAGAAGCTGGAGAGCGCCCGCGACGACGCGAAGGCCGCCGGCATGACCGTCTCCGCCGAGGGGCGCGTCGCGTTCGACTGGTCGGCGCTCACGCCCGCCGAGCGCAGCGCGTACCGGCACGACGTCGACGGCAAGAAGGCCGTCCAGGACTCCGTCGCCTCCTGGCAGAAGCACATCGACGACCGGGTGCGGGCCGCGACCGAGGCCGACACCTCCGTGAAGACCGCCCTCGCCGCCGCCGTCGTCGACAGCAACAAGGACGCCTTCGGCAAGGGCGCCGACGGCACCCTGAACGGCTTCAACGCCCACGCCGAGGGCGACCTGGCGAAGGCCGGCGCGCCCTCGGACGACAAGGCGACGACCAAGACCGACGGCTGGAAGTCCGAGGGCAAGGCCTCGGCCACCGGGCCCGGCGCCGAGTTCAAGGTCACCGGCCCCGCCTACGGCAAGGAAGCCTCGGTCAAGGCGGCCGCCGACCTCTTCCACCTCAAGGCGGAAGGGACGACGACCAACGGGGACTGGAAGCTCTCCGGGATCGCCGACGCCTACGGAGGCGCCCGGGCCACCGCCAACTTCGGCTTCACCGAAGCGGGCCTCAACGCCAAGGCCGAGGCGTCCGCCGGGCTCCGGGGGCTCGCCGAGGGGCGCGCCGAGTACGGCCCCTACGTCGGTGCCTACGGACGCGCCGAGGGCTTCGCCGGCGCCGAGGCGAGCGCCGGTCTCAAGGCGGGCAAGGACGGTGTCGTCGTCAACGCGAAGGCGTTCGCCGGGGCGAAGGCCTCCGTCGCCGGCGGCGCCGAGGTCGCCGGCATCGGCTTCGGCGCCACCGCCGAGGGCTGGGCCGGACCCGGCGCCGAAGCCAAGTGGGGCTACGAGAAGAACGACGAAGGCGTGTACAAGTTCGGCGGCAAGGTGGGGCTCTCCCCCGCCCTCGGCGGCTCCGTGGGCCTCGAGTTCACCGTCGACCCGGACAAGGTGGGCAAGAGCGTCGGCGACGCCGCCGACGCGGTGGGCGGCGCGGTCGGGGACGGGGTCGACGCCCTCGGGGACGCCGCCGGCTCCGTGAAGAACACCGTCGGCGGCTGGCTGCCCTGATGTACTTCCCCTGGAAGGAGGGCCTCCGATGCCCCTGACACTGCCGGTCCCGATCGAGTTCCGGCTGCCCGACGGCTGGCAGCCGGCCGCGCCCCCCGAGGGCCTCGACGCCCCGGACGTGGCCTTCGCGGCGGCGTACCCGCACCCGGACCGCGGGTTCACCGCCAACATCACCGTCGCCGGCGAGGTTCCGCCGGAGGCGGCGGCCCTGTCCGATCTCGCCGACGAGTCCGCGCGGCGACTGAGCGCGTTCGTGGATCCGGTCGCCGTGGCCCGGCGCCAGGAGGTCGGGTCCCCGGACGCGCCCGCCCTGACGCAGCTGCTGACCTTCCCGGCCGTCGTCGGCGAGGTCCGGCTCGACCTCGTCCAGTCCCAGGTGTTCCTCACCTTCCCGGACGCGCACGATCCGCGCAGGCGGGCGGTGATCCGGCTGGTCCTGACCGCCACGGCGGACCAGCACGACGAGGTCGTCGGCGACTTCCGGGAGTTCGTGCGCAGCGTGCGGCCGGACACCGGGGCGGAGGCGTAGCGATGGGCTTCCTGGACGGTTACTTCGGCACCCGGCACCCGGGCCCGGGCGTCGCCCGGCGTTCCCCGCTGGAGGTGCGGTCGGCGCTGCTGGCGCTCAACGGGCCCGGCGTCCCCTTCGTCGTCCGCAACGGGACACCGAAGGAGGGCGACCTGGTGGCCGAGTGCCGCCTCCCCGAGCTGCGCGTACGCCTCTGGACCCGGATGCGTCTGGACGCGGCCAAGGGCGAGGTGCGGGCCGTCGACGAGCAGTGGGAGGTCTCGCTGACCGAACACGTCCTCGGCCAGCGCAGCCGCGGGCCCGCGAACGCCGTGTACCGGGTGTGGGGGAAGGAGACGGGGCCCGACGGGCGCGAGCGCAGGGTCGAGACGTTCCGTTTCGAGACCCGGCAGATGAAGGACCCCCTGCGCCAGACGGTCCTCGACGCGGGCTGGACCTGGCGCGGAGTGCTCTTCCGGCTCTGAGGGGCGCGGAGCCCGGGGGCCGGGCGCGGGCGCGGAGTCCAGGGGCCGAGTCCCCCGAAGTGCGCGCCCGCGCGGCCCTGTTCGTCTCCGTTCGCCTCCGTTCGTCAGCGTCGCGCGGGCCGCCACACGTCCGGGTGGTTACTGACCGTCACACGGCTTCCGGGCGTTCCGCGGCCCGCCGACCCGCCAGAGTTGATCAATGATCATCGAGCCGGCGCAGAGCCCGCACTCCTCCGACGAGACCTCCTCCTCGCCCCTCCCCGACCCCTCGCCCGGCCCCTCCCGCCGCACCCTGATCGCCGGGGCCGGTGCGGTGGCCGGGGCCGGGATCGTCCCCCTCGCCGTGGAGGCGTCCGGAGCCGCACCCGCAGCGGCCCCGGGAGCGGCGCCGGGAGCGGCCGGCGGTGCGGAGTGGGCGGCGTGTCTGACGGTCGCCCGCGCCATCCTCGTACGGGACGAGGCGGACGAGCCGCTCGTGCCCCGGTACGCCGACATCCTGCTGCGGGACGGGCTGCCCCGGTCCCGCCGTACCAAGAGCGTGCTCGTGGTCGGTGCCGGGCCCGCCGGGCTCACCGCCGCGCACCTGCTGCGCCAGGCCGGGCACCGGGTCACCGTCATCGAGGCCAACGGCAACCGGGTCGGCGGGCGGATCAAGACGTTCCGCGCCGGTGGGCACGAGCGGTCCGAGCCTCCCTTCGCCGACGCCCGCCAGTACGCCGAGGCCGGCGCGATGCGCATCCCCGACAGCCACCCCCTCGTCACCGGGCTCATCGACGGCCTCGGCCTCCGGCGCCGGCGCTTCCACCTCGTCGACGTCGACGGGAGCGGCCGCCCCGCGTACCGCACCTGGATCCTGGTCAACGGCATCCGCGTCCGCCGCGCCGACTACGCCCGCGACCCGCGCGCCGTCAACCGCTCCTTCGGCGTGCCCGCGCGCCACGAGACGGTCCCCGCCGCGCGGATCCTGCGCGACGCGTTCGCGCCCGTACGCCGGGAGATCGAGGGCAAGGAGGGCAAGGCCCTCGTCGAGGGCTGGGCCCGTGTCGTCCAGCGGTACGGCCACATGTCCATGTACCGCTTCCTCAGCGACGAGGCGAAGCTCGACGAGCGGACGGTCGACCTGATCGGCACCGTCGAGAACCTCACCTCCCGGCTCCATCTCGCCTTCATCCACAGCTTCATCGGCGCCTCGCTGATCAGCCCGGACACCGCCTTCTTCGAACTCCCCGACGGCACCGGCACCTTGGTCGACGCGCTCTACGAGCGGGTCGAGGACCTCGTACGGCTCGACCGGCGCGCCACCCGGATCACCCACGGGAACGGCACGGTCACCGTCGACACCGTCTCGGAGGGCCGCGGGCCGCGCGGTGTCGAGCGGGAGAGGTTCACCGGCGACACCGCGATCATCACCGTCCCCTTCTCGGGGCTGCGCCACATCCCCGTCACCCCCGCCCTGTCGTACGGGAAGCGGCGGGCCGTCACGGAGCTGCACTACGACGCCGCCACGAAGGTGCTCCTGGAGTTCAGCCGCCGCTGGTGGGAGTTCGACGAGGCCGACTGGAAGCGCGAGCTGGAGGCCGTACGGCCCGGGCTGCACCGGGAGTACCGGCTCGGCCGGACGCCGGACGACGGGAGCCTGCTGGGCGCCCACCCGTCCGTCCCCCGGGGCCACATCTCCGGCGCGCAGCGCGCCCACTACGCCGCCGCCCGGCACATCGCCCGCGACCAGCCCGAGGCGGCGCACGTCGTCGGCGGCGGTTCGGCGACCGACAACCCCAACCGCTTCATGTTCCAGCCGTCCCACCCCGTCGAGGGCAGCCCGGGCGGCGTCGTCCTCGCCTCCTACAGCTGGTCCGACGACGCCCTGAAGTGGGACGCCTTCGACGACGCGGAGCGCTACCCGCGCGCGCTGGCCGGTCTGCAGGAGGTCTACGGGCAGCGGATCGAGGTCTTCTACACCGGCGTCGGCCGCACCCAGTCCTGGATGCGCGACCCGTACGCCTACGGCGAGGCGTCCGTCCTCCTCCCCGGCCAGCACACCGAGCTGTTCCCGCACATCCGTGAGCCCGAGGGCGGCCTGCACTTCGCCGGCTGCCACACGTCGGTGAAGCCGGCGTGGATCGAGGGGGCGCTGGAGTCGGCGGTACGGACCGCCCTGGAGGTCCATCTGAAGGACTGACCGGCCCCGGGTGCGGGCGGCCCGGGCGGCTTCACCGGTACACGCCGCCCGGTGCCGGTACACAATGAAGGTGTGGCATACGTAGCCGTGACCGCGCTCAGCCACGACGGGCTGGTGCGCGAGCACAACGAGGACAGCCTGGCCGTCGGGCCGTGGATCCTGTGCGGGACCGTGACCGAGACGCCCCAGACCTTCGTCTTCCCGCTCGGCAGGCCGCTCGTCGTCGCCGTCGCCGACGGCCTCGGCGGGCAGCCCGCCGGCGAGGTGGCCAGCGCGCTGGTCGTCCGCCGGCTCTCCTGGCTCGGGCACGCGCTGGACGGCGAGGAAGCGGTCCGCGACGCGCTGGAGCTGTGCAACCGCGCGGTGTACGAGGCCGCCGGCGACGATCCGGGGCTGTTCACCATGGGGACCACCGTCGCCGGCGTGGTCGTCCTGGAGGACTCCCTGCTGTCGTTCAACGTCGGCGACAGCAAGGTGTACGACGCGACCGGCACGGCGCTGCGCCAGCTCAGCGTGGACGACAGCCCGCCGCCCGCCCCCGGGCAGCGCATCACGGCCGTGGTGACCCAGACCCTCGGCGGCGGCCCTGACCCCGCCCCCGTCACCCCGCACGTCTCCGCCGCCCCGCTCTCCGTCGGCGACCGGCGCCTGGTGTGCAGCGACGGGCTGACCGACCCCGTACCGGACGAGGAGATCGCCGCGCTGCTGCGGGTGCACGACGACGGCCGGGCCGCGTACGAGCTGTGGAAGGCGGCCATCGACGCCGGAGGGCCCGACAACATCACGCTCGCGCTGGTACGCGTCGGGGCATAACGCCGGGGTGGCGCCGCCGGGGGTATCCGCGTCAACGGCGGGCGTCACTCGATAGGTTGAGGGTGCACCGCTTGAGAGCGCACCGCTTGCGTGTGCGCCCCTTCCCTGATCCCCAGCGCGAGGAATCCGACGGATGGACGAGCCCGGCCTGCCGATCGAGCGTTTCGAGGAACACCGCGGGCATCTGCGGGCGGTGGCCTACCGGATGCTCGGCTCGCTCGCCGAGGCCGAGGACGCGCTGCAGGAGGCCTGGCTGCGCGTCGGTCGCGCAGACGCCGGCCAGGTCGAGAACGTCGGCGGCTGGCTGACCACGATCGTCGGGCGGGTCTGCCTCAACCTGCTCCGTTCGCGCGCGCAGCGGCGGGAGGAGCCGCTCGACCCCTACCAGCCGCCGGGCGCCTCCGGCCCCCTGGGGTCCGCCCCGGACGGGAGCAGCGGGGAGGGCGCCGATCCCGAGCAGGAGGCGCTGCTGGCCGACTCGGTCGGCCTCGCGCTCCTGGTGGTCCTGGACACCCTCACCCCCGCCGAGCGGCTGTCGTTCGTCCTCCACGACATGTTCGCCGTGCCGTTCGACGAGATCGCGCCGATGATCGAGCGGACCCCGGCCGCGACCCGCCAGCTCGCCAGCCGCGCCCGCCGTCGCGTCAAGGGCGCCGCCCCGAAGCCCGGGACGGACGGGAGGCGGCAGCGGCGGCTGGTCGAGGCGTTCCTGGCCGCCACCCGGGGCGGGGATTTCGACGCGCTGCTCCGGCTGCTGCACCCGGATGTCGTCCTGCGGGCCGACCGGTTCGTCGTCCCGAGCCCCGAGCCGATCGTCGTCGAGGGCGCCCGGACGGTGGCCCAGGGCGCGATGGCGGCCATGGGACGGGCGCGGTTCACGGGGCCGGCCCTGGTCGACGGTCTCCTCGGGCTGGCGATGGCCCGCGACGGCCGGCTGGCCCTGGTTCTCCGCTTCACGACGGCCGACGGTCTCATCACGGAGATCGACATCGTCGCCGACCCGGCGGCCCTGCCGGGACTCGACCTCGCCGTGCCGGGTCCCGACGCGCTGCCCGCTCCCGACGCGTTCGACGACTGATCCGCCGCCCCGCCCGGGGGTGCGAGAGCGGACCACCGGGGCCCCGTGCCCGATCGGATAAGAATATGGACATACCGGTCGGGCAGCCCTTCTGAAAGCGGTAAGATCCGCGCGAATCGATGCGGAGATCGGTCTCCTCCTCAGCAGGGACCGCCCGACCTTCCGAGCGCTCGCTCCCGCCGTACCGAAACCGGACCGCCGGATCACGCATCCTCCTCATCGACGTATTCACCGTTTCCACACAGGGGGAACCATTCGATGAACGTCCCGCGCCCGCCCCGCGTCTCTCTCGTCGTCCCCGTCTACAACGCCATGCCGTACCTGGAGCAGACGCTGGCCTCCGTCGCCCAGCAGACCATCGGCATGGACGCCCTGGAGGTCGTCGCGGTCGACGACGGGAGCACGGACGGCAGCGGCAAGGTCCTGGACGAGTGGGCGAAGCGGTACCCCGGACAGGTGAAGGTCATCCACCAGGAGGCCTCCGGAGGGCCGAGCCGGCCGCGGAACGTCGGGCTCGACCACGCCGAGGGGACGTACGTCTTCTTCCTCGACGGCGACGACTGCCTGGGGCCGGAGGCCCTGGAGCGGCTCGTGGCGATGGCCGAGAAGAACGACTCGGACATCGTCCTCGGCAAGCTCGTCGGGGTGAACCGGCGCGTGCCCAAGCAGGTCTTCGCCAAGAACGTCGACAAGGCGGACCTGTCGAAGGGCGACATCTACTACACCCTCATGCCGTTCAAGCTGTTCCGGCGCGAGGTCATCGAGAAGAACGGCCTCCGGTTCCCCGAGCACATGCGGATCAGCGAGGACCAGCACTTCGTCGCGCGCGCCTATCTGCACAGCACGGTGATCTCCGTCGTCGGCGACTACGCCTGCTACTACGTCGTCAAGCGCGGCGACGACGGCAACATCACCGCGCACGGCATCGACCTCGACGTCTCCCTGCGCCAGGCGGCCGAGATGGTCGAGCTGGTCACCGGCCTGACCGAACCCGGGCCGCTGCGGGACCACCTGGTCTGCCGTCATGTGCGGGTGGAGATGCTGCGCCGCTTCGACGCGGAGTTCGTCGCCGCCGACGCGAGCGAGCGGGCGGCGCTGGTCGAACTGGCCCGGCCGTACGCGCGGGAGTGGGTCACCCCGGCCGTCCTCGCGAAGCTGAGCGTCGCCGAGCGGCTGGTCGCCCACTGCCTGCGCGAGGGGCTCGTCGAGGAGCTGGCCGAGGTGGTCGCCTGGGACCTCGCGGGCCGGCCGGGCAAGACGCTGGTCCGGGGCGGCCGGGTGTACGCGGCTCCGCCGTTCCCGTCCGCCGACTCACCGGAGTACGAACGGCTCTGCGACATCACCGCCGCGACGGTGGGCGCCAGCCCGCGCCGCTGGGTGGACCGCCTCGCCTGGAAGGGCACCGTCCTCGATCTCTCGGGCTACGCCTACCTCGACCAGGTGGACACCGACGACCTGGTCACCGAGGTGGTGTTCCGCGAAAAGGGCGGCGACGGCCGGGAGTTCTCCGCACGGGCCGAACAGGTGCCCTCGCCCCACCTGACGGTCAGCCGCGGCAAGGAGACGTACGACTACGGCCGCGCCCGCTTCCGGGCCTCCGTCGATCTGGCGACCCTCGCCGACGGCGCCGCGCTCCCGAACGGCGACTGGCACGTCTCGCTGCGCTGCACCGCCCACGGGGTCACGGCGCACGGCGGGCTCGGGGCGGCGCTCAGCGGCCGGATCTCACGCCGGGCGGACGAGCACGCGCTGTCGCTGCCGGGCAAGGGGAAGCGTCTGCGCACCGCCCGTGTCGGGCCGCGCGACGGGCAGTTGGTGCTGCGGCTGCGGGCGGCCCCGTCGGCGGTGTCCGCCTATGCGGTGAGCTTCGGCTGGAAGGCCGCGCGGGCGGTACGGGCCCGCGTCCACTGGAGGTAGCCCGCCGGTGTCAGGGGGATGCCAGGGTGGTGTGGACCAGGGTGAGGATGTCGTCGTCCGTCAGGCCGAGGCCCTTCGCCTCCGACACCACGTCGCGGACGCGTTCGACCAGCCGGGCCCGGTCGGGGACCGAGGCGCCGGGGACGATCACGGCGCCGCGGCCGCGGCGGAGTTCGATCAGGCCCTCTTCGCGCAGCCGCTGGTAGCCCCGCAGGACGGTGTGGACGTTGACGCCGAGGGAGTCGGCGAGTTCCCGGGCGGCCGGGAGGCGTTCGCCGGCGGTGGCGGTGCCGTCGGCGAGGGCGCCGCGGACGCAGGCGGCGACCTGGTCGCCCAGGGGGACGGCGGAGGCGGGGTCGACCCGGAACAGCATGGTCAGAGCCTCCCACGGCGGTCGACCAGGGTGTTCAACAGGGCGGCGGCCGTCGCCGCGTCGGGGACCGTGACCGCGAACTCGCGGCCGCCCGGCCGGCGGACGACCAGCGCCTCGCCGGAGCGCAGGACGAGGCCGGTGCGGTGGGCGCGGACGCGGTAGCCCCAGCCGCCGAACTCGGCGGGCGCGTCGACTTCCCGGGCGACCGCGCTCTCGACCCCGTCGAGCGGCACGGAGAGGCGCGGCCAGGGCGCCAGCGCCGGGCGGACGGTCACGCCGCGCCGGTCGACGGTGACGCGGACCCGCGCCAGGAGCAGGGTGGCGAGGCCGGTGAGGACCAGGACCGGGGGGAGCGGCCAGGGCGCCGGATAGGCCCCCAGGGTGCCGGCCAGGCCCACCGCCGCGGCCACCGCGCCCGCCGTCGTCATCGCGCGGGAGTCCGTCGCCCGCGACCAGCCCGCGACCTCGCTCGCGCCGAGCGGCAGCCGGGGGCCGTTCCCGTCCTGCCCAGGCTGGGAGGCGGGGTCCTCCTGCGGTACGGACCGGGTCAGCGCCAGGCCGGCGAGGGCGGTGACCGCCGCCGCGCCCGCCGCGACGGTGAGGTTCACCAGCGGGGAGACGACTCCGCCCGCGTCGGTCACGTCGAGGTTGTCCCGGAGGAGGAGGGCGAAGAGGGCGGTCGTGAAGCCGGCCGTCGCCCACGCCCCCCAGAGCGCGTTCCGGCGTACGAGAACGGTCCAGCCCGCGCCGAGGCCGAGGAGCAGGCCGGCGCTGACCAGGCCGAAGGCGGTCAGCGCGGTCCAGCCGTCGGCGCGGCCGCCGCCCTGGGTGGAGAAGTGGGTGGCCAGCGGGTCGGGCAGCCGGTCGTGCCACAGGGCGAGGAGGGTGAGGTGCAGGGCGAGCGCGAGCAGGAACGGGAGTGCGGTGAGCACCCGGAGACGGGTCGGGCCACGGTTCATCGAAGAGCCTCCCTGTTGAACAACTTGTTTGCACTCTACTAGAACAAGTAAGACAGACACCAGTATGGACGGCGCCCCGGCCCGTCCCCGACCCGTCGGTGTGCGCGGGTGAGTGACCGCGCGGCGGTGGTGTGGGACGGTGGAGGTATGGCCGTACCCGTGATCCTCGACTGCGATCCCGGTCACGACGACGCGTTCAACATCATGCTGGCCGCGGCCCATCCGGCGATCGACCTGTTGGCCATCACCACCGTCGCGGGCAACCAGACGGTCGAGAGCACCACCCTCAACGCACGCCGGGTCTGCGCCGTCGCCGGGATCGAGGGGGTGCCGATCGCGGCCGGCCGGGACCGGCCGATGCACGGCGCGCCGCTGGTCTCCGAGAACATCCACGGCGACTCGGGGCTCGACGGACCCGGCTTCGGCGACGACGAGCCCGACGTGCCGCAGGACCCGCGCGACGCGCTCACGCTCGTCCGGGACACCCTGCTCGCCCATCCGGCGCCGGTGACGCTCGTGGCGACCGGACCGCTGTCGAACGTCGGAACGTTCCTGCTCGCCCACCCGGAGCTGAGCCACCGGATCGAGCGGATCGTGCTGATGGGCGGCTCGACCGGGCGCGGCAACACCACCCCGGCGGCGGAGTTCAACATCCGCTGCGACCCGGAGGCGGCGGACATCGTCTTCACCAGCGGCCGCCCGGTGACGATGTTCGGCCTCAACGCCACCCACCAGGTCCGCGCGACCCCGGAGGTCATCTCGCGGATCGCGGCGCTCGGCACCCCGCTCTCCCGGCTCTGCGTGGCGCTGCTGACCTACTTCGCCGGGACCTACCGCGAGGTGTACGGCTTCGACACCCCGCCCGTGCACGACCCGCTGACCGTGGCGCATCTGATCGACCCGTCGCTGATCAGCCTGGTGCGGGCGCCGGTCGCGGTCGAGCTGGCGGGGACGCACACCCGCGGGGCGACGGTCGTGGACCTCGACGGCGTGACGGGCCGGACGGCCAACGCGGAGGTGGGCATGGAGGTCGACGTGCCGGGCTTCTGGGACCTGATGATCGACGCCGTACGGGTCCTCGGCGACCGCCGATAGCCGAGAGCCGAACCGGTCGGACGACCCCGGAACCGTAAACGAGACGCAGCGTCTTGCCATGCCGGGTTCCCCGGTCTACAGTCGACGACACAACGAGACGATACGTCTCGTGTCGCATTGTCGTCGAACGGAAGGCCGCGCCCTTGTTCCGTGCCCATCTCACCGAGGTCGTCAAGCGGTACGACGACCGGCTCGTCCTCGACCGCGTCCACCTCTCCGTCCGCGCCGGCGAACGCGTCGGCGTCGTCGGCGACAACGGCTCCGGGAAGTCCACCCTCCTCCGGCTCCTCGCCGGCCGGGAGGCCCCCGACGCCGGCACCGTCACCGTCGAGTCACCCGGCGGCCTCGGCCATCTCGCCCAGACCCTGGACCTGCCCGGCTCCGCGCGCGTCGGCGACGCGGTCGACCTCGCGCTCGCCGAGGTGCGGGACCTGGAGCGCCGGATCCGCGCCGCCGAGGCCGCGCTGGCGCGCACGGGCGACCTGGAGGGGTACGCGGAGCTGCTCGCCGCCTACGACGCGCGCGGCGGACCGGACGCCGACCGGCGAGTCGAGACGACGCTCCGGCGGCTCGGCGAGCCCGCCCCGCTCGACCGCGACCGCCGGCTCGGCACGCTCTCCGGCGGGCAGCGCTCCCGCCTCGCGCTCGCGGCCACGCTCGCCGCCGACCCCGAACTGCTGCTCCTCGACGAGCCGACCAACGACCTCGACGACGAGGCGGTCGCCTGGCTGGAGGAACGCCTGCGCGCCCACCGGGGAACGGTCGTCGCCGTCACCCACGACCGGGTCTTCCTCGACCGGGTCGCCACGGCCGTCCTGGAGGTGGACCACACCCGCCACGGGCTGCGGCGCTACGGCGACGGCTACGGCGGCTATCTCGCCGGCCGCGCGGCCGAACGGGCCCGCCGGGAACGGGAGTACGAGGAGTGGCGGACCGAACTGGCCCGCTGCTCGGCGCTGGCCGACACGAACATCGACCGCTTCTCCGCCATCCCGCGCAAGGCACCGGCCTCCTTCAGCGGGGCCGGGGCGTTCCGGGCGCGGTCACGGGCGCACGGCGCGATGGGCCGCATCCGCGCCGCGCGGGAACGGCTGCGGCGGCTCACCGCCCACCCGGTGGCCGCGCCCCCGGAGCCGCTGCGGTTCACCGGGCGCGTGCCGGGGTCGGGAAGGGCGGTGGACCTGACCGGCGTACGGGTGGAAGGGCGGCTGCGCCTGGACGCGCTGCGCCTGGAGGCCGGGGAGCGGCTGCTGGTCACCGGGCCGAACGGGGCGGGCAAGACCACGCTCCTGCGGCTCCTCGCCGGTGAACTCGCCCCCGACCGGGGGACGGTGACCGCCCCGCGCCGGGTCGGCTTCCTGCGCCAGGACACGGCCGCCCGCGCGGACGACCCCCGTACGGTCGCGGAGTCCTTCGGCGCGGAGCGGGCCGAGGAACTCCTGGCCCTGGGCCTCTTCGCGGCGCAGGACCTGGCCACCCCGGTCCGGTTCCTGTCGGCCGGTCAGCGCCGCCGTCTGGAACTCGCCGATCTGGTCGGCCGCCCCGCGGACCTGCTCCTCCTCGACGAGCCGACCAACCACCTCTCCCCCGGCCTGGTGGAGGACCTGGACGCGGCGCTGGCCGACTACCGGGGCACTCTGGTGATCGTCACCCACGACCGCCGGGTCCGGGAGCGCTTCCGGGGCCGGCGCCTGGAACTGACCCCCTGGCCGGCCGCCCGCTGCGCGGCGTGACCGCCGGCCCCCGGCGCCCCCCGTGGCCGGGCCGGGGCCCCCGCCCCCTGCCCCGCCCGCCGCCGGGCGTCAGCCCTCCGTGCCGTCGTCCTCCAGGTCACCCTCGGTCTCCAGGAAGACCTCGCGCAGCGCCGCCAGGACCTGCGGGTCCGGCTTCTCCCACATGCCGCGGGACTCGGCCTCCAGGAGGCGCTCCGCGATGCCGTGCAGCGCCCACGGGTTGGCCTCCTTGAGGAAGGCCTGGTTCTCCGGGTCCAGGACGTACGTCTCCGTGAGCTTGTCGTACATCCAGTCGGCGACCACGCCGGTCGTGGCGTCGTAGCCGAAGAGGTAGTCGACGGTCGCCGCCAGCTCGAACGCGCCCTTGTAGCCGTGGCGGCGCATCGCCTCGATCCACTTCGGGTTGACCACGCGGGCCCGGAAGACCCGCGAGGTCTCCTCGACCAGGGTGCGGGTGCGGACCGTCTCCGGTCGGGTGGAGTCGCCGATGTACGCCTCGGGGGCCGTGCCCTTCAGCGCGCGGACGGTCGCCACCATGCCGCCGTGGTACTGGAAGTAGTCGTCGGAGTCGGCGATGTCGTGCTCACGGGTGTCGGTGTTCTTCGCCGCCACCGCGATCCGCTTGTACGCCGTCTCCATCTCCGCCCGGGCCGGGCGCCCTTCGAGACCGCGGCCGTAGGCGTACCCGCCCCACACGGTGTAGACCTCGGCGAGGTCCGCGTCCGTGCGCCAGTCGCGCGAGTCGATCAGCTGGAGGATGCCGGCACCGTACGTGCCCGGCCGGGAGCCGAAGATCCGGGTCGTGGCGCGCCGCTCGTCGCCGTGCTCGGCCAGGTCGGCCTGCGCGTGCGCCCGTACGAAGTTGGCGTCGGCCGGCTCGTCGAGCGAGGCGACGAGCCGTACGGCATCGTCCAGGAGGCCGATGACGTGCGGGAACGCGTCCCGGAAGAAGCCCGAGATGCGCAGGGTGACGTCGACGCGGGGGCGGCCAAGCTCGGCGAGCGGGATCGCCTCCAGGCCGTTGACCCGCCGGGACGCCTCGTCCCACAGCGGGCGGACGCCGAGCAGGGCCAGCGCCTCGGCCACGTCGTCGCCGGCCGTGCGCATCGCGCTGGTGCCCCACAGGGAGAGGCCCACGGAGGTCGGCCAGTCGCCGTTGTCGGTGCGGTAGCGCTCCAGGAGGGAGTCGGCGAGCGCCTGACCCGTCTCCCACGCGAGGCGGGAGGGGACGGCCTTCGGGTCGACGGAGTAGAAGTTGCGGCCGGTCGGCAGGACGTTGACCAGGCCGCGCAGCGGCGAGCCCGAAGGACCGGCCGGCACGAAGCCGCCGTTCAACGCGTGGACGGCGTGACCGAGTTCGTCGGTGGTGGACGCCAGGCGGGGCACCACCTGCTCGCAGGCGAAGCGCAGGACGTCCGCCACCTCCGGGCCGTGGGCGCTCGCGATCTCCGCGACGGCGTTCACGGACCAGTCCGCGGCCTCCAGCGCCTCGACCAGCTGCCGGGCCTTCTCCTCCGCCTCGTCCGCCGTGCGCAGGGTCGCCGCCGACTCGTCGAGGCCCAGGGCCTCCCGGAGGCCGGGCAGGGCCTGCGTACCGCCCCAGATCTGCCGGGCGCGCAGGATCGACAGCACGAGGTTGACCCGTGCCTCGCCCGTCGGCGCTCCGCCGAGCACGTGCAGACCGTCCCTGATCTGCGCGTCCTTGACCTCGCAGAGCCAGCCGTCGACGTGCAGCAGGAAGTCGTCGAAGCCGTCGTCCTCGGGCCGGTCCTCCATCCCCAGGTCGTGGTCGAGCTTGGCGGCCTGGATCAGCGTCCAGATCTGCGCGCGGATCGCCGGCAGCTTCGAGGGGTCCATGGAGGAGATCTGCGCGTACTCGTCCAGGAGCTGCTCCAGGCGCGCGATGTCGCCGTAGGAGTCGGCGCGGGCCATCGGCGGCACCAGGTGGTCGACGAGCGTGGCGTGCACGCGCCGCTTGGCCTGGGTGCCCTCGCCCGGGTCGTTGACCAGGAAGGGATAGATCAGCGGCAGGTCGCCGAGCGCCGCGTCCGGGCCGCACGCGGCGGACAGGCCGGCGTTCTTGCCGGGCAGCCACTCCAGGTTGCCGTGCTTGCCGAGGTGGACCATGGCGTCCGCGCCGAAACCGCCGTCCTCGGCGCGCGCCGCGATCCAGCGGTAGGCGGCCAGGTAGTGGTGGGACGGCGGGAGATCGGGGTCGTGGTAGATCGCGATCGGGTTCTCGCCGAAGCCGCGCGGCGGCTGGATGAGGATCAGCAGGTTCCCGCGCCGCAGGGCGGCGAGGACGATGTCGCCCTCCGGGTTCCGCGACCGGTCGAGGAACATCTCGCCGGGCGCCGGGCCCCAGTGCTCCTCGACGTGGCGGCGCAGCTCCTCGGGGAGGGTGGCGTACCAGCGCTTGTAGTCGGCCGCCGGGATGCGGACCGGGTTGCGAGCCAGCTGCTCCTCGGTCAGCCAGTCCTGGTCGTGGCCGCCGGCCTCGATCAGGGCGTAGATCAGCTCGTCGCCGTCGCCGGAGACCAGGCCCGGGATCTCCTCGACGGGGCCGAAGTCGTACCCCTCCTCGCGCAGGCGGCGCAGGAGCGCGACGGCGGAGGCGGGGGTGTCGAGGCCGACCGCGTTGCCGATCCGGGAGTGCTTCGTCGGGTACGCGGAGAGGACCAGGGCGAGCTTCTTCACGGCGTTCGGGATGTGCCGCAGGCGGGCGTGGCGCACGGCGATCCCGGCGACGCGGGCGGCGCGCTCGGTGTCCGCGACATAGGCCGGGAGGCCGTCCTCGTCGATCTCCTTGAAGGAGAACGGGACGGTGATCAGCCGGCCGTCGAACTCGGGCACCGCGACCTGGCTGGCGGCGTCCAGCGGCGAGAGCCCCTCGTCGTTCTCCTCCCAGGCGGCGCGCGAACCGGTGAGGCAGAGCGCCTGCAGGATCGGTACGTCGAGGGCGGCGAGCGCCCCCGCGTCCCACGCCTCCTCATCTCCGCCGGCCTGCGCCTCGGCGGGCTTGGTGCCGCCCGCCGCGAGGACGGTGGTGACGATCGCGTCGGCGCCCCTGAGCGTCTCGATCAGCTCGGGCTCGGGGGCCCGCAGCGAGGCGACGTACAGCGGCAGCGCGCGGGCGCCGGCGTCCTCGATCGCCTCGCAGAGGGAGTCGACGAAGGCGGTGTTCCCGCTCATGTGGTGGGCGCGGTAGTAGAGCACGGCGACCGTCGGGCCGTCGGTCCGCCTCGGCTCGCGCTCCAGGGGGCCCCAGGTGGGGGCGGCGGCCGGGGCCTCGAAACCGTGGCCGGTGAGCAGCACGGTGTCGGAGAGGAACCGGGCGAGCTGCTCCAGGTTGGCCGGGCCGCCGTGCGCGAGGTAGGCGTGGGCCTCGGTGGCGACGCCGACGGGGACCGTGGAGCTCTCCATCAGCTGGGCGTCCGGGGCCTGTTCGCCGGAGAGCACGACCAGCGGCTTCTCCGTCGCCCGCAGCGTCTGCAGGCCGTCCTCCCAGGCGCGCAGGCCGCCGAGGAGGCGGACGACGACGAGGTCGGCGCCGTCGAGCAGCCCGGGAAGGTCCCCGGGGGCGAGGCGGGAGGGGTTGGCGAACCGGTACCCGACCGGACCGCCGGCCGCGCGGGCGCTGAGCAGGTCGGTGTCGGAGTGCGACAGCAACAGAATTCGCATGCGAGCGCAGGCCTTCCTCGGGGTTGTCCGCGCCCCGGGTGGTCGTGTGGACGGCGGGAGTTCCTGACTCACCCGGCCCCCGTTCCCGGGGCGGGCTCACAGTGGCGGGACCGCGCCGGATTCTCACCGGGCTTCCTCCCCGGGGTCCTGGGACCCCATGCCGTCTGCATAGTAGATCCTGCCCGCGGCGGCCCGAAGGGTCGCCCGCGACCACGTGGGTATGCTCGCCGCCATGCCGCCCACCCCACCCACCACGCCCAACCAGGGCGAACCCGTCATACGGGACCGTGGCGACGCCTGCCCGGGGGCGCTGCGCCTGCACCCCGCCGACGACGGGCACCTGGCCCGACTGCGGCTGCCCGCAGGCGCGTTGACAGTACGTCAGGTCGAGTCCCTGGCCGTGGCGGCGGAGGAGCTGGGCGACGGGCGGATCAGCGTCACCTCGCGGGGCAACGTGGAGCTGCGCGGCCTCGGCGAGGGCTGCGGGGCCGACCTCGCGGGGCTGCTCGCCCCGGCCGGACTGCTGCCCTCCGCCACCCACGAACGCGTCCGGAACATCGTGGCCTCGCCGCTGGCGGGGATCGACGGAAACGGTTGCGGGGACGCGCGGTTGTGGGCGCGCGAGCTGGACGCGCTGCTCTGCGCGCGGGCGTGGACGGCAGCGCTTTCCGGCCGTTTCCTCTTCGCCTTCGACGACGGGCGGGGGGACGTCGGCGGGCTGGGCGCGGATGTGACGTTGTTCTCAACGGGGGCGGGGGCGCCGGGGGTCGCTGCGACGGCCGGGGCCGTCCGCCCGCCCGCTCCGCCGGAGCACGGACACGGCCCGGAGCACACGGACGACCCTAAGCACGGACACGGCCCGAAGCACGCGGACGACCCGGAGCACGGGGACGCCCCGGAGCGCGCGGGCGGCGCGCTCCTGCGGGTCGGTCGCCAGGTGTTCCGGGTCGCGGCCGCCGACGCGCCGCGCGCCGCCCTCGCGGCCGCCGACGCATTCCTCGCCGCCGCCCGTACGGCCGGGACGGGGGCCTGGCGCGTCCACGAGCTGCCCGGGACCGTCCGGCCGGACCTCGCGGGCGCGCTGGCCCGCGCGGGCGTCCCGGCCGCACCGGACACCCCGGGCGCGTGCCCGGATCCGAGCGGGCAGGGCCCGCTCCCCGGCGTGCTCGCCCACCCGGCGACCGGCCGGCACGCGGTCTCCGTCGCCGTACCGCTCGGCCGCCTCACCTCCGCCCAGTTGCGCGCCCTCGCCCCTGGCGAGGGCGGCGAACTGCGGCTCACCCCGTGGCGCGGCGCCGTCGTGACCGGCCTCGCCGACCGTACGGCCGCCGAGGCGCGGCGGGACGCCCTCGGCGACGCCGGACTGATCACCCGCGACGACTCCCCCTGGCTCGGCGTCGGCGCCTGCACCGGACGGCCCGGCTGCGCCCGGTCCCTCGCCGACGTCCGGGCGGACGCCACCCCCGGCCACGACGGCGGCCCCCCGCCCCGCCGGCTGCCCGTCCACTTCTCCGGCTGCGCACGGCGCTGCGGCCATCCGAAGGGGAGCTGGGTGGACGTGGTCGCCACCGGCGACGGTACGTACGAGGTCGACGGCGTCCCCACCCCCCGAACGCAACTGGCGGCCGCTGTGGCGACAGCCCGTACACCCACCACGAGATGAGCGAGAGCAACACGATGTTCGACTACGAGAAGGACGGCGCGGAGATCTACCGCCAGTCCTTTGCCACGATCCGCGCCGAAGCGGATCTCGCGGGTCTGCCCGCCGACGTCGGCCAGGTCGCGGTCCGGATGATCCACGCCTGCGGCATGGTCGACCTCGTCCGGGACCTCGCCCACTCGCCCGAGGTCGTCTCCCGCGCCCGCGCCGCCCTGCGCGCCGGCGCGCCGATCCTCTGCGACGCGCAGATGGTCGCCAGCGGGGTGACCCGCAAACGGCTGCCCGCCGGCAACGACGTCGTCTGCACCCTCTCCGACCCCTCGGTACCCGCCCTCGCCGCCGAACTCGGCACGACCCGCAGCGCCGCCGCCCTGGAGCTGTGGCGCGACCGCCTCGAAGGCTCGGTCGTCGCCATCGGCAACGCCCCCACCGCGCTCTTCCGCCTCCTGGAGATGATCGAGCGGGGCGCCGGCCGCCCGGCGGCCGTCCTCGGCATACCGGTCGGCTTCATCGGCGCCGCCGAGTCCAAGGACGCCCTGGCGGAGCGGGGCCGGGAGCTCGGCCTCGACTACCTCGTCGTCCGGGGGCGGCGTGGCGGCAGCGCCATGGCGGCCGCCGCCGTCAACGCGATCGCGACCGAGGCGGAGATCCAGGCATGAGCGGCACCCTGTACGGAGTCGGCCTCGGCCCCGGCGACCCGGACCTGATGACCGTCGCCGCCGTGAAGGCCATCGAGGCCGCCGACGTGATCGCCTACCACTCGGCCCGCCACGGCCGGTCCATCGCCCGCTCCATCGCCGCCGCGCACATCCGCGAGGACCACGTCGAGGAGCGGCTGATGTACCCGCTCACGGTGGAGACCACCGACCACCCCGGTGGCTACCGGGGCGCGCTGGACGACTTCTACGAGGAGGCGGCGGCCCGGCTCGCCGCCCATCTGGACGCGGGCCGCACGGTCGCCGTCCTCGCCGAGGGCGACCCGCTCTTCTACGGCTCGTACCAGCACATGCACAAGCGTCTCGCGCACCGCTACGACACGACCGTCATCCCCGGTGTGACCTCGGTGAGCGCGGCCGCCGCGCGGCTGGGGGAGCCGCTGTGCGAGGCCGAGGAGGTCCTGACGATCATCCCCGGCACGCTGCCGGAGGACGAGCTGACGGCCCGGCTCGCGGGCACCGACTCGGCGGTCGTGATGAAGCTGGGCCGGACGTTCCCGACCGTGCGGCGCGCTCTGGAGCGGGCCGGGCGGCTGGACGACGCGCGCTATGTGGAGCGGGCGTTCATGGCCGGCGAGCGGACCGAGGCACTGGCCGGGGTGGATGCGGCGACGGTGCCGTACTTCTCGGTGGCCGTGCTGCCCTCCCGTATCGACGCGGTGGCGCCCGAGGCCCGGGAGCGCGGCGAGGTCGTCGTCGTCGGCACCGGCCCGGCGGGCGCGCCGTGGCTGACGCCGGAGTCCCGCGGTGCCCTGGTCAACGCCGACGACCTGGTCGGCTACACCACCTACCTGGACCGGGTGCCGGCCCTGCGGCCCGGTCAGCGGCGCCACGGCTCCGACAACAAGGTCGAGTCCGAGCGGGCCGAGTTCGCCCTGGACCTGGCCCGGCGCGGCCGGCGGGTCGCGGTCGTCTCGGGCGGCGACCCGGGCGTCTTCGCCATGGCGACGGCGGTCCTGGAGGTGGCGTCCGAGGAGCGGTACGCCGACGTGCCCGTGCGCGTCCTGCCGGGGGTGACCGCCGCCAACGCGGCCGCCGCGGCGGCCGGTGCCCCGCTCGGCCACGACTACGCCACGATCTCCCTCTCCGACCGCCTCAAGCCGTGGGACGTGATCGCCGGCCGGCTGCGCGCCGCGGCGGAGGCGGACCTGGTGCTGGCGCTCTACAACCCGGGGTCGAAGTCCCGTACGCACCAGGTGGCGGCCGCCCGGGAGCTGCTGCTGGAACTCCGTTCGCCGGAGACGCCGGTGGTCGTGGCGCGGGACGTCGGCGGCCCCGGGCAGTCGGTGCGGGTGGTGACCCTGAAGACGCTGGAGCCCTCGGAGGTCGACATGCGCACCCTGCTGCTCGTCGGCTCCTCGCAGACCCGGGCGGTGGAGCGCGGCGACGGCCGGACGATCACCTGGACTCCGCGCCGCTACGGGTGAAGGTGCCCAGCCCCTCCGTGTCCAGGTACTCGACGGTGAAGGACGACCCGTCCGGGGTGAAGGTGACCCCGGTGAGCCCGACGGCGTTCTCGCCGGTGGTGGGGAAGCTGAACGTGTCGCCGTCGTAGTGGGTGAGGCGGTACGTCAGGGGCTTCGGCCCCAGACGGAGCGTCAGGGCGCCGTCGGCGCCGGCGACGACCTCCGCCCGGCCGTAGTAGTCGCTCGCGTACGTGCCCGCGTAGACGTCGGCGTCCCGCGCGGGGGCCGCGCCGGACGGCGGGCGGGCGTAGTCGGTGGTGGACCGGCCGGCGTCCGCCTCCTCCTCGTACAGCGCCTGGACGAGGGGCATCCAGTCGCGGGTCGGCTCGCCGTACTGCGCGATGTCGAAGAAGTCGAGGGCGACGGTGTCGGCGACGCCGACCGGGGCGGTGTTGGTCAGGACGACGATGCCGAGCCGCTCGCCCGGCAGCATCGTGACGTTGGTGTGCGCGCCCTCCGCGAACGCGCCCGTGTGGGAGAGCCGGAGCCGGGCCTGGTCGTCGTAGTTCACGTTCCAGCCCAGGCCGTAGAAGCCGGTCCTGGCCGCCGGGGCCTGGGGCGGCTGGGAGACCGACTCGGGCCGATGGGTGCGCTCCAGGGCGGCGGCGTCGATGATCCGCCGGCCGTCGAGCGTGCCGTCGCCGAGCTGGAGCCGCAGCCAGGTCGCCATGTCCCGGGCGGTGGAACTGACACCGCCGGCGGGGGCCTGGGCGTCCGGGTCCCTGACGAACTCCGGCTTCCAGACGCCGTCGACCTGGACATGGCCGTAGGCGCGGTCGGGGGCCTTCACGAAGTCCTCGAAGCGGGAGCTGGTGGAGTCCATGCCGGCCGGCCTGTAGAGGGTGTCGGCGGCGAGCTTCTCCCAGGGCACGCCCTTCTCGTCGGCGACCGCCTGGGCGGCGGCCGTCAGACCGAAGTTGGTGTAGGCGTAGCTGGCCCGGAACGGCGCGAGGGGCTCATACCGCAGGTGGGAGAGGATGTACTCCCGGTCGTAGCCGAGGTCTTCGAGGAGGTCCCCGGCGTGGTCGGGCAGGCCGCTGCGGTGGGAGAAGAGGTCGGCGACCGTCACGTGGGAGGTGACCCACGGGTCCTTGAGGCGGAAGCCCGGCACGCGCGGCGCGACGGGCTTCGTCCAGCCCTCGGTCCCCACGGCCCCGGAGACGACGGTGGAGGCGATCGGCTTCGAGACGGACGCGAGCTGGAAGACGGTGTCGGCGTCGACGGCCGGCTTCTCGCCGGCCTTCCGCACGCCGTACCCCTTCAGGTGCAGCACCTCGCCGTCATGGACGACGGCGACGGCCACCCCCGGCACTCCGGTGCGCTTCATGGCCGACCGTACGACACCGTCGAGCCGTCGCACGGCCCGGTCCACGTCCGCCCGGTCGAGTTCTGCGGGGGGCTGGGGCGGGGGCGGCGACGGACTGGGCGCGACGAGTCCCGCTCCCGCGAGCAAGCCGACGAGCCCCACTCCGAGCAGGCCACGGACGGTTCCCCTGGTTCCCATGGGTCTCATGAAACGCCGGGGGGTGCCGATTGTCGCTCCGGACGCCGCCGGAGGGTGACGGCGCGCGGGGCGCGACGACGGAGACGGGGGCCGGCCGTCAGGCGCGGGCGCGGAGCCAGGCGGCGGCCTCCGCCGGAGTGGTGGCCACCGGGACGCCGGGGGGCACGGGCGGGCGGCGGACCAGGACGACGGGGACGCCGGCCTCCCGCGCGGCACGGAGCTTCGGGGCGGTCGCCGCGCCGCCGCTGTCCTTCGTGACGAGGACGTCGACGCGGTGGCGGCGCAGCAGCTCCCGCTCCCCTTCCAGGGTGAACGGCCCCCGGTCCAGGAGGAGTTCCGCGTGGGCGGGCATCGGGGTGTCGGGCGCGTCGACGGAGCGTACGAGGAACCACTGCGGGCAGTCGGCGAACGCGGCGAGCCCCATCCGCCCGGTCGTCAGGAAGACCCGCTCCCCCAGCGCGTCCAGCGCGGCGGCCGCCTCCTCCAGCGAGGCGACCGGGTGCCAGTCGTCGCCCGCCACCGGGACCCAGCCGGGCCGGCGCAGCGCCAGCAGGGGAACATGGGCCGTGGCGGCCGCCCGGGCCGCGTTGAAGCTCATGGTCCGTGCGAAGGGATGGGTGGCGTCGATGACCGCGTCCACGGCGTGCGCGCGCAGCCAGTCGGCCAGACCCTCCGCCCCGCCGAACCCGCCGATCCGCACCTCGCCCTCCGGCAGCCTCGGCCGCGCCACCCGCCCGGCGAGGGAGCTGGTGACCCGGACCTCGGAGTGGAGCGCCCCGGCCAGGGCGCGGGCCTCGGTCGTGCCCCCGAGGATGAGTACGTGCATGGGAGTCCGTTCATGAGTTCCGTCGGCGGGCGCGAGGCCCAACTCAAGCACACGGGTCTGCGCCCGGGGTGGACGACCGGTGCGTGCGCGACGGCGGCGACGACGGCCGCGTACACCGCGCTCCTCGGCGGCGACTTCCCGGACCCGGTGACGATCACGCTCCCGAAGGGCGGCCGGCCGGCGTTCGCCCTGGCGGCCGAGGAACGGGGCGCGGACCACGCCATGGCGGGGATCGTGAAGGACGCGGGCGACGACCCGGACGTGACGCACGGCGCGCTGGTCCGCTCGACGGTGCGGCTCCTCCCGGCCGGCTCCGGCGTCGTCTTCCGCGCCGGCCCGGGCGTCGGCACGGTCACCCTGCCCGGGCTGCCGCTGGAGGTCGGGGAGCCGGCGATCAACCCCGTCCCGCGGCGGATGATGCGCGAGCACATCGCCGAGGTGGCCGCCGCGTACGGCGCGGCCGGCGATGTGGAGGTGACGGTCTCGATCGACCACGGCGAGGAGATCGCCCGCTCCACCTGGAACCCCCGGATCGGCATCCTCGGCGGGCTGTCCGTGCTCGGGACGACCGGCGTCGTGGTGCCGTACTCCTGCTCGGCCTGGATCGACTCCATCCGGCGCGGGGTGGACGTCGCCCGCGCGGCGGGCCTCGCCCATGTTGCGGGCTGCACGGGCTCCACCTCGGAGAAGACCGTGACGACCCTGTACGACCTTCCGGAGATCGCCCTGCTGGACATGGGCGACTTCGCGGGTGCCGTCCTGAAGTACGTGCGCCGCCACCCCGTGGACCGGCTGACGGTCTGCGGCGGCTTCGCGAAGCTGTCCAAGCTGGCGGCCGGGCATCTCGACCTCCACTCGGCCCGCTCCCAGGTCGACAAGGCCTTCCTCGCCGACCTGGCCCGCGCGGGCGGCGCCCCGGAGCCGCTCGCGGCCCGGATCGCGACCGCGAACACCGGCCTGGAGGCCCTCCGTCTCTGCGAGGCCGCCGCCGTGCCCCTCGGCGACCTGGTGGCGGCGCGGGCCCGGGACGAGGCCCTCGCGGTGCTCCGGGGCGCCCCGGTCGCGGTGGACGTGGTCTGCGTCGACCGGGCGGGGACGGTCGTGGGCCGCTCGGACGTACGGGGGCCGCGGGACTGAGGGCCCGGCGGCGGGGCGGGGCTCAGCGCGGCGGCGAGTGAGCCGAAGGGGCCGTCGGGGGAACACGGCCGAGCGCGCGCACGCCGAGGGCCGTCGACCCCGCCCCGTACGCCTCGGCGAGTGAGCCGAAGGGCCGTCGGGGGAACACGGCCGAGCGCGCGCAGCTCCCGAGGAACGAGGGAGCGAGCACGTACGGCCGTGCGAGCCCGGCTCAAAGGCCCCGGAGGCGAACCGAGACCGCAAAAAGGGGCTCAGCGGGCGCGCGGGTAGCCGATCTCCGCGATGTCGTCGGCGAGGGCGGCCAGGGTGGACCGCGGGTTCAGGGCGGCGACCAGCGCGTCGGTGAGGGGACGCAGGGCGAGGACCTGCCGGACGGCCTCGGCGTCGACGGGCAGTTCGAAGTACTCCCCGGCCCAGCGCGCGTACGCCTCGGCGGAGCGGTCGACGAGCAGCTCGAAGAGGAAGTCGGTGGCGTCGGTGTCGGCCCGGCCCCCGCCGGAGGGCCCGGGGCCGTCGAGGGAGGCCGCTCCGACGTGCCAGGTGCTCTCCCCCGCCAGCCGCCAGAGGCAGACCGTGACGAGGGGTTCGCCGTCGGGGTGCGCGAACGCGGGTTCCTCCACGTACGGCCGGAAGGCCTCCGGCACCCGGGCGACCGCCCGCCGCCCGCCGCTGCCGATCGCGTGGACGAAGCCCCGGAGGTACACCCCGGCGGGCGAGAGGACGAGGGAGAACTCGTCGCCCTGCCCGTCGCGCATCGAGGCCATCTCCTCCGTCGCCGACCAGCGGGCGTCGAAGGAGTGGTAGCGGTCCTCCCACTCCGGGCTGAGCACCGCGTCCAGCATCGCCAGGGCGCGGCAGTGGTCACGCAGGACGGCCGGGTCCGGCAGGCGCCGGGCTACGTCGTGTACGGTCACCCGCCCATCCAAGCGCACCCCGCGGCCCCCGGCGCCCCGTTGCCCGGGACCCGCGGGCCGGGCGGACGGACATGCGGCCCGGGACCCGCGGGCCGGCGGACCGACATGCGGCCCGGGACCCGCGACCCTAGACTCGCGAGGGCAAGGAGTCCCGATCGAAAGGGTTCGTACCCATGTCGAAGCGAGGCAACAAGCGGCGCGCCCGGAAGAAGAGGCGCGCGAACCACGGCAAGCGCCCCAACAGCTGAGGCTCCCCCGCGTACGCACGGGGCCGGTGTCACGTCGCCCGCGACGGACCTGCCGGCCCCGTTCCGCGTCCGGGCCCCGCCGTGGGAGCGCCTGGACGGCGTCAGCAGACGTGCCGCTCCCGCGCCGGGTCGTAGAGGTGGCTGTCGCGGAACTGCGTGGCCGCCAGCGTCCGGCCGACCAGGATGACGGCCGTCTTCGTGATCCCGGCCTCCTTCGTCCGGGCCGCGATGTCCTCCAGCGTCCCGCGCAGGATCACCTCGTCGGGGCGGCTGGCCATGGCGACGACCGCCGCCGGGCAGTCGGCGCCGTAATGCGGGACCAGCTCGCCGACCACACGGTCGACGTACCGCGCCGCCAGGTGCAGGACCAGCAGCGCGCCGCTCCGGCCCAGGGTGGCGAGGTCCTCGCCCTCGGGCATGGGGGTGGCCTGCTGGGCGACGCGGGTGAGGATGACCGTCTGGCCGACGGTGGGCACGGTCAGCTCCCGCTTCAGGGCCGCGGCCGCCGCCGCGAACGCCGGGACGCCCGGCACGACCTCGTACGGGATGTCCAGCGCGTCCAGGCGGCGCATCTGCTCGGCGACCGCGCTGAAGACGGACGGGTCGCCCGAGTGCAGCCGGGCCACGTCGTGCCCCTCCTCGTGGGCGCGGACGATCTCGGCGACGATCCGGTCCAGGTCGAGGTCGGCGGTGTCGACGAGCCGGGCGTCCGGCGGGCACTCGGCGAGCAGCTCGCGGGGGACCAGGGAGCCGGCGTACAGGCAGACCCCGCACGCGGCGAGCGTCCGCGCGCCGCGCACGGTGATCAGGTCGGCCGCGCCCGGGCCGGCGCCGATGAAGTGGACGGTCATTCTGCTGCTTCTCCCTTGGTTCCTGGGGTGCGGCCGGTGGCTCCCGGGGTGCGGCCGGCCGGCGGCGCTCCCCCGCTCGACGACGACGGTGCTCGGTCACGGCCCCCGCCGCCGTGCCCGGTCACGGACCACCGCTCTTGGTCACGGACCACTGGGTGACGGGCATCGCCTGGCGCCAGCCGGTGAAGCCGCCCACGGGGACGGCCTGGGCGACGGCGAGCCGGACCAGTTCCCCGCCGTGGCGGCGGTACCGGTCCGCGAGCAGGGCCTCGGACTCCAGCGTGACGGTGTTGGCGACGAGCCGGCCGCCGACGGGCAGCGCGTCCCAGCAGGCGTCCAGCAGCCCCGGGACGGTCAGACCGCCGCCGATGAACACGGCGTCGGGTGTGGGGAGCCCGGCCAGCGCCTCGGGCGCGGGTCCGGTGACGACCCGCAGGGCGGGTACGCCGAGGGCGGCGGCGTTGCGGTCGATGCGGGCCGCCCGCTCGGGTGCCTTCTCCACCGCGATCGCCCGGCAGGAGCGGTGGGTCCGCATCCATTCGATGCCGATCGAACCGGAGCCGCCACCGACGTCCCAGAGCAGCTCGCCGGGCGCGGGCGCCAGCGCGGCGAGCGTGGCCGCGCGGACGTACCGCTTGGTGAGCTGTCCGTCGTTCTCGTACGCCTCGTCCGGCAGCCCGGGCGCGGCCCCGAGCCGGAGCGCGTCGGGGGAGCGGACGCAGTCGAGCGCGACGATGTTGAGGGGGTCGACGGCCGGCGGTCCGGCCGGGCTCGTGCCGGTGGCCGTATCGGGGGCCGGGTCCTGGGGAGTGTCGCCTTGCGCGGGTCCGGCCGGGCTCGTGCCGGTGGCCGTCTCGGGGGCCGGATCCTGGGGGGTGTCGCCTTGCGCGGGTCCGGCCGGGCTCGTGCCGGTGGCCGTATCGGTGGCCGGGTCCTGGGGGGTGTCGCCTTGCGCGGGTCCGGCCGGCGGTCGGAGGGCCGGCCAGGCGTCCGCCGTCGTGTCCAGGATCCGTTCGCGGGTGGAGTCGAGCCGCTCCAGGACCCGCAGCCTGCTCCGCCCGTACCCCTTGCCGCGCAGCAGCTCCGCGACCCGCGCCGGGGTGTCCGCGCCCTCGCTCAGGACCAGCAGCCGGCGCCCGTCGTGCAGGGCGGCGGTGAGGGCGTCGAGCGGCCGGGCGACCAGGGAGACCGTCTCGACGGCCTCCATCGGCCAGCCGAGGCGGGCGCAGGCGTACGAGACGGACGAGGGGTGCGGCAGGACGTGGAGCCGGTCCGCGCCCACCGCCTCGGCGAGCGTCCGGCCGATGCCGTAGAAGAGCGGGTCCCCGCTGGCGAGGACCGCGATCCGCCGGCCCGCGTGGGCGGCGAGCAGGCCGGGGACGGCGGGGCGCAGGGGCGACGGCCAGGCGATCCGTTCGCCGGGGCACTCGGCGCCGGGCAGCAGGTCCAGCTGGCGCGGGCCGCCGATCAGGACCTCGGCGGAGCGCAGGGCGCGGCGGGAGTTCTCGGGCAGTCCGTCCCAGCCGTCGGCGCCGATCCCGACGACCGTGATCGCGCGGAGGTCCGGTGCCGCGGAGGCGGCCGGGGTCGCGGACGGGGGAACGGTGCTCACGTCGCCGAACTCTACGGGAGGCCCGCGCCGCTCCCCAGCGGCCCCCGGACGGTCCTCCGGCCGCCCCGCCCCGGCCTCTCCCACCCGGCGGAATACGGGGGAGGGGCGCACCGTTGGAGCGGATAGTTTAAGCTTCAACCACAACCGGCCGAACGTGCCGGTCCGCGAGAGGTGAGCACGATGCAGTTCGGGATCTTCACCGTCGGCGACGTCACGGCCGACCCCACCACCGGCCGCACCCCGACCGAGCACGAGCGGATCAAGAACACGGTCGCCATCGCGCTCAAGGCGGAAGAGGTCGGTCTGGACGTTTTCGCCACCGGGGAGCACCACAATCCGCCGTTCGTCCCGTCCTCCCCGACGACCCTCCTCGGGCACATCGCGGCCCGCACGGAGCGGCTGATCCTGTCCACGTCGACCACGCTGATCACCACCAACGACCCGGTGAAGATCGCCGAGGACTACGCGACCCTCCAGCACCTCGCCGACGGCCGCGTCGACCTGATGATGGGCCGCGGCAACACCGGCCCGGTCTACCCGTGGTTCGGCCAGGACATCCGCCAGGGCATCCCGCTCGCCATCGAGAACTACGCGCTCCTCCACAGGCTGTGGAGGGAGGACGTGGTCGACTGGGAGGGGAAGTTCCGCTCCGCGCTCCAGGGCTTCACCGCCACGCCCCGCCCGCTGGACGGCGTCCCGCCGTTCGTCTGGCACGGCTCGATCCGCTCCCCCGAGATCGCCGAGCAGGCCGCGTACTACGGCGACGGCTTCTTCGCCAACCACATCTTCTGGCCCAAGCAGCACACCGAGAAGATGGTCGGCCTCTACCGGCGGCGGTACGCGCACTACGGCCACGGCAGCCCCGAGCAGGCGATCGTCGGCCTCGGCGGCCAGGTCTTCGTGCGGAGGAACTCGCAGGACGCGGTACGGGAGTTCAGGCCGTATTTCGACAACGCGCCGGTCTACGGCCACGGCCCGTCCCTGGAGGAGTTCAGCCGGGAGACCCCGCTGACCGTCGGCTCTCCGCAGGAGGTCATCGAGCGGACGCTGTCCTTCCGGGAATACGTCGGCGACTACCAGCGTCAGCTCTTCCTGGTGGACCACGCGGGTCTGCCGCTGAAGACGGTCCTGGAACAGCTCGACATCCTCGGCGAGGAGGTCGTCCCGGTCCTCCGCAAGGAGTTCGCCAACCTGCGGCCGGCCGACGTCCCGGCGACCGCCCCGCTCCACCCCGCCGTACGCACTCAGGAGGCGTAAGAGACATGCAGACGCTCACGCTGGTCGCCGTGTCCGCCGGACTCGGCACACCCTCCTCGACCCGGCTGCTCGCCGACCGCCTCGCGAAGGCCGCCGAGGAGCGGCTGACCGAGCAGGAGTACGCCGTCGAGGTCCGGGTGGTCGAGCTCCGCGACCTCGCCGTCGACATCGCGAAGAACTTCGTCACCGGCTTCCCCTCGGCGCAGCTCCAGGACGCGATCGACGCCGTGACCGCGGCCGACGGGGTCATCGCGGTGACCCCCGTCTTCACCGCCTCGTACAGCGGTCTCTTCAAGTCCTTCTTCGACCTGATCGCCCCGGACGCGCTCACCGGCCGGCCCGTGCTCGTCGCGGCCACCGGCGGCACCGCCCGCCACTCCCTCGTCCTCGACCACGCGCTGCGGCCGCTCTTCGGCTATCTGCGGGCGCTCGTGGTCCCGACCGGGGTCTACGCCGCCTCCGAGGACTGGGGCTCGGGCGGCGACGAGTACACCGACGGCCTGCCGTCCCGGATCGCCCGCGCCGGACGGGAACTGGCGGACTTCGTCGCGGCCCGCCCGGCCCGGGCGGCGGAGGACGACGAGGTCGTCCCCTTCGAGCAGCAGCTCGCGGACCTGCGCCTGGACTGACGAGCGGCGCCGTACGACCGCTGCGCGCGGTGATACGGACGAACGGACGGCGCCGTACGACCGCCGCACGCGGTGGTGCGGACGAGCGGCCCCGTGAGGGCCGCCGCTACTTGCGGTTGTACAGCCGCATCGTCACCGCGCCGAACACCACCACGAACAGCGCCGACCACCCGAGCGACCAGGCGATGTCCGCGGCCGGCCAGTTGCCCGCCATCAGCTCGCGCACCGCCGTCGCCAGATGCGTGACCGGGCTGTTGTTGACGAAGGCCTGCAGCCAGCCCGGCATCGTCTTCGGGTCCACGAAGACATTGCTCAGGAAGGTGAGCGGGAAGATCACCATCATCGAGACGCCCATGACGGACTTCTCGCTGCGCAGCATCAGCCCGAACATCGTCCAGATCCACGAGAACGCGAACGAGAACACCATCAGCAGCACCACGCCCGCCAGGACGCCGGGCAGCCCGCCGGCCGGGCGGTAGCCGATGATCAGGCCGACGGAGAGCATCACCACCGAGGCGATCAGATACCGCACCACGTCCCCGAGGAGATAGCCGACCATCGGGGCCGGCCGCCAGATCGGGAGGGTGCGGAAGCGGTCGAAGACGCCCTTCTCGATGTCGGTGTTGACCGACACCCCGGTGTACATCGTGATCATCACGACGCTCATCACCAGGATGCCCGGCAGCAGGAACTGGATGTACGCCGAGACCGAGCCGGCCAGCGCGCCCCCGAAGAGGTACGTGTACATCAGCACCATCATGATCGGGAACGCGGTCACGTCGAAGAGCTGCTCCGGCACGTGCTTGATCTTGAGCATGGCGCGCCAGCCGAACGTCAGCGACGCCGACAGCGCGCTGGGCCGGGGCGGCCGCTCCTGCCCGACCAGGAGCGCGGTCAGCTCCTCGGCGCGGGGGGCCTCGAAGTCCTGCGCATCGCTCTGCTGCGTGTCCTTGCTGGTGGCGACGGTGCTCATGCCGTCGTTCCCTTCCGGTCGGTGAGGGCGAGGAACACCTCGTCGAGAGTGGGCTGGCCGAGCCCGAAGTTGTCGACCGTGATCCCGGCCGCGGCCAGCTCGGACAGCGCACGGGCGGCCTGTTCGGCGGCGCCGAGGTCGGTCCCGTGGCCGTTGACGGTGGCGGTCAGGGCGACCGGGTCCGGGTCGAGCTGGACGGAGGCGTTCAGGGCGGTGGCCAGGACCCGCTCGGCGGCCGGGCGCTGCTCCGCGTCCCGCAGCCGCACATGGACCGAACCCGAGCCCACCGACGCCTTCAGCTCGCCCTTCGTCCCCTCCGCGATCACCTTCCCGTGGTCGATGACGGCGATCCGGGAGGCCAGCTGGTCCGCCTCGTCCAAATACTGGGTGGTCAGCAGCACGGTGGTGCCCTGGGCGACGACCGCCCGGACGATGTCCCAGACCTGATTGCGGCTGCGCGGGTCGAGACCGGTGGTCGGCTCGTCGAGGAAGAGCAGGTCGGGGGTGTTGAGGATGGACGCGGCGATGTCGATACGGCGCCGCATGCCGCCCGAGTAGTTCTTGACCTGCTTGTCGGCGGCCTCCGCGAGGCCGAAGGCGGTGAGCAGCTGCGCGGCCCGCTCCCGGGCGGCGGGGCGGGCGTGGCCGAGGAGCCGGGCCAGGAGCACCAGGTTCTCGGTGCCGGTGAGGTCCTCGTCGACGGAGGCGTACTGCCCGGTGAGGCTGACCCGGCCGCGTACGGCGTCCGCGTCCCTGACCACGTCCTTGCCGAAGACCCGGGCCCGGCCGCCGTCCGGGCGCAGCAGCGTGGCGAGCATCTTGACGGCGGTGGTCTTGCCGGCGCCGTTGGGTCCGAGGACGCCGTAGACGGTGCCGGCGGGGACCCTCAGGTCGACGCCGTCCACGGCTCGGTTCGTACCGAAGACCTTGACCAGGCCCTCCGTCTCGATGGCGAGGTCGGACATGCGCTTCCCTCCGGGGGTTCGACCGTGCAGCCGCTTCCCCCAGTCTCCGACGGTCGGGCGCCCAGGTCCACCGCTCTCGCGATTCGCCACTCGGGAGGGGGACCGTGCCGGGCTCGACGTGCCGGGGTCAACGCGTCGGGGTCAACGCGTCGGGTGACCGGTCGCGTCCTCGTGGGTGTAGAAGGTGTAGAACGCCACGCAGAAGGCGCCGAAGGCGACGAACAGCGAGAGCACCACGGCCGACAGCACGCTGGCGTGGGAGAGGCTGAAGAGGAAGCCGGTCGCGATGCCGGCCAGCGCCGCCCAGGCCGCCGCGCGCGGCTCGCGCGGCAGGGTCCGCTGCCAGCGGCGCAGGGCGTAGACGGCGCCGGCGAGCGCCACGGCGGAGACCACGCCGAGCACGGCCTGCTGCCAGGTGGCGGGGCCGCCGGCGCGGGCGACGGTCGAGGTGTAGAGGCCGTAGATCACGCCCAGGACGACGGGGAGCATCAGGCCGTGGGTGTGGAGGCGACGGTGCTGCTGCTGGGGGCGGCGCCGGGTGGGCGTCGCGGCGGGTGCGGCCATGGCAGGAGCTCCTTCACTCTCGCCCCCCTCCATCCTCAAGGGCACACCCGCGACCCGTACGGCCGCAAGTGGAACCGGGGCGCGGGCCGGGGCCCGGCCCGCGCCCCCTGGGGTCAGGCAGCCGGCCGGACGGCGACCGCGTCGATCTCGAAGAGCATCCCGGGCAGCGCCAGCGCGGCGACCCCGCTCAAGGTCTGCGCGGGCAGCCGCTCCCCGAAGGCCGCGTGGAGGGCCTTGCCGAGCACCTCCAGCTTCGCGAGGTCGTGGTCGACGACGTACGAGCCGAGGCGTACGACGTCCTCGAAGCCGAGCCCCACGCCTTCCAGCGCGAGCCGCAGGTTGTCGAAGGACCGCTCGACCTGGACGGCGAAGTCGCCAGGGACGGGGGAACCGGACGCGTCGGAGGCGTACTGGCCGGCGATGAAGACGAGCTCGCCGGGCGCGGAGACGGCATGGCTGTAGCCGAAGGGGGCCGGGTCGTGCAGGGTGTCGGGGTTGGTGATCGTGCGCCGGTCGGTGGTCATGGGCGGCGGTGTCCTTCCGGTGGTGGGGGCGGGTCGCCCGGGGGCGGGAGGGGCGTACGGCGGGCGGTCGTGCGGCGGCCTCGCAAGGTCGTACGGCGGCCTCGCGAGCAATCCGCCGGTGGGCCGGTGTGCCGTCGGGCCGGTGGACCGGTGGCGGATCCGGTCGGGAGCCGTGCGTCGTCGGGGCCGGGCGTTCGCGCGGCGAGCCGCGTCGGCCGGAGTGGATCGTAGGCAGCAACGAACGGGCCCGGCAAGGCATTTGTGCCGCGCCCGCCGTCCGCTCAGGGCCCTTCGTCCGCCAGCGCCGCGAGCCGGGCGAGGGCCCCGTCGAGGTCGGCGTACGAAGGGGAGGCGAGCCCCACCCGTACCGCGTCCGGAGCCGATCCGGCGCCCACCGCGAAGGCACTGCCCGGTGTCACCGCCACGCCCGCCCGGGCGGCCGCGGCCGCGACGAAGGTCTCCGCGCGCCAGGGAGCGGGGAGCTCCCACCAGCAGTAGGCGGACCGCGGGGCGGTCCGGATCGAGTGGGCGCCGAGCCGCCGCCCGACCAGCTCTCCCCGGGCGGCCATGTCCCGCCGCTTGGCCGCCACCACCTCCTCGACGGTCCCGTCCCCCGCCCAGCGGGTCGCCGCCGCCAGCGCGAGACCGCCCGCCGTCCACGCCCCGGAGCGCAACGCCTCCGCGAGCCCCTCCCGGCGCGCCTCCGGCGCCACGAGGTACCCGACCGTCAGACCGGGGGACAGCCGCTTGGAGAGGGAGTCCACCAGGACCACGTGCGCGGGGGCGTGGGCCGCGAGCGGCGCGGGGGCCCCGGTCGGCGAGGCCGCCGGCACCCCCGACGTTTCCGGCGCCTCCGGTGACAGGAACGCCCACGTCGTGTCCTCGATCGCCGTCACCCCCGACTCCCGGAGCACCGCCGCCAGTTCGGCGCGGCGCTGGTCGCCCATGGTCAGCGACAGCGGGTTGTGGAGCGTCGGCTGGACGTACACCGCGCCGAGCGGGGCCGCGCGGTGGGCCGCCGCGAGGGCGTCCGGACGCATGCCTTCCGCGTCGAGCGCGATCGGCACGAGCCGTACGCCGAGCCGTTCCGCGACGGCCTTGACCAGCGGATACGTCAACGCTTCCACGGCCAGGCGGCCCCCCGGCGGGACGAGGGCGGAGACCGCGGCGGCGATCGCCTGCCGGCCGTTGCCCGCGAAGAGGACCGCCGCAGGGTCCGGTGCCCAGCCGCCCCGGCCGAGCAGGCCGGCGGCCGCCGCCCGCGCCTCCGCCGTGCCCACCGCCGCCACCGGCCGCGCGGTCGCCGCCGCCAGCACGTCGGGGCGGGTCAGCGACGCGAGGGCCCGGGCCATCAGCTCCGTCTGGCCCTCCGCCACCGGGTAGTTGAGCTGGAGGTCGACGGGCGCGGCCCCGGTCGCCTCCGCGAGGGCGGGCCCGGGCGGCGGCGGAGCCGCCCGTACGAACGTCCCCCGCCCCACCTCGCCGACGACCAGGCCGCGCCGGGCCAGCTCGCCGTACACCCGGATCGCCGTGGAGCCCGCGATCCGGTGGCGGCGGGCGAAGACCCGCTGCGGCGGCAGCCGGTCGCCGGGCCGCAGACGTCCGTCCGCGATCCGCTCGGCCACCCGGTCGGCGATCCTCCGGTACTCCTCCACGCTCTTCCCCTCACCCGTGATTGCACCGAGAGCAATGATTTCATTGCACCGAGCACGGACCGCTGCCTAGCCTCCGGGCATGCCTTCCGCAGAGATCAACGGACTCACGATCGGCTACGAGGACCGGGGATCGGGCCCCGTGCTCGTCCTGGTCCACGGCCATCCCTTCGACCGCACCATGTGGCGGCCACAGCTCGACCGGTTCTCCCGCACGCACCGGGTGATCGCCCCCGACCTGCGCGGTTACGGCGCCACCACCGTCGTCCCCGGCGTCACCCCGCTCTCCGTCTTCGCCGAGGACCTCGCCGCCCTCCTCGACCGGCTCGGCGTCGGGGAGTTCGTCCTCGGCGGGCTCTCCATGGGCGGGCAGATCGTCATGGAGTGCTACCGCCTCTTTCCCGAGCGGATCCTCGGCCTCGTCCTCGCCGACACCTTCCCGGCCGCCGAGACCGACGAGGGCAGGGCGGGCCGCAACGCCGTCGCCGACCGGCTCCTAGCCGGGGGCGCGGAGGCCATGCGCCACTACGCCGACGAGGTCCTCGACCGCATGGTCGCCCCGTACAACACCCATGCCGCGCCCCACGTCCACCGGATGATGTGCGCGACCGACCCGGCGGGAGCGGCCGCCGCGCTGCGCGGGCGCGCGGAGCGCCCGGACTACCGCGACCTGCTCACCACCGTGACCGTGCCGGCCCTGGTGGTCGTCGGCCGCGACGACACGTACACCCCGGTGGTCGACGCGGAGGCGATGCACGCCGCGCTGCCCCACTCCACGCTCGTGGTCGTCGAACGGGCGGCGCACCTGCCGAACCTGGAGCGGCCCGCGGAGTTCGACGCGGCTCTGGCGGAATTCCTGCGCTCACCCGTCCGGCCCCGTTGAACGATCGGTCCCGGCCGGGCGCCCGCACGATGGGCCCATGAGCCAGAACACCGCACCCCGTAAGCCCGGCACCGGTGCCGGGGCGGCCTGGGCCGCCGGCGGCACCCTCTTCGCCGGTGTCCTGATGCTGGTCATCGGCATCATGGACATCTTCCAGGGCATCGCAGGCATCGCCCAGGACGACATCTACGCAGACATCGGCGACTACGTCTTCAAGTTCAACCTGACGACGTGGGGATGGATCCATCTGATCCTCGGCATCATCCTGGCCCTCGCGGGTTTCGGAATCCTCAAGGGTTCCGAGTGGGGGCGGGTCGCCGGTCTCACGCTGACGGTCCTGAACGTCGTCGCGCAGTTCCTCTTCCTCCCCTACCACCCGTGGTGGTCGCTGTTCTCGATGGCGGTCTCGATCTTCGTGATCTGGGCGCTCGCCACGGACGACAACCTCGGCGGCAAGGGCGCGCGGGCAGCCTGACCCCCGCCCCCGGGCGATCCGACCGGGCTCTCGCGACCGTCACGGAGGCGGCCGCGGGGGCCCTCGCTCGACCTGCGCGAGGGCGGCCGATCCGCCACGCTGGAAGACATGAACCACTTCGACCGCATGGACGACGACCAGATCCTGGAGAGCATCGGCACGCTCGTCGAGGAGGAGCGTGCCCTGCGGCAGCGGATGGGTGGGCTGCTCGACGAGGAGCGAACCCGGCTCGCCGAACTCGAGGTGCAACTGGACCAGTGCTGGGACCTGTTGCGCCAGCGCCGCGCCAAGGCGGAGTTCGGCGAGGATCCCGACACGGCGGCCGTCCGCCCGGCGGCCGAAGTGGAGAACTACCGCAGCTGAGAGCCCGCGGCGCCGGGCGGCCCCGCGCCGCGGGCAGGCCCCCTGGGCCACGGGCCGCCGCTCGCGGCGCCCCACCCGAACGCCTCGCCGCGGGCCGATCCCGAAGCCCGCCGGCCCCGCCACTACGGCCTCGCCGCGGACCGGTCCCCTGGCCGCCGGACCGGAGGCCCGCACGGATCCGCCACTGCAGCCCGTCGCCGCCGGGCCGCCTGGCCGCCGGACCCGAGGCCCACACGGCCCCGGCTCTCCAGCCCATCGCCGCCCGGCCCCCTCGCCTCCGGCCCCGGCCCCGGACCCCCGCACTCCGGACCCGTCGCCGCCCGGGCTCCTGGCCGCCGGTCCCGAGGCCCGCACGGATCCGCCACTGCAGCCCGTCGCCGCCAGGGCCCCCTGGCCGCCGGTCCCGAAGCCCGCCGGACCCGCCACTACGGCCTCGCCGCGGACCGGTCCCCTGGCCGCCGGACCCGAGGCCCGCACGGCCACGGCTCTCCAGCCCGTCGCCGCCCGGCCCCCTCGCCCCCGGCCCCCGGCCCCGGACCCCCGCACTCCGGACCCGTCGCCGCCCGGTCCCGAGGCCCACGCCCCGTACGTTGGTCGCATGGCGCGCACCCCTCGGCTCACCCCGCCCCCCTGGCTCACCGCCGGACTGAAGCCGCAGGCCGCGCCCGTGCCGTGGGCCGCCGTCGGCCGCGCGTCCATCGCCCTCTCCGCTCCCCTCGCCGTCGGCATGGCCGTCGACCGGCCCGTCTACGGCGCCCTGGTCTCCATGGGCGCCCTGTCCGGCGTCATCGGCGACACCGCCGACGCGTACCGGATGCGGATCCTCAACATCGCCGTCCCCCAGCTCTTCGGCGCCCTCGGCGTCACCCTCGGCTCCCTCGTCTTCGGCCACGGCTGGGTCGCCGTCGCCGTCCTCACCCTCGTCGCGCTCGTCTCCGGGATGATCTCCTCGATCGGGGCGGTCGCCTCCGCCTCCGCTCTCGTCCTGCTCCTCGACACCGTCGTCGGCGCGGGCCTGCCCATGCCCGACCCCTGGTGGACGGCCCCGCTCCTGCTCACCCTCGGCGGGGTCCTCGTCCTCGCCCTGACCCTGCTCGGCTGGCCGCTGCGCGGCAAGGTCCCCGAACGCGCGGCCGTGGCCGGCACCTACCGGGCCGTCGCCGACGTCCTCGAAGCCGCCGGATCGGACGCGTACGAGGCCAGGCGCCAGGCCGTGACCACCTCGCTGAACCAGGCGTACGACCTCGTCCTCGCCCGCCGCGCCCGCCACCACGGCCGGACCCCCGCCCTGGTCCGCCTCCTCGCGCAGCTGAACGTGGTGATCCCGCTGGTCGAGGCCGCCCCCGCCGCGCACCAGGCGGCCCGGCGCTTCCACCGGCCGCTGCCCGACGAGATCCCGGCGGCCGTCCGCGCCCTGGCCGACGCCGTCGAGGGCGACCGTACGCGCACGGCCGTCCCGCACCTGCCCGAGCCCGCCCGACCCTCCGAGAAGGCCGTCGACCGGGCGCTGCGGCACGCGGCGAGCGTCGTCCACGAGGCGGACCCCGCCCACCTGGACGCGGCCGACCGGCTCGGCCGCCCCGCCGCCCTGGGCGTCCGCGTCCGCCGCACCACCCGGGCCGTGCTCTTCTCCGAGGCGTCCTGGCGGTACGGGCTGCGGCTCGCGCTCTGCATCGGCCTCGCCCAGGCGCTGGTCTCCCTCGTCGCCGTGCCCCGCTCGTACTGGATCGCCCTCACCGTCACCTTCGTCATGAAGCCGGACTTCGGCTCGGTCTTCTCGCGGGCCGTGCTGCGCGCCGTCGGCACGGTCCTGGGGCTCGCCGTCGCCGCGCTCGTCCTCGCCGAGGTGCCCCGGGGCTGGTGGGACGTGCCGGTGATGATGGTGCTCGCCGCGCTGATCCCGGCCTTCTCCGCGAAGGGGTACGCCTTCCAGACCGCGGCGATCACCCCGGTCATCCTGCTGCTCTCCGACCTCCTCAACCGGCAGGGCTTCGACCTGGTGCTGCCCCGGCTCTACGACTCCCTCATCGGCTGCGCGATCGCCCTCGTCGCCGGGTATCTGTTGTGGCCGGAGTCCTGGCACGCCCGGATCGGCGACCGGCTCGCGGAGGCGGTGGCGGACACCGCGACCTACGTGGCCTGCGCCTTCGGCCCGACCGGGCCACCCGCCCCGACCGGACAGCCCGGGCCGACCAGCGCGTCAGGCGAAGGGCCGCGCGAAAGGCCGCGTGAAAGGCCGGGCAGCGGCCCGGGCGAAGGGCCGCGCGAAGAACCGGCCACCGGTCCGCGCGAAGAGCCCGGCGAGGGCCCGGGCGAACGGCCAGGCGAAGAGCCCGGCGACGCCCCCGGCACCGAGGAGCGGGCGGCCGCCCGGCTGCGGGCCCGGCGGGCGCTCTACCGCGATCTGTCCGCCGTACGCTCCGAGTTCCAGCGGGCCCTGACCGAACCGCCGCCCGCCGGCGCCCTCGCCTCCGCCTGGTGGCCGCTGGTCGTGGCCGTGGAGCGGATCGTCGACGCGACCACCGCCGCCCGCGTCCGCGTCGACCACGGGGCACCGGCGCCGGACCCGGACGAGGTGGCCGACGTGGAGCGGGAGTTGCACGAACTGGCGGACAACCTGCGCCACAGCGCCGTCCTGGTGGAGGTCAGGGCCCGGCTGAACGGTGACGAGGACGGCGTGCTCGCCCCCCTGCGCCAGGAGGTGCGGGCGGCCCGGGCGATCGCCTCGCCCCGGACGGGCCCGGGCGGGGACCCGCCCGCCGCCCCGGGCGCAAGCGGAACGCCGTAGAGCCCCTCCGACGACCCCGCCGTCCGGGCCGGAGGGCACGAACTCACGCCCCGATCCGCGGGTTTCAGACCCCGTGCCGCCGCCTGAAACCGCTTGCTGCGACCCCCGGACGAACTTACCGGCGGTCACCGGGCGGAAGCCTCCCCACCGCCGTTACCGGAATCCACCGGGGCGACTACGATGCGCTCGATCGACCTTGCCCGTGCTTCCACCGGGACATCCGGCCCGGTCCGGCACGGTCACCCCGTCCTGCGCCATCTCCCCGTGCCATCCAAGGACATCGCCATGCGCACCACCACCGGCAGAGGGCTCCAGCCCAACGTCCTCGGGACCTTCGACACCATCGTCATGGCCGTCGCGGGCAGCGCACCGGCCTACTCCCTGGCCGCCACCACCGCCGTCCTGTTCGGCGCGGTCGGCCTGGCGGGCCCGGCGGCGCTCCTCTACTGCGCCCTGCCGATGCTCGGGATCGTCCTCGCCTACGCCCGCCTCGGCCGCATCGACGTCAACGCGGGCGCCGGATACTCCTGGGTGGGCCGTACCCTCCACCCCTTCCTCGGCTTCCTCTCCGGCTGGGCCCTGGTCGTGTCGACGACCGTCTTCATGGTCGCCGGCTCGCTGCCCGCCGGCGCCCTGACGCTCTCCCTCTTCGACCCCGCGCTGGCCGAGAACACCCCGCTCGCCGCCGCCGTCGGCGCCGGCTGGTTCCTCGTCATGCTGCTGGTGGTCCTGGGCGGCGCCCGGCTCACCGTACGGGCCCAGTTGTTCATGACGGGGATCGAACTGCTGGTCCTCGTCGGCTTCGTGCTGGCCGCCCTCGCCCACCGCGGCCACGCCACCGCCTTCGACTGGTCCTGGTTCGGCTTCGGCCACTTCGACGGCGCCTCCGGCTTCGCCTCGGGCGCGCTGATCGCCGCGTTCTACTTCTGGGGCTGGGACGTCACCAGCAACCTCAGCGAGGAGACGCGCGACAGCCGCCGTACGGCGGGCCTGGCCGCGCTGGTCGGCGTCGCCGTCGTCTTCCTCCTCTTCGAGGCGTGCACCATCTCGGTCAACGTGCTCCTGAGCGCCGGGCAGATCGAGGCGGCCGGGGCCAATGTCCTCGCCGTCCTCGGCCAGGAGATCTGGCCGGGCGTGGGAGGGAAACTGCTGGTCGTGGCGGTGCTGTTGTCCACGGTCGCCACCCTGGAGACCACGCTCATCCAGGTCACCCGCTCGCTGTTCGCGATGGGCCGCGACCGCACCATGCCGGCCGCGCTCGGGACCGTGCACCGCCGCTGGAACACCCCGTGGGTGGCGATCGCCGCCGTCGGGGCCGCGGCGCTGCTGATGTTCGGGGCGGCGGCCGCCGCCGGTTCGGTGAGCCGGATCCTGCGCGACGGAGTGGCCGCCATCGGCCTGCTGATCGCGTTCTACTACGGGCTCGCCGGCATCGCCGCCGTCGTCGCGTACAAGTCGGTGCTCCTCTCCTCCGTACGCCACTTCCTGCTCGGCGGGGTGTGGCCGCTGGCGGGCTCCGCGTTCATGCTGTGGACGTTCGTCGAGTCGCTGGGCGAGCTGTCGACGACCGCGCTGACCCTCGGCATCGGCGGGCTGCTGACCGGCCTGGTCCCGATGGTCGTGTACTGGCGGAAGGGGAGCGCGTACTACCGCCCCGCCCGGCTCGACGCCGTCAGCGCGCTGGCGGCGGCGGACCCCTTCGCGGGCGACCGGACACGCACCCGCCGCGCGGACGAGTCGCTCGCCACCGACTTCTGACCCCGGCGCCGGACACCGCACCCGTCCCGGCCACCGCCCGCCGACCCCCGACCCCCGACCCCCGACCCCCGACCCCCGACCCCCGACCCCCGACCCTGGAACAGCCTCACCGCCCCGCACGTCATCCCGCCTGCAGCACCGACCGCACTCACCGCACCGACCGCACCAACCGCACTCACCGCACCGAACGCCCCACCCCCCACCGCGCAGTCGAGTCTCCGAGTCTTCGAAGCACCCGCCTTCGAGTCTTCGAGTGTCGAAGGAGGAACGCCGATGCCCGTTCGCCGCCGCTCGGCCCGTGTGGCCCGCTTCACGCCCGATTTCGACCCCGACTACGGAGACCGCGCGCTCACCGAGGCCCGGCACGACATCGTTATCGGACGCTGGCAGGGCGTACGGGACCTGCTCGCGGCCACCGGTGACAACTGGCCGCGCCGGACGCACCGGCTGCGGCTCCTCGCCCACGCCGCCGCGGGCAGTTCGGCGGTCGAGGCCTGGCGGGCCGCCGAACCGGACTGCCCGGACGCGGCGGTGCTGCGCGCGGCGACCGAGGTGGTCCGGGTCTTCGACACGGCCATCGCGGCCGGCCGGGGCACCGCCGTCGACCGGGGCCGGCTCGACGCGACGGTCGACACCTGCCTGGCCGCGGCGCAGGCCGCGCCGTCGGACCCGATGCCCTGGGTCTCCCTGCTCTCCGTGGCGCGCCTCTATGAAGGGGGCGTGCCGCGCCGGGAACTGCGCCGGTGGTTCGACGAGGTCCGGCGGCGCGACCCGTACCACACCGAAGGCCACGCGCAGTTGCTGCGCTACTGGTCGGCGCGGTGGCACGGCACGCACGGGACGATGTACGACTTCGCGCGCGACGCGGCGGGCGTGGCACCGCCGGGCTCCCCGCTGCCGGTCCTGGTGCAGGTGGCCCGGGTGGAGGAGTACCGCTACATCGCCGACGGGGCGCTGGGACGCGGGCCGGTGCGCGGCTTCGACCAGCACTGGAAGCACGAACTGGCGGTGACCGAGCTGCGCCGGACGTACGCCCGCTGGATCGGCGGCCGCGAGCCGGGACGGCCGGTGGAACCGGAGGAGGTCGTCGACCTCAACTATCTCGCCCACGCGGCCTGCTACGCCGGGCAGGTGGAGGTGGCGCGGGAACTGCTCGGCATGCTCGGCCCGCGGGCGTCCTGGGTGCCCTGGTCGTACACGGGGGAGCCGGCCGAGCAGTTCGTCCGCTTCCGGGAGGGTCTGGGCGTGGTGTGAGGGGCGGACCGCCCCGCCTCCTCCCACCACGCCGGGCCCTGGCGGCTCAGACGCCGATGTCGCGGCCGTCCTTGCGCCAGACGGCGACGACGGCCGGGCGGACGATGCGGCCCGGTCCGTCGGGCCACACCGAGGCCGGCTTCTCGACGGACGCGCCGTCGATCTCGCCCGGGTGCTGGACGGCGACGACGACCCGGCGGTCCTGGATGATCGGGCCGCAGGTCTCCGCGCCCTTGGGAACCGTCAGGAACTGCTTGAGCTCACCGCGGCGCTCGCCCTGCGTGGCGACGCCGAAGAGACCGTCGTGCGAGCCGAGCTGGTTGCCGTCCGTGGAGATCCACAGGTTGCCGTGCGGGTCGAAGGCCACGTTGTCCGGGCAGGAGATGGGGGACACCTTCTCCTTCGGGAAGCCGGCGAAGTAGGTGGCCGGGTCGTTCGGGTCGCCGGCCACCAGGAAGAGACGCCAGGCGAAGCCGTCGGAGGCCGGGTCGTCCCAGTTCTCGGCGAGCTCCAGGATCTGCCCGTGCTTGTTGAGGTTGCGCGGGTTGGCCTCGTCGGCCGGGGCCTTGCCCGCCTTGCCGCGGTCGGTGTTGTTGGTGAGCGCGACGTAGACGCGGCCGGTGCGCGGGGACGGTTCGACGTCCTCGGGGCGGTCCATCTTGGTGGCGCCGACCTTGTCACCGGCGAGGCGGGTGAAGACGTACACCTCCTCGGCGGTCATGCCCTCGACGTGCGAGACGTCGCCGGTGGCGAGCGGGATCCAGACGCCGGAGCCGTCGAACTCGCCGTCGGCGGGGAGCTTGCCGGTGCCGTCGATCTGGGCGGACGGGCTGTCGCCGGTCAGCTTGGCGACGTACAGCGTGCCCTCGTCGAGCAGGGTGAGGTTGTGCGCGCGGGCGGCCCGCGAGTTCCCCTTCTTCATCCGCTTGGACGAGACGAACTTGTAGAAGTAGTCGAACCGCTCGTCGTCGCCCATGTAGACGACCGGACGGCCGTCCTCGGTCAGCCGCGGCTGCGCGGCCTCGTGCTTGAAGCGGCCGAGCGCGGTGCGCTTCTTGGGGGTGGAGTCGGGGTCGTACGGGTCGAGTTCGACGACCCAGCCCTGGCGGTGGACCTCGTTGGGCTCCTGCTTGAGGTCGAAGCGCTTGTCGAACCGCTCCCACTTGCGCTCGGTGGCGCCGGTGCCGATGCCGTACCGCTTGTCGGTGGCGCTGGAGCCGTTGGCGAAGTACTGGTTGAAGTTCTCCTCACCGTGCAGCGTGGTGCCCCACGGGGTGGTGCCGCCGGCGCAGTTGTTGAGGGTGCCGAGGACCTTGCGGCCGGTCGGGTCGGCGGAGGTGCGCAGCAGCGGGGAGCCGGCGGCGGGGCCGGTCAGTTCGAAGGCGCTGGTGGTGTGGAGGCGGCGGTTGAGCGGGTGCCGGGAGACGGGCGTGAGCCTGCCCGAGCGGTGCTCCTCCTGGACCACGACGACGGAGAGGCCGTGGGCGGCCCAGGCGATCTCCACCTGCTCGCGGGTGGGGTTCGCCGCGTCGTACCCCTTGAACATCAGGATTTCGTCGGTGTACTCGTGGTTGGCGACGAGGACCTGCCGGCCGTGCTCGCCGCGCAGCGGCAGCAGGGAGAGGAAGTCGTTGTTGTAGCCGAACTGGCCGGCCTGCGCCCTGGCGGTCTGCTTGTCGGCGTCGAAGGCCGGGGCGCCGCGGAGGATCGGCTCGCCCCAGCGGATGACGACGTTCTGGGAGTAGCCGGTGGGTACGGTCACCTGGTCGGCCGTGTTGGGCGCGACGGAGGCGAACCGCAGGCCACGGGCGCCGTCGGTGCGACCGGGGGCGCCGGGGTGTCCCGGGTGGCCGGGCAGCGGCGTACGGGCGTCGGCGACCGGCGCGTTGCCGACCGCGAGGCCGGTCCCGGCGGCGGTGGCGACCGTCACCACGGCGGCTGCGCGCATCATGGAGCGTCGGGAGAGGACGCCGGCTATGACATCGCCGACGTACTCGTTGTCGCTGGTGTTCGGCACCTCGTGGAAGCAGGCGTCGCCACAGCGGAACCGGCAGGTGAGGGCGGAACGGCCGCCTCCGTGCGGGTTGGTGCTCAGCAGCGGCAGCAGTTTGCGCACTTCGTCCTCCTCCGGCGCAGCACTGCGCCGACATGGTGTCGGGAATCCGTCCGGCGGTGACGTTATGTGTGCACATCCGCGCGGGGGCGGCGGCGGAGTGAACGACGGATGAATGCGCGGCGACCGGGGTGGCGGGGCGGGGATCGGCCCGTACGAAGGGGACGTGCGGCGGGCCTCGCGACACCGCGTGTCGGGGCGCCGGAGGCGACACACCCGGGGCCGCTAACCTTACGTGTCCGCCCTGGCCAGGGATGATTCTCCCAGTACGGACATACACCGCACCCAACTCATGCGAAAGGCCTCGCCCATGGGCATTCGGAGCTTGCTGCGCAAGGTGTTCGGACGCGATCGTGCGGACCAGCACGTCGAAACTACGGCAACCTCCGTCCCGTCCCAGACGGCGTCGGAACGCGCCACCCCCGACGAGGCCGGGTCGGTGACCCTCCCGTCCCCGACCCCGCCGGACGAGGCGGCCAAGCGGGCTGCGGACGACCTGGTGGCGGCCTCCTTCGACAACCCGAAGGTCCCCCAGGCCCGCACCTCCTCGACCCGCGAGAGCGTCCGCACGGGCGGCACGGGATCGTCGTCCGACACGCCCCAGGAGCCCGAGACCCCGACGGAGAGCACCGGGGTCCCGGCGGCGCGCGACGGGGCGGAGGCGGAGGAGGCTGCCGCCGAGGCGGAGGCGGCCCCTGCGGAGGCGGAGGCCGAGACTCCGGCCGAGCCGGAAGCGGCGGCCGACGAGGCGGACGCCACGGAGGCGCCCGAAGCGGAGGCCGAACCCGCGGAGGCAGTCGCCGACGAGCCGGCCGACGAGGCCGAGCCCGTCGAGGCCGAGGCCGACGAGCCGGCGGACGAGGCGCCCGAAGCGGAGGCCGAACCCGCCGGAGCAGTCGCCGACGAGCCGGCCGCCGAGGTCGAGCCGGAGACCGACGAAGCCGAAGCCGAGGTCACGGCCGAGCCGGAGACGGCGGACGCCGAGCCCGAGCCCGCCCCCACCGAAGCCGAAGCCGAAGCCGAGGTCACGGAGGAGCCCGAGCCCACCCCCACCGAAGCCGAAGCCGAGGCCACCTCCCCCACCCCCGCCCTGACGCTGGCAGCGGTCAAGGCGAAGGCGCCGCAGCTCGCCGATGCCTACAAGGCCGCCGGGACCGTGCTGAAGAAGCAGGGGCTGACCGGGGCGCGGGCCGCCGTGTACCTCGTCGTGGACCGGTCGGGTTCGATGCGCGGCTACTTCAAGGACGGCTCCGTCCAGCGGATCGCCGAGCAGACCGTCGCCCTCGCCGCCCACCTCACCGAGGACGCCACCGTCACCGCCGTGTTCTTCTCCACGGACATCGACGGCACGGCGGAACTCCGTCCCGAGGGCATCGAGGGCCGCATCGACGAGATCAACGCGGACCTGGGCCGTCTCGGCCGCACCAACTACCACCGCGCCGTCGAAGAGGTCCTCGCCCACCACGAGAAGACCGACCCGACCCGGCCCGCGTTCGTCGTCTTCCAGACGGACGGCGCCCCGGACCTGAAGACGGCGGCCACCGAGGCCCTCGCCCAGGCCGCCGACCGCCCGATCCACTGGCAGTTCGTGGCATGGGGCGAGGAGGACAACAAGGCCTTCGACTACCTCCGCAAGCTCACGGCCCCCCGTACCGGCACCTTCTTCGCCGGAGCGACCCCCGCCGAGACCGGGCACCCCGCGTTCTTCCGCGGGCTGCTCGCCGACTGGCAGACGCAGGACGAGGCCTAACGGCCGACGGGGCCGGCGGCCCCACCGGAGCCTGATGCGGGGCCCCGGCCGGGACCGGCTCCCGGCCCGGGGCCCCGCCCGGCGCCCGCCCCCGCGCCGGGCCGGGCGGGCCGGCCGGGCACGACGGGCAGGGTCACCGTCACGACCAGGCCGCCGCCCTCCGCCGCCCCCCGGGCGGTCGCGTCCGCGCGGCCGCCGTGGGCGGTCGCGATCGACCGGACGATCGAGAGGCCGAGGCCCGCGCCCGGGCCCATCCGGTCGCGTCCCTCGCCGCGCCGGAAGGGTTCGAAGAGACCCGGCACATCGGCGGCGGCGACCACCGGCCCGGTGTTGGCGACGGTCACCACACCGCCCGCCGCCGTCACCTCGACGGCACCCCCCGGCACGTTGTAGGCGACCGCGTTCGCGACCAGGTTCCGTACCGCCTGGGCGAGCAGCACGCGGTTGCCCCGTACGACACCGGCGCCGCCGGTACGGCAGTCGACGCCGTACGTCTCGCACTCCTCCGCGACCACCGCCCCCAGGTCCACCTCCTCGCGCTCCTCCAGTCCCCGTTCGCTCCGGGCGAGGACGAGCAGGCCCTCGATCAGCCGCTCGCTGCGCCGGTTGGTGTCGAGGAGGACCTGCGTGATCCCGGCGTCGGCGTCCAGGCCGATCTGGATCGCGGCGCGCTGGGTGGCCAGCGGCGTCCGCAGCTCGTGCGAGGCGTTCGCGATGAAACGGCGCTGGCTGTCGAAGGCGGTCTCGAGCCGTCCCAGCAGCGCGTCGATGGTGTCGCCGAGCTCCTTCAGCTCGTCGTCGGGGCCGCTCGCCGCGATCCTCTCGTGCAGGTTCCGCTCCGAGATCCGGCGCGCCCGCGCGGTCATCTCGTGCACCGGCCGCAGCATCCGGCCGGCGGTCCACCAGCCGACCGCGACCGCGCCGAACGCCATGACGACGAGCGCGAGCCACGACCACATGAGCATCTGCTCGCCGGCGGCGCGGCTGACGTCGTCGCTGAGGCGGTAGGCGGTGACGGTCTCGAACGGCGCCACCACCCGCACCCGCGCCGCTATGGCCTCCGCCTCCCCCTCCGTACCGGCGCGGGACAGCAGGTTCACCACCCCCAGCAGACAGCCGCCGAGGACGACGAAGACACCGCCGTAGACGAGGGCGATACGGGTACGGATCGTGGACCCGGCGCCCATCACGGAGCCCGCCCCACGCCCCGGCCCACGGGCCCGGCCCCCGGCCCCCGCCCTCCTCACAGGGCGTACCCCACACCCTGGACCGTACGGATCAGCGCCGGTTCGCCCAGTTTGCCCCGCAGCTTGCTCATGCAGACGCGAACGGCGCCGGTGAACGGGTCGGTGTGCGCGTCCCAGGCGCGTTCCAGGAGCTCCTCGGCGGAGACGGTGGCGCCGTCCGCCTCCAGCAGGATCTGCAGCACGGAGAACTCCTTCGGGGAGAGGTCGAGGTCACGCCCGTCCCGGGTCGCCGTCCGGCGGACGGTGTCGACGAGCAGGCCGTGGCGCTCCAGGAGCGGCGGTACGGGGCGGGCGCTGCGCCGCCGCAGGGCGCGCACCCGGGAGACGAGCTCGGGGAACTCGAAGGGCTTGCCGAGGTAGTCGTCCGCCCCGAGGTCGAGCCCTTCGACGCGGTCGTCCAGGGAGGCGGCGGCGGTGAGCATCAGGATCCTGGTCCTGGCGGTCCCGGCGACCAGGGCGCGGGCCACGTCGTCGCCGTGGACGCGCGGCAGGTCGCGGTCGAGGACGACGACGTCGTAGTCGTGCAGCCCGAGGTAGGCGAGGGCGGCGTCGCCGGTGTAGACGGTGTCGACGGCGAATCCGGCCCGCCGCAGCCCGGTGGCGATCAACTCCGCGAGGACCTGTTCGTCCTCGGCGACCAGTACGCGCATGCTCTCTTCCTCGCTGCTGTCCACGGTCCTTTCTACGCCGGGGAACGTTTCGCGAACCTCTCCGTGCACCTCTCCGCGCTCCCGGCGGTCCGCCCCGCCGCGGCCCGTACCCGCCCCGGCGGGGATTCCCTCGATGTGAGTGGATCTTGGAGGGGCCGTTAGGATTTCGGCCATGGCGGCCACTGGATCCGAGAAGCAGGGGGCGAGCGACGTGACGTCGTACTACGTCTCGACCCCCATCTACTACGTCAACGACGCTCCTCACCTGGGCCACGCCTACACGACCGTCGCAGGCGACGTGCTCACGCGCTGGCACCGTCAGCGTGGCGAGAAGGTGTGGTACCTCACCGGCACGGACGAGCACGGTCAGAAGATCATGCGCACGGCCGAGGCGAACGACGTCTCGCCCCAGGCCTGGTGCGACAAGCTCGTCGAGGAGGCGTGGAAGCCCCTCTGGGAGCACCTGAACATCGCGAACGACGACTTCATCCGGACGACGGAGAAGCGTCACACCGACCGCGTCCAGGAGTTCGTGCAGGACCTGTACGACAAGGGCGAGATCTACAAGGGCGGGTACGAAGGCCCGTACTGCGTGGGCTGTGAGGAGTACAAGCTCCCGGGCGACCTCATCGAGGCCGAGGACGGCACGAAGCTGTGCCCGATCCACAAGAAGCCGGTGGAGATCCTCAAGGAGGAGAACTACTTCTTCAAGCTGAGCGAGTACGGCCCGAAGCTCCTGGAGTTCTACGAGGCGAACCCGGGCTTCATCCAGCCGGAGTCCGCGCGCAACGAGGTCGTGAACTTCGTCAAGCAGGGGCTGCAGGACCTGTCGATCTCCCGGTCGACGTTCGACTGGGGCGTGCCGGTCCCGTGGGACGAGAAGCACGTCATCTACGTGTGGGTCGACGCGCTGCTGAACTACGCGACGGCCGTCGGCTACAACGAGAACCCGGAGAAGTTCGCGGAGACGTTCCCGGCCAACGTGCACCTGGTCGGCAAGGACATCCTCCGCTTCCACGCGGTGATCTGGCCCGCGATGCTGATGGCGCAGGGCCTGCCCGTGCCCGGCCGGGTCGCGGCGAACGGCTGGCTGATGGTCGGCGGCGAGAAGATGTCGAAGTCGAACCTGACCGGCATCAAGCCGCAGGACCTGACCTCGCACTTCGGCGTGGACGCGTACCGCTGGTACTTCCTGCGGGCGATCGCCTTCGGCAGCGACGGCTCGTTCTCCTGGGAGGACTTCACCGCCCGCTACACCTCCGAGCTGGCCAACGACTACGGCAACCTCGCCTCGCGCGTTGCGGCGATGGTCGGCAAGTACTTCGACGGCGCGCTGCCGGCGGCGACGGCCGACGGCGACGCGGAGACGGCGATCCACGAGGGCCTGGCCAAGGCGGTCGCGACGGCGGACCGGAAGATCGGCGAGGAGCTGGACTTCCAGGGCGGCATCCTGGCGATCTTCGACTTCGTGAAGCAGGTCAACGGCTACATCACGGAGCAGGAGCCCTGGAAGGTCGCGAAGGACGACTCGGAGGCGGGCCGCGCCCGCCTGGCGACGATCCTCTACACGGCGGCCGAGTCCCTGCGCGGCGTCGCGGTCCTCCTGAACCCGATCATGCCGGAGACCTCGCAGGCGCTCTGGGAGTCGCTGGGCGCGGAGGCCTCCCTAGGCGCCCTGCCCTCCCAGCCGGTCCAGGACGCGGGCACGTGGGGCGCGCTCCCGGCAGGCACGACGGTCACGAAGGGCGCGGTGCTCTTCCCGCGCCTGGAGGACCCGAAGAAGGCCTGAAGCCCCCCGCCCCCCGCCCCTCGTACGCCGACGCGCCCCGCCCCCGGAAAGACCGGGCGCGGGGCGCGTCGCGTGTGAGGTCGGCACTTTCGGCATCCTTTAGGAGGGGTTTTTGTGGCGACACCACGTCCCAGTGACAGCCGGCCCGAGCGGGAAGGCGCTGTGCTCGGACCGGACGGAGGCTTCGCGCGGACATGGCTGTCCGGCAAAAGGGTGGCCCCCTTCCCGGCAGGCAACCACCTGGACGCCGCCATGGTTCACCGCTTCGAAGCAGGGTGCCGGGCTGTGGGCACGCCGCACATGCTCGACGCCACGCCTGCGGCTGGTACTGCGCCTCCTGCGATTCTGTACACCCCGGACCTGCAAGGAGCCGTGCTGTTTCCCGCGCCGGGATACGCGCTGATGGCCGGGACCGAGGCGTTCCTGACCGCCGCGGTGCCCGAAGGAATCGATGCGGCGCGGGCTCGGTTCGGGCGCTACGCACGAGCCATGCAGGGGCGCTGGCCGTATCTCCAGACGATCGCCACCACCTACCCACCTGCGCACAGAGCGTGGTCGCGCCCCAGCGATGTCACACCGGGAACTGCTTCTGCCCGCCTTATGGCGCTGCTCAGCAGCTTCACCCAGGGAACATGCAGCGCAGGGGAGTTCGCTGACGGTTGGTGGGAAGCCCGGAGGGCCGCACATGCTCAGGGCGAACGGGCAATCGGGGACTTGGCCGATCTCCTCGATCAGGTGTTCGCGGTGCTCGAGGACTACACACCCGACCCTGAGCTCAGAGAGCCCGGCGACCTGACGGACAGCGAGCTGCGGGAGAGGATCCAGACCATCGTCCGGGACACGCAGCGAGGACCAGACGGAGGATGACTCCGTCCGCGTACACCCCGCTCCTCCCGAGCCGGTACGTCGACCCTGCCGTACGGGAGCCCCGACGCCGCCGCCCACATCGTCGCCGAACTCACGACGAACGCCGTCACCCACGGCCGCGTCCCCGGAAGGGACGCGGACTCCGGGCGCGGGCTGCTCCTTGTCGAGGCGCTCGCCGACCGGTGGGGGTGCGGTCTCGGGCCCGTCCCCCAGAAGACCGTACGGGCGGAACCCGACCTTCTGCCACCCCTGACCTGCGGAAACCACGCGGTCACCGGAGTCCGGGAACGCGGACTCCGGTGGCCCGGACTCCGGGGCGCCGGTCGGCCTCCCTGTAAAGAACGAGAGGGAAAGGAACGCACCCAACCCCACCCCTCCTCCCGCTCGGCGGCCTCTCACTCCCACGGGTGAAAAAGGCCAACTCGGCTGGCTTCGAGAGGGGTTGTTTGATCTACGCTCAGCGCGACACACCACACCTCACCGCTGACATGCGTCGGCCCCCGCCGGGACCGCTAATCCCGAGACGAGGGCCTGACCATCAAGGAAGAAGAAGACTTCCCGATGGATACCCAGAACACTAGCGTGCGCCCGCGCGCCCGGTCCCGTAACGACGGGAAAAACCACCCCACGGGGCGAGCCCGCAAGGCCCCGCGCGTGGGCGGCGTCATCCACGACAACGTCCGGCACACCACCCGCTTCACCGTGGTCGGCAACCACCTCAGCCAGCACGCCGAGCTGTCGCTGGTCGCCATCGGCCTGGCCGTCCACATCCAGTCCCTCCCGACCGGCGCCCAGGTCGACATCAACACCCTCGCCCGCCGCTTCCGCGAGGGAAAGGCCCGGATCGCCGACGGCCTGCGCGAGTTGGAGAGCCACGGTTACCTGCGGCGCACGCTGGAGCGCGGCGACGACGGCACGATCGTGACCCGTACGGTCTCCTGCAACCAGCCCGGCCGATCCGCCGCCGAGGACCCCCGGCCCCGGCCGCGACGGAACGCCGACGACCCGAAGCCGCGACCACGACGGAACGCCGAGGGCCCCAGGCCCCGGTCGCGACGGAGCGTCGAGGAGCCGGAGTCTCAACTCCCGCCCCGGCGGGCCGCCGACAAGCCGGCCCGGCGCCGCGCGCTGCCCGCCGTACCGCAGCCCGCGTACCCCGCGCCCGACCTCCTCCAGACCGCCCTGGGGGTCCTCTCCGGCCTCCGCCGCCAGGACCCCCGTCTTCTGCTCTCCGCGACGGACGCCGAGCACCTCGTCCCGGGCGTCGCCGCCTGGCTCGAACGCGACCTCACCCCCGAAGCCGTCGGGCACGCCCTGACCGCCGGCCTGCCACCGGAGCCGCTGTACCGCCCCGCGGCCCTCCTGGCCCACCGCCTCGTCGCCAAGCTCCCACCCTTACCGCCGTTCGCCACGCCGACTCCGTCCCCGAGACACCCCCTCCAGAACTGCGACCTCTGCGACCGGGCTTTCCGCGCCCCCCAACCCGGCACCTGCGCCGCCTGCACACCGCCGGAGCGGCCGCAGCCCCTGATGCCCCCTGGGGAACCCCGCCGAAACGGCTGAATGTTCGTTGCTCGCGGAAATGATCGCGTGACAGCATGCGTGGGTGGATGCGAACGGGGACGACATAGCGAGGCCGCAACGGGCGAACCACGAGAACCTTGTCCGCCTGTATGGGAATATCCCGTCTTTCAGGCATGTCCGCTTGCGCTCTATCAACCTCGACTGGCAGGGACCGAAAGTCACTCTCCGAGTGGACCTCTCAAGCTTTCCCGCAGCGACTCCTCCAGAATGGGAGGGCACGGATATCGACACCGTTCAGTGTCATCTCCAGTTCCTCGCGGTGGCGGATTTCGCGCTGGCGAGGTGGGAGCCCCCCGTCCACTCTGCTTCTTGCGACGTGTCGTCCCCAGACGAAGAGCGAAGGGTTCGAGTGCGCGTGACAGGTGTCGGTGTAGACCTCGGTTTCACCAGTAGCGCATCGGCACTGGTCGGACACGTGAGCGCGTTCAAAAAACAAGAGAACGGCATGGACGGCGGCCGTCACTTCTTCGCTCAAAAGCTTGACGGCCTGCGCCACGAAACCATCCCCGAGACCGATGAAAAGACCTTCTATGGGCGACTTTGAGTGGACAGCAGTCGTCGGATCGACGACGGAGATCTCGAACGCCTATGCATCCCCTCCTGATCTGAATGACTGCGATCTCTACTATGTGCAGATCGACGAGAGAGACACATCGGTGACGTTGGCGTTCGAGACTTCCACCCTGCCCTCGAACCCGCCCCTCGCCTGGACGAAAAGCGAGTTCAACACCGTCGAGTTCTTCGTAAAATTTACCGGCGTGACGGGACTCAAGGTCAGCGGCTGGGACTCCAGCGCTCGCGACGCGGCAGTCACCTTGCTCCCTTGCGGGGATGAGGGCCTCCGAGTGTCGGTCGAGGCGGCAGGGTCGCACCTGGAATTCATCGCGGCGGCGTCGCTCCTGACACGGGCACGCCCCTACCTCTCCGCTCGTGCGAGCGGTGGCGGCGCTGCGGAGCGCCGATGAGCCATCGTCGAGAAGGGGCGACGGAACGCTACGTCGTCGCGGGGCAAGCACGTTGGGATCCGACGGGTATCGGATCGACGATCTCGTCCGTGGAGGGGCCCTTGGGTGACGTCGCCGCGGTGTGGCTGTTCTGCGACCCGAGCCTGGAGGGTGACGCTTGGGCAACGGCCCTGCCCAGCATCCGCCGGAGGAACTTTTTCACATGGTCGGCAAAGCTGCGTCCGCCGGCCTGGCAGCCCCCGGGAGGAGACGACGAGCACACCCTCCTGTGGAGAGCGGGCAGCCGAGCGGCCACCCATCAGTTCCAGGGCCTTCCGTACGTCGAGTCCAGATACCAGGTTCTCTCGAACACAGAGCACACGGTGCGCGACTTCATCGACGGACTTGGCGCCCGAAGTTCTGGGTTCGCGTGTGCCCTGGGGGACAGCGGTGAACCGGACAGTACCTGGCTTCGATCGGCGCAGCTCATGGAGGCTCACTTCTCGCTCTCCAGGGACTTCGCGAACTCGATCGAGCTGGAATCACAGCGCCGTCGAATCGCCACCCTCTACGTGAAATTCTCCCTCGAGGCGGGACTCTTCCCCATCATCCCGCTCAACAAGCACCCCCACGGCGGGTTCGTCCTGTTCTGCCCTGTCGAGCATTACCCAGACGTACTTCGGCGCATGACAGGAGACACGATGGCGCTGGAAGGCGACCAGGCGACAACAGAGATCAACTCATTCCTCGAAGGGGGCGGAGATCTCTCCTATCTCTGAAGGGTTCCCTGAGACCGATAGACCGGTCGACACTGCGGCGAATCCCAAAGGCTCTGGATATGAACGACAGGGGTGACTACTCGCGCCTTCTTGACCTTATCCCTGCGCCTCGAAATCCCCGTCGGAAAAATTGGGTCGAGATCGAGCGCAACCTTGGGTTTGAGCTCCCCGCCGACTACAAGGAGCTCATCCGGGTGTACGGAGGAAGCAACTGGGATGACTATCTCTACGTCCTGGAACCCGGCTGCCCCAACGAGAACTACGACCTCATCGAATGGGCGCGCAATCAGGCTGAAGACCTCGAAGACCTGTGGGAGTTCGAGAAGAAGCCGGCGGAGCTGGAGGTGGAGGGGTCACGAGTTGTCCCCTGGGCGACCACGGACAACGGAGAATGCCTCTACTGGCTGGTCGGCCCGGGGTCGAACCGGATGAGTGGACAGTCATGGTGAACGAGGCACGCGGCGACCGATGGGAGCACTTCTCCGTGCCCTGCACGCAATTCCTTGCGTCCTCTCTCGACAGAGAACTGCGCTCGGCGATCCTCTCATCCTCGTTCCCCCTCGTTACACATGAGTTCCGCCGGCTCCGCGCCATTTGAGGGTCCCGGTGCTCCGCCCAACGGAAGGTCGCGCACCCGCCTGCGGGAAGGGCTCGGAATCCGAGTGGGTTTTGGGCCGCAAGCTACCTCAGATGAGAAATGATGGGGGCATCATCATGAGCGCAACACGAGAGAATGACGGGCCGGCGGCTCCTGACTGGCACCTCAAGCTTGAAGCGAGCGGCCTCACCGTATTGGGCAGATCCGTTCCAGCCGGTTTTCCCAGAGATCACGTCTGCCATCTACGCCGTGAACGGCATAGAGGTGGAGCCCATCGTGTCGATCAGCGATGAATTTCCGGACGCGAGGGCCGAGCTGGATCGCCAATGGGAATCTCAAGCAGCGAGCAAGCGGCTCGTCTCGGGCGACGGAGAATTCTACATCTTGGCCCCGGATGCCCGTGGGCACCAGATCGGGTGGATCCACGTGAGGGACGACATCGGGACGAATCTACCCTCGCGAATCGCATCCGGCACGGGCAATCCCGAATTCCTGACGGTATCGACGGACGGCCGCGTTCTGTGCGCCGTATCCTCCGAGGAATCTGAGAAGTGGATCGTGGTGCATGAATGTATTGGAGCAGGAACGTAGTGAAACACCAAACCCCTACGGGGGACAGCGGCTCACGACTGCGCGAGGCTCTCGGTCGAGAGGGTTTTGAAGAGAAGGAAGGAGGAGTACCGGACGGAGCACCGGACGCCAAAAGGGCACTTCTTGCCGTTTCGGGCGCCGATGTGCAACCAGCGGTGACGATCCTCCATAAGGATCCGAACATAAGGGCTCGAGTGGACGCTTCTTGGCACGAAGAAGCGGAGCGGCTGCGGATCTGCGATCAGAAGCGAGAGTTCCTGCTCCTCGCCACCTACCCGGGAACCTTGGCCAGGGGGTGGATCAGAGTAAGAGACGCGATCGGCACTCATGTCCCCTCTCGTATCGCCGCCGCAACAGGACACCGTGGTTTCATCGCGGTTTCCTTGGACGGACACTCTCTGTGCGCCGTCTCGGTCGAGGAGTACGAGGACTGGATTGTGACCCACTCCTTCGAGGATGCGCGTCCTGGGCATGGTTGAAAGCTGGAGAACGAGGATCCGTCCCTGCTCGGGCCCCCGGGCCCCGTCAGCCCACCCAGTCCTTCAGGGGCTCCGTGTCCAGTTCCATCCCCACCGGTTCCGGCAGCGGGACCGTCTTCCCGAAGGGGACCGTCGCACAGTCGCGTCAGCCACTCGATGATCCGCCCGTGGTCGCCGTCCGGGAGTGCCTTCTCCTGGATCCTGCCGTCGAGGAACTCCAGGCGCAGCGATTCGTTCACACGTTCGCCAAGGCGGGCGAGTTCCTCGAACCCCTCCTGCGTCAGGGCGCTCACGGCCGGCTCCTCTGGATCACAGTCGCCATGGCGGCAGCGTGGCATATGCCAAAGGCCCGGGATCCGAAGATCCCGGGCCTTCACTCGTCCGTGCGAACGCGGCCGGTGGTTACCGCCCCGCGTCCGGGTGGACCGCGTTCGTGATCGGGCGGTCGTCGACGAGCTTCTTCTCGACCGGCTTGCGGAGCTGGATGTTCAGCTCGCGCAGGCGGGACTCGTCCAGCTCCGTCGGGGCGCCCATCAGGAGGTCCTGGGCGTTGCCGTTCAGCGGGAAGGCGATCGTCTCGCGGATGTTCGGCTCGTCGGCCAGGAGCATCACGATGCGGTCCACGCCCGGGGCGATGCCGCCGTGCGGCGGGGCGCCGTACTCGAAGGCGCGGAGCATGCCCGCGAACTCCTGCTCGACCGTCTCGCGGGAGTAGCCCGCGATCTCGAAGGCCTTGAACATGATCTCAGGCTCGTGGTTCCGGATCGCGCCCGAGGAGAGCTCGATGCCGTTGCAGACGATGTCGTACTGCCAGCCGAGGACGTCCAGCGGGTCCTGGGTCTCCAGGGCCTCGAGGCCACCTTGCGGCATCGAGAACGGGTTGTGCGAGAAGTCGATCTTGCCGGTCTCCTCGTCCCGCTCGTACATCGGGAAGTCCACGATCCACGCGAAGCGGAAGACGTTCTCCTCGAACTGGCCGGCGCGCTTCGCGGCCTCGACCCGGACCGGGCCCATGATCTTGGAGACCTCGTCGAACTCGCCCGCGCCGAAGAAGATCGCGTGGCCCGGCTCCAGGCCGAGGCGCTCGGTGAGGACCTTGACGTTCTCCTCGGTGAGGAACTTGGCGATCGGGCCCGTCAGGGCGTTGCCCTCGCCGACGCGGACCCAGGCCAGGCCCTTCGCGCCGAGGGAGACCGCGAAGTCGCCGAGGCCGTCGAAGAACTTGCGCGGCTGGTCGCCCGTGTCCGGCACCGCGAGCGCCCGCACGTGCTTGCCCGCGAAGGCCTTGAACTCCGAGCCCTCGAAGACGTCGGAGATGTCGACGAGTTCGAGGGAGGTCCGCAGGTCCGGCTTGTCGTTGCCGTACTTGAGCATCGACTCGCGGAACGGGATCCGCGGGAAGGGGGAGGTGACGTGGCGGCCGCCGCCGAACTCCTCGAAGATCTCCGTCATGAGCTTCTCGATCGGCTGGAAGACGTCCTCCTGCTCGACGAAGCTCATCTCGACGTCGAGCTGGTAGAACTCGCCCGGCGAGCGGTCCGCGCGGGCGTCCTCGTCGCGGAAGCACGGCGCGATCTGGAAGTAGCGGTCGAAGCCGGAGATCATCAGCAGCTGCTTGAACTGCTGCGGCGCCTGCGGCAGGGCGTAGAACTTGCCCGGGTTCAGGCGGGACGGGACGACGAAGTCGCGGGCGCCCTCGGGGGAGGTCGCGGCCAGGATCGGGGTCGCCATCTCGTTGAAGCCGAGGGCCACCATCTTGGAGCGGATGGCGGCGATGACGGCCGAGCGCAGCATGATGTTGCGGTGCATGCGCTCGCGGCGCAGGTCGAGGAAGCGGTACTCCAGGCGCCGCTCCTCGTTCACGCCGTCGTCGGCGTTGATGGTGAAGGGGATCTGCTTGGCGGCGCCCAGGACCTCGACCGTGGCGGCCTCGATCTCGATCTCGCCGGTGGCGAGCTCCGGGTTGACGTTGTCGGCGCCGCGCGAGACGACCTTGCCGTCCACACGGACGACGGTCTCCTTGGTCAGCTTGTCGAGGGTCTCGGCGGCGGCGGTGCCGGGACGGGCGACGAGCTGCGTGATGCCGTAGTGGTCGCGCAGATCGATGAAGAGGATGCCGCCCAGGTCGCGCCGATTGTGCAGCCAGCCGCTCAGCCGGACGTCGGTGCCGACGTCAGAGGCGCGGAGCTCGCCGCAGGTGTGGGACCTGTACCGATGCATCGTCGTTCATCCAGTCTTCGAAATCGGTGGGGAGCCCGGACGTGTCCAGGCCCGTCAAGGGTACCGGGCCACCCAAGATCGCTTTTCGAATACTCTCGGTGGCGACTTGCCGTCCGATATTCATAAAGTAGGGCAATGCGCACCGAGGACGTCCTGGCCGCGATCGCGACCGGCCTGTGGCGCTGGGACAACGCGTCCGGGACCGTCACGCTCGACGCCGAGGCGGCCCGGCTCCTCGGCCTGCCCGCCGAGGCCGCCCAGCTCACCGAGGCGGCCGTACGCTCCCGCTTCCACCCCGTGGACTGGAACGAGATCGACGGGGTCGTCAACCTGGCCGTGGCGGAGGGCACCCTCGCCGAGGCCCGGCTGCGGATCATGGACGAGCACGGCCGGGTGATCCGTACCGTACGGAGCCGGTCCAAGCCGCTCGTCGAGGGCGACGACTACCAGCTCGTCGGCACCCTCCAGGAGGTCGCCGAGCCGCAGCCCGGCACCGCCGCCCGCACGCCCGTGACCGGCGACTGGCGCCGCTCCCGCGAGGCGTTCCTGCTCGACGCCGGGCGGGCGCTCGCCGAGGCCCGGTCGACCTCCGAGGTGTTGCGGGTCGCCGCCTCCCTCTCGATGCCGGGCTTCTCGCCCGACGGGCTCGCCGTCTTCGGGGTGGCGGGCGACCGGCTGACGATCATCGGCCACCACGGGCACCACGCCGGTGACGAGGGCCCCTTCAGCTCCATGTCGCTGGACACCGACTACCCGGCGGCCGAGGTCGCCAGGACCGGACGGGCGATCTACCTCCCGACACCGGAGGAGTACCTGCGGCGCTTCCCGGTGACCTGGCCGCTGGCGCAACGATTCGGCAGGCAGTCCTGGGCCTACCTCCCGCTGATCGTGGCCGGCCGCACCATGGGCGCCTGGATGGCCGCCTTCAAGCACCCCGTCGCCTTCACCCCCGACGAGCGCTCCGTCCTCACCACCGTCGCCCGCATGCTCGCCCAGGCCCTCGCCCGGGCCGGCGTCGCCGAGTCCGAACGCGAGCTGTCGCTCGGCCTCCAGCGCACGATGATGCCCGTCCTCGGCCCCGGCATCCCCGGCCTCCAGGTCGCGGCCCGTTACGTCCCCACCGGCGGCGGGCTCCAGGTCGGCGGCGACTGGTACGACATGATCCCGCTCCCCGGCGGCGGCCCCGGCTCCGGGCGCATCGCCCTCGTCATCGGCGACGTCCAGGGCCACGACGTCCGCGCCGCCGGGCTGATGGGGCAGCTGCGGATCGCCTTGCGCGCGTACGCCTCCGAGGGCCACCGGCCCGACGCCGTGCTCTCCCGCGCCTCCCGCTTCCTCTACGGCATCACCAACGGGGACGGCGGCGCGGGCGTCGGGGCCAACGGCGACGACCGCCCGCGCGGAGCCGGCGGCGGCGCCCGGGTCGGGGCCGGCATCGGGATCGCAGCCGGGTCCGGGGCCGGGACGGACGGTGCCGGGAGCGCCGCCGGTGGCGCGGCCGGCGGCGACGGGGAGGACGGGGGCGGGCTCCGCTTCGCCACCTGCCTCTACCTGGAGATCGACCCGGCCACCGGGATCGTCGACATCGCCCGGGCCGGCCATCCCGATCCGGCGGTCCTGATGGCCGACGGAACGGTCCTGCTGCGGCCCACCGCCGGCGGGCTGCCCCTGGGCATCGACCCCGACACCGACTACCCCACGACCCGGTTCACCCTGGAGCCCGGCGAGACCCTGATGATGTGCACCGACGGCCTCCTGGAGACCGGCGGCCACGACCTCGACAGCGGCTGGGAACGCGTCCGTACGCTCCTCGAACGGCACGACGGCGAGTCCCTGGAGGAGCTCGCCGACGAGCTCGTCCAGGCCGTCCACGGCCCCGGCTCCCACCACACCACCGGGCCGCTCGCCGACCGCCGCGAGGACGACATCGCGCTGCTGCTCCTCTCCCGCCAGGGCGGTGCCGTCCGCGAGGCCCCGCGCCGCACGATGATGACCGTGGCGCAGGCCGAGCCGGAACGCATCGCCGCCGCCCGCCGGCATCTGCGGCAGCTGCTGCACGACTGGTCGGACGCGGACCAGGTCGACTCGGCGGTCCTGATGGTCTCGGAGATGGTCACCAACGTCCTCATCCACACGGACGGCGACGCGCTCCTGGTCGCCGAGGTCACCTGCGACGAGAAGTCGCGCCGCCTGCGGGTGGAGGTCGCCGACTCCAGCGACGAACTCCCGCACAAGCGGCACCCGGGGGAGATGGCCTCCTCGGGGCGCGGTCTGGTGCTGATGGAGATGCTGGCGCACGCCTGGGGCGTGGACCCGCGCGGCGAAGGCAAGTCGATCTGGTTCGAGCTGAACGAGCCGCCGTCGGACGAGGGCGGCTGCCGCTAGGGACGGCGGCCTCCCGACCGTACGAGTACGGGGCAGGGCACGGCGTACGGTGCGGGGCGCGGCGTACGGGACACGGCACGGCGTACGGGAACGGCGTACGCGGCGAGTGGCCGCGCGGGGCGGGGCCGGGCGGAGGAGACTGGGAGCGTACGGCCGCCGGGGGGACCACGGAGCACGCCATGGACACCCACAAGGTCGGGAGCGACACCACCGTCCTGGCCGACAGCCTCGAAGTGCCGGGGATCGGCCACATCCCCGTCAACGCCTTCGTCCTCACCGCCGAGGAGCCGGTCGTCGTCGACACCGGGCTCTCCCTCTCCGACCGGGACTTCGTCGGCGCGGTCGGCTCGGTCGTCGACCCCGCCGATCTCCGCTGGATCTGGCTCACCCACCCCGACCGCGACCACACGGGCGGCATCTTCGACCTGCTCGTCGCCGCGCCCGGGGCACGGGTGGTGACCACCTTCATCGGCGCGGGGATCATGACCACCGAGCGGCCGCTGCCCCCGGACCGGGTCTACTTCCTCAACCCGGGCCAGTCGCTGGACGTCGGCGACCGTTCGCTGCACGCCTTCCGGCCGCCGCTCTTCGACAACCCGGCCACCGTCGGCTTCTACGACGACAGGACCCGGATCTGCTTCAGCTCGGACTGCTTCGGCGGGCCGATGCCCACCGCCGAGCTGGCGGAGAGCGGGCACGCCGGCGATCTGAAGCCGGAGGAGCTGCGGGCCGCCCAACTGCTCTGGGCGACCGTGGACAGTCCGTGGGTGCACATCGTTGACGCGGCGAAGTACCGGGCGACGATCGATCCCCTGCGCGCGATGAACCCGGACATCGTGCTCAGTACGCATCTGCCGCCGGCCGTCCGGATGATCGACGCGCTCCTCGCCACAATCGGGATGGCACCGGACTCCGACCCCTTCGTCGGGCCCGACCAGGCAGCGCTGGAACAGATGCTGGCCGGCTTCGAGCCGGGCGGGATGCCGGCCGCCACCTGACCCGCGGGGTCCCGGGCGGGGGCCGGACAGGTCTCAGGCGGGGTCCGCTTCCGAGGGTGGCGCGGTCCGCCGGTCTCCGTACCGGCCGCGCAGTTCGCCGACCACGCCGAACGCGGCGGCCGTCAGCGGGACCGCGAGCAGCATGCCGAGGATGCCGGCGACGGACGCCCCGGCCGTGATGGCGAGCATCACCACGGCCGGGTGCATCTGGACGGTACGGCTCTGGATCACCGGCTGGAGGACGTGTCCTTCGAGGACCTGGACGGCCAGGACGACCCCGAGCGCCCACAGCGCGATGACGACGCCCCGGTCGGCGAGGGCGACGAGGACGGCGACCGCGCCGGAGATGAAGGCACCGAGGTACGGGATGTAGGCGCCGACGAAGACGAGCGCGCCGAGGCCGACGGCTCCGGGGACGCGGAGCACGAGGAGCCCGATGGTGATGACCACGGCGTCGATCAGGGCGATGAAGGTGGTGCCGCGCATGAAACCCTCGACGGCCTCGAAGGCGCGGCGGCCGATCGCCTCGACGGTGTCGCCGGTGGCCTGCGGGGCGAGGGAGCGCAGGGCGCCGACCGCCTTGTCGGAGTCCCGCAGGAAGAAGAAGACGAGGAGGAGCGCGAGGACGGCGATGGCGATCATCTCGCCGACGACGCTCAGCCCGCTGATCACCCCGGAGGCGGCGGTGCCGCCGAACTTCCGCAGCAGCTCCCGGGCGTTCACGGCGAGGTCGTCCAGGGAGGTCCCGGCGGCGCCGAGGTGGCGGGTCAGGTCGGTGGCGGCCTGGCGCAGCGAGGCGACGATCTGGTCGCCGGTCTCGATGAGGGCGCTGACGACGATGTAGACGGCGCCGCCGACGACCGCGACGACGGCGACGCAGGTGAGCGCGGCGGCGAGGGACCTGCGCACCTTCATGCGCAGCAGCCGCCGGTAGAGCGGGCCGAGGAGCGCGGTGCCGAGGAGGGCGAGCAGGACGGGTGTGACGGCGGTCTTGAACACGACGCACAGCCACACCCCGACCGCGGCGACCCCGGTCAGCAGCAGGACGACGACGCACCAGGCGGCGACCCGCCGGGCCGCCTCGGGGAGGAGCGGCCGGTGCGCGGACGGCGGGGGCTCCGGCGGATGCGGCGACGGTTCGGACGGTTGCGGCACGCCCCCCAGCCGATCACGCCAGGACGGACGCCGCCCCGCGGAACGGGCCGCGCGGGTGACGCCTCGTCAGACCGAGAGGCCTGGAGGCGCGCGGAGGCCGGCGGCCGGGGGTCGGGCGGCCCCAGACCCCGAGGCCAGGGAGGGGCCAGGGAGGGCCGGGGCCCGGACGCCCGCAGCCCCGGAGGCCCCCGGACCTGCCCCCGCCCTCGTACCGCCCCCTACTCGCCCATCCCGTGCACCGCCGGGATCGTGCCGAGGCGGCCGGCCTGGAAGTCCTCGAAGGCCTGGCGCAGCTCCGCCTGGCTGTTCATGACGAACGGGCCGTAGTGGGCCATCGGTTCACGGATCGGCCGGCCGCCGAGGACGACGACCTCCAGGTCGGGCGTGTGCCCGTCCTGCTTCTCGTCCGCGCGGACGGTGAGCGAGCCGCCCTTGCCGAAGACCGCGGTCTGGCCCATGTGGACCGGCCGCCGCTCCGCACCGACCGAGCCGCGCCCGGCCAGGACGTACAGGAGGCCGTTGAAGTCCTCGCGCCAGGGCAGGGTGACCTCGGCGCCCGGCCGGACCGTGGCGTGGATCATCGAGATCGGGGTGTGGGTGATGCCGGGTCCCGCGTGGCCGTCCAGGTCGCCGGCGATGACGCGCAGCAGCGCGCCGCCGTCGGGCGAGGCGAGGAGCTGCACCTGGCCGCCGCGGATGTCCTGGTAGCGCGGGGCCATCATCTTGTCGCTCGCGGGCAGGTTCACCCAGAGCTGGAGGCCGTGGAAGAGCCCGCCGCTGACGACGAGGGACTCCGGCGGGGCCTCGATGTGGAGCAGTCCGGAGCCGGCGGTCATCCACTGGGTGTCCCCGTCGGTGATGGTGCCGCCACCGCCGTTGGAGTCCTGGTGGTCGAAGGTCCCGTCGATGATGTACGTGACGGTCTCGAAGCCGCGGTGGGGGTGCCACGGCGTCCCCTTGGGCTCGCCGGGGGCGTACTCCACCTCTCCCATCTGGTCCATCATGATGAACGGGTCGAGGTACTGGTAGTTGATCCCGGCGAAGGCGCGGCGCACGGGGAATCCTTCGCCCTCGAAGCCCGAGGGCGCCGTGGTCACGGCGAGCACGGGGCGGGGGGTGGCGTCGGCCGGGGCGGCGACGCGCGGCAGGGTGAGCGGGTTCTCGACAGTCACGGCGGGCATGGCGGGACCTCCTTGTGCGACCAGTTTAGTTGAACAATGAACTCCTGCCACCCGGAACGCGGAACGCCCGGGAGGAATTCCTCCCGGGCGCACCCGTAGCTCGCGGTCGTGTCAGCCGTACATCCGCCGCATGGCGAAGTCGACCATCTGCTCCACGGCCTTCGCGTCGAAGACCATCCGGTGGTCGCCCTCCATGTCGAGGACGAAGCCGTAGCCGGTCGGCAGCAGGTCGATCACCTCGGCGCCGGTGATCACGAAGTACTTCGACTCCTTGCCCGCGTACCGCCTCAGCTCCTTGAGCGAGGTGAACATCGGGATGACCGGCTGCTGCGTGTTGTGCAGCGCCAGGAAGCCGGGGTTGTCGCCCCGGGGGCAGTAGACCTTCGAGGTCGCGAAGATCTGCTGGAAGTCCTCGGCGGCCAGGGATCCGGTCGTGAAGGCCCGTACGGCGTCGGCGAGGGAGGGCGGCGACGGCTCGGGGTACAGCGGAGCCTGCTGGCCGTACCCGCCCTGCATGCCGGCCTGCATCCCACCCTGCATTCCGCCCTGCATCGGCTGCTGCGGAGGCGGGGCGTACTGCTGCTGTCCGCCCGGATTCTGGTCGTAGCCGTACATGGGCCACGAGCCTACTGCGTCACAGATGTACCGAGAGGGGTTGCTCTTATTACCGACGGGTAGCATCATCGGAGTCAGCGTTTTGCTACTCGCTGGTACGTGTACGAGGAACCTGCCTCCCCGATCCTTACGGAGCCGTCGCCATGGGGCACTACAAGTCGAATCTCCGCGACATCGAGTTCAACCTCTTCGAGGTCCTCGGGCGCGACAAGGTGTACGGCACCGGTCCGTTCGAGGAGATGGACGTCGAGACCGCCAAGAGCGTGCTGGAGGAGCTGACCCGCCTCTCGGAGAACGAGCTGGCCGAGTCCTTCACCGACGCCGACCGCAACCCCCCGGTCTTCGACCCCGAGACCAACACCGCCCCGGTCCCGGCGAGCTTCAAGAAGTCGTACAAGGCCTTCATGGACTCCGAGTACTGGCGCCTGGGCCTCCCCGAGGAGATCGGCGGCACCACCGCCCCGCGCTCCCTGATCTGGGCCTACGCGGAGCTGGTCCTCGGCGCGAACCCGGCCGTGTGGATGTACTCCTCCGGCCCCGCCTTCGCCGGCATCCTCTTCAACGAGGGCAACGAGGCGCAGAAGAAGGTCGCGCAGATCGCCGTCGAGCGCCAGTGGGGCTCCACCATGGTCCTCACCGAGCCCGACGCGGGCTCGGACGTCGGCGCCGGCCGCACGAAGGCGGTCCAGCAGGAGGACGGCTCCTGGCACATCGAGGGCGTGAAGCGCTTCATCACCTCCGGTGAGCACGACATGGAGGAGAACATCCTCCACTACGTCCTCGCCCGCCCCGAGGGCGCCGGCCCCGGCACCAAGGGCCTCTCCCTCTTCCTCGTGCCGAAGTTCCACTTCGACTGGGAGACCGGCGAGCTGGGCGAGCGCAACGGCGTCTACGCCACCAACGTCGAGCACAAGATGGGCCTCAAGGCCTCCAACACCTGCGAGATGACCTTCGGCGACCGTCACCCCGCCAAGGGCTGGCTGATCGGCGACAAGCACGACGGCATCCGCCAGATGTTCCTCATCATCGAGTTCGCCCGCATGATGGTCGGCACGAAGGCGATCTCCACCCTCTCGACGGGCTACCTCAACGCCCTCGAGTACGCCAAGGAGCGCGTCCAGGGCACCGACCTGGCGAACTTCATGGACAAGGCCGCGCCCAAGGTCACCATCACGCACCACCCCGACGTCCGCCGCTCGCTGATGACGCAGAAGGCGTACGCCGAGGGCATGCGCTCCCTCGTCCTCTACACCGCGGCCGTGCAGGACGCCATCCAGCTCAAGGAGGCGGCGGGCGAGGACGCGAAGGCCCTCAACGGCCTGAACGACCTGCTGCTCCCGATCGTCAAGGGCTACGGCTCCGAGAAGGGCTACGAGCAGCTCGCGCAGTCGCTCCAGACCTTCGGCGGCTCCGGCTTCCTGCAGGAGTACCCGATCGAGCAGTACATCCGGGACGCCAAGATCGACACCCTCTACGAGGGCACCACGGCCATCCAGGGCCAGGACTTCTTCTTCCGCAAGATCGTCCGCGACCAGGGCGCGTCCCTGAACACGCTGGCCGAGGAGATCAAGAAGTTCCTCGCGGTCGGCCCCGGCGGCGAGGACCTGGCGCCCGCCCGCGACGCCCTCGCCAAGGCCGCCGTGGACCTGGAGGGCATCGTCGGCGCGATGCTCACCGACCTCACCGCGACCGGCGAGGACGTGAAGAACATCTACAAGGTGGGGCTCAACACCACCCGCCTGCTGATGGCCTCCGGCGACGTCGTCGTCGGCTACCTCCTGCTGAAGGGCGCGGCCGTCGCCGCCGAGAAGCTGGCCTCCGGCGCCTCCGCCAAGGATCAGGCGTTCTACGCCGGCAAGATCGCGGCCGCGAAGTTCTTCGCCGCCAACGTCCTGCCCGGCGTCGGCACCGAGCGCGCCCTCGCCGAGGCCGTCGACGGCTCGCTGATGGACCTGGACGAGGCCGCGTTCTAGTAGCGCGCCACGTCCATCGCGGAACGGCTCGTCCCCGGGGAGGGGGGCGGGCCGTTCCGGCTTGGGGGGCGTGGGTGGCCCGAACCAGGGCCGCGGCGGTCCGCCTTTCGGGGCCCCGGCGCCGCATTCCGGGGCGTGCGTATGGTGAACCCATGACGAGCACCGCCCGCTTCGACCGCGGCCACACCGACGACCTGATGACCTTCCTGGCGGCTTCCCCGTCGCCCTACCACGCCGTGGCCAACGCCGCCGAGCGGCTTGAGAAGGCCGGCTTCCGACAGGTCGAGGAGACCGCCGCCTGGGACGGGACGACCGGCGGGCAGTACGTCATCCGCGGCGGCGCGCTCATCGCCTGGTACGTACCGGAGGGCGCCACGCCCCACACCCCGTACCGCATCGTCGGCGCCCACACCGACTCCCCCAACCTGCGCGTGAAGCCCGAGCCCGACATGGGCGCGCAGGGCTGGCGCCAGGTCGCCGTCGAGGTCTACGGCGGGACGCTCCTCAACACCTGGCTCGACCGCGACCTCGGCCTCGCGGGCCGCCTCACCCTCCGGGACGGCAGCCACCACCTGGTCAACGTCGACCGCGCCGTGCTCCGCGTGCCGCAGCTCGCCATCCACCTCGACCGCCAGGCCAACGACGGCCTCAAGCTCGACCGCCAGCGCCACATGCAGCCCATCTGGGGCCTCGGCCAGGTCCACGAGGGCGACCTGATCCGCTTCGTCGCCGAAGAGGCGGGCGTCGACGCCGAGGACGTCAGCGGCTGGGACCTGATGGTCCACGCCATCGAAGCCCCCTCCTACCTCGGCCGCGACCGCGAACTCGTCGCCGGACCGCGCATGGACAACCTGATCTCCGTCCACGCCGGCGTCGCCGCGCTGGCCGCCGTCGCCGGCCGCGAGGACCTCGCGTACATCCCGGTGCTCGCCGCCTTCGACCACGAGGAGAACGGCTCCGAGGCCGACACCGGCGCCCAGGGCCCGCTCCTCGGCAACGTCCTGGAGCGTTCCGTCTACGCCCGCGGCGGCGCCTACGAGGACCGCGCCCGCGCCTTCGCCGGCTCCGTCTGCCTCTCCTCCGACGTCGGCCACGCGGTCCACCCCAACTACGCGGAGCGCCACGACCCGACGCACCACCCGCGCCCCAACGGCGGCCCGATCCTCAAGGTGAACGTCAACCAGCGGTACGCCACCGACGGCAGCGGCCGGGCGGTGTTCGCCGCGGCCTGCGAGAAGGCGGGCGTGCCGTGGCAGTCCTTCGTCTCCAACAACGACATGCCCTGCGGCACGACGATCGGCCCGATCACGGCGGCCCGCCACGGCATCCGCACGGTCGACATCGGCGTCGCCTGCCTGTCGATGCACAGCGCCCGCGAACTCTGCGGCGCTGACGACCCGTTCCTGCTCGCCAACGCGCTGGTGGCGTTCCTGGAGGGATAGCGGCCGACAACCGGGGTAACCGATCCCAACTACCTCAGGAGGAGGCGGGATTCATGGGCCTCGGTGGCTGCATCATCCTCATCGCCGTGGGAGCGATTCTCACGTTCGCGACGGACTGGGAGGTCCAAGGGGTCAACCTCGACCTCGTGGGACTGATCCTCATGGCGGTCGGCCTCATCGGCGTCGCGACCTTCACCAGCATCGCGCGGCGCCGGCGGGCGATCGTACCGCCGGTGGCGCCCACCGTCGTGGACGACGACCCCACTCGGCGCGGCTACTGACACCGGACCGACACCGCTGTGTGCCGGTCCGCGTGAACCGGGAGACGCGAAACATCCGGGAAAGGCCCCACGCGACACGATCCGGCTCATGGATCGTCACGAGGGCCCGCCCCGGGGAAAGTTCTTCACCGGCGCCGCGACCGCCGTGCTACTCGGCACGGCGGTCGCGGCGTTCGGCATCGCCGAGTTCGACGAACGCCCGCCCTGGGGCACGGACATCGCCTACGAGGGCGGCTACCTCCAGGCCGTCCGCATCCGGAAGAACGACATGACCGGGGAGCGGACGCGCGCCCTGCTGGCCGGGGAGTGCGCGGCCATGGAGCGGCGGGGCATGGGCGGGGACCGTTCGGCCCACGACCCGGCCGCCTGGGTGGCCGGCTGCCTGGACGGCGCGGCGGACCGCCCGTCCAGGAACCAAGGCATCCTGCCCTGAGGCCACGACCCGGAGCCGGCGGCCCGCCGGACCCGTCAGGCGTCCATACCGGCCAGGATCAGCGGGAGCCGGGCGGCACCGCTCGCCGTCACCTTCACCGGAACACCCCAGTCCTGCTGGTGGACATGGCAGGCCGGGTACTCGTTCGCCGGGTCGTCGTCGCAGGACGCCGCCATCGCCGAGACGTGCAGCACGCCCTCGGTGACCTCCGGGTTGAGGTCCAGCTCGCGGAAGAGGTCCGTGCCCGTCCCCTCGCCGCCCAGCAGCAGCTCGGGCGGGGTCGAGGAGACCAGGAGCCGGGTGGAGGGACCGTACCGCTCGTCCAGCTTCTGCCCCGTCGGCGCCTGGAAGACGACGTCGAGGCGGAGCCGCCCGGGGGCGACGTCGGTCGCCTCGCGGCGGGTGCGGTGGGCCACCGACTCGACCCGTACGGCCTCCTCCGGCAGCCGCAGCCGCGTCAGCCGGTGCCGGGCGGACTCGACGACGACGATGTCGTCACCGACCAGGACCGCGTCGGCCGGCTCGCGCAGATCGGTGGCGAGGGTGGTGACCTCGCCGGTGGCCGGGTCGAAACGGCGCAGGGCGTGGTTATACGTGTCGCTCACGGCGACCGAACCGTCGGGCAGCGCGGTGACCCCCAGCGGGTGCTGGAGGAGCGCCTGGCCGGCGGCGCCGTCGCGGTGGCCGAAGTCGAAGAGGCCGGTGCCGACGGCGGTGTGCACGACGTCCGCGGTGTCGACCCAGCGCAGGGCGCTGGTCTCGGAGTCGGCGACCCAGAGCCGGTCCTCGGTGGCGGCGAGCCCGGAGGGCTGGGCGAACCAGGCCTCGGCGGCCGGGCCGTCGACGAGGCCCTCGTTGGTGGTGCCGGCGGCGACCCGCACGGTCCCGGTCTCCGGGTCGTACGTCCACAGCTGGTGGACACCGGCCATGGCGATCCACACCTTGCCCCGCCACCAGGCCACGTCCCACGGCGAGGACAGGTCGACCTCCAGGGCGGGTCCGGAGGTCGGGGAGCCCTGCCACCACTGCCGTCCGGTCCCGGCGATCAGCTCGATCGCGCCGGTGGCCGGGTCGAAGGTGCGCAGCGCGTGGTGGACGGTGTCGGCGACGACGACCTTGCCGTCGGGGAGCACGGCGAGACCCTGGGGCTCGCGGAACTCGCCCTCGCCGATGCGCCGTACGACGGTCTCGCCGTCCGGCTCCAGCTCGACGAGCTGGTGACGGGTGGAGTCGGAGACGAGCAGCCGGCCGGAGGGCAGCACGACCGCCTTCCCGGGAAACCGCAGATCCCCGGCGACCGGCTCCGGCGGCACGTACGGCCCGTCCCCGCGCCGCAGCGTCCCCTTGGCCTCGTGCTCGGCCTCCAGCTCCTCGACGAGGGTCCGCAGCGCGTTGGCGTGCCCCTCACCGGCGTGCTGGGCGACGACGTACCCCTCGGGGTCGACGACGACGAGCGTCGGCCAGGCCCGTACGGCGTACTGCTTCCAGGTCACCAGCTCGGGATCGTCGAGCACCGGGTGGTGCACCTCGTACCGCTCGACGGCGTCGACGACGGCCTGGTGCTCGGCCTCGTGCACGAACTTCGGCGAGTGGACCCCGACGATCACGAGGGTGTCGCGGTGCCGCTCCTCCAGCTCACGCAGCTCGTCCAGGACGTGCAGACAATTGATGCAGCAGAAGGTCCAGAAATCGACCAGAACGATCTTTCCGCGCAGATCGGCGAGGGTCAGCTCGGCTCCTCCGGTGTTCAGCCAGCCCCCCTTCCCGACCAGCTCGGGGGCGCGGACACGGGCACGGCGGGCAGCGGCAGGCGCGGGGGTGGGCGCCGGGGCGGCATCGTTCATGGTTCAAGCTTGCCATCCGGCCGCGCGGCCGGTCGGGCCCCCACCCGGGGCGGGCGTGAGGCGCCGTCCTCCGGGGAAGGGCTCACGGCATGAAATACCTCGTACGGGACAAAATCTTCGCCATCGGCGACGACTACTGGATCGAGGACGAGAACGGCCGCCCCGCCTTCCTCGTCGACGGCAAGGCCCTGCGGCTGCGCGACACCCTGGAGCTGAAGGACCCGGACGGGCGGGTGCTCGTCACGCTGCGGCAGAAGATGTTCAGCCTGCGCGACGCGATGACGATCGAGCGGGACGACGAGCCGCTCGCCACCCTGCGCCGGAAGCGGCTCTCGCTGCTGCGCAACCACTACCGCGTCGCGCTCGTCGAGGGCACGGAGCTGGACGTCAGCGGCCGCATCCTGGACCGGGAGTTCATCGTCGAGTACGAGGGCGAACTCCTCGCCCACATCTCCCGCCGCTGGTTCCGCGTCCGGGAGACGTACGCGGTGAACGTCGTACGGGAGGACGCCGACGCGGCGCTGCTGATCGCCGTGGCGGTGTGCGTGATCCGCATGGCCGAGCGGGAGCGGGGGGACTGACGCGAGCGGGCGGACGGCCGGGGGCCGTTCCGGCGGCCCGGCGGCCCGGTAGCCCGGCGGCCTGGGCGCCCCCGCCCCCGGAAGCCCTGTTCCCTGAAGCGCGGGCAGCCCCCGTTCCCTCAAGCCCGGCAGCCCCGTTCCCTCAAGCCCGGAAGCCCCGTTCCCTGAAGCCCCGGAAGCGCCCGCCCCCAGCAGACCCGCCCCCGCGCCGCCTCAGGCCCGGCGCGGTGCCGTCACTCCCAGGACCCGGTCCTTGAGCGCCGGGAACTGCTCCCGTGTCGTCGTCACCTTCTCCGGGTCGAGGGTCACCCGCAGGGTCTCCTCGCCCGGTCCCGCCTCGGCGAGCACCTCGCCCCACGGGTCGACCACGATCGAGTGACCGGCCTGTTCGACGCCCGCGTGGGTGCCGGCCGTGCCGCAGGCCAGCACGTAGGCCTGGTTCTCCACGGCCCGCGCCCGGGCCAGCAGCGTCCAGTGCGCGCGGCGGCGGGCGGGCCAGCCGGCCGGGACGACGAACGCCTGGGCGCCCGCGTCCACCAGCCCCCGGAACAGCTCGGGGAAGCGCAGGTCGTAGCAGGTGGCGACGCCGACGGTCAGTGCGGGCAGCGCGACCGTCACCGGCTCCTCGCCCGCCGCCATCATCACGGCCTCGCCCTTGTCGAAGCCGAAGCGGTGGATCTTGCGGTAGCGGGCGGCGAGGGCGCCTTCGGGGGTGAAGACGAGCGAGGTGTTGTACAGCGCGCCGCCGGCCGCCTCGACGACGGACCCGGCGTGCAGCCAGACCCCCGCGTCCCGCGCGGCCGCCGCCATCGCCTCGTAGGTCGGCCCGTACGCCGGGCCGTCCAGCGGCTCGGACTCGGCGGCGAAGGACTCGTACGCGAACGCCCCCATGGGCCACAGCTCCGGCAGGACGACGAGGTCGGCGGCGCCGCGTTCCTCCCGTACCAGGCCGGCCACGCGCGCGCGGCGGGCGTCCACCGGTTCGTCCGGGTCTACTGCGATCTGGATCAGCGAGGCGCGCACACTACCACCGTCCTGGCATTCGAGCCGTCAACACGGGCCTACGATCGTCACACGAAAGCACTGCCGGGGTGCCTTCGGGCAGCGTAACTTAGCGTCCGAGCCTCCCAAGCAGTCTTGTTTTCAGCCCGCGCACCGCAGAACCGCCGAGGGGTCCCGTGACCGTCCATCCCAGCCTTCAGACCTACGCCGACGCCTGGACCCACTCCATCGAAGCGATATCCGAGCTGGTGCAGCCGCTCGTGGAAGGCGAATGGAACCGCGCCACCCCGTGCCCGGGCTGGTCGGTGCGCGACATCGTGTCCCATGTGATCGGCATGGAGTGCGAGATGCTCGGCGACCCTCGCCCCATCCACTCCCTGCCCCGCGATCTCTACCACGTGCGCAGCGAGTTCGCCCGCTACATGGAGATGCAGGTCGACGTGCGGCGGCATCACACCGGCCCGGAGATGACCTCGGAGCTGGAGTACGTCCTGATCCGCCGCGCCCGGCAGCTGCGCAACGAGAACCGGCAGCCCGACCACCTGATGCGCGCCCCGCTCGGCGCCGAGCAGACCCTGGAACTGGCGTACCGCATGCGCGCCTTCGACGTCTGGGTCCACGAGCAGGACCTGCGGACCGCGCTGCGGCAGCCGGGGAACCTCGACTCCCCCGCCGCGCTGATCGTCCGCGACGTGCTCCTCGAAGCGCTGCCGAAGGTCGTCGCCAAGGACGCGGGCGCGCCGGCGAACTCGGCGGTCGTCGTCGACGTGCACGGGCCCGTCGAGTTCCTGCGGACCGTCAGGGTGGACGCCGAGGGGCGCGGTTCGGTCGACGGCGCGCCGTCGCTGGGGCCCGCGGTGACGCTGGCGACGGACTGGGAGACGTACGTACGGCTCGCCTGCGGGCGGGTCCGGCCGGCCGACGTCGCCGACCGCGTCAAGAGCGAGGGCGACCCGGAGCTGGCGCGGGCGATCCTCGACAACTTCGCGGTGACGCCGCGGTAGCAGGCCTTCCGGCGTCTTCGGTGCCGGCTCACACCGGCACGTGCACGGCCTCCACCCGGCTGGCGACCAGCCGCTCCCGTTCCCGCTTCGCGGTGCGCGCCTTCAGGCGCAGGATCTGCGCGAGGCCCAGCGCCTCGAGGACGAAGACGGAGGAGAAGGCGATCCGGTAGTTGTCGCCGGTGGCGTCGAGGAGGACGCCGACGGCGAGCAGGGTCGTCATCGACGCCACGAAACCACCCATGTTGACGATTCCCGAGGCGGTGCCCTGACGCTCCGGCGGGTTCGCCGGGCGGGCGAAGTCGAAGCCGATCATCGAGGCGGGTCCGCAGGCGCCGAGGACCGTGCAGAGGGTGATCAGCAGCCACATCGGCGCGTGGTCGCCGGGATAGGCGAGGGTCGTCCCCCAGAGCAGCGCGGTCGCCGCGACCGTGCCGAGGGCCAGCGGGGCGCGCGCCGCGTGGTGCCGGGCGATGATCTGGCCGTAGGCGAGCCCGACGGCCATGTTGGAGAGCACCACCAGGGTCAGCAGCTCGCCGGCGACCCCGCGGGAGAGCCCCTGGGCCTCGACCAGGAACGGCATGCCCCACAGCAGCAGGAACACCATGGCGGGGAACTGGGTGGTGAAGTGCACCCACATGCCGAGCCGGGTGCCGGGCTCGCGCCAGGATTCGGCGATCTGCCGGCGGACGAAAGCGGATCCGGCGTGCCGGACCGGGGCGGGCGCGTATCCCTCCGGGTGGTCCTTGAGGAAGAGCAGCAACAGGACCAGCACCACGACGCCCGCGACGGAGCTGCCGACGAAGGTGGCCGTCCAGCCCATGCCGTGCAGCGCCCGCGCGATGACGATGGTCGAGACGAGGTTGCCGGCCATGCCGAACAGGGCGGCGACCTGGCCGATCAGCGGCCCGCGGCGGGCCGGGAACCAGCGGCTGCCGAGCCGCAGCACGCTGATGAAGGTCATCGCGTCGCCGCAGCCGAGCAGCGCGCGGGAGGCGAGCGCCATGCCGTACGAGGGGGAGAGCGCGAAGCCCAGCTGCCCGACCGTGAAGAGGACGACCCCGAGGGTCAGCACCTTCTTGGTGCCGAGCCGGTCGACCATCAGGCCGACGGGTATCTGCATCCCGGCGTAGACGAGGAGCTGGAGGATGGAGAAGGTGGAGAGGGCGGAGGCGTTGACGTCGAAGCGGTCGGCGGCGTCGAGGCCGGCGACGCCCAGGGACGTGCGGAAGATGACGGCGACGAAGTAGACGGCGACGCCGACGCCCCAGACGAGGGCGGCGCGGCGGCCGCCGGGCGGGTCGCCGGGGAGGGTGACGGCGGGCCCGTGTCCGTCGCGGCTCACCGGGCGTCACCCCGGACCAGGACCTTGACCCAGCTCAGGTGCTCCCGGACACAGGCGGCGGCGCCTTCGACGTCGCCCTCCCGTATCCGTTCCAGGATCTCGGCGTGCTCGGCGATGTTCTTGGCGACGCGGTCCGGGTGGGACTGCATCACGGCGACGCCCATCCGCAGCTGCCGGTCCCGCATCTGGTCGTAGAGGCGGGCGAGGATCTGGTTGCCGGCGTACTGCACGATCTCGGCGTGGAAGCAGCGGTCGGTGACGGCGACCTCGGCGAGGTCGCCGGACTCGGCGCGGCGCTTCTGCTCCTCCAGGAGCTCTTCGAGGCGGGTGATGAGCGCGGCGGAGGCGGGCACGGCCCGGCGCACGGCGAACTCCTCGACGAGCAGCCGGGTCTCGACCACGTCGGCGATCTCCTGCGCGGAGACGGCGAGGACGAGGGCGCCCTTCTTCGGATAGAGCTTGAGCAGCCCTTCCATCTCCAGCTTCAGCAGCGCCTCCCGCACGGGGGTCCGGGAGACCCCGACGGCCTGGGCGAGCTCGCCCTCGGTGAGCAGGGTCCCGCCCTCGTAACGGCGGTCGAGGACGGCCTGCTTGACGTGTGTGTAGACGCGGTCGGCTGCGGGCGGCGCGGAAGGCATGCGCACAGCATAGATACAACAGGGGTGCAACAGGCAGGTCCGTCCGCGATGCGGACGCATGGGCGGTGCGAGGCCGGGCACGCGAACGGGGTACCCGCAGAGAAGGAGATTTCCCGTGCTCATCGTCGGCATAGTGGCCGTGTGCGTCGTCCTCGCCGTACTGGCGTTCCTCCTGCCCCGGCTCTCCCACCACCCTCAGCGCGGCACCCAGCGCACCCTCGGCCTCGGCTCCCGCGCGGGCGGCAAGGCGCCCGGCGTGCTGGGCCGTCTGTTCAGCAAGCCCTTCAACAGCAGCCAGAAGGCGGTCGGCAAGAGCGGTTCCGCGGGCCGCAAGGCGCGGGGCAAGATGCCGTTCTGAGCCGCGGGGGCCCGATGCGGTTCCACCTCGCTCGCCCGCTCCGCCCGTCGGCCACTGGGTCGTCAGGCCCCTCTATGCTGCTGGGCGGGCGGGCGCGAAGCCGCCCGCCGGTGGGCGGGGCGCGGGGGCATGGGCGACGGTCAACCGCCCGCACCGGACACGGGTGCGGGCGGAAGCGCGGACGGTACGACCACGAGCACGGGCGGCGCGATCGCGGGCACGAGCGCGAATGGCGGGCCCGCGAGCACGAACGGTGCGACTACGGACACGAGCACAAGCGGTCCGAACACAAGCGGTGCAAGCACAAGCGATGAGCCCGCGAGCACGAACGGCGCGACCACGAACGGCCCGAGCCCTTCTCCCGACCCCGCACGCGTCTCCGCGGTCCGGCGCGCACTGCGCGCGGTGCGGACCCGGCACGCGCGGGCGAGTCTCACGGACCGGCTGGCCCTGTACGCCCTGGTGATCGGCGCGCTGACGTTCCTCGCGCCCCTCGCGCAGTCCTTGTACGGCAAGGTCTTCCCGGAGCAGACCCTCGTCCTGCTGACCGACGTGGAGAGGAACCCCTGCGAGGCGGGCTGGATCCTCACGCCGGGCAACGAGTTCATCAAGCCGAAGCTCTGGGCCTCCTCCGAGGGTCAGTTCGCCCGTTGGCAGAAGGAGGGCCGCATCGTCCACGCCGATGCCGTCGTGGCCGGGGTGACCGTCCGCGGCGCCATCGCCGAGGCGGTGGCGATCCGGGACATCTCCATCACCGTGACCGGTCGGGGGGCGCCCGTGCGCGGTGTGGCCACCCAGGGCGGTGGCTGCGGGGCCGAGGACGCTCCGGAGTATCTGGTGGTCGATCTCGACGGGCTCCCCCTGAACCAGCCGGTGCCGGTCTCCTACCTCCAGCGCAGCCCGCAGCAAAAGGCGGCGCGTGAGGCGGCGGCGCTTCTGGGTGACCCCGTCACGCTGCCACGTCAGGTCACCCGAGACAGCATCTACGCCTTCTTCCTGACCGGACGTACCGCTCGCCATGACACGAGCTGGGTCGCCACCATCACGTGGTGGGACGGCGAGAGGGAGCACACCCAGCGGATCGACGATGAGGGGCGCCCGCTGCGGGTGTCCGCGGTGGTCCGATGAGTGCGTCCGCGCGCGCGGGCATCCTGTCGTGGCTGCCGGCTCGGCGGGGCCGGTTCGTACGTGCGGGACTGTACGGGGTGCTGCTGGCCGCGGGTCTGAGCGCGCTGCCGGCGCAGATCGACTGGGCGGACCGGGCCGGGCGCATGGAGTGGGACGGAAACTGGGACGCGGGAGCCAGGTTCCGCTCGCTGACCGTCTCCCCGACGATGCTGCACGGAGGGCGGACAGGCTGGGAAGCCGTCCTGCATGAGGCGCTGTGGGCGCTCGTGTTCGCGGGCGCGCTGGTGTGGGGCGCCCGGTGGCTGGCTGTGCGGGCCGCTCGGCCGCCCGCACGAGCGGTGTTGTTCTGCGCGGCCCTGACCGTGCTCGCCCCGTTCGCGAACATGGTGACGCTTTACGCTCTGGGTCTGCCGGATCTGCTGGCACAGCCGGCGCTGCGGCACGAGAGGCTGGTGGAATTGCTGTGGGACGCCCAGCGGGGATCGGCCCACGCCATGCTTCTGGGGGCGTCCGGCAGTGCGGCTGCCTATCTGGCCTGGAAGCCGGAGACGAACGGCCTGTCGGACATGGGTTCCGGTCATCCGGTGACGGTTCTGCTGCGGCTGCTGCGAGGGCCGCTCCCCACGGTTTGGCGGAGGATAGGGCTCAGCGCGGCGATGGCCTGCGGGGCTGTGGTGCTGCTCTTCCTGCTGTCGTCCGAGACCGCGCGGCGACTGCTCTCGGTGTCCACCGGCCTGCTGTGCCCTCCCGGCGCGGGAAGATCGTGCGCGGACGGCCTTGCCGGGTCGGCGCTCCCGAGGCTTCCGGACAACAGCCTTCCGAGGGTGTCGCCGGTCCTCTTCTCGTACATCCGGCTCTACGCCGTGCAGTGCTTCCTTCTCACGTTCGCCTCGTCCGTCTTCTTCCTGCGCTCGTTCGAGAGCGTCCGCAACGGTCCGGCGGCGACTCTGCTGAGCGGCTGGATCGCCTACGTGGTGGGGGCCTTCGCCTACGCCGCCACGGCGGAGGTCGGGCTGCGGGCGGGCGAGGGGCTGCCCGTGACGCTTGGCGACGTCCACGAGCTGCTCCTGCCACCGGGGTCCTTGCCCCATACCCTGCTCGCCGCTCCTTTGGTAGGGGGTGCGCTGGCGCTGTGCTCGACGGTGGCCGGTCGGATCAGGAGGCGCCGCGTCGCGCGGGTGTGAGGAGGAGAGCGCCCGTCACCGCTCAGCCGCCACGCCGGCAGGAGGACATTCCGACGGAGGCAAAGGGGCCGAGGACGCGGGAACGCCCGGCCGGTGCCAGTGGCACCGGTCGGGCGTTTCACGTGAAACAGCGGAACTCAGACGTACGGGCGTATCACGCCCAGGTGATCAGCCGCTTCGGCTGCTCCAGGATCGCGGCGACGTCCGCGAGGAACTTGGAGCCCAGCTCGCCGTCGACCAGGCGGTGGTCGAAGGAGAGCGCCAGCGTGGTGACCTGACGCGGCTTCACCTTGCCCTTGTGGACCCAGGGCTGGAGCTTGATCGCTCCGACCGCGAGGATCGCGGACTCGCCCGGGTTCAGGATGGGCGTGCCGGTGTCGACGCCGAAGACGCCGACGTTGGTGATGGTGAAGGTGCCGCCCTGCATCGCCCCGGGGGTCGTCTTCCCGTCGCGGGCGGTGGCGACCAGCTCGCTCAGGGAGCGGGACAGCTCCGGCAGGGTCTGGGCGTGCGCGTCCTTGATGTTCGGCACGATCAGACCGCGCGGGGTGGCCGCGGCGATGCCCAGGTTGACGTAGTGCTTGAGCACGATCTCCTGGTTCGCCTCGTCCCAGGCCGCGTTGATCTCCGGGTTGCGCTTGGCGGCGACCAGGACGGCCTTGGCGATGAGGAGGAGCGGGTTGACCCGCAGCCCCGCCATGTCCTTGTCGGACTTGAGCTCCTCGACCAGCTTCATCGTGCGCGTGATGTCGAAGGTCACGAACTCGGTGACGTGCGGCGCGGTGAAGGCCGAGCCGACCATCGCGGCCGCCGTGGCCTTGCGCACCCCCTTGATGGGGATACGGGTCTCCCGCCCGTCCGTCGACACGGCCGGCGCGGACGCGGCCGGGGCGGCGGAGGCGGCGGGTGCCGGGGTGGCCGCGGGCGCGGCCACCGGTGCCGGGGCCTCGGCGGGTGCCGGGGCGGCCGCCGCGTGGACGTCCTCGCGGGTGATGATCCCGTCGGGCCCGGTGGGCGTGACGGTCGCCAGGTCCACCCCGAGGTCCTTGGCCAGCTTGCGCACCGGCGGCTTGGCCAGCGGGCGGCCGGCCACCGGGCCGTGCCCGTTGAGCTGTTCCGGTACAGAGACGGGCGCGGCGGGGACCGGCGCGGCCGTCTGAACGGCGGCCTGGGCGGTGGACGCCGGGGCGGCCTTGCGGGCCCGGCGCTTGGTGGAGGTCGCGGCGACGCCGTAGCCGACGAGGACCGGCTGGCGGCCCTCCGGCTCGGCGGCCTCCTCCACGGCGGCCGGGACCGCCGCGGCGGGCGCCTCGACCGGCGCCTGGGCCGGCGCTTCGGCCTCCGGGGCCGCGCCGCCGACGTTCACCGAGATGATCACCTCGCCGACGTCGACCGTCGTCCCCTCGGGGAAGCGCAGCTCGTGCACCACGCCGTCGAAGGGGGACGGCAGCTCGACCGCCGCCTTCGCCGTCTCGACCTCGCAGACGACCTGCCCGTCGGTGACCGTGTCACCCGGCTGGACGTACCACTTGAGGATCTCGGCCTCGGTGAGGCCCTCGCCCACGTCGGGCATCTTGAATTCGCGGATCGTCACGGTGCTCTCCTCAGTACGCCAGCGAGCGGTCGACGGCGTCGAGCACGCGGTCCAGGCCCGGCAGGTACTCCTCCTCCAGGCGCGCCGCCGGATACGGCGCGTGGTAGCCGCCGACCCGCAGGACGGGGGCTTCCAGGTGGTAGAAGCAGCGCTCGGTGATCCGGGCGGCGATCTCCGCGCCGGATCCGAAGAAGACCGGCGCCTCGTGGACGACGACCAGGCGGCGGGTCTTCTCGACCGAGGCCTGGACGGTGTCGAAGTCGATCGGGGAGATCGAGCGCAGGTCCACGACCTCGATCGACCTTCCCTCTTCGGAGGCGGCCGCGGCCGCCTCCAGACAGGTCTTCACCATCGGGCCGTAGGCGACGAGGGTGAGGTCCGTGCCCTCGCGGGCGACCCGGGCCTTGTGCAGCTCGCCGGGGATGGCGTCGGTGTCGACCTCGCCCTTGTCCCAGTAGCGGCGCTTGGGCTCGAAGAAGATGACCGGGTCGTCGCTCTGGATCGCCTGCTGGAGCATCCAGTAGGCGTCGGAGGGCGTCGCGGGGGTGACCACCTTGAGGCCCGCGACGTGCGCGAAGAGCGACTCGGGGGACTCGGAGTGGTGCTCGACGGCACCGATGCCACCGCCGTACGGGATGCGGATGACGACCGGTACCTTCACCGCGCCGAGCGAACGGGCCCGCATCTTCGCGAGCTGCGTGACGATCTGGTCGTACGCCGGGAAGACGAAGCCGTCGAACTGGATCTCCACGACCGGCCGGTAGCCGCGCAGGGCGAGGCCGATCGCGGTGCCCACGATGCCGGACTCGGCGAGCGGGGTGTCGACGACCCGGTCCTCGCCGAAGTCCTTCTGCAGGCCGTCGGTGACCCGGAAGACACCGCCGAGCTTGCCGACGTCCAGGCCCATGACGACGACCTTGGGGTCGTTCTCCAGGGCCGTGCGCAGGGACTCGTTGAGCGCCTTCGCGAGGGGAAGCTTCTGAACAGCCATGATTACTCGGCCTCTCCGTTCGCGAAGGACGCCTGGTAGGCGGCGAACTGCGCGCGCTCCTCGTCGACGAGCGCGTGCCCGTCCGCGTAGACGTTGTCGAACATCGCCATGTGCTCGGGGACGGGCATGGCGCGGACGACCTCGCGGACGCGCTTGCCGAGCGTCTCGCTCTCCTTCTCCAGCTCCTCGAAGAAGGCCGCGTCGGCGTGGCCCTCGTTCTCCAGGTAGGCCTTGAGGCGCAGGATCGGGTCCTTGGCCTCCCACGCCTCGCGCTCCGTGTCGCGGCGGTAGCGGGTCGGGTCGTCGGAGGTGGTGTGGGCGGCCATGCGGTAGGTGAACGCCTCGATCAGCGTCGGACCCTCGCCGCGGCGGGCGCGCTCCAGGGCCGAGCGGGTGACGGCGAGGCAGGCCAGGACGTCGTTGCCGTCGACGCGGACGCCGGGGAAGCCGAAGCCGCGGGCGCGCTGGTACAGCGGGACGCGGGTCTGCTTCTCGATGGGCTCGGAGATGGCCCACTGGTTGTTCTGGCAGAAGAACACGACCGGGGCGTTGTAGACCGCGGAGAACACGAACGACTCGTTGACGTCGCCCTGGCTGGAGGCGCCGTCACCGAAGTACGCGATCACGGCGGAGTCCGCGCCGTCCTTGGCGATGCCCATGGCGTAGCCGGTGGCGTGCAGGGTCTGCGAGCCGAGGACGATCGTGTACAGGTGGAAATTGTTGGTGTTGGGATCCCAGCCGCCGTGGTTCACACCGCGGAACATGCCCAGCAGATTGGTCGGGTCGACACCGCGGCACCAGGCGACACCGTGCTCACGGTAGGTCGGGAAGACGTAGTCGTCGTCGCGCAGCGCCCGGCCGGAGCCGATCTGCGCGGCCTCCTGGCCGAGCAGCGACGCCCACAGGCCCAGCTCGCCCTGGCGCTGCAGGGCCGTGGCCTCGGCGTCGAAACGACGGGTGAGGACCATGTCGCGGTAGAGGCCGCGCAGCTCGTCGGCGCTGAGGTCGATGTCGTAGTCGGGGTGCTGGACGCGTTCCCCTTCGGGCGTCAGCAGCTGAACGAGCTCGGGCTCGGCGCCCTGCCCCTTCTTGACGCTCGCGCTGGCAGTGCGCTTGGTGCCGCTGCTGCGTCGCGTCGTCTTGCGCGCGGCAGTGCTGTCCACGGTCACGTGCGTGCTCCTCCGTCGGTCCGGCCACCGGGTTCGCCGGGTGGGCCTGGGGTCCCCCCTACCGGAGGTAAGGGGAGGCTCCGCCTTTTCCGACCCGCGCACGGGGTGGGTGCGACGCAGCCGGGGACAGGCGTGACAGGTGCCCCGGCGAGCGCCCTGTCATAGGCACGTTACCCAGTGCGCCGCATTCCTGCGAAACCCCGTTTGACCTGCGATTTTGCTTGGATTTCCAAGTAAATCGAGAATGACGGGAACAGAGCTGGTCAGCGCGGTGCAACGGCCGTGCGGCCGCCGGAACACGGGCACGGTATCCCGGCACCCCCGGGCACGGGAAGAGCCAATATGTGAGACTGGCCCCGTGCGCGAAGATGGAAAAATCCGGGTATTTCTGTTGGACGACCACGAAGTCGTCCGGCGCGGCGTCCACGAGCTGCTCTCCGTGGAGGACGACATCGAGGTGGTCGGAGAGGCCGGTACGGCCGCGGACGCGCTGGTCAGGATCCCCGCGACCCGTCCCGACGTGGCCGTGCTCGACGTGCGGCTGCCGGACGGCAGCGGCGTCGAGGTGTGCCGCGAGGTCCGCTCGGGAGACGACGCCATCAAGTGCCTGATGCTCACCTCGTACGCCGACGACGAAGCGCTCTTCGACGCGATCATGGCCGGGGCCTCGGGCTATGTCCTCAAGGCCATCCGGGGGAACGAGCTCCTTTCGGCGGTACGGGACGTGGCGGCCGGCAAGTCCCTCCTCGACCCGGTGGCGACCGCGCGCGTCCTGGAGCGGCTGCGCGACGGGAACAACCCGAAGGGTGACGACCGGCTCGCCCATCTGACGGAACAGGAACGCCGGATCCTGGACCTGATCGGGGAGGGCCTGACCAACCGGGCCATCGGCGAGCGGCTGCACCTCGCCGAGAAGACCATCAAGAACTACGTCTCCAGCCTGCTGTCCAAGCTCGGCATGGAACGCCGCTCCCAGGCCGCCGCGTACGTGGCCCGGATGCAGGCCGAACGCCACTGACCGACCGGGCCCGACCCGCGAGGGCCCACCCGCCAGGTCCCAACCTGGCCCGACCGCCAGGGCCCGACCCGCGAGGGCCCCGCTCCGTGCGTGACCGGACGAGATCCGGTGCGCACGCCCGGCGCACGCCCCGAGCCGCTCCGCGCCCCCGGTTCGGGACTTACGTCCCGGGCCCGGCGGGGCCGTGGCCCCTTTCCGCACCACCCCCGGTGACGGAGAGTGGAGGCCATGTCCACCGAGGAGATCCGCGCCATCGAGCTGCTGCACCGCGTGTCGTACGGGCGGGTGGCGACGAGCATGCGGGCCATGCCCTTCGTCGCACCGGCCCGGCACATCGTGGCCGACGGCCGGGTGCTGCTCCGGATGCACCGCGGGCTCGGCTACCACCGGGCCTGCAACGGCAGCGTCGTCGCCTACGGCGCGGACAACCTCACCGGCGCGGACGACCTCGCCTCCGGCTCCGACAGCCTCTGGTCCGTGCAGTTCACCGGCACCGCCCGGATCTTCGAGCCCACCGACGACCAGGCGGCCGCCTTCGGCCCCGCCCCCCGCTCCGTGGACGGAACGCCCTTCGAAGCGGTCTACATGAGCCTCGAGCCCCACTTCGTCACCGTGCACACCCTCGACCACGCGCCCCGGTCCGCCACCCCCGCGCGCCCCGAGCACTCCGAGCGCCCCAGCGGCCGCCCTCGCGCGCCCCGCCCCGAGCCCACCGACCCCCACGACGGCCCGCGACGGATCCACCACGTAGCGTGATCTACCATCTGGTGAGTGCCGCGCTCATCTGAAACGCTCGCTCCGCCTCTCGGTGCCCTGATGCGCCGCTACCGCCACGCCGGCGAGCCGCTCTCCTGCGTACCCGTCACCCAGGGCCTCCTCAACCGCGGCTACCGCCTCGCCACCACGCGGGGCGCCTACTTCCTCAAGCAGCACCTGGACGCCCCGACCGCCGACCGGGACACCATCAGCCGCCAGCACCGGGCCACCGAACGCCTGCACGCCCTGGGCCTGCCCGTCGCCCCGCCGCTCGCCGACTCCGCGGGCCGCACCGTCGCCGTGATCGGCGGCCGCTGCTACGCCCTCCACCCCTGGGTCGACGGCCGCCACCGCGACGGCGCCCAGCTCTGCGCCGCCGGATCCCGACGCCTGGGCACCCTCCTGGGCCACGTCCACACCTGCCTGGAGCAGGTGATGGGGTCCCCGCCGCCCGGCGGACAGCCCGCGGCCGGAGCGGCGTACGCGAGCGCCCGCCCCGAGGACACCGTCCGGATCATCGACGACCTGCTCCGCCTCGCCCGCGCCCGGCGCCCCCGCGACGGCTTCGACGAACTCGCCGAACACCGCCTCCTGGAACGCCGGTTACTGCTCGCCGAACACGCCCACCGCCGCCCCCCGCCCGCCGCCGCGGCCGGCTGGGTGCACGGCGACTTCCACCCCCTGAACCTGCTCTACCGGGGCGCGGAGCCGGCCGCGATCGTCGACTGGGACCGCCTCGGCGTCCAGCCGAGGGCCGAGGAGGCGGTCAGGGCCGCCGCCATCTTCTTCGTACGGCCGGCGGGCGAACTGGCCCTGCGGAAGGTACGGGCGTACGCGCGGGCCTACCGGCGCGCGGCGGGCGCGGACGGGGCCGAACTGGCGGCCGCCGTGCACCGCGTGTGGTGGGAGCGGCTGAACGACTTCTGGATACTGCGCTGGCGCTACCAGCTCCACGACCGAAGGGCCGACCCGCAGTTCCCCGCGGCGTCGGCCCTGGTGGTGTGGTGGACCCGCGAATACGAGGCGGTACGCGACGCGTTCACGGAATGAGGCCCGGCGGGGACGGATCCGCCGCCGGCGCCGTGACGGCCGGTCAGGGGGTGGTGCCGCCGCCGGTGGGCTCACCGCTGGTGCCGACCGAGCTGCCCGTCGAGGTCCCCTGGTTGGTGGTGCCCGACGTCGTCCCCTGGTTGGTGGTGCCCGAGGTCGTGCCCTGGTTGGTGGTGCCCGAGGTCGTGCCCTCCGTGGTGCCCTCGGTCGTGTTGCCCTCCGTGGTGCCCTCGGTGGTGTTGCCCTCGGTCGTGCCCCCGTCGTCCGTGCCGCCGTCCGTCGACGGGGTCGACGGATCGCCCGACGGCGTGCTCGGCGTCGTCGGCCGGTACGACGGCCGGTACGACGGCGTCCAGGTGTTCTGGTTGCCGCCCGTGGAGGTGTCCGGCTCCTGCGTCTCCGGAGTCGTCTCCTCCGACGGGGTCGGCGACTCGGATGTCGTGGAGGGCGAGGTGCTGACCGACGGCTTGTTCGTCGTACCGCCGCCGTTCCCGCCCGCCTTGTCCACGGCGTAGGCGACACCGGCGACGATCGCGATCAGCGCCAGCGCGACGAACAGCAGCATCTTGCCGCGGCCGCCCGAACGGCCGTTGCCGTACGCCCCGCCGCGGCCGGTGTCGTACCCGCCGACTCCGCCGTCGTCGGGGTTCATCGGCGGCAGGATCGGACCCTGCGAGGTCTCGTGGTGCATCGGGTGCCCGAGCGCGGTCGTCGCGGTGACCCCGCCGACCGGCGTGTGGCCGCCCTCGTGCACCTCCACCGGGCCGGTGTTCCAGGTGCCCGTGTGGCCGCCCTGCTGCTGGAGCATCTGCAGGCCGTACTGGATCAGGCCACGCATCTCCTCGGCGCTCTGGAACCGGTCGTCCGGATCCTTCGCCAGCGAGCGCATGACGAGACCGTCCAGCTCCGGCGGCGACGCCTGCGCCACGTCGGACGGCGGGACCGGCATGTCCTGGACGTGCTGGTACACCACCGACAGGGGCGTCTCACCCGTGAAGGGCGGGCGCAGCGCCAGCAGTTCGTAGAGCAGACAGCCCGTGGCGTACAGGTCGGAACGGTGGTCGACGGCCTTGCCGAGGGCCTGCTCGGGGGAGAGGTACTGCGGCGTGCCCATGACCATGCCGGTCTGCGTCATCGTCGACTGCGCGCCGTGCAGGGCGCGCGCGATGCCGAAGTCCATGACCTTGACCGCGCCGCCGTGCGTGATGATGACGTTCGCGGGTTTGATGTCCCGGTGCACGATGCCGTGCTGGTGGGAGTAGGCGAGCGCCTCCAGGACGCCCGAGACGATGATGAGGGCCTGCTCGGGGCCCGGGGCCTCGGCGCTGATCAGCAGATCGCGGATGGTGCGGCCCTCGACCAGCTCCATCACGATGTAGGGGACGGACTGGGCGCCGACGACGTCCTCGCCGGAGTCGTAGACCGCCACGATGGCGTGGTGGTTGAGGCCGGCGACCGACTGCGCCTCACGGGTGAACCGGGCCTTGGAGACCGGGTCCTCCGCGAGGTCGGCGCGCAGCAGCTTCACGGCCACGGTCCGGCCCAGGCGCACGTCCTCGGCGGCGAACACCTCGGCCATGCCACCGCGCCCGAGACGGTGGGTCAGGCGGTAGCGCCCGTCACCGACCACGCCGCCGATTCCCCAGGACTCCGCCCCGGCATCCGGCACACCGCCGCCACCTGCTTCGGATTCGGGTGCCATCAGTCCTCGCCGTCATATGTCTGCCGTGCCTTGCCGTCACGTCTATCCCGTCACGCTACAGGCTTCGTCCGACAGCACGGTCCGAGATGGACCGGCCATCCAACCCCTTCCGCGTACACCTGTGCAAATTCCAGGCGGTTCCTGTAACGCTTCCGAGACGCTTCTTGTGCTGAGGGTCACGGAACGGGCACCCGGCTTGACGTGTCGTTGCCCTGGGGCAGACTTGGCCAGGAAAATCCGGTGGAGCGCCGCCACGCGCGCGTAGGGGGAAGCACGAATGAGCCACGACGGCGCACAGGGCCGCTATGCGGGCGGTTCGGTCGCGAACGGCCGCTATCAGCTGCGCGACCTGCTCGGCGAGGGTGGCATGGCGTCGGTCTACCTGGCCTACGACAGCGCGCTCGACCGACAGGTCGCCATCAAGACCCTGCACACGGAGCTCGGCCGGGAACAGTCGTTCCGCGAGCGCTTCCGGCGTGAGGCACAGGCCGTCGCGAAGCTGTCGCACACCAACATCGTCTCCGTCTTCGACACCGGCGAGGACACCCTCGACGGCGCCGTCATGCCGTACATCGTCATGGAGTACGTCGAGGGCCAGCCGCTCGGCTCCGCCCTCGCCTCCGACGTGCGGCAGTACGGCGCGATGCCGGCCGACAAGGCGCTGAAGGTGACCGCCGACGTGCTGGCCGCGCTGGAGACCAGCCACGAAATGGGCCTGGTCCACCGCGACATCAAGCCCGGCAACGTGATGATGACCAAGCGCGGCGTCGTCAAGGTCATGGACTTCGGCATCGCCCGCGCCATGCAGTCCGGCGTCACCTCCATGACCCAGACCGGCATGGTCGTCGGCACCCCGCAGTACCTCTCCCCCGAGCAGGCCCTCGGCCGCGCCGTGGACGCGCGCTCCGACCTGTACTCGGTCGGCATCATGCTCTTCCAGCTGCTCACCGGCCGTCTTCCGTTCGACGCCGACTCGCCGCTCGCCATCGCGTACGCGCACGTCCAGGAGGAGCCGGTCGCCCCCTCCTCCATCAACCGTTCGGTGACGCCGGCGATGGACGCGCTCGTCGCCCGCGCGCTGAAGAAGAACCCGAACGAGCGCTTCCCCAGCGCCGCCGCCATGCAGGACGAGTGCCTGCGGGTGCTGTCGGCCGGCCAGACCGGCGCACCGGCGATCGTCGCGGGCGGACCGGTCAGCAGCGGCGCGGGCGTCGGCTCGGCCGTCTTCCCGCCCGTCGGCCAGACCCCGCCGCCGTCCACGCACGGGGTGCAGCACCCCTACCAGGCCCCGACCCCGCAGCCCGGACCGTACGGCGCACCCACACCGGCCCCCTCGTACGGCTACCCGCAGCAGGCCCCGGCGTACCAGACGCCCGCCCCCGGCCCGTACACGATGTCGCCGCAGCACTCGACGGCCGCTTCGCCGTCCCCCATGGGCGGCTCCGGCGGCTCGGGCGGGTCCGGGGGCTCCGGCCGGAACATGCCGTTGCTCGTCGGCGCCATCGTCGTGGCGCTGATCGCGATCGGCGGGGTCATCACGGCGGTCTCCCTCAACAAGGACGACCCGAACACCGACGCGAAGAACGACCCCACCCAGTCGGTGGCGCCCGGGCACAAGGGCCCGGACCTGACGAAGACGATCGACCCGAAGAAGTGCACGGATCCGAGCGAGTCGAGGGACGACCCGGCGAAGTTCGAGATCCCGAACCTCACCTACAAGAACATCCAGTCCGTGAAGGCGTGCATCCAGGCCGCCGGCTGGAAGATCACCAAGCAGGTGCCCGTGGACGAGGCGACCTACGGCGAGGGCACCGTCCTCGAGCAGTACCCGCCGGCGGGCGTGGACGAGACGAAGGAAGGCGCCGACTTCACCCTGTCGGTCTCGACCGGCAACCCGCCGCAGTAAGCGCGGAGCGACCCGGTTCGGGGCAGCCGGCCCCGGGCCGGGCGCGAAGACCGGCCGGACGGGGGTGCGCGAGAGCCGGCCTGGTCTCGTGCGGGGCGCCCGGACCGGGCCGGCGACCCGGAGGGCCGCTCCCTCGCCCCCCGTCCCTCGCCCGCCGTACCCGCCCGTCATCCGGTGACATCACCCGGGATGCCGGATGTGTCCCGTCATGTGACGCTGAGTTGAATCCTCGGCGGCTCGGTACGGGAGGGGGTCACACGGTGACTCCAGTACTCCGCGGGGCACGGAGACGGGCTCTCGGCCCGGTTTTCGTGTGCTCGCTGATGGTGGGTGGCGTGCCTCTCTCCTCCGCGGCCCAGACCGCGACCGCCTGGGCGGCGGGCGGGTCGATGAGCCGACCGGCGGGCGGGTCCCAGGGACCGACGGCGAGCCGGGCAGCAGGCGAGGTCGTGAGCCGGGCGCCGGGCGGGACCATGGGTTCGACAGCGAGCAGGGCGCCGGGTGAGGTCGTGAGCCGGGCGCCAGGCGGGACCACCGGTTCGACAGCGAGCCCAGCGGCGGGTGAGGCGGCGGCTTCCTCCGCGGGGCGGCAGGCGTCCCCCGGTGCGAGGGCGGTACCCCTGACCCCCTCCACCGTCTCGAAGCCCTCACGGGCCACCCCCACACCCCCCTCCTCGTCCTCCCGCCCCTCCACCCCCTCCGCTCCGACCGCCTCCTCGGCGGCCGGCCCGGGACAGGGGCACGGCGGCAAGGGACCGGGTGCCCCCGGAAGAGGCCCCGGCAAGGGGCACACCAGACCCGCCGGCACGGCCGCCCCCTCCCGCCCCGCCGCCGGAGCCGCCACCTCGCCCGGCGCTTCCGGAGCCCCCGCCCCGCCCGCCGCGACGCCCGGACCCTCCGAACCCCAGGCCCCCAGCCGGTCCGCCTCGCTCGCCGGCCGCCCGGCCGGACAAGGGCGCGAACGGCCCGGTCGCCCCGCCGCCTCCCCCGTACCGGTGCCGCTGACCCCCGGCGAGTCCGCCGACCCCTCCCGTACCAAAACCGCAACAGCCGACGGGGTCCCGCCGCTCACGGAGGACGAGGCGCAGGACCGCGAAGGGGTACCTCCGACGGACGGGGCGCCCCCGTCCGGCGCCGAGGAGAGCCTGCCCGCGGCGGCCCGGCGGGTGGGCGCGGAGACCACCTCCACCACCGTTGACCGGCAGATTCCCGTCCTCACCATGGGCGCCGGCCTCGCCCTGATGGGGCTCGGGATCGGCTTCCTCGGCATCCGGATGCGGCGCCGCTGACCCTCCGGGTCCCCCTTGAGACGGACGCCGTGAATCCGTCCGAGGTCGCTTGTCGGCGAGGGCATACTCGGTATACATACTGAGTATGTCGATCCGCCACGGGCTTCTCGCCCTCCTCGAACAGGGCCCTCGGTACGGCTCACAGCTCCGCACGGAGTTCGAGTCCCGTACCGGCTCCACCTGGCCGCTCAACGTGGGCCAGGTGTACACGACCCTGAACCGTCTCGAACGCGACGGCATGGTCACCCAGGACGGCGAGGACGAGGCCGGCCATGCGCTCTACCGGATCACCGACGGCGGACGGGCCGAACTCAGGACCTGGTTCGAGAAGCCCGTCGACCGGACCAGCCCGGCCCGTGACGAGCTGGCCATCAAGCTCGCGATGGCCGTCGGGGCGCCCGGGGTCGATATCCGCGCCGTCATCCAGTCCCAGCGCCACCACACCGTGAAGGCGATGCAGGACTACACCCGGCTCAAGGCCCAGGCCCTGCACGCGCTCGAGAGCGGGGAGAGCCGGGAGCGGGACGACGTGGCCTGGCTGCTCGTCCTGGAACAGCTGATCTTCCAGACGGAGGCCGAGGCCCGCTGGCTCGACCACTGCGAGGCCCGGCTGATCCGCCTCTCCGCGACGGCCGTCGCCGCCCGGGAGCCCGAGCCGCGACCCGCCTCGGGCGCACCCGTCGAGGACGTGCGCCCGACACCGCTGCGCTGACCCGCCACCACCCGCGGCCCCGATCCCGCACAGGTCCGGGTCCGGTGCCCCACCGCACCCACTCACCTCGGACCGCCTCTCCATCCGTTCTCACCTCGGACCGCCTCTCCATCCGCTCCGTACGCGCCCGTCCGTCACCGGGCGTCCACCCGCGTACGACCAAGGGGGACCCCTTCATGACCACCCAGAAGTCACACCAGCCACGCCAGCCACAGCAGCCACGGCAGTCACAACAGCCCGTGCTTCAGCTGCGGAACCTCACCCGCGTCCACGGATCGGGCGCCACGGAGGTGCACGCCCTGCGCGGCATCGACCTCGCCGTCTACCCCGGTGAACTGGTCGCCGTCATGGGCCCGTCCGGCTCCGGCAAGTCCACGCTGCTCACCATCGCGGGCGGCCTCGACGCCCCCACCTCCGGCCAGGTGATCGTCGAGGACACCGACATCACCACCGCCGACCGCAAGGCCCTCGCCGCCCTGCGCCGGCGCAGCATCGGTTACGTCTTCCAGGACTACAACCTCATCCCGGCCCTGACCGCCGCCGAGAACGTGGCCCTGCCCCGCGAACTGGACGGCGTCGCCGCCCGCAAGGCCCGTACCGAGGCCGTCGCCGCCCTGGAGGAGATGGAGCTCGGCCATCTCGCCGACCGCTTCCCCGACGAGATGTCCGGCGGCCAGCAGCAGCGTGTCGCGATAGCCCGCGCCCTCGTCGGCGACCGTCGTCTCGTCCTCGCCGACGAGCCCACCGGAGCTCTGGACTCCGAGACCGGCGAGTCCGTCCTCGCCCTGCTCCGCTCCCGGTGCGACGCCGGTGCCGCAGGCGTCCTGGTCACCCACGAGCCGCGGTTCGCCGCCTGGGCCGACCGGGTCGTCTTCCTGCGCGACGGCGCCGTCGTCGACCAGACCGTGCGCAGCGACGCCGACTCCCTCCTCTCCGGCCAGGCGGCCGAGCGGTGAACACCTGGCTCCATTCCTGGCGCGCCGCCATCCGCATCGCCCGCCGCGACGCCTGGCGCTTCAAAGGCCGCAGCTTCCTCGTCCTCGCGATGATCGCCCTGCCCATCCTGGGCGTGAGCGCCGCCGATCTGACCCTGCGCAGCTCCGAACTCTCCACCGAGGAGCAATTGGAGCGCGGCATCGGCGCGGCCGACGCCCGTTTCGCCGACACGCAGTACGGCGGCGTACCGATCTTCCAGTCCCCGGACGGGGAGATGCACAACCCGGCCAAGGACTACGGCGACGCGGTCTGGCCGAGCGGCTCGACCGACGTCACCAAGACGATCCCGGCCGGCTCCACCGTCCTGACCGACACCTCCGGCAGCGCCAAGCTCACGACGGTGCACGGACTGCTCCAGACCGAGGTCCGTGAGCTGAAGGCCGCCGACCCGATCGCCCGGGGCATCATGAGCCTCCAGGAAGGCCGCTTCCCGGAGAAGCCGGACGAGGTCGCCGCCACCACGCAGTTCCTGGAAGCCAGCGGTCTGACCCTCGGCTCCACCCTCTCGGCCCGCGGCTACGACCGCCCGTACCGGATCGTCGGTTCTTACGAACTGCCCGACGCCCTGAAGGCCAACGAGGTCAACGCCCTTCCGGGCGCCTTCCTCGCCCCGTATGCCAAGGCCGTCGAGAGCGCCGGTCTGTCGAAGCCGCAGTCCTCCACCACGTACCTGGTGAAGCACTCCGGTGGTTTCACGTGGAACACCGTGCAGCAGATCAACACCAAGGGTGTGGCGGTCGTCTCGCGCCTGGTCCTGCTGAACCCGCCGGCCGACTCCGAGGTTCCGCTCTTCCAGAAGGGCGGCTGGGGCGACTACCAGGTCAGTGGCAGCGCCCAGGCCGCCGAGCTCGCCGCCCTCGGCACCGTCGTCGGGCTGGCGATGCTGGAGATCTGTCTGCTGGCCGGTCCCGCGTTCGCCGTCGGCGCGCGCCGCTCGCGCCGCCAGCTGGGCCTCGTCGGAGCCAACGGCGGCGACCGGAGCCACATCCGCGCCATCGTCCTGGCCGGCGGCCTGGTCATCGGCGTCGCCGCGGCCGTCGTGGGCACGATCCTCGCCCTGATCCTGACCTTCTCCCTGCAGCCTCTCCTCGAGCAGTACATGGGGAAGCGGTTCGGCGCCTTCGACATCCGCCCGCTGGAGCTCCTCGGCATCGCCCTGCTGGCCGTCCTGACCGGCCTGCTCGCCGCGATCGTGCCGGCCGTCACCGCCTCCCGGCAGACCGTCCTCGCCTCGCTCACCGGCCGCCGCGGTGTCCGCCGCAGCAGCCGTGTGCTGCCCCTGGTCGGTCTCGGCGCCGTGCTCCTCGGCGGGGCCATCGCGCTGTACGGCTCGGTCGTCACGGACCAGTTCGCCATCGTCGCGGGCGGCAGCGCCATCGCCGAGCTGGGCGTGGTCGCCCTGACCCCCGCCCTGGTGGGTCTCTTCGGGCGGACCGGCCGCTGGCTGCCGCTGTCGCCGCGGCTCGCCCTGCGGGACGCCGTGCGCAACCGGGGCCGTACGGCGCCCGCCGTCGCCGCCGTGCTCGCCGCCGTCGCCGGCACCGTCGCCGTCTCCACGTACGCGGCGAGCGACGAGGCCGAGGCCCGCGCCGAGTACCAGGCCCGGCTCCCGTACGGGGCCGTCTCCGCGCTCGTCACCGAGGAGGGCGGCCGGGACGTCCCGGCGGTCCGTGACGCCGTCCAGCGGCTGTTCCCCGTCGACACCCGCGCCGACGTCGCACGCGTCCACGTCGGCAAGCCCACCTGTGAGCCCTACGGCGGCGAGCCGGGGTGCGGCCGCTTCGACATCGTCATCCCGAAGGCCAACGAGTGCCCGCTGTGGGGGCCGAGCGTCGACGGCAAGGACCCGGCGGACAAGTTCACCCGGGCCGAGCGCGAGAAGCTGGCCAAGGACTGGCGCTGTCTGGAGGGCGGCAACGGCGGGATCGTCGGCGCCGAAGGCGGCCTGGTCGTCGGCGACGCCAAGCTCCTGAAGGTGCTCGGCATCAAGGACGCGGCCGCCGAGAAGGCGCTCGCCGACGGCAAGATCGTCACCTTCTCCCGGGCGCAGGTCGAGCGGGACAGCACGATCTCGGTCAAGACGGTCACCGACACGGAGGCGGCCGACCGGGCCGAGCAGGAGGGCAAGCCGCTCCCCGGTGTGGTCAAGACCCTCCCCGCCCACCTGGTGACCGGGGACCACAAGGCGTACGGCCTGCAGGGGCTCATCACCCCGGCCGCGGCCAAGGCGGCGGGGTTCTCCACCGTGCCGCTCGGCTCGTTCTTCTCCACCGACCAGCTGCCCGGCACCGAGGCCCGGCAGAAGCTGGACGGCGAACTCGCCAAGATCGGCAGCGATGTCGACCTCCGCGTGGAGGAGGGCTTCGTCGGCGACACCAGCATCGTGCTCCTGTCGCTGACCGTCTTCGCGGGCCTGGTCACCATCGGCGCGGCCGGTATCGCCACCGGTCTCGCGCAGGCCGACGCCGAGGCCGACCTCAAGACCCTCGCCGCGGTCGGCGCACCGCCCCGCGTCCGCCGTACCCTCAGCGGCTTCCAGTGCGGTGTGGTCGCGGCGATGGGGGTGATCCTCGGCTCGGCGGCCGGCGTCCTGCCGGCGATCGGGCTGCGGCTCACCGAGCAGCGTCAGCAGCAGCGGTTCTTCGAGCAGGCCCTCGCGGAGGGCTGGGGCGGCTCGCTCACGCCTCCCCAGGTCACGATCGTCGTGCCCTGGGCGACGCTGCTCGCCCTGCTGGTCCTGGTACCCCTCGGCGCCGCGGTCCTGGCGGCGCTGGTGACCCGCTCCCGCGGCGCCCTGGCCCGCCGGGCCGCGACATGACCAGCGGGGTGGCCTGACCGGCGGGGGGCCTGACCGGTCCGGCGTGAGCCGATCGGTCGCGGCCGGTCCCGAGCGGTCCCGTTCGTAGCTGTTCGTCGCCGTTCGTTGCCGTGCTGTGCCCCTGTACGAGGGTGGATCACCGTCGTACAGGGGCACACCGTGTGGTGAGGCATGTGTGCGAGACAATGGCGGCATGGAGATGCCGAGGAATGAACGGTCGCAGGAGAGCCCCCAGGTCCTCATCGTGGGACAGGACGGGATGGCGCTCGGCGGCACTCAGGGTGACGACGAATCCCGCGAGGTCCCGGTGACGGAAATGGTCGAACAGCCGGCGAAGGTCATGCGGATCGGCAGCATGATCAAGCAGCTCCTGGAGGAAGTACGGGCGGCACCTCTCGACGAGGCCAGCCGCGTCAGGCTCAAGGACATCCACGCCAGCTCGGTCAAGGAGCTGGAGGACGGGCTGGCGCCCGAGCTGGTCGAGGAACTGGAGCGCCTGTCCCTGCCGTTCACGGACGAGGCCATCCCCTCCGAGGCGGAGCTGCGCATCGCGCAGGCCCAGCTCGTGGGGTGGCTGGAGGGACTTTTCCACGGTATCCAGACGGCGCTGTTCGCCCAGCAGATGGCGGCCCGCGCCCAGTTGGAGCAGATGCGCCGGGCGCTGCCGCCGGGCGCCTCGCACGACGATGACGACGACCAGGGCCCCGGCCACGCGATCCGCTCGGGCCCGTACCTGTAGGTCTGGAGGCCCGTAGGCCTGCGGGTCGGGCAAGCACAAGGGAGAGGGGCCCGGGGCACGATGCGTGCGCCGGGCCCCTCTCGCTGTCCTACGGGCCGTCAGGGCCGGTCGGCGACCAGCAGGATCTTGCCGACGTGCGTCCCGGAGTCGAGCGCACGGTGGGCCTCGGCGGCGTCCCGCAAGGGCAGCGTGCGGTCGACGACCGGACGGACCGTGCCGGCCCCGATCAGCGGCCAGACGTGCTCCCGGACCGCGGCCACGATGGCCGCCTTCTCCTGCAGCGGGCGGGCCCTCAGCGTCGTCGCCGTGATCGCGCCGCGCTTGGCGAGCAGCGCCCCGAGGTTCAGCTCGGCCTTCACGCCGCCCTGCATGCCGATGACGGCGAGACGCCCGTTGACCGCGAGCGCCTTCACATTGCGGTCCAGGTACTTCGCCCCGACGATGTCGAGGATGACGTCCGCCCCGGCCCCGTCGGTCGCCTTGCGCAGCTCCTCGACGAAGTCCTGTTCGCGGTAGTCGATCAGGATGTCCGCGCCCAGTTCGCCACAGCGCGCCAGCTTCTCCGGCCCGCCCGCGGTCACCGCGACGCGCGCGCCCACCGCCTTGGCCAGCTGGATCGCCATCGTGCCGATGCCGCTGGCGCCGCCGTGCACCAGCAGCGTCTCGCCCGGCCGCAGGTGGGCGATCATGAAGACGTTCGACCAGACCGTGCTGGTGACCTCGGGCAGTGCCGCGGCCGTGACCAGGTCCACGCCGTCCGGAACCGGCAGCAGCTGGCCGGCGGGGACGGCGACCTTCTCCGCATAACCGCCGCCGACGAGCAGGGCGCACACCTCGTCGCCGACCGACCAGCCGGACACCCCGGGGCCGAGAGCGGCGATCCGTCCGGAACACTCAAGACCGGGGTACGGCGAGGTGCCGGGCGGCGGATCGTAGAAGCCCTGCCGCTGGAGCAGGTCGGCGCGGTTGACGGCGCCGGCCACCACCTCGACGAGGACTTCGCCCTCGGCGGGCACGGGATCGGGCACCTCGGCCCAGACCAGGGCCTCGGGACCGCCGGGTTCCGGAATCGTGATCGCATGCATGGCGGCGAGGCTACTCCGGCGGACTCGTCAGCGGAGTGACGGACGCCGCCCGCACGATCGTGATCACACGGTCCGTCAACTGCAGCGGACTGGCGGCCGGATCGTCGTAGCTGAGCAGCCGGTGCCCGCGCAGCACGCTGACGACCAGGTCGCCGGTCTCGCGTACGTTCTTGCCGACCTCGGCCTTTATCACCGGCCGTTCGATCAGGTCGAGGCCCGAACCCTGCTGGATCAGGTCCTCCATCACCGCGCCCGCGCTGGGACTCAGCACGGAGAGGCCCAGCAGGCGTCCCGCCGCACTGGCGCTGGTGATCACGGCGTCCGCGCCCGACTGGCGCAGCAGCGGCGCGTTCTCCTCCTCCCGTACCGCGGCGACGATCTTCGCGCCCCGGTTGAGCTGCCGGGCCGTGAGGGTGACCAGGACCGCGGTGTCGTCGCGCTGGGTGGCGATGACGATCTGACGGGCCTTCTGGACCTCGGCGCGCACCAGCACATCGCTGCGGGTCGCGTCGCCGACCACGCCGACGAAGCCGTCGGCGTTCGCCGTCTCGATCACCTTGCCGGACGGATCGACGATGACGATCTGGTCCTTGCGCAGCCCGGTGGCGCAGAGCGTCTGGATGGCCGATCGTCCCTTCGTTCCAAAGCCGACGACGACGGTGTGGTCACGCAAGGTGGACCTCCAGCGGTTCAGCCGCCACTCCTCCCGGGTCCGTTCGGTGAGGACCTCGAGAGTGGTGCCGACCAGGATGATCAGGAAAAGCACGCGCAGCGGCGTGATCAGCAGGATGTTGACCAGCCGCGCCGAGTCGCTGTACGGGACGATGTCGCCGTAGCCGGTGGTCGAGAGGGTCACGGTCGCGTAGTAGACGGCGTCGAGGAAGTCGACGGAGTCGTCGGCGTTGTCGTGGTAACCCGCCCGGTCGATGTAGACGATCAGGACCGTCACGATCAGCACCGACAGCGCCATCAGCAGCCGCTTGCCCACCTGCCGCAGCGGACGCTCGACGACCTGCCGGGGCATCCGGATACGGGACGGCGCCATCTTCTCGTCGACATGGCGCGCCATGATGTCCCGACTGGGAAGTTTCACGTGAAACACGCTCCTTGGGACGCTCCCGCGACGGGCGTCTCCGGCCAGGGAAGGTCGAGGATCTCCAGGACGTCGCCGGGCTTCGCGCCCCCGGGCGGGACGACGGCCATGCCGTCCGCGGCCGCGATGCCACGGAGCATCGCCGGGCCGTTGTAGTGCAGGGGCACGGCCTGCTCCCCGCAGTGGACGACCGGGACGAGCCGGGTGTCGTGCGGGTGGCCGTGCACCTCCTCGCGTACCGGCGCGCGGTATGGGCCGGGCGCCGGGGCGCCTCCCAGCGCGCGCAGCAGCGGTTCGACGAGGGTGAGGAGCCCGGAGACGGCGGCGAGCGGGTTCCCGGGCAGTCCGACGAGGTACCGGACGGGACGGGCGGCCCCGTCGGGCCGGCGGGCGGTGCCGGGCCGGTCGGAGCGGGCCGGGTCGCCTTGCCGGGTCGGGAGGGTCATGCCGGGGCTGGTCGCTTCGTCGCGGCTGGTGGGTTCGTCGGCGAGGGGCTCGTCGGCGGCGGGCTCGTCGAGTCGGGCGAGGAGCATGGGGTGGCCGGGGCGGACTTTCACGCCGTCCACGAGGAGCGCGGCGCCCGCCTTGGCGAGGACGGGGTGGACGTGGTCGACGGGGCCCGCGGCCGTGCCCCCGGTGGTGATCACAAGATCGGCCTCGGAGCCGGCGACGGCGGCGTACAGGGCGTCGGCGTCGTCACCGATCCGGCGGGTGGCGAGGACCTCGGCGCCGAGCGCGCTCAGCCAGGGGCCGACCATCGGGCCGAGGGCGTCACGGATCAGGCCGTCGTGGGGGAGTCCGGCGGTGAGCAGCTCGTCCCCGAGGACCAGGATCTCCACCCGGGGCCGGGGCACGGTGCGCAGCTCGTCGTATCCGGCGGCGGCGGCGAGACCGAGCACGGCGGGGGTGACCGGCGTGCCGGCGGGCAGCAAGCGGTCGCCCGAGCGGCACTCCTGGCCGCGCGGGCGGATGTCCTGGCCCTGGACCACCCGGTGCCGGGCGTGCAGATGGCCGCCGGAGTCGGTGCGGGAGTGTTCGCTGCGGACGATCGCCGTCGTCTCGGCCGGGATCCGGGCGCCGGTGGCGATTCGTACCGCCGTACCGTCGGCCAGCGCGGCGGCGGGGGCGTCTCCGGCGAGGACAGACTCCGCCTCGCGGACCTCCCAGGGGCCGGGGCCGGCGACCGCCCAGCCGTCCATGGCGGAGGTGTCGAAGGGCGGCAGGTCGGTGAGTGCGCGCAGCGGCTCGGCGAGGACGTGGCCGAGCGCCTGTCCGAGCGGCACGGCGCGGGGCGGGCGCCCTGCCCCGGCGGCCGTTCCGGCCCGGGCGGCGACGGCCCGTGCCTCGGGCCAGCCGGTCGCGCGGTGCGGTGACTCGGGGCGCGGCTCGGCGGGCCGGGGCCGCGCGACGAGGGCGAGCGCCTCGTCGACGCCGTCGCTGTCCGGGGCGGGGGCCGCGGCCTCGTGCGGGGTCATCCGGCGGTGCCCTGCTCCGCTTCCGCGGCCCACCGGGCGGCGAGCGCCGCGGCCTTGCGGGAGGCCTCGGCGACCGCCTCGGGTGCGCCCTCGCCACGGGCGGCGGCCTGAGCCGCCGCGTAGCCGACCAGGAAGGTGGTCAGCGGCGCGGCGGGGCGGGCGACCCCGTGGGCGGCGTCACGGGCCAGGTCGAGCAGGACGCCGGTGTCGACGTCGATCTCGATGCCCAACTCGTCCTTGACTGCGGTGATCCATTCGTCCAGCACGTTCCCATGCTCCCTGATACGGGCCCGGGCCGTGGCGATGTCCTCCCAGGTGTCGCAGTCGAAGGAGGCCAGGGGCTCCGCGGTGACCCGGGTGATGCGAAGCCTTCCCGTGAGCAGACGCAAGGGGAGGCCGGTGAGGCTGCCGCGTTCGGCGGCGATGAGAGACAACTCACGCCGGAGCGGGCCGGTGCGGTACGCGGCGACCAGCGGCTGGTCCCGCCCCTCACCGTCGACGAGCAACGCGGCGTCGAAGGGCGGGACGTCGGTGGGGGACGGCGCGCCGGGGGTGCCCGGGTTCCCGGGGCCGGGGTGGCCGGGGCCGCGGTGGCCGGGGCCGAGGTGGCCGGGGCCGGAGATCGCGGGCCTGGCCGGGTGGTCGGGGGTGCCCGGGTGGTCGGGGCTGCCCGGGTGGTCGGGCCTGCCCGGGTTGTCGGGGGTGCCCGGGTCCTCGGAGGAGCCCGGCTCGTCGGGCAGGGCGTCCAGGAGACGGAGGCCGGTCTTCTCGTCGAGGAAGGGGAGGTCGGCGGAGAGGACGAGCACCCTCTCCGCGGTCACCCGGCGCAGCCCGGCCTCGAGCGCGGCCAGCGGCCCCCCGCCGGGCGGTTCCTCCCGCGCCCACTCCACGTCGCGCACGGTCTCCCGCCGGTCACCGACGACGATCGTGCGCGCGGCGCCCCGGCACCCCGCGAGCACCCGGTCAAGCAGCGCCCGTCCGCCGACCCTCACCTGCGGCTTGTCCGCACCACCCAGCCGCCTGGCGGCCCCTCCGGCCGGCACGATGGCGTCATACGCGGTCGTCATCCCAGCAGTATGGTCCGCGGCCGCCGGGATGCGCCCGAAAGATCGGCTCCATCTCACGGACGGAGACATCACCCGGGCGCCCGAGGGGCCGTACGCGCCACCCTCCGAGACGGAGAGCTCCGCCGCGCGCCGCGGCCCCGGGGGCGGGCCGGCAGGGCGCGGCCCGCCTCGTGGGCGGCGGGTCAGACGGTGCGGAGCAGCACCGCGGGCTGCTCCACGCAGTCCGCGACGTAGCGGAGGAAGCCGCCCGCCGTGCCGCCGTCGCAGACCCGGTGGTCGAACGTGAACGACAGCTGGACGACCTTCCGTACGGCGAGTTCACCCTGGTGGACCCAGGGCTTGGGGATGATCCGGCCCACGCCGAGCATCGCCGCCTCGGGGTGGTTGATGATCGGCGTGGAACCGTCGACCCCGAACACCCCGTAGTTGTTCAGCGTGAACGTCCCGCCGGTCAGGTCCGCCGGCGTCAGCGTCCCCTGCCTGGCCGCCTCCGTCAGCCTCGCGAACTCCGCCGTCAGGGACTCCGCCGTGCGGGCACCGGCGTCCCGTACGACCGGGACGACCAGGCCGCGTTCGGTCTGGGCCGCGAACCCGAGGTGCACGGACGGCAGCCGGACGATCTCCCGGGCCGCGGTGTCCACCGTGGAGTTGAGCTCCGGGAAACGGCCGAGCGCGTGCGTGCAGATCCGGGCGAGCAGGGCGAGCAGGGAGATCTTCGGACCGCCCGCCGCGTTCATCGCGGCCCGGGCGGCCAGCAGCTCGGTCGCGTCGGCGTCGACCCAGCAGGTCGCGTCCGGGATCTCGGTCCGGCTGCGGCTGAGCTTGTCGGCCACGGCACCCCGTACCCCGCGCAGCGGGATCCGCTCCGCCGTCGCCACGGCGGCGGACAGGGCGGTCGGGGCGGCCACCGGGGCCTGCGCCTTCACCGGTGCCGCCGCGGTGGCCAGGGCCTGCTCCACGTCGGCGCGCAGGATGAGCCCTTCCGGGCCCGAACCGCGCACCTCCCGCAGGTCGAGGCCCTTCTCCCGGGCCAGCTTGCGCACGAGCGGCGAGATGACGGGCACGGGCCCTTCCTGCTGCCCGGGCACTCCCGCCGCGGGGGCGACGGTGACGACGGCAGCCGGTGCGACCGGTGCCGCGGCCGCCGGGCTCGCCACCGCAGGACTCGACTGGCGGACCCTGCGCCGCCGGGCCGCCGGGCCGGCCGTGCCGTACCCGACGAGCACATTGCCGGAGTACTCCGAGGACTCGGCGTCGGCGGCCGCGCCGCCGGAACCGTTCGCCCCCGCCGACCCGTTCGCGCCGGAAGCCCCGGCGCCCGTACCCGTACCCGTACCGGCTCCGGCGTCCGCGCCGGGCGGCCCGCCGGCCGTTCCCGTCTCCGTGCCGCCGACCGCGACGGTCAGCAGCGGCGCCCCGACGGGCAGTTCGGTGCCCTCCTCGCCGAACCGGGCCGTCACCACGCCCCCGTAGGGACAGGGCACCTCCACCATCGCCTTCGCGGTCTCGACCTCGACGACCGGCTGGTCGATGGCGACGACGTCGCCGACGTTCACCAGCCAGCGCACGATCTCCGCCTCGGTCAGCCCTTCACCGAGGTCCGGCAGCTTGAATTCGAGCACCTGGGCCATCAGCTCCCCGCCTCCCACTGCAGCCGCGCCACCGCGTCCAGGACCCGGTCCACGCCCGGCAGGTGGTGCCGCTCCAGCATCGGCGGCGGATACGGGATGTCGAAACCGGCGACGCGCAGCACCGGTGCCTCCAGGTGGTGGAAGCAGCGCTCGGTCACCCGCGCCGCGATCTCCCCGCCGGGACCGCCGAACCCGGTCGACTCGTGCACGACGACCGCCCGGCCGGTGCGCCGCACCGACGCGCAGACCGTCTCGTCGTCGAAGGGCACCAGCGAACGCAGGTCCACCACCTCCAGGTCCCAGCCCTCCGCCCGCGCGGCCTCCGCCGCCTCCAGGCAGACCGGCACGGAAGGCCCGTACGTGATCAGCGTGGCGCTGCGGCCGCTGCGCCGCACCACCGCCTTGCCGATCGGCTCCACCGCCTTCGGCGCCTCGGGCGACCAGTCGGACTTCGACCAGTAGAGCCGCTTCGGCTCCAGGAAGACCACCGGGTCGTCGGAGGCGATGGCCGCCCGCAGCATGCCGTACGCGTCCTCGACCGTGGCCGGCGTGACGACATGGAGCCCCGGAGTCGCCATGTAGTACGCCTCGGAGGAGTCGCTGTGGTGCTCCACGCCGCCGATTCCGCCGCCGTACGGCACCCGGACCACCAGCGGCATCGGCAGCGCCCCGCGCGTGCGGTTCCGCATCCGGGAGACGTGGCTGATCAGCTGCTCGAACGCCGGGTAGGCGAAAGCGTCGAACTGCATCTCGACGACCGGCCGCAGCCCGTACATCGCCATGCCGACGGCCGTGCCGAGGATGCCCGCCTCGGCCAGCGGGGTGTCCGTGCAGCGGTCCTCGCCGAACTCTTTGGCGAGCCCGTCCGTGACCCGGAAGACACCGCCGAGGGCGCCGACGTCCTCTCCGAGGACGTGCACCGTCGGGTCCTCGGCCATCGCGTCGCGCATGGCCCGCTGGAGGGCCTGCGCCATGGTGGCGGGCTTGGCCGCGGCCCTGCCCGCCGTCTTCTGCGCGGTGGTCATCACGCCTCGCTCTCGGCGTCGAGTTCGGCGCGCAGCTGGGCCGCCTGCTCGCGCAGTTGCGTCGTCTGCTCGGCGTAGACGTGCGCGAACAGGTCCATCGGGTCCAGCACCGGGTCGGCGTTCATCCGCTCGCGCAGGGTGGCGGCCATCGTCTCGGCGGCCTCGGCCGCCGTCCGCTTGCCGTCCTCGTCGAGCAGTCCGCGCTCCGTCAGCTCCTGCTCCAGGATCCGGATCGGGTCGTGCGCCCGCCAGGCCTCGACCTCGGCGTCGCCGCGGTAGCGGGTGGCGTCGTCGGCGTTGGTGTGGGCGTCGATGCGGTACGTCACGGCCTCGACCAGCGTCGGTCCGCCACCCCGCCGGGCCCGGGCCACGGCCTCGGTCAGCACCTGGTGGACGGCGACGGCGTCGTTGCCGTCGACCAGCCGGCCGGGCATGCCGTAGCCCACGGCCTTGTGCGCGAGGGACGGCGCGGCGGTCTGCTTGGCGAGCGGCACGGAGATCGCGAAGCCGTTGTTCTGCACCAGGAAGACCACGGGGGCCTGCCAGACGGCCGCGAAGTTCAGCGCCTCGTGGAAGTCGCCCTCGCTGGTGCCGCCGTCGCCGACCATGGCGAGCGCGACGACGTCGTCGCCCTTGAGGCGGGCCGCGTGCGCCAGGCCGACCGCGTGCGGCAGCTGGGTGGCGAGCGGGGTGGACAGCGGGGCGATCCGGTACTCCCGCGGGTCGTACCCGGTGTGCCAGTCGCCGCGCAGCAGCGTCAGCGCCTGCACCGGGTCGAGGCCGCGGGCGACGGCCGCCAGGGTGTCGCGGTACGACGGGAAGAGCCAGTCGCGGTCCTCGAGCGCCAGGGCGGCGGCCACCTCGCAGGCCTCCTGACCGGTGGTCGAGGGGTAGACGGCGAGCCGGCCCTGCTTGGTGAGGGCGGTGGCCTGGGCGTTGTACCGCCGTCCGCGCACCAGCTCCGCGTACAGCCGGCGCAGCAGCTCGGGGTCGGCGCCGGCCATGGCGTCCGTGCCGATGACCCGGAACGGCTCGGCGTCGGGCAGCAGGGGGGCGGGGTCGGTGCGCGGCTTCCACGCCGGAGGCGGGGTCGGCCGGTAGACAGGGGCGGCAGCGGGTGGCGCTTGGACCGTCGAACTGCGCTGTTGCAACGAGTCCACCTCCTCGTGGGAGCGGGCATAAGACCCGAAGGCGGGTGGCGCGAATGTGGCGCGCCTCACCTACCGATTGTTCGGTCGTGGAGGCATTTTGGCTACAGGCACCCTCAGCCTGTGGACAATCGGTTCTCCACAGCCTGGGATAGAGACATGTCGTCCATGGGAGAGAGGCGGGGGGACATGGCGGATGAACAAATGGCCTACGAAGGAGAGCGGGGCCCGGCGGCGCGGCCGCTGGACTCGATCGACCGGTCCATCCTTCGCATCCTCCAGACGGACGGCCGCGCGTCGATACGCTCCGTGGCCGAGCGGGTCCATGTCTCCCGCGCCAACGCCTACGCCCGGATCAACCGGCTGATCGACGACGGGGTGATCCGGGGCTTCAGCGCCCGGCTGAACCACGAGCGGGCGGGCCACGGCGCCTCCGCCTACATCACGCTCAAGATCGTCCAGAACTCCTGGCGCACGGTCCGCGAACAGCTCCAGGCGCTGCCGGGGGCGGCCCACATCGCTCTGGTCAGCGGAGACTTCGACGTGCTGCTGCTCGTGCACACGCCGGACAACAGGACCCTGCGCGAGCTGGTCCTCACCAAGATCCAGTCCATTCCCGAGGTGCTGTCGACGCGCACGCTTCTGGTCTTCGAGGAGACGGACCTGGACCCCGACCACACCGGGTGAACGGGATACGCCGACCGGGCGAGGGCGGACGGTTGCGCCGACCGGGCGGGTTTGCCCGGCGTCCTGCCCGGCTCACCCGGTGTCCCGCCCGGCTCGCCCGGTGCACTGCCCGGCAGGCTCCGCATACCCGGCGGGGGGCCGGGCGGGCCCGTCCCCCGACGCGCCGCGCCCGTCCCCCGACGCGCCGCGCCCGTCCCCCGACGCCTCAGCGCGCCGTCCGCAGCCCGTCGAAGGCGAGGTGGACGACGGTGTCCACCAGTTGGTCGCGGTCGGCCTCGCCGCCCGGATGCGGCCGGTACCACTCCACCAGCGAGTTGATCATGCCGAAGAGCAGCCGGGTGGCGAGCCGGATGTCCACATCGGCCCGCAGGTCCCCGTCGGCGGCGGCCGCCTTGAGCAGGTCGGCCACTCTCTGGTCGAACTCGCGCCGCCGTTCCAGGGCCCACCGCTCGGTCCGGGTGTTGCCGCGGACCCGCAGCAGCAGCGTGACGTAGGGCAGCTCCGCCATCAGCACCTCGACGGTGCGGCGGGTGACGTACTCGACCCGCTCGATGGCCCGGCCGCGGTTCGCCCCCGGCTCGTCGAGGATGGCGAAGAGCCCGTCGAGCGCCCGGCTGACCGCCCGTCGCAGCAGCTCCTCCTTGCCGGCGACGTGGTGGTAGATCGAGGACTTGGAGATCCCGGCGGCCTTGGACAGGTGCTCCATGGAGGTGCCGTCGTAACCGCGCTCGTTGAAGATCCGGACGGCGACGGAGAGCAGCGTCTCCGGGGTGTACGTGTCGCGCTTCGCGGTGGTCACTCCGCTCCCTCCCCGTCCGCCGCGGCGTTCTCGGCGGCGACCCGGCGCCGGAGCGCCTGGGAAGGGGCGTAGCGGCCGCTCGGGTACTCCTCGTGGAGGTTGGACAGGGTCTCCAGGACCCAGTCCGCGCCCAGCTCCGCGCCCCAGGCGAGCGGCCCGCGCGGGTAGTTCACGCCCAGTCGCATCGCCGTGTCGATGTCGTCGGCGTCCGCCACCGCGCGCGTGGCGGCGTCCAGGGCGAAGTCGGCGAGCATGGCGACCGTACGGGCGACGATCATGCCCGGCACGTCCCGGATGACGCTGACCTTCTTGCCGAGGGCCTGGAAGAGGCCGACCGCATCCCGGAGGGACGGCTCGTCCACGGTCGAGGCGGGCGCGAGGACGATCCGCTCGCAGGTGGCGTAGTCGAGCGCGAGGTCGAAGTGGATGACGGGCATCGCGGCGTCGTCGGCGGCCGTGCCGTCGGCGAGGAAGAGCCGGGTCCCGCTCGGCAGCTCGATCCAGCCCGGATAGCCCTCGACCGCGTCCTGCCGGAAGTCGACGGCGACGGCCGCCGTCTCCCGCAGCAGCCGGACCAGCGGCTCGGCCTGGTACAGCTCGCCCTGCACGACCACCGAGGCGGGCGGGCCGGCGGGCGGCGCGGTGTGCGGCACCGGGGCGGCCGCGCCCTCCCCGTACGGGAACCAGCCCTGGCCGGACTTGCGCCCGAGCCGCGCCGACTCGACCAGTCGGCGCTGGGCCAGGGACGGGGTGAACTTGGGGTCCTGGTAGAAGGACTCCCAGACGGAGCGGGTGACGGCCTCGTTGACGTCCTGGCCGATGAGGTCGGTCAGCTCGAACGGCCCCATCCGGAACCCGCCGCACTCGCGCAGCGCCGCGTCGATGGTGGCCGGATCGGCCACGCCCTCCTCGTACACCCGCAGCGCCTCCGCGTAGAAGGGCCGGGCTATGCGGTTGACGATGAAGCCGGGGGTGTCGGCGCAGCGCACCGGCGTCTTGCCCCAGCTCCGCATCGTCGCGTACGCGCGCGTGGCGGCGGACGGTTCGGTGGCGAAGCCGCTGACGACCTCGACCAGGGGCAGCAGCGGCGCCGGGTTGAAGAAGTGCAATCCGACGAACCGGCCGGACAGGCGCAGCCCGCCCGCGATGGCGGTGACGGAGAGGGAGGAGGTGTTGGTGGCCAGCAGGGTGTCGTCGCCGACGATCTTCTCGAGGTCGGCGAAGAGCTGCTGCTTGACCGGGAGCAGCTCGACGACTGCCTCGACGACGAGCGCGGCGTCGGCCAGCTCGGCCGGATCGGCGGCGGCGTGCAGCCGGGCCACCGCGCCGTCGCGTTCCGCCCGGTCCATCCGGCCCTTCTCGACCAGCCGGTCCAGCCGGGCCGCGAGGGCGGCCACGGCCGCCTCCGCGCGGCCGGGGGCGCTGTCGTAGAGCCGTACGGGATGGCCTGCGACCAGGGCCACCTGGGCGATCCCCTGGCCCATGGTGCCCGTGCCGACGACGGCGACGGCGCGGCTCCGGTCGATGGCGTCGGTGCCGGCGTCCGGCACCGCCTCGCTCACATTGGCGGTCATACGACTGATCCTCCCCGATGGGTTGTCCACAGCTTCGGCAGACCCCCTTGTCCCGACCGATCGTTCGGTTACTCTAACTCTGTCCGCCTGACCCTGCCCAGCTCGACGAGGAGTTGCGCCCATGGCCGCCGCTCAGCTGACCACCGACCACCTGGCCGCGAGGCACCGGTCCACACTCGACCAGGCGCTCGACACCATCCGCACCCGTGCCTACTGGTCGCCGCACCCCGAGCACCCCAAGGCGTACGGCGAGAACGGTTCGCTGGACGCCGCCGCCGGCCTCGACGCGCACAAGGCCGTGCTCGGCCGTCGCTTCGAGCTGGACCAGCCCGGCACGGACGGCTGGACCGGCGGCGAGGTCTCGCCGTATGGCCCGGCGCTCGACATCGAGTACCCGCACGCCGACATCGACGTCCTGCTGCCCGCCATGCGCGCCGGTATGGCCGCCTGGCGCGACGCCGGGGCCGAGGTCCGCGCCCTGGTCTGCGTGGAGATCCTCGCCCGGATCTCCGCCCGCACCCACGAGTTCGCGCACGCGGTGATGCACACCAGCGGCCAGGCCTTCATGATGGCGTTCCAGGCCGGCGGCCCGCACGCCCAGGACCGCGGCCTGGAGGCCGTGGCGTACGCCTATGCCGAGCAGACCCGCACCCCCGGCAGCGCCGACTGGGCCAAGCCGCAGGGCAAGCGCGACCCGCTGGAGCTGTCCAAGCAGTTCACCCCGGTCGCCCGGGGCATCGCCCTGATGATCGGCTGCAACACCTTCCCGACGTGGAACGGCTATCCCGGCCTGTTCGCCTCGCTCGCCACCGGAAACCCGGTCCTGGTCAAGCCCCACCCGCGCGCCGTCCTCCCGCTGGCGCTCACGGTCCGCGTCGCCCGCGAGGTCCTCGCCGAGGCCGGCTTCGACCCGAACCTGGTCGCGCTGGCCGTGGAGCGGCCGGGCGAGGGCATCGCCAAGACCCTGGCCGTCCGCCCCGAGATCCGGATCATCGACTACACCGGCTCCACCGCCTTCGGCGACTGGCTGGAGACCCACGCCCGCCAGGCGCAGGTCTACACCGAGAAGGCCGGCGTCAACACCGTCGTCGTCGACTCCACCGACGACTACAAGGGGATGCTGTCCAACCTGGCGTTCTCCCTCTCGCTCTACAGCGGCCAGATGTGCACCACCCCGCAGAACCTGCTGATCCCCCGCGACGGCATCACGACCGACGCCGGCCCCAAGTCGTACGACGAGGTCGTCGCCGACCTCTCGGCGGCGGTCGGCGGGCTCCTCGGCGACGACGCCCGGGCGAACGCCCTGCTCGGCGCCCTGGTCAACCCCGATGTGAAGGCGCGCCTGGAGGCCGCTGCCGGCCTCGGCGAGGTGGCGCTCGCCTCCCGCGAGGTGGCCCACCCGGACTTCCCGGACGCCGTGGTGCGCACGCCCGTGATCGTAAAGCTGGACGGCTCCAAGCCGGACGCGGAGGCGGCGTACTTCTCCGAGTGCTTCGGCCCCGTCTCGTTCGCCGTCTCGGTGGACTCGACCGCCGACGCGCTGGAGCTGCTGCGGCGCACGATCCGTGAGAAGGGCGCGATGACGGTCGGCGCGTACACGACCGACGCGTCGACCGAGCGGGCGGTCGAGGAGGTCTGCCTGGAGGAGTCCGCCCAACTGTCGCTGAACCTGACGGGCGGGGTCTACGTCAACCAGACGGCCGCGTTCTCCGACTTCCACGGCTCCGGCGGGAACCCGGCGGCGAACGCCGCGCTGTGCGACGGGGCGTTCGTCTCCAACCGCTTCCGCGTGGTGGAGGTCCGCCGCCAGGCCTGACCCCGTGCGCCCCGCGCAGGCCGCCACCGGCCCTCGTCGGCCCTCTGGCTGCGGAAGTCCTCGCGGGCTTCCGCGGCCCGGCCCGGCCGGGCCGCCGGGGGGTCAGGCGAGGGGCGCGGTCGCGTCGATCTCGGCGTAGCGCTGCACCCACGCGTGCATGGCGATGGCGGCCGCCGCTCCGGCGTTGATGGAGCGGGTCGAGCCGAACTGGGCGATCGAGCACACCATCCGCGCGTGCTCGCGGGCCTCCTCCGTGAGGCCCGGCCCCTCCTGTCCGAAGAGCAGCACGCAGCGGCGGGGCAGTACGGTCCGCTCCAGCGGCACGGCGCCCGGCAGGTTGTCGATCCCGATGATCGGCAGGTCCTCGGCCGCGGCCCACGCGGTCAGCGACTCGGTGTCCGGGTGGTGGCGCACATGCTGGTAGCGGTCGGTGACCATCGCGCCGCGCCGGTTCCAGCGCCGCCGGCCCACGATGTGGATCTCCTTGGCCAGGAAGGCGTTCGCGGTCCGCACCACGGAACCGATGTTGAAGTCGTGGCCCCAGTTCTCGACGGCCACGTGGAAGTCGTGCCGCCGGGTGTCCAGGTCGGCGACGATCGCCTGCCGGGTCCAGTACCGGTAGCGGTCCGCGACATTGCGCCGGTCGCCGTCGGCCAGCAGCTCGGGGTCGTAGCGCTCGCCCTCAGGCCACGGCAGCGGATGCGGCCCGACGCCGACCTCGTGCGCGAAGCCGTCGTCGTACTGCGCCGGGTCGGCCGGCCCGGCGTCCTGCGCCTGCGTCGGGGTCGGCTCGGAAGGCCCGCCGGCCCCGGGAATCTCGGTGGTGCTCACCCGACGAGGGTACGGGGGACGGCTTCCTCGTCCGTACGGCGCTGCTTCGGCACCGCCCGGCCGGGCAGCCGCGACAGCAGCCGGTCGCGCCCGCGCCCCACGACCGCGCCGAGTCCCACGAGGAAGGCCGTCGGCAGGAACACCGCGTCCGCGGAGATCATCGCCAGCGAGAAGACGGGAAGCCCGAGGAGGACGGCGATGCCCGCGTGCTCCAGCATCATCGCGACCAGCAGGACGTTCTTGACCTTGCGGTTGAACAGGGCGAAGGGGAAGGCGACCTGCACGAACACGGTGCCGTAGGTCAGCGCCATCACCATGGCCCCGCTGGATCCCAGCAGGTCGGAGAGGGCGGGCCAGGGCGCGAAGTAGTCCAGCTGCAGCGGGTAGTACAGCGCCGTGCCGTCCTGCCAGCGCGATCCCTGGATCTTGTACCAGCCGGCCGTGGCGTAGATCAGGCACACCTCGGCCATGATCACGACGAGGGTGGCGTTGTGGGCGAGGTTGGCCAGCACGTCGAGCAGGGTGCGCGGCTCACCGGGGGCGTAGCGGCACACCAGCCACCACAGTGCCTGCGCCAGCCACAGCGCCCACAGCAGCACCAGCAGCCACCATTCGCCCGTCACGCCGGAGAAGGCGGTGGCGACGAGCAGGAACGCGCCGAGGACGGTCCACAGCAGCGGTCCGACGGCGTCGCCGCGCGGCGAGGGTGCGCGGCCGGACTCGTACGCCTCCCTCCTCTCGCGCTCCTGCCGGGCGGCCCGGCGCGCGTCCAGGGACCAGACCTGGGAGCAGCGGGTGAGGACGAGGTAGATCGCGGCGAGGTGGACGACGTTGTCGCCGCCGTCGCCGACGAAGATGGAGCGATTCTGCAGGGACAGCACTCCGGCCATGAAGACCACGGACACGGCACGGGTGCGCCAGCCCAGCAGCAGGAGCAGGGCGGAGAGGACGGCGAGTCCGTAGACGATCTCGAACCAGAGACGGCCGTCGGACCACATCAGCGCCGTGAAGGCGCCGTTCTCGGCGATCAGCTGCCGGCCCATCTCCCAGGACCAGGGGCCGTCCGGGCCGTACAGCTCGTGGCGGTGGGGCAGCTCGCGCAGCAGGAAGAGCAGCCAGGTGAGGGAGAAGCCGATGCGGACGATGGCGCTCTGGTACGGGCCGAGGGGCGAGGCGGTGACGCGCTGTACGGCCCGGGCGAGCCGCCGGTCGAGGGGCTCGCGGGCCTCGCGGCCGTGGGCCCCCAGGGGCGTCGAGCGGTTCACCGGCGGGCCTCCGTCCGGTCGTCCCGTGCCGCGCCGGGGACGTCGGCGGCGCTCACCTTCCACCAGGGGGCCTCGCGGTACACCGGATCGGTGTTCGTCTTCTCGCCGCTCCAGAAGGGGGCGGGGACGGCGCGAGTCGAGGAGCGGAGCTGTACCGCCTCCACGCTGCCGCCGAGATCACGCCCGTCGAGCCGGAGCATCACGATCCTGCGCATGTAGCTCTCGGAGAGCCGGCCGCGCAGCCCGTTGGGCTGGTGGTCGGCGCTGTGCGAGTTGAGGTAGAAGTCCCAGGCCCGCCGCAGCTCGTTCTGGTCGGCGTGGCTGGGCAGCAGGCTGCCGCGGATCCGCTCCGCGTCCTGCGCGGTCAGGTCGATCCAGGCGGTGGTGCGGCGGGGGCCGTTCTCGGCCGCGACCTCGGCCCGCACCTGCACGGCGATGTTCTGCTGGAGCGGGTTGGGGGCGAAGAGCTTCCAGTTCTGCTCGAACTCGGGGTACACCCAGCCGTCGACCGCCTTCCCGTGCTGCTTGGTCAGCGTGTTCGAGGGCGCGACGTGCAGGAACACCATGGCGACGTGGACGCAGGCGAAGACCCCGACGATGGCCAGGGCGACGGCGGCGACGACCTGGTACGGCATGGACAGCGACGCTATCCCGGCACCCGGCAGGGGGTCGGGCGCGGGGGCCGGGTCCCCCTCACGCACACCCTCGTCGTCGTACGCGTCCATCCCGCCCCGATCCCGATCGGCCCCACCACGTTATCCACAGGGTTGACACCATACGGGCCGCCGACCCACCATTGAAGTCACACAACCGAACGATCGGTCGGTAGGGGATCTGATGACCGCAGGGACGGCAGCGACAGCAGTGACCGCGGGCGCACAGCGCGCGCGGCCCGGGCAGGACACGGCCGAGGAAGCCACCCAGGCCGCCTATGAGGCGGTGTTCGACGCCGCCGTCGCCGCCGACGAGCGCATCGAGCCACGCGACTGGATGCCCGAGGCCTACCGCGCCTCCCTCGTCCGCCAGATCGCGCAGCACGCCCACTCCGAGATCATCGGCATGCAGCCCGAGGCCAACTGGATCACCCGCGCGCCCTCACTGCGGCGCAAGGCGATCCTCATGGCCAAGGTCCAGGACGAGGCCGGCCACGGCCTCTACCTCTACAGCGCCGCCGAAACGCTCGGCACCGGACGCGACGAGCTGCTCGACAAGCTCCACTCCGGCCGCCAGAAGTACTCCTCGATCTTCAACTACCCCACGCTGACCTGGGCCGACGTCGGCGCCATCGGCTGGCTGGTCGACGGCGCGGCCATCACCAACCAGGTCCCCCTCTGCCGCTGCTCCTACGGCCCGTACGCCCGCGCGATGGTCCGGGTCTGCAAGGAGGAGTCCTTCCACCAGCGCCAGGGGTACGAAGCGCTCCTCGCCCTCTCCCAGGGCACCGAGGCCCAGCACGCCATGGCCCAGGACGCCGTCGACCGCTGGTGGTGGCCCTCCCTCATGATGTTCGGCCCGCCCGACGACGAATCGGCCCACTCCGCGCAGTCCATGGCCTGGAAGATCAAGCGCCACTCCAACGACGAGCTGCGCCAGCGCTTCGTCGACATCGCCGTCCCCCAGGCCGAGGCCCTCGGACTCACCCTCCCCGACCCCGACCTGCGGTGGAACGAGGAGCGCGGGCACTACGACTTCGGCCCGATCGACTGGGACGAGTTCCGGGAAGTCCTCAAGGGCAACGGCCCCTGCAACGAACAGCGGCTCACCCGCCGCCGCCAGGCCCACGAGGACGGCGCCTGGGTGCGGCAGGCCGCGGCGGCCTACGCCGAGAAGCACGACCGGCGCGCCGCCGCACCCGGCGAGCACGACCACGACGACCAGCACCAGCACACCGAGCAGGACGCGCGCGGCACCCGCGCGGACCGGCAGGACGGGGAGGCACGGGCATGACCACCGACGGATGGCCCCTGTGGGAGGTGTTCGTGCGCTCGCGCCGCGGACTGTCCCACACCCACGCGGGAAGCCTGCACGCGCCCGACGCCGAAATGGCCCTGCGCAACGCCCGCGACCTCTACACCCGTCGCAACGAAGGCGTGTCGATCTGGGTGATCCCCTCCACCGCGATCACCGCCTCCTCCCCCGACGAGAAGGACCCCTTCTTCGAGCCGTCGGCCGACAAGCCCTACCGCCACCCGACGTTCTACGACATCCCGGAGGGGGTGAAGCACCTGTGAGCGACACCGCCCTGACCCCCACGGCCGCCCTCGCCCTCGGCGACGACGCCCTCGTCCTCGCCCAGCGACTCGGCGAATGGGCGGGCAACGCCCCCGTCCTCGAAGAGGACGTCGCCCTCGCCAACATCGCGCTCGACCTCCTCGGCCAAGCCCGCATCCTGCTCTCCCTCGTCGGCAACGAGGACGAACTCGCCTACCTCCGCGAAGAGCGGGACTTCCGCAACGTCCAGCTCGTCGAGCAGCCCAACGGCGACTTCGCCCACACCATCGCCCGCCAGCTCTACTTCTCCACCTACCAGCGGCTCCTCTACGCTCGGCTGGCCACCGGCGACAGCCCCCTGGCCGGCCTCGCGGCCAAGGCCGTCAAGGAAGTCGCCTACCACCAGGACCACGCCGAACACTGGACCCTCCGCCTCGGCGACGGCACCCCCGAGAGCCACGACCGGATGCAGCGCGCCTGCGACGCCCTGTGGCGCTACACCGGCGAACTCTTCCAGCCCGTCGAAGGCCTCGACGTCGACCACCAGGCCATGGAGGCCGCCTGGCTCGACTCCCTGACCACCCTCTTCGCACGGGCCACCCTCACCCTCCCGACAGGCCCCCGCCTCGGCGCATGGGCCGCAGGCGCCGGACGGCAGGGACTCCACACCGAACCCTTCGGACGGATGCTCGCCGAGATGCAGCACCTGCACCGCAGCCACCCGGGGGCGACATGGTGACCATGACGGCCCTGGAGGAGGAGCTGGCCCGGATCGCCGGCGCCGTCCCCGACCCGGAGCTGCCCGTCCTCACCCTCGAGGAGCTCGGCGTCCTGCGCGGCGTCCGCGTGCTCGGCCCCGACCGGGTCGAGGTCGAACTGACCCCGACCTACACCGGCTGCCCCGCCATCGAGACCATGTCCCAGGACATCGAGCACGCCCTCCACGCCCACGGCGTCCCCGACGTCTCCGTCGTCACCGTCCTCGCCCCCGCCTGGTCGACCGACGACATCAGCGACGAAGGCCGCCGCAAGCTCGCCGAGTTCGGCATCGCACCGCCGCGCCCCCAGGGCCCGGCCGGAGGACCGGTCCCCCTCACCCTCGCGATCCGCTGCCCGCACTGCGGCTCCACCGACACCGAGCTGCTCAGCCGCTTCTCCTCCACCGCGTGCAAGGCGCTGCGCCGCTGCACCGCCTGCCGCGAACCGTTCGACCATTTCAAGGAGTTGTAGATGCTGTCCTCAACCGCCGGACGGGCCGAGTTCCATCCGCTCCGGGTGAGCGACGTCGAGCAGCTCACGGACGACGCGGTGGCCGTCACCTTCACGGTCCCGCCCGAGCTGCGCGAGACCTACCGCCACACGCCCGGCCAGCACCTCGCCCTGCGCCGCACCGGGCGTAACGGCGAGGAGATCCGCCGCACCTACTCCATCTGCACCCCCGCCGCACCCGCCGGCGAAGACCCCACGCTGCGCGTCGGCATCCGCATGGTCGACGGCGGCGAGTTCTCCACGTACGCCCTCAAGGAACTGGCCGTCGGCGACACCGTCGAGGTCATGGAACCCATGGGCCGCTTCGTCCTCGCCCCCCGCCCCGGCCACTTCGCGGCCGTCGTCGGCGGCAGCGGCATCACCCCGGTCCTCTCCATGGCGGCGACCCTCCTCACCCAGGAGCCCGACGCCCGGTTCTGCCTCATCCGCAGCGACCGCACCGCCTCCTCCACAATGTTCCTCGACGAGGTCGCCGACCTCAAGGACCGCTTCCCCGACCGGTTCCACCTCGTCACCGTCCTCTCCCGCGAGGAACAGCAATCCGGCCTGCCCTCCGGACGGCTCGACCAGGAACGGCTCGCCGGGCTGCTGCCCGCTCTCCTGCCGGTCGACGAGATCGACGGCTGGTTCCTGTGCGGCCCCTTCGGCCTCGTCCAAGGAGCCGAAGGAGCCCTCCGCGGCCTCGGCGTCGCACGCACACGCATCCACCAGGAGATCTTCCACGTCGACGACGGCTCCGCCCCCGCGCCCGCTCCGTCCACCGGCGCCCCCGTCCACGCCACCCTGACGGCCACCCTGCACGGCCGCTCCGGCAACTGGCCCGTCCAGGAAGGCGAGAGCCTGCTCGACACCGTGCTCAGGGCCCGCGCCGACGCCCCGTACGCCTGCAAGGGCGGCGTGTGCGGCACCTGCCGCGCCTTCCTCGTCGGCGGCGAGGTCCGCATGGACCGCAACTTCGCCCTCGAGCCCGAGGAGACCGAAGCCGGATACGTCCTGGCCTGCCAGTCCCACCCCGCCACCGCGGACGTGGAGCTCGACTTCGACCGCTGACGCCCGCCCACCGCCCGCCTGCCCCTTCCCATTGCCTAGAACCTGTTCTATCTTGACGGCCCGTCAGGCGACGGGCGACGGACCGTCAAGACCGGACACCGGACAGGCAACGGAAGGGAAAGGCAGTGGACTTCACCTTCACCGAGGAACAACAGGCCGCCGCCAAGGCGGCCCGGGCGGCCTTCTCCGACATCGCACCCGACAGCGTCCCCAGCCCCGCCCTCACCCCCGGCGCCGTGGCCGACGACCTCGACCGGCAGCTCTGGGCCCGCCTCGCCGCCGCCGACCTCCTCGACCTCGTCCTCACCCCGGCCCACGGCGGCGCCGGCCTGGACGCCATCGCCCTCTGCCTCGTCCTGCGCGAATCCGCCCGCGTCCTCGCCCGCGTCCCCCTGCTCGAAACCAGCGCCGTCGCCCTGACCATCGAGCGCTACGCCGACCAGCGCCTCGCCGCCGACCTGCTGCCCCGCGTCGGCCGCGGCGAACTCGTCCTCACCGCCGCCTCCCACGGCCGCAGCGGCCACGAACCCGCCGAGCAGGCCGTCACCGCCCACCGCGAGGACACCCACTGGATCCTCGACGGTCTCCAGAGCGCCGTCCCCTGGGCCCACGGCGCCGACCGCATCGCCGTCCCCGCCCACACCCCCGAGGGACGGACGGTCCTCGCCCTGCTGCCCCGCACCCACCCGGGGCTCACCCTCGCCGACCAGTACTCCACCAGCGGCGAACTCCTCGCCCAGCTCCACCTCGACGCCGTCCGCCTCGACCCCATCGACGTCATCGACGCCGACGGCGCCTGGGAATCACTCCGCGCCGTCCTCACCACCGGAACCTGCGCCCTCGCCCTGGGACTCGGCGAAGCCGTCCTCACCATGACGAGCCGCTACACCGGCAAACGCGAACAGTTCGGCCACCCCGTGGCCACCTTCCAGGCCGTCGCCGTCCAGACCGCCGACCGCTACATCGACCTGCGCGCCATGGAAGTCACCCTCTGGCAGGCCGCCTGGCGCATCAGCACCTCGGCCGGCGGCCCGCTCCCGGCGGAAGCCGACATCGCCGTCGCGAAGATCTGGGCCTCCGAAGGCGTACGCCGCGTGGTGCAGACCGCCCAGCACCTCCACGGCGGCTTCGGCGCCGACACCGACTACCCCCTGCACCGCTACCACGCCTGGGCCAAGCAGCTGGAACTGTCCCTCGGCCCGGCCGCGGCTCACGAGGAGGCCCTGGGCGACCTCCTGGCCGCCCACCCCTTGACCTGAGGGGCACCCACCCGACAGGTCAGAGGACGAAGGCCGGGCTGCCGTTCTCCGTCACCATCGGACGCCCGGCACCATCCCAGGCGAGCATGCCGCCGTCGACGTTCACCGCGTCGATGCCCTGCTGCACCAGATACTGGGTGACCTGCGCCGACCGGCCACCCACCCGGCACATCACATAGGCGCGGCGCCCCTCGGACACCGCCTCCGTCACCTCACCGAAGCGCGCCACGAAGTCACTCATCGGCACGTGCAGGGCGTCCTCGACATGCCCGGCCGCCCACTCGTCGTCCTCACGGACGTCCAGCACCAGGGCATCGGCGGGCACGGAGGCCACGTCCACCGAGGGCAGCGGGGCGAAATTCATGGGACGTGCCTTCTCTCGTATCGACCGCTCGAACCAACCCGAACCAACGGGAAAACTACTGCACCAGCCCGGCCAGCTCCGCCTCACGCTCGGAGACCTGCCCGAGCAACTGCTCGGCGATCTCCTCCAGGAGCCGGTCCGGATCGTCGGACGCCATCCGCAGCATCGACCCGATGGCGCTCTCCTCCAGCTCCCGCGCCACCACGCTCAGCAGCTCCTTGCGCTGCGACAGCCACTCGAGCCGCGCGTACAGTTCCTCGCTCTCGCTCAGCCGCTCCTCGGCCGGCGCCGGCCCGGCCGCCCACTCCGCGGACAGCTCGCGCAGCATCGCCTCGTCGCCGCGGGCGTAGGCCGCGTTCACACGCGTGATGAACTCCTCGCGCCGCTTGCGCTCGCCGTCCTCCCGGGCCAGATCGGGGTGCGCCTGCCGCGCCAGCTCGCGGTACAGCTTGCGGGCCTCCTCGCTCGGCCGCACCCGCTTCGGCGGCCGCACGGGCTGCTCGGTCAGCATGGCGGCGGCCTCGGGGGAGATGCCGTCGGAGTCGAGCCAGTCGTGGAACAGCTCGTCGACACCCGGCATCGGCATGACGGCCGCCCGCGCCTCCCGTGCCCGCCGCAGGTCCTCCGCGTCCCCGGTCCTGGCGGCCCGCGCCTCGGCGATCTGCGCGTCCAGCTCGTCGAGCCGCGCGTACATCGGGCCGAGCTTCTGGTGATGCAGCCGGGAGAAGTTCTCCACCTCGACCCGGAACGTCTCGACCGCGATCTCGAACTCGATCAGCGCCTGCTCGGCCCCCCGCACAGCCTTCTCCAGCCGCGCCTCGGGCCGCTCCCCGGCGCCTTCGCCCGGGGCGGCGTGATCGGCGCTCGGAGCGGCTTGCTCGCCGGTCGTGTCGGCCGGGCCCGTGCCCGGGGCTGCCCCTGGGCCGGCGCCCTGGTCGGCGGGGTGGTCGGTGGCGCCGGTGTGGTCGGCGGTGGGGGCGGCCTGCCCCGCGCCGACGTCAGCCTGGTCGGCGCCCTGGGCCTCGCTCGCGGTGGGGTCCTGGCCCTGGCCCTGGTCCATGCCTGGGTTCGCGTCTCGGTCCACGTCCACGTCCTCGCTCCGGCTCGTCACCCCACCAGCCTACGGTCCTTCGGGGGCCCCTCCCCCCCTCCCTCCCCCCGCCCCACCCCTCCCCCTGCCCCTCGTGGCCCTGTCCGCCGCGCGTGGCGGTGGGCAGGGCTGTCAGACGCCCTGTTCGGCCGCGATGCGGCCGTCGCGGACCGCCGTCACCAGGTCGGCGTGGTCGGCCGTGGTGCGGTCGGCGTACGCCACGGCGAAGGCGGCTATCGCCTCGTCGAGCTCCTCGTTCTTGCCGCAGTAGCCGGCTATCAGCCGTGGGTCCGCGCTGTGGGCGTGGGCGCGGGCCAGGAGGGCGCCGGTCATGCGGCCGTAGTCGTCGAGCTGGTCGGCGGTGAGGGCGGCCGGGTCGACGCTGCCCTTGCGGTTGCGGAACTGGCGCACCTGGAAGGGGCGCCCCTGCACGGTGGTCCAGCCGAGCAGGTTGTCGCTGACGACCTGCATGCGTTTCTGTCCGAGCACCACGCGCCGCCCTTCGTGCCCCGGTTCCTGGGCGGTGAAGCCGACGTCCGGGAGGTGGGGGAGCAGGGCTGAGGCCCGTGCCTCCTTCACCTGGAGGACGAGCGGTTCTCCCCGGTGGTCGAGGAGGAGCACGACGTAGGAGCGGGTGCCGACGCTGCCGGTGCCGACGACTCGGAACGCGACGTCGTGGACGGCGTGGCGGGCGAGGAGCGGCCGGCGGTCTTCCGAGATGGTGTCGAGGTAGGGGCCGAGGGAGGCGGCGACGGCGGCCGCCTCCGCGTCGGAGACCCTGCGGAGCACGGGTGGGGCGTCGACGAAGCGGCGGCCGCCGCCTTCCGCGTCGGTGACGGCCTCGGTGGACCGGGCGGCGAATCGGGCGCTGGTGTTGTTGCGGGCTTTCTCCGACACCCGTTCGAGGGTGCCGATCAGGTCGCGGGCGTCGGTGTGGGAGACGAGTTCCTCGTCGGCGATGGCGTTCCAGGCGTCGAGGGCGGGGAGCCGGGCCAGGAGCCGCATGGTGCGGCGGTAGGCGCCGGCGGTGTCGAAGGCGGCGGCGCGGCAGATGTCCTCGTCGGCGCCCACCTCCCGTCCGGCGAGGACGAGGGAGGTGGCCAGCCGCTTGAGGTCCCATTCCCAGGGGCCTACGACGGTTTCGTCGAAGTCGTTGAGGTCGATGACGAGGCCGCCGCGGGCGTCGCCGTAGAGACCGAAGTTGGCCGCGTGGGCGTCGCCGCAGATCTGGGCGGCGATGCCGGTGACGGGGGAGCCGACGAGGTCGTGGGCCATGAGTCCTGCGGAGCCGCGGAGGAAGGCGAAGGGGCCGGCGGTCATGCGGCCGACGCGTATCGGCGCGAGTTCCGGGACCCGGTCGCGGCTCGACTCCTCCACGGCGCGGACGGCGTCGGGTCGTCCCGAGGGGAGGGAGAGCTCCTTGTGTGCGGAGCGCGGGACCTGCCGGCGGAGTTCCTTGCCGTTTTTCTTGGGGGAGTCCGTCGTGCCGGTGGCGGTGCGCCGCGCGAAGCCGGGGACGTGGGGGATGCGTCCGTCTCCGGGATCCCGGTCTCCTGGTACGGCTGTCCGGATCTCGCTCATGGAACATCCTCCCCCGACCTCGCACTCGTTCGGTGCGATGTGTCCGACATCAACTGGGGACGACGGTACCGCCGGGCTGTTCGGGCCGTCTGCCCCTGTGGACAACCGTCGCGGTGTGGACGGCCGGGCCCCTCGGACGGGGGATGTCTAGACGCCTACGGCTTCTTCCATCTCGGCCTCGGTTTCGGCTTCCGTTTCCTTCTCCGTGTGGGGGGCCGGGTGTGGGCGGCGCTTGGCTTCGGTGCGGGCGGCGAGGGTGGTGAGGGCGATTCCGGCGAGGAGCCACAGCGTGAGGGTCAGGAGGTGTCCGCCGAGGGCGTTGCCGTCGAAGTAGACGTGGCTGCGGGCGCCTTCGACGAAGCCTGCGCCGTTCCAGAAGGAGTGCAGGGAGGCGAAGAAGCCGGGCTGGAGTTCGGGCCGGTAGATGCCGCCGGAGCTGGTGAAGTTGAGCATCACGAACAGCACCATCACGCCGAGGGTGGTCCAGCGGCGCAGGAAGGTGTGGAGTCCGACGCCGATCAGCAGGATGCCTGCCGAGTACAGCCAGGACATGGCCCACAGGCCGCCGAGGCCGTGGTCGACGAGGTGGAACACCGGTCCGGCGAAGAGGGTGCCGATGAGGCTGACGGCAAGGGACATGCCGGCGGCGAGGAGGGCCCGGATCCGCATGGGCAGGACCGCTCCGGCGCCGCCGATCACGGCGACGGAGGCGTAGGAGCCGATGCTGAGGGCGACCAGCAGGAAGAAGATGCCCTGGCCGGTGGGGTCGCCGACGGAGACGGGGGCGACGTCGGTGACGGGGAGCGGGGAGCCCTGCTGGGCGGCGACCTTGGTGAAGACCTTCTCGACCGCCATGGCGCTGGTGTCGGAGGAGGCGGAGGCGACGAGGAGTTCGGGGCGCGGGCCGGGGATGTAGGCGCCGAAGCTGGTCTGGTCGCGGAGGGCGGAGACGGCGGTGTCGCGGTCGGCGAGGGTGCTGATGTCGAGGGCGCCGTCGGCCTTGTCGTGGAGGGTCTGGGCGAGGACCTGAGTGGTGGGGCCGGAGCCGACGATGTCGACGTGCAGGTCGTGGGGTTGGGGGGCGTGGAAGGCGCCGAGGTAGGCGAGTCCCATGCCGATGCACATGAGGAGCGGGGTGAGCAGGTGCCCGAGGGTGTGCCGCAGCGCACCCGGGGGCGTGGTTCCGGTGGGGGTGGGCCGGGCGGTCACGTACGTACCTCCATGGTTGGCTTTTACAACTAAGCAACCGTTGTACTATACAACTGATACGTCCGCGTGGACGAGCCCGGGAAAATTCCGGCCCTGCCGCGCAGCACTCCGGCCCCTGGCCCCGCGACCGAGGAGCGCCATGACCGACGGCGACCGCGAGAACTCCGTCGACACCATCCAGCGGGAGCTGACGGCTTTCGCCCGGCGGGCGCGGGCCGCGGCGGCCCGGCTCCACCCCGAGCTGCCGCTCGTCTCCTACACGCTGCTCGCCCATATCGTCGATCAGCGGGGCTGCCGGGCCACGGACCTCGCCGCGCACTATCTGCTGGACAAGTCGACGGTCAGCCGGCAGGTGGCCGGGCTGGAGAAGATGGGCCTGGTCGAGCGCCGCCCCGATCCGGACGACCACCGGGTGCAGGTGCTGCACCCGACGGAGGCCGGCTCGGACCTTCTCTCCTCCACACAGGCGAACCGTCTCGCCGCCTACCAGGAACGCCTCAGGGAGTGGTCCGCCGAGGATCTCGCCCGGTTCGCCGGGTACCTCCTCCGCTACAACGCCGCGGGTACGGCCGGCTTCCCCGACCCCCTCCGCTGATCGTCGGCGACGACGGCCGAACCCCCACCCCGCAGCCCTGTCCCGGTCGCGGCCCCCGTCTACAGCGCGGCGTCCCGGGCGAGCAGCGCCGCCTGGACCCGGTTCTCGCAACCCAGCTTGGCCAGGATCCGGCTCACGTACGTTTTCACCGTGGCCTCGCTCATGTGCAGGCGCCGTCCCGCGTCCGCGTTGGACAGTCCCTCGCCGAGCAGCGCCAGCACGTCCCGCTCCCGCTCGCTCAGGGCCGCGACCCGGCCCCTGGCCTCCTCCGCCCGCGCCGCCTCCCGCCCGGAGGCCAGCCGCTCGACCACGTGCCGGGTGGCGGCCGGGGAGAGATAGGCGTCCCCGGCCGCTGCGGCCCGCACCGCCCGGATCAGTTCGGCGGGTGCGGTGTCCTTGAGGAGGAACCCGGCACCCCCGTGTTCCAGGGCCCGCAGTACGTTCTCCCGCTCGCCGAAGGTCGTCAGGACGATCACCCGCGCCGAGGGGGCCGTCCTGCGCAGCTCGGGCAGGGCGGAGAGTCCGTCGAGCACCGGCATTTGGATGTCGAGCAGCACCACGTCGGCGGCGTGCGACCGGGTCGCCTCGACCGCTTCCCGGCCGTCGGCGGCCTCCGCGACCACCTCGATCTCCGGATCCGAGGTGAGGATCATCCGGATCCCCGCCCTGATCAGCGGCTCGTCATCGGCGATCACGACCCTGATGCGCTGCCTTGCCACAGCTACTCCCCAACGGCTACCGGTACGGCGCGGCCAGCGCTACCGCTTGACCTCGTAGGACTGTTTCTCGATCAGCTTGCCGTCCTTGAAGCAGAACCGGAAAACCGGCTCCGTCTCGAAGTCGTCGCCTATCTCCGAGGACATCAGGACCAGACACGAGGCCCCCTCGGGCTCGGCGGGCCCGTGGCCGGCCAGCCCCGCGGTGGTGATGGTGTCGCCGGAGGGAAGGACGTCGCGCACCTCCTTCTCGGCCGTGCCGACCTTCACCGCGTCGTACTGGCCGGGGTCGATCATCCCCTCCTGCATCGATCCCACCAGGAAGTAGAGCCCGAAGCCCGCGGCCACCATCAGCAGCACCAGCGCCGCGGCGGCGATCCCGCACCCCAGCGCGACGCCGTTCGTCTTGCTCCTGCCCCCGCGCAACGCCATCGCCAGCTCCCGCTCCGTGAACGTCCAGTCGGCCGGTCCGACCGCGACCGGTCCACCGTCGTCGAACACGGGTGCCGCCGACTGCTGCCGGAAGTCGTCGGCGACATCGACCAAAGGCGTTGCTTCCCCACCGCCGTAGGGCAGGACTCCGGCGACCCGGAAGCCGCCGCTGTCCACCGGGCCGGCGTGGACCATGCCGCCGACCAGCCGGGCCCGCTCGTGCAGCCCGGTCAGGCCCTGTCCGCCGCTGACGACGTCCCCCGGCGGGGCCGCGGCCGCTTCGTTGACGATCTCCACGACGAAGGAGTCGGGTTCGTACCGCAGCTCGACGCCTATGAGGGCGCCCGGGGCGTGCTTGTAGGCGTTGGTCAGCGCCTCCTGGACGATCCGGTACGCGGCGTGGTCGGCGGCGGGCGGCAGCGGTTGGTGTCCCCCGACCCGCCGCAGCTCGACCTGGTTCCCCGCGGCGCGTGCCGCCTCCACCAGCCCTTCGATTCCGGCGGTGCCCCGGGCCGCCCGCCCGGTCTCGTCACCGGCCCGGGCGGGCGCGAGCGCGGGTGCGGGTGGGTGCGCCCCCGGCCCGGTTTCCGGGGCCTCGATGCCGTCGCGGAGGATGCCGACGACCTCGCGCAGCTCGTGCATCGCGGTTACGGAGGCGTTCCGGAGCACGCCGACGGCCTGGCGCTGCCGGTCGGTCAGTTCGCGGTCCACTTCCAGGGCGCCGGTGTGGACGGAGATCAGCGCCAGCTGGTGGCCGAGGCTGTCGTGCATGTCCTGGGCGATCCGCTGCCGTTCCCGCAGCCGGGCCTGACTGGCCACCATGACCCGTTCCCGCAGCAGTTGGGCGTTGCGTTCCTGCAGGGCGTGCAGGAGGGTCCGGCGCTGGGTCCAGTACCGGTTGGCGAGGCCGGGGGCGAGCGTCGTCGCCAGGTAGTACAGCGTGGAGAGGAAGACCAGGGTCAACGCCCGGTGCAGGTCCCAGGACTCCAGGAGGGTGGTCGCGATGTTCAGGACGTAGGCGGCGCTGTACGCCACGAGGGCCCGTCCGGCGCCGGCGATACGGCGGCCCGCCGACCAGCCGACGAGGATCAACAGCACCAGGAAGCCGGGGAGGAGCGGCGCGAGTGCTCCGGTGACAATGAGGACGCTGGCGGGAAGCCGGCGCCTCAGCAGCGACAGCACGGCGGCGGCCAGGGCGACCCCGGCGAGCTGCCATCCCTCCCCGCCGAGCAACTCCTCGGTCCCGGCGGCCAGCAGCGCCATGACCACGGCGAGCACCGTCTCGCCGGCGGTCCTGCGCCGCGACCACATGCCGGGCGGCGCGAACCACCGCCGCCCGGCGGCGATCGCCGATCTGATCTTCGAAGACGCGTCCACGCTCGCACCCTAGGCAGTACCCGGCACCACACGCGGCTCTCTTTCGTCTCCCCCACGCACGACGAACGTCGCACCCGCGGCAGAGCGTCCGCCCGGCCCGCGCCCGGACCGCGCCCGCCCGGTTGGTGCCCGGCACCGCGGCCAACCCCGCGCCCGCATGCCGGGTGTGACGTATATAACGCGCAGCACAAACGCGGAAGCCCCGTAGGTCGATGACCTACGGGGCTTCCGTCTGGTGCGCGAGGGGGGAGTTGAACCCCCACGCCCTTTCGGGCACTGGAACCTGAATCCAGCGCGTCTGCCTATTCCGCCACCCGCGCATTGGGTGTGTCTCCCGGTCCCGCACCTTGTCAGTGCGAGCGCCTGGCGACATCTGAAGATTAGCACGGCGCAGACCGTGGATTCACATCCGTTGTTTCGGCCGCCCGTCCAGCGAACAGGGACAGACAGGGAAGCGGGAGAAGGCCGCGGGGAAGGGGGAGGAGGCCGGGGTGAGCGACGAAAGGACGGCGACCGAGGCGGCGGCGAACCGAGGACCGGACCGATAAGCCCCGAGGAGTCGAGAGACGCCGCGAAGGGGAGGAACGGGACGGACCGCCCCTCGACGGCCCCGCCGCTTCGCCCCGCTCTCCCTGTACACCCGCCGGGTGCGGGACACTGTCCACAGGCCGCCTCTACGATCCGTGTGAGAGGTGACACTCGTCCACAGGGCAGAGAAGGGGAACCAGCCGATTTCCCGACGCGTGGATACGATCAGTAAGCAGTACCAGGACGACAACGACGGAGGAGGTGCCCCATGGGAGTCATGAAGCGTTTCGAGCAGCGACTCGAAGGCCTGGTCAACGGCACCTTCGCCAAGGTGTTCAAGTCCGAGGTCCAGCCCGTCGAGATCGCGGGCGCTCTCCAGCGTGAGTGCGACAACAACGCGACGATCTGGAACCGCGAGCGGACGGTCGTCCCCAACGACTTCATCGTGGAGCTGAGCACGCCCGACTACGAGCGTCTCAGCCCCTACTCGGGCCAGCTCGGCGACGAGCTGTCCGGCTTGGTCCGGGACTACGCCAAGCAGCAGCGCTACACCTTCATGGGCCCGATCAAGGTCCATCTGGAGAAGGCGGACGACCTCGACACCGGTCTGTACCGGGTGCGCAGCCGCACCCTGGCATCGAGTTCGTCACAGTCGCAGCCGCCGGCCGGCGGCGCGGCGCAGGGCCGCGCCCCCGGGTACGGCTACCCTCCGGCCGGTGCCCCTCCGATGCCCGCGGCCCCGCCGCCGGGCGGCCCGCAGCGCCCCGCGCCCGCAGGCCGTCCCGCCGCCGGTGCGCCCGGCCCCATGCCTTCCTCCGGCGCCCCCGCGCGCCGCTGGATCGAGATCAACGGCACCCGCCACCAGATCTCCCGCCCGACCCTGGTCCTTGGCCGCAGCACCGACGCGGACGTGAGGATCGACGATCCCGGCGTCTCCCGCCGGCACTGCGAGATCCGGACCGGAACGCCCTCGACGATCCAGGATCTCGGGTCCACCAACGGCATCGTGGTGGACGGGCAGCACACCACCCGCGCTACGCTCCGCGACGGCTCGCGGATCGTCGTGGGCAGCACCACCATCGTTTACCGGCAAGCCGAAGGGTGAAGCGGGGGCAATGTCAGAGCTGACCCTGACGGTCATGCGGTTGGGTTTCCTGGCCGTTCTGTGGCTGTTCGTCATCGTGGCCGTCCAGGTCATCCGCAGCGATCTGTTCGGCACACGTGTCACGCAGCGCGGTTCGCGGCGCCAGGACGCCCGGCCGCAGCAGAACGCGCGCCAAGGGGCCGCGCCGCCCCAGCAGCGCGGCCAGCAGAGCGGGGGCGGCGGCCGCCAGCGCCGTGGCGCCCCGACGAAGCTGGTCGTCTCCGAGGGCACCCTCACCGGCACGACGGTCGCCCTCCAGGGGCAGACCATCACGCTGGGCCGGGCCCACGACTCCACGATCGTGCTGGACGACGACTACGCCTCCAGCCGGCATGCCAGGATCTACCCGGACCGGGACGGCCAGTGGATCGTCGAGGACCTCGGGTCCACCAACGGCACGTATCTCGACCGGACCCGACTCACCACCGCCACACCGATTCCGCTGGGCGCGCCGATCCGCATCGGCAAGACCGTCATCGAGCTGCGGAAGTAGTGCTACGTCATGTATGAGTGCGAGCGGAGCGAGCGGGCCGAGGCGGTCCCCACGACGGACGGCGCGGACCGGCAGGTCCGGGCCGCGTACCGGCACGGGCTCCCGACCGGAGGGTGGGCAGTGTGGCTCGAGACCGGCTGTACCCCGAGGCGGCGTCGACAGGGCAGGTGCGCATGAGTCTGTCACTGCGCTTCGCCGCCGGGTCGCACAAGGGCATGATCCGCGAGGGCAACGAGGACTCCGGTTACGCCGGGCCCCGGCTCCTCGCGATCGCCGACGGCATGGGCGGCCAGGCCGCCGGTGAGGTCGCCTCCTCCGAGGTGATCTCCACCCTCGTCACCCTCGACGACGACGTCCCCAGCTCGGACATCCTCACCTCGCTCGGCGCCGCCGTGCAGCGGGCCAACGACCAGCTGCGGATGATGGTCGAGGAGGACCCCCAGCTGGAGGGCATGGGCACCACGCTCACCGCCCTGCTGTGGACGGGCCAGCGCCTCGGCCTGGTGCACGTCGGCGACTCCCGCGCGTACCTGCTGCGCGACGGGGTGCTGACGCAGATCACCCAGGACCACACCTGGGTGCAGCGCCTCGTCGACGAGGGCCGGATCACCGAGGAAGAGGCCACCACCCACCCGCAGCGCTCCCTGCTGATGCGCGCGCTGGGCAGCGGCGACCACGTCGAACCGGATCTGTCGATCCGTGAGGTCCGGGCCGGCGACCGCTATCTGATCTGCTCCGACGGGCTGTCCGGGGTCGTGTCCCACCAGACGATGGAGGACACCCTCGCCAGCTACCAGGGCCCGCAGGAGACCGTGCAGGAGCTGATCCAGCTCGCGCTGCGCGGCGGCGGCCCCGACAACATCACGGTGATCGTCGCCGACGTCCTCGACGTCGACGGCGGCGACACCCTCGCCGGGCAGCTCAGCGACACCCCCGTGATCGTCGGCGCGGTCGCGGAGAACCAGGCCCAGCTGAACGACGGTGGGGCGATGCAGACCCCCGCCGGCCGTGCCTCCGGGCTCGGCCGGGCCGGCGGGCACCAGCAGCCGCCCGCGGGCGGCTTCGGCCCGCCCGGCAGCGGTGACGACCACGGCTACGGCGGGATGCCGCCGCAGGGCTCCTTCGGGGCCTACAGCGACGAGGACTTCGACAAGCCGCGCACCGGCCGCAAGTGGCTGAAGCGGAGCTTCCTCCTGGTCCTGGCGCTCGCCGTGATCGGCGGCGGCGCGTACGGCGGCTGGCGCTGGACGCAGACGCAGTACTACGTCGGCTCCAAGGACGAGCACGTCGCCCTGTACCAGGGCATCAGCCAGGATCTGGCCTGGGTCTCGCTCTCGGAGGTCGAGAAGGACCACCCCGAGATCGAACTCAAGTACCTGCCGCCGTACCAGCGGAAGCAGGTCGAGGAGACGATCGCCGGGGGCAGCCTCGGCAAGGCGCAGACGAAGATCCAGGAGCTGTCCCTCCAGGCCACCGCCTGCAAGAAGGCGGAGCAGCGCCGCCAGGCCGCGGACAAGGCCGCGGACCAGGCGAGCAAGCCGCCCGCGGACGGCGCCGCCGCGCCCGACACCAAGCCCACCACAGCCGCTCCCTCCCCGGGCCCCACCCTCTCGGAGGACGAGCAGAAGCTGGCCTCGAACTGCGGCAAGCAGTAAGCACCCGTAGGGGGGCCTTTCACCACCATGAGCGTTGTCACCAACACGACCACGATCGGCGCGATCGAGGCACCGAGCCGTCGTAACACCGAGCTGGCGCTGCTCGCGTTCGCCGTCGTCATCCCGGTGTTCGCGTACCTCAACGTCGGTCTGGCGATCGACGGCGAGGTGCCCTCCGGCATGCTCGGTTACGGCCTCGGTCTCGGTCTGCTCGCGAGCGTCGCGCATCTCGTGGTGCGGAAGTTCGCCCCGTACGCCGACCCGCTGCTGCTGCCGTTGGCCACGCTGCTCAACGGCCTCGGCCTGGTGCTGATCTGGCGGCTGGACCAGTCGCCGCGGATCATCGCCCGGTACAAGACCTTCAGCCCGGACGCGCCGAACCAGATGATGTACTCGGCGATCGCCATCGCGATGTTCGTGGGTGTGCTGCTGGTCCTGAAGGACCACCGGGTCCTGCAGCGGTACACGTACATCTCGATGGTCGCGGCGCTCATCCTGTTGCTGCTGCCGCTGGTGCCGGGTCTCGGCGCGGACGTCTTCGGCGCGAAGATCTGGATCCGCGTCGGCGGTTTCTCGATCCAGCCCGGCGAGTTCGCCAAGATCGTCCTAGCGGTGTTCTTCTCCGGCTATCTGATGGTGAAACGCGACGCGCTGGCGCTGGCGAGCCGCCGTTTCATGGGGCTGTACCTGCCCCGTGGCCGTGACCTGGGCCCGATCGTGACGATCTGGGCCGTCAGCCTCCTCATCCTGGTCTTCGAGAACGACCTCGGTACGTCGCTGCTGTTCTTCGGCATGTTCGTGATCATGCTGTACGTGGCGACGGAGCGGACCAGCTGGATCGTCATGGGTCTGCTGATGTCCGTCGCGGGTGCGGTCGGCGTGGCCTCCTTCGCCGGCCACGTCCAGGCCCGTGTGGACGCGTGGGCGGACCCCTTCGGCTGCGCCTCGGAGGTCGCCGCCTGTGACCAGATGTCGGAGGTGCTGATGTCCTTCGGCTCCGGCGGCATCCTCGGCACCGGCCTCGGCCAGGGCAACTCCGACCTGATCGGCTTCGCCGCGAACTCCGACTTCATCTTCGCCACCGTCGGCGAGGAGCTCGGACTGACCGGCGTCATGGCCTTCCTCCTCCTCTACGGCCTGATCATCGAGCGTGGTGTCCGCACCTCCCTCGCGGCCCGCGACCCGTTCGGCAAGCTGCTCGCCATGGGCCTGTCGGGCGCGTTCGCCCTGCAGATCTTCGTCGTCGCCGGCGGTGTGATGGGCCTCATCCCGCTGACCGGTATGACCATGCCGTTCCTCGCGTACGGCGGTTCCTCCGTGATCGCCAACTGGGCCCTGATCGGGATCCTGATCCGGATCAGCGACACCGCGCGCCGCCCGGCGCCCGCCCCCGCCCCGTCCCCCGACGCCGAGATGACCCAGGTGGTCCGTCCGTGAACAAGCCCCTGCGCCGGGTCGCGATCTTCTGCGGCCTGCTGGTCCTCGCCCTGCTGATCCGGGACAACTGGATCCAGTACGTCCGCGCCGACGAACTCAACACGCACCCGCGCAACAAGCGGGTGCAGATCGAGCGGTACGCCAACGAGCGCGGCAACATCATCGTGGACGGCAAGCCGATCACGGGCTCGGTCGACTCCCAGGATCCGTACTACCGGTTCAAGCGGACCTACACCGACGGCCCGATGTGGGCGCCGGTGACGGGGTACGCCTCGCAGGCCTACGACGCCAACCAGATCGAGAAGATCGAGGACGGCATCCTCACCGGCAACGACGACCGGCTCTTCTTCGACCGCACGCTGTCGATGTTCACCGGCGACAAGAAGAAGGGCGGCAACGTCGTCACGACGCTGAGCGGCGCCGCCCAGAAGGCCGCCTTCGAGGGGCTCGGCAAGAAGACCGGCGCCGTCGTCGCCATAGAGCCCAAGACCGGCAAGATCCTGGCGATGGCGTCCACCCCCTCGTACGACCCCTCGACGTTCGCCGGCTACTCCGGCAAGGACGAGAAGGCCTGGGTCGCGCTCGAGAAGAACAAGAACAAGCCGAAGCTGAACCGCGCGCTGCGCGAGATCTACCCCCCGGGCTCCGTCTTCAAGGTGGTCACGGCGGCCGCGGCGCTGGAGAACGGCGCGGTCAAGGACATCAACGCGCCGACGGACACCCCGGAGCCGTACAGGATCCCGCTGTCCTCGACCAACATGAAGAACCATGCGAACGGCTGCGAGAACGCCAGCCTGAACCGCGCGCTGGAAGTCTCCTGCAACTCGGTCTTCGCCAAGCTCGGTGACCAGGTCGGCCGCGACAAGATGGTCGAGACGGCGGAGAAGTTCGGCTTCAACGCCGAGCAGTTCACCCCCGTCCGCTCGGCCGCCTCCGTCTACGACAAGCAGATGGACCGCGGCGGCAACGCGCTCTCCTCCATCGGCCAGTTCAACACCGCGACGACCCCGCTCCAGATGGCGATGGTCACCGCCGCGATCGCCAACGACGGCAAGCTCATGAAGCCGTACATGATCGACAAGCTGGTGGCGCCCAACCTCGACGTGCTCAAGCAGAACGACCCGGAGGAGATGAGCCGCCCGGTCTCGCCGGAGAACGCCCAGCTGATCCAGACGATGATGGAGAACGTCGTCGAGAACGGCACCGGCGGCAACGCCGACCTGAACATGGACGGCGTCAAGGTCGGTGGCAAGACGGGCACGGCCCAGCACGGAGAGAAGAACGCCAAGCGGCCCTACGCCTGGTTCATCTCCTACGCCAAGACCGACCAGGGCTCCCCCGTGGCCGTCGCCGTCATCGTCGAGGACTCCGAGGGCACCTCCCGCGAGGACATCAGCGGTGGCGGGCTCGCCGCCCCGATCGCCAAGGCCGTGATGAAGGCGGTACTGAAGACCGGAAGCTGACCATGGGGCCGGGTTCCGGCCGGATACCGGTCAGGTATCAGGTGCCGGTCGCGGGCGAACGCCTTCCCCGCGGCCGGTAGCGTATGCGCGAACAGCACACCGCCGGACCACACACGGGTGCGGTCGGGACAGACGGAGAGGGCTGGATTAGCTATGGAAGAGCCGCGTCGCCTCGGCGGCCGGTACGAGCTGGGCTCGGTGCTCGGCCGTGGTGGCATGGCCGAGGTCTACCTCGCCCACGACACCCGGCTCGGCCGCACCGTCGCCGTGAAGACGCTGCGGGCCGACCTCGCCCGTGACCCGTCCTTCCAGGCCCGGTTCCGCCGTGAGGCCCAGTCCGCCGCCTCGCTCAACCACCCGGCGATCGTCGCGGTGTACGACACCGGCGAGGACTACGTCGACGGTGTCTCCATCCCGTACATCGTGATGGAGTACGTCGACGGTTCGACCCTGCGTGAGCTGCTGCACTCGGGGCGCAAGCTGCTGCCCGAGCGCACCCTCGAGATGACCGTCGGCATCCTCCAGGCGCTGGAGTACTCGCACCGCGCCGGCATCGTGCACCGTGACATCAAGCCGGCGAACGTCATGCTGACGCGCACCGGCCAGGTCAAGGTCATGGACTTCGGCATCGCGCGCGCCATGGGCGACGCCGGCATGACCATGACGCAGACCGCCGCGGTCATCGGCACCGCCCAGTACCTCTCCCCGGAGCAGGCCAAGGGCGAGCAGGTCGACGCCCGCTCCGACCTGTACTCCACCGGCTGCCTGCTGTACGAGCTGCTGACCGTCCGGCCGCCGTTCGTGGGCGACTCCCCGGTCGCGGTCGCGTACCAGCACGTACGCGAGGAGCCGCAGCCGCCGAGCAACTTCGACCCCGAGATCACGCCCTCGATGGACGCCATCGTCCTGAAGGCGCTGGTCAAGGACCCGGACTACCGCTACCAGTCCGCCGATGAGATGCGTGCCGACATCGAGGCCTGCCTCGACGGTCAGCCGGTCGCCGCGGCCGCGGGTCTCGGCGGGGCGGCGTACGGCGGGGGTTACGGCGGCTATCCGCCGGACGACCAGCCGACGGCGGCGCTGCGGCAGACCGACGCGGGGCAGACGTCCATGCTGCCTCCGGTGAACCCGGACAACGGCGGCTACGGCTACGACGACCGCCCGGCCCGGCGCGGCCGGCAGAAGAAGTCGAGCACCTCGACGATCCTGCTGATCCTCGCCGGCATCCTGGTCCTGGTCGGCGCGATCCTCATCGGCGCTTCCGTGTTCGACGGCAAGGAGGGCACGGACCAGGTGGCCGTGCCCCAGTTCGTCGGCAAGACGCTGCAGGAGGCGGAGGTCCTCGCGACCAACGCCCAGGTGAAGGTGGCGCAGTCCGGCTCCGAGCGCTGCGACCAGCCGAAGGGGACGATCTGCCGGCAGACCCCGGCGGCCGACGGCACGGCGAAGATGGCCGTCAACGAGACGATCTCGGTCGTGGTCTCCGAGGGCGCCCCGCAGATCGAGGTGCCGGACGTCACCGAGAAGTCCCAGGAGAGCGCGGAGGAACAGCTGCGCGCCAAGGGCTTCCAGGTGAAGGTCGTGAAGGAGGAGTCCGACGAGGAGCCGGGCCGGGTCCTGAGCCAGAACCCGACCGGTGGCTCGAAGGCGGAGCAGAACACCGAAGTGACGATCACGGTGGCGAAGAAGAAGCAGACGCCGCTGCCCGACGTCACGACGAAGTCGTACGACGCCGCCGTCCAGCAGCTCACCACCCTCGGGTTCACCAACATCGCCCGCCAGGACGTGGACTCGGACCAGCCCGCGGGCACGGTCATCGAGCAGACCCCGCAGGCGAACACGGACCAGGCCAAGGACGTCCAGATCACGCTGAAGGTCTCCAAGGGCCCGCAGCAGCCGCAGCCGGCCACGATCCCGGGCGGTCTGGCGGGCAAGAAGTACCAGGAAGTGAAGCAGCAGCTGGAGGCGCTGGGTCTGGTCGTGGCGCCGCAGGGCTCCGACAAGGACAACGCGGTGGTCCTCGGCACCAACCCGCCGGAGGGCAGCCAGGTCACCGCGGGCCAGACGATCACCGTCTTCACGACGGGCGGCAACGACGGCAACGGCTTCTTCGACTAGGAACCAAACCCGGCCGGCGCGCCACGCGCCGGCCGGTACACGCGAGAGGCCCCGGCATCCGAGGAGGATGCCGGGGCCTTCGTGTGTCGTCGCCGGGCCGGTGTCAGCGCAGTTCCGCCGGCGGGGTGCGGTCCCGGTCCACCTTCTCCGTGCGCTCCAGTTCGCCCCAGACGATGTAGCGGTAGTCCGAGGTGTACATCGGGGTGCACGTCGTCAGCGTGATGTAGCGGCCCGGCTTCTTCTTCCCCGACTCCTCGGGGACCGGCTGGATGACGTCCACGTTGTACTTCGTCGTCTCCGGCAGGGTCTTGTAGACCTTGTAGACGAACCAGGTGTCCTGGGACTCGAAGACGATCGAGTCGCCGTTCCTCAACTTGTGGATGTTGTGGAACTTCGCGCCGTGCCCGTCGCGGTGCGCGGCGAGCGAGAAGTTGCCCTGCTTGTCCTGCGGGAGGGCGGACGTGACCGGGTCGGTGTAGTAGCCGGCGACGCCGTTGTTCAGGGTGGCGCTGTCGGTGCCCTGCTTGACCAGTATCTCGCCGTCGCCCATGGCCGGTACGTGCAGGAAGCCGATGCCGTCCTTGGTGTCGAGGGCGCCGGGGCCGCCGGCCCAGCGGTCGCGGACCTGCTCGCCGTCCTGGTCGGCGGCGCGGTCGGCGAGGACGTTGGTCCACCACAGCGAGTAGACGACGAAGAGGCCGAGCACCAGACCGGCGGTGATGAGGAGTTCACCGAAGAGGCTGATGATTCCGGCGATCCTGCTGCGCGCACGTGCTGCCACTACGTCGTCCCGTCTGGAGGAATGGGGTCTCAGCCTACGAGCGCGTCCGGTTTCCCCTTGCTGCGCGGGCGTTCCTCGACCATCTTGCCCCACACGATCATGCGGTACGTACTGGTGAATTCGGGGGTGCAGGTGGTCAGCGTGATGTACCGGCCGGGGCCGGTGAAGCCCGATCCCTGGGGCACGGGATCGATGACGGCGACGTTCGACGGCGAGGTCTGCGGCAGGATGCTCGCCATCTCGTACGTGTAGTACGCGTCCTGGGTCTCGACGACGATCGGGTCGCCCGGGTTCAGCTGGTTGATGTAGCGGAACGGCTCGCCGTGGGTGTTGCGGTGCCCGGCGACGGCGAAGTTGCCCTGCTTGGCGGAGGGCATCGCCGTCTTCAGGCTGCCCTCGGCGTAGTGGCCGACCATGCCCCGGTCCAGGACCTTGGGCTTGTCGATGCCCTCGGCGATGGGGACGACCACGTCCAGCTTGGGGATGTACATGATGGCGAAGCCCTGGCCGGGTTCGAAGGCCTCCGGGGCGCGGCCCTTCGTCCAGGCGTCCTCGATCTGTTCCTTGGCCCGGTCGGTCTGCTGTCCGGCGCGGACGTTCGTCCACCACAGCTGGTAGGTGACGAAGAGCAGCATGACGACGCCGAAGGTGATGAAGAGCTCGCCGACCACGCGGCTGGCGACGACGCCGACGCTCTCCTTGCGGGCGCGGGCCGCCCGTCGGGCCTCGACGCGCGAGAGGGGGGCGGTGGGCGCGGTGGTGGCGGCCGGAGCGGGGGCCGCCCCGCGTCTCCCCTTGCCCTTGCCCTTGGCGGCGCGCCGGCGCTCGGCGCGCCCGGGGCCCGGGTCGGGGGCGGGCGCGGGCTCTGCCGGGGCGGGTTCCGGATCGGCGTCGACGGACGGCAGGGCCATCGTCTCGCCGTAGGTCTCGTACGCCGATGCGGCCGGGGTCTCGTAGGACGCCTCGTAGGGCGTTTCGTACGGCGTTTCGTACGGCTGCTGCGGCGCGCTTCGGGGAGCCTCGTACGGAGTGGCCTCGTACGGGCCCTGGAAGGGGGTCTCCTGGGACGCGTGGGGCGGCTGGGGCTCCTGGGCGGGGGCGTACGCCGTCGTCCCGTAGGAGGCCTGGTAAGCCGTCTCGTCGTACCGGGGCGCGGATATCGGGTCGCCCAGCGGATCGCTCAGCGGGTCACTCAGCGGGTCGTACGGGGGATGGCCCGGCGCGCCGGGCCCCGGTGCGTACTGCTGCGGGGGTACGGGGACGGGTTCGGGCCCGTGTTCCGGCTCCTGCGGGTTCGTCACCCGGAACCACGGCGACCCCGTCGTCACGCGACGGCCTTGCCCACCACCGGCGCGAGCCCCGCCGACCGGCCGACCGCCCCCTTGTCGCCGCACCGCTCCAGCCAGTTGGCGAGCATCAGGTGGCCGTGCTCGGTGAGCACCGACTCGGGGTGGAACTGCACGCCCTCGACGTCCCGTTCGCGGTGGCGCAGGCCCATGATGATGCCGTCGTCGGTCCGGGCGGTGACCTCCAGCTCGGCCGGCAGGCGGGCGGGCTCGGCGGCGAGCGAGTGGTACCGGGTCGCGGTGAACGGCGAGGGCAGGCCGGTGAAGACGCCGCCGCCCGCGTGGTGGACGAGGGAGGTCTTGCCGTGCAGCAGCTCCGGGGCGCGGTCGACGACGCCGCCGTACGCCACGGCCATCGACTGCATGCCCAGGCAGACGCCGAAGACGGGCACCCCGGTCCGGGCGCAGTGGCGGACCATGTCGACGCAGACCCCGGCCTGTTCGGGCGCGCCGGGGCCGGGGGAGAGCAGGACGCCGTCGAAGCCGTCCTGGGCGTGGCCCAGGGCGACCTCGTCGTTGCGCACCACTTCGCACTCGGCGCCGAGCTGGTAGAGGTACTGGACGAGGTTGAAGACGAAGCTGTCGTAGTTGTCGACGACGAGAATCCGCGCGCTCACTGGCCGTCCACCGTCACATCGTTGAACGGAAGCAGAGGCTCCGCCCAGGGGAACACATACTGGAAGAGGGCGTAGACGACCGCGAGGGCCAGCACGAGGGAGAGGATCCCCCGCACCCACGCGTTGCCCGGCAGATGCCGCCAGATCCAGCCGTACATGCCGTCCACTGCCCCTTCCGTCCGTCAGGAGACCAGAGTACGGGGCGATGGCCCCCGCGAGGGGTCAGCCGTGCAAAGCGGGTGGCTCGTCCGGCTGCGTCGGGGGCCGGGCCGGTCCGGCGTGCGTCACAGCACGGGCGGCCTGCCCCGCGTCACGGGCTGGGTGGCGTCCAGGTGCGCCCAGACGATCAGGCGGTGGCTGCTGCCCCACTCCGGCTCGCAGGTGGTGAGGGTGAGATAGCGGCCGGGGCCGTCGAAGCCGGACGCGCGGGGCACCGGGTCGATCACGCGGGTGTCGGTCGGCACGGTCCGGTGGGGTGCGCGGGCGACGCGGTACGTGAACCAGGTCGTGCCGTCGGTGAGGACGACCGGGTCACCCGGACGCAGCCGGGGGACGTCCTTGAACGGATCTCCGTAGGTGCGGCGGTGGCCGGCCACGGCGAAGTTTCCGGTCTCGCCGAGGCGGGCGGTGGAGGCGTAGTGGCCGAGGCCCTTCTTCAGGGTGGCGGTGGCGGTGCCCTCCAGGACGGGCCACTCCCACTTCTCGCCGAAGCGGGGGATGTACATGACGGCGAGGCCCTGGCCGGCGGTGTAGGGCCGGGGGGCGGGCGGTGCCGGGGTGCCCGGGCCGGTGTCGGGGGCGGCCGGGAGGGGCTGGTCCACCCAGGCGCGCTGGAGGAGCTCGACCTGGTCGGCCGTGTCGCCGTGGGCCTTGACGCCGGTCCAGAACAGCACGTGGACGACGAAGAGCAGGATCACCGTCCCGGCGGTGACGCACAGCTCGCTGAGGGTTCTCACGACCAGTCGTACGGACAGCCCCACCCGGCCCTCCCTGCGGTCGGCTCGTGGTCGGTCAGCTCACCGGCTTCGCGTAGTGGAGGTCCACTGTGCCGGAGTAGCCGGGGAGAGTCATCGCCCGGTGCTCGTCCACTTTCCAGCCGAGGCCGTAGGCCTTCACGTAGAGCTGGTAGTTCTGGATGGCCGGGGAGTCGGTGAGCGCCTTGTTCAGGGCGTCCCGGTCACCCACAGCGGTGATCTTGTACGGCGGGGAGTAGACCCGGCCCTGGAGGATCAGGGTGTTGCCGACGCAGCGGACGGCGCTGGTCGAGATGAGGCGCTGGTCCATGACCTTGATCCCCTTGGCGCCGCCCTTCCACAGGGCGTTGACGACGGCCTGGAGGTCCTGCTGGTGGATGACGAGGTCGTTGGCCTGGGGATCGGGGTAGCCGGGGGCCGCCTGGGCGTTCGGCGGGGCATCATTGAGGGTGACGGTCAGTCCGGGGCCGGAGGTCTCGGTGGTCCCGGCGGCCGCCTCGAGGGCGCGCAGCCTGGCGTCCTCGGCCTTGGTGGAGCCGTCGTCGCGGGCGGCGAGGGCGTCGACCTGGCGGCGCACGGCGGCGGTCGACTCGTCGAGGCCGGCGTTCTTGTGGCTGCGTTCCTCGATCAGGTCGGAGAGCCTCAGCAGGGAGGCGTCCGTGCGGATGTTGGTGCCCTTGGCGGTGTTGAAACTGGTGACGAAGATCAGACCGGCGAGGGCGAAAACGGCAGCGGTGAGGACCCGGACGGGCCGCCACTGGGATGATCGGCCCGGCCCGGTGGGAGAGTCGGCGGAATTGCTCAACGTACCCTGATCCCCTTCGGCGCCGCGGAAGCACTACGCTAACGGACGCCCGGGGGACGCAGTGGTCCTCCTACGTCACATCCCGGCGCCAGCCACAGTTCCCTGCGCGGTCACGCAGCGCATCGACAGGAGAGTCCCTCGTGCCGAAGTCACGTATCCGCAAGAAGGCCGACTTCACGCCTCCGCCCGCCAAGCAGGCCACCAACATCAAGCTGACCAACCGCAGCTGGGTGGCACCGGTGATGCTGGCGCTGTTCCTGATCGGGCTGGTGTGGATCGTCGTCTTCTATGTCACCGACGGCACGCTGCCGGTGAAGTCCCTCAACAACTGGAACATCGTCGTGGGCTTCGGCTTCATCGCGGCCGGGTTCGGCGTCTCCACCCAGTGGAAGTAGCCCTTCCCGGGTCGGCCGTCAAGCCTTGCCCTGAGGTTATCCACAGCGTTGTGCACAGCACTGGATAACTTACGAAGATCTGTGGATAACCCATCGGTAGGTTGACGCCGGTGTGACTGCGCCGCCTCCTTCACGGAGGGTGGCAGGCCCCTCGCTCTGAGAAGAAAGCCGCAGCTCAGAGACGAGGGGCACAGTTGTTCCCCAAGAAACACACATCGAAGGCCACCGCCTGTGGATAACTCTGGGGAAAGTTCGCCCGCGCGGCTCATCCACAGCCGTCACCGCTCAGGTGAGCGCCACTGAGCGGGCCAGGACCAGCCCCAGATCGATGGCGAGCACCACTCCACAGGCCGCGTACTGCACCAGGGCCCGGCGGGTCCGGGGCGCGTGCACCAGGCCGTAGGTCACCAGGGCGCCGCCGACCAGGCCGCCGATGTGCGCCTCCCAGGAGATGCCCGGGCGGGTGAAGGTGAGCAGCAGCGACAGCGCCGTGAAGAGGATCACCGGCCGCATGTCGTACCGCCTGCGCCGGGCCAGCACCACCCACGAGCCGATCAGGCCGAAGACGACGCCCGAGGCGCCCAGTGACGGCTGGTTCGAGGCGGCGACGAGGAAGGCCAGCGCGGAGCCGGAGAGGCCGGAGAGCAGGCACAGCACGGCGTAGCGGATCCGCCCCAGCTCCGGTTCGACGATCCCGCCGATGATCCACAGACCCAGCATGTTGAAGACGAAGTGCGGGATCTCCTGGTGCAGGAACGTGGACGTCACCAGCCGGTACCACTCGCCGTCGGCGACCCCCACCACCTCGCCGAGCGCCGGGTTGTACGCGTACCCGATCAGCGACAGCTCGTCCACGAGACGGTCGCCCGCCACCTGGACGGCGATGAAGAGGGCGAGGTTGATCGCGATGAGGATCTTCGTGACCAGACGCCCGTCGGAGGCCACCCGCCCGCCGGCCAGGGTGCGCGGCTGGTTGGCGTCGGGCGCGTGGCCCGTGCCGGAGCCGTTGCGCACGCAGTCGGGGCACTGGAAGCCGACCGACGCGGAGACCATGCACTGGGGGCAGATCGGCTTCTCGCAGCGGGTGCAGCGGATGCCCGTCTCGACGTCCGGGTGACGGTAACAGCGCGGCGGGCCGGACTCCGGCTCCATGGGGTCCCTCCCGAGGACAGGGCGGCTGGGGCGTGCGGACCACGTGCGACGGCGGCGACGCACGGCACCGCCCCGCCCTCCTGACGGACGGGCGGGGCGAAAAGGTTCCCGGGGGGCCGGGGTTCCGGGCGGCCGCGGCTCCGGCGCGTGCGGCCCGGCTCCGGGCGGCGCGCGCCGCGGGGGGGCGGTCTCCGGGCGGCGCGGCTCCGGGCGGCCGGCGGGTCAGCTCTGGCGCTTCTCGATCACGACGGACTCGATGACCACGTCTTCGACCGGGCGCTCGGTGCGCGGGTTGGTCTCCGTGGTGGCGATCGCGTCGACGACCTTCTTGCTCGCCTCGCCGCTCACCTCGCCGAAGATGGTGTGCTTGCGGTTGAGCCAGCTCGTGGCGCCGACCGTGAGGAAGAACTGCGAGCCGTTGGTGCCCGGCCCGGCGTTGGCCATGGCCAGGAGATAGGGACGGTCGAAGAACAGCTCGGGGTGGAACTCGTCGGCGAATTCGTAGCCGGGGCCGCCGGTGCCGTTCCCCAGCGGGTCGCCGCCCTGGATCATGAATCCCTTGATGACCCGGTGGAAGACCGTGCCGTCGTAGAGCCGGTCCGTGGAGACCTGGCCGGTGGCCGGGTGGGTCCACTCGCGCTCGCCCTGCGCGAGTTCCACGAAGTTCCGGACCGTCTTCGGGGCGTGGTTCGGCAGCAGCCGAATCTGGATGTCGCCCCTGTTGGTCTTCAGAGTGGCGTAAAGCTGCTCGGCCACGGTCCGCCTTCCGTCGTTCTCCTCTGGGTCTCCCCTGGCGGTCCGATCCTCGCATGCCCCGGATGCCCGCTCGGGCATGCCGGACCTGGATCCGGCAGGCATGATTTCGAAAAGGGTGGAAAGGCGAAAAAGACCGCCGCCGAGTAGGAGGATCCCGTGACCCGGATGGACAGCGTGCGCACCGCGACCGATTCGGCCAAGGACAGCGTGCTGCACGCCGCGGAAGTGGTGGCGCCCTATGCGACCACGGCCAAGGACCAGGCCGTGGTGTACGCGGGCACAGCCAAGGACCACGCCGCGCTCTACGCGCACGAGGCACGCCTCCGGCTCGCGCCGAAGGTGGAGAAGGCCGCGCGTCAGGCCCGTAAGCAAGCGCGTGTGCAGTACGACTCCCGGGTGGCACCGCACGTGCCGCCGCGGGTCGACGCCGCCGCGCATCGTGCCGCGGTGCGGACCCGCAAGGCCGCCCGTCAGGCGGCCGATTACACCGTTCCGCGTGTCGAGCACGCGGTCGCCGTGACCGGTCCTGTCCTCGACGAGGCCGGCACGCGCTCCATCGCCGCCTGGGCCGCGCTCCGCGGTCAGGTGACGCCGAAGGAGATTCAGAAGATCGTGAGGAAGCACGAGCGTCGGGCGAAGGCAGGACGCCTCGCCAAGGGGCTCGCGGTTCTGGGTGTGCTGGCCGGCGGCGCCTACGCCGCCTGGAGGTGGTGGGACAAGCAGGCCAACCCGGACTGGCTGGTCGAACCGCCCGCGCCTACCGAACTCGACGAGGAGTCGGTGCTGTCGTCCGTCGACGGCGGCAAGACTCTCGACGACAAGCTGGCGGCCAAGCAGGCGGCGGCCGACGCGGCGGACGCCGCGGCGGAGGCCGGAACGGCCGAGGACGAGACCACGGACCGCGACGAGCGTCCCTGACCCGGGAGCCGTACGGGTTCCGGGGAAGACCCGGGACCGGCGGTCCCACGACGACGGACACACGAACCGGCACGGACGTAGGGCGTGGGGAGCGAACCGTCTCCCCGCGCCCTACGCGGCCGAGGCAAGGGCCAGGCCCGACAGCTCCGACTGCTGCGCGGCCGGGTCGTTCTCGGCCTGGGTGCCGGTGCGCCGCTGACGTACCGAGGGCGAGGAGCCGTGCGCTTCCGCGCCGATGCGCTGCTTGATCGTGGGCGGCAGGGAGCGGTCCCGCACCGGGCTCCACCGATGCGTGCGCTGCGCCGGTACGGACGCGAGGGCCCGCGCGCCGGGGGCGGTGGCGGTGCCGGGCGCGGCCGGCTCCTCCGGCTGCTGCACGGAGGGGGCCTGCGCGGCGGTGGCGGTGCTCGCCAGGCCGACGGAGGCGAGCAGGGCGAAGAGTACGGAGATGAAGGTGGTCCAGAACTGCTTGACCTTGGCGGTGGCCATGGCCCCTCGCTTTCGTGACGTTCGCGGATGACGCTCGGGCCGCGTGCCCGGGCGGGTTGGTCGATGAGGTGCTGGGACGGCGTTCTCGGGTGGCGCATTTCAGGTTGCGCGCTTTACATACCTTCCTCATGATGTGTACGCACTGCCGGAATCCACGGAGCGACGCCGACACCGCGCAGTTCTTCCGATGAACACCACCCGTACGGCTCAGAGCGCGGCGCCCGCCTCCGCCGGTGACCGCCGTTCGCCCGCCCGCGCCCGGGACCGCTCGGCCCACCGCACCGCGGGCCCCGTGGCGGCCCCCGCGGCCAGGAAGACCGCGCCGAACACCAGCCAGCCGGGCACGCCCCAGGTGATCAGCAGCGTCGTGACGAGCAGCGGCCCGAGCGTCCGGGCGACCGGGACGCCGGAGCCGTAGAAGCCCTGGTACTGCCCGATCCGGTCGGCCGGGGCGAGGGCGAAGCCGATCTGCCAGGACCCGGCCGAGTGGCGCATCTCCGCGGCGACCTGGAGGACGGCGGCCAGGACGAGGACCGCGATCACCGTCCACGGGCCGAGCCCGGCGGCCGTCGTCGCGAAGACGCCGCAGGCGGCGCACATGACGACCCCGGAGCGGGCCACCGCGCGCGTGGCGCCGGGAAGGTCGGTGACCTTCCTTGCCGTAGGGACCTGAAAGAGCATCACGGCCGCGGTGTTGAGGACGAAGAGCGCCGAGACCGTCCAGCCCGGTGCGGAGGTCCGCTCCACGATCCACAGCGGCAGGGCCAGGCTCAGCAGCGGCAGGCGCAGGAGCAGCAGCGCGTTGAGGAGGGTCAGCAGCGCGTACGGGCGGTCGCGCAGCACCCGCGGAGACGGCTCCTCGCCGGCGGCGTTCGTGCGGGCGGGCGCGGGGAGCACGAGGGGCAGGCCGCGCAGGAGGAGCGCGCAGGCCAGGAAGGACAGCGCGTCCAGGGCGAACACCGCGAGGTAGGCGGGGCGGGTGCCGGCGTGCAGGGCGAGGCCGCCGACGCCGGCGCCGACGGCGAGTCCGGCGTTGACGGTCGACTGGAGCCTGGCCAGCGCCTCCGTACGGGCCGCGGGCTCGACCAGCCCGGCGAGCAGCGCCTGGCGGGCGGCGGCGAGGCCGCTCTGGGCGGTGGCGTAGACGACGGCGGCGACCAGGAACGGCACGAAGGCGCGGACGACGAGGAACGAGGCGACGGCGACGGCGGTCGTCAGCGCCAGGAGAACCGCCGTACCCCGCGGCCCGCGCCGGTCGGCGAGGTGCCCGAGCGGCGCGCCGGCGACCGAGCCGACCGCCCAGGCGAGGGTGAGCCCGAGGCCGATCTGGGAGGTGGAGAGCCCCACGATCCGGGTGAAGTAGAGCGCCGAGGAGACGTAGAAGGCGCCGTCGCCGATCGAGTGGCAGAGCTGCGCGACGAGGAGCGCCCGGGGCGCCCGCGCGGGTCTGTGCGGGCCCCGGGGAGCGGGAGGGGAAGCGTGTGCCATGGACACGACGCTAGGGGCGGGTGGCCCAGCCGTTCTGGTCCATTGCGCCCTGGGGAAAGCGGGCCACTTCCGGCGTCCGCGAGCCACCGCCGCGGGGTGCGGACGGCTGCGCGGCCGCCCCCTCACACCCTCGCCGCGGCACCACTTCCCACCGGTGACCCGCGGCTTCACCCCCGCGAACCGCTCCCGCGCGGCCTGCCCGTTTCGCCCGCCGACGGCCGTAAGACAGCCCTCGGACGGACGTCACCGACCGCCCGCACGCCCGGCGGCCCAGGCACGCAAAACACCCCTTCGAACCGCGTTTCCGCAGGTAGGGAGGGGTGTGAAGAGTGGAGCCTAGGGGAGTCGAACCCCTGACATCTGCCATGCAAAGACAGCGCTCTACCAACTGAGCTAAGGCCCCGGAACGAGAACAGAGTACCGGGTCTCCCCCTGTATCTCGCAAAAGGATTGGGACTCCCGGTCGGCCACCACGCTCCGTAAGATGCTGCCCGAGGTTCGCAGTGGCGAACCGCAGGGATGGGGAGAAGTAATGGACGCAGCGCAGCAGGAAGCCACGGCAAGAGCCAGAGAGCTTCAGCGCAGTTGGTACGGAGAGCCGCTGGGGGCGCTCTTCCGTCGGCTCATCGACGATCTCGGGCTCAATCAGGCCAGGCTCGCGGCCGTGCTCGGACTGTCCGCGCCCATGCTCTCCCAGCTGATGAGCGGTCAGCGGGCCAAGATCGGCAACCCCGCCGTCGTCCAGCGCGTCCAGGCCCTGCAGGAGCTCGCCGGCCTGGTCGCCGACGGCAGCGTCAGCGCGGCCGAGGCCACGGACCGGATGGACGAGATCAAGAAATCGCAGGGCGGCTCGGTGCTGACGGGCACCAGCCAGACCACCAACAGCTCGGGCGCGCCGACCGTGCGCCGCGTGGTCCGGGAGATCCAGTCGCTGCTGCGTTCGGTGGCGGCGGCGGGCGACATCATCGATGCCGCCGACTCCCTCGCCCCCGTCCACCCGGAACTGGCAGAGTTCCTCCGGGTGTACGGCGCCGGGCGCACCGCCGACGCGGTCGCGCACTACGAGTCGCACCAGAACTGACGCGGGTCCGCCCCCGGCCGGGGCCGTGGTGCTCGCACCGTGGCCGCGGCCGGTACGGCGGAACCGACACGGCACGAGGGCACGACGGGCACGGAAGCACGACGGGCACGAGAGCACGACGGGGAGCGGGCGCAGAGCGATGGGTGAGGTCTTCGCTGGTCGGTACGAGCTGATCGACCCGATCGGACGCGGCGGGGTCGGCGCGGTGTGGCGCGCCTGGGACCACCGGCGCCGCCGCTATGTGGCGGCCAAGGTGCTGCAGCAGAGCGACGCCCACACGCTCCTGCGGTTCGTGCGCGAGCAGGCGCTGCGGATCGACCACCCCCATGTCCTCGCCCCGGCCAGCTGGGCCGCGGACGACGACAAGGTCCTGTTCACCATGGACCTGCTGGCCGGTGGTTCGCTGGCGCATGTGATCGGCGACTACGGCCCGTTGCCACCGCGTTTCGTCTGCACCCTGCTCGACCAGCTGCTGGCCGGCCTGGCGGCGGTGCACGCGGAGGGGGTCGTGCACCGTGACATCAAGCCGGCGAACATCCTGCTCGACGTGACCGGGACCGGGCGGCCGCATCTGCGGCTGTCCGATTTCGGCATCTCCATGCGCAAGGGCGAACCCCGCCTGACCGAGACCAACTACGTGGTGGGGACGCCGGGTTACTTCGCGCCGGAGCAGATGATGGGCGCGGAGCCGGACTTCCCGGCCGATCTGTTCGCGGTGGGTCTGGTCGCGCTCTATCTGCTGCAGGGCCGCAAGCCCGACTCACGGGCCCTGATCGAGTACTTCATGGCCCATGGCACCCCGGGCGCCCCCGAGGGCATTCCGGAGCCGCTGTGGCAGGTTCTCGCCGGTCTGCTGCAGCCGGACCCGCAGGCGAGGTTCCGGACGGCCACGGGGGTGCGCAAGGCGCTCACCGCGGCGGTGGAGATGCTGCCCGAGGCGGGTCCTGACGAGGAGCCGGTGGAGGTCTTCGACCAGATCGGCCCGCTGCCGGCCGGTTTCGGCCCGCACGGCCCCGAGAAGCCGGCGCCCCAGGACCCGGCGCTCCCGGCCCCGCAGGCCCCCGTCACGGCGCCCCAGGACCCGGCGCTCCCGGCCCCGCAGGCCCCCGTCACGGCGCCCCCGGCCCCGGTCGCCGGCGCCGCCGCACCCGTACCGGACCACACCCCCGGACCCGTACCCGCACCCGTCCCCACGCCCGTGCCCGTGCCCGTGCCCGCGGAGCAGCCGTCGCACCGGCCGTCGCCGGGCGCTTCCGAGACGGGCAGCTTCCATCTGCCGCCGCCTCCGCAGCCGGCTCCCGGGCCTGCGGCGCGCGTGGACGTCGCCCGGGCGCCGACGGCCGCCGGGCCGTATGCGCAGCCCTTCACCGTCCCGTACACCGCTCACGTCCCGCCCGCCGCCGCGGGCGGCCGGCTCCCGGACGCTCCCCTTCCGCGCGCCGCCGAGCGGCGGCCGGGACCGCCCCCGAAGGTCGCGGTCCCGGTGCTCTTCCTGGCGCTGGTCTGCTTCGCGGTTGGGATCTGGGCCCTCACCCAGGCCTGACGCCCCCCTCGCCCCTCACCAGGCCGTCGGCGGCCCGAACCCCGGCGGACCGCCCGGAGGGCCGTCCTGCGGCGCCTGAGCGGCCGCCCGGCGCCTGCCGAGGACCGTCCACACGCCGAGGACGAGCAGCAGGACCGTCCCGGACCCGATCCCGGCGGCGGCGACCAGCCGCATGCTGTCGCTCTTCTCCGCCTGGGGCCCGCTCTGCCCGCTGGCCGCCGCGTCCCGGTCGTCGTCGGTGACCTGGAACGGCCCGGCGTCCCCGGTGTACGCGGGACCGGACGTCGCCGTACCGGTGACGTTCACCCGCAGGGTCAGCGGCACCGGCTTGTCGCCGTACGCCTTGGCGACCTCCGGGCTGAGGGTGGCCGAGAGGTGGTACCAGCCGGCGAACCGCAGGGCGTTGGTGTAGCTGTTGGAGGCGTAGCGGTTCTCGTACGCCACCGGCCGGTGCGGGTCGAGCGACAGGGTCGCCGGTCCGCCGGAGTAGCTGACGGTGTCCTCGTCGACGTGGCCCCGGGCGGGGTTGTCGAGCGACAGCACGAGCGCGTTGCCGATGTACGTGTCCCCGGAGGGGCTCGTGCCCAGTTCGGCGCTGGCGTGGATCTGCTGGCCCCAGCCGACGGGCACCCGGTAGAAGAGCGTCTGGCCGGGCTTGATGTCGGTACGCCACTCGCCCTGGCGCAGCGAGGTGGCGTCGTGGAAGCCGGCGCCGCCCTGGCGCTTCTGCGGGCCGCCCGCGGGCGGCGGGGGCGTGGACGACGGCCAGCTCTCGGGCAGCTCGGTGGGGCCGGTCCGCCGCACGCCGGGCTCGGTGAGGTAGCGGATCTCCAGGTCCCAGTCCTCGGGCGTGGAGGGGGCCTTGGAGGTGCGCTCGACGAGGACGTAGTACGCGCCGGCCTGCCGGCAGGTGGAGCTGTCCGGATCGATCGTGCGGTGGGCGTAGGCGGTGACGGGGCGGGTGAAGCCGCCGGAGCCGAAGGTGGCGTCCTGGTAGCCGCACTGGCTGCCGGAGCCGTCCCGCATGCTCACCTTGATGCCGTCGCCGTACTCCGCCTTGGCGCCCGACCTGGGGACGGCGACCACGGAGACGTACGCGTTCTGCTGGGTGTCGAGATCGACGCGGTAGTAGAGCTTGCCGTCCTTCTTGATGGTGTCCCGGTACGTCCCGCCGGGCTTGAGCTGCTCGGCGTCCAGGTTGGAGGCCGCGCCCCGTACGGGCTGCGCGGTGTCGTCGAAGGTGTACGCGCTCCCGCCGGCGGCCCATGCCTGTCCGGGCAGCGCACCGGCCGCGCACACCGCGGCGACCAGGGCCCCGACCGCCCGCACGAACGCCGTCCGCCGACCGGTCCCCCGCACGGCCACCGACCGTACGGTCGCCGTCCGCTGCCCGGCCCGCCGGTCCCCGCGCCGACCGCCCCACCCGCGCCGCGTCTTCGCACGCTCCACGCGCTTCTCCTCGTCTCCCACCCGCCGCCACCGTTGACCGCGACCGCTCAACTTTGCTCTCGCAAGCTAGTGATTCGCGGGGGTGAACTCAAGGGGCTGCCCGTCACGGTCCCGACACAGCACGAAGCCCCGGCCGCTCAAGCGCGGCCGGGGCTTCGTTCACTGACGGTCTTCGTCTCACACACCCGAACCTGCGGGCACGGAGTCGGTCGCCTCCGTCCACAGATCCTGCTCGGCGCGATCCGCCTGGATCTGGCGGTACACGAGGAGCCCGCCGATGGCGGCCAGTGCGACCAGGAGAAGCTTCTTCACCGCGCGACCTCGTCTTTCGTTGACGTAGGAGACTTCTGACGCCCACTCTACACATCGACCGATACCGATCGGTGACCTACTCTCCGGTCTCCCGCCTTCCCGGCGGAAGCGATTCCTCACCGCGGCGGTTCAAGCCCGCGCCCGCCCTGGTCGGACCGCGTTCCCGCCCCCGCCCGCACGCCAGTCGGGCCCGCCCGCCGTCTCGCACGCCGAAGGCCCCCGACCGTGATCGGTCGGGGGCCTTCGTACTACTGGTGGGGCTAACAGGATTTGAACCTGTGGCCTCATCCTTATCAGGGATGCGCTCTAACCAACTGAGCTATAGCCCCGCCGCGCTCTGCGGTGTATGTCCCGCGCGCTGACCTCTGAAGATTAGCGCACCTGGGGGCCAGTCCCAAAATCGGTTCCGGGCGGCCCCCAGGCGGCTCACTCGTCTTCCGCCAGCGTGAGCTCGACACCGCCGACGAAACCGGCCGACAGGTTGTAGATGAACGCGCCGAGCGTCGCCAGCGCGGTCATCAGGACCACGTCGATGACCGCGATCACCGACGTGAACATGAGGACCCGCGGCAGCGACAGGAACGACTGCAGGTCGAAGCCGTTGTCCTCGTTCGAGCCCGTGGCCTCGCTGATGGTGCCGCCGACGGTCGAGAAGACGCCCATGGCATCCATGACCATCCACAGCACCGACGCGGCCACCACCGTGCAGATGCCCAGCGCGATGGAGAGCAGGAAGCTCACCTTCATCACCGACCACGGGTCGGCCTTGGCCACCCGCAGCCGCGCCTTGCGCGTGCGGGGCGTGGTCTTCGCCCCGGTACGCGGCCGGCGCACGGCCGCCGCGTCCTGGCCGCCCGCGCCGCCGCCCGTACCGCCGGCGCCCGGCGCCTGAGCGCCGTACGCCTGCGGCGGGTGGTACGGCCCGCCCGGCTGCTGCGCTCCCGCGCGTTCGCCGGGCAGCGGCCCGTTGTACGTGTCGTACGAGGGCTTGGGCCCTCGAGTGTCCGTCACCGCAACCCCCTGGGAGTCCGTGGTGGAACCACGGGTACCGTCCGCTCCAGCACCAGCAGAAGCTCCGGCAGCCGCCGATCCGGCGCCCGTGGCTCCACTCACGCTCTACTCCTCGTGCTCCCCGGCCGAGGGCTCGCTGCCCTCGGCTGCCTCCGCCGCGGCAGCGACCTCGGCACTGTCCGTGTCCGTGTCCTCGACCTCGGCGACACCTTCGGCGCCGTCGATGCCGTCGGCACCGTCGACCTCTTCGGCCTCGCTGCCGGCCTCGGCGTTACGTGCGATGCCGACGACGGCATCGCGCTTGCCCAGGTTGATCAGCTGGACGCCCATGGTGTCACGGCCGGTCTCCCTGACTTCGTTGACTCGCGTGCGAATCACACCACCGGAGAGCGTGATGGCGAGGATCTCGTCTGTCTCCTCGACCACCAGCGCGCCCACGAGCGAGCCGCGGTCCTCCACGATCTTGGCGGCCTTGATGCCGAGGCCACCGCGACCCTGGACGCGGTACTCGTCGACGTTGGTCCGCTTGGCGTACCCACCGTCGGTGGCGGTGAAGACGAACGTACCCGGCCGGACGACATTCATCGAGAGCAGCTCGTCCCCTTCGCGGAAACTCATGCCCTTCACACCGGAGGTGGCGCGGCCCATCGGACGCAGCGCGTCGTCGGTCGCGGTGAACCGGATCGACTGCGCCTTCCTGCTGATGAGCAGCAGATCGTCCTCGGCGGAGACCAGCTCCGCGCCGATCAGCTCGTCGTCGGCGCCCGCCTCCGTCTCCCGGAGGTTGATCGCGATGACACCGCCGGCACGGGGCGAGTCGTAGTCCTTCAGCGCGGTCTTCTTCACCAGGCCGGCCTTGGTGGCGAGCACCAGGTAGGGCGCGGCCTCGTAGTCGCGGATCGCCAGGATCTCGGCGATCTGCTCGTCCGGCTGGAAGGCCAGCAGGTTGGCCACGTGCTGGCCGCGGGCGTCCCGGCCGGCGTCCGGGAGCTCGTACGCCTTGGCGCGGTAGACCCGGCCCTTGTTGGTGAAGAAGAGCAGCCAGTGGTGGGTGGTGGAGACGAAGAAGTGGTCGACGATGTCGTCCTGCTTCAGCTTCGTGCCGCGCACACCCTTGCCGCCGCGCTTCTGCGAGCGGTAGTCCTCGGTCTTCGTACGCTTCACATAGCCGCCACGCGTGATGGTGACGACGATGTCCTCCTCGGCGATCAGGTCCTCGATGGACATGTCACCGTCGAAGGGCACCAGCTTGGAGCGGCGGTCGTCGCCGAACTTCTCGACGAGCAGCGCCAGCTCCTCGCTGACGATCTGCCGCTGACGCTCCTCGGAGGCGAGGATCGCGTTGTACTCGTTGATCTTGGCCTGGAGCTCGTCGTGCTCGGCGACGATCTTCTGGCGCTCCAGGGCGGCGAGCCGGCGCAGCTGCATCTCGAGGATGGCGTTGGCCTGGATCTCGTCGATCTCCAGCAGGCCCATCAGGCCCTCGCGCGCGACCTCGACGGTGTCGCTGCGCCGGATGAGCGCGATGACCTCGTCGATGGCGTCGAGCGCCTTGAGCAGACCGCGCAGGATGTGCGCCCGCTCCTCGGCCTTGCGCAGCCGGAAGCGGGTCCGGCGGACGATGACCTCGATCTGGTGCGTCACCCAGTGGCGGATGAACGCGTCGAGCGAGAGGGTGCGCGGCACGCCGTCGACGAGCGCCAGCATGTTGGCGCCGAAGTTCGTCTGCAGGTCGGTGTGCTTGTACAGGTTGTTGAGGACGACCTTGGCGACGGCGTCGCGCTTGAGCACGATCACGAGGCGCTGGCCGGTACGGGACGAGGTCTCGTCGCGGACGTCGGCGATGCCGCCGATCCTGCCGTCCTTGACGAGGTCGGCGATCTTCTGCGCGAGGTTGTCGGGGTTGGTCTGGTACGGAAGCTCCGTGACCACCAGGCACTGGCGATTCTGGATCTCCTCGACCTCGACGACCGCGCGCATGGTGATGGAGCCGCGGCCCGTGCGGTAGGCCTCCTCGATGCCCTTGCGGCCCACGACCAGCGCGCCGGTCGGGAAGTCCGGGCCCTTGATCCGCTCGATGAGCGCGTCGAGCAGCTCCTCGTGGGTGGCCTCGGGGTGCTCCAGCGCCCACTGGGCGCCGGCCGCGACCTCGCGGAGGTTGTGCGGCGGGATGTTGGTCGCCATGCCGACCGCGATGCCGGCGCTGCCGTTGACCAGCAGGTTCGGGAAGCGGGCCGGCAGGACCGTCGGCTCCTGGTTGCGGCCGTCGTAGTTGTCCTGGAAGTCGACGGTCTCCTCGTCGATGTCCCGGAGCATCTCCATCGACTGCGGCATCATCTTGCACTCGGTGTACCGCATGGCGGCGGCCGGGTCGTTGCCCGGGGAACCGAAGTTGCCGTTGGAGTCGACGAGCGGCATCCGCATCGACCACGGCTGGGCCAGGCGGACCAGGGCGTCGTAGATGGAGGAGTCGCCGTGGGGGTGGTAGGTGCCCATGACGTCGCCGACGACGCGGGCGCACTTGTAGAAGCCCTTCTCGGGCCGGTAGCCGCCGTCGTACATCGCGTACAGCACGCGCCGGTGGACGGGCTTGAGGCCGTCCCGTACGTCGGGCAGCGCGCGGGAGACGATGACGGACATCGCGTAGTCGAGGTACGAGCGCTGCATCTCGGTCTCGAGCCCGACGGGCTCGATCCGCAGCACCGGCTCTTCTTCTTCGGTCGTGACAGGGGGGTTCTCGTCGGCCATTGCTGGTCGTCAGTCCTTTCGTACGGTCAGCTGAGACCGACTCAGATGTCGAGGAAGCGAACGTCCTTGGCGTTGCGCTGGATGAAGGAGCGCCGGGCCTCGACGTCCTCGCCCATCAGCACCGAGAACAGGTCGTCGGCCTGGGCCGCGTCGTCCAGCGTGACCTGGCCGAGCACACGGTGGTCCTGGTCCATCGTGGTGATGCGCAGCTCTTCGGCGTTCATCTCGCCCAGACCCTTGAAGCGCTGGATCGAGTCCTCGCGGATCCGCTTGCCGTTCTGCTTGCCCAGCTCGACGAGCGCGTCGCGCTCCCGGTCCGAGTACGCGTACTCGAAGTCGTCCCGGCCCCACTTGATCTTGTAGAGCGGCGGGCGGGAGAGGTAGACGTGACCGGCCTCGACCAGCGGACGCATGAAGCGGAAGAGGAAGGTCAGCAGCAGGGTGTTGATGTGCTGGCCGTCGACGTCGGCGTCCGCCATCAGGATGATCTTGTGATAGCGGAGCTTCTCGATGTCGAAGTCCTCGTGGACTCCGGTGCCGAAGGCCGAGATCAGCGCCTGGACCTCGGTGTTCTGGAGGATCTTGTCGATCCGCGCCTTCTCGACGTTCAGGATCTTGCCGCGGATCGGCAGGATGGCCTGGTACATCGGGTTGCGGCCGGACTTGGCCGAGCCGCCGGCGGAGTCACCCTCGACGATGAAGATCTCGCACTTGGTGGGGTCGTTCGACTGGCAGTCGCTCAGCTTGCCCGGCAGGGAGGCCGACTCCAGCAGGCCCTTGCGGCGGGTCAGGTCGCGGGCCTTGCGGGCCGCCACGCGCGCGGTGGCCGCCTGGATCGACTTGCGGATGATGTCCGCGGCCTCGACGGGGTTGCGGTCGAACCAGTCGTTGAGGTGCTCGTGGACGATCTTCTGGACGAAGGTCTTGGCCTCGGTGTTGCCCAGCTTCGTCTTCGTCTGGCCCTCGAACTGCGGCTCGCCCAGCTTGATGGAGATGATCGCCGTCAGGCCCTCGCGGATGTCCTCGCCGGTGAGGTTGTCGTCCTTCTCGCGCAGCAGCTTCTTGTCGCGCGCGTACCGGTTGACCAGACCCGTCAGTGCGGCGCGGAAGCCCTCTTCGTGCGTTCCGCCCTCGTGGGTGTGGATGGTGTTCGCGAAGGAGTACACGCCCTCGGTGTACTGCGAGTTCCACTGCATCGCGATCTCGACCGAGAGCATGCGCTCCTTGTCCTCGGCCTCGACGTCGATGACGGTGGGGTGGATCAGCTCGCCCTTGCGGGAGTTGAGGTACTTCACGAAGTCGACGATGCCGCCTTCGTAGTGGTACTTGACCGTCCTCGCCGGCTGCTCCTCGGCCGCCTCGGCGTCGGGGTCGTCGGCGCCGACCGTGGCCTTCGCGGACTCGCGCTCGTCGGTGAGCGTGATCGTCAGGCCCTTGTTGAGGAAGGCCATCTCCTGGAAGCGGCGCGAGAGCGTCTCGAAGGAGTACTCGGTCGTCTCGAAGATGTCCGGGTCGGACCAGAACGTGACCGAGGTGCCGGTCTCGTCGGTCTCCTCGCGCTGGGCGAGGGGGGCGGTGGGGACGCCCATCTTGTAGTCCTGCGTCCAGCGGTGGCCGTCGGTCTTGACCTCCACCGAGACCTTGGTGGAGAGGGCGTTGACGACGGAGACGCCGACGCCGTGCAGACCGCCGGAGACCGCGTATCCGCCGCCGCCGAACTTGCCGCCCGCGTGCAGGACCGTCAGCACGACCTCCAGGGCCGGCTTGCCCTCGGACGCCACGATGCCGACGGGGATGCCGCGCCCGTTGTCGACGACGCGGACGCCGCCGTCGGCCAGGATCGTCACGTCGATGGTGTCCGCGTGGCCGGCCAGGGCCTCGTCGACGGAGTTGTCGACGACCTCCTGCACCATGTGGTGCAGTCCCCGTTCACCGGTCGAGCCGATGTACATGCCGGGTCGCTTGCGGACCGCGTCCAGACCCTCGAGGACGGTGATCGCGCTGGCGTCGTACGACGCAGCGTTGGCGGACGGAGTGTTCTCGTTGGGGTTGCCGGAATCGGCCACGAAGCGCCCTTTCTGGCACAGCACAAGCCGTTCTCCGGGCATACGGGAGCGGCTGCGTCGTTCGACTTGTTCCGCGGGGTGGCGGGATTACCCACCAGTCTACCGGTAGCGCTGACACGAGTGGGGGTTTGCCGGTACCTGAGTCCGCATGTGCCGCCCTGAGCGGGAGCGAGACGACTCCCCATATCCGGACGGGGGCTCCAAAGGGCTCTGACGGCCACCCAGCGCTTCGGGCGGTGACCGGTTGTGGGCAACCGATCGGGTGGGGTCCCGGGCGGGGGGTGTGCGGGCGCCGCCGGGGTGGCATACGGGGCGGGCCAGCGGCGTGGAGGGGGCGAAGCGGGGGGCCACGGCGGGCGCGCGCGTGCGCGCGTAGGGAGGGGGTGTGGGGGCCGCCTGGGGCCGGGGTAGGGCGGTGCGGGGCGCATGGGCGGGGCGGGGCGAGGTACGGGTGGGGTGCGTGTGTACGAAGGGCCTGGGCGCGAGGGACCTGTGTACGAGCGACTGGGGCCGAAGCAGGGGCCGTACCGGAGAAGCCTCCCGGGGCCGCGGGCGCGAGGCGGCCCGCCGAGGCGTGCACATCGCGGGCCCGCACGCCCCGACCCCGCGCCCCCGGTCGCCGGCGTCGCGCCTCAGCCGTACGTGTCGCCGGGTCCCACGGACCCCGGTGCCCGGAGCGGGCCGTACCCCTTGCGCGGGCCGCCCGGGCCGAGGACCTTGATCGCGCGGACCGTGCCGTGGCCCAGGTCCTCGTTCAGCCGGGCCACCAGGCGCGGCGCCAGGAGGCGGAGCTGGGTCGCCCACGCCGTCGAGTCGCACTGCACGGTGAGCACCCGCTCCTCGGGGTCGTCGTCGTACTTCAGCGGCTCGCAGTGCTTGGCCAGGTCCTCGCCGACGATCTGCGGCCAGCGGCCCATGACCCCGCCCACGGCCGCCGGGGCCTCCCAGCCGCGTTCGGTGATCAGCCGGTTGATCGCGGAACCGAGCGCCATCGGGTCGCGCCCGTCGGCGTGCGCGCCGGACCGCAGGCCGCCGCCCCGCCGGGCCTGCTTCTTCTGCTGGGCGGCCGCGCCCCGCGCCTTCGCCTGCTCCTTGGCGGCGCGCAGCGCGACCCGCGCCAGGTCGACGCCGGACGGCTCCGGGGTCTTCGCTCCCGCCTGGGGGGCCTCGCCTTCGCTGCCGCTCACAGCCGCTCCACCAGGCCCTCCGCGACGCCGTAGCGCGCCCCGGCCAGCACTCCCGGGACGTCGTCGTCCACCGCCGCCGTCACCAGCACCTGCTCGCCCGGCGCCACCAGCTCCGCGAGCCGTTCCCGGCGCCGCGCGTCCAGCTCGGCGAAGACGTCGTCGAGCACCAGGACCGGCTCGTTGCCCTCCGCCCGCAGCAGGTCGTACGAGGCCAGCCGCAGGGCCAGCGCGTACGACCAGGACTCGCCGTGGCTGGCGTACCCCTTCGCCGGCATGTCGCCGAGCTTGAGCAGCAGCTCGTCCCGGTGCGGTCCGGCGAGGGTGACCCCGCGCTCGATCTCCTGTTTCCTGACCTCGGCGAGCGCCCCGAGCATCTGCTCGTACAGCTCCTCGCGGGTGTGGCCGGGTCCCGGCGCGGACGGCCGGTACTCCAGCAGAATCGGTCCGCCGCCGGGCGCCAGCTGCTCGTACGCCTTGTCGGCGAGCGGCTGCAGCACGCCGATGAGGTCGAGGCGCTGAGCCAGCAGCTCGGCACCGGCCCGGGCGAGGTGCTGGTCCCACACCTCCAGGGTCGACAGGTCCATGCCACGGCTGCCGTGGCGGCGGGCCATGGCGGCGGACTTCAGGAGCGTGTTGCGCTGCTTGAGCACCCGGTCGTAGTCGGCGCGCACGCCGGCCATGCGCGGCGCGCGCGCCGTGATCAGCTCGTCGAGGAAGCGCCGGCGCTCGCCGGGGTCGCCCTTCACCAGGGCGAGGTCCTCGGGCGCGAACAGCACGGTCCGTACGATCCCCAGCACATCACGGGGTCTGACCTGCGAGGACCGGTTGATACGGGCGCGGTTGGCCCGGCCGGGGTTGAGCTCGAGCTCGACCAGCTGGGAGCGCTCGCCCTGGGTGACCGCGGCCCGGATGATCGCCCGGTCCGCCCCCATGCGGACGAGGGGCGCGTCGGAGGCGACACGGTGGCTGCCGAGAGTGGCGAGGTAGCCGACGGCCTCGACGAGATTGGTCTTGCCCTGGCCGTTCGCCCCCACGAAAGCGGTGACGCCCGGGTCGAGCGGGACCTCGACCCGGGCGTAGGAGCGGAAGTCGGCCAGCGACAGATGCGTGACGTGCATGGTGGGCGCCGACCTTCCCCGGCAGCTGTGCACCGCCGGGTGCACAGCCTGTGGATTACTTCGTGGACTCGACCGCGTGGCCGCCGAACTGGTTGCGCAGCGCGGCGATCATCTTCATCTGCGGGGAGTCGTCCTGACGGGACGCGAACCGCGCGAACAGCGACGCGGTGATCGCGGGCAGCGGCACGGCGTTGTCGATGGCCGCCTCGACGGTCCACCGGCCCTCGCCGGAGTCCTGCGCGAAGCCGCGCAGCTTCTCCAGGTGCTCGTCCTCGTCCAGCGCGTTGACGGCCAGGTCGAGCAGCCAGGAGCGGATGACCGTGCCCTCCTGCCAGGAGCGGAAGACCTCGCGCACGTCGGTGACGGAGTCGACCTTCTCCAGGAGCTCCCAGCCCTCGGCGTACGCCTGCATCATCGCGTACTCGATGCCGTTGTGGACCATCTTGGCGAAGTGGCCGGCGCCGACCTTGCCGGCGTGGACGGAGCCGAACTCGCCCTCGGGCTTGAGCGCGTCGAAGATCGGCTGGACCTTCGCCACGTTCTCGGCGTCACCGCCGTACATCAGGGCGTAGCCGTTCTCCAGGCCCCAGACGCCGCCGGAGACGCCGCAGTCGACGAAGCCGATGCCCTTGGCGGCGAGCTCCTCCGCGTGCTTCTCGTCGTCGGTCCAGCGGGAGTTGCCGCCGTCCACGACGATGTCGCCGGGGGAGAGCAGCGCGCCCAGCTCGTCGACGGTGGACTGGGTCGCGGCACCGGCCGGGACCATCACCCACACGACGCGCGGACCCTTGAGCTTGCCCACAAGCTCTTCGAGGCTGGGGACATCGGCGAGGTCCGGGTTGCGGTCGTATCCGATGACGGTGTGGCCTGCGCGGCGGATGCGCTCGCGCATGTTGCCGCCCATCTTGCCGAGACCGACGAGACCGAGCTCCATCAGAGATTCCTTAAGCGTCGTGTGCGGTTCGTACCCGGGTCCGAGCCTACGCCCGGACCCGGTTGCACACCTGTGGGGTCGGCCGCTCAGTCGACGGCCGTCAGCCCGACAGACGCACGGGCATGATCAGGTACTTGTACGCCTCGTCCGCCTCCGCGTCGACCGCGGGCTTGCCGCTCAGCAGGGCGGGCTTGGTGGAGGTCGTGAAGGAGAGCTGGGCGACCGGGGAGTCGATCGCGCTCAGGCCGTCCAGCAGGAACGTCGGGTTGAAGGCGATCGAGATGTCGTCGCCGTCCAGCTGCGCGTCCACGCGCTCCACAGCCTGTGCGTCGTCGCTGGAGCCGGCCTCCAGGATCAGCACGCCCTGCTCGAAGCTGAGCCGCACCGGGGTGTTGCGCTCGGCCACCAGGGCCACGCGCTTGACGGCCTCGACGAACGGGGCGGTCTCGATCACCGCGATCGAGTTGAACTCGGTCGGGAACAGCGTCCGGTACTTCGGCAGGTCGCCTTCGAGGAGCCGGGTGGTGGTGCGGCGGCCGGCGCCCTCGAAGCCGATCAGGCCCTCACCCTTGCCGGAGCCGGAGAGCGCCAGCGTGACGGTGTCACCGCTGGTGAGCGCCTTGGCGGTGTCCAGGAGGGTCTTGGCGGGCACCAGGGCGACGGCGGAGGCGTCCGGGGACTCCGGCTTCCACAGGAACTCGCGGACCGCGAAGCGGTAGCGGTCGGTGGAGGCCAGGGTGACCGTGTCGCCCTCGATCTCGATGCGCACACCGGTGAGGACGGGCAGCGTGTCGTCGCGGCCGGCGGCGATGGCGACCTGGGCGGCGGCGGAGGCGAAGATCTCGCCGGGGACCGTGCCGGTGGCGGTGGGCATCTCCGGCAGGGCCGGGTACTCCTCCACAGGCAGGGTGTGGAGGGTGAAGCGGGAGGAGCCGCAGACCACGGTCGCCCGTACACCGTCTGTGGAGATCTCGACCGGCCGGTTGGGCAGGGCGCGGCAGATGTCGGCCAGCAGGCGGCCGGAGACGAGGACGGTGCCGTCCTCCTCGACCTCCGCCTCGACGGAGACCCGGGCCGAGACCTCGTAGTCGAAGCTGGAGAAGCTCAGCGCGCCGTCCTCGGCCTTCAGCAGAAGGCCCGCGAGAACGGGCGCCGGCGGACGGGCCGGAAGGCTGCGGGCCACCCAGGCCACCGCCTCCGCGAGTACATCGCGCTCCACCCGGATCTTCACCGGAACCGCCTCCTGCTGTTGCTGGCTCTTCGTCGACTGCGGGAACCAGTCTGACGCACGCCACCGACACTCGGTGCGGCTCGGGGTCAAGTCGCGACGAGAGGTCGCCGACGGTCCGGCCTCGAGTTGTGCACAGGTCCCACTTCGAAGCGGATTCCGGGCTAACTCTAGGTGGAAGTAGTAGTAGGGCCTGTGGAAACCGTGGATAACCCTGTTTTCGCAGGTCAACACCGATTTTTTGTCCACCGGCCCTGTGGGCGACGCCCGTGGACAACCGGGGCGTTCTGTGGACGCCCGAAAGTTCTGCACACCCGGTACACAGGCAGCCCGGGGTTCTCCCCAGTGATGTCCCCAGCTTTACCCGCGTTCCCCACAGCCCAACCGCACCCCTCGGTGTGACCGCTTTCACTCGACGCGGTGAGCGGGGGTGTTGCGTTGCCGAACAGTGGACAGCGGTGTGGAGAAGCTGTGGGCAACCCTCGGCGGCCTGTGGGTTGGCGGTGGACAACCCCGACGGGCCCCTGTGGACGAAAGATCTGTCCACAGGCTGTGGATCACGGTTGCCAACAAATCCCCAAGGGTCTGACCTGGTGTGATGATCTCCCACTTGCAGCGTCTGTGGACATGATCCGCATAACTTGGTGGTCCCCACCCTGTGGACGGAAGATCATCCCGCAATCTGTGGAGAACCGGCGTCCCGCCCTTGGTATTCGAACAGCGGCGCCTTCGCACCGGCGCCCCGGAAGCCGGCAGAACCTCACGCGAGAGCGAAAAAGCCCTTTCGGGGGCGCCCAGAACGGCCCCGGAGCACACCGACGCGCCATCCCCAGGCGAGCGCAGGGCGGCGCAGGACGGCGTAGGAGGACCCGGGAAGGAGCGGCTCGAGTCACCGAGGCCGGTGTCCCCGAATCCCCGAGTCCGCGAGTCCCCGGGGACACCGGCCGGACAGCACGAAGGGCGCCCCGGGAGGTGTCCCGGAGCGCCCTGGGGCCCGTCCGCGCGAGCGCGGATAGGGCCCGTCAGCCGTTCTTGATGCGGTTGGTGAGTTCGGTGACCTGGTTGTAGATGGAGCGCCGCTCGGCCATCAGCGCGCGGATCTTGCGGTCCGCGTGCATCACCGTCGTATGGTCACGGCCGCCGAACTGCGCGCCGATCTTCGGCAGCGACAGGTCCGTGAGCTCCCGGCAGAGGTACATCGCGATCTGGCGGGCCGTCACCAGCACCCGGCTGCGTGACGATCCGCAGAGATCCTCCACGGTGAGACCGAAGTAGTCGGCCGTCGCCGCCATGATCGCGCCGGCGGTGATCTCCGGAGCGGCGTCCTCGCCCCCCGGGATCAGGTCCTTGAGCACGATCTCCGTCAGCCCCAGGTCCACCGGCTGCCGGTTCAGGCTCGCGAACGCCGTGACCCGGATCAGCGCGCCCTCCAGCTCACGGATGTTCCGCGAGATCCGGGAGGCGATGAACTCCAGGACCTCCGGCGGGGCGTTGAGCTGCTCCTGGACCGCCTTCTTGCGGAGGATCGCGATCCGCGTCTCCAGCTCCGGCGGCTGCACATCGGTCGTGAGACCCCACTCGAACCGGTTGCGCAGCCGGTCCTCCAGGGTCATCAGCTGCTTGGGCGGCCGGTCCGAGGAGAGGACGATCTGCTTGTTCGCGTTGTGGAGCGTGTTGAAGGTGTGGAAGAACTCCTCCTGCGTCGACTCCTTGCTCGCGAGGAACTGGATGTCGTCGACCAGCAGGATGTCCACATCGCGGTAGCGCTTGCGGAAGGTGTCGCCCTTGCCGTCGCGGATCGAGTTGATGAACTCGTTGGTGAACTCCTCCGAGCTCACGTACCGCACACGCGTCCCCGGATAGAGGCTCCGCGCGTAATGACCGATGGCGTGCAGCAGGTGCGTCTTGCCGAGGCCCGACTCCCCGTAGATGAAGAGGGGGTTGTACGCCTTCGCCGGAGCCTCGGCCACGGCGACGGCGGCCGCGTGCGCGAAGCGGTTCGAGGAACCGATGACGAAGGTGTCGAACAGGTACTTGGGGTTGAGGCGTGCGTGCTGCTCGCCGGGGGCGCCGGACGCCCCGCCCTGCCCGGAGGACGAGCCCGGGCGTCCCACGCCGGGACCGCCGCCGCCCGGACCCGGGACCGGACCGCCGGGACGCGGGCCCTGGCCGGACCCCGGCCCCTGCGGGTCGACGAGCCCGTCGCGCTCGGGCCGCTGCGGCTGGTCGTAGGAGGACGGCCGCTCGTCGTAGCGCGGCTGCTGGGACTGGGGGTGACGGGGCCCGGCGTACGGCTCCCGCTCCTGGTAGCCGCCGAGCCGGGGCTGCTGCCAGGAGTGGTCGTCCCCGACCCGCGGCCAGGCACCCGGGTCGGGCCGCTGCTGCTGGTAGTCCGGGTAGGCGGGACGCGCGGTCGGCAGCCCGTCGTCATGCGCGGGCCGGTGGCCGTAGCCGTCGTACTTCTCGTACCCGTCCGCGGGCGGCCGCTCGTCGTAGCGACCCTGCTGCGGGGACTGCTGCTGCTGGTGGTGGATCGGCGGTGCCGGCGGGCTGGGCTCGCCCACCGAGTCGTCGACGGTGATCGCGATCCGGATGGGCCGGCCGCACTCCCGGCTGAGCGTCTCGCTGATCAGCGGCGCCAGGCGTCCTTCGAGCACCCGCTTGCCCCACTCGTTGGGGACGGCGAGGAGCGCGGTGTCGGCCACCAGAGCGAGAGGCTGGCAGCGCTCGATCCACTGCTTGTCCTTGGGCTCCATGCCCTGCTGGCCTTCTCTGAGGAGGTGCTCGAGCACGCGTGGCCACACTGCGGCAAGATCGGCAGGTACGTCAGCCACAGGGCACGCTTCCTCGCAGGTCCCACGAATGTGTGGTTCTCGGGACGGTGGGTCGATGTCCGTCAGGACAGGTAAGGACAGAACGGAAAGTTCTGGAGTCCGGCCACGGTAGTCGCGGCGGCTGACGTGGTTCAAGTTGTTGTCCACAGCCTGTGCACAATGGACCCCGGCGATGGGCCGGTTTGACCGGATGGCGTAGCCGCGCGTACCGTGACCAGGTCGAGTTGTCGATGGCTGCTGCCGCCTGCCTCCGATGGGCAAAGATCACGGTCTGTGATCGTGAAGCGGTGCACTCGGGCGTATTGCGAGCTACTCGTGGGCGCACGGTGACAGCCAGGCGATGTCCCGCCACCACACGAATCATTTCTGGAGCCCCCGAGTGAGCAAGCGCACCTTCCAGCCGAACAACCGTCGTCGCGCGAAGACCCACGGCTTCCGCCTGCGCATGCGCACGCGTGCCGGTCGCGCCATCCTGGCGAACCGCCGTGGCAAGGGTCGCTCGAGCCTGTCCGCCTGATCCGCGTAACAAACAGGTCATGACGTGCTGCCTACCGAGAATCGGCTGAGGCGGCGCGAGGACTTCGCAACCGCGGTACGCCGAGGGCGCCGGGCCGGTCGCCCGATCCTCGTCGTCCATCTACACAGCGGTGCAACGGACCCGCACGCGCCTGGGGAGAGCGCTCCCCCGACGCGTGCGGGTTTCGTCGTGAGCAAGGCCGTGGGCGGCGCCGTCGTACGCAACCAGGTGAAGCGACGACTGCGCCACCTCGTCCGCGAACGGCTGTCCGAGCTGCCCCCCGGTAGCCTGGTGGTCGTACGGGCGTTGCCCGGAGCCGGCGACGCCGATCACGCACAGCTGGCCCGAGACCTGGACGCCGCTCTTGAGCGGCTCCTGGGAGGGGGCACGCGATGAAGTACCCGCTGCTGGCTCTCATCAAGCTGTACCAGTGGACAATCAGCCCGCTCCTCGGGCCCGTCTGCCGGTACTACCCGTCGTGTTCCCACTATGGATGCACGGCCATCGACCGGCATGGCGCGATCAAGGGCACTGCCCTGACCGTCTGGCGCATTCTGCGGTGCAATCCGTGGTCGCCCGGCGGCGTGGACCACGTGCCTCCGCGCAAGCGGCCTCGCTGGCACGAAATGCTGCGAAACGCACTGCGCGGCGACAAGGGCGGGTCCACCGCCGAGACGAGCCCGGCCGCAGAGACCTCGCCCAATGCTCAAGGAGCCTGATTAGTGGACACGATTGCCAGTTTTTTCAGCTTCATCACCACACCTGTCTCATGGGTGATCGTCCAGTTCCACAAGCTGTACGGGGCGATCTTCGGCCCTGACACAGGTTGGGCCTGGGGTCTGTCCATCGTGTCCCTGGTGGTGCTGATCCGGATCTGCCTGATTCCGCTGTTCGTCAAGCAGATCAAGTCGACCCGGAACATGCAGGCGCTCCAGCCGAAGATGAAGGCGATCCAGGAGCGCTACAAGAGCGACAAGCAGCGTCAGTCCGAAGAGATGATGAAGCTGTACAAGGAGACGGGCACCAACCCGCTCTCCTCGTGCCTGCCCATCCTGGCCCAGTCGCCGTTCTTCTTCGCGCTGTACCACGTGCTGTCCAGCATCGCCTCGGGCAAGACGATCGGTGTCATCGACCAGCCGCTGCTGGAGAGCGCCCGTCAGGCGCACATCTTCGGCGCCCCGCTTGCGGCCACCTTCACCGACAGTGCCGAGAAGGTCGCCTCCCTCGACGCCTCGATCACGTCGGTCCGCATCGTCACCGCGATCATGATCATCATGATGTCGGCCTCGCAGTTCTACACGCAGCGCCAGCTGATGATGAAGAACGTCGACCTCTCGGTGAAGACGCCGTACATGCAGCAGCAGAAGATGCTCATGTACATCTTCCCCGTGATCTTCGCCGTGATGGGCATCAACTTCCCCGTCGGTGTCCTCGTCTACTGGCTGACCACCAACGTGTGGACCATGGGCCAGCAGATGTACGTGATCAACCAGAACCCGACTCCGGGCAGCGCGGCGCAGGACTCCTACCTCCAGCGACTGCTGAAGAGCGTCACCTCCCACGGTGAGGTCCGCGGCCGGCGCCGGAAGAACATCGTCAAGGCCATCGTCGCCAAGGGCAGTGACCGCAACGAGAACGAGCGCCGCTTCTTCGCGGGCCTGGCCAAGGCCGGCTTCGCCGCCCAGGCCGACGGCACCGTGATCAAGAGCGACACCATCGCGGCCGAAGCCGAGGGCGGGCCGGCGGCCCGGCGTCAGCAGCCCAAGCGCCAGACCAAGGCGAAGCGCCAGGCAGCCGCCCAGGCCCCCGCGACGAAGAGCGCCGAGGACGCCGCCGACACCCCGGCGGACGCCGAGGAGCCCAAGACCTCGCTGGAGAAGAAGCCGCAGGGTTCCGCCGCCGATCAGGCCAAGGACTCGGCGCAGGGTGACAAGCCCGCGCGCCCGAGCCGTGCCAACTCCGGTGCCACCCGTCAGGCAAAGTCCGGTCAGCGCAAGGGCCAGCAGCGGCCCAAGCACCCGTCGTCCAAGAAGTAGAAGGAGTCGATCCGTGACGGAAGGCACCACCTCCGCCCCCGCTGAGGGTGGCGACACCCTGACCCGCCTGGAGCAGGAGGGCGAGATCGCGGCCGACTACCTCGAAGGTCTCCTCGACATCGCCGATCTCGACGGCGACATCGACATGGACGTCGAGGCCGACCGGGCCGCGGTCTCGATCATCAGCGACTCGAACAGCCGCGAACTGCAGAAGCTCGTGGGCCGCGACGGCGAGGTGCTGGAGGCCCTCCAGGAGCTGACCCGCCTCGCCGTGCACCGGGAGACCGGTGACCGCAGCCGTCTGATGCTCGACATCGCCGGCTTCCGCGCCCAGAAGCGCACCGAGCTCGCCGAGATCGGCGCCAAGGCGGCGGCCGAGGCGAAGTCGACCGGGGCCCCGGTCAAGCTGGACCCGATGACACCGTTCGAGCGCAAGGTCGTGCACGACGCGGTCGCGGCCGCCGGTCTGAGCAGCGAGTCCGAGGGCGAGGAGCCGCAGCGCTTCGTCGTCGTTCTCCCTGCCTGACCCCCTCGTCGTAGAGTCGGCCCCGTCTGCTCGCAGGCGGGGCCGATCTTTGTCAGCCTGATAACAGCCACCACAGTGCGCTCGCACGTACGCGTGCGGTACGGAAGGACGGTTCCCCGTGACGGAGGCAGCGGAGCTTCCCCCCGCGCCTGAGCAGGCGCGGACGGTATTCGGTGAGTACTACGCGGAGGCCGTCCGGTACGCGGAGCTCCTCGCGGACGCGGGCGTCAAGCGAGGGCTGATCGGGCCCCGCGAGGTCCCTCGCCTGTGGGAGCGCCACCTGCTGAACTGCGCGGTGCTCTCCGAGGTGGTCCCCGAGGGCGTCACCGTCTGCGATGTCGGCTCGGGCGCCGGCCTGCCCGGCATCCCGCTGGCGCTGGTCCGGCCTGATCTCAAGATCACGCTCCTGGAGCCGTTGCTGCGCCGCACCAACTTCCTGCAGGAGGTCGTGGAGCTGCTGGGCCTGGACCATGTGACGGTCGTCCGCGGCCGGGCCGAAGAGGTCCTCGGCAAGCTGTCGCCGGTGCACGTGGTGACGGCCCGGGCCGTGGCCCCGCTGGACCGTCTGGCCGGCTGGGGCGTTCCCCTGCTGCGTCCGTACGGCGAGATGCTGGCCCTCAAGGGGGACACCGCCGAGGAGGAGATCATCGGCGCCCGTGCCGCCCTCTCCAAGCTCGGTGTGGTGGAGACCTCGGTGCTCCAGGTCGGTGAGGGGATCGTGGATCCTCTGTCGACGGTCGTCCGGGTGGAGGTCGGGGAAAGCCCCGGCGGTGTGCGGTTCGCCGCCAAGCGGGCCAAGGCCGCCCGCCCGAGCCGTACGCGTCGTCGCCGCTGACCCCTCAGTGGGGCGCAACTGATCCTAAAAAGCTGCCATACGTACGTATTTCGGAGTGTCGAGCGGTCCCGGGTCGACGGCGCGTGCATCGTGTTTCACGTGAAACGTCGCTCACTGCTGCAGGGGATCATCAGCCGCGGTCGCGCGGCCGCCACGCCCTGGGACCGCAAACCGCCGGTGAAGCCCCCCTCAAGGGTGAGGGGGTTGTCCACAGAGGTGGAATCGTCCACAGAACCACGGGCCTCGCTGGTTCACGACCCCGAAAGCATGGCAGGCTCTGTCCATCGCGAGCCTGAAGCCGAGGAGAGTGAATCCTTGCGGTCCAACGCCAACATCGCGGGACCGATGACCGATCCGGTCCCCGGTCCCCGAACCGAATCGGCGGGGGAGGATGTTTCACGTGAAACACCGCCCCCGATGGACGACACCCCCATTGGCCGTGCTGCCCAATTGGCGGTAGAGGCACTGGGACGTGCCGGAGAGGGCCTGCCTCGGCCTGCCCAGACACGCGTGATGGTGGTCGCCAACCAGAAGGGCGGCGTCGGCAAGACGACCACGACGGTCAACCTCGCCGCTTCGCTCGCACTGCACGGCGCCCGGGTCCTGGTGATCGACCTCGACCCTCAGGGCAACGCGTCGACGGCCCTGGGCATCGACCACCATGCGGAAGTCCCCTCGATCTATGACGTCCTCGTGGAGAGCAGGCCGCTCTCCGAAGTGGTACAGCCCGTCCCGGACGTCGAAGGCCTCTTCTGCGCCCCCGCCACCATCGATCTCGCCGGTGCGGAGATCGAGCTGGTGTCGCTGGTGGCGCGGGAGAGTCGACTCCAGCGAGCGATCCAGGCGTATGAGCAGCCGCTGGACTACATCCTGATCGACTGCCCGCCCTCCCTCGGCCTGTTGACGGTCAACGCGATGGTGGCGGGCGCCGAGGTCCTGATCCCGATCCAGTGCGAGTACTACGCGCTGGAGGGACTGGGCCAGCTCCTGCGGAACGTCGACCTGGTGCGGGGGCACCTCAACCCCACGCTGCATGTCTCGACGATCCTGCTCACCATGTACGACGGCCGCACGAGGCTCGCCTCCCAGGTCGCCGACGAGGTGCGGAGCCACTTCGGCGAGGAGGTGCTGCGGACCAGCATCCCGCGGTCGGTACGCATCTCGGAAGCACCGAGCTACGGACAGACCGTGCTCACCTACGACCCGGGCTCCAGTGGTTCGCTGTCGTATCTCGAGGCTGCCCGTGAGATCGCGCTGCGAGGGGTCGGCCTCCACTACGACGCCCAGCAGGCCCACACGGGTCACCAGAACAGCCAGCGCAACATGTCGGAGGGGATCCAGTGAGCGAGCGACGTAGAGGATTGGGGCGTGGGCTCGGTGCGCTGATCCCCGCTGCTCCCCAGGAGCGCCAGGCGCCGGCCGTCGGTGCGGGACAGGGATCGACCTCGCCGGGGGCCATCCCCTCCATGGCGTCCGAGCGTGGGGTGGCCGCCGCGAAGGTCGCGACCCTTCCGCAGAGCCCGTCGTCCCCGGACTCGGTGGTGCCGACGGTCGAGCCCGAGCCGACCCCCGAGGTGGACTCCCCTGCCGGAGCCCACTTCGCCGAGCTGCCGCTCGACTTCATCACGCCGAACCCGCGCCAGCCTCGTGAGGTCTTCGACGAGGACGCACTGGCGGAGCTGGTCACCTCCATCAAGGAGGTCGGTCTGCTGCAGCCCGTCGTCGTGCGTCAGCTCGGAGCCGAGCGCTACGAACTGATCATGGGAGAGCGTCGGTGGAGGGCCTGCCGGGAGGCCGGCCTGGAGCGCATCCCCGCGATCGTGCGCGCCACGGACGACGAGAAGCTTCTCCTGGATGCCCTCCTGGAGAACCTCCACCGGGCTCAGCTGAACCCGCTGGAAGAGGCCGCCGCCTACGACCAGCTGCTCAAGGACTTCAACTGCACGCATGACCAGCTGGCCGACCGGATCGGCCGTTCACGGCCCCAGGTCTCCAACACGCTCCGGCTGCTGCGGCTCTCGCCCCCGGTCCAGCGCCGGGTCGCGGCCGGTGTCCTCTCGGCCGGCCATGCCCGCGCGCTGCTCTCGGTGGACGACCCGGAGACGCAGGACAAGCTGGCGTACCGGATCGTGGCCGAGGGGCTGTCGGTCCGGGCGGTCGAGGAGATCGTCACGCTGATGGGTTCGGAGCCCACGTCCACGACCAAGCCCAAGGGGCCGCGGGCGGGGGCCCGTGTCTCCCCGGCGCTCACGGACCTGGCCGCCCGGCTCTCGGACCGCTTCGAGACCCGGGTGAAGGTGGATCTCGGTCAGAAGAAGGGCAAGATCGTCGTCGAGTTCGCATCGGTGGACGATCTCGACCGGATCCTCTCGACCCTCGCCCCCGGCGAGGGCCGCGTTCTCGACCAAGTCCACTCCGAGCAGGGCGAGGAAGATACCGAGGGCTGATCCGTCCCCGGCTTCTCCCCAGGGCGGGCCGTGTTCCGGTGAAGCCGGAACACGGCCCGCCCTTTGCCTGCGGACGGTATCGCCCTGATCGCCCCATCGATACGATTCTGAGAGGGCGTATCCGTGCTGCGTCGGTCGAGGGAAGGGAGGAACAGCCGTGGGGCGTCGGCTCGTACCGCTCACGCTGGACAACCTTCCGGATCTCCCCCAGCGGTGTCGCTCCTGTGTCTTCTGGGAGCTCGACCCCGTCAGCGGCGAGGCCGCGGTGGAGTCGGGACGGCCGGAGCTGGAGAAGGAAGCCTGGATCTCCGCCGTGCTCCTGGAGTGGGGATCGTGCGGCCGCGTCGTCTATGTCGATGACGTGCCCGTCGGCTTCGTGCTGTACGCCCCGCCGGCCTATGTGCCGCGCTCTCTGGCTTTTCCCACCAGCCCGGTGTCGCCGGACTCGGTGCAGCTGATCACTGCCCTGATCATGCCCGGCTACCAAGGGCAGGGGCTGGGTCGGACGATGGTGCAGACCGTCGCCAAGGATCTGCTGCGGCGGGGCTTCAAGGCGATCGAGGCGTTCGGAGACGCCCACTGGAAAGAACCGGCTTGTGTGCTGCCGGCGGATCACCTTCTGGCCGTGGGGTTCAAGACCGTCCGCCCCCACCCGGCTCACCCGCGGATGAGGCTGGAGCTGAGAACGACGCTCTCCTGGAAGGAGGACGTCGAGCTGGCACTGGACCGACTCCTCGGCGCGGTCCAGAAGGAACCGGCGCTCCGCCCTCTGTAGGACGACCGCGATGCACCTCTGACAGACGAACGGCCCGCCCCCAGAGGGACGGGCCGTTCGTGTTTCACGTGAAACGAAGGCGTCAGGCCTTGGTCGCCTCGTCGGAGACGAACTCCTCGAGGTCACGGAGGATCGCGGCCTTCGGCTTGGCACCGACGATGGTCTTCACGACCTCGCCGTTCTGGTACACGTTCAGCGTCGGGATCGACATGACGCCGTACTTGGCAGCCGTGGCCGGGTTCTCGTCGATGTTCAGCTTCACGACCTCGATCTCACCGTGCTCGGCGGCGATGGCCTCAAGCGACGGGGCGATCTGGCGGCAGGGACCGCACCAGGCGGCCCAGAAGTCCACCAGGACGGGCTTGTCGCTCTTGAGGACATCGTCCTCGAAGGAAGCGTCGGTCACGTTCTTCAGGGCGCCGGCCACGGCGACCTCCTTAACTTCGCGGGGTGTGGGGTGGGGGATGCGGGGAGGGTCAGACCGCGGGGGTCTTCTCCGGCTCGGCGAGCTTCTCGCTGTCGGCGAGGGCAGCCAGGAAGCGCTCGGCGTCGAGTGCGGAGGAGCAGCCCGTACCGGCGGCGGTGATCGCCTGACGGTAGGTGTGGTCGACCACGTCACCCGCGCCGAAGACACCGGGGAGGTTGGTCCGCGTCGACGGAGCCTCGACCTTGAGGTAGCCCTCTTCGTCCAGCTCCAGCTGCCCCTTGAACAGCTCGGTACGCGGGTCGTGGCCGACGGCGATGAAGAGGCCGGTGACCGGGAGCTCGCTGGTCTCGCCCGTCTTGGTGTTCCGCAGGGTGAGGCTGGAGAGCTTCTGGTCGCCGTGGATCTCCGCCACCTCGCTGTCCCAGGCGAACTTGATCTTCGGGTCAGCGAAGGCGCGCTCCTGCATCGCCTTGGAGGCGCGCAGGGTGTCACGGCGGTGGACGATGGTGACGGACTTGGCGAAGCGGGAGAGGAACGTCGCCTCCTCCATCGCGGTGTCGCCGCCGCCGACGACGGCGATGTCCTGGTCCTTGAAGAAGAACCCGTCGCAGGTGGCGCACCAGGAGACACCGCGACCGGAGAGCGTGTCCTCGTTCGGGAGCCCGAGCTTGCGGTGCTGGGAGCCGGTCGTCACGATGACGGCCTTGGCGCGGTGCACGGTGCCGGCGGTGTCGGTGACGGTCTTCACGTCGCCGGTCAGATCCACGGCGACGACGTCGTCCGGGACCAGCTCCGCGCCGAAGCGCTCGGCCTGGGCGCGCATGTTGTCCATCAGGTCGGGGCCCATGATGCCGTCACGGAAGCCGGGGAAGTTCTCCACGTCGGTCGTGTTCATCAGTGCACCACCAGCGGTGACAGCACCCTCGAAGACCAGCGGCTTCAGCGACGCACGCGCCGTGTAGAGCGCAGCGGTGTAACCCGCGGGCCCGGAGCCGATGATGATCACGTTACGGACGTCGCTCACGGGTTTCTTCCTCGTCTCTGCAGACTGCCTACTGCTACGGGGCGATCGGGTCGGTGACTCTCACCCCACCCAACGGATCCTACGGGTCGAGCATTCCCGAATTCGCCCCGCGGCACAGCGGTACGTCAGGAGCGAGGGTAGGAGTCCGTCAACAAGACCTTGGCCTTGTCCGCTCCGCCGCCGTCCGCGCAGGACGCGTCCAGCACGAATGCCTGCACCTGAGTGGGGTCCGCCCGGTCCGGGAGAACGAGGAGGTAGGCCGCCGTTCCCTGGTAGTCGCCCTTCTGGAAGGCGAGAGGCGCGTCCGGATGACCGGTGCCGGCCTTGACGCACGCGGGGATGGCTGCGGCGAGCGTGCGCTTGGGAGTGTTGCCGCCCTCGGCGGACATCGACTCGGGGCTGCCGTCCTTGGGGGCCCTCAGGGTGGCGTCCGGCTGCAGCAGGGCCTGGACCCGTGTCTCGACCGGCTCGCCGTCGAAGCGGGACGCGGCCGTGTCGCTGACCGCTGCGTCGCTCCGCTTGTCGCCGGAGTCGCCACTGAGCGTCTGGACGCCGCCTTGGACGAAGAAGAGGCTCAGCCCCAGGGCGACGGCGCCGAAGGCAGCCCCAAGGGCCGCGGTCCGGCGACGGCCGGCCTTTCCCGGACGGCCGGGTCCGGTGGCGGCCCGAGGACGCCCGGCGGGCCGGTCCCCGCCCGAGCCCGCTGGAGCGGTAGCGGGCGACTTCTGGGGTGCGGTCGCTGTTTCACGTGAAACATGGTCGTCCGCGTCGGGAGTCGTGGCGTCGAGCAGGGCCTCGGCCGCAAGGGCGGCGTCGATACGGCCGGCGATGTCAGCAGGCATCCGGGGCGGACCCGGCAGCGTTCCCAGCAGCCCGCGGATCTCCTCCAGGGAGGTGCGTACATCCGCACAGAGGGGGCAACCGTCGATATGCCGCCGTACGACCGATGTGCGGGACGGCGAGAGCAGCCCCTCGTTGAGGTCGGAAATCTCCGAGACGTCCGGGTGCTGGGTCGTGTCGGTCGAGGATGTCACGCGCGCCCACCTCCGCCCTTCACAGCAGCCGGACCGTTCGGTCCGGTATCCCTTGGCCCCGCCACCGGTGGGACGGATGTCCCCGGCGTCCGGTTCCTTCCCCGCTCGGCTGCCTCGTTACCCACCGTGCCGGCGCGCAGATGAGTGACCATGGGCAGCAGTTTCGCCCGGCCCCGTGCGCACCGGCTTTTCACCGTTCCGGCAGGCACCTCCAGGATGCGGGCGGCTTCGGCCACGGGGTATCCCTGCATGTCGACGAGGACGAGGGCCGCTCGCTGGTCCTGCGGGAGTTTGGCCAGGGCGGCCAGCAGCTCCCGGTGAAGGTCCTGGCGCTCGGCGGGCGCCTCGGCCGACTCGGCGGGCTCGAGAAGCTGCTCGAAGCGGGCGGTGTCGTCCATGGGAGACGTCTTGCGGGAGGCGGCTTTACGGGCACGGTCGAGACAGGCGTTCACCGTGATGCGGTGGAGCCAGGTCGTGACCGCGGACTGGCCGCGGAAGGTGTGGGCGGCCCGGAAGGCGGAGACGAGGGCGTCCTGGACGGCGTCAGCGGCTTCCTCGCGGTCCCCCAGCGTCCGCAGCGCGACGGCCCAGAGGCGGTCGCGGTGGCGCCGTACGAGCTCACCGAAGGCGTCCGGTTCACCGGCCACATGCCGCGCCAGGAGTTCCTGGTCGTCCATGTCGCCGTATATGGCGTCGTCCAACGGTGAGCCCCCTCCCCTTCGGCCGTCAGCTGGTGATCTTGATGTCTGAGATCTTGCCGCGGAAGTTGCCCTCGCTGCTGGCGGGCAGCTTCGTCAGCCAGATCAGAACGTAGCGCGTCGTCACCGGCTTCGGGGCCTTCAGGGTCACGCTGGTTCCGGAGCCGGACACCTGGGTGGCGAAGCCGTCCGGTGTGGTTGGTGCGGTGGTGTCCCCGGCCGGAGCGGTCCGCAGTTCCACCGAGGTCTGTCCCACGAAGGAGAGCTCGACGGAGCCGACCTGCTGAGCCGTCCCCAGGTCGAGCACCATGCCCACGCCCTCCTTGAGTTCCCCGAAGTCCGCGCTGTAGTAACCGTCGGTGTTCCAGAAGCTGCTGGGGTCGCCGTCGTAGGCGTTCTTTATGCCCTCGGGCTTCTCCGAGCCGCTGCCCAGCGGATCGAAGTCGTGGGCGTCGACGATGGCGACGGGCTTGCCGACCGCCGGTGCCTTCTCGTCGTCCGTGGAGTCCTGCGGCTGAGTGTTCTGCGGGGTGTCGGTGCCCTTCTTCTGGTCGAGCAGCCGGTCCGCGATCTGCCAGCTGCCCAATCCCAGGGCGGCGATGAGCAGCGCGGAGACGGCCCACTTCAGGGCCCTGCCCGTGCGGCTCTCCAGCGGAGCGGGCGGCACGACCACCGGCGGCGGGACCGGGGCGCCCGGGCGCTGCGCCGGGCGGCCGTACGTGCCCTGCTGGTAGGTGGTGCGCTGGTACTCCGGCGGGGTGGGGAACGCGGGCTCCGGCGGGCGGATGCGGGGCATGGCGGCCACGGCCTTGGCCAGCTCGTCCGGGGTGGTGCAGGGCGGCTCCTGGCGCGAGGCCGTGGCCCCGTCGTTGGCGAGGGCTCGCATGGCGATCTCGGACAGGCCGCGATGGACCCCGGCCCGTACCTGGTCGGGAGCGAGCAGGCCCACGCCCTTGGGAAGGCCGGAGAGCCCGTGGGCGTCGCTGTCGTACGGCCAGCGCTGGGTCAGCGCGGCGTACAGCAGGGCTCCGATCGCCTCGGTGTCGGTCCGCTGGGGCCGTTCGGCGCTGATGCCCCGCAGGGCGGCGTTCACGGCGAGGCCGCGGATCCGGTACTGGCCGGTGGAGCTGCGCAGTACGGCGCTCGGGGTGAGGCGGAGGTGGGCGAGGCCTTCGCGGTGGGCCGCGGCCATCGCCTGGGAGACCTGGCTGACGAGCTGATAGGCGTCGTGCGGCTCCAGCGGGCCGACCGCGAGGAGCGCGGTGAGTTCCGTGGAGTCGGGCAGCCACTCGTGCACCACGTACACGAGGTCGTTCTCCTCGACGGCGTCGAGGACCTGGACGAAACGGGGGTCGCCGAGGAGCGCCGCGGAGCGGGCCGCCGCGAGCACCGAACGGGCTCGTGGGTGGTCCGCGGGCAGGAGGTGGACGCCGACCGCCCGCCGCAGTTTCTCGTCGACGGCACGCCAACTGCTGAAACCGTCCAGACGGGTGACGCACTCCTCCAGGCGGTAGCGCCTGGCCAGTTTGTGGCCGCTGTGCAGCTCGGGTGTCTCGATGGAGGGCTGTTCGCCGTTCTGCCGATCGTCGGCCTTGTTCTCCGCGTTTTCGGCGGAGTTCTCCGCCTTCGCCTGCGCTTTCGCCACCCCGTCGGTCGCGGCCTTGCCCGCCTTGGCGGTCAGCGGGTCGTCACCGCTGTTGTCGGCCACGTCGACGGCAGCCGTGCTACGTTCCGCCACCGTCGTTCCTGCCTCCCCATCCGTTGCGCCACATCCAACAGCCAAGCCAATTGTGCCCACAGTCGGCCGCTCTGCACGACACGCGGCGGCCGACGATGGTTGTGCGGGACGGATCTCCTACCGTCCGAGGCGTCCCCGGACCATACCGACCATGGAGTTCAGCTCGGCGATCCGCATCCGCTTGGCCGCCACGAAGAAGACGCCGAGCAGGACGACACCGCCGACCACGAGGGCCGCGAGCGAGCCCAGAGCATCCTCGCCGAGAACCTTCAGGAGGCCGAACCCGACCGCCCCCGCCACGATCGCGGCGGGCAGGGAGGCCAGGCAGAGCCGCGCATAGGTTCGCATGACATGGGCGCCGTCCAGGTCCCCGCCCAGGCGGTTGCGCAGCCGGCGCCAGGCGACGCCGACCCCGACGGCGTAGGCGAGACCGTAGGAGGCGGCCATGCCGACGACGGCCCACTGGGCCGGCAGAACGAAGTAACAGGCGGCCGAGGCAGCCGCGTTGACGGCGGCGACGATGACCGTGTTGTAGAAGGGCGTCCGGGTGTCCTCGTAGGCGTAGAAGCCGCGGAGCACGACGTACTGCACCGAGTACGGGATCAGTCCGAGGCCGAAGGCCATGAGGATGAAGCCCATGCTCTGGGCGGCCTGGACACCGCTGGAGGCGTAGAGCAGGGTGCACATCGGGACGCCGAGGGCGAGGAAGGCGAAGGAGACCGGGACGATCGCGACCGCGGAGTTCCGCAGTCCCTGCGAGATGTCGTCACGGACGGCGCCGGGGTCGTCGTCGTGGGCCGCACGGGAGATGCGGGGCAGCAGCGCGGCCATGACCGAGACGGTGATGATGGCCTGCGGCATGCCCCAGATCAGCTGGGCGTTGGAGTAGGCGAGGAAGCCCGCGCCGCTCTTGCCCGACGCCTCGCCCGCGGCGGTGGCGAGCTGGGTCACGACCAGCACACCCGCCTGGTTGGCGAGGACGAACAGCACGGTCCACTTGGCGAGCTTGACCGTCTTGCCGAGGCCGTGGCCCTTCCAGTCGAAGCGGGGCCGGAACCGGAAGCCCGTCTCGCGGAGGTAGGGGATCATCGCCAGCGCCTGGACGGCCAGGCCGAGAAGGGTGCCGATGCCCAGCAGCCGGATGCCGTCCTCCGGGATGGTCTGCACACCCATCTGGGACTCGGCGGAGGTGCCGTAGACCCAGATGAAGAGGCCGAAGGTGACGATCATGACGATGTTGTTGAGGACCGGGGTCCACATCATCGCGCCGAACTTGCCCCGGGCGTTGAGGATCTGACCCATCACCACATGGACGCCCATGAAGAAGATGGTGGGCAGGCAGTAGCGGGCGAAGGTGACGGCGACGCTGTTGGCGGCGGCGTCGTCGGCGATGGTGTTGGACATCAGCCGGATCAGCAGCGGGGCCGCGAAGACGGCGAGCGCCACGATCGCGCCGAGGGCCACCATGACGAGGGTGAGCAGGCGGTTGGCGTACGCCTCTCCGCCGTCCTCGTCGTTCTTCATCGCGCGGACCAGCTGCGGAACGAAGACGGAGTTGAGGCCCCCGCCGACGGTGAGGATGTAGATCATCGTCGGGAGGGTGTACGCGATGGTGAAGGTGTCGCCAAGGAGGGCGGCGCCGAGGGCGCCGGTGATCACGAGGCTGCGGACGAAACCGGTGAGGCGCGAGACCAGGGTCCCGGCCGCCATCACCGCGCTCGACTTCAGCAGCCCGGAGGCACGGCCGGACTTCTTCGGGGCGGGGGCGGGCATCGGATGCGGCTCCGGAGCGGGCGGAGGCACCTGTCCGGGGGCCTGCTGGTCCCGGTAGAGGTGCGCGAAGGCGTCCGGCTCGGGGCCCTCCTCGCCGGCCCGGGTGACGAGGTCGTCCACACCGGTGAACTGGACCGTGCGGGCGTCGTCGCCGTAGGGCAGGTGGCGCGAGGGACCGTCGGGCTCGGGCGCCGGGGTCTGTGCCCACACCCTCGGGTCCGGGGCATACGCGGGCGCGGCCGGCTGCTGGTAGAGCGGCTGGGGTTCCTGATAGGTGCCCGGGGGCGGCGGGGGGTGCGCGGCCCGGTCGTAGAGCGCCTCGTTCACCGGGTCCTGGGCGGAGAGGTCCTGGGCCTGGTAGGGGTCGTGCGCGTAGGCGTCCTGGACGTAGGGGTCCTGCCCGTAGGGCTCCTGGGCGTAGGGATCGGGACTCGGCTGCGGGGGAGGCGGAACCGGCGCCCCGCCTGGGCCCGGGGGCGTCCCGCCGGACGGCTCGGTGCCGCCCGCGCCCTGGCCGCGGTCACCGTCGTACGGCGCGTTCATGGTTACCCCACCTCATCGTCCCCGGCCGACCGGCCACGACATCGCTCAACGGTCCACTTTCTCACCCGGGCCCGACCGGTCGCCGCTTTCGGGACCGGTGTCCGGCGTCGGGTCACTCGGCTGCCCGGGATCGTCGCCCTCCGGGGGTTCCGCTTCGGCGTTGCCGGCGGCCGCGCGCTTGCGCTGGGTGTACATCCGTACGCCGGCGAGGACGAGCAGCAGCACACCACCGGCGATGACGAGCATCACGGTGGAGGTGATCTCGGAGACCTTCACCGTGAAGGTCATCGGCTTGCCGTACGGCTTGCCGTCCTCGGTGAAGAGCTGGGCCTCCATCGGGACCGGACCGTTGGCGTTGGCCGATGCGGTGAACTTCACCGACTGGCTGTGTCCGCCGTTGATCTTCACCGGACGTTCGGAGCTGACGGCGCCGTCGATCTGCAGACGAGTCTTGTTGCTGGAGGTCAGCCGCAGCACCAGATGATCCACGCCCTGCAGCAGCTTGTTCTGCACGGTGACGGGGATGGTGGCGCTGCGTCCGGAGAGCATGAGGTCCGACTTGTCGATCAGCTGCACCTCTTCGGTGAGGGCCCGGAGGTAGTCGCGGACCTCGATCCGGTACAGCGAGGCCGCCGGTGCCTCGCCCCGCCAGGACGTCGACATCTCCCGGCTGATCGCATTGCCGAAGGGGGTCACCACGCGGTCCGGCTGGCTCAGGATGACCTTGAAGTCGTCGAGCGCGTCGCGCGTCTCCTTCATGTCGCGGAAGGCCTGGACCGGCAGCTCCTGGGCCCGCAGGCGCTGCGGGTAGCGGGAGGCGCTGGGCACCTTGGTCACGGAGTCCGGATCCGGCTTCGTCGCGGCAGCCGTGATGAGGTCGGAGGGCTGCGTCCAGCGCTGGGCCGCCAGCCCGCGGAGCGCGGTCGCCATGCTCTGCGCCTGGGCGGTCGTCGGGATCCGCTGGGGGGCGACCACGACGCTGCGCTGCTCGTCGGGCTGTTCCAGGGTGACGGCGAGCGACTGGGCGAGGAACTCCTGCACGGCGCGCGTGGCGGATCCGGTGCGGATCAGATCGCCCTCGAAGGCGGTCGAGAGGGACGCGTCGCTGACGACCGCGGTGGTGCCGCCGCCGACGGCGCGCGCGGCCGTGGGGGTGTAGGGAAGGTCGTCCCGGAAGCTGTCGCTGCGGGCGATGACCTTGTGGGCGCCGGCCGAGGTCGCGACGTCCATGATCGAGGGATCGACGGCTCCGTCGACGGGCCAGGCGAAGTCGGTGGAGGGCGTCACGTGGAGCGTGGTCTCCACGGTCGTCTGCGCCAGTTCCGTGGCCAGCCGGAGGTGGCTCAGCGAGCCGGGGACGTCCTTGCCGCGGTGGGCCAGGGAGGCGATGTCGGGGTCGGCGAACGGCAGGGCGACGACCTTGCGGTCGGCCACCGCCTTCTCCAGTTGGTCGAGCCATCGCTCGGCGAGCGCCTGGTTCGTGCCGGGCACCGTCGCGGCGCCGCTCTTGACGCGGTAGCTGCCGGTCATGGCGTCGACGGTGGCGAGCAGGTCCGGGTCGATGACCCAGGTGACCGGGAGGTCCTTGCCCAGCGCGACCATCTGCTCGAGACGCCCGCCGGGGGCGAGCTCGGCGGCCAGGTCGTCGTTCTCGAAGACCGGCGTCTGCTGGTCGTCCGAACCCGTCTCCGCGGACACCCGGGCCGAGGAGATGAGGGGCCAGAGGTAGGTGAGCTGGGTCCTCTTCTCGGTGGCCTCGGGCTGGTAGGGCAGGAAGGTCCGCTCGATGCCGAGGACGCGCCCACTGGGCTGGGCCGGCGTCCGGCCGGTGAGGGAGACCCCCAGCTGATAGACGCCGCCGTCCTTGAGCCCGAGCTTGTCGACCGGGACGGAGAGCTTGAACTCGTGGCTGAGTCCGGCTCCCAGGCGGGGGATCTTGAGGGCGTAGGTGCCGCCGAGAGGCGCCGGGTCGTCGCCCGGCCGGAAGCCGGTGCGGTCGGAGACCTGCTCGATCTGGCTGCGGCTGGTCATCCGGGGCCCGACGCGGAGGTCGACGGTGGCGTCGGTCACGGCCTGCTTGCTCTGGTTGGTGACCGTGCCGGAGACCGTGAGGGTGTCGCTCTCCAGCGGCGCGCTCGGCGAGAGCGTGTCGAGGGACACACTGACCGTCTTGGATCCGCTCGGCTCCTCGGCCGCCGCTGCCGGGGGCGCCACCGGGCCCGCGAGGATTCCGGCCAGGAGGGGCGTTCCGGCGATCAGGGAGGCCGCACGCCGCAGCCAGCGGCGGGCAGGTGAGGGACCGGTCCCCTGGATGTCTGCCGCCTCGGCCACGCGTTCGCCCGTCCTCGTCGTATCAGTGGTGTCGGTGGTTCCCGGTTGCTGTGTCCACGCATGGTAACGAGGCACGCTGTGGCCAAGTGCCGGGGAGTGCTCCAGGTGATCGCCGCGAGGGCGGGGGCCCCGGTGAAAACGGGGGCGCCGGGGCGAGCCGGGGCACGTACCCTTTTCTGTTGTGCCGAACGCCAACGAAGACACCCCGACTGCACTGAGCCAGGTGCAACGCCGCGCGGTCAGCGAACTGCTGCGTGTGTCCCCTGTCGCCGACGACCTCGCGCTCCGTTTCCAGGAGGCCGGGTTCAGCCTCGCGCTGGTCGGCGGCTCGGTACGGGACGCGTTGCTCGGCCGGCTCGGCAACGACCTCGACTTCACGACCGATGCCCGCCCCGACGATGTGCTGAAGATCGTCCGGCCCTGGGCGGACGCGGTCTGGGAGGTCGGCATCGCCTTCGGCACGGTCGGCTGCCAGAAGAGCGGCTACCAGATCGAGGTCACGACGTACCGCTCCGAGGCGTACGACCGCACCTCGCGCAAGCCCGAGGTCTCCTACGGCGACTCCATCGAGCAGGACCTCGTCCGGCGCGACTTCACGGTCAACGCCATGGCGGTGGCGCTCCCGGCGAAGGAGTTCATCGACCCGCACGGCGGCCTCGAGGACCTCGCCGAGCGGGTGCTGCGGACGCCCGGCACGCCCGAGGAGTCCTTCTCCGACGACCCGCTGCGCATGATGCGCGCCGCCCGCTTCGCCGCCCAGCTGGACTTCGAGGTGGCGCCCGAGGTTGTCACGGCGATGACCGAGATGGCCGGCCGCTTGGAGATCGTCTCCGCCGAGCGCGTACGTGACGAGCTCAACAAGCTGCTCCTCTCGACGCACCCGCGGAAGGGCCTCGGTCTGCTCGTCGACACGGGACTCGCCGATCACGTGCTGCCCGAGCTGCCGGCGCTGCGGCTGGAGAGCGACGAGCACCACCGCCACAAGGACGTCTATGAGCACTCCCTGACGGTGCTCGACCAGGCGATCGACCTGGAGGAGGACGGTCCGGACCTGGTGCTGCGGCTGGCGGCTCTGCTCCACGACATCGGCAAGCCGCGTACCCGGCGCTTCGAGAAGGACGGTCGGGTTTCGTTCCACCACCACGAGGTAGTCGGCGCGAAGATGACCAAGAAGCGCATGATCGCCCTCAAGTACTCCAACGACATGATCAAGGACGTCTCGCGGCTGGTGGAGCTGCACCTGCGCTTCCATGGCTACGGGACCGGAGAGTGGACCGACTCGGCGGTGCGCCGCTATGTGCGGGACGCCGGCCCGTTGCTCTCGCGGCTGCACAAGCTGACCCGTTCCGACTGCACCACGCGGAACAAGCGCAAGGCGGGTGCGCTCTCCCGTGCGTACGACGGTCTGGAGGAGCGCATCGCACAGCTCCAGGAGCAGGAGGAGCTGGACGCCATCCGCCCCGACCTGGACGGCAACCAGATCCAGGAGCTGCTGGGGATCCGGCCCGGTCCCGCTGTCGGACGGGCCTATCAGTTCCTGCTGGAGCTCCGGCTGGAGAACGGCCCCATGGCGCGTGAGGCGGCCGTGGCCGCGCTCAAGGAGTGGTGGGCGGCACAGGACTGAGTCGACGCGGTCGATGTTTCACGTGAAACATCGACCGCGTCGGGTGGTCGCGGGGGGTCGGCGGTGGGCGGGGTCATGTTTCACGTGAAACATGACCCCCTTGCTATGCCCGGCGTCGGCAGCGACGCAGGAGCAGGAGCGCGGTCACGGCGTAGACCCCCGCGACCATGACGACGAGCGGCACCGAGGCGCCGTCCGGCGGAAGCATGAGCGCCGCCACCCCGGCGGCGCCGACGAAGGCGACGTTGTAGAGCACGTCGTAGAGCGAGAAGACCCGCCCGCGGAAGCCGTCGTCGACCGACGTCTGGACCACGGTGTCCGTCGCGATCTTGGTGCCCTGGGTGATGAGGCCCAGGACGAAGGCGGCGATCAGCAGGGGGACCGGTTCGAAGGAGAGGCCGAGGGCCGGTGCGAGGACGGCGGCCGATCCGGTGCAGGCGGCCATCCATCCGAAGGGGCCGAGGCGTCCGACGGCCCAGGGCGAGATCACCGCTGCCGCGAAGAAGCCCGCTCCGGAGATTCCGAGTGCGAGGCCGAGCAGGGCGAGCCCTTCGGACTCCGTGGAGCTCCAGGCGTACCGGCAGAGCATCAGTACGGCGACGGTCAGAGCGCCGTAGCAGAAGCGTACGAGCGTCATGGCGGCCAGCGCGTGGGCCGCGGGACGCCGCTCGGCCAGGTGTCGTACGCCGCTCAGCAGTCCGCGTGCCGTCGATGCGAGGGCGACGGAGAGCCGTGGCTGTACCAGCTCAGCGTCGGGCCCGAGGAGGTCGCGGGGCATTCGGAGGGAGGCGAGCGCCGCACAAAGATAGAGGACAGCCCCCAGCGCCACCACGGCGGCGTCGGAGTCCGCCGAGGCGAACCGCACCGCGAAGGCCAGTCCGCCGCCCAGGGTCGCGGCCAGAGTGCCGGCGGTCGGAGAGAGGGAGTTGGCCACGACGAGCCGCTCGGCGTCGACGACCCTCGGCAGCGAGGCGGAGAGCCCCGCCAGGACGAAGCGGTTCACGGCCGTCACCGAGAGGGCGGAGGCGTAGAAGAGCCACTCCGGCACGGAGGCGAGCATCAGCAGCGCCGTACCGCAGGCGAGCACCGTCCGGAGCAGGTTTCCGTAGAGGAAGACCTGTCGGCGGCGCCACCGGTCCAGGAGGACGCCGGCGAAAGGGCCGATGAGGGAGTACGGGAGCAGGAGCACGGCCATGGCCGAGGCGATGGCGGCGGGAGAGGTCTGCTTCTCCGGGGAGAAGACGACGTACGTGGCCAGCGCCACCTGGTACACGCCGTCGGCGCACTGGGAGAGCAGGCGGACGGCGAGCAGGCGGCGGAAGTTCGTCAGGCGCAGGAGTACGCGCAGATCACGTACGACGGACATGGCAGCAAGACTCACATACGCGGAGGGTCCCCGAGCACAGCCCGGGGACCCTCCGCGTCGTGCGGGCGGTGCTTAGCGCTCGACCTCGCCCTTGATGAACTTCTCGACGCTGGCGTAGGCCTCGTCGTCGAAGTACTGAACCGGCGGGGACTTCATGAAGTACGAGGACGCGGAGAGGATCGGGCCGCCGATGCCCCGGTCCTTGGCGATCTTCGCGGCACGCAGGGCGTCGATGATGACACCGGCGGAGTTCGGGGAGTCCCACACCTCGAGCTTGTACTCGAGGTTCAGCGGAACGTCACCGAAGGCGCGGCCCTCGAGGCGGACGTACGCCCACTTGCGGTCGTCCAGCCAGGCCACGTAGTCCGACGGGCCGATGTGGACGTTCTTCTCGCCCAGCTCACGGTCGGGGATCTGCGAGGTGACGGCCTGGGTCTTGGAGATCTTCTTGGACTCCAGACGGTCGCGCTCCAGCATGTTCTTGAAGTCCATGTTGCCGCCGACGTTGAGCTGCATCGTGCGCTCAAGACGGACACCACGGTCCTCGAACAGCTTCGCCATGACCCGGTGGGTGATGGTCGCGCCGACCTGCGACTTGATGTCGTCGCCGACGATCGGGACGCCCGCCTCGGTGAACTTGTCCGCCCACTCCTTGGTGCCGGCGATGAAGACCGGAAGGGCGTTGACGAAGGCGACCTTGGCGTCGATGGCGCACTGCGCGTAGAACTTCGCGGCGTCCTCGGAACCCACGGGCAGGTAACAGACGAGAACGTCGACCTGCTTGTCCTTGAGGACCTGGACGACGTCGACCGGCTCCTCGGCCGACTCCTCGATCGTCATGCGGTAGTACTTGCCGAGACCGTCGAGGGTGTGGCCGCGCTGGACGGTGACGCCCTTGTTCGGCACGTCGCAGATCTTGATGGTGTTGTTCTCGCTGGCGCCGATGGCGTCCGAGAGGTCGAGGCCGACCTTCTTGGCGTCGACGTCGAACGCGGCGACGAACTCGACGTCACCGACGTGGTACTCGCCGAACTGGACGTGCATCAGGCCGGGCACCTTGGCCGCCGGGTCGGCGTCCTTGTAGTACTCGACGCCCTGCACCAGCGAGGCGGCGCAGTTGCCCACGCCGACGATGGCTACGCGAACCGAACCCATTTCCGGTTGCTCCCTGTGTAATCGTGGAATCCCTGCATGGCGCAGGGGTTCACTTGGCGGTGTCGTCGGACGGATCCGGCCGGGTACTGCCCCCGTGCCGGGGCAGGCCGCCCGTTTCTCCAGAATCGTTGTCCTGCTGAGCGGCGCCCTCGGGGGCGTCGGGGCCGGATCGCTGATCCCGCCCCGCCCGCTCGCTTTCGATGAGCTCGTTCAGCCAGCGCACTTCGCGCTCCACGGACTCCATTCCGTGGCGCTGCAGCTCAAGCGTGTAGTCGTCGAGGCGCTCGCGCGTGCGGACCAGAGAGGCGCGCATCTTCTCGAGGCGCTCCTCCAGCCGGCTGCGGCGGCCTTCCAGTACCCGCATCCGCACCTCGCGCTCCGTCTGCCCGAAGAAGGCGAAGCGGGCGGCGAAGTGCTCGTCCTCCCAGGTGTCCGGGCCGGTGTGGGAGAGGAGCTCTTCGAAGTGCTCCTTCCCCTCCGCCGTCAACCGGTAGACGATCTTCGCGCGGCGCCCTGCGAGTGAAGCGGCGAGAGCGTCCTCGGGGGCGCTGCCCGGCTCCTCGATCAACCAGCCGTTGGCGACCAGCGTCTTGAGGCAGGGGTAAAGCGTCCCGTAGCTGAAGGCGCGGAAGATCCCCAGCGAGGTGTTGAGCCGCTTGCGCAGCTCGTACCCGTGCATGGGGGCTTCCCGCAACAGACCGAGGACGGCGAACTCGAGAATTCCTGAGCGCCTGCTCATCCGTCGCCTCCTCCGCCCTCGGGACTCTATATGCCGTACTGATGTATCGACTCGATACATCCCGACGATAGAACGGTGGTCCGGATGCGACAAGGGGGACTGCCGTGACCGGCGTCACATCATCAATTCACAGCAAGCGATCTGCCTGATTTGGGGTGAACTTCGGCCCTAGGCGGGTTTTGGCCGTGCGTAGTCTGTGCGGCATGCAGACCACCGGGAACCGAGCGATGCCGAGGGGCGTCAGTGCTCCGGGTGACGTGCTGCGGTGCGGAGGTGCCTCCCATGGGGCTCGTCCGCGCGTATTTCGGGGGGACCGGAACTCAACTGCCGCTTCCAGGCGTACGCGCCTGCCCGAGGAGTAGTCGTTCGATGAGCGAGCACCGTCGCAAGATGCCGCAGTCGCAGCCGCCCAGTGGCGGCCGCGCGGCGGCCCGACGAGCTGCCCAGCAGCCGACGGGCCGTAGGTCGGCCCAGGCGCGGGATGACAGTACGGGAGCCTCTTCGTACGGGTACGAAGAGGACCGACCTTACGGCGGACGGGCCGAGGCCCGCCGTGCCGCACAGCGGGGAGGCGGCCGTCGGCGTGCCCCCGACGGCGGCGGTCCGGCCGGTCCCGGCGGTGGCCGACGTGGCGGCGGGGGCGGCGGCGAGGGCGGCGGCCCCGGACGGGGCCGGGGCGGTGGCCGTCCGCCGGGCAAGAAGAGGCTGATCGACTACCCGCGGTACGGCAAGTACGGCTGGCGTCGCTGGATGCCCTCGTGGAAGCTCGTGACAGGGCTCTTCCTGGCGTTCTTCGGCAGCCTGATGGGTGCGGCGGCGATCGGCTACGCCGTCGTGGGCGTGCCCAACGAGGACCTGGCAGCCAAGGCGCAGAACAACGTCTACTACTGGTCCGACGGCTCCCAGATGGCCGCGACCGGCGGCGAGGTCAACCGCCAGATCATCGGCCTCGACCAGATCCCCCGGCACATGCAGGACGCGGTCATCTCCGCCGAGAACAAGACGTTCCGCGACGACTCGGGCGTCGACCCGATGGGTATCGCGCGCGCCGTGTGGAACATGGCCAAGGGCGGCGAGACCCAGGGCGGCTCGACCATCACCCAGCAGTACGTGAAGAACAACCTGCTCGCCGACCAGTCGCAGACCCTGAGCCGAAAGGTGAAGGAGCTGTTCATCTCCATAAAGGTCGGGACCGACATGGAGAAGCCCGAGATCATGGCGGGCTACCTGAACACCGCGTACTACGGACGGGGTGCCTACGGCATCCAGGCCGCGGCCCGTACGTACTTCGGCAAGGACGCCCGGCACCTCAACGTCAGCGAGTCGGCCTTCCTGGCCTCGCTGCTCAAGGGCGCGACCTACTACGACCCGGCGGGCTCGCGCGAGATCGACCCGGCCGCGACGCCGGAGGCGAACCTCAAGCGCGCCAACGAGCGCTGGGGCTGGATCCTCGACGAGATGGTCAAGGACGGAAGCCTCCCGGCGGAGGAGCGGGCGAAGTACCCGAGGTTCCCGAAGGTGCAGCCGCCGAAGAAGAACGCGGCGCTGACCGGCCAGATCGGCTACCTGGTCAGCACGGCGAAGGCCAACTTCATCAACAGCTACCCGGACATCGACGAGAAGAAGCTCGCCGAGGGCGGCTACGAGATCCACACGACCTTCGACAAGAAGAAGGTCAACGCGCTCGAAGCGTCGATCAAGAAGGTCTACGCCGAGCACATCGATCCGAAGAAGCGGCCGAAGACCGACACGCACGTCCAGTTCGGCGGGGCATCGGTGAACCCCAAGACGGGCGAGATCGTCGCCATCTACGGCGGTACGGACGCCACCAAGCACTTCACCAACAACGCCGACCAGACCGGCGCCCAGGTGGGCTCGACCTTCAAGCCGTTCGTGCTGGCCGCGGCGATGGAGTACGGCGTACGGGACCCGCGCAAGGGCAAGGTCCAGGACGCCTCCACCCGCACGATCGTCGACCCGGACAAGAGCCGCTACTCCGGCAAGAACAAGCTGCGGATCAAGAACTACGACGGCACCGTCTGGCACAACGAGAACGGCGAGGAGTGGCTCCAGGTCAATGACGACGACGCGAGCTACCAGGAGATGAGCCTGCGCGAGGCGATGATCCGCTCGGCCAACTCGCCGTACGTCCAGCTCGGCATGGACATCGGCATCGACAAGGTCCGCGAGACGGCCGTCAAGGCCGGCCTGCGCGAGAGCTCGCTGGTGAAGGCCGATGTGCCGTCGTTCTCCCTCGGTATCTCCGACCCGAGCGCGATCCGCATGGCCGGCGCCTACGCGACCTTCGCGAACAACGGTGAGCGCAACGACGTCTTCTCCGTCAAGCAGGTCAAGAAGAAGGGGGCGGTCATCTACGAGCACAAGGCCAAGCCCGAGCGCGCCTTCTCGACCGCCATCGCGAGCAACGTCACCGACGTGCTGCGGGACGTGGTCGAGAACCCGAAGGGAACCGGCCGGAAGGCCGCCATCGAGGGCCGTGACGTGGCCGGCAAGACCGGTACCACCGACGGCAACAACTCCGCCTGGTTCGTGGGCTACACCCCGCAGCTCTCGACGGCGATCGACATGTACCGGTTCGACGACGACGAGACGAACACCAAGCGCAAGTTCGAGTCGATGTTCGGTACGGGCGCCCAGCCCAAGATCCACGGCTCGTCGTTCCCCTCGCGGATCTGGAACGACTACATGACCGATGCCCTCAAGGGCACGGAATCCGAGTCGTTCCCGGAGCCGGAGAACCTCGAGTCGGCCGAGCCCGTCTTCGGTGGCGGCCTCACCAGCCCGACGCCGACGCCTTCGACGACCCCCTCCCCCACCCAGTCGTCCCCCACCCCTTCGACGACGCCGTCCTCCACGCCGAGCAAGTCGCCGGACCCGGAGGACTCCTGCAGCGTGTGGGACTGGCCGTGCGACACCGCCGGCGGAGAGAACGGCGAGACCACCAAGGGCAACGAGAACCAGGGAACCACCCAGGGCGGCGGGAACACCGGGGGGACTCCCACGCAGCCCACACCCTCGGCCAGCGACGGCGAAAGCGGCGGCGGCCGGCCGGCCGGGGGAGCCAACGGCTGGCTCGGCGGCGGCGACTGATCCGCTCGCCGGCAGGCGCCCTGAGGGCCGCCGCACCCGCTCCGTACCTCCGTACGGTGCCGGGCGCGGCGGCCCTCGCCGTTTCCGCGGGCGGGTACGGCAGGATGTCCCCATGCCGAGCCTCCAGAAGACGACTCCGCCGCGGGACCGGGCGGTGGTGTGCCCTACGCGGCGGGACGACGTCGCCGCCGCGGGCAGCGAGCTGATCGGCGGGCCGGCCGGCCGGTTCGCCCGGTTCGGCACGAGCGCCCTCACGCCGGTCCGGGTGATCGCCCTGGTGGCCATCGGGATGTTTGCGCTCGGCATGGTGCAGAAGGTCCCCTGTTACGACTGGGCCTGGTTCCGCGGCACCACCTCGCAGTACACCCATGCCTGCTACTCGGACATCCCTCACCTCTTCGTGGGGCGGGGCTTCTCCGAGGGGCTGATTCCCTACTTCGACCGGCTGAGCGGCGACATAGAGTTCCTGGAGTACCCGGTCCTGACCGGCCTGTTCATGGAGGTCGCGGCCTGGCTGACGCCCGACGGCGCCGACCTGATGCACCGCGAGCAGACCTACTGGATGATCAACTCGGCCATGCTCCTGGTCTGCGCCGCCGTCCTGGCCGTGTGTGTCGCCCGGACGCACCGCCGCCGCCCCTGGGACGGGCTGCTCGTCGCCCTGGCACCCGCGTTCGCCCTGACGGCCACCATCAACTGGGACCTGCTCGCCGTCGCGCTGACGTCCGTCGCCGTGCTGATGTGGTCACGCGGCCGGAGCCTCGCCTTCGGCATCTTCATCGGCCTGGCCACCGCGGCGAAGCTGTACCCCGTGTTCCTGCTCGGCGCTCTGCTGCTGCTCTGCTGGCGGGCCGGGAAGTGGCGGGAGTACGGCGCCGCCCTGCTCGGCGCGGGCGGCGCCTGGTTCGCGGTGAACCTGCCGGTCATGCTCCTCGCGCCCGAGGGGTGGAAGCAGTTCTACACCTTCAGCCAGGAACGAAACGTCGACTTCGGGTCGGTGTGGCTGCTGCTCAGCCAGCGGACCGGCGAGCCCATCACGCCCGAGACGGCCAACGTCTCCGCGGCGCTGCTCATGCTGCTGGCCTGCGGCGGGATCGCCGCCCTGGCCCTCACCGCTCCGCGCCGGCCCCGCTTCGTCCAGCTCGCCTTCCTGGTCGTGGCGGCGTTCGTCCTGGTCAACAAGGTGTACTCGCCGCAGTACGTGCTGTGGCTCATCCCGCTCGCGGCGCTGGCCCGGCCGCGCTGGCGGGACTTCCTGATCTGGCAGGCGTGCGAGGTCATGTACTTCCTGAGCATCTGGATGTACCTGGCCTTCACCACCAGCGGCAACAAGCAGGGCCTGCCGACGGACGGCTACCACTTCGCCGTCGTGCTGCACCTGCTCGGCACGCTCTTCTTCTGCGCGGTCGTCGTCCGCGACATCCTGGCGCCCGAGCGGGACGTCGTACGGCAGGACGGCTCCGACGACCCCTCCGGGGGCGTCCTGGACGGCGCCGAGGACGTTTTCGTCATGGGCAGGGCGGCGCATCCGGCCCGCCACGCGGCCTCGATGGTGGAAGGCCCGCGGGTGGAGTGGGGCATGGCCCGGGAGTAGGGCCGCGAAAGCCTGCGGGCCGCCCGCCCGTACGGGCAGGCGGCCCGGAGGCTCAGCGCGTGCGTGGATCCCTGATCAGCGCTCGACGAGACGGTCGAACTGGGTCGTGGTGTGCCGCAGATGCGCCACCAGCTCGTCCCCGACCTTCGGCTCCTGGGCGTCGGCCGGCACGAACAGGATCGACACCTGCATGTGCGGCGGCTCGGCGAACCAGCGCTGCTTGCCCGCCCAGACGAAAGGAGAAAGGTTCCGGTTGACGGTCGCGAGGCCCGCGCGGGCCACGCCCTTCGCCCGGGGCATCACGCCGTGCATCGCCTTGGGGGCCTCCAGGCCCACGCCGTGGGACGTACCGCCCGCGACGACCACCAGCCAGCCCTCGGAGGCGGCCTTCTGCTGGCGGTAGCCGAACCGGTCGCCCTTGGCGACGCGGGTGACGTCCAGGACGGCGCCGCGGTACTCCGTCGCCTCGTGGTCGCCCAGCCACAGCCGGGTGCCGATGCGGGCCCGGAACCGGGTCTGCGGGAACTGCTGCTGGAGCCGGGCCTGCTCCTCGGCGCGCAGGTGGCTCACGAACATGGTGTGCAGGGGCAGCCGGGCGGCCCGCAGGCGGTCCATCCAGCCGATGACCTCCTCGACCGCGTCGGTGCCGTCCGTGCGGTCCAGGGGGAGGTGCAGGGCGAAGCCTTCGAGCCGTACGTCCTCGATGGCGGCGTGCAGCCGGGGAAGGTCCTCCTCGCGGACGCCGTGGCGCTTCATCGAGCTCATGCACTCGATGACCACGCGGGCGCCCACCAGAGCGTGCACACCGTCCACGGAGGAGACGGAGCGGATGACCCGGTCCGGCAGCGGCACCGGCTCCTCGCCGCGGCGGAACGGCGTGAGGACCAGCAGGTCGCCGCCGAACCAGTCCTTGATCTTCGCCGCCTCGTACGTGGTGCCGACCGCGAGCATGTCCGCGCCGAACCGCGCGGCCTCGTCGGCCAGCCGCTCGTGCCCGAAGCCGTAGCCGTTGCCCTTGCAGACCGGGATCAGACCGGGGAACTGGTCGATCACGGTCTTCTGGTGCGCCCGCCAGCGCGCGGTGTCGACGTAGAGGGAGAGCGCCATGGCCGGCCCGGAACCTTTCTGGTGGCTGCGGTGTATCAGAGGTATGTACGACACCGACGAGATTACGTACGAGACTACGCAACCGTCGGGGGAGGCGTCAGCGGCGCGACATGTAGATGTCGAGCGCCTTGTGGAGCAGCTTGTTCAGCGGGAAGTCCCATTCGCCGACGTACTCCACCGCCTCGCCGCCGGTGCCGACCTTGAACTGGATGAGGCCGAAGAGGTGGTCGGTCTCGTCGAGCGAGTCGGAGATGCCGCGCAGGTCGTAGACGGTGGCGCCCATCGCGTAGGCGTCGCGGAGCATCCGCCACTGCATCGCGTTCGAGGGCCGGACCTCGCGGCCGATGTTGTCGGAGGCGCCGTAGGAGTACCAGACGTGGCCGCCGACGACCAGCATGGTGGCGGCGGAGAGGTTCACGCCGTCGTGCCGCGCGAAGTACAGCCGCATGCGGTTGGGGTCCTCGTTGTTGAGGACGGTCCACATGCGCTGGAAGTAGGAGAGGGGACGCGGCCGGAAGTGGTCGCGGACCGCGGTGATCTCGTACAGACGCTGCCACTCGGCGAGGTCCTCGTAGCCGCCCTGGACGACCTCGACACCGGCCTTGTCGGCCTTCTTGATGTTGCGGCGCCACAGCTGGTTGAAGCCCTTGAGGACGTCGTCCAGGGAGCGGTTGGCCAGCGGCACCTGGAAGACGTACCGGGGCTGCACGTCGCCGAAGCCGGCGCCGCCGTCGTCACCCTGCTGCCAGCCCATCTTGCGCAGCCGGTCGGAGACTTCGAAGGCACGCGGCTCGATGTGCGTGGCCTCGACGTCCTTCAGCCGCTTGACGTCCGGGTCCTGGATGCCGGACTTGATGGCGGCCGAGTCCCAGCGGCGGATGACCACCGGGGGGCCCATCTTCACCGAGAAGGCGCCCTGCTGCTTGAGGTGGGCCAGCATCGGCTGCAGCCAGTCCTCGAGGTTCGGCGCGTACCAGTTGATGACCGGGCCCTCGGGCAGGTAGGCCAAGTAGCGCTTGATCTTCGGCAGCTGACGGTAGAGCACCAGTCCCGCTCCGACGATCTCGCCGGACGGGTCGAACCAACCCAGGCTCTCCGAGCGCCACTCGGTCTTCACATCGGCCCATGCCGGAACCTGGCAGTGGCTCGCCGACGGGCGGCTCTGGATGAATGCCAGATGCTGCTCACGGCTGATGGTCCGAAGGGTCAGGCTCATGCGGGGCGCTCCTCGGCAGGTGTGTCCCCATCGGTTCAGGGGCTCCGGCTCTCGCGCCGAAGCCTACTGCGACCGAGGAGCGTCCCGACTGGCCTGTGGATCGTGGCTGGAGGTCGAGTCATCAGCCGCCGAAGAGGCCGCCGTGGGCCATGCCGAGGTAGAAGCCCACGGCTGAGGCGCCGAGCCCGACGATCAGCGCGAACCGCTCCCTCGTCGTGACGGAGATGAACTGCCCGTACGCGCCCGTCAGGATCCCGATCAGGCCTGCCCAGGAGCTCAGCAGGTGCAGGTGGTGGAACATCGCGGTGACGAAGGCGAGGACGCCCAGGACGAGCGTCACCGCCAGCAAGGTGTCCTGGAGGGGGTGGGGCTTGCCGTCGGTGGCGAGAAGGGAGTGTCCGGGTTCGCGTCGCATTGCCTGTGCCATGGGGCACCTCCTGGCGTGCCTGCCGGAAGGCGGCGCCGTGTGGCGCCGCCCACATCCGATGTGTACAGATTGCGTCCCCTCACCACCGGATTTCAACCGGAAGCGGGTGGGCGGGTACTCTGTACGGTCTGCACCGGTGTCTGCCCATGCCCACTCGGGCCTGGCGGCACTCCTCACTCGCTGAGGGGGCTGTCAGTGGTCACCGATACCGTTGCGCACGCATCACGACCCTCCTGCCACGGAACGACCGTGGCCGCTGAGTCCAAAGGAGGTGGGTTCTACATGCGTCACTACGAAATGATGGTCATCCTCGACCCCGATCTCGAGGAGCGCGCTGTCTCCCCGCTGATCGAGAACTTCCTCTCCGTCGTCCGTGAGGGCAACGGAAAGGTCGAGAAGGTCGACACCTGGGGCCGTCGTCGTCTCGCCTACGAGATCAAGAAGAAGCCCGAGGGCATCTACTCGGTCATCGACCTGCAGGCCGAGCCTGCGGTCGTCAAGGAGCTCGACCGCCAGATGAACCTGAACGAGTCGGTCCTCCGGACCAAGGTCCTCCGTCCCGAGACCCACTGAGCACCTAGCTCAGAGGTCATCGGGTTCGAGTAGCAGTAAGCAGCCAGAAGCAATCCCGCCGAGAGGTTCACCCATGGCAGGCGAGACCGTCATCACGGTCGTCGGCAATCTTGTCGACGACCCCGAGCTGCGCTTCACCCCGTCCGGTGCGGCGGTCGCGAAGTTCCGTATCGCGTCCACTCCCCGCACCTTCGACCGTCAGACCAATGAGTGGAAGGACGGCGAGAGCCTCTTCCTCACCTGCTCGGTCTGGCGTCAGGCGGCGGAGAACGTCGCCGAGTCGCTCCAGCGAGGCATGCGCGTCGTCGTGCAGGGCCGGCTGAAGCAGCGGTCCTATGAGGACCGTGAGGGCGTCAAGCGCACGGTCTACGAGCTGGACGTCGACGAAGTCGGCCCCAGCCTCAAGAACGCCACGGCCAAGGTCACCAAGACCACCGGTCGCGGTGGCCAGGGTGGTTACGGCGGGGGTCAGCAGGGTGGCGGCGGCGACTGGGGCGGCAGCTCCGGTGGTGGCCAGCAGGGTGGTGGCGGTGCTCCCGCCGGCGACCCGTGGGCGACCAGCGCGCCGGCCGGCGGCCAGCAGCAGCAGGGCGGCGGAGGCAGCTGGGGTGGAAACTCCAGCGGCGGCGGCTACTCGGACGAGCCCCCCTTCTAGGGCACTGCCCTGGGAGTGGCTCGTATCCCCACTTCTTGATCACACAGGAGAAACACCATGGCGAAGCCGCCTGTGCGCAAGCCTAAGAAGAAGGTCTGCGCGTTCTGCAAGGACAAGACCGCGTACGTGGACTACAAGGACACGAACATGCTGCGGAAGTTCATTTCCGACCGTGGCAAGATCCGTGCCCGCCGCGTGACCGGCAACTGCACGCAGCACCAGCGTGACGTCGCCACGGCTGTGAAGAACAGCCGTGAGATGGCGCTGCTGCCCTACACGTCCACCGCGCGATAAGGGAAGGGTGACCGACAAATGAAGATCATCCTGACCCACGAGGTCTCTGGCCTCGGTGCCGCCGGCGATGTCGTCGATGTCAAGGACGGTTACGCTCGCAACTACCTGGTCCCGCGTGGTTTCGCGATCCGCTGGACCAAGGGTGGCGAGAAGGACGTGGCGCAGATCCGCCGCGCCCGCAAGATCCACGAGATCGCGACCATCGAGCAGGCCAACGAGATCAAGGCCCGCCTCGAGGGCGTGAAGGTGCGTCTGGCCGTTCGCTCCGGCGACGCCGGCCGTCTCTTCGGCTCCGTGACCCCGGCCGACATCGCCTCGGCGATCAAGTCCGCGGGTGGCCCCGACGTCGACAAGCGTCGCGTCGAGCTCGGCTCGCCGATCAAGACCCTGGGCGCGCACCAGGTGTCGGTGCGTCTGCACCCCGAGGTTGCCGCGAAGCTCGGCGTCGAGGTTGTCGCTGCGTAACGCTGCTCTCAGCAGTAAGGAAGGGCCGCACCCCTGAGGGTGCGGCCCTTTCGCTGTTTCACGTGAAACAGGGCGTTTCACGTGAAACATTCAGCGGGTGGCGCCGATGACGATCCAGCGGCCGGAGCGGGAGCGTCCCCAGAGCGTCACCAGCCGGACCGTCATCATCAGGGTCATGGCCCACCAGAGCGCGGTCAGACCGCCGCCGAGGGTGGGGATCAGAAGCGCGACCGGGGCGAACACCGCCAGGGTCAACAGCATGGCCCAGGCGAGATAGGGCCCGTCGCCCGCGCCCATGAGGACGCCGTCGAGGACGAAGACCACGCCACAGATCGGCTGGGAGAGCGCGACGACCAGCAGGGCGGGCAGAAGCGTGTCCTGGACGGTGGTGTCGCCGGTGAAGAGCGGGATGAACACCGGCCGGGCCACCACGATGAGTGCTCCGAGGACGACACCGGACGCGATGCCCCACTGGACCATGCGGCGACAGACCTGTCGGGCGCCCTCCGCGTCGCCGGCGCCGAGGTAACGGCCGATGATGGCCTGCCCGGCGATGGCGATCGCGTCCAGGGCGAACGCCGTCAGGCTCCACAGGGACAGGATGATCTGGTGGGCGGCCACATCCGCGTCGCCCAGCCGGGCCGCGACCGCGGTGGCGATCAGCAGGACACCGCGGAGTGAGAGCGTGCGGACGAGGAGCGGGGCTCCTGCCTGGGCGCTGGCGCGGATGCCGGCGGCGTCCGGGCGCAGGGAAGCGCCGTGGCGACGGGCACCGCGGACGACCACCACGAGATAGGCGGCGGCCATGCCGCACTGGGCGATCACGGTGCCCCAGGCGGAGCCGGCGATCCCCAGGCCGGCGCCGTACACCAGCCCCACGTTCAGGACCGCGTTGGCGGCGAAGCCGGCGATGGCCACGTACAGCGGTGTACGGGTGTTCTGGAGGCCGCGCAGGACACCCGTGGCGGCCAGGACGACGAGCATGGCGGGGATGCCGAGGCTGGAGATGCGGAGGTAGGTGACCGCGTAGGGGGTGGCGGTGTCGGAGGCGCCGAAGAGCCCGACCAGCCAGGGGGCCGTCGGGAGGGCTATGGCGACGACCGCGGCGCCCAGCAGGAGTGCGAGCCAGATGCCGTCCATGCCCTGGCGGATCGCGGCGGGGAGGTCGCCGGCTCCCACCCGGCGGGCGACGGCGGCCGTAGTCGCGTAGGCGAGGAAGACGAAGACGCTGACGGCGGTGGAGAGCAGGGCTGCGGCGATGGCCAGACCGGCGAGCTGGGGCGTCCCCAGATGGCCGACAATGGCACTGTCCACCATGAGGAAGAGGGGCTCGGCGACGAGGGCGCCGAAGGCCGGCACGGCCAGCGAGATGATCTCTCGGTCGTGGCGTCGGCGGGCAGCCTTGGGTGTCGCGGTGGCCTGGGTCATGCGCTCCAATCTAATCTTCCACAGGTAAGTGATGCAATGCCTTAGAGATCCTTACCGTGACGGGGCGGAGGGCTCCAGGTGTGCGCCGTTTGTTCTGATCTTGATCCGTGAGGAAAAGTTTTTCTCCCCCACAGCCCGTGGATGAGAAACGCGCAGGTCAGGGTGGTGGGCGCGGGTGGGGTATGAGTTTGTCCACATGGCTGTCCCCCGGTCCGTGCACAGGTTCTGTGGAGTTCTCCACAGCATCTGGTCCTTCACCCACAGGCCCTGTGGATAACCAGATTGGCTGACGGTGCCCGCGGGCCTACCGTGGTCCGGCGCCCGACGCGCTTGAAGCGGAGTCAACGCCTCTTGTTTGTCCGAGCCGTGGCGTAAGAAAGAGTGGCACGGCTAGGTCCGCCGGAGCGGACGGGAGGAGGTGGCTGGGTGAGCATTCCCGAGCCCTTGGACGACCCCTGGACGGACAGCGGCCCCAGTGACCGGCTGCCCGTCGCCCGCCCCCGCGGCGAGGGCCGTGGACGGGGCAGGGGCCGCGACGACCAGCACGACCGCGGCGACGACGGCGGTCCCTGGGACAGTGGTCTCTCCGGCTTCGAGCGGGTCCCTCCGCAGGACCTCGACGCCGAGCAGTCCGTGCTCGGCGGCATGCTCCTCTCCAAGGACGCCATCGCGGACGTCGTGGAGATCATCAAGGGCCATGACTTCTACAAGCCCGCCCACGAGACGGTGTACGCCGCGATCCTCGACCTGTACGCCAAGGGCGAGCCGGCCGACCCGATCACGGTCGGCGCTGAGCTCACCAAGCGCGGCGAGATCACCCGCGTCGGCGGAGCCTCGTATCTGCACACGCTCGTCCAGTCGGTGCCGACGGCGGCGAACGCCGCCTACTACGCGGAGATCGTCCACGAGCGGGCCGTGCTGCGCCGCCTCGTGGAGGCGGGCACGAAGATCACGCAGATGGGATACGCCGCCGACGGCGACGTCGACGAGATCGTGAACTCCGCCCAGGCGGAGATCTACGCCGTCACCGAGCAGCGGACCACCGAGGACTATCTGCCGCTCGGCGACATCATGGAGGGCGCGCTCGACGAGATCGAGGCGATCGGCTCCCGTAGCGGCGAGATGACCGGTGTGCCGACGGGCTTCACCGACCTGGACCAGCTCACCAATGGCCTCCATCCCGGTCAGATGATCATCATCGCGGCTCGTCCCGCCATGGGTAAGTCGACCCTCGCGCTGGACTTCGCCCGGGCCTGCTCCATCAAGCACAACCTGCCGAGCGTCATCTTCTCCCTCGAAATGGGCCGCAACGAGATCGCGATGCGCCTTCTCTCGGCGGAGGCCCGGGTCGCACTGCACCACATGCGCTCCGGCACCATGACCGACGAGGACTGGACCCGCCTGGCCCGCCGCATGCCGGACGTCTCGCAGGCCCCGCTGTACATCGACGACTCCCCGAACCTTTCGATGATGGAGATCCGCGCGAAGTGCCGCCGGCTCAAGCAGCGCGCGGGCCTCAAGCTCGTCGTCATCGACTATCTGCAGCTGATGCAGTCGGGTGGCTCCAAGCGGTCCGAGAGCCGCCAGCAGGAAGTCTCGGACATGTCGCGAAACCTGAAGCTCCTGGCCAAGGAGCTGGAGCTGCCGGTGATCGCCCTCTCCCAGCTGAACCGTGGTCCCGAACAGCGCACCGACAAGAAGCCGATGGTCTCCGACCTCCGTGAATCCGGCTCCATCGAGCAGGACGCGGACATGGTCATCCTGCTGCACCGCGAGGACGCCTACGAGAAGGAGTCCCCCCGCGCGGGCGAGGCGGACATCATCGTCGGCAAGCACCGAAACGGCCCTACGGCGACGATCACGGTGGCCTTCCAGGGCCACTACTCCCGCTTCGTGGACATGGCCCAGACCTGATCGACCGCCCTGTAGGGTCTCAAATCCAGCTTCATAATCTCAGCGCCCGCTGCATATGGATGGCATTTATGCAGCCATCATGAGACTCGCAGCTCGGATCGTTCACTCTTATGGGTGGCGTGAGGGACGACCTCTCCATGCGGGGAGTGAACGCTGACACCTTGGCTACACGGGCAGTCACTCGTGGGCTGGGGGTGCGGTGGACGTCGCTGCGACGGTGAGTATCCGTCATCAACGTGGTGCTCTCGTAGAGGACCAAGACTGGCGTACGGTGCCTGCCGATCTCCTGCAGTCGGCTTGTCCGTGGCGGACGTTCCGCTGGCACAAGGGTCAGAAGCACTACTCCGGCACTTACTGGTCGGCGACGATGCGGGATCACGTGATCTACGAGTCGCGACTGGAGCTGTCGCGGTTGCTCTTCGCCGACTTCGATCCGGCCGTACGCGGCATCGTGGCCCAGCCCTTCTTGCTGAAGACGGTGTTGGAAGGGAAGGTCCGTCGGCACATACCGGACTATCTCCTCCTCACCGAGCAGGCACCGGTGGTCGTCGACGTCAAGCCGCTGCATCGGCTGTCCAAACCAGAGGTGGCGATCACCTTCGATTGGACCCGGCAGGCGGTGGAGTTGCGGGGGTGGAAGTACGAGGTCTGGAGCGAGCCTCCGGCCGTGGAGCTGGAAAACATCCGGTTCCTGGCGGGCTTCCGACGGGACTGGCTGTTCAGCCCAGAGGTCCTGGAAGACCTTCGGGGAGCTGAGCTCGATGGTGTCTCTCTGAGGCAGGGCGCGCGCTGTCTGCCGAATCGTCCGGAGCCCCAAGTCCGCTCTGCCATCCATCATTTGCTCTGGATGCAGTCTCTCGTTACCGACCTCAATCGGCCGCTGGGCCCTTCACACGTTCTGAGGTGGGTGGCATGAGTAGAGCAGGGGCTCGGGTCGGGGTCGGTACGCGCTTCCGCTACGACGGGGAATCCGTCGAGGTGGTGGAGATGGCTGCGACCACGGCAGGCAACGAAGTGGTCTTGAAGGATGGCCGGGGGCGATTGCTGCGCCTGTCACTCAAAGAACTTCTGTTCTCGGACCGTGCCGCTGTAAGTCCAGACGGCCCGGGACCGTCAGCCGACGACGAAGAGGAGATCGCTTCGGTCGTACTTGGGCAGCTCGACAGCTCTGCACGGGCGAAAGTCCTTGAACGCGCTGAGCACGTCCGGGAGGTTCTGACGGGATACCGGTCTGGAGCTCCGGAACTGGCACGCGATGGTGAGCCCCGACCGGCCTATCGCCCGGAGCAACCGTGGGAGGCTCGATACACGGCAAAGGCGGCTGAGCTGGGTGTATCACCTCGTGCCGTGAAGCAATGGGTCTCTGACTTTCGTCGTGGCGGAGAGGCCGGGCTCGCGCCGAAGAAGACAACAGAAAGACCCCACTCAGGAGTTGATGATCGGTGGGTGGAGACCGCGGTAGAGGTGATGGTCGAGCACACCGACCAGTCGCGGCCGTCGCGGACGATGGTGATCGAGCGGACCCGGGCTCGGGTAATAGCGCGGTTCGGTGAGGGGGTGGTGCGGCAGCCGAGCCGGGCGACGGCCTTTCGCCTTCTGGAGGAGCTGGAGCGACGCCATCCGCTGTTCCGGCTGAGTACGAAGCGGAACCGGGATATCGCCGGTCGGCCGGAGGGTCCGTACGGGAAGCTGCGGTCGACGCGTCCGGGTGAGTATCTGCTGATGGACTCCACCCGCTTGGACGTCTTTGCGTTCGACCCGTTGACGCTGAAGTGGGTTCAGGCCGAGTTGAGTGTCGGGATGGACTGGTACTCCCGCTGCATCACGGGGATCCGGCTGACTCCGGTCTCGACGAAGGCGGTGGATGTCAGTGCGGTGCTGTTCCAGTCGTTTCGGCCGCGGCTGGCGGGGCGGGACTGGCCGCGGCACGCGGTCTGGCCCGAGCATGGCATCCCCCGCACCGTCCTGGTCGATGTCGAAGGCGCCACCGGGCCCGGGGCTGGCCTCGCCGCCTTTGGTTCCCGAGACGCTGGTCGTCGACCACGGCAAGGTCTATGTCTCGGAGCACCTGACCAGTGTCTGCCGACGGATGGGCATCTCCATCCAGCCGGCCCGGCTGCGGACGGGCCGCGATAAGGGGCCGGTCGAGCGCTACTTCCGGACTTTGCGGGAGGGGCTGCTGCAGGTGCTGCCCGGCTATAAGGGCCCCGACATCCACTCGCGGGGTGAGAGCCCGGAGGACGACGCGTTCTTCTTCCTCGACGAGCTTGAGGCGATCATTCGGGAGTGGACCGCGGCGGTCTATCACTGCCGGCCGCATTCCAGTCTGGTCGATCCCGGTCTGCCGGGTCTGCGGATGTCCCCAGCGAAGATGTTCGAGCATGGCGCGGGCGGGTTACATCGAAGCGCCCCGCGACCGGGACCTGGCTTACGAGTTCCTGCAGACGAAGTGGCGCACGGTCCAGCACTACGGGGTCGAGATCGGCCGCCGCCGTTACAGCGGCCCCGGCCTGCCCGAGCCGGGAGTCCGTAGCCCCTACGACAGTCCGGTCAAGAACGGCTGGCCTTTCCAGGTGGACCCCGACGACATCACCCGGATCTACTTCCGCGATCCGGCTACTCGGGCCTGGCGCACGCTGGTCTGGGAGCACGCGCCATCGGCCGAGATGCCGCTGAGCGAGGACGCGTTGACGTTCGCCCGGCAGCTGGCGGCCTCGAAGTATCGCTTTCCTGACGACCGGCTTGCCGTCGCTGATCTGTTGGAGCGGTGGAATCTCGGGCTGGGCACCACGATCGCCGAGCGGCGCATGGCCCTGCGGCTCTCGCGCGAGCAGGCCGCCATCGAGCTTCCGCAGAGTGAGGCGGAGACGGTCGTCTCGCTTCCGTCCGTACGCAAGGCCCTCGGCAAGGACGAGCAGACCGCGGAACTGCGGGAGCCCGACGTGGTGACGGAGACCGGGGATGACGACGAGGCCGATCTGGAGGACCTCGCCGGGGAGGACGACTTCTACGCCGATGCCCTGGAGGACGTGTGAACGACGGCACCGTTCCGCAGCCAGGCAGTCTTGCCTTGTCGCGGAAGGAGGACTTCAAGGCGTTCGCAGAGAGCCCTCGCCGCAGCCGGCCCGACCTGCTGACCCGCAAGCAGCTGAAGTCCCTGCCCACACAGGCGCGGGCGGACTACGACCGTCAGCGCCGGCAGTGGCACGCGAAGATCGGCCCGGTCAAGACGCCGCAACTGACAGAGCTCCATGAAGACCTATGGGACATCGTCGACAGCAACGAGCAGGACGGCGACAAGGCCAAGGGAGCGGTGGCCGTCGACGCGTTCCCGGGTCTGGGCAAGACGACCTCGGTGCTGGCCTTCGCCCGCGACTTCCACCAGCGGGAGATCGAGGAGTCGGGCGCGTTCACGAGCCAAGGGCACGAGCGGATCCCGGTCTGCCGGGTCGGGCTGACCGGGAACACCGGAATGAAGGATCTCAACCGGGCCATGCTGGAGTTCTTCGGCCACCCCGGACAGATGCGGGGGACCACCGCCCAGTTCGGACGGCGGGTGCTGGACTGCGTGCTGTCCTGTGATGTCCGCCTGGTGGTTCTGGACGATCTGCACTTTTTGAAATGGGGACAGAAGAGCGGCATCGAGGTGAGCAACCACCTGAAGTGGATCGCCAACGAGTTCCCGGTGACGTTGCTGATGGTGGGGGTCGAGCTCGCGAAGAAGGGCCTGTTCGGCGAAGGAACGAACGGGCGCGACACCGCTCTGGCCCAGACCGGCCGCCGCACCACCCGCCTCGGGCTTCGTCCGTTCACCATCGATATGGAGGCCGGGCGCCGGGAGTGGCGGCAGATGCTGCTGGCCCTCGAACAGCGAGTCGTGCTCACCGACAAGCATCCCGGCATGCTCGCGGACGACCTGTCGGACTACCTCTTCGCCCGCAGCACCGGACACATCGGCTCGCTGATGACGCTGATCAACCGCAGCTGCCAGCGGGCGGTCCGCACCGGCGCCGAACGTCTTGACCAGGAGCTCATGGACCGGGTGAAGAACGACGAGGCATCCGAGGCCGCTCGCCTCGAACTGCAGGCCGCGCTGGAGAAGAAACGGCTGACCAGCCGCCCGCGGCCCCGGAGCCGGCGACCCGCATGAGAACGCCGGCCCGCACCCTGCCGATCCGGCTGGCTCCACTGCCCGGCGAGGCCTTGGACTCATGGCTGGAGGCGATAGCAAGACGGATGGACACCGCGCTCGGTGATGTCCTGCTGCACTTCGGCTTCCCGGTCCGGCACCGGGCCGGAAACCAGTTCAGGGGCATCCCGGCAGACTGGACGATCGTCCTCGACGAGCGGTTGGCCGCCGCTGTCGCACACGCCACCGGGACGTCCCCGGAGACAGTCGCTGCTGACCCTGGCTCATTACGACGGACGGGCCCTCCACCTGAGTGCCGGGGGCCGGGCCGTGTCACGGCACGTCCTTTGGGGCCGCGGAGGGGGATCCCGGTTCTGTCCGGAGTGCCTTCATGCCACTGGTGGGCGATGGCAATTGTCCTGGAGGCTCGGTTTCTCCTTCGCCTGCACCCGGCACCGCAGGCTGCTGGCGGACTGCTGCCCGCACTGCGGGAGGGTGCCGCGGCAGCGGCCCCGTTCCGGCCGGTCCGTCCCCCGGCCTGAACTCTGCGGCAATCCACCGACCCGCCCCACCCGCCCGTTCTCGGCGGGCTGCGGCACCGATCTGACCCGCGCTTCGACGCTCCTCCTGCCTCCTGGTCATCCGGTTCTCACGGCGCAGGACCGAGTGATGGAGATCATCGACGGGGCAACGGCAGCTTTCGGCCCCTACCGAACCTCTCCCCAGCCGGCCTCGGCGGTGCTGGCCGACATCCGGGCCCTGGGCATACGCGTCCTGAGCGACCTGCCCGCAGCTGTCCTACGAGAACAGATCCCGGCTGACATCGCAGAAGCTCACCTCAGCACCGATGCGGTCTCCCCGCACACCGGACAGGCCATGGAACGTCCGGGGTTCATGGCCCCGTCCCGAGCCGCGGACACGGCCGTCGCGGTCACCATGGCCCTGAGCATCCTGGAGCAACCAGGAATCCACCCGGCCGGCGAGGCCCTGCGGAACCTGCTGGAAGCAGTACGCGAGGAACTCACGCAGATCTCGGCGACCAGCATCGACAGCTGGGGCAGGGGCATCAGCCCGGTGCTGCAGTCCGTGCACCTGGCGGCCCTCGCCCCTTCCCTCCGCCCCAGCGAATACGTCCGCTACCGCATCATGACCGAGACCCCCCGCCGGCCGACCCGGACCACTCGGGACATCGAGCAGCGAGCCAGGAAGATCCCCACGATGTTCTGGCCGCCCTGGACGATCCGCCTCGCACCACCTGAAGGAATCCATGCGCGCGCTCTGGCTCCCGTTCTCGCCGCCCTGTTGCTCATTCCCGACAGCCGCACATCCCTGGACCAGGCAGCCGGGCTGATCGGTGACGTCATTGACGGCACTGAGGTGTCACGCCTCCTCCAGGAAGTCGACGACCTTCCGCAATGGCCGGACATCGCCACTGCTCTGGACCGGCTCGCGGACTACCTCGGTGCCAACAGCACCCCCCTCGACTACGGTCGGCGCCGACTCCTCGACTACACCGGCCTGCTTCCTCATGACCGCTGGCTGGAGATCTGCCGCCGCACCGGAACACCACCGGGAACCGGACGGCGCGAACGCATCGCACGCAGCCAGCTCTTCCAACGTCTCAGCGGCCTGCCCGCCGAGTCTGCCCCCAACGACCTGGGCGGGCCCGACAATGCAGAGTTCCGGGCGACGTCCCTGCGGTTCACCGCGCTTCAGACCCCTGAATTCGTGCATGCCCTCCAGCAGGAAGCCCTCACCTTCCTGGCCTCACACCACATCCACGACGAGCCCATGACCTGGCAGCCGCCCGCCACCCTGCTGGCAGGGCTCTCCCTTCCCGGCCCCGACCCGGCACACGTCGACCTACCCCGCCTGCACCAGCTTGTCCGCGAACGCCAGCACCCCGTTCAGCACGCCGCCCAGGTCCTGGGCATGACCGTCGAGGCCATCCGGCACGTCCTCGACAAACATCCAGCCCCTGCACCCCCGCTGACGAAGAGCACCGCCAGGGCCACCGGCCGCATCCGGCAACAGGCCCGGCAAGCCATTCCGGCAGAGCGCTTCACCCGGCTCTACCTTGACGAGCGCCGGTCCCTCCAGCAGATCGCCACCCTCACCGGCTTCTCCCGCAGAGTGCTGACCGACCTTGCCAAGGAGTACGGCATCCCGCTCCGCGAGGGCCCCAAGGACTACAAGCGCCGCGGCACTGTCGAACGGGCCTGGCTCATCGAGCAGTACGTCCACCGCCGCCGGACCCTGCCGGACCTCGCCCGAGAAGCTGGCATGAGCACCGCGAACATGGCCCGCTGGGCCAAGACCCACAACGTTCCGCTGCGACCACGCGGAGGGTCCAGTCACAGCCAGGCACTTCGGGCAGTCGACCAGGCCAGCCGAGCACCAAGCATCCTTCGGCCGGCACTCGGCGGCCATGGGGCCAGCGAACGGTTGAGCCGATTCGCGGCTGCATCTCCCTACCCCAGCCTCGGTGCCGCAGCGAGCGGCCTCGGCCTCAACACGTTCACCCTTGTCGCACAGATCAACCGGATCGAACGAGAACTCGGTGGACCACTCCTGGTCCGGGCGGAACGAGGTAGGCCCATGACGCTCACTCCCCTGGGGAAGAACGTGCTCAAGGCCATTCGAAAGATGCAGGACAACACGATGCCCTGAGACGCGGCATGATCATTCCGGGTCGGCAATGCGTCGGAACACCCCGTCCAACTCGCCGGAGGCCACGAGCCCGGCAATCACGCGCACCATGCTGCCGATGCCGGGATTCCGCACGATCAGCCCGTCCGCGCAGAAGAAGCACTGCCCGGAGACCGCCTCTCCGCTCGCCTCCCAGCTCCGCATGAGCCGATCCACCTCGGCGAGAGTGAAGATCGTGGAACTCCAGCGCGACCCGTCGGCAAGGTGAACCTCGGCATCGACGTTGCAGACCTCTTCGATCGCCTCGTCCGGTTCCACGAGGAAGAGCACCTGGAAGCCGGCGGCCCGAACCCGGTAGTAGGGAGCCTCCCAGTCGGCATCAGAAGCCCGACCCTCGGACGCCGGGCCCGCCTGTTGCGGCATCGACGTCGTCACTGAAGTTCCTCACCCGGCGGTATGAAGGCGTCGGCGCTGTCGGCGTCCACCGCATGCCCCTGAGCATCGACTGTGATGGCAGTCGCCCGGCCCTGCGAAGTGATCAACCAGGCCAGCACCTGCTCCGTGAGAGGTGATCCACCCGGCCCTTCATCCGTCCAGTGTGCCCGCCATCCCCCACCGGGTATCGCGGCGACCACCTGATCGGCCCGCTCCAAGTGGGAGAAGTCCACGTAGTCCGTGACCTGGCGCAGTGCCCCTCGTTGCGGGTCGACCACCAAGGCTGTACCGGTTGCGGGATCCCATCCCTCCACGCGCACCATGCGACCGATCTCGGTCTCAGTGCCATTGAAGATGGCAGTCCATCCGGTCTGATTGAAGTATCGGAGTTGCATGGCGTCGTGATCCCGGAGGTCCGGCGACCTGCTCGACCTCCGTGTCGTGGAAGCCGTGGTTATCAAGAAACCAGCAGGCCGGTGATACTGATGTCAAAGACCCGACGGACTGTGGAAGCGGACCCAGACACTCCTGTAGGGCTCACGGAGCTTGTGGCCGACCAGCAGGCAGCCGGGCCAGCGTTGCTGCCACAGATCCGTCAGAAGCACCCGCACATCTCCAGTCAGTGGAGCCGCGACTAGCTCCCCAAGCAGGGGAGGCCGCCGAGTAGGCGAGAGAGAGTGCGGTCAGTGGATTGCTGCTTTTCTATCCTGGTGCACACATTCACTCGTTGGGGGATTCCGTTGCCAGCGGGATACCGCACCGCCAGCAGTCGTTCGCGTGGTCGTCCTGGCAGACGTAGCCGATGGCACCATCCACGCACCATTCGGCGGCCTCCTCGGAAAGCAGGTCGGGCCCGGCAAGGAGCAGCCGACGAAATTCCGTGGTATCCGCAATGTCGGCCGGCCGGTTGGTGAACCACTCGTTGAACCAAGGCTTGTCCTGGTATATGCCCCAGTGCGCCTTCTCCCGGTCGCCGACAGCCGTAAGGAACCGATCGACGATGCGCCCCCAACTCGGTGCTCCGAACCAGCCGTTGTCGGACGCACAGAAGGATTCGATCAGGGTTCGCAGGCCGAACTCCTTCTCGTGAAGGCAGTACCTTCGCCCCCATGAGATCGCGACCTGCGCCATCTCCGCGAGTTCTTCTCGCGGATCAACCTCGTGCGCCGAGTCGTCAGGGTTGTGGCAGGCCAGCCCGAGCTCGAGTACGGACTGCCCTGTCGGTAGAACCCGGGACGGGTTGACGATCGCGAGACCGAGACCGATCCAGTCGACATGGTCGAACGACAGCATCGAGCGCACGAGTCGGGTGGTTGCCGTGTTGATCCGCATCATCGTGCCGTCGTGCAGCGGACTCTTCCCGGCATGCCAGTTCTCGACGGGTGTGTTGCGCCACACGGCGAGCGTGATGCGGGTGGCAGCGAGCCACAGCAGGGCGTCGTCGTCGAGGTGCCCGAACCGCTTGGCACACTCCTGGGCGCCGTAGGTGATCAACTCTTCCGGTTTCGGCCACCTGTGGCTGTCGGGCCCTTCAGGCGCGTACTCATAGTCGTCGGCGTACTCGTCAAGGATCGCACTCAACTCGGTTGCGCTGTAAGCCTCGCTGTACTCGGATCCGTCCGGCCCCTCGACGGTGTACATGTCGTGGTCCCAGGAGACGTACACGTCGCCCCAGAGCACGACGTCATCGCACTCGCTGGCGTTGTCCGTGACAACCGGCCTGATGGTGATCGGGGCAGTACGCCCGTCGGTTCGCTCGCCGTCCTTCTCGGCGGCCCAAGCGGTGATGACCCCGAGCGGCTTCGGAAGGAGAGGACCGACCTCGGTGATGCTGAACGGTTCGTCGTCGTCATCGGTGTCGAACCGGCTGTTGACGAACCCGACCGCCTCGGAGGGCGTGCTGACGATGGACTGGCTACCACTCTCGTTGTCAACCACTCGCCACAACGGGCTGTTCTTCACGGTGCTCTCCGATCGCGGTGAGTGCACCCGGGGTGGGTGCGATGCGCCGGGTCGCTCGGCACTGACACCAACCTATGGGCTGATCAACCCATCCGTAGTCCCGCAGGTACTTGTCGGCGATGACGTTCGGTACGTTCGCGTGCAACCTGCTTTTCGCGACCGCGGCCACACAGCACAGTCCAACAGCGGAGGAGGCGAAGATGGCGCTGAACAAGAAGGGTTCCCGGCGCATAACCGTCGACGGAATCGAGTACCGCTGGCGGATCCGCAGGAAGCCCTCCTACATGCAGGGGCTCTGCTGGACACCGATGACCTACGCGGTCGAAGCGGCCAGCGGCAGCCAGCCGGGCACGACCTTGATCGTCACCAGCGGCCAGGCCCATCCCAGCAACTGGGTGGGCGTCGAGACGGAGCCCATTCGCCCAGCACACGTTGCTGCCAGCATTCGAGCGGCACGGGATCAAGGCTGGGATCCCACCCGGGGCGGCTCTCCTTTCCAGCTCGATCGATCCGCAGGATTCATCGCCCAGTCATGAGGCGAAGCGGAGCAGCGCGGTGCACCTGGCCCGTCATCATGGCCTGGTGACCACCTGGATGCGCTGCTACTGGGACGAGGAAGACACCTGGTTCTACTTCGAGGTCGACGCCGAAGGCTGGGTGATCCGGCAGGTCGAACTCGAAGGGCCTGAGCTGACCCCGATCGCAGCTGCCTCCCTCGCCGAGTGGCAGCGGGCCCGCGACGCAGGCCGCCTCGACGAGTACGACAACAGGTTCGGGATCACAGCCGAACAGCCCGTCTCCGAGTGGGAAGGCCACGATCCGGAGCAGCTGACCTCCGACGGGTTCGAGGAGGTCTGGAACTCCGCCCGTCGGCAGATCGCAGCCCGGCCGTCATGAGATCGGACGGGCGGAGGAGGAACTACAAAGGCTGTTGATCGTTGACAGTGCCGGCGACTGCTGGTCCGCAGTTCACCGGAAGCCCGCCCACCACCAAAGCGACCGCGTGCTCAGCGGTGTCCGCCTCACCGATCACTCTTCCTCGTGAAGGGCCGCAGACTCGATATCGTCCGTCGCTCAGCGGATCGATGAACGGCACGTCCCATGAGTACGGGAACCCAGTGCAGGTTGTGAAATGAAGCGACCAGTGGCTGGTGAACGGAAGCAGCTGGCGCAGCTGTGGTTCGGCATGCGCAAGCTCGGCAACCTTCAGCGTCCGATGGGCGAGCTCCCGGCGGCCCAAATCTCGGCGCAGGCCTTCAAGGAGCAAGCGCCACTTCACCGCGACCGCCTCGGCCGGACCCTTTTCATGGGCTTCGGCCAGCTCGGTGACCTTGACGAATGGGCTCACCTCGCGGATCTCTTTGAGCCTCAGGCCGTTCCGCCATGCCTCCAGGGCCCGTGCCATCTCGCCCAAGTCCTGAGTCGCGCCCGAGACCAACTGCACCCCCATGGACCAACCGCTGAAGATGAACCACCGCTCCACAGACCCCAGGCTGATCCAGCACGCCTCACGGTCAACCACCGTGCTCTCGACGCCTGCCGTCCGGAGCGGGTTCGAATCATCCACAAGAACCCTGCCTAGGGAGAGACCGAGCTCAGCAGCCACGGCTTCCAGCGCTCCGGCGAAGCTGCCGGCGGACGCCAGGTCTGGATACAAGGGAGCGTCGGCCGGGAGTGGCTCGTGCCGGGCAGGGGGTGTCGCGTTCGAGGTCACCGAGGCAGTCTCCCTCGTGCTGAGGAATCTGCCACGTCCGTGAGATTGATCAAGCTCGTCACGCTGTGAGACTCAAAGAGAAGCTGCAGGTCAACGCGATGCTCTATGACACGAACTGCGGGATCCTACACGCCCTGTGCGGTCTCGACGTTCGTGTCGGAATCTCACGGTCGATGTCGGTCAGCGTCTCGTCTCGTACCTGGTCAGGATCACGCCGCCGGGAAGCGTCCGCGTCTCCACCAGGTTCAGGTTTACCCACCTGTCCAGCGCGGTGAAGAACGGTGTGCCGCCGCCCACCAGGACCGGCGCGGTGGCCAGCACGTACTCGTCGATCAGCCCGGCCCGCATGGCCGCCCCGGCGAGCGTCGCGCCGCCGATGTCCATGGGGCCGCCGTCCTCGGCCTTGAGCCGGGTGATCTCGGCGACCGCGTCGCCGGTGACCAGGCGGGTGTTCCAGTCGGTCTTGTCGATCGTCGAGGAGAACACCACCTTCGACATGTCCCGCCAGCGGCGCGCGAACTCGATCTGAGCCGGCGTGGCGTCGGGCTGCTGGTCGCCGGTCGGCCAGTGGGAGCTCATCGTCTGCCACAGCCTGCGCCCGTAGAGCGTCAGGTCGGTCGCCTGCAACTGGTCGGACCAGAACTGGAACAGCTCGTCGCTCGGCACGCTCCAGCCGATGTCGTCGCCGGGCGCGGCGATGTAGCCGTCCAGGGACAGGTTCATGCCGTAGATCAATTTCCGCATGGCACCAGCCTTCCGTGCGTCGGTCCCACGCGTACGGACCGGCGCGCGCGGGGAAACTCCGCGATGCCACGGGTCGAGGGGAACCGCCACCGGTCTGGAACCAGGTCGGTGCGATACGCCGCTTGGGTGCAAGCGCTGCCAATGCGCCCCTACGGCGAGACGGTCCTGGCAGCGGCAGGCACCGTCATCATGGATCGGTGCTCACATGGATGCGCTGCTACTGGGACGAGGAAGACACCTGGTTCTACTTCGAGGTCGATGCCGAGGGGTGGGTGGTGCGGCAGATCGAACTCGAAGGGTCCGAACGGCGCCCGGTCGCAGCAGCCTCCCAAGCCGAGTGGAAGCGGGCTTTCGAAGCAGGCCGCCTCGATGAGTACGACAGCAGGTTCGGGATCACAGCCGAGCTGCCCGTCTCGGAATGGGAGGGCCACGACCCCGAGCCGCTGACCTCCGCGGAATTCGAGGAAGTCTGGGGACTTGCGCGTCGGGAGATCGCCCACCCGACCTGACTCTTCGCCCGCCCCCAGGGCGCCAGGCGGCTTTGGGCTCCTGAGTCCGGCCGCGGCCCCGAGGCGGCGCGCCGGGTGGGGGAATGGGGTCGACTTCCGGGGGGCCGGGGGCGTTGGATCGTCTGTATGACCTCATCTTTTGAAGCGCTGTTGCCCAGCACCGAGCGTGCCCTCGCCCATCGTGTGGCGGTCGCCCAGGCCGATGGACGGGCGCCGTCGTTCGTCGGGGCGGTGGGGCGGGAGGGGGCGATGGTCTGGAGTGGAGCGCGCAGTTGTGTCGACGGGCACGCCCCGGACGCCGATACGCAGTACCGGATCGGCTCCCTCACCAAGGTGTTCACCGCTGTCCTGGTCATGCGGCTGCGGGACGAGGGCCTGCTGGATCTGAACGATCCGCTGGAGAAGCACCTGTCCGGAATGGAGCTGGGGAACGCGGTCGGCGAGGTGACGATCGCGCAACTGCTCGGGCACACGGCCGGTCTCGGGGCCGAGACGCCCGCGCCGTGGTGGGAGCGCACGCCGGGGGCGTTGCGGCCGGAGCCGGCCGACGTTCTGGGGGAGGAGCCCCTGCGCCATCCCGTCGGGCGGATCCATCACTACTCCAACCCCGGCTACACCCTGCTGGGTTCGCTGGTCGAAGCGGTCCGGGGGGTGACCTGGGAAGAGGCGCTGCGCCGCGAGATCCTGGAGCCGCTGGGGCTGAGCCGCACGAGCGCGCAGCCGATCGCCCCCCACGCCGGCGGCTGGGCGGTGCACCCCTGGGCCGATGTGATGCTCCCGGAGCCGTCCGAGGACCTGGGGCTGATGGCGCCGGCCGGACAGCTCTGGTCGACGGCCGAGGACCTCTGCCGCTTCGCCGGGTTCCTTGCCCACGGCGACGACCGGGTGCTGGGTGCGGCCACGGTCGAGGAGATGCGTACGCCGGCCGCGCCGCCCGGAGCCGGGGAGTGGGAGGGCGGCTACGGTCTCGGCGTCCAACTCCTCCGCCGCGACGGCCGGACGTTGTTCGGGCACACCGGTTCGCTGCCGGGCTTCGTCGCCGGGCTCTGGGTGAGCGCGGAGGACGGAGTGGCGGCGGTCGCGCTCGCCAATGCCACCTCCGGGCCTCTGACGTCCGCTGTCGCCGCCGATCTCGTACGGATCGTGGCGGAGGCCGAGCCGCGGTTCCCCGAGCCGTGGAGGCCCCTTCCGGCGGCCGAAGTGGACCAGGAGCTGCTGGCGCTGACCGGTCCCTGGTACTGGGGGACGTACGCCTACGGGCTGCGGCTCGGCGCCGGCCGGAGTGTGGTCCTGGAGCCGCTGCGCGGCGCGGGGCGGCGGGCGACCTTCCGTGCGCTGCCCGAGGGCGGCTGGATCGGGCTCGACGGCTACTACGCGGGGGAGACGCTGCGGGCGGTGAGGCGCCCGGACGGATCGGTGAGCCACCTCGATCTGGCGTCCTTCGTCTTCACGCGGGAGCCGTACGAACAAGGGGACGCGGTACCCGGCGGAGTGGACGAGGCAGGGTGGCGCGGCCTCTGAGGGCAGGGCCCGTGCCTCGATGAGCGGCTGTGCGCGGATGTTTCACGTGAAACGGGGCCGCCCCGAGGCACCGGGCCGGCCCCGTCTCCGTGTGCCGCGGCCGCCGTGCGGTTCACCCTTCGGCACTCCGTCGCCGCGCCGCTCTCAGAGGTTCATCTTGAAACCCAGGTGGGACGCTTCGAAGCCGAGCCGCTCGTAGAAGCGGTGGGCGTCCGTGCGGGTGGCGTCGGAGGTCAGCTGGACCAGCGCGCAGCCCTGGCGCCGGGATTCCTCGACCGCCCAGGTGATCAGCTCTGTTCCGAGGCCACTGCCGCGCTCGTCGGAGTGAATGCGCACAGCTTCGATGATCGAACGGATCGTGCCCTTGCGGGAGAGCCCGGGGATGACGGTGAGCTGCAGGGTGCCGACGGTCCGCCCGCCGCGCGCGGCCACGACCAGGTGCTGGTTCGGGTCCAGGGTGAGCCGCTCGAAGGCCGCGGTGTACGGGGTGAGGTCGTCGGGGGATTCGCGCTGGGCGCCCAAAGCGTCGTCGGCGAGCATCGCGACGATGGCGGGGATGTCCTCCGCAGTCGCGGGGCGTATCTCAAGATCGCTCATGGATCGCAGGCTACGCCCCACGGGCGTCGTGGCTCCGGCGAGACCGTGGAGCCGGCGGCGTCAAGGGTTCGCCCGGCCGGGGCCGCGCGTGTGTCTACCGGGTGGCCCGCCGGCTACACGGGGACGCTCAGGCCTTCGACCACGCGGACCAGCGGGACCAGCTCGGGGTTCTGTGCCGCCTGGTCGAGGGCTTCCCGCAGGGCGCGGTCGTTGGTGGGCCGGGCCTCTTCGAGGAGCTTCAGGCCGGCTTCGGTGACGTCCGTGTAGATGCCGCGCCGGTCGGTGGCGCAGAGGTACCGGGTGAGCAGGCCGCGGTCCTCCAGGCGGGTCACGAGCCGGGTCGTGGCACTCTGACTGAGGACGACCGCGTCCGCGACCTGCTTCATCTGCAGATGGCCCCCCGGGCCGCTGTGCTGGCGGCTGAGGACATCAAGGAGCGAGTACTCGCGCACGCTCAGACCGTGCTTGCCCTCCAGCTCCTTCTCGATGTGCGACTCGATCCGGCCGTGCAGCAGCGAGAGGGCGCACCAGCCCTGGGAGAGGGCGGTGAGTGCGGGGTCGGTCGCGGTCATGTTCTCTCTCCTCGTTCCCTGAGCGGCTTATCCCAGAGTAGACGATGAGTGCAAAAGCCCGCGCATGCAAGTAGTAGCGATGTGACCCGACCGCGTCATCCGGCTGCCACCGTCAGCGGGGCGAAGCGCCGGCTCCAGTCGCCCGGGAGGTCGGGCAGCGCACGGGTCATCACGGCGTTGAAGGCGATCGGCTCCAGGCCGTTCGCCTTGACCCAGCGCAGCAGGGAACCGTGCCGCACGTCGATGTCCGTCCGGAGAGGGCGGTCGCTGGCCGTGGCGAGCGAGGCGATGAGGGCCTGGGCGGTGGCGGAGTCGCGGGCGATCAGCGGGCCGATGACATGGGTGTCCATGTTGGGCCAGGCGGCGGCGAAGCCCACGATCTCGCCGTCCGTCTCGGCGACCCGGAGATGGTCCGCGAAGGCCGGGAGGCGGGTGATCATATGCGTGCGGTCGAGCCCGAAGATCTCGGCGTCCAGACGGAGGACGGCTTGGAGGTCGTCCGCCGTGGCCGGGCGGGTCGGTACCTCGGGGGACGGCTCCATGAACGTGAAGCGGCCGCGGACCATCTCCGCGTTGCCCGTGACGGCGAAGCCCAGCTCTTCGTAGAGCGGCCGGCCGTGCGGGGTCGCGTGCAGGGTGACCGGGGTGTCGCCGAGTTCCGTCAGGACGTGGTGCATCAGCCGGCGTCCGACGCCCTGACGGGCGTGGCGCTCGGCGACCAGGACCATGCCGATGGCGGAGAGCCCCGGACCGTACGAGGTCACCACACAGGCGGTGACCAGCCCCTTGCCGCTCGGGTCGTCGATGCCGTATCCGGTCCCGGCGGCGAGCAGCAGACCCCACTTGTGCTCCTCGCGCGGCCAGCCCCGGTCTTCCGAAAGGTCGGCGCAGGCGAGGAGATCGCTGGAGGTGAGGTGCCGGATGGGGAGCTGGTCGAGCGGCGGGAGCGATGTCGGCATGGTGCTCAGGCTGGCCGACCCGATGATCGTTCGTCCAGCCCTTTCCGAGAAGTGGCCGATACCCGCAGCCGACGGCCTCGTCGGGTCAGCCCCCACGGCTTCAGCACCGAGATCGCCGTCATGAAGAGATAGGCGACCGTCGACACGGTGGGCGCGGCGATCAGGCTGCTATCGGGGGTTCCGGCGGTGGCCGCGTGCTCGATCTCGGGCCGTAGCGCGAAGACGGTCGCGGCTGCCGTCACCATGGTGATCCAGAATTTGATCCAGACCCAGCGGTGGCGGGCCAGGCCCCAGGGCGTGCCGAGGGACAGCACCAGACCGCTCACCAGGGTGCCGAGGGCGACCGGGACCAGCAGCCAGTCCGCGAAGACCTTCATGGCGCGGTATGCCGCCTGCGTCAGCGACGGGTCGCCGGTCGTGTAAGCGGTGATGCCCAGTGTCAGCAGTCCCACGCTGAGCCCGAGCCAAGCCACCGATACGGCGACATGGAGGACGAGGAGAGCCCGCCGTGCGGGTCGCTGGAGATGTTTCACGTGAAACACGGTGCCCGGGAACCTGACCGGCCCGCGTCTGACCGTGGGAGTAACCGCACCTACTAGCCTCGGCGTACATGACGACTTCTCCGGGCAACGGACCCCGGCTGCATCTCTTCGATCTGGACGGCACTCTGATCCGCGGGTCGGCGGCCGCCGTGGAGATCTCGCGGCAGCTCGGCTTGAGCGAAGAGATCGCCGCGCTGGAAGAGGGGTTCCTGGTCAAGGGGCTCACCCCCGACGAGTTCGCGGTGCAGGCGCGTGAGCTGTGGTCCGAGCTGACGGCGGAACAGGTCACGGCCGCATTCGAGGGAGCGCCCTGGTTGGACGGCATCCGTGAGGTCTGGGCGGACCTCAAGGCTCAGGGGGATCGCTGCGCCGTCATCTCCCTCTCACCGGACTTCTTCGTCGAGCGCCTGCTGGAATGGGGCGCGGATGCCGCCTATGGCTCACGCTGGCCCGCCGTTCCGTTCACCCAGCCGATCCATCGGCCGGGGATCCTCAACGCCAGAGCGAAGGTGAGCATCGCCCACCGGCTCTGCACGGAGTTCGGTGTGTCCCTCGAGGAGTGCGTCGCCTATGGAGACTCGATGTCCGACGCGGCGCTCTTCGGGGTGGTGTCCGAGACGGTGGCGGTGAACGCGGACCATCATCTGGCGCACCTCGCCCGGCACAGCTACGCGGGGCCCGATCTGCGGGAGGCCTACGCACTGGTGCGAAAGAGGGCAGCCTAACCGGAACCCGGGCGTGCCTGCCCGAGAATCGCACTCTCTGTCCGGATCGACGGTCGGCGCTGCCATGCTGCGGCGACACCAGCCGAATGCGTGAGGGCGAGGCACACGATGGACGCTGCGACCACCACCCGCGGCGCTGACGAGGGGATACGGCCCCACATACCGTCGGGGCCCTCTCCCGACGCCCGACTCGTCCGCCGCACGCTGGCCGAGATCGCGCCCGTCGCCGACAAGGTGACCTCGTACTTCTACGCGCTGCTCTTCGTCCGCCACCCCGATCTGCGCGCGATGTTCCCCGCGGCCATGGACACCCAGCGCGACCGTCTGCTCAAGGCCCTGCTGACGGCGGCCGAGCACCTGGACAACGCCCCCGTGCTCACCGAGTACCTCCGGAATCTCGGGCGCGGCCACCGCAAGTACGGCACACAGGCCGCCCACTACCCGGCCGTCGGTGAGGCCCTCATCGGGGCGCTGGTGCAGTACGCGACCACGACCTGGGACGCCGAGACCGAAGCCGCCTGGATCCGCACCTACACCACGATCTCCCGGATCATGATCGACGCGGCGGCCGAGGACGAACGGCAGGCGCCGCCCTGCTGGCGCGCCGAGGTCGTCGCGCACGATCTGCGGACCCCCGATGTCGCGGTGATCACGCTGCGCCCCGACCAGCCGTACCCCTTCCGTGCGGGGCAGTACACGACCCTGGAGACGGCCTGGTGGCCGCGTGTCTGGCGGCACTACTCCTTCGCCTCGGCGCCTCGCCCCGATGGACTGCTCTCCTTGCACGTCAAGGCGGTCCCGGCCGGCTGGGTCTCCCAGGCGCTCGTGCACCATGCCCGCCCCGGCGATGTGCTGCGGCTCGGGCCGCCCGCCGGGTCGATGACGGTCGACCACTCCACCGACCACGGTCTGCTCTGCCTGGGCGGTGGTACGGGGATCGCACCCATCAAGGCGCTCGTGGAGGATGTCGCCGAGCACGGGGACCGGCGCCCCGTCGAGGTCTTCTACGGAGCACGCAGCGACCACGACCTCTACGACATCGACACCATGATGCGGCTCCAGCAGACCTTCCCCTGGCTGTCGGTGCGGCCGGTCACCGAGGACCAGGGGCGGCTGCCGGAGGCCGTACGGGGCCACGGCCCGTGGAACGGCTACGACGCGTACCTCTCCGGCCCGCTCGGCATGATCCGCAGCGGAGTACACGCCCTCCGGGGCGTGGGCATCCCCGCCGACCGGATCCGACACGACTCGCTGGAGGACCTCGTCGCGGTGCCGTAGGCGGCCCTGCCCGGCGGTCAAGGTGCCGGGAGGGCACTCCGCCGGCGGTCAGCCCAGGTCAGGCGCGTGCATCGCGCGGACGCCCTCGATATTGCCGTCCAGATAGTGCCGCAGGGACAGCGGGACGAGGTGGACGGCCGCGATCCCGACCCGGGTGAACGGCACGCGGACGATCTCGTACTCGCCGCACGGCTCCTCGACCTCGGGGCCGTGGCGCAGCGCGGGGTTCATCGACTCGAGACGGCAGACGAAGAAGTGCTGGACCTTCACTCCGGAGACCCCGCCGTCGACGATGTGCTCGACGGTGTCGACGAAGCAGGGGACGACATCGGTGATCTTGGCGCCGAGCTCCTCGTCCACCTCGCGGTGGAGGGCCTCGACGACGGTGGTGTCCGACGGCTCGACCCCGCCACCAGGCGTCAGCCAATAGGGATCCACCCCGGGCTTCGTGCGCTTGATGAGAATGAGGTCGTTGCCGTCGAGCAGGATGGCGCGTGCGGTGCGCTTGACCACGGGACGTTCGGTCATGGGAAGAAAATGGCCCGCCAGGGCGGTCCTGAAACTCACCAGCCCCCGGCGGCTCGCAGGAGACACTCGTGAGCGCGCGCGATCGGGGGCAGGGCGAGGGTGCCGGTGCGGACGACCAGGAAGTAGGTCCGTAGCGGAGGCACCGGCGGATCGAGCAGCGCCACCAGCCGTCCGCTCTCCAGGGCGTCCTCGCACAGATAGCGGGGCAGCACCGCCAGTCCGGCCCCGGCGGCCGCGGAGTCCAGGACGGCCCGCAGGTCGGGCGCGACGACGGTGGCGGCCTGCGCCGGTTTGCCCTCGAAGACGGCGGCCCAGTAGCGCGAGACGAACGGCAGCGACTCGTGGACCTCCACCACCGGCAGCTGTTCCAGGACCACCGCTCCCGTGCGTAAGAGCGTCTCCGGCGAGAGCCGGGCGGCCCAGCGCGGGGCGGCGACCAGGACGTGTTCCTCGTCGCAGAGCGGGGTCGAGGTGAGGAGCCCGCCCCGTGGGCGGGCGGTGGAGATCGCCAGATCGTGGTGCCCGGCGGCGAGCCCGTCGAGCACGTCCTCGGCGCTGGCCAGGAAGGAGGCGCGCACGGCGAGGCCCTGGGAGACGAGGGGCGTGAGCGCCGGCAGGGCTCGCGCCGCGGTGAACTCCGGCGGCCCGGCGAGGTGCAGGGTCCGGACCCCCTTCTCCTCGTCCAGGTCGCCCTCGGCGATCTCGACGAGGGCGTCCAGATGCGGCGCCGCCCGGTGGGCGAGCTCGTCCCCGATGGTGGTGGGGGTGACACCGCGGGCCTGACGAAGGAACAGCGGGCGGCCCAGCTGCCGCTCCAGCGTACGGATCTGGCTGGTGACGGCGGGCTGGGAGAGCCCGAGCAGGGCCGCGGCGCGGGTGAAGGAACCGGCCCGGTGCACCGTGACGAATGTGCGCAGCAGCGCCAGATCCATGTCAGCCCCCTCCCGGCTCGGTGGCCCTTCGACTCGCCGTCGTGATCAGGCGTCGGCTGATGGCGCCTCAGGACCGTCCAACTATAAATATGTCGATAGGTCTCTGTCGCTCCCGTGATTGGACACTGACGCAGAGTCAACTAGCCTTGTTCAGGCGGGTTCTCCGCGCGTGGAACAGGGGTGTTCCGAGCCACGAGGGGGGAGGCTCGGAGCACCTCGTTCCGTCCTTGCGGAGGTCAGACCGCGTCCTTGCCGACCAGGTCGAGGGCGCGGAGGACGTCCGCGATCAGATCCTCCGGGTCCTCGGCGCCGACGGAGAAGCGGATGAAGCCCTCTGGGACGGCGTCGCCGCCCCAGCGGCCGCGCCGCTCGGCGGTGGAGCGGACCCCGCCGAAGCTGGTGGCATCGTCCACCAGGCGCAGTTCGTCGAGGAAGCGGTCGGCTCGACTCCGGTCGGGCAGGACAAAGGAGACCACGGAGCCGAAGCGCCGCATCTGCGCGGCCGCCACCGTGTGCGAGGGATCGTCGGGCAGCCCGGGGTAGCGCAGCCCGCTCACGTCGCCGCGCGTGCGCAGCGCCTGCGCGAGAGCGAGGGCGGAGGAGCACTGCCGGTCCAGACGCAGCTGGAGGGTGGCCAGGGAACGGTGGGCGAGCCAGGCCTCCATCGGCCCGGGGATCGCGCCGACGATCTTGCGCCAGCGCCGTACCTCCGCGGCCCGGCGGGGATCGCGGCAGCTGACGTGGCCGAGCAGGATGTCCCCGTGCCCCGTCATGCCCTTGGTGTCGCTGGCGACGGAAAAGTCCGCGCCGAGCTCCAGGGGCCGCTGGCCGAGGGGGGTGGCCAGGGTGTTGTCGACGGCGACCAGCGCTCCGGCCTCGTGCGCGGCGCGCGTCAGCCGGCGGATGTCGCAGACGTCGAGCCCGGGATTGGACGGCGTCTCGATCCACAGCAGCCGCGCCCCTTCCAGCACGGAAAGCTGGGCGTCGCCGCCGGTCGGGGCGGTGCGGACCTCGATGCCGTACGCCCTCAGCTGCTCGTGCAGGAGGGGCAGTGCCTGATATCCGTCGTCCGGTACGACGACCGTGTCGCCGGCCTTGAGCTGGGAGAACAGGACGGCGGAGATCGCGGCCATGCCGGAGGCGAAGACGAGCGTCTCGACGTCCGGCTCCCCCGGAGCCTCCAGGTCGCCGAGGGCGCGCTCCAGATGGGTCCAGGTGGGGTTCTCGTCCCGCCCGTAGGTGTAGGGGCCGGTCGGGTCGCCGGGCAGGTGGAAGTGCGCTGCGAACACCGGCCCCGGCAGAGTCGGTTCGTACTTCACGGGCTCGGGAAGCCCGGCCCGGACCGCCCGGGTGCCGTCGCCCATTCCGTCGGCCCGGTCCCCGAAGGCGCCGATCCGGCCCGCCCCGCTCGAATCCTCGGCCCCGCCCACCCCATGGGTCCCGCTGTCCGCGCCACCGTCGTTCGTTCCGCTGTGCATGCCGCCCGTTCCTCCGCCTTCTCGCGTACGGCGGAGAGCAGGCACCACGCCCGCCGCCGCCACCACCATGTTCCGGTACCGCTGCCCGCGCTCAGTCTCCGTCGGGCAGCACGACGTTCAGCGCCCACGAGACGACGGAGATGATGAGGCCGCCGAGGACGGCGGTCCAGAACCCCTCGACATGGAAGCTGAGGTCGAGCCGGTCGGCGAGCCAGGAGGTCAGCAGCAGCATGAGGGCGTTGACCACCAGGGTGATCAGGCCGAGCGTGAGGAGGAACAACGGAAGCGTCAGCAGCTTCACGACCGGCTTGACCAAGAAGTTCACCAAGCCGAAAACCAGCGCGACGAGGATGAGCGTCAGGGCCTTCCTGCCGGTGCTGTCTCCGGTCAGGGTGATGTCCTGGAGCAGCCAGATCGCCACCCCCAGGGCGCCCGCGTTGGCGATCGTCTTGACTACGAAATTCTTCATGTGTCTGATCGTGGCAGACACGATCGAGCCAATGGCAGGGGCGGACGCACGATGAAGGCATTCCGGCTGGACGAACTGGAGGCGGAGCGCGCCGCCAACGACGGCGCCTACCTCCAGTTCCTGCGCGAGCGGAACATGTCGGTCGGTCTGTACGCCTTGGACGCGGGCGCGCTCGACCCGCAGCAGCCGCACGCGCAGGACGAGGTGTACTTCGTCGTCAGCGGCCGGGCCGCGATCACCGTCGGGACGGAGACGACGCAGGTGGCCCGCGGCAGCGTGGTCTACGTCCCGGCCGGAGTGGCGCACAAGTTCCACCACATCACCGAGGACCTGCGGGTGATGGTGGTCTTCTCCCCGCCGGAGAGCTGACCCCGGAGCGCCGGGCCCTCGAAGGGCCGCACCCCCTAGGGGGTGGATCAGGGGAGAGCGGGGGCTGTGAGGCCCCCGTGCACCCCCTCCCCGCCCCTAGCATCGGAAGCGTCCGGTGCAGAGTGCGCAGAACGGACTCTTTCGGAGATGAGGTAAGGACAATGGCCGTACGGGAGATTCTCGCGGGGATGCCCTGGTGGGTGAAGTGGGTGGCCATACCCGTCATCGCCCTGTTCGTCTTCGGCGGTCTGATCACCAGCATCGCGGCCTTCGTCATCGGCCTGCTCTTCAAGGTGCTGGTCTTCGTCGCCCTCGTCGCCGGACTGGTGTACGTGGTACGGAGGTTCATGTCCTCCTCGACGTCCCGTGAGGACTGGTAGCACCGGCTACCCGCCGGTATGAACGGGCGCCCGGGCGTTAGCCCGGGCGAGGGAACGCCCTGGTAGAAACCGCGTCGGTGCCCGAAGGCTGCCATTAGAGTGGAATTCTCTGCCGCCCCGGGGAATCAGGCGTAGGCCTCCAGTCGTGACCCGCGCGCTCTGTCCCGGGCGGGTCCGCCAGCGGGCCCCACCGAATCCCAGGCCGCGGCGGGCGCGCGGGGGCGGCCCCCGCGAGCGGGTGCAGGCCACCCGTCGACACGCCTGGGGGTGACCTTTGGCCACGGCTTCGCAGACCGCTGTTCCTACCCTGATCGGCTCGGTGCAGCGGGCGCTGAGACTCCTGGAGGCCGTGGGCTCCCACGAGGACGGGGCGCCCGCCAAACAACTCGCGCGCGAGGCGGGGCTCCCGCTTCCCACCGCGTACCACCTGCTCCGCACCCTGACGCACGAGGGCTATCTGCGCCGCGAGAAGGGCGTGTTCGTCCTGGGCGACGCCGCCGGCCGACTAGCCGGAGGCGGAGTTCTGCAGAATCGTCGCACCAAGATCGAAGACTCACTGGCGCACTGGCGCGACGAGATCGGCGTCCCCGTCTACTTCGCCGTCTACCGCGAAGGCGAGATCGAGCTGGTCGCCGTGGCCGACACCCCCACCGCCCCTGCCGTCGCCGAGTGGGCCGACTTCCGGGAGACCGGTCACGCCCATGCGATCGGCCAGTGTCTGCTCAGCCAACTCGATCTGAAGAGCCGTCAAGACCACCTTGAGCGCCATCCGGTGGAAACCATCACTCCGTATACGGTGCGTAACGATCGGGCGCTTTTGGAGCGTTTGGGCGGTATGGGGCGAATGGAACCCCTGGTGGAGCGTCAGGAATATGCGCTCGGCACGGTCTGCGCCGCGATCCCCATCACGGCGGGCTCCACGGCGGCCGCCATGGCCATTTCTCTCCCCCTCCACCAGGAAGAACGGTTGCTGCCCGCAGTCGACCGACTACGCAGTGAGATCGGAAGGCTCTTCAGCTCCTTCGCGTTCTCTATCAGTATCTGAAAAATTACTCCTTGTGATCTGCTAGCGCTTGCAGCACGATTGCGTCAAGAGGGCCATGGGGATCATTCCTGGCCGTTTTGATCGCACCTTTCAGCAGCTGTCTCTACCCAACTGCTTCATCCACTGCGGGGTACATGATGCGAGAGTCGGTTCAGGCCGAAGTCCTGATGAGCTTCCTCGTCTCCGAGGAGCTCTCCTTCAGAATCCCGGTGGAGCTGCGCTATGAGACCCGGGATCCGTACGCGGTGCGCATGACCTTCCACCTCCCCGGGGACGCCCCCGTGACCTGGGCGTTCGGACGGGAATTGCTGCTCGACGGCATCAACAGCCCCAGCGGTGACGGCGATGTCCGGATCGCGCCGACCGCCCCGGAGGCCCTGTCGGACGTCTCCATCCGGCTCCAGGTCGGCGGCGACCGCGCCCTGTTCCGCGCCAGCGCTCCCCCGCTGGTCGCCTTCCTCGACCGTACGGACAAGCTCGTCCCGCTCGGTCAGGAGCGGACCCTCGGTGACTTCGAGGACAACCTGGAGGCGGCCCTCGGCCGGATCCTCGCGGAGGAGAACGCCGGCTGAGGCGGGGTCACCCCCGCTCCCGCCCCCGCCGTCGCGCCGCCCCCCGCTCCCGGTTTGCCGCCTGCGGTGGTCACGTACGGTCACTTCGCGCGGCGGCGGCGGCCGCCCTTGGCCGGCCGCCTCCGCGGGAAGCCCGACGCGCCACCCGCCGAACCGGCCGGGTCCGCCAGGCCGGCCGGGCCCGGCACACCCGGCCCGCTCGGCCGGTCGGCGGAGACCACCAGCGCCGCGAGGGCGGTCGTGACCGGCACCGAGGCGACCAGGCCGATCGACCCCACCAGCGTCCGGACGATCTCCTCCGCGACCAGCTCGCTGTTGGCCACCGCCCCCACGCTGCTCTGCGCGATGGAGAACAGCAGCAGCAGGGGCAGGGCCGCGCCCGCGTACGCGAGGACCAGCGTGTTCACCACCGACGCGATGTGGTCGCGGCCGATCCGGATCCCGGCCCGGTACAGCGCGCGCGGCCCCATGCGCGGATCCGCCTGGTGCAGCTCCCACACCGCCGACGTCTGGGTCACCGTCACATCGTCGAGCACGCCCAGCGAGCCGATGATGATGCCGGCAAGCAGCAGACCCGACATGTCGATGTCCGGGTACAGGCCGTGGATCAGGCCGGTGTTGTCGTCCGTGTTGCCGGACAGCGACGCCCAGCCGATGAAGAGCGAGCCCAACAGCCCGATCAGCAGCAGGGAGATCAGGGTGCCGAGCACCGCGACCGAGGTGCGGGCGGAGAGGCCGTGACACATGTAGAGCGCGATCAGCATGATCGCGCTCGACCCGACCACGGCCACCACCAGCGGATTCGAGCCCTGCAGGATCGCCGGCAGGATGAAGAACGTCAGGATCACGAAGCTCACCGCGAGCGAGATGAGCGCCATCAGACCGCGCAGGCGGCCCACGAGCACCACCGCGACCGCGAAGATCAGGGCGAGCACCGTCAAGGGGACCTTGCGGTTCACATCGGTGACCGAGTACTGCAGATCGCGCGGCGCGTCGGGGGCGTACGCCACGACGACGCCCTGCCCCTCGCTCAGTTGCCGGGGCGCGTCCGGCTGCACGACCTCGACGAACCTACGGCCCTGATCGTCCCCGCTGGTGACCTCGACCGTGGCCTTCGCGCACTGCCCCTGCTGGGCGTTGACCGCCTCGCGCCCCTGCGGCGTGGAGACGTCGCCGGTCGGCGGCACCTGCGCGGCGTTCACGTCCTTGCAGTCGACCCGCTCCACCGAGACGACCCTGCCCTGCTCGGTCTGCCGGTCGAAGCCGACGCCGGTGCGCTCGTGCGCCGGGGCGCCACCGGGCCACAGCACCGCGAGCCCGACGACGACAGCGGTGGCGAAGGGGATCAGGACCGCCGCGATGACCTTCCGCAGATGCCGGGAGACGGGCGCGGCGGGGCCATGGCTGTGCGTGTGCGCGGGGGCGTGTCCGTGGTGTCCGTGCCCGGCAGCGCCGCCGCCGTCTCCGTCGCCGTCGTCGGGGGGGCCGGGGGTCTGCTGCGAGGAAGTCACCGACCGATCATCGCAAGAACGGCGGGGGCCCACTGTTCAGCACGCCCGGGTTGCCGCTAGCGTGGTGGCACCTTTGCACACGCGGGAGCTCGGAGCACCGGGCTGAGAGGGCGCTGATCACCGTACGCACGCAGTGACGTGCGTACGGGAAGAGGCTGCGCCGACCGCCGAACCTGTTACCGGGTAATGCCGGCGTAGGGAGATCGGTCTCATGACCATTCAGGATGCACGCACGCCTGCCACCAGCCAGGACGAGCGCAAGCCGGGCTGGCACAAGGGGTACGTCGAGGGCTCGCGCCCCGACCTCCGCGTGCCGGTCCGCCAGGTGCACCTCACCAACGGCAAGGACGTGACGCTGTACGACACGTCCGGCCCGTACACCGACCCCACCATCGACACCGACGTACGGCGGGGCCTTCCGCCGCTGCGCGAGAACTGGATCATCGGCCGGGGCGACACCGAGGAGTACGCGGGCCGCCCGGTCCGCCCCGAGGACGACGGGATCAAGCACACCTCGCCGCGCGGCGGGCTGAAGAACCTCGACGCGGTCTTCCCGGGCCGTCCGCGCCAGCCCCGCCGGGGCCGTGCCGGCCAGGCGGTGACCCAGCTCGCGTACGCCCGCCGGGGCGAGATCACCCCGGAGATGGAGTACGTCGCCATCCGCGAGAACGTCTCCCCCGAGGTCGTCCGGGAGGAGATCGCGGCGGGGCGCGCCGTCCTGCCGGCCAACGTGAACCACCCGGAGATCGAGCCGATGATCATCGGCAAGAGGTTCCTGGTGAAGGTCAACGCCAACATCGGCAACTCCGCCGTCACCTCCTCGATCGAGGAGGAGGTGGAGAAGATGACGTGGGCGACCAAGTGGGGCGCCGACACGGTCATGGACCTGTCCACCGGCCGGAACATCCACACCACCCGCGAGTGGGTGCTGCGCAACTCCCCCGTGCCGATCGGCACCGTCCCGCTCTACCAGGCCCTGGAGAAGGTCGGCGGCCGGGCCGAGGAGCTGACCTGGGAGGTCTACAAGGACACGGTCATCGAGCAGGCCGAGCAGGGCGTCGACTACATGACGGTCCACGCCGGCGTGCTGCTGCCGTACGTGCCGCTGACCGCCCGCCGCAAGACCGGCATCGTCTCGCGCGGCGGCTCGATCATGGCCGCCTGGTGCCTGGCGCACCACAAGGAGAACTTCCTCTACACCCACTTCGAGGAGCTCTGCGAGATCCTGGCGGCGTACGACGTCACCTACTCGCTGGGCGACGGGCTGCGGCCCGGCTCGATCGCGGACGCCAACGACGACGCGCAGTTCGCCGAGCTGCGCACGCTCGGCGAGCTGAACACGATCGCCAAGCGCCACCAGGTGCAGACGATGATCGAGGGCCCGGGGCACGTCCCGATGCACAAGATCAAGGAGAACATCGACCTCCAGCAGGAGATCTGCGAGGAGGCGCCGTTCTACACCCTCGGCCCGCTGACCACGGACGTCGCGCCCGCCTACGACCACATCACCTCCGGCATCGGTGCGGCGATGATCGCCTGGTGGGGGACGGCGATGCTCTGCTACGTCACCCCCAAGGAGCACCTGGGCCTGCCGAACCGCGACGACGTGAAGACCGGTGTCATCACGTACAAGATCGCGGCGCACGCGGCGGACCTCGCGAAGGGGCACCCGGGGGCGCAGGAGTGGGACGACGCGCTGTCGGACGCGCGGTTCGAGTTCCGTTGGGAGGACCAGTTCAACCTGGCGCTCGACCCGGACACGGCCCGGGAGTTCCACGACGAGACGCTGCCGGCCGAGCCGGCGAAGACCGCGCACTTCTGCTCGATGTGCGGTCCGAAGTTCTGCTCGATGAAGATCTCGCAGGACATCCGGCGGCAGCACGGCGGCGATCTGAAGCCGGACGAGATCGAGGCCGGGATGGCGGAGAAGTCCGCCGAATTCGCCGCTGCCGGCAACCGGGTGTACCTCCCGCTGGCGGAGTGACGCCGGGCCCCCGCCGCCCCCGAGCCGGGTAGGGGGCGGGGCGGGGGCGCCGTGGGGGTCAGTCCGGGATGGTCTCGGGCGGGCCGAAGTCGGGGCTGGAGAAGTCCGGGCTGCTGTACGTCGGGCGGGTGGCCGATCCGCCCTCGCCGGGGCTGGAGAAGTCCGGACCGCTGTACCCGACCTTGGGGATCCTGGAGACCGGGCGCGGCCTGGCGGTCGGGGCCGGGCGGCCGGCACCGGGGTCGGCCAGCGCGGCGCGCAGGAACGGCAGGATGCCCCGTTCCAGCAGCGCGTGCCGCCAGGCCTCCCTGGCCCGCGACAGCTCGGTCCCTTCGGCGGTGCCCGGGTCCGCCGCGCCCACCTCGGTGGCTCTGTTGCGCAGCGCCGTGACGAGCAGTCCGGCGGCCGCGCAGAGCAGCCCGGCCGCGGCGACGGCGCCGAAGAACCATCCCGCCGTCAGCAGGGTGTCGGCGAACTGCAGGGTCGGGGCCAGGACTTTCAGTACGGCCCCGACCAGCAGGAAGATCACCGCCGCGGTGCCCGCCAGCACGGGCGCGAGGACCGTGACGATCGCGACGACGCCCGCTCCCGGGCCGCCGCTCGCCCCGTCGCCGTCCGCCGCGAGGACGGCGCCCATGACGCTCGTACCGCCGGGTGACCGTCCCTGCTCACGTATCTTCACGAAGTGGTCGTATTCGGGTGCGGCCGCGGCCGTGATGAGCGCGGTCGCGCTCAGCGCCATGGCGCGCAACTGTGCGGTCGTGAGCCGCTTCCCGACCTCGGCGAGATCCGGGCGTTCGTGCGCGTGACGCAGTGCCTCGTCGAGGGTGCGCTCGTACTCGGCGCGGTCCTCGGTCAGCAGGTGCGGAGCCACGTTCATGTGCATCCCCCGATGCTCCGTAGGGCCGGACCGCCCGGGGAAGAACGCCGGGCAGTGGGGCGGAAACGGAGGAGAGCCTGCTACGGATGAGCCGATGGTATTCCGGTTCCGCGCCACCGTGACAGGGGGTTTCCCGAAATCGCCTGGCCCGGATGCGCAGGGTTATACCTCAGCCGTTCAGGGGGAGTTGGACGACCAGAAGCTTTCCGGCCATGGTCACACCGCCGTCCATGGCGATCGCCAGGCCGTCGGCGTAGACGTGCGGTCCGTCGACGGTCGGGTCCGAGCCGCCCTCGCCGTCCTCGGTGCCCACCTGGCCCAGGAGGTACGGGATGGGGCTGTGGCCGTGCACGACGCGGCGGCCGCCGTAGGTGCCGAGCAGCTCCCGCACCGCCTCCGGGCCGCCGTCGTCGCGGAAGGCGAAGCGCTTGGTGAACTTCCGGAACAGGTCCCAGACCTCGTCGGCGTCGTTGCGGTTGATGATCTCGTGGACGGTCTCGTTGACGTCCTCGATGGTGCTGCCGTAGTCGAGGTACGCGGTGGTGTCGGAGTGCAGGAGGAGGTGTCCGTCCTCCTCCACCACGGCGTCGAGCCGGGACATCCACTGGAGGTGGACGTCCTGGAGGCGGTCCATGTCGTACTTCTGGCCGCCGTTGAGCAGCCAGGCGGCCTGGAAGGTGGCGGTGCCGGCGCCGGAGTTGACGGGAGTGTCGGCGAAGCGCTTGGCGCCGATGAGCAGCAGCTCGTGATTGCCCATCAGGGCCTTGCAGTAGCCGCCGGCGGCGGCCGCCTCGGCGGAGAGCCGCATGACGAGGTCGATGACACCGATGCCGTCGGGTCCGCGGTCGGTGAAGTCTCCGAGGAACCAGAGGCGGGCGTTGCCCGCGGCCCAGCCGCCGTTCTCGTCGATGAGGCCCTTCTCGCGCAGCGCGGCGACGAGTTCGTCGAGATAGCCGTGGACGTCGCCGACGACGAAGAGCGGGCCCGGGCCCTCGCCCGCCGCCGGAGCCGGTGCGGGCGCCGGAGCCGGGTCGACCTGCACCTGGACGGTGTCGCCCCGGTTGATGACCGGGAGGTCGCGCTCGGTGGGGGTGTAGCCCTCGGGGAGGTCGCCCTCCGGGAAGGCGTTTCCGGGGTGGCCGCCGGGCACGGCGGGCACCGGGGGGGACGCGGGGACGTCGGGAACGGAGGCGGCGGGGCCGTCCGCGCGGGACGCCACGACGGTGCCGAGGTGGAGCGTGCGGTCGAGCGGGGCGCCGGACATGCCGACGCCGCTTCTCGGCGCTCCCGGCGCGGGTGCCACCGCGATCTGCGCCACCGGGGCCTGTGCCACTGCTGTCGGTGCCACCGCGGCCGGCGCCGCGGGGAGCCCCGGAGCGTCGGCCGGAGGTTCCGTGGCATGGCCCTGCACGGGCACCCGGGCGTACGGCGGTACGCGGAAGTCACGCAATGTCGCCGTGCGCACCACGGGTTCCTGCCCGGCCCCCTGAGTCATCGACCCCTCCACCACCGTCGCGATGCCCTGCACATCGCGGACCGGCCTGGTCGGGGTGGTCCGCGGTGTCGTGCGCCCATCATAGGAATGAGGGTCCTCCTGTGTGACGCACCAGGGGTGGTGAATCCGGGTCCACTCCGGGTTCACCGGTTGTTTCGCCCGAATTGAGAAGGTCCAGGCCAGGGTTCGAGCCGGGCCGGTCCTCGGTTTGGGCCGGACATCGGCGCGTACGCGACGTTTCCCGGACCTCCGAGGACCGGCTCGGCGGCTCCCCCGGCCTCTCTTCGCGGCCCTCCCGGCCCGCTTCCGGACCTTCCCCGTCCCTCTCTCAGTCCTTCTCGTTCTGGGAGGGGGAGCGGGGCGGGCTGACGGTCGTCCGGGGGGAGCGCCGCTGGGAGGAGGTCCGGACGATGAGTTCGGTCGGTATCACCCGCTCGACCGGCCCGTCGGCATCGCTCCCCTCGATGGCGTCGATGAGCAGCTGGACGACCGCCGTACCGATCCGGCGCGGCTTGAGCGAGAGGGTCGTGATGGGCGGTTCGGTGGTGGCGTACACGGTCGATTCGCTGCAACAGACCAGCAGCAGGTCGTCCGGTACGCGCAGTCCGTAGCGGCGTGCGGCCGCCAGGAGGTCGGTTCCGTTGGGGTCGAAGAGGCCGTACACGGCGTCGGGGCGGTCGGGGCGGGCGAGCAGCCGGTCGGCCGCGACGGCGCCCGCGCACGGATCGTGCGCCGGATAGGCCTCGTAGACGGGGTCCTGTCCGACCCGTTCGCACCAGTTGAGGTACGCGGTGGTGGAGAGGCGGGTGTACGTGTCGGTGGTGGTGCCGGTCAGCAGCCCGATCCGGCGGGCGCCGGCGGCGGCGAGGTGGTCGAGGAGGTCGAGGACGGCGGCTTCGTGGTCGTTGTCGACCCAGGCGGTGACCGGGAGGGTGCCGGCGGGGCGCCCGTCGGAGACGACGGGCAGGCCCTGGCGGACCAGTTCGGTGACGACCGGGTCGTGGTCGGAGGGGTCGATGACGACGGTGCCGTCGAGGGCGACGTTCGACCAGACGTCATGGCGGGAGGTGGCGGGGAGGATGACCAGGGCGTAGCCCCGGGCGAGCGCGGCCGAGGTCGCGGCTCTGGCCATCTCCGCGAAGTACGCGAATTCGGTGAAGGTGAAAGGTTCATCCCCGTAGGTCGTCACGGTCAGGCCGATGAGGCCCGACTTGCCGGTACGGAGCGTGCGGGCCGCCGCGGACGGGCGGTAGCCCAGCCGGTCTGCGACTTCGCGAACGTGGCGGCGGGTGGCGTCCGGTAGCCGGCCCTTGCCGTTGAGCGCGTCGGAGACAGTCGTGATGGAGACCCCGGCGGCGGCGGCCACATCCCGGATGCCCGCTCTGCCCTGCCGGCTTCCCCGGGTCTGTGCCCGGCTCACCTGGTGCTTCCCTGCTGCTGTCATGGCGAGCCGATAGTAGGGCGAGGGCGGGTGGGTGGGCCGGTCGCATATTCACTCGTTGACAGGCACGTTTCTGCAAGATCGAAAAAGGTCAATTGCCTTGGAAAGAAAGAGAGTTAGGGCGTCTGGCGGTGGATCTATGGTTGTCGACGGGCATGAGCCTGCCACCGGGGCGAGGTCTCGAAGAGGTCTCAACTCACCTCTACGGGGGATGCGCGCCACGGCGCTCGCCACCGGCGCGCGCCACCCGGCCCCGCGCTCCCTCTGTTTTCCACAGCTCAGGGATGAGGTTGTCCACAGCCCATTCGCAGCGGAGGCGAATCCTCATAAGGTGAGGAGCATTGGTGGTACGGACGGTCGAGGAGGACCACAGTGAGTGCAGTGAGCGAGACCGGCGGGGCCGGCGGGACGAGTGCGGGCGGCCCGAGGCTGCGCGCCGCGCTGGACGGCATTCCGACGTACAAGCCGGGCAAGCCGGCCGCCGCGGGCGGCCCGGTCGCCTTCAAGCTGTCCTCCAACGAGAACCCGTACCCGCCGCTGCCGGGTGTCATGGAGAGCGCGCTGGCCGCGGCGGCCTCCTTCAACCGCTACCCCGACATGGCCTGCACCGGCCTGATGCAGGAGCTCGCCGACCGTTTCGGCGTCCCCGTCTCGCACCTGGCCACCGGGACCGGCTCGGTGGGGATCGCGCAGTCGCTGATCCAGTCGACGGCCGGCCCCGGTGACGAGGTCATGTACGCCTGGCGGTCCTTCGAGGCGTACCCGATCATCACGCAGATCAGCGGGGCGACCCCGGTGCAGGTGCCGCTGACCGAGGGCGAGGTGCACGACCTCGACGCGATGGCCGAGGCGATCACCGACCGGACCCGGCTGATCTTCGTCTGCAATCCGAACAACCCCACGGGTACGGCCGTGCGCCGGGCCGAGCTGGAGCGGTTCCTGGACCGGGTGCCCTCCGACGTCCTGGTGGTGATCGACGAGGCGTACCGGGAGTTCGTCCGCGACGCCGACATCCCGGACGGCATCGAGCTCTACCGCGACCGTCCGAACGTGGCCGTGCTGCGCACGTTCTCCAAGGCGTACGGCCTCGCGGGGCTGCGGGTCGGTTTCGCGGTCGCCCATGAGCCGGTGGCGGCGGCGCTGCGCAAGACGGCGGTGCCGTTCGGGGTGAGCCAGGTGGCGCAGGACGCGGCGGTGGCCTCGCTGCGGGCCGAGGACGAACTGCTCGGCCGGGTCGGCTCGCTGGTGGCGGAGCGCGAGCGGGTCCACGCCGGGCTCGTGGCCCAGGGCTGGACCGTGCCGGACACCCAGGCGAACTTCGTCTGGCTGCGGCTCGGTGAGCGGACGGTGGACTTCGCGGCGGAGTGCGAGCGGCACGGTGTGGTGGTGCGGCCGTTCGCGGGTGAGGGCGTGCGCGTCACGATCGGTGAGTGCGAGGCGAACGACCTGTTCCTGAAGGCGGCGGAGGGCTTCCGCAAGGAGAGCTAGCCGACGGGCGGGGGTGACTCACCCGGCCGGGGCGGGGCGGGAGGCCCTCAGTCGGTCACCAGCTCCACCCGGATCGGGTCGCCGTCCCTGACGGTGGCCAGGACGCGCGGGTCGGCGTCGAGCGAGCCGAGGACGTTGCACGGGGCGGCGAGCCGGCACTCGTCGCCCCGGGAGATCGGGGTCGGGCCATAGGGGAGCGCGAGCGCGTCGCCCTCCGTCCAGAAGGCGACGGTCCCCGGCTCCACCACCTGTCGCGCGTCGGACTCGACCACGGTGGAGACCGGTGTGTCGAAATACACTTCCTCGCCCCAGGTCCGGGCGGTGGAAGTGATCGGAAGAACCCCCACGAGCGCCTTGCTCGTGGGGGTTTCGTCGATGGTGGCCGTGGTGTGACCGGCGGGCCAGGAGAGACGGATACGAAGGGTCATACCCCAGATTCAACAATATGTTGAAGGCGGAGGGAAGGGGTGACCTTCGAGTAGGGCACCCCCCGTACTCATACGGATTTCGTATGAGTCATAATGCTTGTGAATGTGAACGCGTTCACAAGCGTGTCACGGTTCATCCCGGGATGGGTGGGATTAAAGGGGCAGGTCGCCTCCGTGACCACGGCGATGTAAGGAGAAGACGACGTGGACCTCGCTCTGGCGCCAGAGACTCTGGCGCGTTGGCAGTTCGGCATCACCACCGTCTACCACTTTCTCTTCGTCCCCCTGACGATCTCCCTCGCCGCGCTCACCGCCGGTCTTCAGACGGCCTGGGTACGTACGGAGAACGAGAAGTACCTCAGGGCCACGAAGTTCTGGGGCAAGCTCTTTCTGATCAACATCGCGATGGGTGTGGTCACCGGCATCGTGCAGGAGTTCCAGTTCGGCATGAACTGGTCCGACTACTCGCGCTTCGTCGGCGACGTCTTCGGCGCCCCGCTCGCCTTCGAGGCCCTGATCGCCTTCTTCTTCGAGTCGACCTTCATCGGTCTCTGGATCTTCGGCTGGGACAAGCTGCCGAAGAAGATCCACCTCGGCTGCATATGGATGGTGTCGATCGGCACGATCCTCTCCGCCTACTTCATCCTGGCGGCGAACTCCTGGATGCAGCACCCGGTCGGCTACCGCATCAACGAGGAGCGCGGCCGGGCCGAGCTCACCGACTTCTGGCTCGTGCTCACCCAGAACACCGCCCTCACCCAGTTCTTCCACACCATGACGGCCGCCTTCCTGGTCGGCGGCGCCTTCATGGTCGGCATCTCCGCCTTCCACCTGGCGCGGAAGAAGCACGTCCGGGTGATGCGCACCTCGCTGCGGGTCGGCCTGATCACCCTGATCATCGCCGGGCTCGGCACGGCCATCAGCGGCGACATGCTCGGCAAGGTGATGTACAAGCAGCAGCCGATGAAGATGGCCGCCGCCGAGGCGCTCTGGGACGGCGAGGCGCCCGCACCCTTCTCGATCTTCGCCTACGGCGATGTCGACGAGGGCCACAACAAGGTTGCCATCGAGGTCCCCGGCCTGCTGTCCTTCCTGGCCAACGGCGACTTCACCTCGCACGTCCCGGGCATCAACGACATCAACAAGGCCGAGCAGGAGAAGTTCGGCCCCGGCGACTACCGCCCGAACATCCCCGTGGCCTACTGGGGCTTCCGCTGGATGATCGGCTTCGGTATGGCCTCGCTCTCCCTCGGCATGCTCGGCCTCTGGCTGACCCGCAGGAAGTTCCTCCTCCCGCCGGGGCTGCGGACGGGTGAGGACGAGGTGCCCCATCTCGTCCTCTTCCGGAAGGCGCTCAGCCCGAAGCTCAGCCGGTGGTACTGGCTGGTCGCCCTCTGGACCATGGCCTTCCCGCTGATCGCCAACTCCTGGGGCTGGATCTTCACCGAGATGGGCCGTCAGCCGTGGGTGGTCTACGGCGTGCTGCGCACCAAGGACGCGGTCTCACCCGGCACCACGCAGGCCGAAGTGCTCACCTCGATGATCGTCTTCACCCTGCTGTACGCGGTGCTCGCCGTGATCGAGGTCAGGCTGCTCGTGAAGTACGTCAAGGCCGGACCGCCCGAGCTCACCGAGTCCGACCTCAATCCGCCCACCAAGATCGGCGGGGATCAGCGCGACCCCGACCGGCCCATGGCCTTCTCGTACTGAGGCTGAGGAGATCGAGGCATGGAACTCCACAACGTCTGGTTCGTACTCATCGCCGTCCTCTGGATCGGCTACTTCTTCCTCGAAGGCTTCGACTTCGGCGTCGGCGTCCTCACCAAGCTGCTCGCCCGGGACCGCACCGAGAAGCGGGTGCTGATCAACACCATCGGCCCCGTCTGGGACGGCAACGAGGTGTGGCTGCTGACCGCCGGCGGTGCGACCTTCGCCGCGTTCCCCGAGTGGTACGCGACGCTCTTCTCCGGCTTCTACCTGCCGCTGCTGCTCATCCTGGTCTGCCTCATCGTGCGCGGTGTCGCCTTCGAGTACCGGGCGAAGCGGCCGGAGGAGACATGGCAGCGCAACTGGGAGCAGGCCATCTTCTGGACCTCCCTGATCCCCGCCGTGCTGTGGGGCGTCGCCTTCGGCAACATCGTGCGCGGAGTGAAGATCGACGCGCGGATGGAGTACGTCGGTACGGTCACCGACCTGCTCAACCCCTACGCCCTCCTCGGCGGTCTCGTCACGCTGACGCTCTTCACCTTCCACGGCGCGGTCTTCGCGGCGCTCAAGACGGTCGGGGACATCCGCCTCCGGGCGCGGGCACTGGCCCTCAAGCTGGGGCTCGTCACCGCCGTCCTCGCCCTCGGCTTCCTCTCCTGGACCCAGGCCGACAAGGGGGACACCGGGAGCCTTGTCGCCATGGTCGTCGCGGTGGTGGCGCTGGTCGGAGCCGTCCTCGCCATCAAGGCCGGGCGCGAGGGCTGGTCGTTCGCCCTGTCGGGCGTCACGATCGCGGCGGCGGTCGCGATGCTCTTCCTGACGCTCTTCCCGAACGTCATGCCGTCGTCGCTCGACCCGGCGTGGAGCCTTACGGTGACGAACGCGTCGTCGAGCCCGTACACGCTGAAGATCATGACGTGGTGCGCGGCCGTGGCGACACCGCTGGTGATGCTCTACCAGGGCTGGACCTACTGGGTGTTCCGCAAGCGGATCGGCACGCAGCACATCGCCGACGCTGCTCACTGACACCGCTCATGAGTGGGAGATGTTTCACGTGAAACCGATCGATCCGCGTCTGCTTCGCTACGCCCGGGCCACTCGCCGCTTCCTGGCGGCGGTGGTGGTGCTCGGCCTGTTCGGAGCGGCGCTGGTCGTCGCCCAGGCGATGCTCATCGCCGACGTGGTGGTGGGGGCCTTCCAGCAAGGCCGGTCGGTCTCCGATCTCACCACCCCGCTGCTGCTGCTCGCCGGTGTCGCCGGAGGGCGGGCGTTGGTCTCCTGGCTCACGGAGCTGGCCGCTCACCGGGCCGGCGCGGCGGTCAAGTCCGAGCTGCGGGGCCGGCTGCTCGCGCGCGCGGCCGAGCTGGGGCCCGGGTGGCTGAGCGGTCAGCGGGCGGGTTCGCTCGCCGCCTTGGCCACGCGGGGAGTGGACGCGCTCGACGACTACTTCGCGCGCTATCTGCCGCAGCTGGGGCTCGCGGTGGTGGTTCCCGTGGCGGTGCTGGCGCGGATCGTCACCGAGGACTGGGTCTCGGCGGCCGTCATCGTCGTCACCCTGCCCCTCATCCCCCTCTTCATGATCCTGATCGGCTGGTACACCCAGGCCCGGATGGACCGGCAGTGGAAGCTGCTGTCCCGGCTCTCGGGGCACTTCCTGGACGTGGTGGCGGGACTGCCGACGCTCAAGGTCTTCGGACGCGCCAAGGCGCAGGCCGAGTCGATCCGCGCCATCACCTCGGAGTACCGCCGGGCCACGATGAGGACGCTGCGGATCGCCTTTCTGTCCTCCTTCGCGCTGGAACTGCTGTCGACCCTCTCGGTGGCGCTGGTCGCCGTCGGGATCGGGATGCGGCTGGTCCACGGCGATCTCGATCTCTACACCGGCCTGGTGATCCTGATCCTCGCCCCCGAGGCGTATCTGCCGATCCGGCAGGTCGGGGCGCAGTACCACGCGGCGGCGGAGGGGCTGGCGGCCGCCGAGGAGATCTTCGAGGTCCTGGAGACACCGGTCCGCACGAGCGGTACCGCCGCCGTGCCCGCGGGGTCCCCGCGCTTCGAGCTGTCGAGCGTGACCGTCCGGCACGAGGGGCGCACCGAGCCGTCATTGGACCGCGCGTCGCTGATCGTGGCGCCGGGCGAGACCGTGGCCCTGGTGGGGCCGAGCGGGATCGGCAAGTCCACCCTGCTCGATGTCGTACTGGGGTTCACGGAGCCCGAGCCGGGCGGAGCGGTATGGGTCGGGGATGCCGAACTCGGTTCGCTGGACCTGGAGGAGTGGCGGTCGCGGATCGCCTGGGTGCCCCAGCGGCCGTACCTCTTCGCGGGGACGATCGCGGAGAACGTCCGACTGGCCCGCCCCGACGCCTCCGACCAGGCGGTACGGGAGGCCCTGCGGGATGCGGGGGCGGACGGGTTCGTCGACGGACTCCCGGCCGGGATGGACAGCGTGCTCGGCGAGGACGGGGCAGGCCTCTCGGCCGGTCAACGGCAGCGCCTCGCCCTGGCCCGGGCGTTCCTGGCCGACCGGCCGCTGCTGCTCCTGGACGAGCCCACGGCCGCGCTGGACGGGGAGACCGAGGCGGCCGTGGTCGACGCGGTGCGGCGCCTCGCGGCCGGCCGGACGGTGCTCCTGGTGGTACACCGCCCTGCTCTCCTCGCGATCGCGGACCGCGTGGTGTCGCTGGCCCCGACCGCTCCCGAGCGGGCGGCTGAGGCGCTGACCGACCGGAGCGCGCCCGGTACCCGGGGCGGAGACCAGGGCGCTGGTCGGACCCCCGATGACCTCAAGGCCCTCGACGCGCGCGACGGCAGCGTCCGTGCTCAGGGCGACGGCTCGGGCGATGCGGCCGGTCCGGAGACCCAGGGCCGTGGGCCGGTCGGCGCCCGGGACCACGGTCAGGAGGGAGGCAGCGGTGGCGATCGGGTCCGTCTCCTGCGACGGGTGCGCGCCATGGCAGGGGAGCTCAGGGGCCGGATGGGGCTCGCGCTGCTGCTCGCCGGCCTGGCCCTGGGATCGGCCGTGGGCCTCATGGCCGTGTCCGGCTGGCTCATATCCCGTGCCTCCGAACAGCCGCCCGTGCTCTATCTGATGGTGGCCGTCACCGCTACGCGCGCCTTCGGCATCGGCCGGGCCGTGTTCCGGTACGCCGAACGGCTCGTCTCCCACGACGCCGTGCTGCGGATGCTCGCGGAGCTGCGGGTCTCCGTCTACCGGCGCCTGGAGCGCATCACCCCGGCCGGCCTGCGCCGCACCCGGCGCGGCGATCTGCTCTCCCGGCTCGTCCAGGACGTCGACGCCCTCCAGGACTACTGGCTGCGCTGGCTGCTCCCGGTGGGAGCGGCCCTCCTCGTCGGGGCCGGCTCCGTCGGCTTCACCGCCTGGCTGCTGCCCGAGGCCGGGGCCGTCCTCGCCGTCGGACTGCTGACCGCGGGGCTGGCGGTCCCGCTGCTGAGCGGCGCCCTCGCCCGCCGGGCCGAGCGGCAGCTCGCCCCCGCCCGCGGCACGCTCGCCACCGGCGTCGTCGACCTGCTGCGCGGCTGCGCCGAACTCACCGTCGCCGGGGCGCTGCCCGACCGTGTCGGCCGGGCCAGGGACGCCGACCGTACGCTCACCTCCATCGCCTCCCGGCAGTCCGCCGCCACCGCTCTGGGCGCCGGGCTCTCCGCGCTCGCCTGCGGTCTCACGGTCGCCGCGGCCGCCGTCGTCGGGATCCAGGCCCTCCGCGACGGGCGCCTGGACGGCGTCAACCTCGCGGTGGTCGTCCTCACCCCGCTCGCCGCCTTCGAGGCCGTCACCGGCCTCCCGCTGGCCGTCCAGTACCGCCAGCGCGTCAAGCGGAGTGCCGAGCGGGTGTACGACGTGCTCGACGCCCCCCTCCCCGTACACGAGCCGGAGCACCCCGCCGAACTGCCGCTGAGCGCGTTCCCCCTCGAACTCACCGGCCTCCGCGCCCGGTACGCCGGGCAGGAACGGGACGCGCTCACCGGCTTCGGACTGACCCTGGAGGCCGGCCGCCGGGTGGCCGTGGTCGGCGCGTCGGGCAGTGGGAAGACCACCCTGGCCCAGGTGCTGCTGCGGTTCCTGGACGCCGACGACGGCACGTACCGCCTCGGCGGGGTGGACGCCGCTTCGCTCGACGGTGACGACGTCCGCCGCTTCGTCGGGCTCTGCGCCCAGGACGCCCACACCTTCGACAGTTCCCTGCGCGAGAATTTGCGGCTGGCCCGCCCCGACGCGACCGACGACGAGCTGCGGGCCGCGCTCCGCAGGGCCAGGCTCCTGGACTGGGTGGACGGGCTGCCCGACGGCCTCGACACCATGGTCGGCGAGCACGGCTCGAAGCTCTCCGGCGGACAGCGGCAGCGCCTCGCCCTGGCCCGGGCGCTCCTCGCCGACTTCCCGGTGCTCGTCCTCGACGAGCCGGCCGAACACCTCGACCTCGCCACAGCCGACGCGCTCACCGACGATCTGCTGCTGGCCACCGAGGGCCGTACCACCGTCCTGATCACCCATCGCCTGCGCGGCCTCGACGCCGTCGACGAGGTGCTGGTCCTGGACGAGGGGCGTACCGTGCAGCGCGGCCCGTACGCGGAGCTGGTGGGCGTCGAGGGGCCCCTGCGGCGGATGCTGGAGCGGGAGCGCGAGAGCGAGCTGTCGCTCAGCGGAGGCGCCGGCTGACCGAAGCCCTCCTCGTATCCGAGCGGCCGACTTTTCTCGCCAAATCGGACTTACTAGGCTCAAGGTCATGACCGCCGCCGTGCCCGATCCCCCGGATCCCAAGGCTCCTCCCGTCCCGTCGGTGCCCGCGCGCCCGGCGGACCCCGGGGAAGCCGATTCCCTGGAGGCCGCGAACCGGGCCACCCGCAGTCTGCAGGGCCTGTCGACGGAGCTCACGGCCCGCGTACCGCAGCTGCTCGAGGCGATGCGCTCGGTCGGCACCGGCCTGGAACTCCGCTCCACCCTCGACCGGATCTGCGAGACGGCGGCCGAACTCGCCGACGCCCGCTACGCCGCCATCGGGGTCGTCGACGAGGAGAACGACGGCCTCTCCGAATTCGTCACCCACGGTGTCGACGAGGACACGGCCCACCGCATCGGCCGCCGGCCCGACGGCCACGCCGGGCTCCTCGGCGCACTGATCCAAGAGCCCCGGACGATCCGGCTCGGCGATCTCTCCGCCGACCCGCGCTCGGCCGGTTTCCCGCCCGGCCACCCCCCGATGAAGAGCTTCCTCGGCGTCCCGATCCGGGTCCAAGGAGAGATCTTCGGCAATCTGTACCTCTCCGAGAAGACCCACGGCGGCGAGTTCGACGAAGCCGACGTCCACATGGTCCGGGTCCTCGCCACCGAGGCGGGGATCGCCATCGGCAACGCCCGCCTCTACGAAGCCGCCCGGCAGCGGGAGCGCTGGATCGACGGTTCGGTCGCCGTCACCACCGCCCTGCTCTCCGGCGGCGACGCCGACGAGGCCCTGACCGTGGTGGCCGAGCAGGCCCGCAGACTCGCCGACGCGGCGGCCGGGATCATGCTGCTGCCCGCCGGGGACGGCGGCCTCGAGATCGTCGCCGTCTCCTCCGACACGCCGTCGACGTCCCTGGGCGTGGTGATCCCGGCGGAGAGCCCGGTGGTGGAGAGCCTGCTCACCGGAGAGGCGGTGTTCCTGGACGACGCCGCCACCGACCCCCGGATGATCAGCCGGCTGGCGGCACGGTTCGGGCCCAGCATGCTGCTGCCGCTGCACAGCGGGGGCCGCGTGCTCGGCGCGCTCGCGATGCCCCGGGCCCGGGGCGCCCGGCCGTTCACCGAGGCGGAACGGACGCTGGCGACCCAGTTCGCCTCTCAGGCGGCGCTCGCCCTGATGATGGCCGACGCCCAGCGCGACCGGGAGCGGCTCGCCGTCTACGAGGACCGCGACCGGATCGCCCGGGACCTGCACGACCTGGTCATCCAGCGCCTCTTCGCCACCGGGATGATGCTGGAGGGCGCCCAGCGCAGGTCGGTGGTGCCGGCGGTGCGGGACGGGGTCGGCAAGGCCGTGGACGAGCTGGACGTGACCATCCAGGAGATCCGTACCGCCGTCTTCGCGCTCCAGCAGGGCCCGGCCGAGGCTCCCTCGGGCCTGCGGACCCGGGTGCTGCGCGAGATCAACATGGCCGCCGTGCCCCTCGGTTTCACTCCCGGTCACCGTTTCCTCGGTCCGCTCGACTCCGCGGTCGGTGACCTCACCGGCAAGAACCTCATTGCGGCCCTCAGGGAAGCCCTGTCCAACGCGTTCCGGCACGCCGGGGCCGCGCGGATCGAGGTCGTCGTCGACGCGGGCGCCGAGCTCCCCGACGGGAGCGCCGGGGTGCGGCTGACGGTGGCGGACGACGGCATCGGCCTCCCGGAGGGCGGGCGGCGCAGCGGTCTGCGCAATTTGGCGCGGCGCGCCGAGTCACTGGGCGGATCGAGCTGGTGCGAGCCGGGCATCGGCGCGTCGGGCGGCGGTACGACGGTGGTGTGGCAGGCCCCGCTGTAGAGGGGCCATGGCCGTACCCGGGGCGCGGTCTCGTCCTGCGGCCGACCCCGGGGCCGTGGTGCCGGCGCCCGTCGCGGGCGGGTGTCAGTCGTCGAGGGTGCCCGCGAGGATCCGTTCGATGATGACGGCGACTCCGTCCTCGTTGTTGGCGACGGTACGGCCGGAGGCGGCGGCGATCACGTCGGCGTGGGCGTTGCCCATCGCGTACGAACGGCCGGCCCAGCCGAGCATCTCGATGTCGTTGGGCATGTCGCCGAAGGCGACGACCTCGTCGGCGGAGATCCCGCGTTCGGCGCAGCACAGGGCCAGGGTGGAGGCCTTGGAGACGCCGAGGCCGCTGATCTCGAGGAGGGCGGTGGGGCTGGACCGGGTGATCGAGGCCAGGTCCCCGGCCGCCACCCGGGCCACGGTGAGGAACCCGTCCGGTTCGAGCTCGGGGTGCTGGGCGAGCAGCTTCAGGACGGGGGCGGCGGCGCCGGGCTCCTCTTCGTAGAGGAGCTTCTCGGCGGTGGCGATGGTCGCGCCCGGGTCGAGGAAGAAGGGCGGGTAGTCCGGCTCGTAGTGGATGCCGGTGGTGAGCTCGACCGCGAAGGTGGTGCCGGGCGCGGCGTCGCGCAGGGTCCGTACGACCTCCAGCGCGACCGGCCGGTCCAGGGGCCGCACCTCGATGAACGTGCCGCCGGAGTGCAGATCGACGACGGCCGCGCCGTTGGCGCAGATCGCGAGGCCGTGGCCGTGGACGTGGTCGCTGACGACGTCCATCCAGCGAGCCGGACGGCCGGTGACGAAGAAGACCTCGATACCGGCCCGCTCGGCGGCGGCCAGGGCCGCGACCGTACGCTCCGATACGGATTTGTCGTCGCGCAGCAGCGTGCCGTCGAGGTCGGTGGCGATGAGCCGGGGGGCCGGGGCGGCGGGGCGCGGAGCGTGGGGTGAGGTCACCGATCCATTCTTCCGTACGGCGTGCACGGGCGTGCGGGAGGGCGCACATCTGAGTGGCCCGCCCGCGCACCCCGGTCCGCCCGCGCGCCCCGGCCGACGACTGGGCGGCGGTCGGGCCGGGCGGCCGTACCCCGGCGTCTTCGGCCGTCGCCCGCCGGCGGTCAGCCGAGCTGAGCGACGGCTTCCGTGGCGATGCGCTCGAAGACCTGCTGGTCGGCGGCGAAGTCGGAGTCGGGGATCGGCCAGTGGATCACCAGCTCGGTGAAGCCCAGCTCCTGGTGGCGGCCGGCGAAGTCGACGAAGGCGTCCAGCGAGGCGAGCGGACGCCCACGGTCCGGGGTGAAGCCGGTGAGCAGGACCTTCTCCACCTCGGCCGTGTTCCGGCCGATCTCCGCGCAGGCCTTGCCGAGCTTCTCGATCTGGCCGCGCAGGGCGTCCACCGACTGCTCGGGGGTCCCCTCCTCGTAGAGCTTCGGGTCGCCGGTCGTCACCCATGCCTGTCCGTGCCGGGCGGCGAGCTTCAGACCGCGCGGACCGGTCGCCGCCACCGTGAAGGGGAGCCGGGGGCGCTGGACGCAGCCCGGGAGGTTCCGGGCCTCGACGGCGGAGTAGTGGGTGCCGTGCTGGGTGACCGCGCCTTCGGTGAGGAGGCGGTCGAGGAGGGGGAGGAACTCGCCGAACCGGTCGGCCCGCTCGCGCGGTGTCCAGGCCTCCTGGCCGAGCGCGGTGGCGTCGAAGCCGTTGCCGCCGGCTCCGATGCCCAGGGTGACGCGGCCGCCCGAGATGTCGTCCAGGGAGATCAGTTCCTTGGCGAGGGTCACGGGGTGGCGGAAGTTCGGTGACGTGACGAGTGTGCCCAGGCGCAGCCGTGTGGTGGCGGTCGCGGCGGCCGTGAGGGTCGGCAGGGCGCCGAACCAGGGGCCGTCGCGGAAGGTCCGCCAGGACAGGTGGTCGTAGGTGTACGCGGCGTGGAAGCCCAGCTCCTCGGCGCGCAGCCAGCGGTCGCGGCCGCCGTCGTGCCAGCGGTGGACGGGCAGGATCACGGTGCTCAGGCGCAAGGTCATACCCACGAGCCTACGGCCGCCGCGGCGGCCGGCCGGTGGGGGCCGCCCGCCTTCCGTCACCCCTCGGGCGGGGGACTCCCGGCGCAGCGACTTCCGGCTCAGCGACTTCCGGGCGAACCGGACTCTGGCGCTCAGCGTTGTCGGGGGCGCACCGGACTGCGGGCTCAGCGGTGTGGGGGCCTGCGGAATCCCGGGCTCAGCGGTGTCCGGGGCTCAGCGGACTCTCGCACTCAGCCATGGGCTGAGCGTTCCGGTAGGGACGAGCTCCTTGTACGTCTCGTCGCCGGGCAGGGGGACGATCAGCCACCATCCCGGCGGGAAGAACCGGCCCTTCACGGAGGCGAGGCCGTCGTGGACGGAGCGCAGGAAGGCGGGGACGGAGTCGCGGGGGACGTCCTCGAACTCGATGCCCTCGACGGTGATCTTCGCGTCGTCCTCGGGGTAGAGCCGCACGGTCACGGCGGGGGCGCCGCCGAGCTCGACGAACGCCTCGTGGGGCAGGGAGCCGTCCGGGTCGAGGACGGTGAAGGCGCCGGCGGAGGTCCGGCGGGAGGTCTGGTCGGCGCCGATGTCGTCGGTGACACGTATGTCGAGGCCGTGGGTGCGGGCGATCTCGCGGATCGCGGCGACGGCGGCCTCGGTGGTCGGCAGATGCGGGTGTCCCATACGACGATCATGCCGCAGTCGCCTCGAACAGCCGAGGGTTCCCGGTGTCCGGGGTGCCGGTACGCCTCACTCCGGCAGGCGCAGGAACTCCGGCGGCACCGCGTCGGTCAACCAGACGCCGTTGGCGCTGACGTGGAACACGTGGCCGGCCCGGTGCATCGCGCCCGCGTCCACGCTCAGGACGAGGGGCCGGCCGCGCCGGGCGCCGACGCGGGTCGCCGTCTCGCGGTCGGGGGAGAGGTGGACGTGGTGGCGGGCCATCGGCCGCAGGCCCTCCGCTCGAATCGCGTCCAGCCGGGCGGCGACCGTACCGTGGTAGAGGTACGCGGGCGGTTCGGCGGCCGGGAGGTCGAGGTCCACCTCGACCGTGTGGCCCTGGCTGGCGCGGATCCGCGTTCCGTCGACCGCGAAGCGCTTCTTGTCGTTACTGGCGACGACATGGTCCAGCTCGGCGCGGGTGATCGGGAAGCCGTGCTCGGTGGCCGCCCGCAGCAAGGCGTCGATCTCGGTCCAGCCGTGCGCGTCGAGGACCAGGCCGATCCGTTCCGGTTGATGGCGGAGGTGCTTGGAGAGGTACTTGGACACCTTCACGGTGCGTCTCTCGTCGAGGGGTGCGTTCATGGCGTCAGGATGCCGGAGAGTGGCCCACGTCACCATCGAATTGTGGTGTCGAGGTTTGCTCCACAGCCAACGTGGTTTATCCACAGCGGAATTGACGATTCTGTGGACAACTCCTCGTGGAATCCCAGGTACTTGCCCGACTCAGGCCTTATGTGCGGGGTTTACCGAAAGGGCGTCCAATGCCCGTGTCTGCACCTCGCGTTCGGTGGCGGCCGTGATGAAGGCGGCGACGTTCTCCGGGCCAACCAGGCGTTGTACGGCCCGTATCGTCCCGGACGGCAGAGCCACCTGCCGGGGCTCTTCGTCCCTTACCGGAGCCGGGTCCGCCGACAGGTGGTGCTGGAGGTGGCGGGTAGCGAACAGGCGCATCGCGCGCGCGAGTTCGGCGTCGACCGTCTGTTGCGCGAGGGGCCGCAACCGCCGGACCATCGTCGCCGCCTCCGCCGCGTCCGCGTCCGTCGGAGGCCGGTGCTCCAGATAGCGGGCGAAGACGTGCTCCGTGGTGAACTCCAGGAAACGGGAGGCGATGTGCTCGACCTGGACCCGAAGTTCCCTCAGATGCCCGGAGATAGCGGTGAGCGGAACCCCGGCGGCATGCAACTCGGCGGCCACGGCCAGCTCTTGAGGGCTCGGGACGAGGAACTCGTCGTCCCGGCCGGGGATCCGCTCCAGGACACCCAGCTCGATCGCCTCGCGGACCGCGTCCTCGTCGGGCTCCCCGCCGAACGTGGCGTCCAGCTCGGCGCGGGAGATCCGGTCCGCCTCCTCGTCCGTCCACGGCCCGTCGACCTCCGCGACCAGGCCGAGGACGCCGCCGAGCCCCCGCCCCGCGTCCCAGGCCTCCAGCAGCTCCTTGATGGAGGCCAGGGTGTAGCCACGGTCCAGCAGGTCGGCGATCTGTCGCAGCCGGGCGAGATGGGTGTCGCCGTAGACGTTCGACCGGCCGCGACGCTCGGGGCGGGGCAGCAAACCGCGATCCTGGTAGGCGCGGATCGTGCGGACCGTGGCCCCGCTGTGGTGCGCCAGGTCCTCGATCCGGTACTCGGCCGGGGACGGCTGCCCGCCCCCGCTCCCCGACTGCGCTGATCGCTCCGACACGCCCGCTCCCGCCGCTCGCTTTACCGCCTGCCGCCCATCCCTCGGAGGCCCGCCTGCGAGGGATGGTACGGTCCGCCGCCCCTCGCTCAGGCCGGCGGCTCCAGCCGGGCTATCGCCCGCAGGGCCCCGGGCGCGAAACGGGACAGGAAGTGCGCCCCCCGCGCCTCGGGAGTGACCGGGACGACGGCCTGGTCGCGCACCACCGCGCGCAGGATCGCGTCCGCCACCTTCTCCGGCGGATAGTTGCGCAGGCCGTACAGCCGCTGCGCCTTCTTCTGCCGGCGCTTCTGCTCCTCCTCGCCGGCGCCGGCGAACCGTGCCGTCGCGGTGATGTTGGTGTTGACGATTCCGGGGCAGATCGCCGAGACCCCGATGCCCCGGTCCGCCAACTCGGCCCGCAGGCACTCGCTCAGCATGAGCACCGCCGCCTTCGACGTGCTGTACGCGGGCAGGGCGCGGGACGGCTGGAACGCGGCGGCGGAGGCGGTGTTGACGATGTGGCCGCCCTGGCCCCGCTCGGCCATCTGCCCGCCGAAGATTCGGCAGCCGTGGATGACGCCCCACAGATTGACGTCGAGGACCTTCTTCCACTCCTCCGCGGTGGTCTCGAAGAACGAGCCGGTCAGACCGATGCCGGCGTTGTTCACCAGGACGTCGACGACGCCGTGGTCGCTCGCCACCCTGGCGGCGAGCTTCTCCATGGCCTGCTCGTCGCTGACGTCCACGGTCTCGCCCCAGGCCCCCGGGGCGCCGATCAGGCGGGCCATCTCCGCCGTCCTGGCGGCACCCTCCCCGTCCCGGTCGACGGCGATCACCCGCGCCCCCGCCTCGGCGAACGCGAAGGCGGTGGCCCGGCCGATGCCGCTGGCCGCGCCGGTCACCAGGACCAGCTGTCCGCCGAACCGCTCCGCGTACTCCGGCCGCACCCCGCTCGCCGCCGCACTCTTCGGCGCCTTGGCGGCCGGGTCCTCGTTCGCCTCGACGAACTCGCGGATCCATGAAGCCAATTGGTCGGGCCTTGTGCGCGGCACCCAGTGCTTGGCCGGCAACGAGCGCCGGGTCAGGTCCGGCACCCAGGCTCCCAGGTCGTCGTAGAGCCGCTCGGAGAGGAACGCGTCCCCGGTCGGGGTGATCAGCTGCACGGGTGCGTGCGCGTACGCGTCGGCGCGCGGCCGGCGCAGCCGCGCACGGACGTTGTCGCGGTAGAGCCAGGCGCCGTGGGCCGCGTCGGTGGGCAGGGACGGGGTCGGATAGTCCCCCGTGGGGACCTTCTCGACGCGCCGCAGGATCGCCGGCCACCGCTTGCCGAGCGGCCCGCGCCAGGCCAGCTCGGGCAGCACGGGCGTATGGAGCAGGTAGACGTACCAGGACTTGGCTCCCTGGCCGAGGAGTTGGCCGACCCGGCGCGGGGTGGGCCGGGCGACGCGCTGCTTGATCCAGTGCCCGAAGTGGTCGAGGGACGGGCCGGACATCGAGGTGAAGGAGGCGATCCGGCCCTCGGTGCGCGGCACGGTCACGAACTCCCAGGACTGCACCGAACCCCAGTCGTGGCCGACCAGGTGGACGGGCCGGTCCGGGCTCACCGCGTCGGCGACGGCCAGGAAGTCGTCCGTCAGCTTCTCCAGCGTGAACCCGCCGCGCAGCGGTGCCGGGGCGGTGGACCGGCCGTGGCCCCGGACGTCGTACAGGACCACATGGAAGCGCTCGGCGAGGCGCCGCGCCACCTCCGACCAGACCTCCTTGGAGTCGGGGTAGCCGTGCACCAGCAGGACGGTGGGCCGGCTCGTGTCGCCCAGTTCGGCCACACACAGCTCGATCCCGCCCGTACGGACCCAGCGCTCGCGCGCCTCTTCGAGACTCACCTTCACGCCGCCCCCTCCTCAGCCCAGCGCCGCACGTGCGGCAGGTCGTCGTCCAGCCAGAACGCGCTCTGCTCGGGATCCCTGGAGTCGGTGACCACCAGGATCTCCTCGAACTTCGCGCCCGTCCCCCGGAATCCGAGGTGCGGCTCGACCGCCCACAGCCCCGGCCGGGGCGGGTGGTCGGAGAACGTGTACGGCGACCAGAGCGGCGACCAGCCGTCCCGGTGACCGTGGATCGCGTCGCTCGCGAGGCCCTTGAGCGACTGGGTGCCGAAGCCGAAGAGCGTGGGGGACCAGCGGCGCTCCCGCACCCGGTCGATCTTGTGGGCGATCACGCCGAAGGGATACGCCCGGTGCCGGTTGGCATACCCCTGGCGGACCATGAGCCGGTCCACGTCCTCGTAGATCTCCCGCAGGGTGCGGCGCTCGCGCACCTCGCGCAGGATCAGCTCGCGGTGGGCCCTTAGATCGCTCAGCAGCTTGTCGTGCAGCGGGTTGAGGCCCAGGCAGCCGGAATAGCCGATGTCGGCGGTGTACCCCTTGTACACCGGGGCCATGTCGAGGATGAAGGGCATCCCCGCCTCCAGCCGCCGGTCGGTGGGGAAGAACTGGAGCGGGATCCTGAAGTCGACGAAGGCCGTCCGGTCCCCGAACCAGGCGAACGGGCGGTGGAACCAGTCCCGCACCCCCCGCTCGCCCAGCCACTCCCGCTGCATCCGGGCGGCCTCCCGCTCGGTCACCCCCGGCCTGAGCTGGGCCGCGACCGCTTCCGCGCAGGCGTAGGAGAGGCGCTGCACCTCCCGGAACCCCCGCAGGTCCGCGGTCGCTCCGACTGTCACTGCTGAGGTCATGCCATGCGTCCGTCCCGTGTGAGCGTATGCGTGCGCTACGCGGCCGTAACTTGACACTGATGAATGTGACAATGCCCGGCGGCTGCGTCAAGGGCCCTGCGCAAGCCTGTGGAAAACCGTCCGTCCCGGGACGGACGAACGACTTTGGTCTCGGCTCCCCTACGGGCACGTACGACTGGAGTCGGATACGGACCGAGCCGTTGGGCTGACGACCGGCTGTGGTGTGCACCACTACCGTCGAAGCGTGACTGTGATCGCTACCGAAAGCCTCAGCAAGCGGTTCCCCCGGGTGACCGCTCTCGACCGGCTCTCCCTGGACATCGGGCCCGGTGTGACCGGACTGGTGGGTGCCAACGGAGCCGGCAAGTCCACGATGATCAAAATCCTGCTCGGCCTCTCCCCCGCCACCGAGGGAACCGCCGCCGTGCTCGGCATGGACGTCGCCACCGACGGCGCCCGGATCCGCGAGCGCGTCGGATACATGCCCGAGCACGACTGCCTCCCGCCCGACGTCTCGGCCACCGAGTTCGTCGTCCACATGGCGCGCATGTCGGGGCTGCCCCCCACCGCCGCCCGTGAACGGACGGCCGACACCCTGCGCCACGTCGGCCTGTACGAAGAGCGGTACCGCCCCATCGGCGGCTACTCCACCGGCATGAAGCAGCGGGTGAAGCTCGCCCAGGCGCTGGTCCACGACCCGCAGCTGGTCCTCCTCGACGAGCCCACCAACGGCCTCGACCCCGTCGGCCGCGACGAGATGCTCGGCCTGATCCGACGGGTCTGGACCGACTTCGGCATCTCCGTCCTCGTCACCTCCCACCTCCTGGGCGAGCTGGAGCGCACCTGCGACCACGTCGTCGTCATCGACGGCGGACGGCTGCTGCGCTCCAGCTCCACCAGCGACTTCACCCAGACCACCACGACCCTCGCGGTCGAGGTCACCGACTCCGACAGCCACCCCGACGGCACGCACGCCCTGCGCGCGGCCCTCGCCGCCGCGGGCGTCACCCTCCACGAGGGAGTGGAGGACGGGCTGCCCGGCGCCGGACACATCCTCCTCGTGGAGGCCGCCGGCGAGGAGACCTACGACCTGGTCCGCGACACCGTCGCCGACCTGGGCCTCGGTCTCGTCCGCATGGAGCAGCGCCGGCACCACATCGCCGAGGTCTTCCGTCCGCAAGGCTCCCCGGAACAGCAGCAGGAGGTGCCGGCGCGATGAGCACCCAGGCCCAGTCCCCCGAGACCACCCAGATCCACAACATCGGCTACCGCTCCTACGACGGACCGCGCCTCGGCCGGGCGTACGCCCGCCGGGCGCTCTTCTCGCAGTCGCTGCGCGGAGCGTACGGACTCGGCCGCAGCGCCAAGTCCAAGGTGCTGCCGATGATCCTCTTCGCGGTGATGTGCGTGCCGGCGCTGATCATCGTCGCCGTGGCCGTCGCCACCAAGATGAAGGACCTGCCGCTCGACTACACGCGGTATGCGATCTTCACCCAGGCCGTGATCGGTCTCTACCTCGCCGCCCAGGCACCGCAGTCCGTCTCCCGCGACCTGCGGTTCAGGACCGTCCCGCTGTACTTCTCGCGCCCCATCGAGCGGGCCGACTACGTCCTCGCCAAGTACGGCGCGATGGCCTCGGCGCTCTTCGTCCTCACCGCCTCCCCGCTGGTGATCCTCTACGTCGGCTCGCTGCTGGCCAAGATGGACTTCGCCGACCAGACGCAAGGGTTCGGCCAGGGCCTGGTGTCGGTGGCGCTGCTGTCCCTGCTCTTCGGCGGCATCGGCCTGGTCATGGCCGCGCTCACCCCGCGCCGCGGCTTCGGTGTGGCCGCCGTCATCGCCACCCTGGTGATCTCGTACGGCGCCGTCTCCACCCTCCAGGGCATCGCCTACGGCACGGACAACCTCGGCGCCATCAAGTGGCTGGGTCTCTTCTCCCCGGTCACGCTGATCGACGGTGTGCAGACCGCCTTCCTCGGGGCCACCACCTCCTTCCCCGGAGGGGAAGGCGTGGGACCGACCGCCGGTGCCGGCGTGGTCTATCTGCTGGTCGTCCTCGCGCTGATCGCCGGCTCGTACGCCGTCCTGATGCGCCGCTACCGAAAGGTCGGGCTGTGACCACGTCCCGCCGTCTCCCCTCACCACCCTTCCAAGGAAACGGGCCGCGCCCATGACCACTCTCTCCATCGACCACACCTCGCGGTGGTTCGGCAACGTGGTGGCCGTCAACGACGTCACCATGACGATCGGCCCGGGTGTCACCGGCCTCCTCGGTCCCAACGGCGCCGGCAAGTCCACCCTCATCAACATGATGGGCGGCTTCCTCGCCCCCTCGACCGGCACCGTCACCCTCGACGGAGAGCCGATCTGGCGCAACGAGTCCGTCTACCGGCAGATCGGCGTCGTCCCCGAGCGGGAGGCGATGTACGACTTCCTCACCGGACGCGAGTTCGTCGTCGCCAACGCCGAACTGCACGGCCTCGGCGACGCGGAGGCCCGGCGGGCGCTCGCCACGGTCGAGATGGAATACGCGCAGGACCGCAAGATCGCCACGTACAGCAAGGGCATGCGGCAGCGCGTGAAGATGGCCTCGGCCCTCGTCCACGAGCCGTCGGTGCTCCTGCTCGACGAGCCGTTCAACGGCATGGACCCGCGCCAGCGCATGCAGCTCATGGACCTGCTGCGCCGGATGGGGGCCGAGGGCCGCACCGTGCTCTTCTCCTCCCACATCCTGGAGGAGGTCGAGCAGCTCGCCTCCCACATCGAGGTGATCGTCGCCGGACGGCACGCCGCCTCGGGCGACTTCCGCAAGATCCGCCGCCTGATGACCGACCGGCCGCACCGCTATCTCGTACGGTCCAGCGACGACCGGGCGCTCGCCGCCGCACTGATCGCCGACCCGTCCACGGCCGGCATCGAGGTCGACCTGGCGGAGGGCGCGTTGCGCATCCAGGCGGTGGACTTCGGGCGCTTCACGGAGCTGCTGCCCCGGGTCGCCCGCGGCCAGGGGATCCGGCTGCTGACGGTCTCGCCGTCGGACGAGTCCCTCGAATCCGTCTTCTCGTACCTCGTAGCGGCCTGAAAGGAGCCTGACCGATGTACAACCCCACAGTCGCCCGGCTCACCTACCGGGCCCTGCTCGGCCGCCGGCGGGCGCTGATCCTCTTCGCGCTGCCCGCGATGCTGCTCGTGATCGCCGGCGCGGTCCGCGCCTTCAACGGCGCCGACGACCAGATCGCCGCCGACGTCCTGGGCGGGTTCGCGCTCGCCACGATGGTCCCGCTGATCGGCGTGATCGCCGGAACGGGCGCGATCGGCCCGGAGATCGACGACGGTTCGATCGTCTATCTGCTGTCCAAGCCGGTGAAGCGGCCCACGATCATCTTCACCAAGCTGATCGTGGCCATCGCCGTCACGATGGCCTTCTCGGCCGTTCCCACCTTCATCGCGGGCATGATCCTCAACGGAAACGGCCAGCAGGTCGCGGTGGCGTACACCGTCGCCGCCCTGGTCGCCTCCATCGCCTACAGCGCGCTCTTCCTGCTGCTCGGCACGGTCAGCCGGCACGCGGTCGTCATCGGCCTGGTCTACGCCCTGGTCTGGGAGGCCCTGTTCGGCTCCCTGATCGCGGGGGCGAAGACGCTCAGCGTCCAGCAGTGGGCGCTGGCGGTGGCCCAGAAGGTCAGCGGCGAGGGCCTGGTCTCCTCCGAGGTCGGCCTGCCGGCCGCGGTGGCCCTCCTGGTCGGCGTGACGGTCCTCGCGACCTGGTACGCGGGCCAGAAGCTGAGGACGCTGAAGCTGGCGGGCGAGGAGTAGGCGAGCAGCCCGCCAGGAGCGGGGAGCGGGCGCCGGCCGGTTCAGACCGTCCGGTCCCGCGCGGCCAGCAGCCCGATCCCCAGGGCCGCCGCGCAGACGCCCAGCACCAGTGCGATCGGCACCGTCCAGGAGCCGGTCGCCTGGTGCACCGCCCCCGCGGCCAACGGCCCGGCGGCGGCGAGGAGATAGCCGACGGTCTGGGCCATCCCGGAGAGCCGGGAGGCGGTCACCGCGTCCCCCGACCGCAGCACGATCAGCGTGAGGGCCAGGCCCACCGCCCCGCCCTGCCCGACCCCGAGCACGGCGGACCACAGCCACGCGCCCTGCACCGGGGCGACCAGCAGCCCGGTGTAGCCGGCCGCGACCAGGGTGGTGACGAGAACGACCAGCGGACGCTGACCCCGCATCCGCCCCGCCAGGAGCGGCACGGCGAAGGCGCCCGCGACCTGGATCAGGTTGTTGAAGGCGAAGACGACGCCCGCCGTCCCCCGACTCATGCCGTGGTCCGTGAAGATGGTCGGCATCCAGGCGATCAGGACGTACGACCACAGCGACTGCAGGCCCATGAAGAGGGTCACCTGCCAGGCCAGCGGAGAACGCCACACGCTCCGGGACGGCGCCCCGGCGCGAACCTCCCCCTCGACCGGCCCGGCCCCCGCCCGCACCGGTCCGCCCGCCCCCGCTCGTACGCCCGCCCCGGCCCGGACCTCGTGGCCCGTACGGCCCCGGGCGATCAGGACCTGCGGCAGCCACGCCAGCGCCGCGACGGCCGCGAGGAGCGACCAGAAGGCGAGCGAGGCCTCCCAGCTCCCGCCGAAGGCCCGCTCCAGCGGCACCGAGGCGGCCGCGACCAGGGTGGCGCCCGCGATCATCGCGCCCGTGTAGACCGAGGTCATGGCCGCGGCCCGGTCCGGGAAGTCCCGCTTGATCAGGCCCGGCATCAGGACGTTGAGCAGGGCGATGGCCGTGCCGACCAGGACACCGCCGCCGTACAGCGCGTACACGGACGGCAGGACGCGCACCAGGATGCCGGCGCCGAGCAGCAGCAGCGCGGCGAGGAGCACCGGTTCGGCGCCGAAACGCCGGCCGAGCCAGGGGGCGACGAGCGCCCCGGCCCCCAGGAAGAGCACCGGCACGGAGGTGACCAGCGAACTCGCCGTGGAGGAGAGCCCGAAGGCCGCCGATATCTCGCCCACCAGCGGCGACACGCTCGCCAGGGCCGCCCGCATGTTGAGCGAGGCGAGCACGATCCCGGCCATCAGCAGCGCGGGGTGGGCGAGCAGCGCCCGCCGCGCCGCCGCCGCCGGGGGCGAGGGCCGGACGGCTGCCTCGGCGTCGACGAGCAGGGGGGCTTCGGGGCGTGACAAGAGCGTTCCTTCTTCGTACGTACGGCAGTTCAGCGGGCGCCGGGCCGGCGGGCGGCCCCCGGCCCGGACACCACGGACCTCCGGGCGCGCGGCCGGCGGCCGGCGCGAGGGCCTTCGGCGCACCCCGGCTAGCGGGGGTGTGTCAGCGCGGTGACGGTCTCCATCGGCACGCGCAGCAGTTCGCGCGCCCCGGCCTCGGCCGCCGTCGGATCGCCCGCCTCGATCGCCCGGACCACGGCCTCGTGGGCGTCGATGTCGACCGGCGGCATCGCGCGGTCGCCCAGCGCCTCCACCAGTACCTCGTGCACCTGGGTGGAGAAGAAGCGGTACACCTCGACGAAGGCGGGGTTGTGCGTGGCCTCCACGACGGCCAGGTGGAAGGCCATGTCCGCGTCGGCGGCGCGGTCGCCCTCCTCGCGCAGGGTGGTCAGGGCCGCCCGCAGTCGCAGCAGATCGTGGGTGTCCCGCCGTGCCGCCGCGAGCCGGGCGGCCTCCGCCTCCAGGGCGACCCGCAGTTCCAGGACGTCCCGCGCACCGGCATGGCGCATTCCGTGCAGCACGGCGGCCGGGTCGGCGGCCGACCTGACAAACGTGCCGTTGCCCTGACGGGATTCCAGGAGGCCCGCGTGGACGAGTACGCGTACCGCTTCGCGGACGGTGTTGCGGCCCACGCCCAGCTGTCCGGCCAGCTCGTGTTCGGTGGGAATGCGGTCGCCGACGGCCCACTCGCCCTCTGCGAGCTGGGCACGGAGCTGCTCGACCACGGAGTCCACCAGCGAGGTCCGGCCCGCCGTTCTCAACGCCATCACTACCCCTATTCGCCCGGTTGCCCAGTCATCCTACAACTCACTCAGTGCAGCGCCCGGGATTACTGTGGGCTCGTACGCGGACACGAACACCCTCACCTCTCCGGGAGTCAGTCATGTCAGACCGCTTCGACGTCGTCGTACTCGGAGCCGGCCCCGGCGGCTACGTCGCGGCCATCCGCGCCGCTCAGCTCGGCAAGCGGGTCGCGGTCGTCGAAGAGAAGTACTGGGGCGGTGTCTGCCTGAACGTCGGCTGCATCCCCACGAAGGCCCTGCTGCGCAACGCCGAACTGGCCCACATCTTCACCCACGAGGCCAAGACCTTCGGGATCAAGGTCGACGGCTCGGTCTCCTTCGACTACGGCGAGGCGTTCCGCCGCAGCCGCACGGTCGCGGACGGCCGGGTCAAGGGCGTCCACTTCCTGATGAAGAAGAACAAGATCACCGAGTTCGACGGCCGCGGCACCTTCCTCGACGCGAACACCCTCCAGGTCGCCGCCTCGGACGGCACCACGCAGACGATCACCTTCGACCACTGCATCATCGCCACCGGCGCCACCCCCCGCCTGCTGCCCGGGACCTCCCGCAGCGAGCGCGTGGTCACGTACGAGGAGCAGATCGTCGCCGACGACCTGCCGCAGTCGATCGTCATCGCCGGCGCCGGCGCGATCGGCATCGAGTTCGCGTACGTCCTGCACAACTACGGCGTGAAGGTCACCATCGTCGAGTTCCTCGACCGGATCGCCCCGCTGGAGGACGAGGACGTCTCCAAGGAGCTGGCCAAGCAGTACCGCAAGCTCGGCATCGACGTCCTGACCTCGACCCGCGTCGAGACGATCGACGAGTCCGGGCCGCAGGTCCGCGTCACCGTCACCGGCAAGGACGGCGCCCAGAAGGTCCTGGAGGCCGACAAGGTCCTGCAGGCCATCGGCTTCGCCCCGAACGTCACGGGCTACGGCCTGGAGAACACCGGAGTGGCGCTCACCGAGCGCGGTGCGATCGAGGTCGACGGCCGCTGCCGCACCAACGTCCCGCACATCTACGCCATCGGCGACGTCACCGCGAAGCTGATGCTCGCGCACACCGCCGAGGCCATGGGCGTCGTCGCCTCGGAGACCCTCGCGGACGCCGAGACCATGGAGCTCGACTACCCCATGATCCCGCGCGCCACCTACTGCCAGCCGCAGATCGCCAGCTTCGGCTGGACCGAGGCGCAGGCGCGGGAGAAGGGCTTCGACGTCAAGGTCGCCAAGTTCCCCTTCACGGCGAACGGCAAGGCGCACGGCCTCGGCGACTTCACCGGCTTCGTGAAGATCATCAGCGACGCGAAGTACGGCGAGATCATCGGCGCCCACCTGATCGGGCCGGACGTGACCGAGCTGCTGCCCGAGCTGACCCTGGCGCAGCAGTGGGACCTGACCGTCCACGAGGTGGCGCGCAACGTGCACGCGCACCCGACGCTGGGCGAGGCCGTCAAGGAAGCGATCCACGGCCTGGCCGGCCACATGATCAACTTCTGAGGCGTTCTCTCAGGAGAAATCCACCCCAGGGTGGTAGGTACGGATACGTGCCGAGCGAGACCTTCCCGGGTGGCGAACCGTCCCGACCGATCAGGTCGTGGGTGCGTTCGTCACCCGGCACGCACCTCTGGCTGCTGATCATCGCGGTCACCGGCATCGTCATCGCGCTGTCCTCCGACGGCCTGGAGCACTATCTGCTCCACCGCAACAGCAGCAACCTCCACCAACTCGCCCACCACCCGCTCCAGGCACTGCTCGGCAGCGCGTTCTGGATCGAGAACCCCGCGGCGCTGCCGCTGTACGCACTGCTCTTCGAGGTCTGCCACGCGCCCGTCGAACGGTGGCTTGGCACCGGGCGATGGCTGTTCATCGTCGCCACCGCGCACATCGCGGCCACCCTCATCAGCCAGAAGATCGTCCTGGAGGCGATCCGGGACCACGACGTGCCGCGCAGCATGGCGCACGTGGTGGACATCGGGGTGAGTTACGGGATCGCGGCCTCGGCGGGAGTCCTGACCTACCGGCTGGCCCGCCCGTGGCGGTGGCTCTACCTCGCCGCGGTGGTGGCGTTCTTCGCCGTGCCGCTGGCCACGCAGCACACGTACACCGATCTCGGCCACGCGATCTCGCTGGTCATCGGCCTCGCCTGTCTGCCGCTGACACGCGGAAAACCGGTGGCCGCCGCGCGCAGACCTCCCGCACACTGAGGGCGCGGGGGACGCTCCGCCGGGGCGGTCGCTTCGAGCGCGCGGTTCGTCCGCGCGGACCGCCCCCTCCGCACGTCCGTCTCCGGAACCGCCTCGTCGGGGGCCGGAGCCTTGTGGGCGACCGGAGACGGCTCGCTCCTCGGCGGCCGCCGTCTTCGGGGCCGCCGGGGAGCGTTTCTGCGTATCCGGGGTCTGGCGCTAGGGCGCCAGCAGGCGCTCCAGGACGACCGCGATGCCGTCGTCCTCGTTCGACGACGTCACCTCGTCCGCCACCGCCTTGAGCTCCTCGTGCGCGTTCGCCATCGCCACGCCCCGGGCCGCCCACCCGAACATGGGGATGTCGTTCGGCATGTCGCCGAACGCGATGGTCTCCGCCGCCTTCACGCCCAGCCGACGGGCCGCCAGCGACAGCCCGGTCGCCTTGCTCAGGCCGAGCGGAAGGATCTCCACGATCCCGGCGCCGGCCATGACGACGTCCACGAGGCTGCCGACGGTCTCGCGCGTGACCCGCGCCAGCTCGTCGTCCGACAGCGTCGGATGCTGGATGTACACCTTGTTCAGCGGGGCCGCCCACAGCTCCGACGGATCCTCGTACGGGACCGACGGCAGCGCGCCTTCCAGGAGGCGGTAGCCGGGGCCCACGAGCACCTGGCCGTCCAGGCCGTCGCGGCTGGCGGCGAGCGCCAGCGGGCCGACCTCGGCCTCGACCTTCGACAGCGCGAGGCCGGCGAGCTGCCGGTCGAGCGTCAGCGAGGTCAGCAGCCGGTGTTCGCCCGCGTGATAGACCTGCGCGCCCTGACCGCACACGGCGAGACCGTCGTAGCCGAGGTCGTCGAGGATGTGCCGGGTCCAGGGCACCGACCGGCCCGTGACCACGATGTGCGCCGCCCCCGCCGCCACCACGGCGGCGAGAGCGTCACGCGTACGTTCCGAGACGGACTCGTCGCCGCGCAGCAGCGTGCCGTCCAGGTCCGTCGCGACGAGCCGGTAGGGGAAGGCACTCACTGGGAGATCGGCTCCAGCACCTCACGGCCACCGAGGTACGGACGCAGGACTTCCGGTACGCGCACCGAGCCGTCGGCGAGCTGGTGGTTCTCCAGGATCGCCACGATCGTGCGCGGGACGGCGCACAGCGTGCCGTTCAGCGTCGCCAGCGGCTGGACGACCTTCTTGCCGGCGCGCTCGTCGCGCATCCGGACGGAGAGCCGCCGGGCCTGGAAGCCGTCGCAGTTGGAGGCGGAGGTCAGCTCGCGATACTTGCCCTGGGTGGGGATCCACGCCTCGCAGTCGAACTTGCGCGAGGCGGAGGAGCCCAGGTCGCCGGTGGCCACGTCGATGACCTGGAAGGGCAGCTCGAGGCTGGTCAGCCACTGCTTCTCCCACTCCAGGAGCCGCTTGTGCTCGTTCTCGGCGTCCTCCGGAGCGACGTACGAGAACATCTCGACCTTGTCGAACTGGTGGACGCGGAAGATGCCCCGGGTGTCCTTGCCGTACGTGCCCGCCTCGCGGCGGAAGCAGGGGGAGAAGCCGGCGTAGCGCAGCGGCAGCTTGTCCGCGTCGATGATCTCGTCCATGTGGTACGCGGCGAGCGGCACCTCGGACGTACCGACCAGGTAGTAGTCGTCCTTCTCCAGGTGGTACACGTTCTCCGCGGCCTGGCCGAGGAAGCCGGTGCCCTCCATGGCGCGGGGGCGGACCAGCGCCGGCGTCAGCATCGGGATGAAACCGGCCTCGGTGGCCTGCGCGATCGCGGCGTTGACGAGCGCGAGCTCCAGCAGCGCGCCGACACCGGTGAGGTAGTAGAAACGCGAGCCGGAGACCTTGGCGCCCCGCTCGACGTCGATGGCGCCCAGCGCCTCGCCGAGCTCCAGGTGGTCCTTGGGCTCGAAGCCCTCGGCCGCGAAGTCGCGGACGGTGCCGTGCGTCTCGAGGACGACGAAGTCCTCCTCGCCGCCGACCGGGACGTCCTCGTGGACGATGTTGCCGAGCCGGAGGAGCAGGGCGCGCGCGGTCTCGTCGGCCTCGTTCTGCTCGGCCTCGGCGGCCTTGACGTCGCTCTTGAGCTGCTCGGCCTTCTGGAGGAGTTCGGCGCGCTCCTCGGGGGTGGCCTTGGGGATCAGCTTGCCGAGCGCCTTCTGCTCGGAACGGAGCTCGTCGAAGCGGACGCCGGACGACCTGCGCCGTTCATCGGCGGAGAGCAGGGCGTCGACGAGTTCGACGTCCTCTCCACGGGCGCGCTGGGAGGCGCGAACACGGTCGGGGTCCTCACGGAGCAGGCGAAGGTCAATCACCCCACCAGGCTACCGGTGCGGGCTCGCGGCACCCCACCCGATATCCACGAGCGTGTCGCTTTGCCCTTATTGCGAAGATTGGGAAATGCTCGCCCTATTCGTCAATAAACGGGGTCCGAGCCCCCGAAAAGGGGCGGATCGCCGGGTCGTGCTTGACCGAACGGCACTGTCCGCCGCCGCACTTCTCCACAGGAATCATGGCCTCACGCAAGTTATCCACAGGCTGTGCGGGAGATCTGTGGATCGTCAAGGAGATCATCCGGAAACGGGCATCTGGGATCCGGAATTCCTCGATCAAACCCCACTCACACACTCATTCGGGTGGGAATTCCTCGCCCTAAAGAGTTGATCAAGAGAATAGGGGTGACACGGGCCGACATCGCGGTCTGTGGACGGATCTGGAATGGCTAGGGCGATTTGTCGACCGTGTCCACCGGTCATGTCGACTTGTCCCCAGGTCGAGAACGACCCCTGTGGATAACTTCTGTGGGTAAGTAAAAAGTATGCAGGTAGGACTAGTGGTCCGTGCCTGTGGATGAGCGCCTCCGGCCCGAGAGACGTCAGGCCATCATCGACTCAGGCCCGACCGTCCTGGGCCCTCGCCAGCCAATCGGAGGCCGCCATGAAGTCCGCATCCGACGTCCCGGGCCGCAACCCCCGTACGTCCCCCACCGCGACACCCGCCCTCGGGTACGAACCGAGGAACCGCACCTTCGGGCACATCCGCTTCAACCCCATGAGCGCCTCGCCGACGCGCCGGTCCGAAATATGGCCCTCGGCGTCCACGGCGAAGCAGTAGTTGCCGATACCGGCACCCGTCGGGCGGGACTGGATCAGCATCAGGTTGACCCCGCGGACCGCGAACTCCTGAAGCAGTTCGAGCAGCGCACCGGGATGGTCGTCGCCCAGCCACAGCACGACCGACGTCTTGTCCGCACCCGTCGGCGCCGCCGGCCGGGCCGGCCGGCCCACCAGGACGAACCGGGTCTCCGCGTTCTCCGCGTCGTGGATCTCGGTGACCAGCGGCTCCAGGCCGTAGGTCGCCGCCGCGAACTCGCCGGCGAACGCCGCGTCGAACCGGCCCTCCTGCACGAGCCGGGCCCCGTCCGCGTTGGAGGCCGCGGACTCCCACCGGGCATCGGGCAGATGGGCGCCCAGCCAGTTCCGCACCTGCGGCTGGGCGACCGGATGGCCGGTGACCGTCTTGATCTCGGAGAGCAGAGTGCCCGGCCGCACCAGCAGCGCGAAAGCGATCGGAAGGAGAACCTCGCGGTAGATCATCAGCGGCCCGCCGGAAGCCAGCTCGTCCAGGGTGGCGGTGACCCCACCCTCCACCGAGTTCTCGATCGGTACGAGAGCGGCCGCGGCCTCCCCGTTGCGCACGGCGTCCAGCGCGGCCGGGACCGACACCATCGGGACGAGCTCCCGGGTCGCGGCCTCGGGCAGCGTACGCAGCGCGGCCTCCGTGAAAGTGCCTTCGGGACCGAGATACGTATACCGGGTGGCTGACATACGGTCACCCTAATGGGCGGGCGCGGCCGCCGCCGCGCCCACACGGAGGGGGCAGGGAGGCGGGACGGGGGGCGGGGCGGGCCGGGAGGAGGGGGAGGGAGGGGGTGGGGGGGAGGGTGGCCCCCCCTGTGCGGGGTACGACTACAGAACCTGTGCGGGTTACGACTCCAGGAGCCGCTGGCCCACGTACTCCCCCTCGCCCGCCCCGCCCGGTACCGCGAACAGCCCGCTCGCCTCGTGCCTGAGGAAAGGGGACAGCGCGTCGCCCCGGTCGAGCTTGCGCTGCACCGGCACGAAGCCCCGTAGCGGATCGGCCTGCCAGCAGATGAAGAGGAGCCCGGCGTCGGGCGTCCCGTCCGGGCCGATGCCGTCGTGGAAGGAGAAGGGCCGGCGCAGCATCGCCGCTCCGCCGTTCTGTTCGGGGGCGGAGATCCGGGCGTGGGCGTTGTCCGGGATGACCAGTGTGCCGTCCGGGCCGACGGCGTTCAGGTCCAATTCGGTGGTCTCGCTACCGCCGGTCAGCGGGGCGCCGTCCGACTTCCGCCGTCCGATGACCTTCTCCTGCTTGTCCAGGGTCAGCTTCTCCCAGTCGTCGAGCAGCATCCGGATGCGCCGGAAGACGGCGTACGAACCGCCCGCCATCCACTCCTGCGCCGCTCCGGACCCGCCGGAACTTCCGGAACCGCCCGTCGCGCCTGCCCCGTTCCCGGTGGCCGCACCGTTCTCCGGGACGAAGATCCGGCGGTCGAAGTCGGGCTCGGAGGGCTTGGGGTTGCCGGTGCCGTCCACCTGGCCCATGAGGTTGCGGGCGGTCATCGGCCGCGGGGTGGCGCCCGCAGAGCGGTTGAAGCCGTTCATCTGCCAGCGGATCTTCGCCGCCGCGCCCGCGTCCTTCTGCAGCGCGCGCAGGGCGTGGAAGGCGACCAGTGCGTCGTCGGCGCCGATCTGTACCCACAGGTCGCCCTCCGAACGCTTCGGATCGAGGGCGTCGGCGGAGAAGGGCGGCAGCGGGTCGAGCTGCGTGGGGCGGCGCGCGGTGAGTCCCGTACGGCCGAAGAAGGAGTGGCCGAAGCCGAAGGTGACGGTGAGGGAGGAGGGGCCGGCGTCCAGGGCGACACCGGTGTCGTCGGTGGGGGCCTTGCCTTCCATCAGTGTCTTGGCCGTCGCCGACCAGCGGCGCAGCAGGGCGGCGGCCTCCTTGCGGCCCGCTCCGGGGGCGAGGTCGAAGGCGACCAGGTGGCCCCGTGACTGAAGCGGAGTGGTGATCCCCGCTTGATGTTTCCCGTGAAACATCACCTTCGTCGCTCCGACGCTGGTCAGCGCCCGGGAGCCGTCCGGGCCCGAACCCGAGGCGCCCGAACCCGAACCGTCGCCCGAGGCGGCCGCGTACACCCCGGCGCCGCCGGCGGCGCCGAGCACGAGCCCGGCGGCCCCGGCCGCGCCGACCGTGCCGAGCATCCGGCGCCGGGAAATCTCCAGCTTGTCTTCGTCGGTCACGTGGCTCAGCCGATCTTCACGTTCTTGTCGATGGTGGTCTGGTCGATGTCGGAGGTACGGACCGTCACCTGGATCTGCCATTCGCCGGGCATCGGGATCTGGACGCCGTTGGCGCTCCAGTGTCCGGTCTGGATGCGGTCGGGCAGGACGGGCAGCGGGCCGACGTTCTTCTCCTTGAGGGTGAAGGCGACCTTCACCTCGGGGACGTCGAGCGGGCGGCCGTTGGGCCGGTCGACGTAGATGTGGAGCGCGTTGGCGCCGGTGCGGCCGGGGTTGAGGCTGAGTCGTACCGTGCCCTTGCCGTCCACGCCGCCGGTGTCGAAGGGCAGCCGGATGTCGACGGGCCGGTCGGGGACGGCCGGGGAGCCCGCTGCCGTGGAGGAACGGCCGGCCTCTTCCTCGGTGCGGCCCGGCTCGGTCGAGGTCAGCACGGTGGTGACGGCCAGGAGTACGACGGCGACGGCCGCCTCGGTGAGCACCGAGCGGCGCAGGCCGGCGCGCTCGGGGTCGGCGTCCCGGTCCCGCTTGCGTCGGGCGGTGGCGACGGCGGCCTGCTGCCGGGCGAGCTGGGCGGCGCGCGCGGGGTCGACGGCCTCGGTCCCCGCCTCGGTCGTCGTACCGCCCTCGGTCGTCGTACCGCCCTCGGTCGTCGTACCGCCCTCGTCCTCGCCCTCACCCTCGGCCCGGTTTCCCTCTCCTTCTTCGTCCTCGGTCATACGGTCGGTCGTGGGGTCGTCGGTCGTCGCGGGGGCGCCGAGGCGTTGGGTCCAGCGGCGGGAGACCCAGGCGATGCCCAGGAGGACGGCGATGAGTCCGATCTTGACCAGGAGCAGGCGGCCGTACGAGGTGCCGGTGAGGGCGGTCCAAGAGCCGACCTGGCGCCAGGACTGGTAGAGGCCGGTCGCCGCCAGGGCGATCACCGAGCCGAAGGCGACCTTGGAGAAGCGCTCCACGGCGGCCCGTTCGATGTCGGGGGTCCGGTAGAGCGCGACGAGCAGCGCCAGGAGTCCGCCCAGCCAGGCGGCGACGGCCAGCAGGTGCAGGATGTCGACGGGCATGGCGATCCCCGGCTGGAGGCCGGTGGAGGCGTGTTCGGCGAGCGCCCAGGTGGCGGCGATGCCGGCCGCGACGACGGTGCCGCCGATGGCGAGGCCGAAGGTGAGGTCCTTCTTCTCCTTCTCGTCCGTCCGCTTGGTGTACGCCCCGAAGAGCACGGCGACGAAGAGCGCGGCCGCTCCCAGCAGCATCAGCCGGGAGATCAGGGCGGCGCCGGTCTTGGTCTCCAGGACGTTCTTGAGGCCGGCGAGGTCGAAGGCGTCGGCGAGCTCTCCCGACCCGGTGTACGGGTTGCGCAGGAGCAGCATGGCGAGGGTGGCTGCGGTCAGGGTCAGCCAGCCCCGGACCACGAGTTTCTGCACCGGTCGGATGCCGGCGCCGCGCGGCCAGCAGGCGAGGACGAAGGCGCCGCCGCCGACGAGGACGATGAATCCGCCGTACGAGAGGTAGCGGGCGATGCCGTAGAGGGCGCCGACGAGGCCGCCGCCGGCCTGTTGGTCGGGGAGGGCGACGGAGGTCTGGGAGGGGGCGCCGACGGAGAAGGTGAAGGCGCCCGCGATGGGGTGGCTGTCGGCGGAGACGGTCTGCCAGGCGACGGTGTAGGTGCCTTCGGGCAGGCCGGAGCGGAGGCCGACGCCGTACCGGACGATCGAGGCGCTGCACAGGTCGCGGATCTCGCCGGTGTCGACGCGTTTGCCGGTGGGGTCGAGGACCCGGATCGAGTCGTCGCTCATGGCGACCTGTTCGGAGAAGGTGAGGTTGACCTCCTTGGGGGCGGTGGCGACCACCGCCCCGTCCTGCGGGTCGCTGCCGGTGAGCGCGGCATGCGCGGACGCGGGCGCGGCGGCGGCGAGCAGCGTGCCCAGGAGCGCGGCCGCGATGAGCAGCAGCCGGGTCAGGGCGGTTCCGAGGCGCGGGGCGGTGGCTGGCATGGGTGTCAGTCCCTCGACTGGCTCAGTGCTGCTGGGGGTTGTGGGTGGCGGCCTCGACGGGGAGGTCGACCTTGATGGGGTCGGACTTCTCGAAGTGCAGCTCGATGCTGACCTTGTCGCCCTTCTTCGGCTTTTCCTTGATGCCCATGAACATGATGTGGTTGCCGCCGCGTTCGAGGTTCAGCTCACCGTTGGCGGGGATGTCGAAGGACGTCACCTGCCGCATCTTCTGGTTCTTCGTCTCGTGGATCTGGACGTCGTCGGAGAGGGGGCTGGTGACGGAGGTGAGCTTGTCCGCCGTGGCGCTTTCGTTGGTGATGGTGAGGAAGCCGCCGGCCATGTCCATCACGGGTTGCGGCATGAAGGCGCCGGTGACCTTCAGTGCGGGCTTTCCGTCGGTGCCGGCGGAGCCGCCGGCGCTGTCGGAGTCGCCGGTGGAGCACCCGGTGAGCGCCAGCCCGGCGGACAGCGTCAGGGCGGCGACCAGGGTGGTGGTACGGGTGGTGCGGGTGAAGCAGGCGTTGCGGGTGGTGCGAGTGGTACGGGTGGTGCGGCGGGTCACGGGTTCTCCCCCTTGATGATCTTCGGCAGGTCCTTGGCGTAGTCGTCCACCGTGGTGTCCTCGCCGTAGAGGACGTATCCCTGGTCGGTGGTGGGCGAGAACGCGATCACCTGGGCTCCGTGCATGGAGACGACGGAGCCGTTCTCCTTCTTCGGCGGGTCGATGCCGATGCCGATCTGGCGGGCGCCCGCCTGGATCGTGGAGAACTCGCCGGTGAGGCCGATGAAGGAGGGGTCGCCGGCGGCGGGCAGCCACTTGCCGAGTTCGGCGGGGGTGTCCCGTTCGGGGTCGGTGGTGATGAGGACGACCTGGAGCTTGTCCTGGTCCGCCTTGGGGAGCTGCTTCTTGGCGACGGCGATGTTGCTCATCGTCAGCGGGCAGACGTCGGGGCAGTGGGTGTAGCCGAAGTAGATGAGGGTCGGCTTGCCCTTGGTCCGTTCGCGCAGGTCGAACGGCCGGCCCTTGGTGTCCGTGAGGACGAGGTCCGGTTTGGCGAACGGGCGGTCGAGGACCGTCGCCGCCTTGTTGGTGTCGACGTCGGAGGAGACCTCGGCGACCGGCGCGGTGCCGGCGCCGGTCGTCTTGTCGTCGCCGCCGGCGAGGCCGACGGCGGCCGTCACGCCGAGGGCGGCGACGATGGCGACGGCGGCGGCGATCAGCGGAGCCCGCTTGCCGGGCCGCGCCGGCTCGTCGTTCCGTCCGGCGTCATTCCCTCCGGCGTCGTTCCGGCCGGTGCCGTTCCGCTCGGCGTCGTCCCGCGCGTTGTTCTTCTGGACAGACATCGTTTCTCTCTCGGGAAGAGGATCGGGCCCTGGCGTCAGGCGGAGCGGCGGCGTCCGGCGAGCACGCCGAAGGCGACGCCCGCGATGCCGACGAGGATGCCGACGATGCCGAGCACACGGGCGGTGGTGTCGCTGGAGGCAGAGTCCGCGGCCTCGGCGTGGGCGGTGTCGCCCGCCTTCTCGTCGTGCCCGGCCTTGTCCTCGGCGGCGCCGTCCTTCTTGTCCTCGGCCTTGCCGTCGGCGGCGGACCCGCCGCCGTGGTGGTCGTCGGAGGCGGCGGACAGCTTCAGGACGGGAGCCGGGTTCTGCGGCTCGGCCGCGCCCTCCTTCGGCTCCTCGATCCAGCGGACGACCTCGTTGTTGTCGTACGTCTGGATGGCCTTGATGACGAGCTGGTCGGTGTCCTCGGGCAGTCGTCCGAGCGAGAGCGGGAACTGCTGGAACTGGCCGGGGCCGATCTTCGAGCCGCTGGCGGTCCAGGTGACCTTGGTGACGGCCTCGGTGATCTTCTTACCGTGCAGCTCCAGCGGCTTGGCGAGCTTGGCCTTGGTGACGACCGGCGTCCAGCCCGGCACCGGCTGCGGCATCACGGACGCGAGCGGGTGGTCGGCGGGGAAGTTGACCTCGACCTTGATGGTGGAGGCGTTGTCGCGCTCGTTGGGGACCTTGACGTTGACGGTGGCGTAGCCGCCCTTCTGGGCCTCGCCCTGCGGCTGGACGCCGACGTGCGCGGAGGCGGTGCCGGAGAGCAGCACGACGGAGGAGAGGGCGATGCCGCCGGCGAGGGCGACGCGCGCGGCGTTGCCGGGGGCGAGGCGCGAGAGGCGAGAGGTGGGGGCGATACGGGAAACGCTCATGGTGAGGACACTCCAGCTGAGGAGGAAGGGTCGGGACCCGGCGCCGAGAAGTACGGAGAGCCGGGCCTGCGCGTTCGACGGACGACCCGCCCAGGGCCCGCTCCAGGCCCGCTCGGGACCCGCTCCGGGAGAGCGGGCGGTGAGCGAGTGACCGAGCGGGTGACCAAGAGACTGATCGCGCGCGTCGACGGGCGAGCGGTCGGGCGAGCGGTCTGCGTCAAGCCGGTTCAAGCCGGGGTAAGCCGGTTCAAACCGGGCCAGGCCACGTCGGGCTGCGTCAGGCAGCGAGGACGAGGACGAGGACGCCGGCACGGGCGTCGGCCGGCGGGCCGCGTCGGATCACCGTGTGCTGGAGGGCCTCCGCCACCGGCGGCGGATCGTCGGCCGCGGTACGGACGGGGCGGCGCGGCGCGGCCGCCGGGGCGCCGGGAAGACCAGCGAGCAGCGCCCGTACGAGAGTGAGCGCGGCGCGCAGGGAGGTGACGAGGGCGGCCTGGGCCAGCTCCGTCGCTCCCTCCGCGGAGAGCTGCCCGAGCCGGCGCAGGGCCAGGTCGCCGCGGCGCAGCAGCCAGCCCATGGCGAGCGCGGCGAAGAGGTGACCGAGGGCCATGGGGAGGGTCGGCAGGAGTCCGGTGGTCTGCGGGACGCCGGCCGCGAGATGGGCGGCGGCGTGCGTACGGCCGGAGGCGGTGGCCGGGTCGAGTCCGGCGTCGGTGACGATGCGGGTCGCGTCGGCGGGGCTGAGCGAGGCGGCGCCGGCGCCGCAGACCAGCTTGGCCGCCATCCGGATCAGGGCGTCGTTCGCCTCGGGGCCGAGGCCCCTGCCCGGTACGGCGCCGGCGCCGAAGGGGCGCTGTCCGAGGGCGAAGAGAGTGTGCAGGCCGAGCTGCCCGAGGGTCAGTGACCCGACGATCGCGGGGAGGGAGCGTTCGCGGCCGGTGAAGAGGACGACGAACGCGAACACGCACAGGAACCCGACGGCCACGCTCCACAGGGCGATCCCCGCGCAGGCGGCGAGGGCGTGGCCCAGGCCGGACAGCACGACACAGACCGCGGCGAACACCGCGGCCCGCAGCAGCTGGGGGGCGAGCGTGGGGGCAGACATGGCGGGCCCATCATCGCACCAGGCACCCCACCGCCATGCGGCAGGTCCGGAAGATCACCCTTGGGCGTCTTGGGGCGACATACACCGGGCCGCGGCGTGCGTGCATCCGCCGAACGAGCGCTGTTGTGGTCCCGAGGGGCTTACGGAGGGTTGGCGGAGGCAATAGGTAACGGTATGTCGAGCCGCGGCCGGGAGGCTGGAGCATGAGCATCTGGTGGTCTCTGCATCTGCGGCGCGAGGCTGCGAGCGTTCCGCTCGCCAGGCGGCTGCTGTTGGGGACGATGGAGACGGCGGGGGTCGATCCGGACATCTCCTTCGAGCTGTCCGTGGCCCTGACCGAGGCGTGTGCCAACGCCGTCGAGCACGGCGGGGACCGGGGGGCGGGGGACGCTTCGGAGGAGTACCGGGTCACCGCGTATCTGGACGGGGAGACCTGTCGTATCGAAGTGGCGGATTCGGGGCCCGGTTTTCCGGCGGGGCAGCCGGCGATGGTCCGGCGGGCGGCGCAGGACGCGGAGAACGGCCGGGGGCTGCGGCTGATCGAGGAGCTGGCCGATCACGTCCACTTCGGCAACCGCACGACCCGGGGCGGGGCCGTCGTCAGCTTCGACAAGATCGTGAAGTGGCGGGCGGACGCTCCCCTGGCACTCACCTGACCCGCGGGGGCCACCCGAGCGGCCTCCGTACACCGCAGCGCAGTGCACCGCGAAGCCCGGACAGCGAACCTCCGTACACCGAAGCCGCCAGGACAGCGCAAAGCGCCGTACACCTCAGCCCCGTACGCCGAAGCCCAGGACAGCGGAAAGCCCCCGCCGGTGATCATCGGCGGGGGCTTTCCGGTGTCGGGCGCGGGTGTCAGGCCTTCAGGCCGGCCATCCACGCCTCGACCTCGTCGGAGCGGCGCGGCAGCGAGTCCGAGAGGTTCGCGTTGCCGTCCTCGGTGACGAGGATGTCGTCCTCGATGCGGACGCCGATGCCGCGGTACTCCTCCGGCACGGTCAGGTCGTCGGCCTGGAAGTACAGTCCGGGCTCGACGGTCAGGCACATGCCGGGCTCCAGCGTCGTGTCGACGTAGGCCTCGGTGCGCGCGGCGGCGCAGTCGTGGACGTCCATGCCGAGCATGTGGCCGGTGCCGTGCAGGGTCCAGCGGCGCTGGAGGCCGAGCTCCAGGACGCGGTCGACCGGGCCCTCGACGAGGCCCCACTCGACGAGCTTCTCGGCGAGGACGCGCTGGGCGGCGTCGTGGAAGTCGCGGTAGGCGGCGCCGGGCTTCACCGCGGCGATGCCGGCTTCCTGCGCTTCGTACACGGCGTCGTAGATCTTGCGCTGCAGCTCGGTGTACCGGCCGTTGATGGGCAGCGTGCGGGTGACGTCGGCGGTGTAGAGCTCGGTGGTCTCCACGCCGGCGTCGAGCAGCAGCAGGTCGCCGGAGCGGACCGGGCCGTCGTTGCGGACCCAGTGCAGGGTCGTGGCGTGCGGGCCCGCGGCGCAGATGGAGCCGTAGCCGATGTCGTTGCCCTCGACGCGGGCGCGCAGGAAGAAGGTGCCTTCGATGTAGCGCTCGCTGGTCGCCTCGGCCTTGTCGAGGACCTTGACGACGTCCTCGAAGCCGCGGGCGGTGGCGTCGCAGGCCTTGCGGAGCTCGGCGATCTCGAAGGCGTCCTTGACGAGTCGCGCCTCGGAGAGGTGGACGCGCAGCTCCTCGTCGCGCTCGGCGGTGACCTTGTCGGTCAGCGCGGTCTCGATCGCGGCGTCGTGGCCGCGGACGACGCGGACCGGGCCGGTGGCCTCGGCGAGGGCGGCGGGCAGCTCGCGCACGTCCTTGGCGGGGACGCCGAGGAGCTGCTCGGCCTCGGTGAGGGAGTGGCGGCGGCCGACCCACAGCTCGCCCTGGCCGTCGAGCCAGAACTCGCCGTTCTCGCGGTCCGAGCGCGGCAGGAGGTAGATCGTCGCGGTGTGACCGCCGGCCTTGGCCGGCTCCAGGACGAGGACGCCGTCCTGGGACTGGTCGCCCGTGAGGTAGGCGTACTCCGTGGAGGCGCGGAAGCTGTACTCGGTGTCGTTCGAGCGGGTCTTCAGGTTGCCCGCCGGGACGACCAGGCGCTCGCCGGGGAAGCGCGCGGAGAGCGCGGCGCGGCGGGCGGCGGTCTGCTCGGCCTGGGGGATCGGCCGCAGGTCGTGCAGCTCGGTGTCGGCCCAGCCCGACTTCATGTTCTCGGCGAGCTCGTCGGAGACGCCCTGGTACAGGCCGTTCTTGCGCTGCTTGATCGGCTCCTCGGTCTCTTCCGGGGTTTCCGGGGTGAGCTCCTCGGCCACGGGTCTGCCTCCTCTTGGTACGACACTGAACCCCCACCATCGTACGGTCGTACGGAAGGGGGACCAGGGTCGAAGGACCCGTTACCGGAGACTTCCGCCGGTTACCGGCCGGTCGGCGTCCACGGCGGCACGCGCCCCGTTAGCCGACCCGGGGGCCGGGGGGCCTGGTGGCCGGGGGCCCGGGGTGGGCCGCCCCGGGCGGTCCGGCGCGCGGGCCCTAGTCGAACCGGGCCGCGAGGAGGACGACGTCCTCGCCTGCCGGGCCGTTCGGGGGCGTCGTGTGCCGGGAGGACGGGCCGGTCGCGGGCGTTCCGTGCGGGGCGTCGTCGGGCAGCATGCTCCGCAGGATGTGGTCGGCGATGGCGCCGGGGTCGGCGCGGTCCGCCTTCGGTACGCCGGCGGCGGCGGCGTGCAGCCGGGCGAAGGCGCGGTCCATGGGGTCGCCGGTGCGGCGGAGCAGCCCGTCGGTGTAGAGGAGCACCGTTTCTCCGGGCGCGGGGGAGAGTTCCACGCTCGGGGCCTCCCAGCAGGCGAGCATCCCGAGCGGCGCGGAGAGCGAGGTCTCGACGAACTCGGTGCGGTGCTCGCCGATGATCAGCGGCGGGGTGTGTCCGGCGCCCGCGAGGATGATCCTGCGCTGCGCCGGTTCGGCGTAGGCGAAGAGGGCGGTCGCGGAGCGGGCCGGTTCGGTCAGCCGGAGCAGGAGTTCCAGATCGGAGAGGACGGCGACGGGGTCCTCGCCCTCCATCACCGCGTACGCCCGCAGGGAGGCGCGCAGCCGTCCCATCGCGGCGAGGGCGCTCGGGCCGGTCCCGGAGACGGAGCCGACGGCGAGTCCGAGGGCGCCCTCGGGCAGCGGGAGCGCGTCGTACCAGTCGCCGCCGCCCTGGGGGCCAGTGCGGTGGCGGGCGGCGAGCCGGACGCCGGGGACGCGGGGGAGACGGCTCGGCAGGAGCTCCTCGGCGACGGTGGCGACCTGGACGCGGGCGCGCTCCAGCTCCAGGAGGCGGGCGAGGTGCTCGGTGGCGTACCGGCCGTAGAGGCCCACGAGATGGCGCTGGCGTTCGACGGGTTCGGCGGGTTCGTCGTACAGCCAGACGACGGCGCCGAGCTTTCCGGCGGCCTCGGTGGCCAGCGGCAGGGCGTAGCTGGCGGCGTAGCCGAGGCGGGCGGCGACCTCGCGGTGGCGGGGATCGAGCTCCGCCTCGCCGAGCAGGTCGGGGACGGCGATCGGGCCGGGGGCGGCGACCGGGTCGGGGAGGCCTTCGAGGATCCGGCCGTAGGAGGTGGCGCTGCGCGGCACGGTCTCGATGGTGCCGAGTTCGGCGTGGGCGAGGCCGAGTCCGACGGTGGAGGCCGGGCCGAGTCCGTCGGCGGGTTCGAGGACCGCCATGCCACGGCGGGCGCCGACGAGGGTGGCGCCGGCGCGGAGGAGTTCGTTCAGGGCCTCGTCGAGGGAACCGGTCCTGACCAGGCGCTCGGTGAGTTCGTGGAGGGTGGTGAGGTCGGAGACCCAGGAGGCCAGCCGGTCCTGGATCAGCGCACCGGGCGGAAGGGGCGCGGCGGGCGGAGGGGGCACGACAGGGGCACCCGGCAGGGGCGCAGTGTGCGTGGGGGACGGAACCGTGGAATCGATTCCAGCCACTTTCGGCAGGTGAGGGGCGCTCATAGCAGTCGGCTTCCCGACCGGTGCGTTTCGCGCAATAGCATCGCAAACCCCCATGTCATTCTGCGCCGCTATCCATGCATCCACATGTACACGCACAAGAGGAGCGATGTCCAGCATTGTCCCCACGGGACTTGTGGTGTCTGTGGGGTCGTGCAGAAGGGTTGAACTGCGGGGGAAGTTGGCCGAAAATAACCCACGGCGTGCACCTTTCGCGGTCGACTGGCGTCGTTTGAAAGCGCGTCATTCCGATCGTGACGGGTACGTAAACGGTGACAGTCAGGGGCAGTTGGACCTGCCCTGGAACCTGACGCGGAGCCCGGGCGTCTTCATCGCCGCAGGCCGCACCCTCCCCGTATGGCGGGGAACGTGTTTCGAGTGGCCCGAGTGGATGGCGAGCTGCGGCTCGGTCCGTCCCGCCCCGCCGACGCGGGGCGGTGAACCGCCGACCTTGTACGCACTGATACGCACTTATACGCACAGTGAAGTGATCTGCACATGGTGTGATGTGGATTCGGCGTTCAACGGAAAGGAACGAGCGCTCATGCGCGAGATCCTCGGAAGGCGACGCAGGCTCCGGTTCCGGCGCAAGGAGAGGACCGCCCAGCTCGACGCGGCGCTCACCTGCGCGCTCGCATGGGACTGGCCCGTCCTGCCCGGCGTGGGACTGAAGGCGACGACGCGGACAACGACGCGAACGACGACACGAGCGGCGAAGCGAACGGCGACATGGACGACGGCGGCCGACGCGGCCGCCTCCGAAGGCAGTGCCGCCTCCGCAGGCGATGCCTCCTCCGACGGCACCGCCGCCGACGGATCGAGAGAGGTGACGGGCTGCGCGTGCCCGGATCCCGACTGCGTGGTGCCCGGCGCGCACCCCTTCGACCCGGGGCTCCTCGCGGCCACCACCGACGAACGCATGATCCGCTGGTGGTGGACACGGCGGCCGGACGCCCCGGTGCTCCTGGCCACCGGCGGCGGCGCGCCGTGTGCGGTGAGCCTGCCGGCGGTGGCGGGAGCGCGGGCGCTGACCGCCCTCGACGCGATGGGCATGCGGCTCGGCCCCGTGGTGGCGACGCCGACCCGATGGTCGCTGCTGGTCGCCCCGTATAGCCTCGAACGGCTCGGTGAACTCCTCTACGCGAAGGACAGCGTGCCCAGCTCGCTCCGCTTCCACAGCGAAGGCGGCTACCTCCTGCTGCCGCCGTCGGTCGCGGGCACGGGCCAGGTCCGCTGGGAACGCGCACCCCTGGCCGGGTCCGCCCGGCCGTGGCTCCCGGACGTGGAAGCGGTGGTGGACGCCCTGGTCGAGGCCAGCACGGGCGCGCCGGGGGGCGGCAGCAGGCTCGCGTACTGACACGGGGGCGGCGGGCGGCGAGGCCGGGGGCCGACCGGGCGGGTCGGCCCCGGCCACCCCCGCCCACCCCCCCCGTCCACTACCTCCGGGCCTCAACCCCGTCCACTACCTCCGGGCCTCAACCCCGTCCACTACCTCCGGGCCTCGCCCCCGCCACCCCTCTCCCCTGTCACCCGTACGGGTGCGAGGCGGCCCGACTTGTACGGAAACGGGCGCGGGGCGGGTCGTGCGCTCGCGATACGCCGATATCTTCGGCCCACCGTTCACGAGTCGCAGTCAGCCGGGCAGGTGGGTCCCATGAATCTCCGCATGATCGGGCTCGGGGCCGTCGTGGTGTGCGCCGCGCTGCTGCCGCTGGCCGCCCTGGCGGGACCGGCGGCCGGCCCAGGACCCGCCGAGGACGCCAAGCCGAAGGCCGGCGGCGGCCTCCTCGGGGGCGTCCGCGCCGGCGAGGGCCGCGAAGCCCGGGACGCCCGGGACGCCGAAGGCGGCGTCGACGGAGGCGACGCGGGAACCGGCGGCGACACCTCGGGCCCCGCGGACACCACGGACGCCGCCCACACCACCGGTATCGCCCCCGCCCGGGTCCCTCCTCCCCCGGCGGCCCCCGGCGCCCCGTCCGCCCTCGGCGCCGATGCCCGGGCCGACGCCGGGCCGCCGCCCGTACGCACCTCGCGGTGCGGCCCCGAGCTGACCTCCCCCGACGGGATCGAGGCGCAGACCTGCGTCATGGCGGAGGGCGCCGACACCTGGGCGCGTACGTACTACCGCAACACCACCGGCCGCGAGCTCGTAGCCGTACTCACTCTGATGGGCCCCGGCGGGCGGACCGTACAAGTGCGCTGTGCCATCACGGCGCAGGACGAACCGGGGGCGTGCGAGACGCCCAAGGAGCGCGCGAGGGGCGCGGCTTCGGCATATTCGGCGGTGGCGGAATTCGCGGGAGCGGGAGAGGGCGCCAGTACGCCGCTGCTTCTGCGCTCCGGGAGCAACCCGGCGGGGCCGGGCGGCAGTTGAGCCGGCGGGCCGTCGGGCGGCCGGGCGCGGGCATGAGAAAGGCCCGATCGCTGGCGACGGGGGATGCACCAGCGACCGGGCTTCTAGAACGGTAACAAGAGATCTGCTGTTAGCAAATTCGATCTCGGTTATTCGGACAGTGATTTTCCGGCCCGCGAGGGGAGTTGTGGCGGAGGTCACGGCCGATGACCGACTGATCGGTCTGTCAGTCACCACCGCCACCCGGGTCATCAGCTGAGAGTGACCTGACGGTTGGTGAGACCGCCGCGGGCGCGGCGCTCCTCCGGGGTGAGCGGGGCGTCCGAGGCGAGGGCCCCGGCCAGTCGCTCGGCGAACTCGGCGGCCGGCTTCTCGCAGTCCTCGGCCCGCATCGACGTGGGCAGGTCCCACACCGGGACCATCAGGCCGTGGGCGCGGAAGGAGCCCACGAGGCGGGTGTCGTCGCCGAGCGAGGAGGTGCCGGCGGCGTGGAGGCGGGCGAGGGCGTCGAGGAGCTTCTCCTCGGGGTGCGGCATGACCCAGCGGAGGTGGTTCTTCTCCGGGGTCTCGCACCAGTACGCCGAGTCCACACCGGTCAGTTTGACGGTGGGGATCGCGGCGGCGTTGGCGCGCTCGAGGGAGGCCGCGACCTCGGGGTTGGTGTTGTCGGCGGATTCCGGAATCCAGAATTCGAAGCCGGTGTGCACGACCGGCGCGAAATCGCCCTTCGGGTCGAGCAGATCCTGCAGGCGCGGGCCTTCGGCGGGAACTCGGCGGGCGGCGACCGGTGTGCCGGGCTCCGCTTCCAGGGCGCGCTGGAGGGTGTCGGCGAGATCGCGGGCGAGGTCGCCGGAGGACGAGTCGTTCTGCAGGGCGAGCAGGACGGAACCGTCGTCGCGGCGCAGCGCCGGCCACGCCATCGGCAGCACGGTCGCCAGGGTGACCGAGGGGACGCCCTCGGGCAGCCCGCCCTGCAGCGTCAGGGGGACGGTGGCGGCGGGAACCAGTTCGCGCAGCGCGACCCAGTCGCACTCGCCGGGCAGACCCTCGAAGGGGCGGTGGACCAGCTCGGTCACGGCGTGCGCGGCGGCACGGCCGTGACACGCCTTGTAGCGGCGGCCCGAGCCGCACGGGCACGGTTCGCGCGCGCCGACGACCGGGACCTCCCCGTTCGTGACCTGTGCCTTGCCGGCCTTCGTCTGGGGGCGCTTCTTGGCCATGGTGTGGCTTTCTCCCGGTAGCGGCGGTGCGGTGGCGCAGCGCCGTGCGCGGTGCACGGCTCTGTGTCGGGCGAGCCTAGCCGCACGGACGCGCTACGGGCCTCAGGCTTCGCCCTCGCACTGCCTTGCCGGTGGTACGGCGGCTCGTAGGGCCGTTAATACGGCGGCTGTTACGGCCGCGCGCGCGGGGCTGGTACGGCTCCGCCGGGCACCGTCTGACCGCCCCTGGCCCCTTCTGACCGCTCCGGGCGGCCCCTGCCCGGGCATCACCGCGCCGCCAGGTCGAGGCGGCGCGCTTCCGTTCCGTCAGTCCAGGTCGAGGCGGCGCGGGTCCGTTCCGTCAGTCCAGGTCGAGGCGGCGTGGGTCCGTCCCGTCAGTCCTGGTGGAGGCGGTGCGGGTCCGTCCCGTCAGTCCTGGTCCAGGCAGCGCTGGCCCGTCTCGTCAGTCCAGGTCGTCGTACGAGTCCAGGAAGTCGAAGCCGGAGCCGCCGCCGACCCGCGCCGCGAAGTCCTCGCGGCGGTGGCCTTCGGTGACGACCACCCAGACGGTGACCTCGCCGGTCGCGCTGTCCCGTACGCCCCAGTCCTGGGCGAGCGAGCTGATGATGTTCAGCCCGCGGCCGCCGCGCGCGGTGACCGAGGGCGTCGACGGGACAGGCCGTGTGGGACCACCGCCGTCCGTGACCTCGACCGTCAGGCCGCCCGCGCCGTCCATGCTCCAGGCCGCGCGCACGTCTCCGTCGCCCACCTCGGCCCGCCCCAGCGGCCTGCCGTGCCGGCAGGCATTGCTGAGCAGTTCGGAAAGGATCAGTACCGCATCGTCGACGACCGATTCCGACATTCCGCTGCGGCTCAACTGCTCCCGCATACGGTGTCGCGCCTTGCCCACGCCCGCAGGGCCATGGGGAACGGCCATGCTCGACGACGTGGGCACTTCCTGTGCCACCACCAACGCCACCCCCGAGACCTCCTTTGCCCCACGCCACGGTGTGGATGCCCCAATGGACTGGACCGGAAACCGGCCGATACGCGTGCGGTGACGCACTCGTGACGATCGCGTACGGTCCGAACGCGCCGGTGCACTCCCTGTAAGAGGCGATACGGGAGAGGAAAGGGATTAAAGGCGGCCCAACTGGGACAGGACCTGCTTCGGCCGATTCGTGATGATCGCGTCGACACCGAGGCGCTCGCAGAGCTCGACGTCCTCGGGATCGTCGACCGTCCACACGTGGACCTGGTGGCCCGCCTTCTGGAGCCGCATGATCACGGCGGGGTGGTGGCGGACGATCCGGATCGAGGGCCCCGCGATCCGTACGCCCGCCGGCAGCCGGCCGTCGCGCAGCCGCGGGGTGACGAACTGCGTCAGGGCGACGGTGGGCAGGTGGGGCGCCGCGGCCGTGATCCGGTGCAGCGAGCGGGGCGAGAAGCTCATGACGCGGACCGGGGACTCCTCCGGGGCGGACGGTTCGTCGAGTCCGAACCGCTTGAGCAGCTGGAGCAGCCGTTCCTCGACCTGGCCCGCCCAGCGGGTGGGGTGCTTGGTCTCGATGGCCAGCTCGACGCGCCGGCCCGCGTCGGAGACCAGCTCCAGGAGGCGTTCCAGGGTGAGGACGGAGGTGAGTCCGGAGTCCTTCCAGTCCGGGCTCTCGCCCGCCTCCTCGCGGCCCTTCCAGATGCCGAAGTCGAGCGCGGCGAGATCGGCGAGTTCGAGGGCGGAGACGGCTCCGCGGCCGTTGGAGGTGCGGTTGACGCGCCGGTCGTGGACGCAGACGAGGTGGCCGTCGGCGGTGAGCCGGACATCGCATTCCAGGGCGTCGGCGCCGTCCTCGATGGCCTTCACATAGGCGGCGAGGGTGTGCTCCGGGGCGTCTTCGGAGGCTCCGCGGTGGGCGACCACCTGGGCGGGGCCGCGGTCGGTGTGCTGCCGTGCGTGGGTCACCGCGTCATGGTGCCATTGGCGGAGCGGCGGTATCGGCTCGGGTCCGTTCTGTCCATAAATAAAGAAATACGAGCGGACGCACAGCTCCGGCTTACAGTGGCCTGACGTCCCGTGGGAAAAGCTGTTCGCACACAGAGCCCGCATCCACCCGCGCAGTAAACGAGGAGAGAGCTGTGAGTACCGAGAACGAGGGCACGGCGGTTCCGGCGGACCCGACTGCCCCGTCCGCCCCTCCCACGCCTCCCGCCCCTCCCGTACCGCCTGCGTCGGCGGTGGACGCGTCAAAGCCGGCAGCGGTGCCGGAGACGGCTCCGGGCCCCTCCCCCCGGCCCGAGCCCGCGACGGCGCCGCTGCCCGTGACCCCACCGGCGGAGGCGCCGCGGGCGCACGGCCCGGCGCCCACGGGAGCCCACGGCCAGGAATCCGGAGCCCCGCACGGCCACGGCCAGGAATCCGGAGCCGCGCACGGTCAGACGCCCCACGACCCCCACGACCCCTACGCGGCGACGGGAGCGCACGGCCAGGCGCCCTACGGCACGACCCCGGCCTCCGCGGGCGCGGGCGCGGCGGGTGGCTGGCCTCCGCCGCCGCCGAACGTTCCGTCCTGGGGCGCCGGTGCGGCGGTCCCGCCCGCCCCGGCGCCGCGCAAGCGGGCCGGCGGCCTGGTGGCGGCGGTCCTCGTCGCCGCGCTGGTGGCCGGCGGTGTCGGCGGCGGCATCGGCTACTGGGCCGCGGAGCGCGGCGACGGCGGCAGCAGCTCGACGACGGTCTCGGCGGGCGACTCCCCGGCCGCTTTCAAGCGCGATCCGGGCACGGTCGCGGCGGTGGCGAACAAGGCGCTGCCCAGCGTGGTCACCATCCAGGCGAAGTCCGGCGCCGACACCGGCGAGGGGCAGGGCGAGGGCGGCACGGGCACCGGCTTCGTCTACGACAAGGAAGGCCACATCCTCACCAACAACCACGTGGTGGCCTCCGCGGCGGAGGGCGGCACGCTCTCGGCCACCTTCTCCAACGGCAAGACGTACGACGCCGAGGTGGTGGGCCGGGCCGAGGGCTACGACGTGGCCGTACTGAAGCTGAAGGAGGCCCCGGAGGGGCTGACTCCGCTGCCGCTGGGCAACTCCGACAGCGTGGCGGTCGGCGACTCGACGATCGCGATCGGCGCGCCCTTCGGGCTGTCCAACACGGTCACCACCGGCATCATCAGCGCCAAGAACCGCCCGGTGGCCTCGGGCGACGGCTCCAGCGGCAAGAACTCGTACATGAGCGCCCTGCAGACCGACGCGTCGATCAACCCGGGCAACTCCGGCGGTCCGCTGCTGGACGCGAGCGGCGCGGTGATCGGCATCAACTCGGCGATCCAGTCGACCGGCAGCGGCTTCGGCCAGTCGCAGGCGGGCTCGATCGGCCTGGGCTTCGCGATCCCGGTCAACCAGGCGAAGAACGTGGCCGAGCAGCTGATCAGGTCGGGCAAGCCGGTCTACCCGGTGATCGGCGCGACGGTGAACATGACCGACAAGGGCGAGGGCGCGACGATCGCCGCCCAGGGCACGGGCGGTACCCCGTCGGTCACCCCGAACGGCCCGGCGGCGAAGGCGGGCCTGAAGGCGGGCGACGTGATCACCGGCTTCGGCGACCGCCAGATCGACAGCGGCCCGACCCTCATCAGCGAGATCTGGACCCACAAGCCGGGCGACGCGGTCAAGCTCACCTACGAACGCGACGGCAAGACCTCCACGACCACGGTCACCCTCGGCGAACGCACGGGCGACAACTGACCGGCTAGGCTGTCCCCCGCGCCGCTTCCGTAGGAAGCGGCGCGGGGTGGGTTGCCCGAGCGGCCTAAGGGAACGGTCTTGAAAACCGTCGTGGCAGCGATGTCACCGTGGGTTCAAATCCCACACCCACCGCCACGTGAAACGGCCCCTGACCAGAGAAACGGTCGGGGGCCGTCCTCGTGCTTGCTGCCCGTTCGGCACCGTGGTTCCCCGTCGGTTCCCGCTAGATCGGGCACGGGAGGGGCACGGTCACCTTCTGATCCGTAGCTCTAGCGGGATCGGCTAGTGACGGTTATTCCGGCCGCTGTGAGGCCCTGGAGACGACGGGGTATGGGGCGGGGCCGGTTGCTGGGGTGCGGTACGGAGCTGCTGTACAGCAATCGGGCGAGAAGCCTGTCCCGCCGGCCCCTCATTGACCATGACGCGTAGCCGCACCGTCCGGCACGTCTGTGATACGTCGGGCGGTGACCAGATACCCCACGAAGCGCACCCCCGGCTGCGCCTTCGCCCGCCCGTCCGCCGCCTCGATCGGAACCAGAACGGTCGTACCTGGCACGGGGTGGTAGATGTTGGACGTGCTGCCCGCGGGCACCTCGTAATGGCAGTGCACCTCATCGACCGACAACACCTCCAGCCGGACGGGCGCATGCCCCTCGTCCCGCCCGTGATGCTCTTCGCAGAAGTCAATTCTTGCCGCGCGCTCATCACCGACCATGTCGGCGTAGTCCTCCGGATCGACCTCCAGGAGCGTCCACGAGACAACATCCCCTGGCGCGAAGCTCTCTCCGCAGCACTGGATCTGCCAGTCATCGACCCAGATCGTCAACGTCATGACGCCATTGTCCGCCGAGCGACCTGAGCCCATCAGCGACCTCGTGCATGATCTACAACACCCGCTTTAGGAGAGCGGGAGCGCGGGTGGGCACCTGACCTGCACGGATGCTCGGAGAGCTGATCGACGGCTCAGGACCCGCTAACGCCCCCCGTTCCCCGTGACTCCCCGCTCGATCTGGCACGGATGTGGCACGACCGCTCTTCGTTCCGAAGTAACTCGACTGGCCACACATCCTTGGGCCGGTGGCCGTGCGTCTATCAGTTAGAAAGGAGGTTCGAGATCGCCGCGGCCATCGCTGTGTGGCCCCCAGTCCCACGGCTCCTCCCGGAGAGGTTCAATGTCGGTGACGTCGTGGTCCCATGCTTCGAGCGCCTTCCAGGCAACGCGCCGGTTAGGGTCTTCGCTGCTGGTGGCTAGGATGCGGCGCGCGTGCACGGTGAGGTGATCGCGGTACTGGGCGAGCGCGGGGTGTTCAGCGAGGATGAGCACGGCGAGGCCGGCGGCTTCGCGCACGTCCTCGTGACTGTCCTCCAGAAAGGGCGCGACGGCTCGATAAAGCATCGGGCGCAGGTCTCGGAAGGCCGCCAGTGGGGTGTCGTGGGTGAGGAAGCCAGGGAAGTACTGCTCGGTGCGGTCGACAATCTCGTCGGAGGCGCCGTAGGCCGTGGAAACCAACCAGTTCAACAATGTCGCGCGGATGGGGACGTTGCGATACGGCCGGAGGGTCATGGCCGCCGGGTGGGTGAGGATGCCGGCGACATACATGGCGACGGGGGCGGTGGCTTCATAGATGCTGTTCTGGTGGCCGACCAGCTCACTCAGCTCCGACAAAGCGGTGACCTGAACCTTGGGATCAGGCTCCAGCAACCGTGCCAGGACCTTGGGAAGGCACTCACCGTTCCCGAAAGCCGTCTGGAGCGAACTCCAATCAGTCTCCGCTAGGACTGCCTGGTAGGACGGCAAGTCAGGCTCGCGGGGCGCGCCGCTCTTGGAGCTGCTGTGGTTCACCGGCCAAACCTAGACCAGACTTCTGACACGATTTCCGTCCGGGCCAGTTACTCGCTCTGCCGCCCCTGCGCAGGCGGCCTGCTGCATATGTGACATGTCCCCAGTTTGGAAGATCCCGTACGTGGATTCCGGCTGAACTGCACGTTCGCTGACCTGGGGCGGAGTCGCGAGCGTGCCGTGACTATCCGTGGTTCCCCCTGGCTTCCCGGCGGATCGGGCATGTTAGGGGCACGAGAGGGGCACGGCTACCGACTGAGAGCCTCAGCGAGGTCCAGAAACAGGGATATGCCAAAGATGGCGACAGCTACGGTCCCGGCCACCAACAGGGTCACGATCAACGCGATCGCCATCGTGATCCGTGTGCGTCTCACGGCCGACCTGTATTCGCTGTCGTCATCCCAGTCCTGATCGTGCATGGCGACCCCCTTGGCAGGCACCGTACAAGAGGCCGTTGGAGCGGCTTTGGGGGCCTGACGACACGCTCATCAGCCACGGTGACACCGGTATTGCTCGCCGTCCTCTGGACGCCCGGCTTGGCCGCAGTCGGCAGCGCTCGTGGCTACGCATGCCATGTGACGGTTGCCGTGATTGAAGGCCTACTTCTGCTGCCCATCAACCCAAGCTGCCAGGCGTGCGGACGGCGGCCGGGCTGGAGCGGAGCGTAGACAGGAGCGCAGGCCCGGGCGACGGGCCGCGCGCACCGCACCGTGCGCGGTGGGTGCCTTGATGAGGTAGAGAAACCTGTAACAGCTCGCCCTTAGACGCGGGCGAAGATCACCGTTGCTATCGTCGTGCGGCTTGGAGCGGGGCCATCGCTCCAGGTTGATGTCGCTGCGCTCGGCGTCGCGGATCTGGTCGATGAGATTGGCTGTGCCGTGGTGCTCCAGCACGTTGAGACAGGTGAACTAGTCACCAAGGGCGAAGGTGTTTACGAACCGGGACGCGCCGTCGGTCAGGAGGGCTGCCCGCTCCAGCTGCGCGAGGGGGATCTGACTTGTGAGGGCTTCGCCCGGTGCCTCGGGCTCCGCAGCGGCTACCCAGTACCTGCCCGGCCGGTTGCGCATCGCTCTCTCGGCCTCCACCAACGCGGTGTGCGCCCCCTCCCCTCCGGCCTCGGTTCGGTCGTACGCAGGGCGGCCCGCACACGAGTACCGATGGGGCACGTAGGGGGCGCGACGACGATGGCGAAGGCTCCACCGGTGTCCCCGCGCGCCGCTGACCTGCGGCGGAGCCATCACCCGCCTTGATCGGCGAAAGGTCTTGAAAACCGTCGTGGCAGCGATGTCACCGTGGGTTCAAATCCCACACCCACCGCCACGTGAAACGGCCCCTGACCAGAGAAACGGTCGGGGGCCGGTCTCGCGCCCGCTGCCCGTCCCGCACCGTAGTTGGCCGTCCGCTCCCGCTGGATCGGGCATGCGTGGGGCACGGCCATGACCGCTCATCAGCAGGTCTTCTCTCCGGTGGTGATCTCCCGGCTCACGCGGCCGGCTGCTGGCTACGCTGCCTTCATGCCCGATCCGAAGGTCACCGCCCCTGACAGCAGCGGGCTCATCCCGCTCGTACCCCCGCCGGCCGGACCCGTGGATGCCACCGGTGACTGGGCCGCCGTAGAGGCAGGGATCGGCACCCGGCTGCCCGACGACTACAAACGGCTCGTCGAAACCTATGGCTGGGGCGAGTTCTGTGACGTCCTCTACCTTCGGACGCCCTTCGGCACCAGGCGGCACAACGGCATCACATGGCAGAGCGCCCGCCTCTCGGCATCTCCCGGGTGGGACAGCGAGCGCTACCCGTACCCGCTGCACCCGGCTCCGGGCGGGCTGCTGATCTGGGGCACCACCATGGACGCCGACCGGCTGTGCTGGCTCACCCAACGTGCCCCCGAGGAATGGCCTGTCGTGGTGTGGAGCAGTGAGGGCCGGTACGAGACGCACTCCGTGGGCGCGGCCGAGTTCATCAAGGGCTGGACCGCCGGACGTCTCAGTTCCGGCGTGCTCGGAGACATGGAACCGGGCCTGGCGCCGTGGTTCAACGCCTTTCGCAGCCGCACCCACAGGTGTCTGCGCCTGTCCGAGGGCTCGCTCTCCCATCCCGAGCGCCTGCGGATCCTGCGCGAGGCCCTGGCCCCTACCGCCGACCGGGGCTCATGGCGCTCTGAGCGCGACGATTCGGGGCAGGACCACTTCGCGACCGTCGACACCGACTGGCTGCTCACTTACGACGCTTCCCACCCTCACCAGATCCGGATCGCCTTCCCACCCGAACACCACGGCCTGGTCCGACAGCGTCTCTTCGCTGCCGTTCGTCTCATGGGGTGCGAGGTACGTCGGATCACGACCGCGACCGGGACGACGCCCCTGCCGACGTGGGAGACGATCACGGACGAAGAGCAGCGGGGACGGGTCGACTGACACGTGAGCCGGGCCGGGATCGAGCGCGAGGTCGGCGTAGCGCGCCCGCCGATTCGGTGGCAGGCCCTCCCCACGGGCCGCGGGTGCTCCAAGGCCGGGTTCGGGGAGGGCACAGTAGGGTCCCGCGCATGGGGAGTCGTGTGGGGTTGGCGGGGCTGCGGGTGCCGCGACAGCGGGGGGTGGGGGAGGGACCCGGCGGGGTCGCCGTGCCCGTCCGGGGGCGGCGGCGGGGGGTCGCGTCGGTTCTGTTGTGTTTCGTGGTGTGCTGCGGGCTCGGGCTGCAGTCGTGGACGGCGCTGCGGGTGACCGGGTTCGATCTCGGGATATTCGACCAGGCCGTACGCGCCTACGCGCACTTCGAGCTGCCCCGGTCGCCGATCAAGAACGTGCACCACGAGTTCCCGCCCGACTTCTCCCTCCTCGGCGACCACTTCACCCCGCTCCTGGCGCTGCTCGCGCCCCTCTACTGGCTGTGGGACGACCCGCGGACGCTCATCGTCGCCGAGGCCGCGCTCTTCGCCGCCGGGGTGCCGGTCGTCCGGCGGATCGCCCGGCACTGCTTCGCCGGGGCCGCCCCCGGCGTGGTGCGGCGGGCGGCCGATCTCGGCGGGCTCGTGTACGGGTTGGGGTGGCCGCTGCTGAACTCCTCGTACACCGGCTTCCACGAGGTCGCCTTCGCGGTCCCCGTCACGCTCCTCATGCTGGAGCGCGGCCTGGCCCGCCGCTACGGCGCCGCGGCCCTGTGGGCGGTCGTGCTGTGCCTGACCAAGGAGGACATGGGCCTGGTGGCGGGGGCGTTCGGCCTCCTCCTGGCGGTACGGGCCCACCGCGCCGGCGACCGCGCCGGGCGCGCCGTGGGGGCCGCGCTCGCCTTCGCCGGGCCGGCCCTCTCCGCCCTCGTCATCGTCTGGTTCCTGCCCGCCATGGGCAGCCCGCCCGGCTACTACTGGTCCTACGGCCGTCTCGGCGCCGACCCCGGTGCCGCACTGGCGCACGTCCTGACCGAACCCTGGCTGGTCCTCCAGGTCGCCGTCACCCCGGTCATGAAGATCGCCATGCTGGCCTGGATCCTCGGCACCCTGGCCCTCCTCCCGGCCGGCTCGCCCACCTTCCTGCTCGCCGTGCCGCTGCTGGCCGAACGGATGCTGTCCGACAACCCGAACCACTGGCCGGTGATCAACCACTACGACGCCTTCCTGTGGCCGATCCTCGTCACGGCGGCCCTGGAGACCCTCGCCCGCCTCCACCGCCAAGGCCCCCGCCGCCGCCCGCTCGTACGGTGGTCGGCGGGCGCCGCGGTCGTCCTCAGCTCGGCCGCGGCCGTCGCCCTCGGGCTCGGTCTCCTCGTCAACCCCGGTTCCTGGCAGCCCCGCCCCGACAAGCGCGCCCTGGCCGTGGCCGCCGAGCGCATCCCCGACGGCGCGACCGTGGAGGCGGACAACACCGTCGTCCCGCGGCTCTCCGCCCGCACGGACGTGGTCCTCGTCGACGCCACCCCGCGCGGCGCGGACTGGGTGCTCCTCCGCGTCGACGAACGCACCTTCCCCTTCGCCACGATCGACGAACAGCGCCGGCGCGTCGCCCTCCTCCTGGACCACGGCTACCACCCCGTCCTGCGCCAGGACGGGGTGGTGCTGCTGCGGCGCGTCGAGACCGTTCCCGTCCCCGGCACCCGGCTCCCCGGGCCGGACAGCCGGCCCGTCCGCGAGAAGGTCCCCTCCGACGTGGGCAGCGGTCTGTTCCAGCGGTAGAGCGCCCGGCCCCCGGGGGCCTCCCGAGGCCCATTCCGCCGGTGACCTTGACAGGGGTCGCTTATCTGACGGACAGTCAGAAACCTCGTCGCTGACCCGGGAGGTCCGTCGCCGTGCACCTCGCCCCGACCGAGCGGCAGCTGCGGCTGCGCGCCGAACTCCGCGCGTACTTCCGCGCCGTGATGCCCGACGGCCCCCCGCCCGCCACCGACACCGCCGCCCAGCGGACGCTGCTGCGCCGCATGGGCGCCGACGGCATGCTGGGGATCGGCTGGCCCGAGGAGTACGGCGGGCAGGGCCGCGGCCCCGACGAGCAGTTCGTCTTCTTCGACGAGGCGTACCGGGCCGGCGCCCCCGTCTCCATGGTCACCCTGAACACCGTCGGTCCGACCCTCATGAAGTACGGGACCCAGGAGCAGAAGGCCGCCTTCCTGCCCGCGATCCTCCGCGGCGACGTCGTCTTCGCCATCGGCTACAGCGAGCCCGAGGCGGGCACCGACCTGGCCGCCCTGCGGACCCGCGCGGTACGGGACGGGGACTCCTGGCGGATCGACGGCCAGAAGGTCTTCACCTCGAACGCCCAGAACGCCGACTGGATCTGGCTCGCCTGCCGCACCGACCCCGAGGCGCCGAAACACCGGGGCATCTCCATCGTCCTCGTCCCGACGGACGCCCCCGGCTTCTCCTGGACCCCGATCGAGACGGTCGGCGGGCTGACGACGACGGCGACGTACTACGACGGCATCCGCGTGCCCGCCGGGAACCTCGTCGGGGAGGAGAACGCCGGCTGGAGCCTGATCACCAACCAGCTCAACCACGAACGCGTCGCCCTCGCCGCGATCGGCATGCAGGCCGAGGACTTCTTCGCCGCCGCGCTCCGCCGGGCCCGCGTCCCCGACCCCGCGACCGGACGGCGGCGCGTCGACGAGCCGTGGGTACGGATCCGCGCGGCCGAGGCGCACGCCCGGCTGGCGGCCACCCGCCTGCTCAACTGGCGCCTCGTGGCCGACGTGGGCGCCGGGCGGCTCGCCCCGGGGGACGCGAGCGGAGTGAAGGTCGCCGGCACCGAATCGGCGGTCGAGGTCTACCGCGTCTGCCAGGAGATCGCGGGCGCCCCGGGCCTGGTCAGGGCGGGATCCCCCGGATCGTGCGACGGCGGCGAGCTGGAGCGGATGAACCGGGCCGCGCAGATCAACACCTTCGGAGGGGGCGTCAGCGAGGTGCAGCGCGAGATCGTCGCCACGATGCGGCTCGGCATGGGACGGACCCGCGGGGGAGGCGGTCACCGATGAGCACGGGCCCCGAGGACGGTCTCCCCGACCTGAGTGCGCGGCTCGCGGCGTACGAAGGGCGGGTCGCCGCCTCCGCCGGCGTCGGCAAGGACCCCGTCAACGAGCCGATGATCAGGCACTGGTGCGAGGCCATGGGCGACACCAGCCCGGCGTACCGCGGACCGGACGCCGTCGCGCCGCCCACCATGCTCCAGGCGTGGACGATGGGCGGCCTCTCCGGGCACACCGACCGCTCCGAGGCGTACGACGAGCTGCTCGCCCTCCTCGACGGCGCCGGATACACCTCCGTCGTCGCCACCGACTGCGAGCAGGAGTACCTGCGCCCGCTCCGGCCCGGCGACCCGATCACCTTCGACGCCGTCATCGAGGCGGTGTCGGAGCGCAAGACCACCACGCTCGGCACCGGCTACTTCGTGACGACCCGCATGGACGTCCGTACCCGCGGCGAACTCGCCGGCACCCACCGCTTCCGCATCCTGAAATACGCCCCCCGGAGCCGTGCGAACCGCCCGAACCCCCCGACTCCCCGTACGGAATCCTCGGCCGCCGCCCCCGCGCGGCGGCCGCGGCCGGTGGTCAACCGGGACAACGCCGGCTTCTGGGAGGGCGTCGCCGCGCACCGGCTGCTCATCCAGCGCTGCACGGCGTGCGCGGTCCTGCGGTTCCCCTGGCTGCCCGGCTGCCACGCCTGCGGCTCGCAGGAGTGGGACACCGTCCGGGCGGGCGGAGCCGGGACCGTCTACTCGTACGTCGTCATGCACCACCCGCCGTTCCCCGCCTTCGACCCGCCCTACGCCGTCGGGCTCGTCGAACTCGCCGAGGGCGTCCGGATCGTCAGCAACGTCATCGGCGTGCCCTACGACAAGGTCCGGATCGGGATGCCGGTCCGCCTGGAGTTCCTGCGGGTGGACGCGGAGCTGGAGCTTCCGGTCTTCCGGGCGACGGCGGAAGGCGAGGGCTGACATGGACTTCACCCCCACGGAGGAGCAGGCGGCGGCCGCCGGGCTCGCGGCGCGGATCTTCGGCGACCTCGCCACGCACGAACGGCTCGCCGCCGCCGGTACGGGCTCGGACGCCGAGCTGTGGAAGGCGCTGTGCGCGGCCGGGCTGCCGGAGGCGGTCGAGGAGACCGGGCTCCTCGGCCTCGTGCTGCTGGCCGAGGAACAGGGGCGGACGACCGCCCAGACGCCGTTCACGGCGAGCTGCGTGTACGGACTCCTCGCCGTCGCCCGCCACGGTACGGACGAACAGCGCGCCCGCCTGCTGCCCGGCCTCAGGGACGGTACGACGGTGGTGACCGGGGCCTTTCCCGCCACCGGTGCCGTACGCGCCGGCCCGGACGGGCGCCTGTCCGGCGAGGTGGGCTGGGTCCCCTGGCTGCGGGACGCGACGCACGTCCTCGTACCGGACGGGGAGCACACGCTCTGGCTGGTTCCCGTCACCGAAGCGACCGGTGGAGTTGGTGGAGTGAGCAGGGCCAGTGCGACCGATGGGGTCGGTGTGGTGAGTGGGGCCGGTGGGACAGGTGTGGTCTGTGCGACCGGTGAGGCGGCCGAGGGGAGGCGTACGGCCGAGGTGACCGTGACGCCCGTCGACCTCACCGCCCCCTGGGCCGCGGGCCGTCTCGTCCTGGACGGCGCCCGCGCCGAACGCCTCGGCGACCCCTCGGGCCGAGCCCCCGCCTCAAGCTCCGCACCCCCTGGCCCGCCGTCCGCCTACGACGACGTGCTGACCATGGCCCGGATCGCCTTCGCGGGGCTGCAGGCCGGGGTCTGCGCGGGGTCGCTGGCCCGGGCGGTGGCGTACACCTCCGTACGGGAACAGTTCGGGCGGCCCCTCGCCACCCGCCAGGCGGTACAGCTGCGGGCCGCCGACGCCCACATGGACACCGAGGCGATCCGGGTCACCGCCTACGAGGCGGCCTGGCTCCACGACCACGGCCACGACCAGGGCCGACACCACAGGCAGTCGGCGGCGGAGCAGGCGCTGACGGCGGCCTGGTGGGCGTCGGAGGCGGGGAAGCGGGTCGTGCACGCGGGGCAGCACCTGCACGGGGGCATGGGGGCCGATCTCGACCACCCGGTCCACCGGCACTTCCTGTGGGGCAGGCAGCTCGACGCGTACCTCGGCTGCGGTACCGAACTCCTCGCCGAGCTCGGCGACCTCCTCGCGAACGGAGACCCGACATGAGGGCAGGGGACGAACTGCCTCCGCTGGAGATCCCGATCACCCGCACGCTGATCGTCGCCGGGGCGGTCGCCTCGCGCGACTACCAGGACGTGCACCACGACGCCGAGCTGGCGCGGGAGAAGGGCTCCCCGGACGTCTTCATGAACATCCTGACCACCAACGGCCTGGTCGGGCGGTACATCACCGACCACTTCGGACCCGGCTGCGTCCTCCGGAAGGTGGCCATCCGGCTGGGCGCCCCCAACTATCCCGGCGACACGATGACGCTGACCGGCACGGTCACGGAGGTCGACGGCGCCACAGCCCGGGTGCGGGTGACCGGCGCCAACGGCATCGGTCACCACGTCACCGGCACCGTGACCCTGACCGTGGCCGAGGTCCCCTCCGGTCCGTCCTCCTCCGGTCCGTCCTCCTCCGGTCCGTCCTCCTCCGGTCCGTCCTCCTCCGGCCCGTCCTCCTCCGGCCCGTCCCCCTCCGCACCGTCCTCCTCGTCCGGAGGGGCGGTATGAGCGTCCGCCGGGCCGACACCCTCGGGGGCCGCGCCGCCATCGCCGGGATCGGGGCGACCGAGTTCTCCAAGGACTCCGGCCGCAGCGAGCTGAAGCTCGCCGTCGAGGCCGTGCACGCGGCACTCGACGACGCCGGGCTCTCCCCGGCGGACGTCGACGGCATGGTCACCTTCACCATGGACACCAGCCCGGAGATCACCGTCGCCCAGGCGGCCGGCATCGGCGAGCTGTCCTTCTTCTCCCGCGTCCACTACGGCGGCGGGGCCGCCTGCGCCACCGTCCAGCAGGCCGCCCTCGCCGTCGCCACCGGTGTCGCCGAAGTCGTCGTCTGCTACCGCGCGTTCAACGAACGCTCGGGCCGCCGCTTCGGCTCCGGAGTCCAGCGGCGGGAGCCCTCCGCCGAGGGCGCCGCGCTCGGCTGGCAGCTCCCCTTCGGGCTGCTCACCCCGGCCTCGTGGGTCGCGATGACCGCCCAGCGGTACCTGCACGCGTACGGGCTGACGCCGGAGGCCTTCGGCCATGTCGCCGTCACCGGTCGACGGCACGCCGCCCGCAACCCGGCCGCCTATTTCCACGGGAAGCCGATCACCCTCGCCGACCACGCCGCCTCCCGCTGGATCGTGGAACCCCTCCGCCTCCTCGACTGCTGCCAGGAGACCGACGGCGGCCAGGCGATCGTCGTCACCTCCGCCGAACGGGCCCGCGGTCTGCGCCGTCCCCCCGCGCTGGTCCTCGCCGCCGCCCAGGGCGCGGGCCGCCGCCAGGAGGCGATGACCAGCTTCTACCGCGACGATCTGACCGGGCTGCCGGAGATGGGGGTGGTGGCCCGGCAGCTGTGGCGGACCTCCGGGCTCGCTCCGGACGACATCGATGTCGGGATCCTCTACGACCACTTCACGCCGTTCGTCCTGATGCAGTTGGAGGAGTTCGGTTTCTGCGGGCCGGGCGAGGCGGCGGACTTCGTGGCGGCGGACGCGCTGCCGCTGAACACCCACGGCGGGCAGCTCGGGGAGGCGTACCTGCACGGCATGAACGGCATCGCGGAGGCGGTACGGCAGGTCCGCGGTACCTCCGTGAACCAGGTGCCTGGCGCGGCCAGGACGCTGGTCACGGCGGGCACCGGGGTTCCCACATCCGGGTTGATCCTGGGCACGGACGGCTGAGGGGGCGGCCTGAGCGGTGGCCGCCCGGGGCGGGTGGCTCTTCACTCGCCCCATGGACTGCTCTCAGGACGTGACGGGGCCTCACCACCGGGCCGTGCGGGCGCGCGCGCTGGTCCCGGCCGTGGTGGCCGCGCTCACCGCGGCCGTGCTCGCCGCCCCGGCGACGACCCCCGCGAAGAACCCCACGAGGAACGGCACGGCGCCCCCGGCGAACGCCTCCGTGACGGCCCCGGAAGCCCCGGCGGCGCCGGGCGCGCCGGGAGCAGCCCCGGCCGCCCCCGGAGCCGTGGCCCCCGGCCGCGCCGCGCTCAGCACCTTCGTGGGCAAGGCCTTCGACACCTGCGAGGCGCCCTCCCTCGCGGTGATGAAGGCCTGGCGCGCCTCGCCGTACCGCGCTCTCGGCATCTACTTCGGCGGCCGCGGCCGCGGCTGTCTCACCCAGCAGCACCTCACCCCCGCGTGGGTCTCCGAGGTGCACGCGCTCGGCTGGCGGCTGCTGCCGCTCTTCGTCGGCTCGCAGGCTCCGTGCGTCTTCGCCGAGCACAAGAAGGACGTCCCCATCGGCCGTACGCCGTGGACCCAGGGCACCGTCGAGGGGGCGGACGCGGTCAGGGCGGCCCGCGCGCTGGGCATCGGGCCGTCCAGCCCGCTCTACCTCGACATGGAGGCGTACAAGATCACCGACCTGGCCTGTGCCGACACGACCCTCCTCTTCGTCCGGGCCTGGAACCGCGAGGTCCGCCGCCTCGGCTATCTGCCCGGCTTCTACAGCAGTGTCGACAGCGGCATCCGCCACCTGGAACAGGAGCGGAAGGCCGGGACCCCGGACCTGCCGGCGGTGCTGTGGTTCGCCCGCTGGAGCGGCGCACCGGCGCTGTACACGGAGCCCCTGCTGCCGTCGACGGCCTGGCGGGAGTACGGACGGATCCACCAGTACGCGGGCAACGTCACGGAGTCGTACGGCGGCAGCCGGATGGCGATCGACCGCAACGCGGTCGACGCCCCCGTCGCCGAGATCCTCCCCTGACTCCCGGGGCCCCGGCCCCGGCTCCGCCCCTGATCCAGCCGCCCACCCCGCCCCCTCCCCGGCCCCTGTCCGGCCTCTCCCCAGCCCCGGGGTCCCGCCCCGCCTCCTCCCCGACCCTTACTCGGGCAGGGCACGGGCTCCACCTTCAGGAGGTCCAGCTGTCCCCACCCCTACAACCTGAGGCGGAGTGCGGTTCGCGACCTGGGGCCGATCCCCCGGCAGCTCCCCGCTCCTAGCGTGGAGTCATGACTCCGCCACCTTCTGGCCCCGTCTGCGCCGGCGCCTCCACGGCCGCCCGGGGGGCCGCCGTGACCATCGGCTACCCGTCCTTCTCCTCGTACGTACGGGCCCGTGGCCCCGTACTGCTGCGCACCGCCCGCTCGCTGACCGCGAACCCGTCGGACGCCGAGGACCTGCTGCAGACCGCGCTGGCCAAGACCTTCGTCGCCTGGGAGCGGATAGAGGACCACCGCGCCCTGGACGGTTACGTCCGCCGCGCGCTGCTGAACACCCGTACGTCGCAGTGGCGCAAGCGCAAGGTCGACGAGTTCGCCTGCGACGAGCTGCCGGAGCCGGTCGGGCTGCCCGAGCCGGACCCGGCCGAGCGGCAGGTCCTGCACGACGCGATGTGGCGTGCGGTGATGAAGCTTCCCGACCGTCAGCGGGCGATGGTGGTCCTGCGGTACTACGAGGACCTGAGCGAGGCGCAGACGGCCGAGGTGCTGGGCGTCTCCGTCGGCACGGTGAAGAGCGCGGTGTCCCGGGCCCTCGGCAAGCTCCGCGAGGACCCGGAGCTGTCCCCCGTACGGTGAAACCCTCACGGGTTACCGCAGGTACGAAGCCTGCCGGCGGACCGGCGCCAGCGATCGCTGGCAATTTCCCTACTCCCGGGTAGTGACATACCGAGTGGTATGTGAGCAGAATCCTCACACCCTTACTGCCACGTAGCGCCCACCGGGAGGACGCCGTGCTGAGCACCATGCAGGACGTACAGCTGACCGTGACCCGCATCCTCAAGCACGGGATGACGATCCACGGAAAGTCTCTGATCACCACCTGGACCGGTGAGCCCGAGCCGCAGCGCCGCACCTTCGCGGAGACGGGGGCACGCGCGACCCAGCTGGCCAACGCCCTGCGGGACGAGCTCGGAGTCACCGGCGACCAGCGGGTCGCGACGCTGATGTGGAACAACGCCGAGCACGTCGAGGCGTACTTCGCGATCCCCTCCATGGGCGCGGTCCTGCACACCCTCAACCTGCGGCTTCCCCCCGAGCAGCTCGTGTGGATCGTCAACCACGCCGCCGACCGCGTGGTGCTCGTGAACGGCTCGCTGTTGCCCCTCCTGGCGCCGCTGCTGCCCCACCTGCCGACCATCGAGCACATCGTGGTGTCGGGCCCCGGCGACCGTTCCGTCCTCGACGGCGTGGCGCCCCGCGTGCACGACTACGACGAGCTGATCGCCGGCCGCCCCACCACCTTCGACTGGCCCGAGCTGGACGAGCGCTCCGCCGCGGCCATGTGCTACACCTCCGGCACCACCGGCGACCCCAAGGGTGTCGTCTACTCCCACCGCTCCATCTACCTGCACTCGATGCAGGTGAACATGGCCGAGTCGATGGGGCTCACGGACAAGGACACGACGCTCGTCGTCGTCCCGCAGTTCCACGTCAACGCCTGGGGCCTGCCGCACGCCACCTTCATGACCGGCATCAACATGCTCATGCCGGACCGGTTCCTCCAGCCGGCCCCGCTCGCCGACATGATCGAGCGTGAGAAGCCGAGCCATGCCGCCGCCGTCCCCACCATCTGGCAGGGCCTGCTCGCCGAGGTCACCGCCCACCCGCGCGACCTCTCCTCCATGCGCCAGGTCACCATCGGCGGCGCGGCCTGCCCGCCCTCGCTCATGGAGGCGTACGACAAGCTCGGCGTCCGTCTCTGTCACGCCTGGGGCATGACCGAGACCTCCCCGCTCGGCACCATGGCGCACCCGCCGGCCGGGCTCTCCGAGGAGGAGGCGTGGCCGTACCGCGTCACCCAGGGCCGGTTCCCGGCCGGTGTGGAGGCCCGTCTCGTCGGCCCCGCCGGCGAACACCTGCCCTGGGACGGCGAGTCGGCCGGTGAGCTGGAGGTCCGCGGCACCTGGATCGCGGGCTCGTACTTCGGCGGGATCGACGGTGAGGCGATTCGCCCGGCGGACAAGTTCAGTGAGGACGGCTGGCTGAAGACCGGCGACGTCGGCGTGATCAGCCCCGACGGCTACCTCACGCTCACCGACCGCGCCAAGGACGTCATCAAGTCCGGCGGCGAGTGGATCTCCAGCGTCGAGCTGGAGAACGCGATCATGGCGCACCCGGAGGTCGCCGAGGCCGCCGTCGTCGCCGTGCCGGACGAGAAGTGGGGCGAGCGCCCGCTCGCGACCGTCGTCCTCAAGGAGGGTTCGACGGCCGACTACGCCTCCCTCAGGGCGTTCCTCGCGGAATCGGTCGCCAAGTGGCAGCTCCCGGAGCGCTGGGCGATCGTGCCGGCCGTGCCGAAGACGAGCGTGGGCAAGTTCGACAAGAAGGTGATCCGCAAGCAGTACGCGGAGGGCGAGCTGGACGTGACACAGCTGTAGTCCGGAAGGACGGCCGACCGGCCGGACGGCGGGCGGGGGGGGGGGGGGGGGGGGGGGGGGGGCGGGCGCCCCCCCCCCCCCCCCCGCCCCCCGGCCCGGGCCGGGGGGCGCCGGCCCCCCCCCCCCGGCGCCCGGCGGGCCGGGGGGGGGGGGGTGGGGAGGAGGCTTCGGCCTCCTCCCCACCGCCCGTTCTCCCGTTCCGTATGCCGGTACGGGAGGGCGCCTAGTTCGTCCCTATCTTCGCCAGCAAATCCACGATCCGGGCCTGTACCTCGTTGCTCGTGGACCGTTCGGCCAGGAAGAGCACCGTCTCGCCGGACGCCAGCTTCGGCAGCTCCGCCTCGTCGAGTCCGGCGGAGGTGTAGACGACGAGCGGGGTGTGGTTCAACTGGCCGTTCGCGCGCAGCCAGTCGATGATCCCGGCCCGGCGGCGGCGGACCTGCATCAGGTCCATCACCACGAGGTTCGGCCGCGTCTGGGTGGCCAGTGCGACCGCCTCGGTGTCGGTCGCGGCCCGCGCCACCTGCATCCCGCGCCGCTCCAGGGTCGCGGCGAGCGCCACCGCGATCTCCTCGTGCTCCTCGATGAGCAGGACGCGGGACGGGTGCTGCTCGCTGTCGCGGGGCGCCAGCGCCTTCAGGAGTACGGCGGGGTCGGCGCCGTAGGCCGCTTCCCGGGTCGCCTGGCCGAGCCCGGCGGCGAGCAGGACCGGCACCTCGGCGGCGACGGCGGCCCGGCGCAGCGACTGCAGGGCGGTGCGGGTGATCGGGCCGGTCAGCGGGTCGACGAAGAGCGCGGCCGGGAAGGCGGCGATCTGGGCGTCGACCTCCTCGCGGGAGTGGACGATCACCGGGCGGTAGCCGCGGTCGCTGAGCGCCTGCTGCGTGGCGACGTCCGGCGCGGGCCAGACCAGCAGCCGGCGCGGGTTGTCGAGCGGCTCCGGGGGCAGCTCGTCGTCGACGGGCTGCGGCAGCGGCCTGTTCGCGACCTCGACCGCGCCGCCGGGGCCGTCCAGCGGCTCGGGGCCCTCGGCGGAGCCCGCGGCGGGCGCCCCTATGGCGTACGCGCGGCCCTCGGGGGCGGCGGGGGCGCGCTTCGGCGCGGGAACGGCGGGCTGCGGGTGCGGCCTGGCCCCCGTCTCCGAGGCGGCGGCGGGGCCCGCGGCGGCGCCGCCTGCCGGGGCCGGCGTCGGCCGGTCGCCGTCGGGCGGTGTGGCGAGCTTGCGCCGCCGCCCCGAGCCGTTGGAACCGTTCGTGCCGTTCGCGCCGTTGGTCCCCGCCCCTGCGCCCGTGCCGGGGCTGGTGCCGGTACCGGTGGTGGTGGTCTGGTTCGGCGCGGCCTGCTGGGCGGCCAGTTGCTGGGCCGCGATCTGCTGGGCGAAGGGGACGCCCTGACCGAGCGTCCGGACGCTGAACGCCCGCCCGCCCAGGGACCGGTCCTTCGCGGCCGGTTCGCCCGGCGCCGCGTCCTGCGGTGCCGGTGCCTCGGCGGGCAACGGCTGGGCCGCCGGCAGCGGTACGGAGCCGGTCTCGGGACCGGCCTCCTGCAGCGGGACCGAGGAGACCGGGGAGGCCGGGGAGTGCGAGGCGTCCGGGGCGCCCAGGGTCCCGGCCGGGGCCTCCGGGGCGGGGGCGGCCGCCCGGCGCCGGCCGGTGGGCTCGACGGGCGGGTGCGGCTGGGGCTGCGCGTGCGGGTGGACCTGCGGGGACGTGGAATCACCGTCCGGGGCGGCGGACCGTGCAGCGTCGTGCTGCCCCTCGTCGCTCACGAGGAGGGGGGCCGGGGCCGCCACGGGCCCCGGCTGGGCCTGGACCTCCTGGCCCGTACCGACGCCCGTGCCGATGCCTGTGCCGGTGCTCGTACCGACGCCCGTACCGACACCCCTACCGGTGCTCGCGTCCGTACCCATGCCCGCGCCGGGGCCGGGGCCCGGGCCCGCGTCCAGGTCCGTGCCCGCGTCCAGGTCCGTGTCCGGGTCGGCGTCCGCCGGGGGCAGCGCGAACGGGGTGCGCGGTCCGGCCTCGGCCGCCGCCGCCCGCTCCTGTGCGGCCGCGAGCGCGCGCCGCCGACGTCCGGTGGGCTGCGCCGAGGCGGCCTCCTCCGGGCTCGCCACGGCGGGCAGGGCCCGGGCCAGGGCGGGAGCGGAGGAGGCGGCGGCGGAAGCCTCCACCGGGACGCCCTGCGGGGGCACGGTGTCCCCGAGCGCGGCACGGCCCTGTGCGCTCTCGGCCGCGGTCACCACGGAGCCCTCGGCGGGCCGGCCGCGCCGCCGGCCGGTGGGCCCGGAGACCTCACCGGCCGAGCCCGGCGCGGAGTTCGGGCCGGCGTGCGGGGCGGTGCCCGGTGCCGTCCCCGCGTTCTGGGCCGGGATCAGGTCGGCGGGAGATCCCGTGACGGAACCGGCGGGGGCCCCGGCCGGCGCCGCCGTCTCCGTACGGCCGCGGCGGCGCCCCGTCGGGCCGGGAGCGTCCTCAGGAGCGACCGAACTGTCGAGGAAGGCGTCGGTGGACGCCCGCCGGGCGCGCCGACGGCCGCCGCCCTGGGTCTCGGAAGCCTGCGCGGGCAGCGCGAGCTGCCCCGCCTGGGGCCGCTGCCCGGAGGCCGCCTGCCCCGCGTGCCCCGGGGCGGTCCCCTGGGCGGGCTGCAGCTCCGGCCGCCCGTGAGCCGGGGCCTGCCCCTGAGCCGAGATCTGACCCTGAGCCGAGATCTGCCCCTGCCCTTGACTCTGGGCCGGGGTCCGGGGGGCGGGCGGCGAGGCGACCGTCCCCTTCCCGGCGCCGAGCGGCACCTCGAGGACGTACGCGCTGCCGCTCGTCCCGGGCACCTCGTGCGTCTGCACCACACCGCCATGCGCCGCCACGATCCCGCGCACGATGGGCTGGTGGACCGGGTCGCCGCCGGCGTACGGGCCGCGCACCTCGATCCGTACGACATCGCCGCGCTGCGCGGCCGCCACCACGATCGTCGAGTCGGCGTAGCCGGCCCCCGGGACGACCCGGGCCTTGCCGGTCGAGTCGACCCCGGCCACGTCCGCGACGAGGTGCGCGAGCGCGGTCGCGAGGCGTCCCGCGTCCACCTCCGCCTCGATCGGCGGCGCGTGCACCGCGAACTGCACGCGGCCCGGCCCGATGAGTTCCACGGCCCCGTCGACCCCGGCGCTCACGGCCGAGTCGAGCGGCACGACGCTCTTGTCCAGCGCCTCCGTCCCGGCGTCGAGCCGCTGGTAGCCGAGGACGTTGTCGACGAGCGTGGTCATCCGCGCGTACCCGGCGGCCAGGTGGTGCAGCAGCTGGTTGGCCTCAGGCCACAGCTGGCCGGCGTCATCGGCGGCGAGGGTGGAGAGTTCGGTGCGCAGCTCCTCCAGGGGCCCGCGCAGCGACTCGCCGAGGACGGCCGTCAGCTGCTCGTGCCGGGCGGCCAGCGCCTCGTGGCGCTCCTCCCGCTCGGCCAGCTCGGCCTCGTACCGCTCCTTCCGCTGCTCCAGTTCGGCGGCGTGGCGCTCGGTGAGGGCGGCGAGTTCGGCGGTGTTCTTCTCGACGAGCTGTTCGTACGGCCGGCGGTCGGTGAAGGTCATGACGGCGCCGACGAGCTGGTCGCCGTCGCGCACCGGCGCGGTGGTCAGGTCGACGGGCACCCGCGAACCGTTCTTCGCCCACAGCACCTGCCCGCGGACCCGGTGCTTGCGCCCGGACTTGAGCGTGTCGGCGAGCGGCGACTCCTCGTACGGGAACGGCTCGCCGTCCGGCCGGGAGTGCAGGATCAGCGGGTGCAGCTCCTTGCCGCCGAGGTCGCTGGCGCGGAAGCCGAGGATCTGTGCGGCGGCGGGGTTGACGAGGACGACCCGTCCGTCGGTGTCCGTGCCGACCACGCCCTCGGCTGCGGCGCGCAGGATCATCTCGGTCTGGCGCTGCGAGCGGGCCAGTTCGGCCTCGGTGTCGAGGGTGCCGGTGAGGTCGCGGACGACGAGCATGAGCAGCTCGTCGCCGGTGTACCCGCTGTACGAGTCGTAGGCCTCGCGCCCGTCCTCGAGGCTGGCGCTGGTCACCTCGACGGCGAACTCGCTGCCGTCGGTCCGGCGGGCGATCATCCGGGTCGGCTTGGTGCGGCCCCGCTCGTCGGTGCCCTCGGGCAGCCGCATGGAGCCGGGGATCAGCCGGGAGTCGAAGCCGGGCAGAAGATCGAGCAGCCCGCGCCCGACGAGCGCGGTGCCGGGGGTCTCGAACATGCCGAGGGCGATGGTGTTGGCGTTGACGACCGTGCCGTTGCAGTTGACGAGCACGAGGCCGTCGGGGAGGGCGTCAAGTATGGCTGCGAGGCGAGCAGCGCCTCGGGATGGCCTGCTGCTCACGACGACGCTTCCTCCCTGACCCACTGCACCTTGCCCGGCGGCTGGCCGGCCCCATCTTGCCTCTCGGGCCGCGGCCTGTCACTGAAGGAGTCTAAGGGCAGGCCCGGTGGGCGGGGGGCGAGGTCGCATGCCACCGGCAGGATCCGAACGTCATTCTCACGCGATCGCCGCACGTCATCACGGCGTCCGGGCCCCGCGAGCGCCGGTCGTACGCGACCGGTCGTGCGCCCCCCGCCGTGCGGGAACAGGTGAACGGCGGGCCGTGGAGGCGGTGGTGCCGGGCCGGTCAGCGCACCCGGGGCAGGATGGGCTCCAGGTTCTCCCAGCGGGCGATCTCGCATCCGTCGGCCCGGGAGAAGTCCGCGTCGACGCGCCGGCCCTGCCAGGTCCCCTCGACGTGGGCGACGGCGGGGCCGCCGTACTGCTGGGTGCAGAAGCGGTCCTTCCCGACGGGCGCGAACGGGTCCCGGCCCTCGTCGGCGAGCTGCCCGAGCCGCCGGCAGGCGTTGTGCGCGGCGGGGTGGTCCCCGCCGGCCTCGCCGCCGCACTCCAGCTTGAAGGTGCCGTCGGCCTCGCGGTGGCCGCTCTTGGCGATGGTGACGGTGAGGGCGTCGGGCGCCGAGAGCAGCGGCAGCGGTGGCAGGGGCCCGGTGAGGAGGGCGGGGACGGCGGTGGCGGGGGTGGTGCCGGCGAGGGTCGCGACAGCGGTGGCGACGGTCGCGAAGACGAGGCGGCGCAGCATACGAACTCCAGGATGGCGGGCGAGGGGCTTACGGGATGGGCCCCGTCTCCTCTAACGCTCCGTACGCCCGTTCGTTGCGCAGCCGGGGGCGGGTGGGCGGCGCGGCGAAGGGGGGAAGGGCTTTGCTCTCCGGCCCGGAGGGCTAGTACGGTGAGAAGCGATTGGTGACACCCGGCTCGCCTGTGTCATCATCTGCACGCACCATCCGCGCCCGCGCGGAGGTGCATGGAGGCGTCGCCTAGTCCGGTCTATGGCGCCGCACTGCTAATGCGGTTTGGGTCTTAAAGCCCATCGAGGGTTCAAATCCCTCCGCCTCCGCCCCACCCGAAGCCCCGGCCCCCACGGCCGGGGCTTCGCCCGTTCCGGGCCCGCCCCGCTGCCCTCTGCCGAAGCTTTTCGGTCCCGAGGCGCCGCCGCGCCGCCTCACCCACCTGGCGCACGCCGATCCCTGCAGAATGGCGTTTCAGCAGGTCAGAGGGGGTGTGACTAATGGATTTCGCGCTACGGCGCAGGTCATGTAATGTTGTTCCCGCAACGCCGACCGGCAAGAAAAAAGCCGGGAAGCACAAGCACTCGTAGCTTAACGGATAGAGCATCTGACTACGGATCAGAAGGTTGCAGGTTCGAATCCTGCCGAGTGCACACAGCTCAGAGGCCCCCTGGACATCGTCCAGGGGGCCTCTGACATCAGCGGGTGACATCAACGTCCACGAGCAGGCCGATCAAGCAGCCGGCGACTTCCCGGCCGCCTCGCCCTGTTTCTCGTCGGCGTCGTCAAGGCCCAAGGCGTCGTCCATCCGATCGGCTGCCGCCCTGAGCGTCGTCTGTCACGCATGGCGCACGACGACTCCATGCTTCTGGGATACCGCAGCTTTCCGAGCCCATCTTGTCCGACTGTTGAGCCGCCTACGCTTCATGTCGTGATGAACTCAGAGGACGACCAGACGGTCCGTATGCGACGAGAACTGGCTGGCTACGCCGCGCGTAGTGACGAAGGGTTGGACAACTTCCTCGGTCACATAAGGCACCGCATAGAAGCAGCTCGGCAGAGGGGGGTGAACGTGCCTGAGACCCTTTCCGAGCGGGTGGGCCGGCTGTCCGACAGGCGTGGATGGCCGCCATTGAGCTGATCCAAGGCTGCTGCCGCTTTGGCGTAGTGAGCCACCCCCCCCCACCCGGCGCCTCGCGGCTTCCTCGCACCCTGACCCCGCCCATGGCGGCGAGTTCAGAGGGCCTATGGCGCAACCACCCGCTCGACCCATGCACCCGAACTCGTTGCCCTGGTCGTTGTCCGGTTCGCTCATGAACACCGCCGTTCACAGCGCGCACGCACCCTGCATGAGCTGCCACGCGTACGCACCGCAGTGGGATTGTGCCGAGTGCACAGCAGGCCAGAGGCCCGGACGAGAGTCCGGGCCTCTGGCGTTTCCGGGGGGCGCCCCGGTGGGGTCAGGTCAGGGTCAGGGTCGCGAGGGCCGGGGCGGCGTAGAGGAGGGGGAAGGGGATGTGGGTGTACGAGCGGGCGCGGAGCACCGTCAGGGCCGCGCCCGTGAAGTAGAGGACCAGGCCGATCGCGGCGATCGCGCCGATGTAGGGGAGGAACAGGCCCGCCACGAGGCCGGCGGCTCCCGCCGCCTTGGCCGTGCCGAGCCAGGGCCACCAGGAGCGCGGGACGCCGTAGTCGGCGAGCGGCTCCACGACCCACTGGGCCTTCAGGAAGACCGAGGCGGCGGAGAAGCCCGCCATAACGGCGGCGATGATCGTGACGACGACGTACGTGGTGGACATCCGGTGCTCCTCGGGTGGCGGGCGCCGGTGCGTTCGCTCCGGCGTCTCGGTGGGTCCGTCACCGCACTGACACCCGGCGCCGCGCGAGTGTGACAGCCTCCGCGAAGTTTTTTCTGCACGCCTGACCCCGCTGCCGCCGCCCCCACAGGGGCGATAAGGTCGGAAGATCCTTTTGTCGTTCTTCTTGGGGGGTCCCACATGGCGCTGTTCGGAAACGCGCACGCGATCGATCCGGCGCAGGCGCAGCAGGACTACGCACGGCTGCTCGGCCAGGGCGAGCAGATCCACGCCGCGTACCTGCTGATCCGCGACACCATCTTCTTCACCGACCGGCGGCTCGTCCTCGTCGACAAGCAGGGCATCACCGGCAAGAAGGTGGAGTACCACTCGATCCCGTACCGGAGCATCACGCACTTCGCCGTCGAGACCGCCGGCACCTTCGACCTCGACGCCGAGCTGAAGATCTGGATCTCCGGCAACTCCGTGCCCGTCCAGAAGACCTTCACCAAGGGCGTCGACATCTACGAGGTGCAGGCCATCCTCACCCAGTTCGTGGCGCGGTAGTCCACCCGCCCCGAGCGAAAGAGGAAGGCCCCCTGGTTCCCAGGGGGCCTTCCTCTTTCGGGTGAACATCCCCGCATTTGCATGTCAGTTGAATATGCCATCGGCCTAGCTTCGGTAACGGAGGTGAGGCTCGATGGACGAGCAGCTCGAACAGCGGGACGCGATCGACGTCGACGACTTCGTATACGCGGCCACCGGAGCGCGTATCCGCAGGATGACGATGCCGGACGGGACGCACTGGTTCCCCGCGGTCGACGTGGCGGGGAGCCTCGGATACGCCGACGCCCGCGACGCCCTCCGCTCCCACGTCCCCCCGCAACACGCCACCCCGCTCGCCGATCTCGTACGCATCGCCGCCGGATCCACGCGGCCCGCCGACGACGGCGCGCAGACCGGCCCGGACGCGCCGGCCCCTGCCGAGGAGCCGCCCGGGCACGCGGGACGGGGAGAGCAGGCAGGGGCCGCGCGGGCGATCGCGGCCCAAGGGCTCAAGCGCTCCATGCGAATGGTGAACCTCCAAGGGCTCGTCCAACTCGTCAACGGCTCCTCCGAACCCACCGCCGGCCCCTTCCAGGCCTGGGTCGGCGACCTCGTCGCCACCATCCAGCGCGACGGTTCGTACGCGCTCGAACCCGCCCCCGCCCACCCCGGCTGCGTCATGCCCCAGGAGATCGTCGACATCATCGTCCGGCTCGAAGAGCGGACCCTGCGGCTCGGCGAGGAGTTCGCCGCATGGGAAGAGGGCGGCGGCGCGGACGCCGCCGAAGGGCTGGCCCCGGGGCACGACGGCGTAGAACGCGGTGGGGAGCGGGACGCGCTGCTGCGCGAGGCCCGCCGCGTCCAGCGGGACACGGCCCGCGCCCTCTCCCGTATCGCCGACTCCCTCGAACGCCGGCCCTTCCCCGCCCAGCGCACCCGCCCCCCGATGACCCCCCAGGAACTCCTCGACACCTGGCACGCCGACCGCCTCCCCGTCACCGGGGACGTACGCGCCGTCGCCGCCTACCTCGCCCCCGCGCTCGTCCGCGGCGGCGCGCGGTACCGGCTGGAGGAGATCGCGCGGCGCACCGGCCTCACCGTCGACCGGGTCCGGGACAGCGTCGACCTGCTCGTCGGCCGCGGGTGCGTGCGGCAGACCCGCTCCTCCGCCGACGGCGCGCGGATCTTCCTGCTGCCCGAGTGACGTGACGCGTCCGTCCACCGGCGCGCGTGGCGCAGACTGGAGACCGAGACCGAGACCGAGACCGAGACCGAGAACGAGAACGAGAACGAGCCCGAGACCGAGACCGCGTTCGAGAAGGACCAAGGGCCTGGGGCGAGGGCAGGGCGGAGGGCAAGGGCGTGGTGTGGCGGAGCGCCGGCATGACGTGGGGCGGAGGCGCGCCCGGCCTCCGGTGGGCCGGCGGGCGGGTCTCCTCCCTCGCCTACGGGCAGCCGCTCGCCTTCCGGGCCGTCGACGGCCGGCGCTGCCCCGGGGCCCGGGGCAACCCGTGCCCCCTCGCCGCGACCGTTCCCGCGCGGAGCACCGGCGGCCTCTGCGCCGAGTGCGCGCGGCTCGACCGGCTGCGTTCGGTCGCCGCCGACACCGTCGCCGACGATCCCCGGCCCTACCGCGTGTACCTCGCCTGGTTCGGCCCCGGCATGACCAAGGTCGGCATCACCGCCGAAGCCCGCGGCGACGCCAGGCTCCTGGAGCAGGGCGCCGTCACCTTCGGCTGGCTCGGGCGCGGCCCGCTCATGGCCTGCCGACGGACCGAGGAAGTCCTCCGGCACGCCCTGAAGGTGCCCGACCGGATCCCGTACGCGCGCAAGCGGGGCGTACGGCACGACCTGCCGCCCGCCGCCGAGCGCGCCGGGCAGGTCGAGGAGCTGTACGGGCACGTCGTGGCCCTGCCCCGCTGGGCCGAGACCCTGGAACCGGCCGCCCTGGAGATACGCGACCACGCGGACGCCTTCCGTCTCGACGGGCTCCCCGCGCCCTCCGGGACCGTCGCCGAACTCGTCGAAGGCGGTGTCGTCGCCGGCCGCCTCCTCGCCGCCGCCGGGCCCGACCTGCACCTCCTCGACTCCGCGGGGCGCTGCCTCGTCCTCGACACCCGTCTCCTGCACGGCTGGGGGCTCGCCTCGGCCGACCCCGACGCCCCCGTCTCCGTACCGGTGGCCGAAAACAGGGCCGAACCCCCGGACCAGGCCGGGCTCTTCTGACACCCAGGGCAGGGGCGGCGCCCCCTGAGGCCGTCGACGGCCCCTCCCTCTCCTGGACACACCCGCCCCTCCCGGCCCAGGCTGATCCACATGACCCGGACCCCGAGCACCCGGCCGCCGAGCGCCGACGGCACCGCCCCCGACCCCGAGCCCGCTCCCGACCCCGAGCCCGCTCCCGACCCCGAGCCCGCTCCCGACCCCGAGCCCGCTCCCGGCCCCGCGGACGATCCGCGGCGGTTCGTCGACGCGCTCGGGCTGCCCGGGCTGGTCGACGTCCACACCCACTTCATGCCGCAGAACGTCCTCGACAAGGTCTGGGCCTACTTCGACGCCGTCGGCCCGCTGACCGGCCTGGAGTGGCCCATCACCTACCGCGAGGAGGAGGACCGCCGCGTCGAACTGCTCCGCGGCTTCGGCGTCCTCGCCTTCACCTCGATGCTCTACCCCCACAAGCCGGGCATGGCCGGCTGGCTCAACGGCTGGGCCGCCGACTTCGCCGCCCGTACCCCCGACTGTCTGCACACCGCCACCCTCTATCCCGAGCCGGAGGCCGCCGGATACGTCGACCGGGCCGTCGCGTCCGGCGCCCGGGTCTTCAAGGTGCACCTCCAGGTCGGCGGATTCGACCCCAACGACCCGCTCCTCGACGCCGGTTGGGGTGCCCTCGCCGACGCGGGCGTACCGGTCGTCGTCCACTGCGGCTCCGGCCCCACTCCCGGCGCGCACACCGGCCCCGGCCCCATCGGGAAGGTGCTCGCCCGCCATCCCCGCCTGCGGCTGATCGTCGCGCACATGGGCATGCCCGAGTACACCGAATTCCTCGACCTCGCCGAGCGGTACGAAGGCGTCCACCTCGACACGACCATGGCCTTCACCGACTTCAGCGAACGCCTCGCGCCCTTTCCCGCCGCCGAGCTGCCGCGCCTGCGCGCCCTCGGCCACCGGATCCTCCTCGGCTCCGATTTCCCGAACATTCCCTACCCGTACGTCCACCAGCTCCACGCCCTCGAACGGCTCGGCCTCGGCGACGACTGGATGCGGGCCGTCCTCCACGACAACGCGGCGAAGCTGTTCGACCTCCCCTAGACGAGGCCCGTCCCTGCCGTTCTCAGCCAATTCACAGGGAAGCGCAAGGGTGCTCTCAGCCCCTCCGGCCAGCGTGGCAGCATGACCGCGACCACGCCTCGACGGCGCACCGAACTGATCCGGCCCGACGGCTCGGCCGTCCGCGTCCTCGTCGTGGACGACGAGGCGCCGCTCACCGAGCTCCTCTCCATGGCCCTGCGGTACGAGGGCTGGCGGGTGCACAGCGCGGGCGACGGGGCCGGCGCCCTGCGGGCCGCCCGGGAGTTCCGGCCCGACGCGGTGATCCTGGACGTGATGCTCCCCGACATGGACGGCCTCGCCGTCCTCGGCGGACTGCGGCGCGAGCAGCCCGACGTGCCCGTGCTCTTCCTCACCGCCAAGGACGCCGTCGAGGACCGGATCGCCGGGCTGACGGCGGGCGGCGACGACTACGTCACCAAGCCGTTCAGCCTGGAGGAGGTCGTGGCCCGGCTGCGCGGCCTCATCCGGCGCTCCGGCGCCGCGCCCGCCCGCAGCGACTCCCTCCTCGCGGTCGGCGACCTCACCCTGGACGAGGACAGCCACGAGGTCACCCGCGGCGGCACGTCGATCCACCTCACCGCCACCGAGTTCGAGCTGCTGCGCTACCTCATGCGCAATCCGCGCCGGGTGCTCAGCAAGGCGCAGATCCTCGACCGGGTGTGGTCGTACGACTTCGGCGGCCAGGCCAACGTCGTGGAGCTGTACATCTCCTACCTCCGGCGGAAGATCGACGCGGGGCGGTCCCCGATGATCCACACCCGGCGCGGGGCCGGATACCTCATCAAGCCGGGGGAGTAGCCCCGGTGGGCGGTTTGCGCCGACGCGGTATCGGACGCGGTGTCGGACGCGGTGTCGGACGCGGTATCGGACTCGGTATCGGACACCCCCGCCGCCTCCGCAGGATCCGCCGCCTCCGCGGGCTTCGCGCCGTGCGCGGGCCCTGGTCCCTTCGCACCCGGCTGGTCGTCTCCGCCGTCGCCCTGATCGCCGTCGTCGCCGCCGTGATCGGCACGGTGACGACGTTCGCCTTCCGCTCCTACCTCTACGACCAGGCGGACACCCAGCTGCGGAACGTCGCGAACCGGGCCGCCGGCCGGCCGGTCAGCCTCGGCGACCTGCCCGGCCTGCCCGGTCTGCCCGCGAAGGGGCCCCACGACCCCCTCGGCTTCGTCGTCGGGCCCGGCGCCCCGCTCGGCACGCTCGGGGCGGTCGTCGTCGACGGCGAGCTGGGCGCCGCCGGGCTGTCCGAACCGCCCGAGCAGGGCGCGTACGGGCCGGCGTACAAGGTGCGCGCCCTCGGCGCCGCCCAGCGCGCCGCCCTCGCGGCCGCCCCCCGTGACGGCGCGCCCCACACCGTCGAACTCCCCGGCCACGGCGGCGCCTACCGTGTCCAGTACGCCACCGGGGAACGCGGCGACTACCTCGTCGGGCTGCCCCTGAACGAGGTCGAGGAGGCCCTCTCCACCCTGATCCTCGTCGAGTTGAGCGTCACGGGCGCCGGACTGGTCGCCGCCTCCCTCGCCGGCGGCGCGATGGTCGGGATCGCGCTGCGCCCGCTGCGCCGGGTCGCCGCGACCGCCACCCAGGTCTCCGAACTTCCCCTCCACAGCGGCGAGGTGGCCCTACACCAGCGGGTACCGGACGCGGAGGCCGATCCCCGGACCGAGGTCGGCCAGGTCGGCGCGGCCATCAACCGGATGCTCGACCACGTCCACTCCGCGCTCCACGCCCGGCAGCGGAGCGAGACACGGGTACGGCAGTTCGTCGCCGACGCCGGTCACGAGCTGCGGACACCGCTGGCCTCGATCCGGGGCTACGCCGAGCTGACCCGGCGCGGCGGCGAGGAGTGCGGCCCCGACACCCGGCACGCGCTCGGCCGGATCGAGTCCGAGGCGGTACGGATGACCGGCCTGGTGGAGGACCTGTTGCTGCTCGCCCGGCTGGACGCGGGACGCCCGCTGTCGTACGAGGCCACGGAGCTGGTCCCGCTGGTGGTGGACGCCCTGAGTGACGCCCGTGCGGCCGGCCCCGAGCACCACTGGCGGCTCGTCCTGGGCGAGTGCGCGGCGGGGCCCGGGCGGGAAGGGGAGCCTCGCCCCGGCTCCGCCCGGGCCCCTTCCGCCCTCGTCGTACGGGCCGACGGCGCCCGGCTGCACCAGGTCCTGGTCAACCTCCTCGCCAACGCCCGTACGCACACCCCGCCCGGCACCACCGTCACCGCCCGCGTGCGCGGGCTCGGCGGACGGGTCCTGGTCGAGGTCGAGGACGACGGGCCCGGGGTCCCCGCCGCGCTTCTTCCGCACGTCTTCGAGCGGTTCGCCCGCGGGGACGCGTCCCGCTCCCGCCAGGCGGGCAGTACGGGGCTCGGCCTGGCGATCGTCCGGGCGGTCGTGCGCGCGCACGACGGCGAGGTGAGCGTCACCAGCGTCCCCGGCCGCACCGTCTTCACCGTCGCGCTCCCCCGCCCCGCCCCGAGCACGCCCGCCGGCTCGCCGGCCCCGGACCACGGCTCACGGGCCCCGGACCACGGCTCACAGGCAAAGCACAGGCTCATCACACGGCCGTGACAGCCGCCCCGGCGAGGGTCGGTCCATGCCAACCCAACCGATCACGGGGCCGACGCCCGGGGCCCTGCCCGCCAGGGAGCACCTTCCCGCCGATGCGGCCGGGCGGCCCGTCCTGGACGTGGTGATCCCCGTCCACAACGAGGAGAAGGACCTGGAGCCGTGCGTGCGGCGGCTCCACGACCACCTCTCCCGCACCTTCCCGTACGGCTTCCGTGTCACCGTCGCCGACAACGCCTCCACCGACCGCACGCCGGCCGTCGCGGCCGCCCTCGCCGCCGCGCTGCCGGAGGTGCGCTCCGTACGCCTGGAGCAGAAGGGCCGCGGCCGGGCGCTGCGTACCGTCTGGTCGCGGTCGGACGCGCCCGTCCTCGCCTACATGGACGTGGACCTGTCGACCGACCTGAACGCGCTGCTGCCGCTCGTCGCCCCGCTGATCTCCGGCCACTCCGACCTGGCGATCGGCTCCCGGCTCACCCGCTCCTCGCGGGTCGTCCGGGGGCCGAAGCGGGAGCTGGTCTCGCGGGCGTACAACCTGATCCTGCGCGGTTCGCTCGCCGCCCGGTTCTCCGACGCGCAGTGCGGGTTCAAGGCGATACGGCGGGAGGTGGCGCAGCGGCTGCTGCCGATGGTCGAGGACACCGGCTGGTTCTTCGACACCGAGATGCTGGTCCTCGCGGAACGGGCCGGGCTGCGGATCCACGAGGTGCCCGTCGACTGGGTCGACGACCCGGACTCCACCGTCCACATCGTGCGGACGGCGGCCGACGACCTGAAGGGGGTCTGGCGGGTGGGCCGGGCGCTGGCGACCGGTTCGCTGCCGCTCGACCGGCTGGCCCGGCCCTTCGGCGACGACCCGCGCGACCGGGGGCTGGCGGGCGTGCCGGGCGGTCTGGCCCGCCAACTCGTCGGGTTCTGTGCGGTCGGCGCGCTGTCCACGCTCTTCTATCTGGCGCTGTACTCGGCCTTCCGGCTGGGCACCGGCCCGCAGGTCGCTAACGCCGCCGCCCTCCTGGTCTCGGCGGTCGCCAACACCGCCGCCAACCGGCGGCTCACGTTCCGGGTACGGGGGAGGGGCGGCGCCGTCCGCCACCAGGCCCAGGGGCTCGTCGTCTTCGGCATCGGCCTGGCGCTGACCAGCGGTTCGCTCGCCGCGCTGGGTGCGGCGACCGGCGACCCGGCCCACTCCACGGAACTGGCCGTGCTGATCACCGCCAACCTGGCGGCGACCGTCCTGCGGTTCCTGCTCTTCCGGCTCTGGGTCTTCCCGGACCGCCGCACGGACCCGCGCCCAGACCCGCACCCACCCGCGCACCCGCCCGTCCCGGCCCCCGCCCCGGCTCCCGTCCCTGACCCCCTTCCTGACGCCGGAAGCACCTCTCCCACCCCTTCCGACACCTTCGCGAGGAACTCCCGATGACCACCGCCCAGGTGACCGACCCTCATGCCCCGCCCCCGGCGCCCGTCGGTGTCCGCCCCCTGCTCCGAGGCGGGCTCGGCCGCCTCTGGCGAGGGCGGGCCGAGGACGCCGCCTGGGTGCGGCCGGCTTTCCTCGCGCTGCTGGTCCTCACGGCCGGGCTCTACCTCTGGAACCTCGGCTCCTCCGGATACGCCAACTCCTTCTACTCCGCCGCCGTCCAGGCCGGCAGCCAGAGCTGGAAGGCCTTCTTCTTCGGCTCCCTCGACGCGGCGAACGCCATCACCGTCGACAAGCCGCCGGCCGCGCTGTGGCCGATGGCCCTGTCCGTCCGTCTCTTCGGGCTCGGCTCCTGGCAGATCCTGGTGCCCGAGGTGCTGCTGGGGGTGGCGACCGTCGCCGTCCTCTACGCGGCGGTACGGCGCCGGTTCGGCGCGGGCGCCGGGCTGATCGCGGCCGGCGCCTTGGCCCTCACGCCCGTCGCCGCGCTGATGTTCCGCTTCAACAACCCGGACGCGCTGCTCGCGCTGCTGATGACGGTCGCCGTCTACTGCGTCCTGCGGGCGTTGGAGAACGGCGCGGCCACGTGGCTGGTGTGGGCCGGGGTGGCCTTCGGCCTCGCCTTCCTGGCCAAGACCCTCCAGGCGTTCCTGATCCTTCCGCCGCTGGCGGTCGTGTACGCGGTGTGCGCGCCGGGCGGCCTCGGCCGCCGGTTCGGCCGGCTGGCCCTCGGCGGGCTCGCGATGATCGTCTCCGCCGGGTGGTGGGTGGCCCTGGTCGAGCTGTGGCCGGCGTCCTCCCGCCCGTATATCGGCGGCTCGCAGACGAACAGCTTCCTGGAGCTCACCTTCGGCTACAACGGGCTCGGGCGGATCAACGGCAACGAGACCGGCAGCGTCGGCGGCGGTGGCCGTGGGGGCGGGCCGGGTGGCGGCTGGGGCGAGGCCGGGATCGGGCGGATGTTCGGCGACTCCGTCGGCGGACAGGTCTCCTGGCTGCTGCCGGCCGCGCTGCTCCTGCTCCTGGCCGGTCTGGTGGTCACCTGGCGGGCGCCGCGCACGGACACGGCCCGCTCCGCGTTCCTGGTGTGGGGCGGTGCGTTGCTGCTGACCATGGCCGTGTTCAGTTTCATGGGCGGGATCTTCCACGAGTACTACACGGTGGCCCTGGCTCCGTACATCGCGGCGCTCGTCGGCATGGGCGTGAGCGTGCTGTGGGAGGAGCGGACCTCGTTCCTCGCCTCGGCGGCGCTGGCGGTGACGACCGGTGCGACGGCGGTGTGGGGCTGGACGCTGCTGGGCCGTACGCCCGACTGGCTGCCGTGGCTGCGCTGGACGGTGCTGGTCGCGGGCGCCGTGGCGGCGCTCGGGCTGCTGGCCGCGGGCCGGGTCGGGCGGCCGATCGGGCTGGCGTGCGCGGGGCTCGGGGTGGTGGCCGGTCTGGCCGGGCCGGGCGCGTACACGCTGGAGACGCTGGGCAGCGGGCACCGGGGCTCGATCGTGACGGCGGGCCCGGCGGGCGGCGCCATGGGCGGCCTGCGCGTTGTCGAGGGCGGCGCCCCGGGGGCCACTCCGCCGGGCGGTCCGGATGGCGGCCAGGACGGCGGCCCCGGCGCCCAGCCGGGTCAGGGCGGTCAGGGCGGTCAGGATGGCCAGGGCGGCCGGACGGGCCGGCCCGGTCAGGCGCCCGGTGGCGCCCCGCCCCAGGGCATGCCCGACGGCGGCGCGGTCCGCCCGGGCATGGAGCGCTTCGCCCGGGGCGGCGGGGGCGGTGGCCTGGGCGGTCTGCTCAACGGCGCGAGCGTCGGCGCGAAGGCCGAGGCGGCGCTGCTGGCGGACGCCGACGACTACACCTGGGTGGCGGCGACCGTCGGGGCGCAGAACGCCGCCAGTTACCAACTCGCCACCGGAAAGCCGGTGATGGCGATCGGCGGCTTCAACGGCAGCGACCCGTCGCCGACCCTCGCGCAGTTCAAGCAGTACGTCGCCCAGGGGAGGATCCACTACTTCATCGGCAGTGGTGACGCGGCCGCCGGCGGACGGACGGGCGGCGGCCCGGGCGGCGGCAACTCCGAGATCGCGGCCTGGGTCGCGGCCACCTTCGGGAAGGTCACCCTCGACAACGCCACCTTCTACGACCTGACCGGCGCGAAGCAGCCCGGGGCGTAGCCGGCGACGGAGGTCGGCGCCGCAGCGCCGGAGAGTCGCCGCCCAGGGCCGCCAAGGGCCCCTCGACGGCCCCGCCGCCAAAAGCGCTGTACAGCGTAGAAGAGCCCTTGTACGGTGTACGAGTCTGAGTCTCGTACACCGTACAAGGGGGAACCATGACGGCGACGACCGCCGAGAACCAACCCGCCGGAAAGACCACCGGCGGTCACCCGCAGCGCTGGCTGATCCTGGGCGTCATCTGCCTCGCCCAGCTCACCGTGCTGCTCGACAACACCGTCCTCAGCGTCGCCATCCCGTCGCTGACCTCCGAACTCCACGCCTCGACCAGCGACATCCAGTGGATGATCAACGCGTACTCGCTGGTCCAGTCCGGGCTCCTCCTCACCGCCGGCAACGCGGCCGACCGCTACGGCCGCAAGAAGCTCCTCGCCGCGGGACTCGCGCTCTTCGGACTCGGCTCGCTCGCCGCCGGACTGGCCGACTCCACCACCCAGCTCATCGCCGCCCGCGCCGGCATGGGCGTCGGCGGCGCGCTGCTCATGACCACCACGCTCGCCGTCGTCATGCAGATCTTCGACGACTCCGAGCGGGTCAAGGCCATCGCCCTTTGGGCCACCGTCGGTTCGCTCGGCTTCGCCGCCGGACCGCTGATCGGCGGCGTCATCCTCGACCACTTCTGGTGGGGAATGATCTTCCTCGTCAACATTCCGGTCGCGGTCGTCGGCCTGATCGCCGTGGTCAGGCTGGTGCCCGAGTCGAAGAACCCGCAGGGCGAGCGCCCCGACCTCGTGGGCGCGCTCCTCTCCACCATCGGCATGACCGCCGCCGTGTACGCGATCATCACCGGCCCCGAGCACGGCTGGACCTCCGCCGAGGTGCTGACCCCGGCCGCGATCGGTGCCCTCGTCCTCGGCGCCTTCGCCCTGTGGGAGCTGCGCGTCCCGTACCCGATGCTGGACATGCACTTCTTCCGCAACCAGAAGTTCGTCGGCGCCGTCGCCGGCGCGATCCTGGTCATGTTCGGCATGGGCGGCTCGCTCTTCCTCCTCACCCAGCACCTGCAGTTCGTCCTCGGCTACGAACCGCTCGAAGCCGGACTGCGGATGGCCCCCCTCGCGCTGACCGTCGTCGCGCTCAACCTCACCGGCGTCGGCCCGCGGATCGTCATGAAGCTGGGCACCCCGCCCACCGTCGCCGTCGGCATGACCCTGGTCGCGGCCGGTCTCGCCTCGATCGCCCTGATCGGCGGCGGCACCGACGGAAGCTACTGGGGCATGCTCACCGGGCTGATCCTGATGGGCACCGGCCTCGCCGTCTCCAACCCCGCCATGGCCAACGCCATCATGAGCGCGATCCCGCCGGAGAAGGCGGGCGTCGGAGCCGGGGTCAACGGCACCCTCGCCGAATTCGGCAACGGCCTGGGCGTCGCCGTCCTCGGAGCCGTGCTCAACGCCCGGTTCGCCGCGCTCGTCGCCGTCACCGCCACCTCCCTGCCCGCGGCCCTCGCGGCGGCCGGCACCGAGGCCGAACGGCGGCAGATCTCCGACGCGTTCGCCTCCGGCCTCCAGACCAGCCAGCTGGTCGGCGCGGTCGCGGTCTTCGCGGGCGGTCTGCTGGCCGCGGCCCTGCTCGCCCGCGCCGAGCGGTCGGAGAAGAAGACGACCGCTGCATAGCATGGGCGTCGACGCCGACCGAGGAGGAACGCGATGGTGAAAGCGGCCGACCGGGCCCGGAACCCGGCGCGTTCCAGCGTCTGGATGGAGAACAGGGCCGCCCGCCCGGGGGGCGGCCCCGCCGGGCTCGACCGCGACCGGATCGTGGCCGCCTCGATCCGCATGCTGGACGAGGAGGGGCTCGCCGGACTCTCGATGCGCAAGCTCGCCTCCGAGCTGGGCGTCACGGCCATGTCGCTCTACTGGTACGTGGACACCAAGGACGACATCATCGAGTTCGCGCTCGACGCCGCCTACGCGGACATCGACCTGGCGCCCGTCACCGCCACCGACGACTGGCGCGACCGGCTCCGCGCCCTGGCGCTCGGCTACCGCCGGATGCTGGTCCGCCACCCCTGGGTCTCGACCTGTACCGCCCTGTACCTGAACGTCGGGCCGAAGGCGCTCGCCGTCGGCACCGCGATCCAGGACGCCGTCCGCGCGACCGGCCTCCCGGTCCGCGGCCAGCCGGGCGCCCTCGCGGCCGTCTTCCAGTTCGTCTACGGATACGGCACGGTCGAGGCCCTCTTCGCCCGGCGGTCGGCCGAGGCGGGCATGACACCGGACGAGTTCTACCGGGAGTCGGTGGCCGCCTTCCGGGACGAACCGCAGTTCTCCGAGCCGATGGCGAAGATGAAGGAGCTCTTCGCCGAACGCGCCTCGCACCCCAGCGTCGACGACATCTGGGACGGGGACTTCGCCTACGCCCTCGACATCATGGTCGCCGGCATCGAGACGATGGTCGCCCGCGAGGCCGCCGCGGACCCCGGCGACGGCGCAAGGGCCTGACGCGAGCCCCCCGCCGCCGTACGTACGTCGGCCGGGGGGCTGCCCAGCAGGCCCCCGGCCCGAGCGGCCGGAGCGGCCCGAGCGGCCCGTGAGGCCGGAGCTTCGGCCTGACGTGTCAGGCTCCGCCCCTCACGCCTCCCGTACCGCCTGGATGTCCAGCGTCACCCGCAGCGTCGTGCCGATCGCCGCGATGCCCGCCGACACCACCTGGTTGTAGTTCATTGCGAAGTCCTCCCGGCGCAGCTCCGCCTCCGCGCGGAACGCCGCCCGCACCCCGCCCCAGGGATCCGCGCCCGTCCCCAGATACGTGAGGTCCAGCGGGATGTCCCGGGTGATGCCCCGCAGGGTCAGCGCGCCGTCCACGGTCCACCGGTCCGGGCCGGCCGCCCGGAGCGCCGTGCCGCGGTACGTGATGTCGGGGAAGCGGTCCACGTCCAGGAAGTCGGCGGACCGCAGGTGCTTGTCCCGCAGCCCGTTGCCCGTGTCGACGGAGCCGGCCGCGATGACCGCCTCCACCCGGGACGCCAGGACGTCGGGCGCGATCTCGATCCGGCCGGTGAACTCGGTGAACCGCCCGTGCACGCTGGAGATCCCCAGGTGCTGGGCGACCGCCCCCACCGACGAGTGCGCCGCGTCCAGCGTCCAGGCTCCCGGCGGCGGCAGCTCCGTCCCGCCCGCGCGGGCCAGGACCACCGTGCCGACCTCCGCGCGACCGGCTCCGCCCACCAGCGCCGTCCGCGCGTCGGGGGCGTAGCCGAGCGCCGTCACCACCACGGTGTACGCCCCGGCGGCCAGCGCGGTCTCCGCCCGGACGACGCCGTCCCCGTCGGCCACCGCGCGGAGGACCTGGCGGCCCGAACCGTCCGTCACGGTCACCACCGCGTGCTCGACCGGCCACCCGTCCCGGCTCCGTACCTGTGCGTGCAGTCCCATCCGTACCCTCAACTCTTCCGGAAAACAGCGGGGCGGCAGGCCGTCCCTGCCTGCCGCCCCGGACCCGGCCGCGCCTCCGCTCAGGGGCCCGGCCGGGGGTCGGTCACTCGCCCGGGTGGGCGAGTTCGATGTCGTGGCCGTCGACGCCGGAACCGCTCACGGTCAGCCGCCCCGCCACCGGCGGGTAGCCGGTCGCGATGAGGGTGTACTCGCCGGTGTCCAGGTCCGCGAAGGCGTACCCGCCGTCCGCGTCCGTCGTCGCCGAACCGGCCACGTTCCCGGCCGCGTCGACCAGGGTCACCCGGGCGTCCGCCAGCGGCCGGTGGTCGCGCCCGGCGCGGACCGTGCCGTGGAGGACCGCTCCCGCCGCCAGGGCGACGTCGAGCCGGGTCACGCCCTGGCCGCCGATCTCGGCCGGCATGGCCTGCGGCCGGAACCCGGTCGCGGTGACCGCGACCGTGACCGCGCCCGGGACCAGCTCGGCGAAGCCGAAGCCGCCGTCCGCGCCGGTCTTTCCGGTGGCCAGGACCTCGCCCCGCACGTCCGTGACGACGACCATCGCGCCGTCCACCGGGGCCCCGTCCGCGGCGGCCCGCACCGAGCCCGCGAGCCCGCTGGTGCCGGTCAGGAGCACGTCGTGGGTGAGCGGTCCTTCGTGCACGACCACGGTGGAGGCCTGCGGCTGGAAGCCGTCGGCCGACGCGATCAGGACGTACGAGCCGGCGCCCGGCGCGTCGAAGGCGTAGCCGCCGCCCGCGCGGACGACCGAGCGGCCGAGCTGCTTCCCGCCGAGCGAGATCAGGGTGACCGTGGCACCGGTGACGTCCGTGCCCTCGGCGGTACGGACGGTCCCGCTGACGGTCAGGCCGGTGACCGGCGCGACCTCGTCGACCTCGGCGGACTCGCCGGACTCCATGGGCTCTCCGTTCTCCACGATCTGGACGAACGCGGCGTCCGCCACGGTCGCCACGGTGTCCACGGACCCGCCGGCGGCCGGCGTGGGGGCCTCGGCGGGCGTCTTCCGCGCCGCGTGGGCGCCGCTCTTCAGCGCCACCTCCTTGATGAACAGCGTCACCAGGAAGGCGAGCAGCGCGAAGGGGGCCGAGTAGAGGAAGACGTCGGCGACACCGTGCCCGTACGCGCTCTCCATGACGGTACGGATCGGGGCCGGCAGCTTGTCCATGTCGGGGATGCCGCCGCCACCGCCCTGCCCGGCCAGGCCCGCGGCCTTGGGGCCGAGGTCGGCGAGGCCGTCCTGCACGTAGGTGGAGACCCGGGTGGCCATGATCGCGCCGAGCGCCGAGACGCCGACCGCACCGCCGAGGGAGCGGAAGAAGGTGACGACGGAGGAGGCCGAACCGAGGTCGGCCGGGTCCACCTGGTTCTGCGTGCAGAGCACCAGGTTCTGCATCATCATGCCGATGCCGAGACCCATGACGGCCATGAAGACCGCGATGTGCCAGTACTCCGTGTCGTAGCGGATCGTGCCGAGCATCCCGAGGCCGCCGGTCACCAGCACACCGCCGCTGACCAGCCACGCCTTCCACCGGCCGGTCTTGGTGATGACCATGCCGGAGACGGTCGAGGAGACGAACAGGCCGGCGATCATCGGGATGGTCAGGACGCCGGACATCGTCGGCGACTCGTTGCGGGCCAGCTGGAAGTACTGGCTGAAGAAGACCGTGCCCGCGAACATCGCGACACCCACGAAGAGCGAGGCGAGCGAGGCGAGGGTGATGGTCCGGTTGCGGAACAGCCGCAGCGGGATGATCGGCTCGCTCGCCTTGGTCTCGACGAGCACGAAGAGCCCGCCGAGGACGATCGCACCGCCGACCATGGCGGCCGTCTGCCACGACATCCAGTCGTACTTGTCACCCGCGAAGGTCACCCAGAGCAGCAGCAGCGACACGGCCGCGCTGATCACCAGGGCACCCGCCCAGTCGACCTTGACCTGGCGCTTGACGACGGGGAGCTTCAGGGTCTTCTGGAGGACGAGCAGCGCGATGAGCGCGAACGGCACGCCGACGTAGAAGCACCAGCGCCAGCCGAGCCAGTCGGTGTCGGTGATGACGCCGCCGAGCAGCGGGCCGCCGACGGTCGCGACGGCGAAGGTCGCGCCGAGGTAGCCGCTGTACCGGCCGCGCTCACGCGGGGCGATCATCGCGGCGAGGATGATCTGCGACAGGGCGGTCAGACCGCCGACGCCGATGCCCTGGACGACCCGGCAGGCGATGAGCATGCCGGTGTTCTGCGAGAGACCGGCGACGACCGATCCCGCGACGTAGATGACCAGAGCTATCTGGACGAGCAGCTTCTTGGAGAAGAGGTCCGCGAGCTTGCCCCAGAGCGGGGTGGTCGCGGTCATCGAGAGCAGGGCCGCGGTGACGACCCAGGTGTAGGCGGACTGGCCGCCGCCGAGGTCGGTGATGATCTCGGGGAGCGCGTTGGAGACGATCGTCGAGGACAGGATGGCGACGAACATGCCGAGCAGCAGCCCGGAGAGCGCCTCCATGATCTGGCGGTGCGTCATCGGGGCACCGTCCTGGGTGGCCTCCCCCTGCTTGGCGAGACCGGCCCGCACACCGGCGTCTGGTGTGGTCGTAGCCATGTAAATCCTTTGTTCTCAAGCGTGGTGGGCCCGGCAGTCCCCGAAGGAGTCGCGGAGGCGGGCGAGCAGTGTGGTGAGCAGTTCGACGTCGGTGTCGGACCACCCCGCGAGGTTGCGGGCGAGCAAGTCGGTCAGCCGCCGGTCGAGATCGGCGAGCGTGGCCTCGCCCGCGGGGGTGAGGTGCAGGAGGCGGGAGCGCTTGTCCGCGGGGTCGGGCAGGCGCTCGACCCAGCCGCGGTCCACGGTGTGGGCCACATGGCGGCTGCTGACCGACATGTCGACGGCCATCAGCTCCGAGACGCGGCCCATCCGCATGTCCCCGTGGTGCTGGAGGAGGGCGAGCACGATCGCGGAACCGCTCGGGCACTCGGCCGGCAGCGTCCGCGCGAGACTCCGCTTGACGACACCGATGGCGCCGACCTGGCGGGCCAGGTCCTCGTAGCGATTGCGCGCCTCGGTGGCGTCACCGGCCGTGTCCGTGTCCGTGGTCGTGTCCGTGGTCATGGGCACCCCTACATCTTGTTGCTTAGGGCAACCATAGAGATGGATGGTTGCTCCAGGCAAACTAAATCGGTCAAACGGCGCTAAAGAATCGGCAAAGGTGGCAGCCGTGCGGGGGATCGGTGCCGGAAAGGGCATGCGGGGGTACGGGGCTTGGGCCGGGAACCCCGGGTTCGCTAGGGTCCTGCCCCATGGCACACAACCCCCAAGCCCCGCACGGTCAGGGCCCCGCTCCCGAGGGCAACTACGACCCCTCGGGCAGCACGCAGATGTTCCGCGCCTTCGTCGACGAGGGCACCCCGCAGCGCCGCCCCCAGCCGGCCCCGGCCTCCGGCCCGCGCGTCGGCCTCATCGTGGGCGTGGTCGCGGTGATCGCGATCCTGGCGGGAGTGGCCTGGCTGGCCCTGGGCTGAGGAGCGATTTTTCGGGGGTGCCGGGTCCTGTGCGCTCGGGGGTCCCCGGCGGGGCGGCCCCGTGGGCTGCTGGGTCGGCCGCCCTCGTTCCGAGTGTGGCGCCCTCCGGCGGCGCCTCAAGGGCGCTCCTCGTCCCTCGTCGCGTCGGCTGCGCCGATTCCGCTGCGCTCCACCCTTGACCCACCGCCTCCGGGCGCCTTTTCGCACTCGAAGGGCGGCCGGGGGCGTGGCCACGCGGGGGCCAGCCACTCCACCCACGCTCCCGCGGGCGCCGAACCCGGCCGAGCCGCATTCCGCCGCTCCGCGCGCCCCAGGGCCGGCCGACGCAGCAGCTCAGAGGGACGTCAGGAACGACTCCCAGACGGACCGCTCGAAGACGAGGGCGGGGCCTTCGGGGGCCTTGCTGTCACGTACGGGGACGAGGCCGGGGAACCCGGGGGCGACTTCGAGGCAGTTGCCGCCGTCGTTGCCGCTGTGGCTGCTCTTGACCCACGTCGCCGCGCTGAGATCGTCCCTCTGCATGGTGATCGAACCCTTTCATCACGTCGCTGATGAGAGCGGCAGACTCGAGGGCTGACAGGACGTCGGCCCGCAGCACATCATAGTTCTGGCTGTGCCGCTCGAAAGCGGCCGGATCATCGGTCAGATGGCCGCGACTCAGTGATTCCGAATAGACCCACCGGTCACCTCCCGGGAGCGTGATCAGCGACATCGAGGTCGTGGGGCGGACCAGCGGACGCGCGGCGGGCGCGACCTGGATCCAGATGTTGGGGCGCTGCCCCACGGCCAGCAGGTGCGCGTGCTGGTCGCGCATGACGGCCGCGTCGCCGACGACGTTCCGCAGGCAGCTCTCGTCCAGGACCGCGATGTACACCGGGCCGTCCTCGGCCAGGAACCGCTGCTGGCGGCTGAGTCGAGCCCGCACCCGCTCCTCGGCCTCGTCGCCCGTGGCGATCTGGGCGAGCAGCGCACGGGCGTACCCGGGCGCTTGGAGGAGGCCCGGTACGACGTCCGTCTGGTACTCGCGAAGCGTCACCGCCTTCGCGTCCATCTCCGCCCTCCGCCGGAACCAGTCCGGGTGCTCCACCTCCGGGTACCAGTCGATCCGCCCCCAGAGCCGCAGTAACACCCCTCCCGTGTACAGCAGTTCGTCGCACGCCTTCGCGAAGGTGTCCTGCGGCACCCGGGTCCCCGCCTCGATGCGGGCCACCTGGGAGCGGTCGCACGGGATCCGGCGGGCGAGGGCGTCCTGGGTCAGCGCGGCCGACTCCCGGTAGTGCCTGAGCAGTTCGCCGAAGACGCCCGCCGTCGTGGCCGCCGCGCCTCCCGTACTCCCCGTGCCCGCCGTGGCGTTGCGTCGAGTCACTCCGTCCGTCCCCCCTCGTGACAGTGGCCCCTTGGCACGCGTCGAGCGTTGTGGGCGCCCTTCCCATTGAGCAACGCTGAGGGCACGGAGAGTAGTCGCCCGATCGGGTGAGGAGCTGAGGAGCCGTGGAATGGCGGGGCACATGGAGGGCGGTGGGCTGGTGTACGACCCGGTCGCCCGCAGGGTGGGCGAGTACCGGGGTACGGCCGGGCCGTACGCGATGCTGCGGCCCGTCGGCGGTGGGCGGGAGTGGCAGGCCGATCCGGAGCGGGTGCGGCCCGCGACGTCGGCCGAGCGGTTGAGCGCGGGCGTGCGCGCGGCGAACGAGCGGGCGGGTGCGGACTGTGCGGAGTGCGCCGAGCTGGCCGAGGGGCGGACGGCGGCGCGGCTGCGGTTCGACTGGAGTGCGGAGACGGACGCGAACGTCCTGCTGCGGCGGCATCGGGGCGATGTCCACCCCCCACCGCGCCCCTGAGGGGGTGCGACGGGGCGGGCCGGTGCGGTCAGGTCCAGGTGGCGGTGACCTTGCGGGTGTCGACGTGCATGCCGAGCGGTACGCGCCAGCTGTCCACGCAGACGGTGTACGTCTGTGTCCGGGAGGCTCCGGCGGCGAGGGGGCCGGGGAGGGGCTGTGTCGTGTGGATGGTGGCCCAGTCCACGCCGAGGGAGCCGATGATGTGGGTGGCGAAGGTGACCGTGCCGGTGCGGGCGGGGGTGCCTCCGGTGTTGCGGAAGGTCACGGTCACGCGTTCGCACCAGCGTGTGTCGGCGTCCGCGCGGACCGGCGCGGAGAGGGTGAGCGCGGCCGGTGCCGGCGGCGGTGCCGGGGGTGTGGGCCGGGGTGCCGGTGGCGGTGTCGTGGTGCCCGGTTTCGGTGGGCCTGGCCGGGGGGCTTCCGGCCCGGGTGTGCCGGGAGGGGTGGTTCCGGGGGTGTCGGGCCGGTCCGGTGTGGCGGGGGTTCCCGGGGCGGGGGCCGTACCGGCTGCCGTCTGCGTGCCCGCGCCCGGGTTCGTACGCGCGTCCCGGTCGTCGTCCGACGGCTCGCCGCCGGCCTCTGGGGGTGGGGACGGTGAGGAGGTGCTGGAGGTCGTGCCTCGGGCGGAGGGGCTGTCGAGGGGGACGAGGGTGACCTTTCCCGGCGGGCCTTGCGGCCCCTGGGGGGTGGCGCCCGCGCCCACCGCCGCGTACCCCTCGCCGTCGCCTCCGCCGCACGCGGTCAGCGCTCCGCCGAGGCAGAGCGCGAGCGCGACTCCTGTCAGACGTGACCTCTGTCGCCGCATGGCGCCAGTGTGGCTGACGGATCGTCAGTCGACCAGGGGTCGGGGGGTTCCGGTCCGTACCGTCCGGCTTCCTGGGCGCCCGGTCTCCCGGCGATCCGCGCTGGGGCGAGCCGCCGGGTGTCCCGCGTCGGGTCAGTCGGCGATCAGGCCCTGGCGCAGCTGGGCCAGGGTCCGGGTCAGCAGTCGGGAGACGTGCATCTGGGAGATGCCGACCTCCTCGCCGATCTGTGACTGGGTCATGTTCGCGAAGAACCGCAGCATGATGATCTGCCGCTCCCTGGGCGGCAGTTTGGCGAGCAGCGGCTTCAGCGATTCCCGGTACTCGACGCCCTCCAGGGCCGTGTCCTCGTACCCGAGGCGGTCGGCGAGGGAGCCCTCGCCGCCGTCGTCCTCGGGGGAGGGGGAGTCGAGCGAGGAGGCGGTGTAGGCGTTGCCGACGGCGAGGCCGTCGACGACGTCCTCCTCGGACACGCCGAGCACGGCGGCGAGTTCGGGGACGGTCGGGGAGCGGTCGAGCTTCTGGGCGAGCTCGTCGCTCGCCTTGGTCAGCGCGAGCCGCAGCTCCTGGAGCCGGCGCGGCACGCGGACGGACCAGGAGGTGTCGCGGAAGAAGCGCTTGATCTCGCCGACCACGGTCGGCATGGCGAACGTCGGGAACTCCACGCCGCGTTCGCAGTCGAACCGGTCGATCGCCTTGATCAGGCCGATGGTGCCGACCTGGACGATGTCCTCCATCGGTTCGTTGCGGGAGCGGAAGCGGGCCGCGGCGTACCGCACGAGCGGGAGGTTCAGCTCGATGAGGGTGTCGCGGACGTAGGTGCGCTCCGGGCTGTCCGCCGCGGTGCCTTCGTCGTCGAGGGCGCGGAGCCGCAGGAAGAGGGAGCGGGAGAGCGTGCGGGTGTCGAGGGCTTCCGACGAGACGACAAGCGGCGTGGTGGGCGCTTCGCTCGGCACGGACGTCTGCTCCGGTACGTGAATCTGTACCGGCGTCTGCGCGGGCGTGAGCGTGAGCACCTTCGAGCTGCCCTGTTCTGCGGACATGCCACCCCCTTGAGGTCGCGGACGGTCGCGGCGGCCACGACCATCGGAGGAACGCAGCCTCCACCTGAATACCGGAGGCGGGGCTGCGGCAAACGCGGTTCCAGCAGAATGTCACATGTCGGCAACACGCTGTAGTGACTTGTCGACACAGCGGCGGTGGATTTCCGCAGGAAACAAGGGGTGTGCGGCTTTTGGTGTGCCGAACTTCCGCGCAGAACTGCTCCGAACCGGTCTACCCGTTCCGGTTACGCCTCGATCCTGTTTGCGGACCTCAATCGGGCGAAGCTGCGGGCGAGGAGCCTTGACACGTGCATCTGCGAGACCCCGAGCTCCTGGCTGATCTGGGACTGCGTCAGATTGCTGTAGTAGCGGAGCATCAGGATCCGCTGCTCGCGTTCGGGCAGCTGTACGAGCAGGTGGCGTACCAGGTCCCGGTGCTCGACGCCGGCGAGGGCCGGGTCCTCGTAGCCGAGCCGGTCGAGGAGGCCCGGCAGGCCGTCGCCTTCCTGGGCCGCCTCCAGGGAGGTGGCGTGGTAGGAGCGGCCCGCCTCGATGCAGGCCAGGACCTCGTCCTCGCCGATCTTCAGCCGCTCGGCGATCTCGGCGGTGGTGGGGGAGCGGCCGTGGGCCGTCGTCAGGTCCTCGGTGGCGCCGTTGACCTGCACCCACAGCTCGTGGAGCCGGCGCGGCACGTGGACGGTCCGGACGTTGTCGCGGAAGTAGCGCTTGATCTCGCCGACGACGGTGGGCATCGCGAAGGTGGGGAACTGGACCCCGCGGTCGGGGTCGAAGCGGTCGATGGCGTTGATCAGGCCGATCGTGCCGACCTGGACCACGTCCTCCATCGGTTCGTTGCGGGAGCGGAAGCGGGCGGCCGCGTACCGCACGAGGGGCAGGTTGGCCTCGATGAGGGCCCCGCGCACCCGGTGGTGCTCCGGAGTACCCGGCTGCAGCTCCTTGAGCTGGCCGAAGAGCACCTGGGTGAGGGCCCGGGTGTCGGCGCCCCGGGTGCTCTGGGGCCGCGGGCGCGGGGTGTCCGGGCCGCCTGCCTCGGGCCGTGGGCGCGGGGCGTCCGAGCCGCCTGCCTCTGGCTGGGGCGGGACTTGAGGCGCTGTACTGGCCGGCACGTTCACGCCACCCCTTTGTCTGGTCTTGCTGGTCAACTACGGTCAACTCATCCGTCAAAAGCGGTCATAGCATCACAAGACATGTCCACTGTGTGCAAGCACCGTATAACCACGTGTTGACGGCAAGTTGGGCTAAAAGGGAAGGCCAAGAAGCCGAAAGGCCCCCCGCCGTGACGGCGGGGGGCCTCGGAAGTGGGAGGAGGAGCGCCTCAGAACTCGTAGTCCGCGATCACCCACGTGGCGAACTCACGCCACTGGGCGACGCCCGCCTGGTGGGCCGGGTGCTCCAGGTAGCGCCGGAGCGCATCGGTGTCCTCGACCGCCGAGTTGATGGCGAAGTCGTACGCGATGGGCCGGTCGGTGATGTTCCAGTCGCACTCCCAGAACGTCAGCTCCGGGATGGCCCCGCCCAGCGCCCGGAAGGCCTCGACGCCGGCGACCACGCGCGGCTCGTCGCGCTTGACGCCGTCGTTGAGCTTGAAGAGGACCAGATGGCGGATCACGGGGGGACTCCTAGTTGATGAGCGCGGTCATGAACTCGCCGACGCCCTGCGCGGCGCTCGATATGCCCTCGAACCCTACCTGGACGAGATCGGCGGCCCGGCTGGGGGAATTGATGATCGTGTACAGCACAAAGACCACGATCGCGTAGAGCGCGATCTTCTTCGCTTGCGCCATCTGCCGCGCCTTCCCCTGTGTGCCCCGTCGGTCTGCCCTTGCCCGGCCTGCCCGTGCCCCCCGCGGGGTCGGGTGAGTCTAACCGAGCCTTTTCACGGGGTCTTTATGGACCAAGGACCCGGTGATCGGGGCCTTTCGCCGCCCCCCGGAAGGGTGACGGCGGAGCAGGATGGATGTCGAGCCCCGGCGGATCCGGCAGGAGTCCGCGGGGGCCTGGAACCGGTCTCCACTGCGGGGTCCGTGCCGCGGGCTTCCCCCTGATCGCGGCCGGACTTGCGGGCCCGGTTCTCGTCGGGGGGAGCGGCTTGTCCCCCCGATGCCGCTCCCCCCGCCCCTGCGAAGCGAAGGCCCCGGCCGCGTGAGACCCACGCGCCGGGGCCTTCTCGCTGCCCCCCGACCCCCTCACCGGCCGACGCCGGATCCTGCGGGCCGACGTTCGCCCCTGTCACCGCCCGGTGGGGTGAGCGTCACCGCCGTCGCCCGGCGCGAGCCGGCCGGCGAGACCGTCGAGGATCCGGTCGAGTCCGTACGCGAAGCGGTCCTCGCGCACCTGCCGCGGGTCCGCCTCCTCGCCGAGGTCCGAGCTGTGGCCCGACAGCCATTCGCGCTCGGGGACACCACTGCGGGCCACCAGGGAGAGGTATGCGGCCTCGCTGGTGGCGATCCCCACGACATAGGCCATGAGGGCCCCCGCGGCCTGGTCCTCCTCGTCCGCGGGGAAGCCGGCCGCCTGGAACTGTGCGAGGAGGCCCGAGGTCATGCGGAGGGCATTCGGGCCGACGTGGAGCAGCCCGACCTGGCCGAGTTCGGGGCCGACCCAGGGGTGGCGCAGGACCATCGCCCGCAGGTCGGTGGCGGCGCGGGCGGCCGCCGTGCGCCAGGTGCCGTGGGTGGCGGCGACCGGCGGGTCCAGCTCACCGAACACGTCGTCCACGGCCAGCTGGATCAGCTCGTCCCGATTGGCCACATGCCGGTAGAGGGACGTGGCGCCGGCCTTCAGCCGGGTGCCGAGTTTGCGCATGCTGAGCGCTTCGACACCCTCCGCGTCCAGCAGCTCGATCGTCGCGGTCACGATCTGCTCCCGTGTCAGCTGCTCTCGCTGCGGGCGATGCGGACGTGTCCACACCGAGGTGATCGGGTTCGCGTCGGCAGGCATGTGCGCTCATTTCCCTCGGTCGATCCGCCGCTTGGCGTCCCTCACCGTAGCCGACACCGTACGCCTGTTGCGAACGCTGACTCTTGATGCGTACAGTGTGCGCATCGAGGAACGCTGTACGAATCAAGGGGGAGTAGACCGTGCCGAACCACGTGACATCCGACGAACGAGGCAACTGGAGCGCCGCGGGGGCGTGGGGGACCCGGAACTCGGCGGGGCGGAAGCTGGACCTCGCCCGCTGGCAGGCCCGCCTCGACCGGCTCTGCGCCGAGCACCACGTGCCGGGAGCGTCCTTGGCCGTCCTCGTCGACGGGACCGTCCACGCATGGGCGAGCGGCGTCCTGCACCGCGGCACGGGCGTGGAGACGACGACCGACTCGGTCTTCCAGATGGGCTCGATAGCCAAGATCTACACGGCCACCCTGGTGATGCAGCTCGTCGAGTCCGGCCGGTTCGAGCTGGACGCACCGGTCACGGACGTGCTGCCGGAGTTCTCGCTCGGCGACCCCGAGGTGACCAGGATGATCACCATCCGCCGGCTGCTCAGCCACACGAGCGGACTCACCTGCGACTTCAACCACGACAGCGGGCGCGGCGACGACTGCCTGGAGAAGTACGTCGAGGCCGCGAAGGCCGTCGCGCTCGACTGCCCGCCCGGCAGCGCGATCTCGTACAGCAGCGTCGGCTACAACGTGCTCGGCCGGATCGTCGAGGTGGTGACCGGCAAGACGTGGGACGAAGCGCTCAAGGACCTGCTGCTGACCCCGCTCGGCCTCACCCACACCATGACCCTGCCCGAAGAGGCGCTGCGCTTCCGCGCGGCCATGGGGCACCTGGGCGAGCCGGGCGAGGATCCGGCACCGGCACCGCAGTGGGACATGATGCCGCGATCGGCGGGCCCGTACGGCAGGGTCATCGCCTCCGCGGGCGATCTCGCCCGGCTCGCACGGATGCACCTCGCCGGCGGCGTGGCCGAGGACGGCACCCGGGTGCTCTCCGAGGAGTCGGTCGCTCTCATGCGACGCCGGGTGGTGGACTGCCCCGACAAGTGGACGGTCAGCTCGGACGGTTGGGGTCTGGGCTGGACCCTGTACGACTGGAACGGCGTCGAGGGCTACGGCCACGACGGCGCCTCCATCGGCCAGTACGGCTACCTGCGCGTGGTGCCGTCGGCCGGCGTCGCCGTCGCCCTGCTCACCAACGGCGGTGGCGCGCGTGAGGTGTACGCGGCGCTCTACCGCGAGCTCCTCGCCGATCTGGCGGGAGTGACCATGCCGGAGCCCTTCGCCCCGTCGGCCACGCCGCCCGCGGTGGACTGGGAACCCCTCGTGGGCACGTACCGGCGCGAGGGTGTGGTCATCACGGTGACCGAGAAGGACGGCGCCGGGCACGCGCTCTACGAGTTCGTGGACGGCATGAAGGACCTCTCCAAGCCCCTGGGGATCGACCTGCTGCCGGTCACGGAGACGGCCTTCGCCGGCACGGGTGTGGGTTCGGCCTTCAGCACGGACTACACACCGGTGGTCTTCTCCGTCCTGCCCGACGGCACCCGCTGCGTCTACATCGGCATGCGCTGCGCCCCCAAGGTCGCCTGAACGGCCCGACGACGTCTCCGCGGCCCGCACCTGTCGTGACCTGAGCGGCGGTGGTGGGCGGGACCCCCGGGCCGCGGGTGCAACTCCCCTGCTCGTCCCGGGGGATGAGGGAAGCGCCGCGGCCACGGCCGCACTCCGCTTACACGAAGAACACCCCTCCGACCGCATTTCTGCGGGTCGAAGGGGTGTTTCTGGCGGTAGCGGAGGGATTTGAACCCTCGGTGACTTGCGCCACACTCGCTTTCGAGGTCTGTTCGTGCTGGTCAGGGGGTCATTCAGGTCAGTTCAGCCTGGTTCATTCGCGCGTTCCCGCGAGCCGAGTGAACCGCGCTGGACTACTCCGGACGGGGATGAATGAGACGGAAACTGAGACGGAGAGCGCCTACCTGACCTGCGCGTCTGCGCCTCTGGCAGGTCAAGGGCGAGAGTCGTCCAGGGCCGCGATCACGGTCTCAGGGTCACCGTCGTACGACAGGTGGGGTTCGTCGGCCTGAGGGGGGATGAACCGGGTGCGGTATCGCTGTAGGTCGCTCTCGGAGAAGTAGATCGAGTTCGGATCGTTCGCGTGGAACTCGTTGCGCGTACTGATCCGCTCCCACAGCTCTTCATGGCTGGCTTCGAGGTAGACGAGCACAGGGGTCGCGTCGGCGTCACTCGCTATCGCTCGCCACTTGGCCCGGTCCTCCGGTGTCCAGAAGCCGTGGTCAACGACGACATCGTGCCCTGCCTTGAGCTTCTCCCTGAGATCAGCCGCCACGTCTTCTAGGACCGGACGCTCAAGGGTCGGGAAGACACCCCGGGGGAAATCCACTCCATAGACGCCATGCCGACGGAACATTTCTTCGTCCGGGCACAGCCGCACGAACCCGCGATCGGTGAGCGCGCGGGAAAGGGTGGTCTTGCCGGAGCCGGGGAGACCGGCCATCAGGACGCAGAGTGGCGGGCGTGGAGGCATGGATCTCGTCAGGGTCCGGGAGATGGCAGCCACCTCCGCTTCGGCTTCGGGCGTGATTGTGCCAGCCCTGCCGGCCGCCAGGTGGGCGCCAAGCCGGGCTTCGAGCACATTCGTGAGCGTGTCATCCATGACCGTCACGAGACCTCCGATTCCGTGCGCCACGTCCGGCCGGGTCCCCCAAGGTCTACGCCGTACTCCACGATGTTGCCCTCACTGTCGACGAACTTTGCCGTCATGACGACGACGGGGGCCGTGGGCAGGTTGTCGGCGTCCAGTTCCAGGAGCTGCGCGTGCTCCGGTGTCAGCAGGGATGCAGAGGCGGTGTCGATGCGGTGGCTGATCGGATGGCCGGTTGCCTCGGCAATGAGCTGGAGCGACGTACCCCCAGTCAGGCGCTCGCTCTCCGCTAGCTGGGGGATCAGCTTGCCGTACCGGGCCGGAATCCACGACGTGCTGTGAGCGACGATGCCGTGCCGGTCCCTATATACGCGGCTGCGGCGGACCACGTCCGAGCCGGGCTGAATGTCCAGCGCTTGCGCCACGTCGGCGGGCGCGGGTACTACGGCCGCCTGGTGCGAGTCGGACCTCTCGCCGTCTCCCCAGCTAGACCCGGTACGACGCCCCCGGTCCTGCCGCTGAGAGCCCGAGGACATGGGCGCCGGCTGGTCGAGAACCTCGGTGCCAATGCCGTGGATGCCTCGCACGAGCCCATCGTTGCGCAGCTTGCGCAGGGCCTTTTCGGCGGTAGCGGTGCTCACCTTCCACTCTTCCGCGAGGTTCTTGATGCTCGGCAAGAGGGTGCCCGGCTGTAGCTGGCCGGTCGAAATCAGCTCTGTGTAGTGGGCAGCGATCTTCGCGTACGGCGCCCGATTGTCGGCCTGGCCTGCCATGTCGCCTGCTCCCTGTCGTGACTTCCCTGAGGTTCCCTAGCTTACTGCTTGACACCGCAGGGAACCCTAGGGAACCTTAGGGATGTGCCCGCCGGTCGGTTCAACTGGCCAGGGGGTGCGGGACGTCGACGTGCCCAACTCAGGGCCGTTCGAGGTCAAGGGGCCCGGGACAGAGCGGGCCGAGGGTCCCGGGTCCCTGGTCAACCGGAGGGCAAGGCCGAAAGGCCGCCGTCTCGCAGCCTGCAACGGGAGCGCGCTCCCGAAGGCGAGACAGGAATGACGAACGTCGCCGCGCTGCTACACGGCGGCCGGTTGCCTCCTCCGCCCGTCTCGTACGGGCGGGGCTGAGGGGAGCCGGAATTTCCCGGACTACTTTCAAGGGAGTGCACTGTGGAAGCTGTTGTCACCAGCGTCATTGCGGTCCTCGGCACCCTGCTGGGTGCGGTCGTCGCCGGGACCCTTCAGCACCGACTGGCCCGTGAGGCGCGGGCCGGTGAGTTACGCCGTGAGCGCCTGACGGCCCTGACCGGCCTGATTGCCGCGCTCGCTGATCACCGGCGGGCCATGTGGGCCCGCGAGGACATGCGGCTGAGGGGCGCCGACGCCGCCAGTTACGAGCAGGCGCGGGCCGCTAGCCACGCCACACGATCCACGATCACCGCTCCGCTCACGGCCGTGCAGATTCTCGCCCCGGTGCTCGCCGATCGGGCCGACGCGGCGGCTCGCGCCGTCTACGGCCTGCGGCACGCCGCCGACGCCGACATGCTCACCGCCCGCCGCGAGGAAGCGATCGAGGCGGCCGAGCGGCTGGTGAAAGCCGCCGCCACCGTGATCTGACCACAGCCCCGAATGGTCGAAGGCCGGGTTCGACTCCCGGCCGGGGCGCTGCCCGCGCCATAAGGCGAGAGGCCCCGGAGGTGCAACTCCGGGGCCTCGGTTCGGGCCGTTCCTTCTCGAAGGGAGCACGACCCAATGAAGTCCATCGCTGCACTTCAGGCCGTCGTTACGGCCGTCCCGTTCGACGGTGAGCCGTCGGGCGCGGAGCTGGACGCGATCGAGAGCGAGATGCCGCTGATCCTGGCGGAGGTCGACCTGCTCGACGCGCAGATCATGACCCTCGACCGGCCGGTCACCGAGCTGGACGCCCGCCGGATCCGCAGGGCCCGCAACCGGGTCATGGCGGCCCGCCGGGACCTGACCAACCGCACCGGCGTAGTCCAGTCGGGCGGTGCCGCATGAGCACCCAGCCCAACGTTCCGCTCACGTCTGAGGCGCGGGTGGAAGCGAACCTGACCGCCGCGCACGCGGAGGTGAAGGCGGAGATCGCCCGCACCGACACCAAGGCGTCACTGCTCCTGGCGTTCGACGGCGCGGCCCTCGCCGCGTGCTGGACAGCCGTCACCGGCCTGCGCCTCCCGACCGCGTCCCTGGTGGTCGCTGGTGTCGGTGTCGCGCTGCTGGTCGCCGCCGCCGGCGTGCTGCTCGCGGTGGTCCGCCCCCGGCTCGGCGGCCCGGCGCCGGTCGGCTTCCCCCGGTGGGCGACGCTCACGGCCGAGGAGATCCGGGCCGAGCTGCGCGGCGATCACCGGCCGCAGGACATCGCGGCGCTGGCCCGGATCGCGGTGGCGAAGTTCGCCCGACTCCAGAGGGCCGTGGATCTCACCCGCGCGGCCGGCGTCGTGTTCACCCTCGCCGCCGTGATCGCCGTGGCGGCGCGGATCGGCGGTGGGGCATGAACCGCGCGGGGAAGACGCTGCTTGTTCTCGCCCTGGTCGTCGTGGTCGGCATGGCGTTCCGCGTCTCGTGGAACGCGCTGCGGGACGTGGCCACCGCCGTGGGGGCGGACGAGACCGGCGCGAGGCTCTACCCGTTCGTGGTCGACGGCCTGATGGCCCTCGCCCTGGTCGCCACGCTGGTACTGACCGATCGGGCGGACAAGCGGTTCGCGCTGCGGGTCCTGGCCGCCTACACCGCCGCCTCACTCGTCCTCAACTTCGTCCACGGACTCGTCCCCGAGCTGCACGGCGAATCGGTCGACTGGACCCGACTGGCCGACTGGGACCCGGTCAACTGGCTGCTCGTCCTACTCGCCACCTCCCTGCCGGTCGGGTCGATCTACTTCGGCTCCGATCTCGTCGCCAAGGTCCTGCACCATCGACCGGCCGACCCCGCCGATGCGGAGGAATCGACGCAGATCGATACAGAACGGTCTACCTCTGACGTGGCGGAACCCGCCCCAGAGCCAGTCCCCGCGCTGGTCGAGCCGGTCGCTATCGAGCCGCCCGCACCGGTCGATTCCCCGCTCGATGAGGAGTCGACTGATCGGGTCATCGTGCGTGCGGTCGCGGCCGAGCAGTCGGCCCCGCGTCGGGCGACCGGTCGGGTCCCCGAGGCGGCCCGATCGACCCGACCGCGCCGCACGGCCGATGAGCTGCTGGCCGAGGCACGGCAGTTGACCGAGTCGTGGCCCATCGAGCAGTTGACCGCCGAAGGCATCCGCAAGGCGCTGCGCACTTCCCCGGACAGGGCCCGGATGCTGCGCGAGACTCTGCGGGCCGAGCGGCCCGCCGGGCAGGTGGCTGAGCCGGTCGCGGTCGCGTGATGGGCACCGTCCCCGTCTACCGGTGGCGTCTCGCCCCCGATGGGTTGGCGACGTTCCGGCAGTTGCGTGCGATGGGGCTGCGCCCGGCCGGTCAGCCGGTCGTGGCGCAGCTCGAACGCCCCCGCCGCCGGCGGGGGCCGCTGGTCGCCTACCTCTACCGGATCGACCAGGCCAAGCCCGTACGCCCCATGACCCCCGCCCGGTGGGCGGCCCTGCGACGGGCGAACGCCGCCCGGCAGATCTGCCCCGAGTGCCGCCGGGATGCCGGATACCGCATCCCGCCTTCCCTCGGCATGTGCACCCCCTGCGCCTTCCCCGAGCAGCCAGAAGGGACATGACCGTGAACCATCTGCCCGAGCCCGCGCCCGTGGTGCGGCTCCCTGACGGCACCTACGTCTACGCCGACCACCTGCCCGCGCCCCTGCCGGCCGCGCCGCAGGTGGTCCACCAGCACATCCACCAGGCCGCCCCGGACCGCACGGTCCAGCGGCTCGCGCTCGGCTCCGGGGTCGGTGCCGGAGCGGTCGCCGCCGGGGTCTACTTCGGCCCGCTCCTGGTCGGCGCGCTGACCGCGATCGCCGCCAATCTGGCGATCCTGGCATTCCTCGCCGTCGTCCTCGCCTGGGGCGTCGTGTCGGTCGTGAAGACCGTGGGCGGCACGGACGGTAAGGCTGCCGCGAAGACGGTCCGCAGGGCTCGTCGCCGTCGCTGACGGCTGCCTGTCCGCCCCGGATGCCCGGGGCGGGTGGGGAGCCGGACAGACCGGCCCCGGAAGGGAACGTCTGCTGTGACCAGCAACGAGTACCGCGAACGCGCCGAGAAGCTCCTGGCCGCTCAGGTCTACCGCGACCAGTGGCCCGGGATCGTCGCCGAGGCCGCCGTGTGGGCCCAGCTCGCCCTCGCCGCCGCCCTCACCGAGACCGTCGCCCAGAGCGCGGAGGTGAAGTGATGGCCGATCACCCCAAGCTCACACCGGGCGAGCACGCCCGGATCGCGTGGAACGTCGCCCGCATGGCCAAGCGCTCGATCGCCGGGGAGAACGTCCACCAGGCCGACCTTGAACGCAAGGTCGAGCGCGTCATCGAGGGCGCCCGTAAGCGCGCCGAGAAGGACGCCAAGCGCAAGAAGTAGCGGTGCCCCGGGGCGGCCGACAGCCGCCAAGCATCCCGACCGCCCCGGGCCCATCCCTCCACCCTTACGAGCAGCAGGAGAACCCCAGCATGACCGAGAACGTCATCCCTCTGTTCAAAGACCCTCAGACCGACCAGCCCGCCGCCCCGCCCATCCTCGCCGCCGTTGCGCCCGTGGTGGAGCCGGTCAAGCCGGTCCGGGTGTGGAAGCGAACCGGCCGCGCCGTCGCCGACGTCGTCACGCATGACCGCACGAAGGGCGCCGGCCGGGCCGTCGTCCGCCACGGCTCCTACGTCCTTGGCGGCACCCGGATCGTCACGCGTCGGGCGTGGGACGGCCGGACCGGCGCCCGCTACGAGCGGCTGCTGCGTGCGGCCGAGGCGGCGGGCAACTACGAAGCCGCGGGCGACTGGGAGGAGCGTCTGCACCGCTTCCGCGAGCAGCGGCACAAGCGGCGCATGGATCTGCTGATGGCCCCGGAGAAGCTGGTGAAGGGCGCCGCCTACGGCGCCGGCGGCGGCATCGGCGCGCTGGTGGCGATCGGGGTCGCGCTGGCCATAGCGAACAAGGACATCACCGACGTCGTCACCCCGCTGATGGCGCTGGTGGAGCTGATCCGGCTGTTGGTCACCCTGGTCACGATCCTGTGGGGGCCGCTGGTCGCGGTCGGGCCGTGGCTGGCGCTGGCGGGGGTGTGGGCGGTCGGCCGGCACCGGGGCGCCGCCCCGCAGTGGGCCCTCCCCGCCCACTCGCGCAGCGACGATGCCGGGGCGCCGATCACCCCGTCCATCGTCGTCACCGCCCTGCGGGACCTGGGCATCGCGCCGCTGCGGAACGCCATCAAGGAGATGGGCGACGCCGGGGCGGCCATGCTCGGCCCCATCCGGATCGCCGGATGCGGCGTCGAAGTCGACGTCACCCTCCCCTCGGGCGTGTCGACGGCGGAGGTGCGGGCACGGCGCAAGAAGCTCGCGGAGAACCTCAACCGGCACGAGCACGAAGTGTTCATCACGATCCCCGAAGCGGCGCGCACGGTCCGGTTGTGGATCGCCGACTCCGGCGCCCTGGACGAGCCCATCGGACCGTCCCCGCTCACCACGGACGAGACGATCAGCGCCGACTACGCCAAGGGCAAGGCCCCGTGGGGCCAGGACCTGCGGGGGGACGCCGCCGAGCTGAGCGTGTATCAGCGTCACCTGCTGATCACGGGTAAGTCCAACCAGGGCAAGACCGCCGCCGTGCGCTCCCTCGCCCTGTGGCTCGCCCTGGACCGCTCCGTGGAGTTCCGGATCGCCGACCTCAAGGGTGTGGGCGACTGGGGCATGTTCGACGGGATCGCCACCGTCCTGATCCAGGGCCCGACCGATGAGCACGTCATCGAGGCCACAGAGATGGTCGAGGCCGTGGTGGCGGAGATGGAACGGCGCATCCAGGCACCCCCCGGCACGAAGTTCACGCCGCTGATCTGCCTGGTGGACGAGGCGCAGGTGGCGTTCATGTGCCCGGCCGTCGGAGACGACAGGCGGCCCTACGGCGGCACCAAGGCCACGTCCCGCTACTTCCAGGCCGTCCGTAAGGTCCACAACCAGGGCCGGGCCGTGGACGTCCTGATGTGGCAGGGCACGCAGGACCCGACCGACCAGAACCTTCCCAAGCTGGTCCGCGAGGGCGCCCACACCCGCGTCTCCCTCGTTCTCGGCACCGAGTCGCAGGCCCGGATGGCGCTGGGCGACAGTGCCGTTGACGGCGGCGCCGCACCGCACATGCTCCGCCAGGGCCTGGACAAGGGCACCGTCGTGGTCGCGTCGGACGGCATCAAGATTCCCGCCGGGCAGCCGTCGATCACCGTGCGCACGCACTACATCGACACCGACACCGCGACCGCCATCGCCGAGCGGGCCAAGGCCCGGCGCGACGGGGTCACGACCCTGCATGTCATCGATCAGGGCGAGGAGCGCGACGCGCTCGCCGACATCGCCACCGTCCTCGGTGACACCGCCCGGGTTCTGACGGCTGACGTGCTCAAGCGGCTGTCCGCGCTTAGCGAGAAGACCTACGGCACGTGGACGCCCGGCGACCTCAAGCGCGTTCTGGAGGACGCCGGCGCCGAGCCGTACAAGTCCGATGGCCGCATGGTCGTCGGCCGTGAACGCGTCGCCCGCGCCCTCGCCAACCGCACCCCTGAGGGTTCCACTTCCGCCGAAGCGTGACAGGGAAGCGACCCCCCCAACCGGCAGGGAGGCAGGGAGAACTCCCTGAACCCCTCCCTGACCCCCTCTCTGGCCCTGACCTGCGAAAACAGTCGATCAGGGAGGCAGGGAGACACCCCGCCGCCACCTGCGGGAACCCCCTCCACAAGCCATCCGGCAGGGGGTACCTCCGCCTCCCTGACCCACCGCAAGCCGTGGTTCCGGTTGTGGTCCCCACGAACGCCGAGAGCGGCCCACATACGTCCGCCAAGACCGGGCCGCTCTCGTCCACCAGCCCCTGTGAGAGAACTGGAGACATCCAGCATGACCCATGACCCCCGTCTAGCGCTGCTCCGCGCAGCGCTGGACGCAGCCGAGCGCGGCTGGCCCGTCTTCCCCTTACGGCCCGGCGACAAGCGGCCTGCTGGCCACCCCGAAGCGAACTGCCCCGGCACCGGCCGGTGCGCGGAGGGGCACCGCAAGCCCGAGGAGCGCGCCACCACCGACCCGGAGCTGATCCGGGCCGCGTGGAGCGCGCGGCCGTACAACGTTGGGATCGCGACCGGCCCGGCCGGGCTGCTCGTGGTCGACCTCGACACGCTCAAGGCGAAAGACCCGAAGGGGACGCCTGACGGCGCCGCTTCCTTGCAGGCGCTCTGCGAGCGCGCCGGGCAGGCTGTCCCCGCCACCTACCGGGTCCGGACTGCGAGCGGCGGAGCACACCTGTACTTCACCGCCCCGCCCGGAATCCGCCTGACCAACACGGCGGGCAAGCTCGGCCGGCACATCGACACCCGCGCGTGGGGTGGATACGTCGTCGCCCCCGGCTCCATTGTCCCCAGCGGGTCGTACGCCGTTGTGGACGCTCTCCCGGTCGCCGACCTTCCCGCGTGGCTCGTGGAGGCTCTGACTCCCTCACAGCAGCCCGTACGGCCGGTCACGCTGTCCATGCCGAGCCGTAAGAGCCGGTACGCGGATGTGGTGCTGGAGCGCGAGACCGCCGCCGTCGCCTCTGCCCTGGAAGGGGGCCGTGAGGCGGAGTTGTTCCGGGCCGCCCGCGCCGTGGGCCGGTTCGTCGCGTGGGGCGACCTCGACCGGCACGTGGTCGAGGAGGCTTTTCAGGCAGCGGGGGCGGCGGCGGGGCTGCGGCCGGCCGAGTGCCGCTCGACCCTGCGCAGCGCCCTGAACTGGTCCATCCGTACCGCCCGGCCCCGGGAGACGGCATGAACCCCCGCCCCACTCCCCGCCGGAAAAGCAACCCCCCGAACACCGACCGCGCTGCAGCCGCCGAACGGCCCCGGCACCTGCGGCTGGTAGGCGCCCCGAAGGGCGTCGCCGAAGGCGTCCCCTCTGCTCTCCTCTCGGACCCCGGTGACCCGACACCGGATCAGCCCGGAATCCGCATCTACGCGGCGCCGGTATACCGCTCGCACTACGACGGCGCCCGGTGGTCCAAGCGCACCGACGGCGCCCCGAACGCCGCGTACGCCTGCGCATGCGGGCAGACCGGTACCGCCACCGGTTTGGACACCGTGGCGGTCCTGGTCGCCGAGTACGACCACCACAAGACCACCTGCACCGGGACCCGGGTCCCGCTCACCGAAGGGAGGGGTGCCGCATGAGCGAGCAGCCCATTGACGGCGCCACCTTGCTCGCCGAAGTCGAGACCTTCCACCGACGGTTCAACGTCTTCCCCCGAGAGGCCGCCTACGTCGCCGTGGCCCTGTGGGACGCCCACGCCCACCTGATCGACGCGTTCGACTCCACGCCCCGCATCGCGTTCCTCTCCCCGGAGCCGGGGTCGGGCAAGTCCCGCGCGCTGGAGATCATCGAAACCCTCGTCCCCAACAGCATGGCCGCCGTCGACGCCTCCGCCTCGGCTCTCTTCCGCGCCGTGTCGGGCGTGGACGGAGAGCGGCCCACGATCATCTTCGACGAGATCGACACCGTGTTCGGGCCGAAGGCCGGGGACAACGAACAGCTCCGGGGCTTCCTGAACGCCGGGCACCGCCGGGGGCGGCTGATGTACCGGTGCGTCGGCGACGGCTCCAACCAGACCGTGCAGGGCTTCCCCTCGTACTGCGCCGTGGCCGTCGCCGGACTCGGCTCGTTGCCCGACACGATCCTGACCCGCTCCGTCATCATCCGGATGCGCCGCCGGGCCAGGAACGAGAAAGTCGAGCCCTACCGGATCGGCGACCACGAGAAGCAGGGCCACGCCATCCGCGACCGGCTCGCCAAATGGGCCGACCAAGTCCGTGACCGGGTGGGCGGCGCCCGACCCGTCATGCCGGACGGGGTCACCGACCGGCCGGCCGACGTGTGGGAGCCGCTGCTCGCCGTCGCCGACGCCGCCGGGGGCGACTGGCCCGAACGTGCTCGCGCCGCCTGCGCCGAGTTGGTGAAGGCCTCGCAGACCGACGACAAAGGCTCCCTCGGCGTCCGACTGCTGACCGACCTGCGTGACCACGTCCTGATCGGTATGGACAAGCTCCCCACCGTCGCCATCCTCGACCGCCTCAACGCCCTGGAAGACGCCCCGTGGGCCGACCTCCACGGCAAACCGTTGGACAACCGCCGCCTGTCCAAGATCCTCCGCGAGTACATGACCGGCGACAACGAACCCATCGTCTCGCGCAACATCCGCACCGCCGGCGGGATCCTCAAGGGCTTCTTCGCCAAGGACCTCCACGACGCCTGGACGCGCTACTGCCCGCCGCCCCAGGAAGCCGCTACAACCGCTACGCCGCTACAGCCCAGCTCAGACCCCCTCTTCGCGTAGCGGCACATCCGCGTGTAGCGGCTACACCGCCACGCTCCGGACGCCCCACCCGGGACCGCCGCGAGCGGGCCGTAGCCGCTACACCCAACCTTCCCGCTACACAAAACCCGCCGCTGACCTGCGATGTAGCGGCGTAGCGGATGTAGCGGACTTCTCAGAAGGGGGCCAAGAGCCTCCCCTCACTACGTCAGAGGAGCACCGCATGGACGCGGCCCTTTCCGAAGTGACCGTTGATTCCACGCTCGTCCTGCTCACCGTCGAAGAGGCGGCCCGCCGACTCCGCGTCGGCCGCACCACGTGCTTCGCCCTCATCCGATCCGGAGCGCTGGAGTCCCTGATGGTCGGCGGACTCCGACGCGTTCCCGCCGACGCCCCCGCCGCCTACGTCGCCCGACTCCGCACGGAGCAGCGCGCGGCCTGATTGCGCCGCCTCACACCGGAGCGCCATCCCACCAGGGAGGGCGCTCCGGTCTTTCCACCCAACCCAACCTGAAGGAGTCCGCCAGTGGCGGAGGACAAGAAGCGCACTCGGCAGCCCAACGGCCGGTCCTCGATCTATCTCGGCAAGGACGGGAAGTGGCACGGCCGAGTGACGGTCGGCATCCGGGACGACGGCAAGCCGGACCGCCGGCACGTCGAGCGGAAGACCCGGGCCGAAGTGACCGAAGCCGTACGCGAGCTGGAGCGGCAGCGCGATGCCAAGACCGTGAAGAAGCCGGGCAAGGCGTGGACGGTCAACACATGGCTGACGCATTGGATCGAGAACATCGCCCCGCTCAGCGTGAACGAGAACACGATGGTGGGATACGGCGCCGCTGTACGGAAGCACCTGATCCCCGGACTCGGTGCCCACCGCCTTGACCGGCTCAAGCCCGAGCACATCGAGACCTTCTACGCCGCGATGCAGGCCAAGGGCAGCAAGCCCGCCACCGCGCACCAGGCACACCGCACGTTCCGGACCGCGCTCAACGAGGCGGTACGACGTGGACACCTCGGACAGAACCCCGTACGTCTCGCCAAGGCCCCACGCGTGCGGGAAGACGAGATCGAGCCGTACAGCGTCGAAGAGGTCCGCAGCTTGCTGCGGGCCGCCGACAAGCGCAGGAACTCGGCACGGTGGGCCGTGGCCCTCTCGCTCGGGCTTCGGCAGGGCGAGGCACTCGGGCTCAAGTGGACCGATGTGGATCTGGACGGCGGTGTCCTGATGGTGCGTCGCAGCCGTCGGCGCCCGCGCTACGCCCACGGGTGCGGCGACACCTGTGGCCGGAAGGCCGGGTATTGCCCGGAGCGGAAGCGCACCAACCCGGAGACGGCCGACACCAAGTCCCGTGCCGGGCGCCGGGCGGTCGGGCTCCCTCCACAGCTTGTGGACCTGCTTCGGACGCACCGGAAGCGGCAGGACGTCGAGCGGGCGACGGCCGGTGACAGGTGGACGGAGGAGGGCTGGCTATTCGCGACGGAGGCCGGTCGGGGCACTTCGCCTCGAACGGACTACGACGGCTGGAAGGAACTTCTAAGCGACGCCAAGGTGCGGGACGGTCGGCTGCATGACGCGCGACATACGGCGGCCACGGTCCTGCTCATCCTCGGAGTGTCTGAGCGTGCCGTGATGGGGCTCATGGGCTGGTCGTCCACATCCATGGCCGCGCGATACCAGCACATGGTGGATACGGTCCGCACCAACATCGCCCGGCAGGTCGACGGGCTCATCTGGCAATCGGGCGCAGAGGGGCCGGGCGACGAAAACGGCGCGCTCGGGGGGACCTCTGTGCGGACCGACTGAACAGAACGTGAGGCGCCCGCGGCTGGGCGCCTCACGCTTGCCTCTCAACTTCCTGCGGGCTGCCGGTCACTCGCGGCATTCTGCAGCCATGGATGCGGAGATAGTGGCGCTCGTGACTGCTGGAGTCGGGCTCCTGGGGGCAATGGGTGGTGCTGCCATCGGGGGCATGGCGGCTACGCGTGGAGCGCGCATCGGGGCGGAAACGGCGGCAAGGGCGACGGAGAAGCAGGTGCGAGAACAGGCTCTCAACGAACATGAGCACTGGCTGCGAGAGCAGCGCGTCCAGGCTTACAGGCAGTTTCTTGTCGCATACGACGAGTACGCAACAGCCGCCACGCAGATGAGCAGCATGCTGGATTGGCTCAGGAGTGACGCTAATCCGAATCCGGTCGATGTTGGAGCACCAGCAAACGCAGTCACTAGCGCTTACGTGCTCATCAAGATGCTTGGGCCTGAGGACGTTCGGGGTCCGGCCACGGAACTATGGGAACGCGTGCACGAGGGCTTCGCCTGCCTGTCGAGGTGGAGGAAGGCGTTCATTCGACAGGATGACGAAACGTCCGAACAGGCTAGGGCCGAATGGGAGCGCCTGGGCAGCATGGGGAGTCTGCACGGTGCTTTCGTTCAGGCGGCGACCGAAGCAGTGGCCAAACCAGAGGCAGCGCGACGTGGTGAATCCTCCATCCCCAGTGCGTAACTGAGACGGAAACTGAGACGGAGTACTACGAAGGGCCCGGTCCATCGGACCGGGCCCTTCGTCTACCAGCGGTAGCGGAGGGATTTGAACCCTCGGTGACTTGCGCCACACTCGCTTTCGAGGCGAGCTCCTTCGGCCGCTCGGACACGCTACCGAGAGAGAGCTTAGCCCAAAGGTGCCCCTGCGATGAAATCCGTATCCCCCCGCAGGTCACGGAGGTGTCGGGAGGGCCCGGGGCGGGGAGCGGACGGCGTTTCAGAAGGCGTCTCGGAAGGCGTCCCGGAACGCGGCTCAGAGGGTGCGGAAGAAGGCCGTGAGCTGCTGGGCGCACTCCTCGCCGAGGACGCCGGCGATCACCTCGGGGCGGTGGTTCAGCCGGCGGTCGCGCACCAGGTCCCAGAGCGAGCCGGCCGCGCCCGCCTTCTCGTCGTACGCGCCGAACACGACGCGCTCCACCCGGGACTGCACGAGCGCCCCCGCGCACATCACGCAGGGCTCCAGGGTGACGACGAGCGTGCAGCCGGTCAGTCGCCAGGCGCCGGTCCTCGCCGCGGCCCGGCGCAGCGCCAGGACCTCGGCGTGGGCGGTCGGGTCGCCGGTCGCCTCGCGTTCGTTGTGGCCGGTGGAGAGGAGCTCGCCGTCGGCGGACAGCACGAGCGCGCCGACCGGTACGTCACCGGCCGGCGCGGCCCGATCGGCCTCCGCGAGAGCCATGCGCATGGCATCCCGCCAGGGGTCCCGTACGGGGTCGTGCTCCGGGGCGGGCCCGGGTCCTGCGGGGGTCACAAGCGAACGGTCTCCAGCACCTCCGCGGCGCCGAGCGCGTCCGCGATGTCGGCCAGCGCCTCGGTGTCGAGCGCCAGCAGTTCCTTCTCCGACAGGCCGAGGTCGGCCAGGATCTGCCGGTCGCCGACCGGGGCGGCCGGCACGGCGTCGGCGGCGACGTCCGGCGCCGCGTCCGGGTCCTCCTCGTCCTCCCGGTCGAGGGGCTCGCCGTCCTCCGTGCCGTCGAGGTCCAGCGCGTCCAGGTCGTCGGCGTCGTCCAGGTCGTCGCCGAGGAGTTCCCTGGTGAGGATCTCCCCGTACGAGGAGCGGGCGGCGGCCGCTCCGTCCGACACGTAGATGCGAGGGTCGTCCTCGCCCTCGACCCGGAGGAGGCCGAACCAGGCGTCCTCCTGTTCGATGAAGACGATGACCGTGTCGTCGTCGACCGCCGCCTCACGGGCCAGTTCGGTCAGATCCGACAGGGTCTCCACATCGTCGATCTCTGTGTCGCTCGCTTCCCACCCGTCTTCGGTGCGCGCGAGCAGTGCGGCGAAGTACACCGTGACTCTCCCACTGATCAGAGGTGTGACGATCCGGCGGTGCGCTCCTGGTGCCCCGCCCAATCGGCATCGTGGCAGAAACGGCGGCTTCAGGAGAGGTCTTCGGCTCTTGCGTCGTGCATCAGTCTGATCGAGACGGCGAACGGACGGGCGTACGGCCCCGGCGCGCGGACGGCGCACGACCGCGCCCCGCGAGCCTCCGACCGCCGCCCGGGTCACCAGCGGAAGGTCCGCATGCGCATCGCCTGGCGCATCCTGGCCGCCCGCGCGCGCCGGGGCTGGACGCGGTCGCGCAGCGCCTTCGCCTCGTGCAGTTCGCGCAGGAACTGGGCGCGGCGCCGACGGCGCTCGGCGTCGGTCTCCGGCGGCTCGTCGTGCGTGTCCTTCGTCTTCTTCGGGTCCTTCGTGTCCTTCGTGTTCGGCATGGGCCACACCACCCCGCGACTGGGTTTCCGTGCACCCCCACCTTCCCTCCACGGCATGGGTTGATGCCAGTCCCGGTTACTGTGGTGACCATGCGTCTCCACGTCGTCGATCACCCGCTGGTCGCCCACAAGCTCACCACTCTGCGCGACAAGCGCACGGATTCCCCGACCTTCCGCCGTCTGGCGGACGAGCTGGTCACCCTGCTCGCCTACGAGGCCACGCGGGACGTGCGCACCGAGCAGGTCGACATCGAGACCCCCGTCACGCCGACGACCGGTGTGAAGCTGTCGTACCCGCGTCCGCTGGTGGTGCCGATCCTGCGCGCCGGTCTGGGCATGCTGGACGGCATGGTGCGGCTGCTGCCGACCGCCGAGGTGGGTTTCCTGGGCATGATCCGCAATGAGGAGACGCTGGAGGCGTCGACCTACGCGACGCGGATGCCGGAGGACCTCTCGGGCCGCCAGGTGTACGTCCTGGACCCGATGCTGGCGACCGGCGGCACGCTCGTGGCGGCGATCCGGGAGCTGATCAAGCGCGGTGCGGACGATGTGACCGCCGTGGTGCTGCTCGCCGCCCCCGAGGGCGTCGCGATCATGGAGCGCGAGCTCGCGGGCACCCCGGTGACGGTGGTGACGGCCTCGGTCGACGAGCGTCTCAACGAGAACGGCTACATCGTCCCGGGTCTGGGCGACGCGGGCGACCGCATGTACGGCACGGCCGACTAGTCCCGGCCGAGGCTGGTACCGGCCGCTGCCGGTGCCGTCCCCGGCCGGACCGGCCGGGGGTGTGAGCCTCGGGGGGCGGCCGTCGGCGGTGCCTCGTGCCGTCTCAGCACTTACCGGCGGGCGCGGGCTTGGGCTTGTTCAGAGCGACCAGGGCCGCGTCCGCCGCCGTTTTCGGGTCCAGGGCCTTGAAGGCGGTCCCCAGGATCAGGTCCACGTCCGCCGTGGCGCGGGCGTCCGTCTTGGTGGTGGCGGTCTTCAGCTGGGTGCCCAGCACGGGGAAGGCGCCCTTGGTGGCCCCGGGGGCGGCCAGCAGGATCGCGGCGCCGGGGACCTTCTTGTCGTAAGCGACGGGCGCGTTGCCGACCTTGCCGATGGTGAAGCCGCGCTTCTTCAGCTCGTCGGCCGTCGACTTCGCGAGGCCGCCGCGCGGGGTCGCGTTGTAGACGTTGACGGTGATCTGGGCGGGTTTGGGGAAGGCCGCGACGGCGGCGGCGGTGGGCTTCGGGGCCGGCTTGCAGTCGAGGCCCGCGCCACGGGCGGCCGTCGTCTTCGTGCCGTCGCCCGAGAAGACCTGGACGAGCTGCAGGGTGCCCCATCCGGCGGCGCCGAGCACGACCACTGCGGTGGCGGACGCGATGACGATCCTGCGCCGGCGGCTGGGGCGGCGCATGCGCGGGTAGGTGTCCCCCGTGATGCGGTACTTTCCGCCCATACCGGGGGGAGTGAGCATGCTCATGAGCGCAGCGTAATGCCGCTCGTCGGGGATGCCTACTGGATGATCATGTGATCGCGTCCGGATGGGTGGAAGTGGCCCCGAAAGGGTCAGTGACGAGGCCGAGCGCCTGGGCTCGATCCGGACGAAAGGCCCTAGTCCATTTCCAGCACACGGGCGTGCAGCACCTGCCGCTGCTGGAGCGCGGCGCGGACCGCGCGGTGCAGGCCGTCCTCCAGGTAGAGATCGCCCCGCCACTTCACGACGTGCGCGAAGAGGTCGCCGTAGAAGGTGGAGTCCTCGGCGAGCAGCGTCTCCAGGTCCAGCTGGCCCTTGGTGGTCACCAGCTGATCGAGGCGGACCGGGCGCGGCGCCACGTCCGCCCACTGCCGGGTGCTTTCCCGGCCGTGGTCGGGATACGGCCGCCCGTTACCGATGCGCTTGAAGATCACACGGAAAGCCTACCGGGCGAGCGGCTCCCGGCGCAGCCACGAGGGCGCGGTGGGATGCTGGGGCGAACCGCCGCAAACCGTCGTAAAGCCCGGAACGGGGTCCTCCATGAGCGTGCGTGAACAGCCTCTGAACGGGGAGAGTCCGCAGGTCGCGGAGATCGCGGCGGGATACGCCTTCGGCGGGGCGGCACTCGAATTGGGGGCGCTGCTGTGGGACGGCGCGTGTCACCCGGACGTGCCGGTCCGGGTCCCGCTGGCCATGCTCAACCGCCACGGCCTGGTCGCCGGAGCGACCGGCACGGGCAAGACGAAGACCCTCCAGCTCATCGCCGAGCAGCTCTCGGCGCACGGTGTGCCGGTCTTCCTCGCCGACATCAAGGGCGACGTCTCCGGCGTCTCCGCGCCCGGGGAGGACGGCGCGCGGGTCCGGGAGCGGGCGGCACAGGTGGGGCAGGCGTGGGAGGCGAAGGGGTTCCCCTGCGAGTTCTACGGGCTCGGCGGGAGCGGCCCCGGCATTCCGGTGCGGGCGACGGTGACCAGCTTCGGGCCGGTGCTGCTGGCGAAGGTGCTGCAGCTGAACCGGACGCAGGAGCAGTCGCTCGGCCTGATCTTCCACTACGCGGACTCCAAGGGGCTCGAGCTGGTCGACCTGAAGGACCTGCGGGCGGTGGTGGCCTTCCTGGTGTCGGACACGGGGAAGGCGGAGCTGAAGGGGATCGGCGGTCTCTCGACGGCGACGGCCGGGGTGATCCTGCGGGCGCTCACGGCGTTCGAGCAGGAAGGGGCGGGCGGGTTCTTCGGTGAGCCGGAGTTCGACACGGGTGAGTTCCTGCGGACGGCGGAGGACGGGCGCGGGGTGGTGTCGGTCCTGGAGCTGCCGGCGGTGCGGGACAAGCCGCGGCTGTTCTCGACGTTCCTGATGTGGATGCTGGCGGACCTCTTCCACGACCTGCCGGAGGTCGGGGACCTGGAGAAGCCGAAGCTGGTCTTCTTCTTCGACGAGGCCCATCTGCTCTTCGACGGGGCGTCGCAGGCGTTCCTGGAGTCGATCACGCAGACGGTGCGGCTGATCCGGTCGAAGGGGGTCGGGATCTTCTTCGTGACGCAGACGCCGAAGGACGTGCCGGGGGACGTGCTGGGGCAGCTGGGCAACCGGGTGCAGCACGCGCTGCGGGCGTTCACGCCGGACGACGCGAAGGCGCTGAAGGCGACGGTGCGGACCTTCCCGAAGTCGGGGTACGACCTGGAAGAGGTCCTGACGAGCCTGGGGACGGGCGAGGCAGTGATCACGGTCCTGAGCGAGACGGGCGCCCCGACGCCCGTGGCGGCGACGCGGCTGCGGGCGCCGGAGTCGCTGATGGGTCCGGTGGAGGCGGCCGCCCTGGAGGCGGCGGTGCGGGGGTCGGCGCTGTACGGGCGGTACGCGGAGGCGGTGGACCGGGAGTCGGCGTACGAGCGGCTGACGGCGGCGGAGACGGCGCCTGCCGCGGAGACGCCGGCGCAGGGAGAGGCGGCGAAGGAGAAGGAGCCGGGGCGTCCGGCCGCGCCGCGCGAGGACCCGTCGGTCGTGGAGCAGGTGGTCGGCAGCGGCGTCTTCACCTCCCTCGCCCGCTCGGTCGGCACCCAGCTGGGCCGCGAGATCACCCGCTCCCTCTTCGGCACCACCCGCCGTCGACGCCGCTAGCGCCGGGGGGCGGACGGGACGACTGCGGCCCGGCGCGCGGGGATCGCGTGCCGGGCCGCCGGGGTCGTGCGGGGCCTGGCCCCGGACCGAGTGCGCCCGAGGGCTACTCGGTGACCTCGTGGTCGTGGCCGTCGTGCAGGCCTCCGCCGCTGCCCGCGTCGCCGTCCGTCGGGGTGGAGACGACCGGCTTGCGCAGGGAGCTGATGTCGTGGGCGTAGGTGCCCACGGCGTTGGCGATGACGTCGATGTTGACGTCGAAGGCCGTCATGTTGATGTTCGACAGGTCGTCGCCGGCGGCGTGGTAGTTCACGTCGTACGCGACACCCGCCGTCCCGCCGAACTTCGCCGCCTGCGCCGCCGTCTTGATGCCCTCGGCGCCGGTGAAGGTGCCGCCGGACGGGATGCCGACCTCGATGAACGGGCCGTAGTCCGAGCGGCCCGTGAAGTCCGTACCCTCGTGCGGCTTGCCCTGCTTGTCCAGGAAGTCGTTGATGTCGCGCTCGAGCTGCGCGGAGCCCGCCGGGCCGGCGCCCGAGCCCACGCCGTCGGAGTTGTCGCCGTCGTAGACGAAGAGGCCGTAGTTCGGCGAGGCGATCATGTCGAAGTTGAGGTAGAGCTTGACTTCCTTCTTGTCCAGCTCGCTCATCTTCGCGACGTAGTGCTCGGAGCCGAGCAGCCCGTTCTCCTCCGCCGACCACCAGGCGAAGCGGACCTTGTTGCGGACCTTGTCCTTCGACTCGGCGAGTTCCAGGGCCGCCTGGAGCAGGCCGGCGGAGCCGGAGCCGTTGTCGTTGATGCCCGGGCCCGCGGTCACCGAGTCGAGGTGCGCGCCCAGCATCACGGTGTTGGCCGCGTTGCCGCGCTTGGTCTCCGCGATGACGTTGTTCGTCGTGCGGTTCTCCTGGAGCTGGCGGATCTCGAAGGAGACGGTGACCGGGCCCTTGGCCAGGTCGGCGGCGAGCTTGGCGCCTTCCGCCTGGGTGATGCCGCCGGTCGGGATCTTGCCGGCCGCCGGCTCGCCGAGGGTGCCGGAGAGCACGCCGTCCGCGTTGTTGTAGATGATCGCGCCGGCCGCGCCCGCGGCCGCCGCGTTCTCCTGCTTGACGGCGAAGGCGCAGCCGCCGCGCTGGATCAGCGCCACCTTGCCGGTGAACGCGCCGGCGGCGAAGTCGCCCGGCTCGCACCCGGTGGTGCCGTCGGCGTCGACCGGGACGGCGGCCAGGGCGGCCTTGATCCCGCCGACCGGCGTCGACTTGGTGTACGTCATCGCCTTGATGTCGAGCTCGCGCGGGGCGGGCGAGACGACGGACGCCTTCTCGGCCAGCGTCTCGGTGTAGACGAAGTCGAACTTCTGGTACGAGACGTTGTAGCCGGCCTTCTTGAGCTGCTGGTACACGTACGCCGCGGAGGCGTCGTGTCCGAGCGAGCCGGCGGCGCGGTGGCCGCCGGTCGAGTCGGCTATGGCCTGGAACTTCTGCAGGTGCTTGTAGGCGCCCGCGGCGGACGTCTCGCGGACGAGCTTCTTCGCCAGCTTCGCGGCGTCCCGTGCGGGTGCGGCCCCCGGGTCGGCGGTGGCGGTGGCGGGGGAAGCGGCGGCCAGCAGGAGCGGGGTCGCGAGTGCGGCTGCGGCCAGAGTGGCCGCGGCTCTGCGATGGGATGCGTTCACAGAGGTCCTTCCCGGGTGCGAACGAGGATGAGGGGAAGTTAGCGATCTCTGGCGGTCCCTGTGAACAGCTTGGTCGCAATTCCTGTCACTTTTAGCAGGATTGACATCCGGAATCATCAATTCCCCGTAGGTTTCGCGGCTTTCGCCGCTTTCTCGGCCTTCGCGGCGGCCTTCGCCTCCTGCTTGAAGGCACGCACCTTCGCGAGCGACTCCGGCCCGGTGATGTCGGCGGCCGACCGGTACGCGCCCTCGTCGCCGTAGGAGCCCGCGGCCTCCCGCCAGCCCCCCGGACGCACCCCGTACTGCTTGCCGAGCAGGGCGAGGAAGATCTGCGCCTTCTGGACCCCGAAACCGGGCAGCGCCTTCAGCCGCTCCAGCAGCTCCTTGCCGGTGGCCGCGTCCGACCAGACCGCCTCGGCCTCACCGCCGTACTCGTCCACCAGGAACCGGCACAACTGCTGGATCCGCTGCGCCATCGACCCGGGGTAGCGGTGCACGGCCGGTTTGTCGGAGAGGAGCGCGGCGAACGCCTCCGGGTCGTACGCGGCGATCTCCCCGGCGTCGAGGTCCTCCCGGCCGAGGCGCCGCGCGATGGTGTACGGACCGGAGAACGCCCACTCCATGGGCACCTGCTGGTCCAGCAGCATGCCCACGAGCGCGGCGAGCGGGGAGCGGCCGAGGAGCTCGTCGGCCTGGGCCTGCTGGGCGAGACGGATCTGGGTTCTCATACTCCGATGATCGCGCGACGGGCTGCCCGGCGCGCGGGCTGTGGACAAACCCTTCACCCGTCCGCGAAACGCTCCAGCGCCGCCAGGATCCGGGCCCGGGTGGCGTCGCCGCCGAGGTGGCCCTTGCCGGCCTTCGGGGCATCCCCGGGGCGTCCCTAGGGCGGGCCAGGCGTCGCGGGCCAGGCGGGGCTCCGGACGCGACCTACGGGCGCAGGCCGAGCACGTCCGCGATGCCCGCCTTGAGTTCGGCGGCGGTGAGGTGCCGTTCGACCGAGAGGTGGTGCATCAGGCTCGGCGAGAACGGTGCCAGCAGGAGATGCGCGAGGAGCGCGCCGTTCGCGTCCGGCCGGACCTGGGAGACCAGGACGGCGACGTGCGTGTGCATCGCCAGGTACGCGCCGCTGGTGTAGCGGGCGCTGGGGGCGGCGGCCTGGGCGGCGAGGAGGAGTTCGCGCTGCTCGATGACCCGGTCGACGAGCGCGTCCAGGAACGCGGCCAGCCGCTCGGCGGCCGGGGCCCCGGGACCGAGCGGCGCCGGGCCGCTCATGTACGCCTCCTGGAACTGCCGTTCCCGGTCGTCCAGGAGCGCCCAGAGGAGCTGGGCCACGTCGCCGAAGCGGCGGTAGACCGTGCCGACGCCGATCCCGCTGGCGTGGGCGACCTGGTTCATGGTGACGGCCTCGGGCCCGACCTCGGCGACGATCCGGGCGGCCGCGTCCAGGATCTTGCGCCGGTTGCGTGCGGCGTCGGCGCGCTCGGGAGCAGGCCGGTCGGCGGTGGGCAGGAGGGTGAGCGCCGACGGGGCGGGCCGGGTGAGGGCGAGGGCGGCCGGGCCGCTCCCCTCGGCCGGAGCCGCGCCCCGCGCCGGGGCGTCCACGGGCGCGTCCACCGTCGTGCCCCGCGGGGTGTCCCGCGGTGTCCCCTGGGGTTCCGGCCGGGTGCCTCGCGGCGCCCGCCGGGGTGTCTTCGCGCTCATCGTGGTCCGCCTGCCCTTCGTCCCGTGCCCCCTCGTTCCGCCTGTGTCACGAGCATAACGGGAGCCCTATCCGGTTCCCCCAGGCTTCCGCTTGCGAAGTGGATGGCTATCCGCTTAACCTCGTGGTGTGAAGCGGAAAAGAATCCGCTTAAGGGATTGCGTCGAGGGATCGAGGGCTCGCCATGTCCGTCAAGGTTGCTGTCATCTACTACTCGGCCACGGGCAACGTCCACGCGCTCGCCCAGGCCGTCGCCGAAGGCGCCGAGAAGGCCGGCGCGGAGGTCCGTCTGCGGCGCGTGCCCGAACTCGCCCCGGACGCCGCCATCGACGCCAACCCGGCCTGGCGCTCCCATGTCGACGCGACCGGTGACGTGGAGGTCGCCACGCTCGACGACCTGGAGTGGGCGGACGCGTACGCGCTCGGGTCGCCGACCCGGTTCGGGAACGTCGCCGCGCAGCTGAAGCAGTTCATCGACACCAGCGGCGGGCTGTGGCAGCGGGGCGTGATGGCCGACAAGGCGGCCACCGGCTTCACCAGCGCCCACAACGTGCACGGGGGCAACGAATCGACGCTGCTCGCGCTCTACAACTCCTTCCACCACTGGGGCTCGGTCATCGTCTCGCCCGGCTACACCGACCCGGCGGTCTACGCCGCCGGCGGCAACCCCTACGGCACCGCGCACCCCGGCGGCAGCGGCGCCCCGGAGGAGAACGTCCTCCAGGCCGCCCGCTACCAGGGCACTCGCCTCGCGAGGATCGCCAAGCGCCTGAAGGGGCTCGCGACCGACTGACGGTCGTGATCGGTCGGGCTTCGTGATCGGTCGGGCTTCGGATGGATCGGGCTTCGCGGCCGGTCGAGGGAGGTGGCCGGCCGTTAGAAGGTGGCGTTCGGTCGGGCATCACGACCGACGGAGGTCCTGGCCGAAGGCGGCCCGCCCCGCTCACTCTCCCTGGGCGAGGCGGGCCGCCTTCGTCCGCAGGTAGTGGCGTTCCGGGACGCTGAGGGTCAGGCGGGCCGCCGCCGTGTAGGCGGCGCGGGCGGCCTCGGGGTCTCCCGCGCGTTCCAGGAGGTGCGCGCGGACCGCCTCGAGGCGGTGGTGGCCCCGCAGCCGGGGCTCCAGGACGGCCAGGTCGCGCAGCCCGGCCTCGGGGCCGTGGACCATGGCGACCGCGACCGTACGGCCGAGTTCCGCCATCGGGTCCGGGGAGTCGGCGACGAGCACGTCGTAGAGGGCGAGGATCTGCGGCCAGTCCGTGTCCTGGGGGCGGGCCGCCTCGTCGTGGAGGGCCGCGACGGCCGCCTGGAGCTGGTAGGGGCCGGGCGGGCCCTCCGTGAGGGCCTCCTCGACCAGGGCCGTCCCCTCGGCGATCGCCGCCGCGTCCCAGCGCGTCCGGTCCTGCTCGTCGAGGGGGATCAGCTCCCCGTCCGGTCCCGTACGGGCCGGGCTGCGCGCCTCCGTCAGCAGCATCAGCGCCAGCAGACCGCTCACCGCGCCCTCCCGGGGCAGCAGCCGGCGGACCTCCCGGGTCAGCCGGATCGCCTCCGCCGCCAGATCGGCGCGGTGGAGGGCCGGGCCCGACGTGGCGGTGTACCCCTCGTTGAAGATCAGGTACAGAACGTGCAGGACGGCCGGGAGCCGGTCACCCTGCGGGTCCTCGTGCTCGTCACCGTGCCGGTCGTCGTCTCGCCACGCGCCCGGTGTGAAGGGCCGGTCCTTCAGCTTCCGCTTCGCCCGGCTGATCCGCTGCGCGATCGTCGCCTCCGGTACGAGATGGGCCCGGGCGATCTCCGCGGTGGTGAGACCCCCCACCGCGCGCAGCGTCAGCGCGACCCGGGCGGCAGGTGTGAGCACCGGGTCGCAGCAGAGGAAGAGGAGCGTCAGCGTGTCGTCGTCGGACGGCGCCGCCCGGGCCTCGCGCGGCTCCAGACGTACCGCCGTCTCCTCGCGCCTGGCCCGTGCCTCGTCCGCCCGCAGCTGGTCGGTCAGCCGCCGCGCGGCCACCCGGATCAGCCAGCCGCGCGGATTGTCGGGCGTCCCCGTCTCCGGCCACTGGCGTGCCGCGGCCAGCAGGGCCTCCTGCGCGGCGTCCTCGGCGGCGTCGAAGTGTCCGTACCGCCGCACGAGCGCGCCGAGGACCTGCGGCGCGTTGCGGCGCAGCAGGTCCTCGATGCGGGTCTCCTCCACGATCAGACGTCGCCTCCGCCGCTCTCGTCGATCTGCCGGATCACCACCGGGTAGTCCTTCGACCCGGCCGGCACCGGGCACTGCGCCACGCGGGCCGCGATCTCGGTGACCCTCTCCAGGCTCTCGCAGTCGAGCACCCAGTACCCGGCGAGCAGCTCCTTCGTCTCCGGGTACGGGCCGTCCGTGACCACCGGCCGGCCGTCCTGGTCGGCGGTGACGAACCGGGTCTTCGCGGGCTCGACCAGGCCCTGCGCGTCGACCATCTCGCCGGATTCGGAGAGGTCGTCGTTGATCGAGTTCATGTAGGCGAACATCGCCCTCAGGTCCTGCTCGTTCCACGCCGGGCTGTCGGGGGAGGGCTTGCCGTTCATGGCGTCGTAGTCCGCCTGCGAGCCCTGCACCATGACGAGGTACTTCATGACGTGCTCCTTACGTCGTCTTCCTCGGCTGTATGCCTTTCACAGGGGACGTCGGAGCGGGGTCCCGATTCTCGACACCGCGCGGAAGCCGATCCGGATTTTCCCGGGATTCCACTCGCAGGAACCCATGATTCCGGGGGTGAACGCTCTCAGCTTCTCCGCCGCCTTCATCACCTTCTTCTCGGTCGTCGGCCCTCCGAAGGTGCTGCTGGCCTTCGCCGGTCTGGCCCAGCTCCACCCGACCCGCCAGGTCCGGACGATCGCCCTGATCGCGTCCGGCGCCGCCGTCCTCGTCGGGCTGCTGACCGGCATCACCGCGCCGTGGCTGCTCGACCTCTTCCACATCAGCACCCCCGCCCTCCAGCTCGCGGGCGGGGCCATCTTCTTCCTGTACGCGGTGGGCCTCGTCCTCGGCCTGCACCTCGGCTCCGACGGCCCCGACCAGGACGCACCCGACCTGATCAGCGGGGTGCGGGCGCTGCTCATGCCGTACGTCGTGAGTCCGCTGGCGATGACGGCGGTACTGATCGAGGCGGCGGCCCGCGACTCCTGGAGCTGGCGCTCGACGGTCGTCGGCGCGTACGTCTGCGTCATCGCGCTCGACCTCGTCTGCGTGCTGGTGCTGGCCCGCGTCCTGCGCCGCACCCACCACGCCACGATCGAACTCCTCGGCCGCCTCCTCGGCCTGCTGCTCGCGGCGGTCGGCGTGGACCTGGTCCTGGACGGCCTGGCGGAGCTGGGGGTGAAGGGCCTGGACCGCGACGGCCACTGAGACGCGCGTGCCCTGGTCGACGGTCAGGGGCCCGGGGCCGCCAACTCCCGCTCCAGGGGCGTACGGAAGCGGGGGGTCACGCGTACGGGACCGACCCAGGCGGTGAGGCGGGCCGCTTCGGCCGCGACGGCCGTACGGGCCTCCTCGCCGATGTCGTCGAGCAGCCGCCAGGCGACCTCGCCGTCGGGCCGCTGGGCCCAGCCGCCGACGATCCGGCCGTCCCACCAGACCGTCGGACCGATGTTCCCGCTGCGGTCGAAGAGGGCCGGGCGGTGCGCGGGGTCCAGGAACCAGTCGCGGAGCTGCCAGCCCATCGCCGTCGGGTCGAGCGCGGGCAGCAGCGCGGCCCAGGGCTCCGGTGCCGCTGCCGGACCGGTGTCGTCACGCAGTACGTACCCGGTGCCCTCGGCCAGCTCCACGGTCTGCGCGCCGACCGCCGCGAGGGCCTTGCGGACATCGGTGACCCTCCAGCCGGTCCACCACTTCAGGTCGGCCTCGGTCGCCGGGCCGTAGGCCGCCAGCCACTCCCGTACGAGCGCGGCGTGGGCGTCGGCGTCGGAAGGGTCGGGCAGGTCGGGTGCGAGGGACCAGCGGAAGCGGCTGGAGGTCCAGGCGCCCTGGGGGCGGCCCCGGGCGATCCTGCCCTCCATGCCGAGGACGCGGAGCAGCCGGCTGGAGAGCGGCTGCGGGCCCTCCCCCCGGGTGCCGACTCCGTAGACGTACTGCACCCGCAAGCGCGGGACGGCGGTCCCCAGTTCGGCGCCGGTGGCCTCGCCGCGCGCCGCCAGCTCGGCGAGGACCAGCCGCTCGGTCTCGGCGAGCCAGTCCGCGTCGTAGGAGCTGCCCGCCGCGAGGTGCGCGAGGAGCGAGGCACGCTCGCGGATGGCGACATCGCGGGTGGTGGAGGCGTGCACGGCCGGGACGAGGGAGGTGGGGAAGACGAAGATCGTGTGCCGCATCCCGTGCATGCGGGTCAGCGACCGGTCCTCGTACAGGGCCCGCTCCAACCGTGCGACGGGCCCGGTTTCGCCGGGATCGCGGGCCTGTTCGGTCCCTCGGGCCTCTTCGGGACCTCGGGTCTCTTCGGGGCGGTCGGCCCTGTCGGGGCTCCCGGGCGCTGGGTCGGACGGTGCGCCCCGGCCGCCCACCTCGCCCCCCGCCCCTTCCGTTCCGTCCCTCTCATTCGATTCGTCCCTCAGACGGGCGCCGACGGCCAGGAAGACGGTGGCCGGGTCCGTCGCGTGCAGGGCGACCAGCGAGGCGGCCACCTCCTCGACGGTCCGCGCCTTCGCCGTGCCCGCCAGCCGGTGTCGTACGGCCAGCCGGGCACGGCGCTCCGCCGCGTCGATCCGTCGCCGGCCCTGCTCGGTGCTCCCCATACGGACAAGCATGGAGGAAGGGTCTGACAACGCACGTCAGGCGCCAGGGAGTCGGCGGGGGCCGCCGGCCGGCGTGGGGCCGCGGGGAACCGTCCGGCACGGGCCGGCCGGGGCGACCTCACTCCCCGGCGGCGCGGTCCCGCACGGGCAGGCGCCGCAGCGAGGCGTCCGTCAGGGCGGGCGGGCGCCAGACCCCGTCCGGCTGGTAGAGGTTCGTCCCGGGCGGCACGATCGCGTCGACACGGTCCAGGACCTCGTCGTCCAGGACGAGGGGGGCGCCCTTGAGCAGGCCCTCCAGCTGGTCCATCGTCCGGGGGCCGATGATCACGGAGGTGACGGCCGGGTGCGCGGCCGGGAAGGCGACGGCCAGTTCGGGCAGCGAGCAGCCGATCTCGTCCGCGAGGGCGACCAGCCGCTCCACCGCGTCCAGCTTGGCGTCGTTCCCGGGGGCCGCCGGGTCGAAGCGGTGCGGGGTGAGCGCGGCCCGCCCGCTGGTCATGTCGACCGGCCGGCCCTTGCGGTACCGGCCGGAGAGGAAGCCGGACGCCAGCGGAGCCCAGGTCAGCACGCCCATCCCGTACCGCTGCGCCACCGGCAGCACCGACGCCTCCACACCGCGCGCGAGCAGGGAGTACGGCGGCTGCTCGGTGCGGAAGCGGCGCAGCCCGCGCCGCTCGGCGACGTGGTGCGCCTCGGCGATCTCCTCGGCGGGGAAGGTGGAGCAGCCGAACGCCCGGATCTTGCCCTGGGTGACGAGGTCGCCGAGGACGCCGAGGGTCTCCTCGGTGTCCGTGCGGTGGTCGGGCCGGTGGACCTGGTAGAGGTCGATCCACTCCGTGCCGAGCCGCCGCAGGCTCTCCTCGACGGCCCGGGTGATCCAGCGGCGGGAGTTCCCGCTCCGCCCGCGCCCCTCGCCCATCGGGAAGTGCACCTTCGTCGCGAGGACGACGCCGTCCCGCAGCCGGGGTTCGCGGAGCGCCTTGCCGACGATCTCCTCGGACTCGCCGGCGGAGTACATGTCGGCGGTGTCCACGAAGGTGATGCCCTGGTCGAGGGCGGCGTGGACGATCCGTACGCAGTCGTCGTGGTCGGGGTTGCCGACGGCGCCGAACATCATGGTGCCGAGGCAGTACGTGCTGACGTCGATCCCGGTCCCGCCGAGTATTCGATAACGCATGGGCGCACCTTACGAATTGGAGTGCGCTCCAAGGCAAGGGCCGAGGAAGTCCGCGATCAGGGCGTGGAGGGCGTCCGGCCTTTCGAGGTGGAGGTCGTGGCCGGTGCCGGGGACGCTCGCGGCGCGGGTGTCGGGCCGCAGGCGCACCATGGTGTCGAGGTCGTCGGCCCGGATGATGCCCTTCTCGGCGACGACGGCGAGGGTGGGGCAGTCGACGGCCCGCCATTCGTCCCAGAAGGAGCGGGCGGCGTTGTCGGCGAGCGAGCGCACCATCACCCCGGGGTCGAACCTCGGCCACAGACCGGGCCCTTCGCCCTCCCGCTCCTCGAGTCCGTCGGCCCATCCCTCGCCGACGGGGCCGCCGCCGAGGAAGCGCACGGCCGCCTCCCGGGAGGGGAAGGGCAGCGGCCAGGAAGCGAGCCAGCGGCCAATCCCGTCGGCGACCTGCGGGTCCGGCCCGCCGGGCCCGGCTTCGACCAGGACGAGACCGCCCAGCCGGCCGGGGCGGGCGGCGGCGGTGAGCAGGGCGGTGTGGCCGCCGAGCGACTGGCCGACGAGGACGGGACGGTGGAGGGCGAGGTGGTCGAGTACGGCGAGGGTGTCGGCGACGTACGCGGCCCGGGAGACGTCCTGCGGATACCGCTCGCCGGCGCCGTGCCCCCGCTGGTCGAAGGCGACGATCCGGTGCCCGTCGGCGTGCAGGAGCCGGGCGAGGACGTCCCACTCGCCGGCATGCCCGGCGAGCCCGTGCAACAGGACGACGTCCCGCCCCCGGGCCCCCTCGCGCGGGCCCGACTCACGGCAGGCGAGCCGTACCCCGTCGTCCCGTACGACCGTGTGCGCGGTCCAGTCGGGACGGGCGGGCGGTGCGGGCGGTGTCATTCGGCGAGGGTGTGGGCGACCAGGGCGTTGGCATGGCCGTGGCCTAGGCCGTGCTCGGTCTTGAGCCAGGTGACGAGCTCCATGTGCTTGGTCAGCGGGGAGGTGCGGATCAGGTCCTTCCACTCCTCGATCGGACGGCCGTACTTCTTCTCGATGGAGGGGAAGTAGCTGGCGGGGCCCTTGACGGGCTGGGGCTGGGACATGGGTACGGCACCTCTCGGGGGGCGAACTCGCTCTTGCGAGGATTCTGACCGAACCCGTGAGCGAAACTCATCGGTTCAGTCGCGCCGGATGTGCTCCGGATCGACATGCCGCCGCACCAACGGCACCGACGCGACCCCACCGGCGACCAACACCCCGAGCGTGCACCCCAGCAACAACGGCAACCCACTCCAGTCCCAGTGCACGGCCCCACCCCCGGTGATCAGATAACTCGACTCGGCCAGCCACCCGGTGACGACGGCGGCCCCCAACCCGACCCCCAACGGCACGACCACCTGCACACACTGCACCACCCTCAACGTCCCGGCCCGCGCCCCGAGCAGCACGAGGGCGGCGACCTGACTGCGCCGCTCCATGGCCCGATCGGCGACGGAGACGACGAAGGCGGCGACGCTGATGACGAGACCGAGGACCATGCCGGAGGCGAGGAGGCTGCGGATGACGGTGAGTTGCTGGAGGGCCTCGATGTTGATGCCGAGGGGACGGACGTCAACAGTCGGGGCGATGGCTCCGATGCTGTCGAGGACGTTGCGGACGGTGTCCGGGTCGGATTCGCTCAGCAGGGTCAGCTCACCCTCCGCAGGGAGGGCTCCCCCGGGGAGATGTGAGGGAGGCACGAGTACGTCCGGTGCGACACCGGGCAATGCGAAGTTCTCCACCGTGGCCGGTTGCTGCGGGAGGTTGATGGAGAGCGTCCCGCCATTGTCCAAGGGGAACGGGTAGGGAATCTGCGCTTTGGTGTTCTGCTCGTCCGTGAGGTTGGCGTGGTTCAGCTCGGTGATCCGGCCGTCGACGCATCCCCTCACCGATTTGGTGAAGGTGGCGTACTGCTCACAGGTCGCGATCGCCGCGGTGATGGAAGGGCGGAAGGAGTCGTCGTCCGAGTTTTCCGAGCTCATGACGATCGCGTGCGCCCGCACATCGCGCACTCGGGTCATCTTCTCCCGTTGTGGGGCGGTCAGCTCCTCCAATGTGAGCCGGTAGGCCTGTACGGGATCGTTGTTGCGGTTCACCTGGCTGAGTTCGACGAGTACGCCTTGGGTCAGCGACGTCGCGTAGACGAGCAGAACGAGTCCGGTGACGACCCGCAAGGAACTCCCCGGTTCGACTTCCATCCGGCGCATCGCGAGTGTCAAGGGAAGCGAACGCGCGGTACGCGCGAGACGGCGGGCCAGCCACGAGGTCACCGGCGCCAGCCCGAAGACCAGGCCCGCTCCGGTCAGAAGAACGGCGCCGGGTACGAGAAGCGAGCTTGCGGATCCCCCGGACGGGTCCCTGCCGAGCATGCTGAGGACGCAGTACCCGCCGATGACCCCAAGGCCTGGAACGAGAAGCAGAGTCCCGTACTTGTTGGGTGACTTGCGCACCGCACTGCGGCGGACGTTGAGCGGGGTGAGCGCGGCCTCGCGCGCGTGGTGCCGTCCGACGAACCAGGCGAGGGCGGGGCAGGCGATCAGGCAGACGGCGAGGGTGGAAAGGGTCGGGTATCCGTCGGCGGGATACCAGTGGAGGCCCGGCAGCCCGATGCGAGCCATGGCCTCGTTGACGACGAAGTAGCCGCCGACTCCCATGAGTGCCCCGAGGAAGGCCGCTGCGACGGTCTCCGCGGCATTGACCCGGAGCGTGCCCTTGATGCTCAGCCCCACGAGACGCAGAGAGGCCAGTCTCCGCGCACGGGACTCGGCGGAAAGCCGTGCACAGACGGAGAGGAATACGGCGAGGGGCAGCAGGACCACACAGGCGAGCGTGAAGCGCAGGATGTCGAGCGTTGATTCCTCCACCACGTTGAATTCGGGGTACCGGCTGCCGAAGTGATGCAGTGGGGCGGCTTCCTGCAGCCGGTCAGGGGTGATGCCGATGTAGGCGTACAGCTCGTCCGGACTGGTCAGCCCTTCCGGCCCGATGGTTCCGGTCACCCTGCCCGGCAAAAGCCCTGCCAGACTCGGGTGATCGGTCAGAGTGGCCCGAAGCCTCGGCGACACGATCACCTCCCCGGCACCGGGCAGTCGGCTCACTCCTGGCGGAACCGGTGCGGAGTTCGTGACCGGCCCGGCAAGAAAGACCCGGCGGAGACGCTGCGCTCCGTACGCGTCCTCGTGGGTGAGGAAGACAAGGCCGGAGTTCGGGCTTCGGTCGTCCAAATCCGCCGACTGCGGCTCTCTGGTGGCGGTTCGAGCGTCCTGCGCGTCGAGGATGGCCGGAATCGTGAGGACGGCGGCCAGGCATGCCACCCCCAGTGCACAGCCGACGGTCATGAGGACGAAGCGCGCGCGCCCTTTGCGCCCGCCGCCCCCGAGCAGACGCAGTCCCAGGAGGAACGGGTTCATGCCGCTCCCTCGCGCGTCAGCACCCCGTCGGCCATCGTGTATTGGGAGTCGGCGTGTGAAGCCACGGACGCGTCATGCGTGACGATGACGACGGCCGTCCCTTGATCGCGGGCCAGCCGCAGGAACTCGTCCAGTACGGCGGCGGCGTTGGCGCTGTCCAGCGCGCCCGTCGGCTCGTCGGCGAAGACCACCGCCGGCCGGTGGACCAGCGCTCGCGCCACCGCCACGCGCTGGCTCTGGCCACCGGAGAGCTGCGAGGTACGGCGCTGCAACAGCTCGGTCATGCCGAGCCGCCCCAGCACCTCGCCGGCCGCCGCGTGTGCCGGAGCCTTGCGCTGGCCTGCGAGCCGCAGGGGAAGGGCGGCGTTCTCCTCGGCCGTCAGCTCGGGAAGCAGTTCTCCGTACTGGAAGACGAAACCGAAGCGCTCCCGCCGCAGCGTGCTCAGCGCGTCGTCGTCGAGTGTCGAGAAGGCGACTCCGTCGAAGGAAACGCTGCCGTGGGTCGGGGCGAGCACTCCTGCCAGGCAGTAGAGGAGCGAGGACTTCCCCGAACCGCTGCTGCCCATCACAGCGGCCACTTCCCCGGCTTGTAGGGCGAAGTCAGCACCCGTGACGGCTTGGTGCGCTCCGTAGAAGAGGTCCACGCCCTCGGCGCGGAGAATGGCGTCCATCTGATGCGATCTCCTTAGCGCGGAGGCCGCGCGTCGGCGGCCTCCGCGACCGTCGAACTAGCGGCTCTGCCGCACGTAATGGACCTCGTGCGAGCAGTTGTCCGGGCGGAGCGACCCCCGGTCACGACACGCACGAAGCCGCGCATCGCGGGTCCTCTGGACGGCACCGTCGTAGATCACCTTGTTCAGGGAGACGGCGCGCTTCTGGACGCCCTTGAAACGCTTCCAGCCGTAGCCTTCCACCTTCGTGTCCAGGTAGACGTTGTGGCCGTCGCCGTGATCGGTGTCGTGAAGAGTGCCCTTGAAGCGGAGTCCGCCGTGGTCGTGCCCCTTGGGCTGCCACGTGTACAGGCCTTCGTCGAAAAGGACGCCGGAAGAGTGCAGGTCGGGGATCTTGTGCCATCCGTCCGCCACCGCCGTCCCCATCCCCCCGACGAACAACCCCACCGCCACCGCCACCGTCGCCAACTTCCGCACGCTTCCTCCAAGTGATGAGAGCGCCCATCCGGGCGTGACGGAAAGTATTCCGACGATCACAGTTCGCATGATCGGGCGGAACGTCTCTTCCCGCGCACGTCCCTCGAAGCGGTGAAAACCCCGGATTCCCCGTCACCGCCGCCCCCTCCGTGCCCCGCCCGACGGCGACGATCAGGATTTGAGAAGCGCAGCCCGCCCTCCCCCGCTTAGCGTGGCTCCCACGGGCCCCACCCCGCCCCGCCCCGCCCACCCCGCCCCGCCCCGCCCATCCCACCCCGCCCCACCCGTACCGCCGCCCACCCCCACCCCACCCCACCCCACCCCACCCCGGCGACGACGCCGACCGGAGACCGTTCGCGCGGCCCCCACCCCACGGAGGAGACACGATGAGCAAGGCCACGAGGACGGATCCGCAGTCGCCTGCGCCGCACTTCGCCGACAGTCACGATCTGATCCGCGTGCACGGAGCGCGCGAGAACAACCTGAAGGACGTCAGCATCGAGCTGCCCAAGCGCCGGCTGACGGTGTTCACCGGGGTCTCCGGCTCGGGCAAGAGTTCGCTGGTCTTCAACACGATCGCCGCCGAGTCGCAGCGGCTGATCAACGAGACGTACAGCAGCTTCGTGCAGGGCTTCATGCCGACGCTGGCGCGGCCGGAGGTGGACGTCCTCGAAGGGCTGACGACGGCGATCATCGTCGACCAGCAGCGGATGGGCGCCGACCCGCGCTCGACCGTGGGTACGGCCACCGACGCCAACGCGATGCTCCGCATCCTCTTCAGCCGGCTCGGGAAGCCGCACATCGGCCCCCCGAGCGCGTACTCCTTCAACACCGCCTCGGTGCGCGCGAGTGGTGCGATCACCGTGCAGCGCGGGGCGAAGACGAAGGCCGAGAAGGCGACGTTCGAGCGGACCGGCGGCATGTGCACGCGCTGCGAGGGCCGGGGCTCGGTGTCGGACATCGACCTCACGCAGTTGTACGACGACTCCAAGTCGATCGCCGAGGGCGCGTTCACGATCCCCGGCTGGAAGTCGGACAACGTCTGGACGGTGGGGATCTACGCCGAGTCGGGGTTCCTGGACCCGAACAAGCCGATCCGCCGGTTCACGAAGAAGGAGATGCAGGACTTCCTCTACCGCGAGCCGACGAAGGTGAAGGTGAACGGGGTCAACCTCACCTACGAGGGGCTGATCCCCAAGATCCAGAAATCGTTCCTGTCGAAGGACAAGGAGGCGATGCAGCCGCACATCAGGGCGTTCGTGGAGCGGGCGGTCACCTTCACCACGTGTCCGGAGTGCGACGGCACGCGGCTCAGCCAGGGGGCCCGGTCGTCGAAGATCAAGCGGGTCTCCATCGCCGACGCCTGTGCGATGGAGATCCGGGACCTGGCGGAGTGGGTGCGGGGGCTGAAGGAGCCGTCGGTGGCGCCGCTGCTGGAGGCGCTGCAGCAGACCCTCGACTCGTTCGTGGAGATCGGCCTCGGCTATCTCGCGCTGGACCGGCCGGCGGGCACCCTGTCGGGCGGCGAGGCGCAGCGCGTGAAGATGATCCGGCACCTCGGCTCCTCGCTCACCGATGTGACGTACGTCTTCGACGAGCCGACGATCGGTCTGCACCCGCACGACATCCAGCGGATGAACGACCTGCTGCTGCGCCTGCGCGACAAGGGCAACACCGTGCTGGTCGTCGAGCACAAGCCGGAGGCGATCGCGATCGCCGACCACGTGGTCGACCTGGGGCCGGGCGCGGGTACGGCGGGTGGCACGGTCTGCTTCGAGGGATCCCTGGAGGGGCTGCGGGAGAGCGGCACCATCACGGGGCGGCACCTGGACGACCGGGCGGCGGTCAAGGAGTCGGTACGGAAGCCCACGGGGGCACTGGAGATCCGCGGGGCGTCGGCGAACAACCTGCGGAACGTGGACGTGGACATTCCGCTCGGGGTGCTGACGGTGGTGACGGGTGTGGCGGGCTCGGGGAAGAGCTCGCTGCTGCACGGGTCGCTGCCGCGGCAGGCGGACGCGGCCGGCGAGGGTGTGGTGTCGATCGACCAGAGCCCGATCCGCGGGTCGCGGCGGAGCAACCCGGCGACGTACACGGGTCTGCTGGAGCCGATCCGGAAGGCGTTCGCCAAGGTCAACGGTGTGAAGCCGGCGCTGTTCAGCGCGAACTCGGAGGGCGCCTGCCCGACCTGCAACGGCGCCGGGGTCATCTACACGGACCTGGCGATGATGGCGGGCGTGGCGACGACGTGCGAGGACTGCGAGGGGAAGCGTTTCCAGGCCTCGGTACTGGAGTACCGGCTCGGCGGCCGTGACATCAGCGAGGTGCTCGCGATGTCGGTGACCGAGGCGGAGGAGTTCTTCGGCTCGGGCGAGGCGCACACGCCGGCGGCGCACCGCGTCCTGGACCGGCTCGCGGACGTCGGCCTGGGCTATCTCAGCCTCGGGCAGCCGCTCACGACGCTGTCGGGCGGCGAGCGCCAGCGGTTGAAGCTGGCGACGCACATGGGGGACAAGGGCGGGATCTACATCCTCGACGAGCCGACCACCGGCCTGCACCTCGCGGACGTGGAGCAGCTGCTGGGCCTGCTCGACCGGCTGGTCGACGCGGGCAAGTCGGTGATCGTCATCGAGCACCACCAGGCGGTCATGGCGCACGCGGACTGGATCATCGACCTGGGCCCGGGCGCGGGCCACGACGGCGGCCTCGTCATCTTCGAGGGCACCCCGGCGGACCTCGTCGAGTCCCGTTCCACCCTCACGGGCGAGCACCTGGCGACGTACGTCGGCGCCTGACCGACCCCGCATACGAAGAAGGGCCCCACCGCGAACGGTGGGGCCCTTCGACATCGTGCCCGGTGAGGCACTGGCGGAGGATACGAGATTCGAACTCGTGAGGGGTTGCCCCCAACACGCTTTCCAAGCGTGCGCCCTAGGCCTCTAGGCGAATCCTCCGCCGCAAACAATACAAGACGTTGAGGAGTGCTCGCGAACCTGATCCGCGGGAGGCTCTCCCGGGGGTGGTCGCCGGGGGATCGGGGAGGGAGTGGGGGGCAACGGGGGGCTGGGGATCGGGTAGTCTGGGCGCAGCCCCTCACGTGGCGCTATCTGACTGAACTCCCCCAGGGCCGGAAGGCAGCAAGGGTAGGTCGGCTCTGGCGGGTGCGTGGGGGGCGCTTGCGTTTCCGGGCGGGCCGGTTGTCGGTGGGGGCTGGCGTTTCCGGGCGGGGGCGGGGCTCGGTGGGCGCTTGCGCTTCGGGGCGGGCCGGCTGTCGGCGGGCCTGGCGTTTCCGGGCGGGGCCGGTTGTCGGTGGGTGCCTATAACCTCGTATACGTGTCGTCTCTCGCGCTGTACCGCCGTTATCGCCCCGAGTCGTTCGCCGAGGTCATCGGGCAGGAGCATGTCACCGACCCGTTGCAGCAGGCCCTGCGGAACAACCGGGTCAATCACGCGTACCTGTTCAGCGGGCCCCGCGGCTGTGGAAAGACGACCAGCGCGCGGATCCTCGCGCGCTGTCTGAACTGCGAGCAGGGCCCCACGCCGACCCCCTGCGGGGAGTGCCAGTCCTGCCGGGACCTGGCGCGCAACGGCCCCGGTTCGATCGATGTCATCGAGATCGACGCCGCCTCCCACGGTGGTGTGGACGACGCCCGTGACCTGCGGGAGAAGGCGTTCTTCGGCCCCGCGGCGAGCCGGTACAAGATCTACATCATCGACGAGGCGCACATGGTCACCTCGGCGGGCTTCAACGCCCTGCTGAAGGTGGTCGAGGAGCCTCCGGAGCACCTCAAGTTCATCTTCGCGACCACCGAGCCCGAGAAGGTCATCGGGACCATCCGGTCGCGGACGCACCACTACCCCTTCCGCCTCGTGCCTCCCGGGACCCTGCGGGAGTATCTGGGCGAGGTCTGCGGCCGCGAGGGCATTCCCATCGAGGACGGCGTCCTGCCGCTCGTGGTGCGGGCCGGTGCCGGATCCGTGCGTGACTCGATGTCCGTGATGGACCAGCTGCTGGCCGGCGCCGCGGACGACGGTGTGACATACGCCATGGCGACCTCTCTGCTCGGTTATACGGACGGGTCGCTGCTCGACTCCGTGGTCGACGCCTTCGCGTCCGGGGACGGCGCGGCCGCGTTCGAGGTCGTGGACCGGGTCGTGGAGGGCGGGAACGACCCCCGCCGGTTCGTGGCCGACCTGCTGGAGCGGCTGCGTGACCTGGTGATCCTGGCCGCCGTGCCCGACGCCGCCGAGAAGGGCCTCATCGACGCGCCCGTCGACGTCGTGGAGCGCATGCAGGCACAGGCCTCCGTCTTCGGCGCCGCCGAGCTGAGCCGCGCCGCCGACCTCGTCAACACCGGGCTCACCGAGATGCGCGGTGCCACCTCGCCGCGGCTCCAGCTGGAGCTGATCTGCGCGCGTGTGCTGCTGCCCGCCGCCTTCGACGACGAGCGGTCTCTGCAAGCGCGCCTCGACCGGCTGGAGCGGGGCGCCGCCGCCGCGCCCGCGCCCGTCTTCACCACCGGCTCGCCCGCCCCTCCGATGGGGTACGTCCCCGCTCCCGACGTCCACGGGCCGGTGCCGGTACCGGAAACGGCCGCGCCCGCCCCCGCTCCTGTACAGCCCCCGCCCACCCCGCAGCCCGTCCCTCAGGTCGCACAAGCCCCCCAGACTCCGCAGGCCCCGGCCCCGGCCCCGGCCCCGGCCCCGGCTCCCGAGCCCGCCGCCGCCGAGGCTCCCCGGCCCGGCGCCTGGCCCGGTGCCGCACGGCCCGGGAGCGGGGGGAGCGCCCCCGGCGCCTGGCCCGGCGCCTCCGCTCCGGCGGCCCCCGCCGCACCCCAGACGCCCGCCCCCGCACCCCAGGCCGCCGCGCCCGCTCCCACCGCCCCCGCCGGGGACATGGCGCAGGGCGCGGCCCAGGTGCGGAACATGTGGCCGTCCATCCTGGAGGCCGTCAAGAACCGGCGCCGGTTCACCTGGATCCTGCTCAGCCAGAACGCCCAGGTCGCGGGCTTCGACGGCACCACCCTCCAGCTCGGCTTCCTCAACGCCGGCGCCCGCGACAACTTCGCGAGCAGCGGAAGCGAGGACGTGCTGCGGCAGGCGCTGGCCGAGCAGTTCAACGTCCAGTGGAAGATCGAGGCGATCATCGACCCCTCGGGCGGGGTCACGCCCCCGCCCGCCGCGGCCAACTTCGGCGGCGGACGCGCCGCCTCCCCGCCCCCCTCGCCGGCCCCGCAGCACCAGCAGTCGTACCAGCAGCAGCCTCCGCAGCCCCCGCAGCAGCAGTACGCCCCCGCTCCGGCGCCGCACAGCCCGGCGTCCGCCCCGCAGGGCCCGTCCGCCCCCCAGGGCGCCGGTTCCGCGCCGGCCCGGCAGGCGCCGCCCGCGCCGCGGCCCGTCGCGCCCGAGGACGACGTACCGGAGGAAGACGATCCGGACCTCGTCGACTCCGCGCTCTCCGGCCACGACCTGATCGTGCGCGAGCTCGGAGCCACGGTCCTGGAGGAATACACGAACGAGTAGCGCCGTCTCGCTCGGTGGCCCGCACAAGGGGCATCCCGCCCCGCGGGCTACCCTGGCTGGCGTGAAGGTCCTCGTCATCGGCGGCGGCGCCCGCGAACACGCCCTGTGCCGCTCTCTCTCCCTCGATCCCGACGTCACCGCTCTGCACTGCGCGCCCGGCAACGCCGGAATCGCGGAGGTCGCCGAGCTGCACCCCGTCGACCAGCTGGACGGCGACGCCGTCGCCCGGCTGGCCACCGACCTCCGGGCGGAGCTGGTCGTCGTCGGCCCGGAGGCCCCGCTCGTCGCCGGTGTCGCCGACGCCGTCCGCGCCGCCGGCATCCCCTGCTTCGGCCCGTCCGAGGAGGCGGCGCAGCTGGAGGGCTCCAAGGCGTTCGCCAAGGACGTGATGGCCGGGGCGAACGTCCCGACCGCCCGCAGCTACGTCTGCACCACTCCCGCGGAGATCGACGAGGCGCTGGACGCCTTCGGCGCTCCGTACGTCGTCAAGGACGACGGTCTCGCCGCCGGCAAGGGCGTGGTCGTCACCGACGACCTCGCCGAGGCCCGCGCCCACGCGCTCGCCTGTGTGTCACAGCGTCGCGAAGCGACTCGTTCCGGGGCGGTGGCGGGCGACGGGCGGGCCGTCATCGAGGAGTTCCTTGACGGCCCCGAGGTCTCCCTCTTCGCGATCACCGACGGTGTCACCGTCCTCCCGCTCACCCCCGCGCAGGACTTCAAGCGCGCGCTCGACGGCGACGAGGGCCCCAACACCGGCGGCATGGGGGCGTACTCCCCGCTGCCCTGGGCGGACCCCAAGCTGGTCGACGAGGTCATGGACAGCGTCCTGCAGCCCACGGTCGACGAGCTGCGCCGCCGCGGTACGCCCTTCCAGGGGCTGCTGTACGCGGGTCTGGCGATCACCGGCCGGGGCGTACGGGTCATCGAGTTCAACGCCCGCTTCGGCGACCCGGAGACCCAGGTCGTCCTCGCCCGGCTCAAGACCCCGCTGGCGGGCGTCCTGCTGAACGCCGCCAACGGCACCCTCGAGAACCAGCCGCCGCTCGCCTGGCGCGACGACGCCGCGGTGACCGTGGTCGTCGCCTCGCACAACTACCCCGGCACCCCGCGTACGGGCGACCCGATCGAGGGCCTCGACGAGGTCGCGGCCCAGGATGCCCCGCACGCCTTCGTCCTGCACGCCGGCACCAAGCGGGACGGCGACGCGACCGTGAGCGCCGGCGGTCGCGTCCTGTCGGTCACCGCCACCGGCAAGGACCTCGCGCAGGCCCGCGAACGGGCGTACGCGGCGGTCGGCCGCATCCGGCTGGACGGTTCCCAGCACCGTACGGACATCGCGCTCAAGGCCGCCGGGGAGTAGCCGCCGCCGCAGGACCCCTCGTCCGCCGCACCACGCCGGGGGCCGGATCCGTCCGCCCCCGGCGCGCCTCACGAGCCCCGCGCCACGAGCCCCGGGCCACGAGGCCCCGCGCCACGAGGCCCGCACTACGAAGCCCCGCGCGACGAAGCCCCGCGTCACGAGGCCTCCGTTCCTGAGGCCCCCGTTCCTGAGGCCCTCGCCCCTGAGCACGCCCTTGCCGAGGCCCCCGCGGGCCCGCCCGCGCCCGCCTCCCCCGCCAGGCCGCGGAAGTGAACCCCTCAGCACGCCGGACCGTCATCACCTTTGCCCAAAGCCATTCCATCGAGTGACGACTCGCCCATCCGGATGACGCCCGCCACAGGCCCAACTAGGGTGCGGCGAAGGCGTTCCGGCACTTGGCCCACCGGCATTGCGATGTCAGTGCCGGGTGCCACAGTGGGGGAGTGAGCAACACCGCCACAGGCAGACCCGACGCGAGCTGAAGGGGGTGATGTACGGCGTGTCCGGTACCGGTTCCGTTGTCGGCGAGGAAATGGGTGCGCGCGCCGCGCGCTCCCGGGCCCTCGCCGTGCTCCGCGTCCGCGGCAGGGCACTCGGCCTCGCGCTGCTCCCGGCCGCCGCGGCCGTGATCCTGTACGCGGGGGGCGTCACCGGCCATCTGGCCGGCCCCGGCTGGGACACCGCCCGCTGGGTGGTGACCGTCGTCGCCGTGGTCGTCCTCCTCGCCGCCGCGGCCGTCGCGCTGGTCGTCGCCCGCGCCCGGCCCGCCGTCACGCCGACCGTCGAGCTCGCCGAGACCGCCGCCCCCGACCTGTACCGCATGGTCAGAGACCTCGCCGACCGGCTCGGCGTCCCCGCGCCCTCCTCGATAGCCCTGACCCCGGACTGCGACAGCTGGCTCGAGGACCGTACGCACCCCGCGCACGACCGTACGGCCGGGCTGCGGCGCTCCACCGACGCGCCCGTCCTCGTCATCGGCTCGCCCTTCCTGTGGTGGATGCGCGTCGGCGAGCTGCGGGCGGTCCTCGCACCGGTCGTCGCCGGTACGGCCCCGGCCGCGCACCCGGACATAGCCGCCGCCCGCCGCTTCGTGCAGGGCCTGGACGCCGCCGTCGCCTCGCCCCGCAGCCCCGGCCTCGACCCGCTCCGCCGGCTCGGCGCCCACGGCGTCGGGCACGTCGCGCGGGTGCTGCTCCGCAGCTGCCGCGGGCACGCGGCCGAGATGGAGCGGGGCGTCGCGGCGGCGGGCTCCGAGCGCGCCCAGGAGGTGGACTACGGCATCCGGATCGTCGCCCAGGAGCAGGTCGGCCTCGCCTACGCCGGCTGGGACCGGCTCCTGACCCGGGTCGCGCTGCCCGCCTGGCGGATGGGCCGCTGGCCGTCGAGCCTCGACGTCGGGGTGGTCGCGGCGCTGACCGAGCTCTCCCGCCGGGACCGCCTCGCGGAGGGCTTCACCACCCGGCTCGGCGAGCGGCCGGCCTGTGACCTGCTCGAAGAGCCCGGCGCGGTCGACGAGGCGGCCTCGCTGCTCGCCGCCCGGCTCTTCCACGGCGGCCCGGCGGAGGCCGGACCCGACTGGTCGCCGGTGGACTGGAGCCAGTACCCGGAAGAAGTGGTGGACCGTAAGTGGCGCGCGGACGCGGCCCGCCTCCACCAGGTTCTCGACGAGCTGGGCGTGCTCCCCACGGGCCCCGCCGGCCGCCCGGCCACCGGCGGACCGACCCTGACCCGCGTGATGTCCCACCTCTCGGTGCCCCTCCGCACGGCGACCCCGGACCAGCCGGACGGGACGCGCGATCCGGACCCGCCGCCCGCGCCCGAGACGCCCGACGCGCCGGGCCGCCCCAACCCCGCGGACACCGCCCCCGCCGCTCCCGAGGCCCTCCCGGCCGAGACCGCCCCCGAGGGCCTCCCGGCCGAGACCGTCCCCGACGTCCTCCCCCCGGCCAACGCCGCCGCCGACTCCCTCGCCGCGGCCCTCACCGCCCATGTGGCCCGCGAGGAGGCCGCCAAGCCCCCGGCGCCCGCGCCCGGCGCGCACGCCGCCGTGCCGGACGGGGGCGACGACGACCAGCTGCCGCTCTTCCCGCTGCAGCCGCCCCGGACCGGCCGCGACCTGCTGGCCGACCATGTGACGGCGATGGTCTGCTGCGCCGCCGTCGACACCGCCGGCGCTGTCCCCGGCCTCGACTGGCTCGACGGTCCCGCGCTCCTCGTCGGCGGAGCCCGCAGCACGGACCTGGCCGCCCGCGTCCTCGCCCTCGTCGAGGACGGCGACCCCGAGCCCCTGCGCGCCTGGCTCACCGAGACCGGCGTCCGCCCCGAGAAGCCGGTACGCCTCGTGTGAGGCCGAGCCCACCGGAAGCCTGCCTTCCGTTCACGTCAATTCACGACGAACGGTGACGGAGTGCGTGCGTTATGTGATGTGCTGGAGACCGGCACTGACAGCAGCACATGACAGTGCGCCAGGCGCCCAAGCCATCGCGTCACGAGCACAACTGACGCCACGACAGCAGACAAAGCCACAACACGGCACAGACACCGGCACCAGCAGCATCAGCACCAGCACCAGCACCAGCAAGGACGACAGACGACACGGGGGAGTCGAGGGAGGGGCGCGTCATGGGGGCGGAACAGATCAGGCGGTGGGAATCGGGCGCACTCGCCCATGCCGTCACGGACCCGTTCGGGCAGGGACCGCTGCCCTGGCTGCGCGGGTCGGAGAACTACTTCGACGACACCGGCCACGTCGTCCCCTGGTACGCCGACACCACCCTCGCCCGGGGCGGCAGCGGCGGACCCCGCACGGCCGACGACGTACACCGTCAGATCAAGGGCTTCACGTCCAGCGGGGCCGTCGCGCCCGGCGAGGCGATCGATTTCCACATCACGGTGGACCCGCCGCAGCAGTTCTCGGTCGACATCTACCGCATCGGTCATTACGCCGGCGAGGGCGCCACCAAGATCACCACCAGCCCGCGGCTCTCCGGCATCGTCCAGCCGGCGCCGCTCACCGCCGACCGGACCGTCTCCTGCCACCACTGGTGGCAGTCCTGGCGCCTCCAGATCCCGTCTCTCTGGGCGATCGGCGCGTACGTCGCCGTGCTCACCACCGCCGACGGCTACCGCTCCCACATCCCCTTCACGGTCCGCGACGACCACCCCGCCGACCTCCTCCTCGTCCTCCCGGACGTGACCTGGCAGGCGTACAACCTCTACCCCGAGGACGGCCGGACGGGCGCCAGCCTCTACCACGCGTGGGACGAGCAGGGCCGGCTCCTCGGCGAGGAGGACGCGGCGATCACCGTCTCCTTCGACCGGCCCTACGCGGGCGCCGGGCTGCCCCTGCACGTCGGCCACGCCTACGACTTCATCCGCTGGGCCGAGCGGTACGGCTACGACCTCGCGTACGCCGAGACCCGCGACCTGCATGCCGGCCGCGTCGACCCCACCCGCTACCGCGGCCTGGTCTTCCCCGGCCACGACGAGTACTGGTCCGTCCCCATGCGCAAGACGGTCGAACTCGCCCGCGACCAGGGCACGTCGCTCGTCTTCCTCTCCGCCAACACCATGTACTGGCAGGTGGAGCTGGGCCCCTCCCCGTCGGGCGTCCCCGACCGACTGCTGACCTGCCGCAAGCGCCGCGGCCCCGGGCGGTCCGCGCTGTGGCGCGAGGTCGACCGGTCCGAGCAGCAGCTGCTCGGCCTCCAGTACGCCGGCCGGGTGCCCGAACCGCACCCCCTGGTCGTACGGAACGCGGACCACTGGCTCTGGGAGTCCACCGGCGCGGGCGACGGCGACGAGATCGACGGCCTGGTCGCCGGGGAGGCGGACCGCTACTTCCCGCGCACCGCCCTGCCCGAGCACGACGGCCGCATCCTCCTCGCCCACTCGCCCTACCAGGACAGCGAAGGCGCCCTGCGCCACCAGGAGACCTCCCTCTACCGCTCCCCGTCCGGCGCGTGGGTCTTCGCCTCCGGCACGTTCGCCTGGTCCCCGGCCCTGGACCGGCCGGGCCATGTCGACCCCCGGATCCAGCGCGCCACCGCCAACCTCCTGGACCGCATCTGCAAGCGTGACTGAGACCGGGGCGGGCCCGGGCGCCGCCCCCGCGTCCGGGTGCGAGAGAATCGAAGCGCTCCTGGATCAACCTACGCGGAGGAACCGTGTCCGGATTCGTAGAAAAGCCCGAGCCTGTCCAGGTCCCGGGTCTGACCCACCTCCACACGGGCAAGGTGCGTGACCTCTACCGGAACGAGGCCGGCGACCTCGTCATGGTGGCCAGTGACCGCATCTCCGCGTACGACTGGGTCCTGCCCACCGAGATCCCCGACAAGGGCCGGGTCCTCACCCGGCTCTCGCTCTGGTGGTTCGACCAGCTGGCCGACCTGGCCCCGCACCACGTCCTCTCCACCGACCTGCCGGCCGGCGCCCCCGCCGACTGGGCGGGCCGCACCCTCGTCTGCAGGTCGTTGCGGATGGTTCCGGTCGAGTGCGTGGCGCGCGGCTATCTGACGGGCTCCGGGCTGGTCGAGTACAAGGCGTCCCGTACGGTCTGCGGCCTCGCGCTCCCCGAGGGGCTGACCGACGGCTCCGAGCTGCCCACCCCCATCTTCACGCCGGCGACCAAGGCCGCGGTCGGCGACCACGACGAGAACGTCAGCTACGAGGAGGTCGCCCGGCAGGTCGGCGCGGAGACCGCCGCCCGGCTGCGGCAGCTGACCCTCGCCGTCTACGGCCGGGCCCGTGACATCGCCCGCGAGCGCGGCATCATCCTCGCCGACACCAAGTTCGAGTTCGGCTTCGAGTCCACCGAGGACGGCGAGAGGCTGGTCATCGCCGACGAGGTGCTGACCCCCGACTCCTCCCGCTTCTGGCCGGCCGCGAGCTGGGAGCCGGGCCGCGCCCAGCCCTCGTACGACAAGCAGTACGTCCGCGACTGGCTGACCTCCCCGGCCTCCGGCTGGGACCGCACGAGCGAGCGCCCGCCGCCCCCGCTCCCGCAGGAGATCGTCGACGCGACCCGGGCGAAGTACCTGGAGGCGTACGAACTGCTCACCGGCAGCCCCTGGCGCTGACCCGCGCCGCTCCGTTCCGGGCCCGGCGGCAACAGCCCGCAGCGGCCCGGAACGGCCCGCGCCGTAGCGGCCGGAGCGAACAGCGTCCGGAGCGGGACAGCGGCCGGAGCGGAGCTGCGAACAGCGGAAAGCCCCCCGGTCGGATCGACCGGGGGGCTTTCTCGATGGAGCGGACGACGAGATTCGAACTCGCGACCCTCACCTTGGCAAGGTGATGCTCTACCAACTGAGCCACGTCCGCATGCGCCGTAGCGCGGAGCCAACTATACCCAACCTTTCTCCCGGGCGAGACGTACCGCCGTATGACGGTTCTCGGCGCCCAGTTTCGTGGCGGCCGAGGAGAGGTAGTTCCGGACGGTTCCCTGGGAGAGCGAGGCCCGTTCGGCGATCTCCGCGACCGGGGCGCCGTCCGCCGCGAGCTCCAGGACCTCGGCTTCGCGGGCGGTCAGCGGGGAGTCGCCCGCGGAGATGGCGTCGGCCGCCAACTCCGGGTCCACGTAACGGTTTCCGGCGTGGACGGTACGGATGATCTCGGCCAGCCGCTGGGCGCTGACGGTCTTCGGCACGAAGCCGCGCACCCCGGCCGCGAGGGCCCGCTTGAGGTGCCCGGGGCGGCCGTGCCCGGTCACGATCATGGTCCGGCACTCCGGGACCTCGCCGCGCAGGGATGTGGCGACCTTCACACCGTCCGCGCCCGGCATCTCCAGGTCCAGGACCGCGACATCGGGCCGGTGGGCGCGGGCCATGGCGAGCGCCTCGGGGCCGGTGGCGGCCTGGGCGACGACCACGAGGTCGTCCTCCAGGGCGAGCAGCGCGGCGAGCGCGCCCCTGATCAGATGCTCGTCGTCGGCGAGCAGGACCCGTACGGTCACGACGTCTCCCTCCCGGCCCGCGGACGTACGTCCCCGACGCCGGCCCCCTCGGCGACCGTCGCGTCCCGCGCGTCCGACTCCTCCGACGCCTCCGACGCGGCACCGGCCGTGGCCCCCGATCCCCGGCCCCCCGACGGGACCCGGGCCGTCACCCGGAACGTGCCCCCGGTGGCGGGACCCGCCTCCAGCGTTCCGGCCACCGCCGCGAGCCGTTCGCGCAGCCCCGCGAGGCCCGTGCCGCCGCCGACCCGCTGCCCCGGCACCTCCCGCACGCCGTTCACGCCCGTACCGTTCACGCTCACGCCGTCGTTCTCCACGGTGAGCAGCACCGAACCCTCCTCTCCCCGCAGGGTGATCGTGCAGCGCGACGCGTCGCCGTGCCGCAGGACGTTCGTCGTGGTCTCCCGGACCACCCAGCCGAGCGCCGACCGGACGTCGGCGGGCAGTTCGAGCTCCAGGGAGTCCACGGAGCAGGCGATCCCGGCGGCGCTCAGCACTCCGCGGGCGCCCTCCAGCTCGACCCGCAGGTCGGCCTCCCGGTAGCCGCGTACGACATCGCGCACCTCGCGCTGCGACTCCCGGGCGATCCGCTGCACCTCGATCATCTGGTCGACGGCCTCGGGGCGTTCGCGCCGGGCGAGCTGGACGGCCAGTTCGCTCTTCAGCGCGATCACCGAGAGGTTGCGGCCCATGACGTCGTGGAGGTCGCGCCCGAAGCGGAGCCGTTCCTCCGCGACGGCGAGGCGCGCCTTGAGCTCCCTGGACCGTTCCAGCTCCCACACGGTCTTCATCAGCCAGCCGGAGAACCCGCAGGCGCCCACGAGGCCCGTGCCGGCGAGCAGGATGCCGACCGCGTAGCCGGCGGCCTCCGCCAGTCCGACCCCCATCAGGGCGACCACCGCGCCGGTCGCGAGGCCGGCGAGCGGTGCCACGGCCAGCATGTGCCGGACCCTCTTCATGCACAGGACGAGGGCGCCGAGGCTGAAGGTGATCGTGCCGTTGACGATGCTCGCGGCGACCGATCCGTCCGAGAGGACGCCGGTGGCGCGCAGGGTGATCGCCGTCAACGCGCCGGCGGCGGTGAGGGCCACGAGCGCCGTCGCCAGCCGGACCGGCCGTTCGCGCCGGTCCAGGGCCCAGTCGAGGGCGCGGGAGCAGAGGGCGGCGGTCAGGAAGGCGTGCGCGCAGACCAGCAGTCCGAGCGCGAGACCGAGGGGGAGGCCGATCGGGCCGCGTTCCTTCTGGGCGAGGGGTACGCCGCCGATGGCGAGGATCTCCAGGAACGCGAAGAAGTGGAAGGTCCACCGCGTGTAGAGCTCGACCTTGGCCGCGTTGCTGCGGCCGACCCACCATCCCGTCAGCCTGGACACCCGCCCGGCCCCCGTTCCTCGCGTCATGCGCCGTGGGCGCGTCGTGCGTCGTGCTTCCTGCCTCGTGCGCGGGCCACGACCTCGCGCCCGTCGCCCCGCCACCTCGCGCCCGTCACCCCGCCCCGCCGTTTCTGGCGTCGGGCCCCCGGCCCCGCGACTCCTAGCGTCGCGGTTCCCAGCGGAACCACCGCTGGACAGCAAACACGGTGACGGCGCCCCAGGCCAGGGTGGTGAGGGCGGCGGTCAGCAGGTCGCCGGAGTCGTCGACCCCGAACCAGCCGGCCCGGACGAACTCCATGATCCCGCTCAGCGGCAGCAGGGCGCAGACGTCGGCGACCGCGTCCGGCAGGACCTCGGTGGGGACCATCATCCCCGAGCCCATCGCCGAGACGAGGAAGAAGGGGAGCGTGGTGAGGCCGGCGCTCTCGACGTTGCGGGTGAGGGCGGTGGTGGCGGCGGCGAGCCCGGCGAGCAGCGGCACGCCCGCGAGGAGGCCGACGAGCAGCAGGTCGGGCCGCTCGGGCGCCGCCACGTCCAGGACGGCGATCCCGCCGACCGCGAGCACCGCGCACTGGGCGAGCGCGATGGCGGCGGAGGGGAGGGCGGCGCCGGCGAGGATCTCGCGGTCGGTCGCCTCGCCGGTGCGCAGCCGCTTGAGGACGAGCTCCTCGCGCCGGGCCACGTAGGCGGAGACGAGGCCCATGTAGACGACGAGGATCAGGACGAGTCCGGTGCCGCCGACGAGGGTGGCTCCGGCGGTACCCATGGGCAGTTCGTCGCTGCCCATCTGCGTGATCGAGGACCGCAGTACGAAGATCATCAGCAGCGGCATGAGGAGGGCGATGAACAGGTTGTTCTTGTTCCGCCCGAGGAGGGTGAGTTCGGCGCGTCCGAGAGCGGTGAGCCGGGTGACGGAGGCGTTCATCGGGCACCTTCCAGATCGGTCGCGTGCGGGCCGGGAGTGTTCGGCCCGGGGGCGGCGGGGGTCTCGTGCCCGGCGGCGATCTCCAGGAACGCCTCCTCGAGCGAGGCGGAGCGGGCGTCGAGCGCCTCCAGCCGTACGCCGGTCTCGCGGGCCCAGGTCAGCAGCTCGGTGAGCGCGTCCTGGAGCGTGTGCGTACGGATCTCCACCCGGCGGCCGTCGGCGGCGGCCCGCAGTCCGAGGGGCAGGCGTCCGGCCGGGACGTCGTCGGGGGGGAGGAAGCGGATGCGGGAGGGCCGGGCGGCGGTGACCTCGGCGGGGGTGCCCGAGAGGACGACCCGGCCCTGGTGCATGATCGCGAGCCGGTCGGCCAGGGTCTCGGCCTCCTCCAGGTAGTGCGTGGTGAGGAGGACGGTGGTGCCTCCGTCCCGCAGCTCCCGCACCAGCCGCCAGGTGTCGCGGCGGCCTTCGGCGTCCAGGCCGGTCGTGGGTTCGTCGAGGAAGAGGACCTCGGGACGGCCGAGGAGCGCGAGCGCCAGGTCGAGGCGTCGCCGCTCACCGCCGGAGAGCTGCTTGATCCGTACGTCGCGGCGGGCGCCGAGGCCGACCATGTCGAGGGCTTCGGCGGTGGGCCGTGCGCCGCTGGTGCAGCCGGCCCACATGCGTACCGTTTCGGCCACCGTCAGGTCGGAGGGGAAGCCGCCCTCCTGGAGCATCACGCCGATGCGGGGGCGGACGGCGGTCCGTTCGCGGTACGGGTCGTGGCCGAGTACCCGGACGGTGCCGGCGCTGGGTTCGGCGAGGCCTTCCAGCAGTTCGACGGTGGAGGTCTTGCCGGCTCCGTTGGTCCCGAGCAGGGCGAAGATCTCGCCTCGGGGGACGGCGAAGGTGATGCCGTTGACGGCGTCGTAGCCGCCGGAGTAGGTCCGGCGGAGGTCCTCGGCCTCGATCACGTGGGTCATGGCTCCAGCCTTCCGCCGGGCGGGGGCGGTCGGCAGTGCGCGCTGTCATCAGCGAGCATGACAAATGTCAGAAGGGAGGCCGGGGCGTGGGCGGGTGCCGGCGCCGGGTACGACGGGGCCGCGGTCCGGGTACGACAAAGGCCCCGGTTCCTGAGAACCGGGGCCTTCGCTTCCTGAGCGGACGACGAGATTCGAACTCGCGACCCTCACCTTGGCAAGGTGATGCTCTACCAACTGAGCCACGTCCGCATGCCTCCGACCAGCTTTCACTGGGCGGCGCGAGCACCACTCTACCTGATCCACAAGAGTGGTCGGTAATGCGATGCAGAGCGGGTGACAGGAATTGCACACTGCGCCTTCCCCCTGGAAGGGGGATGTTCTACTACTGAACTACACCCGCACGCTGCGTGAGGTTCGGCCCTGCGGCCTCGCCCCTCGGCGTGCTCCAGACTCTAGCCGATCACCGGGGGTGCCGTGCAACTCGGTTCCTGGCGGCGCGTCAGGGGTGTCGCGGTCCGGGGCGCGGGCGGAGTCGACGGAGGGGTCGCGGGCGGGGTGCCGCGCGTGGTCGCTCAACTGGCCTCGCGGAAGGCTTCGTAGACCCGCTTCGGGATCCGGCCGCGGGCCGGCACGTCCATCTTGTGGGACTGGGCCCAGGCGCGGACCGCCGCCGCGTCGGGCTCCAGCGCCGTGTGCTTGTAGGAAGCGACGGCCGGGGTGCCCGAGCCGCCGGCCCGTCCGCCGGCGCGGCCCGTCCGCTTCCGGCCGGCCGCGAGGTACGGAGCCAGCGCCTTGCGCAGTTTCTTTGCATTGGCGGGATTCAGGTCGATCTCGTACATCTTCCCGTCCAGGCCGAACGCAACCGTTTCCGCCGCTTCTCCGCCGTCGATGTCATCGGAGAGAGTGACCACTACTCGCTGAGCCACGGATATCGGTCCTTTCCTGCGGTCCGCCGTGTCATGGGGGTGTCGAGGACACCTTCTGACGTGCGGCGATACCGGCTTAACGGCTACCCCGGGGCAATGCTGCTTTCTTCTGTATTCCTTTGTACAGCGCGGGGGCTCGCATTGTGAAGCCCAGCCAATTGCATCAGCGTGTCCCGCCGCAATGGGTGGGGTGGTATTTCCCTTGAATTTTTGGTGTGGGTCTTCGGTGGCGTTTGTAGGGTCCTCCAGTCTTCTACCCGCGTAGAATTTGGAGGCAGGTACGCTGAGGGAACCGCCCACGCAACACACCACCGGGAGTGCCAGTGGCACGCGTCGTAGTCGACGTCATGCTCAAGCCGGAGATCCTCGACCCCCAGGGACAGGCGGTGCAGCGTGCGCTGCCCCGCCTCGGGTTCACCGGGATCGCCGACATCCGCCAGGGGAAGCGCTTCGAGCTGGAGGTGGAGGGGCCGGTCGATGACGCCGCCCTCGCCCGCATCCATGAGATGGCCGAAACCTTCCTTGCCAACACCGTGATCGAGGACTTCGTCGTCACGGTCGAGTCCGAAGCGTCCGCCGAGGTCCCGTCGTGACCACACGCATCGGCGTCGTCACGTTCCCCGGAACGCTCGACGACCAGGACGCGCTGCGGGCCGCCCGCCTGGCGGGCGCCGAGCCCGTCTCGCTCTGGCACCGCGACAAGGACCTCAAGCAGGTCGACGCCGTGGTCCTGGCCGGCGGCTTCTCCTACGGTGACTATCTGCGGGCCGGAGCCATCTCCCGCTTCTCGCCGGTCATGGAGACGATCATCGAGCAGGCGAAGGCGGGCATGCCCGTCCTCGGCATCTGCAACGGCTTCCAGATCCTCACCGAGGCCCATCTGCTGCCGGGCGCGATGCTGCGCAACAACCACCTGCACTTCATCTGCCGCGACCAGAAGCTGCGGGTGGAGAACGCGGACACCGCCTGGACCGCGGACTACGAACAGGGCCAGGAGATCCGGGTCCCGCTCAAGAACATGGACGGCCGGTACGTCGCCGACGAGCGGGTGCTCGACGAGCTGGAGGCCGAGGGACGGGTCGCCTTCCGCTACCTCGACGTCAACCCCAACGGCTCGCTCCGCGACATCGCCGGCATCACCAACGCCGCGGGCAATGTGGTCGGCCTCATGCCGCACCCCGAGCACGCCGTCGAGCCGCTGATCGGTACGGGCCGTACCGACGGCCTCGGTTTCTTCACCTCGATCCTCAAGAAGCTGGTCAACGCCTGATGAGCCTCGACACCGTCAAGCACGCGGGCGAGACGCCCGACAGCGAGCAGCCGTGGAAGGAGCTCGGCCTCAAGGAGGACGAGTACGCGCGCATCCGCGAGATCCTCGGCCGCCGTCCCACCGGTGCCGAGCTGGCCATGTACTCCGTCATGTGGTCCGAGCACTGCTCGTACAAGAGCAGCAAGGTCCACCTGAAGCAGTTCGGCGAGAAGATCCCCGAGAACGACGCCATGCTCGTCGGCATCGGCGAGAACGCGGGCGTCGTCGACGTCGGCCAGGGGTACGCGGTCACCTTCAAGGTCGAGTCGCACAACCACCCCTCGTACATCGAGCCCTACCAGGGCGCGGCCACCGGCGTGGGCGGCATCGTCCGCGACATCCTCGCCATGGGCGCCCGCCCGGTGGCGGTCGTGGACCCGCTGCGCTTCGGCGCGGCCGACCACCCCGACACCAAGCGCGTGCTGCCCGGTGTCGTCGCCGGCATCGGCGGCTACGGCAACTGCCTGGGCCTGCCGAACATCGGCGGCGAGGTCGTCTTCGACGCCTGCTACCAGGGCAACCCGCTGGTCAACGCCGGGTGCATCGGCGTCATGAAGCACGAGGACATCCACCTCGCCCAGGCGTCGGGCCCCGGCAACAAGGTGATCCTCTACGGCGCCCGTACCGGCGGCGACGGCATCGGCGGCGTCTCGGTCCTCGCGTCGGAGACCTTCGACGACACGAAGCCCACCAAGCGCCCCGCGGTCCAGGTCGGCGACCCGTTCCAGGAGAAGCTCCTCATCGAGTGCACCCTGGAGATCTTCAAGGAGAAGCTGGTCGCCGGCATCCAGGACCTGGGTGGCGCCGGTCTCTCCTGCGCGACCTCCGAGCTGGCCTCCGCCGGCTCCGGCGGCATGCGCGTCGAGCTCGACCGGGTCCACCTGCGCGACGCGACGCTCTCGCCCGAGGAGATCCTCATGAGCGAGTCGCAGGAGCGCATGTGCGCGATCGTCGAGCCCGAGCACGTCGACCGCTTCCTGGAGATCTGCGAGAAGTGGGACGTCATCGCCACCGTCATCGGTGAGGTGACCGAGGGCGAGCGCCTGGAGATCTTCTGGCACGGCGAGCAGATCATCGACGTGCCGCCGCGCACGGTCGCGCACGAGGGCCCGGTCTACCACCGGCCGTTCGCCCGCCCCGCGTGGCAGGACGCGCTGCAGGCCGACGGCGCGGGCACGCTGCCCCGGCCGCAGACCGGCGAGGAGCTGAAGGACCAGGTCCTGAAGCTGGTCTCGTCCCCGAACCAGGCGTCGAAGTCCTGGATCACCGACCAGTACGACCGGTTCGTGCAGGGCAACACCGTCCTCGCGCAGCCCGAGGACGCGGGCATGGTCCGCATCGACGCCGAGACCAACCTCGGTGTGGCCATGGCGACCGACGGCAACGGCCGGTACGCCAAGCTCGACCCGTACGCGGGTGCGCAGCTCGCGCTGGCGGAGTCGTACCGCAACGTCGCCGCCTCCGGTGCCAAGCCGCTGGCGATCTCGAACTGCCTGAACTTCGGTTCCCCCGAGGACCCGGACGTCATGTGGCAGTTCGCCGAGGCCACCCGCGGTCTCGCGGACGGCTGTCTGCGGCTCGGCACGCCGGTCACCGGCGGCAACGTCTCGCTGTACAACCAGACCGGCGAGACGGCGATCCACCCGACGCCGGTCGTGGCCGTGCTCGGCGTGATCGACGACGTCAACCGCCGCACGCCGATCGCCTTCGCGGAAGAGGGCCAGCTCCTCTACCTGCTGGGCGACACGCGTGAGGAGTTCGACGGCTCGGCCTGGTCCGAGGTCATCCACCGGCACCTCGGCGGCGTGCCGCCGGTCGTGGACCTCGACCGGGAGAAGCTGCTCGGCGAGATCCTGATCTCCGCCTCCCGCGACGGCATGATCGACGCGGCGCACGACCTGTCCGACGGCGGTCTGGTCCAGGCGGTCGTCGAGTCCTGCCTGCGCGGCGGCACCGGCGCGCGCCTGGTCGTCCCGGACGGCCTGGACGCCTTCACCTTCCTCTTCAGCGAGTCGGCCGGCCGCGCGGTCGTCGCCGTCCCGCGCAGCGAGGAGCTCCGCTTCACCGACATGTGCGGCGCGCGGGGTCTCCCCGCGACCCGGATCGGTGTCGTGGACGGCGAAGAGGTCGACGTGCAGGGCGCGTTCAGCATCTCCCTGGAGGAGCTGCGCACGGCCCACGAGGCGACCATCCCGGGCCTGCTGGCCTGATCCGGCACCACGGGAGCCCCCGTCCGGACCTTCGGGTCCGGGCGGGGGCTCTCTCGTTCCCCGGACCCGCCGCAACCCCCCTTGCGCGAGATTACGTAATTACGTAATCTCGAAGGCATGGAGCTGGAAGAGCGGGTCGCCGCGCTGGAACGGCGGATGGCGGCCCTGGAAGGCGGGGAACGCCCCGCACCCGAGGTCGTCGACAGCACGTTCTGGGCGCTGGAAGGACTGAAGGCCCAGCTCGCCGAGGCCGGCGCGCCCGGCGAGGACGGCGCGGTGCTCTTCACGGGCACGGTCCGGCTGCCGACCCGGGAGCGGTACGAGTGGCAGTTCGGCGCCTTCGCCGAGCGGCTGCTCGACCAGGACTGGGCCGAGACCGCCGAGTCGTTCGCCGCGCTCGGCCATCCCGTACGGCTCCGGCTGCTGCGGGAGATCCTCGGCGGCCGGCGCACGGCGGCCGAGCTGGCGGAGTCGGAGGAGGTCGGCACGACCGGCCAGATCTACCACCACCTGCGCCAGCTGACCGGCGCCGGCTGGCTCCACACCACGGGCCGCGGCCGCTACGAGGTGCCGGGAGCCCGGGTGGTCCCGCTCCTGGTGGCCCTCACCGCCGCCCGTCCCTGACCGCGATCGTTCCAGGGGGAACCCCATGTCCGCACGCAAGACCGCGGTGGTCGTCCACCGCACGCTCTGGCTGGTGTTCATCGTCCAGGCCGTCGCCTCGCCCTTCGTCGACCTGCCGTATCCGTACTGGGCGGGCTGGCTTCCGGCGATCGCCGCCGTGGCGCTCGGGCTCGCCCTCGCCAGGACCGCCCGCCGGGAGCGCGCGGAGGCGCACCGGGACCCGGTGGAAGTGGATCCGCCGGTGGCCGGCCGCTGGTCGGCGCTGAACAGCCCGGCGGACCGGACGCCCAGCCACGGCACGCACCAGTACGGCCAGACGTACGCCATCGACATCGTGGCGGAGGACGAGGCCCGCCCCCGGCCGCGCTTCGCCTGGCTGTGGCCGCTCGCCCGCCGCACCACGGACTTCCCCGCCTTCGGCGCCGCGCTGCTCGCGGTCGCCGACGCGACGGTCGTGCACGCCGAGGACGGCCAGCGCGACCACCTCAGCCGCAACTCGCTGCCGGCCGTGGTCTATCTGATGCTGGTCGAGTCGGTCGTCCGCGTGCTCGCCGGTGCCCGCCGCGTCACCGGCAACCACATTGTCCTGGACCTGGGCGACGGGACGTACGCGATGTACGCGCACCTGCGGCGCGGCTCGCTCACCGTCGCGGCGGGCGACCGGGTGACCGCGGGCCAGGAGCTGGCCCGGTGCGGCAACTCCGGCAACTCCACCGAGCCGCACGTCCACTTCCAGCTGATGGACGGCCCCGACCTGGACACGGCGCGCGGCGTGCCGTTCACCTGGCGCGGGGTGGGCGTACCGAGGAACAAGGAGACGTTCGAGGCGGCGGCGGGGCGGGGCGCCTACCCGGCCTGATCCCAGAAGGCGTCGGACTCGTCGATGTCCTCGACGCACTCGTCGATGTCGCTGATCTTCCCGCCGATGATGGTGAAGATCAGCGCGCCCTTGAGCTCGATGCCCCGGTTGCCGCGCTCGGCGTAGAAGGTGTTCGCCGCGACGGCGTGACCGCGGCCGTCGACGGAGATGGCGTGCATCTCCACCCGCATCTTCCCGCCGGTGAGCTCGAACATCTTCCGGTACATGTCGAGGACGTTGTCCCGGCCCTTGTGGTGCCCGGAGATCTGGCTCCCGCCGGGCGTGTGGTGCGTGCAGTCCGAGGTCATCAGGGAGCCGACGGTCTCCATGTCTCCTCGGGACCACGCCTCGAATCCCCGGCGGACCAGGGCGCTGTCAGGGTGCTCGGCCATGGCTGTTCGACCCCTCTCCCTACGCGAAGGTGTGCGGAAACCCTCCCTTCCAAGTCTCCGACTACGCTCCCTCCCATGCCACCGGCCAAGAAGCGCCCCCGTCGCTACGACTCCGCCAAGACCCGGGCCGCCGTGCTCGCGCAGTTCGGGCACGTGCGGGAGGCGGTGACGGCCCTCCCGCCCGAGCGGCTGGACGGGCCGACCCGGCTGGGGGAGTGGACCGTACGGGACCTGGCCGGACACCTGACGATGGTGCTCGGCTCGGTCTCCCGCTACCTCGGCGAACCCGAGCCGGCCGCGCAGGAGCTCGCCCTGGTCGACTGGCCGGCGGCCACGGCGTCGGCCGCCGCGCGGATCGACGAGGACACCCGGGCGATCGACACCGCCGACCTCCCGGGTCTGTACGCGCGGACGCAGGAGCTGTACGAGGAGCGGATCGCCGGGGCCGACGACGAGCGGCTCGTGCCGACGCGGTTCGGGGGGATGCGGCTGGCCGACTTCCTGGTCACCCGGGCCGTCGAACTCGTCGTCCACACCGACGACCTGAACGAGGCGACCGGGCTCTCCGTGCCGTACGACCGGCAGGCGCTCGCCGCCTGTGCGCGTCTGCTCGCCGACGCCCTCGCCGTGAAGGCGCCGGGCGGCGCGGTCGAGGTGCGCGTCCCGCCCCACGCCGTCGTCCAGTGCGGGACGGGTCCCCGGCACACCCGGGGCACCCCGCCCAACGTGGTGGAGACGGACGCCCTGACCTGGATCCGGCTCGCCACCGGCCGCACCACCTGGGCGCGGGCCCGGGACGAGGGGAAGGTCGCCGCGAGCGGCGAACGGGCGGACCTCTCCGGCCTGCTGCCGGTCCTGGGCTGAGCCGGCTCCTCCCGGGGCGGCCCGCCCGGGCCCGGCCGGGCGGGCGGACCGGCCCCGTGCACCCGAACGGCCGACGGGTGGGAGGCCGAGCGGAACCGTTCGTACCGCCCGTCCGTCACATCCCCATGCTGAAGACACGTACCACCGCAGCCACCGCCGTTCTGGCCTCGCTCGTCGTGCTCTCGGCGTGCGGCACCGAGAAGTCCGGATCGGACCCGGGCGCCGGCACGGTCGCCCCCGACGTCCCGGTCGCCGGCGTCCACTGGGCCTTCGACTCCATGACCGTGGAGGGCAAGGAGACCCGTGCCCCGGACGGCGCCCACGTCGAGATCGGCAAGGACGGCCAGGCCAAGGGGAACAGCGGGTGCAACGGGTTCGGCGCCACCGTGAAGGTCGAGGGCGACACGGTCACCGTGAAGCAGGGCGTCGGCACCGAGATGGCCTGTCCCGGTGAGCAGGGCGCCTTCGAGGCCGGACTCCAGAAGGCGTTCGCCGGCCCGCTGAAGGCGAAGCTCGACGGCGACCGGCTCACCCTCCGCTCCTCCGACGGCCGGACCGTCCTCGCGCTGACCTCCGAACCGCCCGCCCCGCTCAACGGCACCACCTGGACCGTCGACTCCCTCCTCACCGGCCAGACCGCCTCGTCGGTGCCGAAGGGCACCGAGGGCAAGGCGCACTTCGTGATCGACAAGGACGGCAAGGTCCGGGGCAGCCTGGGCTGCAACCGGTTCTCCACGACCGCGAAGGTCTCCGGGAAGACGGTCACCTTCGGGGACGTCACGACCACCCGCATGATGTGCGCCGGTCCGCAGATGAAGCTGGAGACCGAGCTGTACGAGGTGTTCGGCGGGACGGCGACGTACGAGCTGCGCCACCGGGGTCTGACCTTCACCACCGCCGACGGCACGGGCTTCGCGGCGACCGCGAAGCCGGCAGCCGACGCGACGTCCTGACCGCCGCACCCGCCGCCGGTGCGCGGACCGGACCTCGGCGCCCCCGGGGCCCGCGCGAATCCCTTCCCCGCGCGGTCCCCGGGGCGCCGGCTCCGGGGGCCGCATTGCGAACTGCGTCACATCCGGGGCGCCCCGGCAACCGTATTACCGGTGAGTAGCACCCTCCCGGACCGCCTCTGCGCAAGGGCGTCCCGCCCGTCTCCCCCTTGGCCCCCGACCCTGCCGGGGTGCGTCCCGCACGGGCCTGTGGATCAGCTCGTACGATCACACCAAAAACGGACCCTGCGGTTTTCGCCAATTCGGACCAGTGGTCGACCTCCCCTACACTCGGAGACGTGCCACGTGGTGACGGTCGACTCAATCACGATCTGCTTCCCGGCGAGAAGGGCCCCCAGGACGCTTGCGGCGTCTTCGGTGTCTGGGCTCCGGGTGAAGAGGTCGCAAAGCTCACGTACTTCGGGCTGTACGCCCTCCAGCATCGGGGCCAGGAATCCGCGGGAATCGCGGTCAGCAACGGCTCCCAGATCCTCGTCTTCAAGGACATGGGCCTCGTGTCCCAGGTCTTCGACGAGACCTCTCTCGGTTCCCTCCAAGGTCATATCGCGGTCGGTCACGCCCGCTACTCGACCACCGGTGCCTCCGTGTGGGAGAACGCGCAGCCGACCTTCCGGGCAACCGCCCACGGCTCGATCGCGCTCGGCCACAACGGCAACCTGGTCAACACGGCGCAGCTCGCCGAGATGGTCGCCGAGCTGCCCAAGCAGGAGGGCCGCACCACCCGGGTGGCGGCCACCAACGACACCGACCTGCTCACGGCGCTCCTCGCCGCCCAGGTCGACGAGGACGGCAAGCCGCTCACCATCGAGCAGGCCGCCGCGAAGGTCCTGCCCGACGTCCGGGGCGCCTTCTCCCTCGTCTTCATGGACGAGCACACCCTCTACGCCGCCCGTGACCCGCAGGGCATCCGCCCGCTGGTCCTCGGCCGCCTCGAGCGCGGCTGGGTCGTCGCCTCCGAATCCGCCGCCCTCGACATCTGCGGCGCCAGCTACGTCCGCGAGGTCGAGCCGGGCGAGATGATCGCGATCGACGAGAACGGCATCCGCACCTCACGATTCGCGGAAGCGAAGCCCAAGGGCTGTGTCTTCGAGTACGTGTACCTCGCCCGCCCGGACACCGACATCGCCGGACGGAACGTCTACCTCTCCCGCGTGGAGATGGGCCGGCGCCTCGCCAAGGAGGCCCCGGTCGAGGCGGATCTCGTCATAGCGACGCCGGAGTCCGGCACCCCGGCCGCGATCGGCTACGCCGAGGCGAGCGGCATCCCCTTCGGCGCGGGCCTGGTGAAGAACGCCTATGTCGGCCGCACCTTCATCCAGCCCTCCCAGACCATCCGCCAGCTGGGCATCCGGCTGAAGCTGAACCCCCTCAAGGAAGTCATCAAGGGGAAGAAGCTCGTGGTCGTCGACGACTCGATCGTCCGCGGCAACACCCAGCGCGCCCTCGTCCGGATGCTCCGCGAGGCGGGCGCCGCCGAGGTCCACATCCGGATCTCCTCCCCGCCCGTGAAGTGGCCGTGCTTCTTCGGCATCGACTTCGCGACCCGCGCGGAGCTGATCGCCAACGGCATGACGGTCGAGGAGATCGGCACGTCGCTCGGCGCGGACTCCCTCTCGTACATCTCCCTCGACGGGATGATCGAGGCGACCACCATCCAGAAGCCGAATCTCTGCCGTGCCTGCTTCGACGGCGAGTACCCGATGGAGCTTCCGGACCCGGAGCTGCTCGGAAAGCAGCTGCTGGAGACCGAACTGGCCGCGGGACCCGCCGCCACCGCGGCCGCCGACGCGCTGCGTCGCCCGTAGGACCCCGCCGCACACCCCGCAGTACGACACGAAAGCTCTGAACCCATGTCTCAGAACCCCAGTGCCGAAGGCGGCGCCAGCTACGCGAGCGCGGGCGTCGACATCGAAGCGGGCGACCGCGCCGTCGAGCTCATGAAGGAGTGGGTGAAGAAGACCCGGCGCCCCGAGGTCCTCGGTGGCCTGGGCGGCTTCGCCGGCCTCTTCGACGCCTCCGCCCTCAAGCGCTACGAGCGTCCGCTGCTCGCCTCCGCCACCGACGGCGTCGGCACGAAGGTCGACATCGCCCGCCAGATGGGCGTGTTCGACACGATCGGACACGACCTGGTCGCGATGGTCATGGACGACATCGTCGTCTGCGGCGCCGAACCGCTCTTCATGACCGACTACATCTGCGTCGGCAAGGTCCACCCCGAGCGGGTCGCCGCCATCGTCAAGGGCATCGCCGAGGGCTGTGTCCTGGCCGGCTGCGCCCTGGTCGGCGGGGAGACCGCCGAGCACCCCGGCCTGCTCGGCCCGGACGACTTCGACGTCGCCGGCGCCGGTACCGGCGTCGTCGAGGCGGACCGGCTGCTCGGTCCCGATCGCATCCGTACGGGTGACGCCGTGATCGCCATGGAGTCCTCCGGCCTTCACTCCAACGGGTACTCGCTCGTCCGCCACGTGGTCTTCGACCGCGCCGGCATGACCCTGGACCAGCGGGTCGACGAGCTCGGCCGGACCCTGGGCGAGGAACTGCTGGAGCCCACGAAGATCTACTCCCTGGACTGTCTGGCGCTCACCCGGACCGCCGAGGTGCACGCCTTCAGCCACATCACGGGCGGCGGCCTGGCCGCCAACCTGGCGCGGGTGATCCCGGACGGCCTGCACGCCACGGTGGACCGCTCGACCTGGGCCCCGGGCGCGATCTTCGACCTGGTCGGCACGGCCGGCCGGGTGGAGCGCCTGGAGCTGGAGAAGACGCTGAACATGGGCGTCGGCATGATGGCCGTCGTCCCGGCCGAGTCCGTGGACGTGGCCCTGGCCACGCTCGAGGACCGCGGGGTCGAGGCCTGGGTCGCGGGCGAGATCACCGAGCGCGGCGACCGCTCCACCGGCGCCGAGCTGGTCGGGGACTACACGAAGTAGAACGGCCGCGGGCGGTCCGGAGTCGTCTCCGGGCCGCCCGCTGCGCTGTCCGGCCCCGGACCGTTGCCCGTCCCGCGGCGACGGGTCCGAGCAGCACAGAAACCCGGTCCGTGTTCCCCGGACCGGGTTTCTGTCGAGAGCAGCGCTCTTTGTTAAGAGGTCAAGCGCGACGCCGGGACGACGCGCCGGGACCGGACTCGTCGTCCTCGTCCTCGTCGTCCGTGTTGTAGAGATCCGCGTACTGCGCGTACGGGTCGTCTTCCTCGTCGTCGTCCTCGAACGGCTCGCCATTAGGCGGCTGGCTCGAAGTCGAAGCGCCCAGCTCGCTGGCCAGACGCGACAGGTCAGTCCCGCCGCTGCTGTACTTCAGCTGGCGGGCGACCTTCGTCTGCTTGGCCTTTGCCCGGCCGCGCCCCATGGCTCGACCCCCTCGGTGACGGGGCTCGACGGCCCCAGAGTCTTGACACGCGTTCATGGTTCGGATCGGACTCTCCAGGGAGAGACCGGTCCGTAGGGGTTCAACGGTACCTGCTTCCGTGGCCATACGGTACGCCGCACGCATCACATGCCCCGGTACAGAACCATCAAGGTGCCCTGTCCTCGCTGGTCAGTCGCGATTTTAACCTCTTCTGCACGGCCGACCCGCCGACTGGGGTGAGTCATGTCTCGCTCTGGACGAACGTCCAAAGAGCGCTTGGCGGGCCGGCCCTGTCAAGATTCAGCCGCGGCGAGCCTCGGCCATGCGCTGCTCGGCGATGCGGTCGGCGGCCGCGGCCGGCGGAATGCCGTCCGCCTTCGCACGTGCGAATATGGCCAGCGTGGTGTCGAAGATCTTCGTCGCCTTGGCCTTGCACCGGTCGAAGTCGAAGCCGTGCAGCTCGTCGGCGACCTGGATGACGCCGCCGGCGTTGACGACGTAGTCGGGCGCGTAGAGGATCCCGCGGTCCGAGACGTCCTTCTCCACGCCGGGGTGCGCGAGCTGGTTGTTGGCCGCGCCGCAGACGATCTTCGCGGTCAGGACCGGCACGGTCTCGTCGTTCAGGGCGCCGCCCAGCGCGCACGGGGCGTAGACGTCCAGGCCCTCGACGCGGATCAGCGCGTCCGTGTCGGCGACGACGGTGACCTGCGGGAACTTGTCGGTGATCCGGCGCACGGACTCCTCGCGGACGTCCGTGACGACGACCTCGGCGCCGTCCTTCAGGAGGTGCTCGACGAGGTAGTGCCCGACCTTGCCGACGCCCGCGACGCCGACCTTGCGGCCGTGCAGGGTGGGGTCGCCCCAGAGGGTCTGCGCGGAGGCGCGCATGCCCTGGAAGACGCCGTAGGCCGTGAGGACCGAGGAGTCCCCGGCGCCGCCGTTCTCGGGCGAACGGCCGGTGGTCCACTCGTTGGCGCGCGCCACGACGTCCATGTCCGCGACGTAGGTGCCGACGTCGCAGGCGGTGACGTACCGGCCGCCGAGGGAGGCCACGAACCGCCCGTAGGCGAGCAGCAGCTCCTCCGTCTTGATCTTCTCCGGGTCGCCGATGATCACGGCCTTGCCGCCGCCGTGGTCGAGGCCGGCCATGGCGTTCTTGTACGACATGCCCCGGGAGAGGTTGAGCGCGTCGGCGATCGCCTCCGCCTCGGTGGCGTACGGGTAGAACCGGGTGCCGCCGAGGGCCGGGCCCAGGGCGGTGGAGTGGAGGGCGATGACGGCCTTGAGGCCGGAGGCGCGGTCCTGGCAGAGCACGACTTGCTCGTGGCCTCCCTGCTCCGACTGGAACAGGGTGTGCAGCACGTCAGCAGGAACGTCAGGAACGCCGGTCACATCGGTCACGGTGGTGACTCCCAAGTAAGAAGCGGCGAGGGGGTGGTCCTCCTGCGGGTGGGGAGGACCGGTTGGGCAAGAGAGTAAGTCCTCCGCGCGGGTGGATCGGCCGTCGTGCGCAGGATCACCCCCTCCCGGAGTACCTCCGTGGAAGGATTTGCGACATGTCGGTCGCTTCCTCGGTCCTCGTCCCCTACGCCTCCTATCTGCGGGTGTACGAGCCGCTGGCGGCCTTTCCCGAACCGGAGCGGGGGGAGTGGGCGCGGTACGCGCGCCGGGCGGACCTCCCCACGGCCCAGGACGAGCTGCGCCGGTCGCTGGCGGATCTGGTGCCGGTCCCGCCGGTGCCCGTGCCGGTCCACGAGAGCGGGGACGCGTTCGTGGCGCTGCTGGACGGGGTGGTCGTCGTCTGCCCCTGGCTGACCCGGCTGCGGGGCTGGCTGGCGCTGACGGAGCTGGCGGAGGGCTGGGAGGTCCCGGGGCCGGTGCTGGACGCGATGGTGCCGCCGGTGGTGCGCGAGCAGGTGGCGGCGGACCACGAGCGGTGGCGGGAGCTGAACCCGGACGCGCGGCCGTGGATCCGTACGGCGGTCTGGCAGGTGCCGGTGCGCTGGTTCACCCTCTTCGGTGACGAGGAGCGGGAGTACGTGCCGGGGAGGGCGGGGGTGGCCGGCGTGGGGGCCGCGCCGCCGGTCCTGCGCTACCGGACGCCGATGGTGCAGGCGCGGCGGCGTCTCGCGCGGGCGCTGCGGGCCCTGCGGGAGTCGGCCGAGGAGGGGCCGCTGGCCGAGGGCCTGGTCGAGGTGGGCCGGTGGCTGGAGGAGTTCCATCCGCGCTCGCTGGTGGAGCTGGACTACGGCGGCCTGGTGCACGCGGTGCCGGCGGAGCGGCTCGCGGGCGACCGGTCGGCGGCGGACGTGGCCGAGGGGATCGCGGCGCTGCGGAACGGCGACGGGGAGGCGGCGGGAGAGGCGTACGCGCGGCTTGCGGAGCGGTGGCGGGAGATCCGGAACCTGCGGTTCGCGAACTGATCATCGACAAGACGCCCCCGTCTGATGTAAATGATCTTCAGACGGTACGGAGGGCCGTCCGGCGCGCGACGGGACGTAGGTCCCGATCCGGGCCTTTGGCTCAAGCGTGACGGACAGCACTTACCGCGCCCTTGCGCCCATCGCCCACCCTCGTGCCAAAATAGGACAAGGAGTCCGGGGAGGGTTCCTTCCGTCCATCTTTGGGCGGAACGCTCAGCATTGCACTCTATGGGGGGTCTGAGGACTCCTGATCGCTCTGTGACTGATCGTCACAGTGGCGTGACTGTCCGTTATGGCATGGTCCATCGACTTCCGCCGCTGATGAACACCTGCGAGGGCAATTCCATCGGTTTGGCCGACGTGGCTGGACGGATGGTGTAGTTGTAGTGCCGAGGACAAGCCGTTCGTCCTATAACCGACTCGGCTCGCGTCCGCCATTTCGGGCAACGCGGGTCAAGGTGCAGAATTTAGAGGAAAGAACCGAGAAGGTTCGGTTCTCCCGAGGAGGCCGCTCATGACCGCTCGCACCCCTGATGCCGAGCCGCTGCTGACCCCCGCCGAGGTTGCCACGATGTTCCGTGTGGACCCGAAGACGGTTACCCGTTGGGCGAAGGCCGGCAAGCTCACGTCCATCCGCACGCTGGGTGGACACCGCCGGTACCGCGAGGCTGAGGTCCGCGCACTGCTGGCGGGTATTCCGCAGCAGCGCAGCGAGGCCTGAGGTACCTGCAACACCCCGCTTCACCGGGCATTTCCGGGTCCCCCAACCCGGTCCGCCCACCCCTAGCTCTGCCGACCGGCGCCTGCCCCAACAGGCTTTTGGTCATCGATCGCGCTGGACTCCGCCGGGTCCAGCGCGATCTTTTTTGTGCCCGCGCCGGACATGGGAGGGGTGGTGCAATTGCACATATTAAATCGGGTGCGTGTAGGGAGGGTGTAAGTGAAGGGGTTTCGAAAACTCATGCAGTGACACCCGTCACACAGGCGAAGTCTTGCCAAGGAACAGCCTGCCACTCCCTGAGGGAGGCTCAACCCGCCGTAGGTCACGGGGCGGTGGGACTTTCGTCCTCGACGGCCGGCTCGGGCTCCCGGGCCTCCAGGCCCTCCAGGGCCACCTCCACGGGCTCCTGGGCGTCCATGGCGAGCCTCAGGAGGCGATGGCAGACGGGGCAGTGGCGCGTGATGTGGCCGTAGCGCGACGCGGCCGCCAGATGGGCGCGCAGCAGCGCGCGTGTCTCGTGTCTCGACTGACGTGCTGCGGACGCCGCGGCCATGAGCGACCACCTCCGGTGTGGGCCCCCGATTCCCTGATGTCCGGGGTACCCGCGCGGACCCGGCGCCGTCAATACGCCGGACGCACGACTGAGGCCCGAGTCTGACGACTCGGGCCTCGAATACGGCGGTCCTGACGGGATTTGAACCCGCGGCCTCCACCTTGACAGGGTGGCGAGCACTCCAAACTGCTCCACAGGACCTTGCTCGCAGCTCCGTACTGCCTGGGCTGCGAGAGAGACTGTACAGCAGGTCAGAGGGTCAGGTCGAACTGGCGCCGGGCGAGGGTCCCGTCACGGCGCCGCCGCGTCGATCGCCTTCACGATCCGCTTGTCGGAGACGGGGTACGCCGTCCCCAGGGCGTGCGCGAAGTAGCTGACCCGGAGCTCCTCGATCATCCAGCGGATGTCGGTGACCTCCTTCGGCGCCGGCCGTCCCCGCGGGAGCTGTTCGAGCAGCCAGGCGTACTCGTCCTGCATCTCGTGGACCTTCTCCATGCGGGTGGTGTCCCGCTGGACGCCCGTGGGCATCTGCTGGAGCCGCCGGTCCACCGCCACCAGATAGCGCATCAGGTCCGGCAGCCGCCGCAGGCCCGTCTTGGTGACGAAGCCCGCCGGCACCAGCCACGCCAGTTGCTCGCGCACGTCGGCCAGGTTCTTCATCAGGGCGAGGCTGTTCGTCGCCTTCAGGCGCCGCTCGCAGGCCTGCCAGGCCGCCAGGATCTGCTGGACCTGGTCCACCGTCCGTACGGTCGTGTCGACGAGGTCCGCGCGGACCTTGTCGTACAGCTTCCGGAAGGACTCCTCGTCCCAGGCCGGACCGCCGTGGTCCGCGATCAGCTTGTCGGCCGCCGCGGTCGCGCAGTCCTCGAAGAGGGCCTGGATCGAGCCGTGCGGGTTCCGGGAGAGGGCCAGCTTCTGCTGGTTGGTCAGCTTGTCCGAGGCGAACTTCGCCGGGTTCACCGGGATGTTCAGCAGGATCAGCCGGCGCGTGCCCCGCCACATCGCGGGCGCCCGCTCGGCCTCGGTGTCGAAGAGGCGTACGGCGACGGTCGCGCCCTCGTCCACCAGCGCCGGGTACGCCTTGACGGGCTGGCCGGCCCGCCGGGTCTCGAAGACCTGGGTGAGCGTCCCGATCGTCCAGTCCGTGAGCCCCGTGCGCTCCAGGGACGGCCCGGAGCCGTCCGGGCCGCCGGTCGCCGCCGCGGCGGCCTTGGAGAGCGCCTGGCGGGCCTTCGGGCGCAGCTGGAGCTTGAGCGACTCCAGGTCCTTGCTCTCGGCCAGCTTGCGGCGCCGCTCGTCGACGATCCGGAAAGTGATCTTCAGATGGTCGGGGATCCGGGTGAGGTCGAAGTCCTCCGCCGTGACGGGGACGCCGACCATCCGCTGCAGCTCCCGCGCGAGGGTGACCTCCAGCGGCTCCTGGCGGGGGACGGCGGTGTCCAGGAAGCGGGTCGCGAAGTTCGGCGCCGGGACGTAGTTGCGGCGGATCGGCTTCGGGAGGGACCGGATCAGCTCCGTGACGACCTCGGCCCGCAGGCCCGGGATCTGCCAGTCGAAGCCCTCGTCCGTCACCTGGTTGAGGACCTGGAGCGGGATGTGGACGGTGACGCCGTCGGCGTCCGCGCCCGGCTCGAACTGGTACGTCACCCGGAACTTCAGCGGCCCCTGCCGCCAGGAGTCCGGATAGTCGTCCTTGGTGACCCCGGCGGCCTTCTCGTTGATGAGCATCTCGCGCTCGAAGTCGAGGTACTCCGGCTCCTCGTGGCGCTTGTGCTTCCACCAGGAGTCGAAGTGCGCGCCGGACACCACGTGGGCGGGGACCCGCTGGTCGTAGAAGTCGAACAGCGTCTCGTCGTCGACGAGGATGTCCCGGCGCCGGGCCCGGTGTTCCAGCTCCTCGACCTCGGTGAGGAGCCGGCGGTTGTCGGAGAAGAACTTGTGGTGCGTGCGCCAGTCGCCCTCGACGAGGGCGTTGCGGATGAACAGGTCGCGGCTCGCCTCGGGGTCGATCCGGCCGTAGTTCACCTTGCGGTCGGTGACGATCGGCACGCCGTAGAGCGTCACCTTCTCGATCGCCATGACGGCCGCCTGGTCCTTCTCCCAGTGCGGTTCGCTGTACGTCTTCTTGATCAGGTGCTGGGCGAGCGGCTCGATCCACTCCGGTTCGATCTTCGCGTTGACCCGGGCCCACAGGCGGGAGGTCTCCACCAGCTCCGCGGACATGATGAAGCGCGGGGGCTTCTTGAAGAGCGCCGAACCGGGGAAGACCGCGAACTTGGCGCTGCGGGCGCCCAGGTACTCGTTCTTCGCGCCCTCCTTCACGTCCTTCATCCCGATGTGGGACAGCAGGCCCGCGAGGAGCGAGGTGTGCACGGACTGCTCGGGCGCGTCCTCCTCGTTGAGGTGGATCCCCATCTGCTTGGCGACCGTGCGGAGCTGGGCGTAGATGTCCTGCCACTCGCGGATGCGCAGGAAGTTGAGGTACTCCTGCTTGCACATCCGGCGGAAGGAGCTGGAGCCGCGCTCCTTCTGCTGCTCGCGGACGTACCGCCAGAGGTTGAGGTAGGCCAGGAAGTCGCTGGTCTCGTCCTTGAAGCGGGCGTGCTGCTGGTCGGCCTGGGCCTGCTTCTCGGCCGGGCGCTCGCGCGGGTCCTGGATGGAGAGCGCGGCCGCGATCACCATGACCTCGCGGGCGCAGCCGTTCCTCTCGGCCTCCAGGACCATCCGGGCCAGGCGGGGGTCGACGGGGAGCTGGGAGAGCTTGCGGCCCGATGGCGTCAGCCGCTTCTTCGGATCCTTCTCCGCCGGGTCGATCGCGCCCAGCTCCTGGAGGAGCTGCACGCCGTCGCGGATGTTGCGGTGGTCCGGCGGGTCGATGAAGGGGAACTTCTCGATCTCGCCGAGGCCGGCCGCGGTCATCTGCAGGATGACGGACGCCAGGTTCGTACGCAGGATCTCGGCGTCCGTGAACTCCGGGCGGGACAGGAAGTCGTCCTCGCTGTAGAGCCGGATGCAGATGCCGTCGGACGTACGGCCGCAGCGGCCCTTGCGCTGGTTGGCGCTGGCCTGGCTGACCGGCTCGATCGGCAGCCGCTGGACCTTGGTGCGGTGGGAGTAGCGCGAGATGCGGGCGGTGCCCGGGTCGATCACGTACTTGATGCCGGGGACGGTCAGGGAGGTCTCGGCGACGTTGGTGGCGAGGACGATCCGGCGGCCGGAGTGGGCCTGGAAGACGCGGTGCTGCTCGGCGTGGCTCAGGCGGGCGTAGAGCGGGAGGACCTCGGTGCCGCGGAGCTGCTTCTTCAGCAGCGCGTCGGCGGTGTCGCGGATCTCGCGCTCGCCGGAGAGGAAGACGAGGACGTCCCCCGGCCCCTCGGCCTGGAGTTCGTCGACGGCGTCGCAGATCGCCGTGATCTGGTCCCGGTCCGACTCCTCGGAGTCCTCCTCCAGGAGGGGGCGGTAGCGGACCTCGACGGGATACGTCCGCCCGCTGACCTCCACGATCGGCGCGTCGCCGAAGTGACGGGAGAAGCGCTCGGGGTCGATGGTCGCGGAGGTGATCACGACCTTCAGGTCGGGGCGTTTGGGCAGCAGCTGGGCCAGATAGCCGAGCAGGAAGTCGATGTTGAGGGACCGCTCGTGGGCCTCGTCGATGATGATCGTGTCGTAGGCGCGCAGCTCGCGGTCCGTCTGGATCTCGGCGAGCAGGATGCCGTCCGTCATCAGCTTCACGAAGGTCGCCTCGGGGTTCACCTGGTCGGTGAACCGGACCTTCCAGCCGACCGCCTCGCCCAGCGGCGTCCTCAGCTCCTCCGCGACCCGCTCGGCGACCGTGCGGGCGGCGATCCGGCGCGGCTGCGTGTGGCCGATCATCCCGCGCACGCCCCGGCCCAGTTCCAGACAGATCTTCGGGATCTGCGTGGTCTTGCCGGAGCCCGTCTCACCGGCGACGATCACGACCTGGTGGTCGCGTATCGCCTCCAGGATCGCGTCCTTCTTCTGCGAGACCGGGAGCTGTTCGGGGTAGGTGACGGCGGGCACGCGGGCGGCCCGTCCGTCGACGCGCTCCTTGGCCTTGCCGGCCTCGGCGGCGATCTCGTCCAGGACGGCCTCGCGGGCCTCGGGCTTGCGGATGCGGCGGGCGCCCTCGAGGCGGCGGCCGAGCCGGTGGGCGTCCCGCAGCGAGACCTCGGCCAGGAGGGACTGGAGGGCGGCGAAGGAAGTAGACATACGGCCTCCAGGATCGCACCTGTGGCCGAGAACCGGCGAACCGATTTCCCGGGCGGGGCGGGCGGCCCGGGGACCGCACGTTCCCCGGGCGGGCGGGCCCGTCACCGGCCGGGCCGTAATATTTCGGGCACGTCGCCCCCGAGCCGAGATCCGAGAGGCCCCCATGGTCCGCACCGTTCGCGCGTCGGCCGCGTGCGCCGTGCTGCCGGTGCTCGTGCTGGGGCTGCTGCTGTGCGCGGCCGGGGTGGTGACGGGCGGGGGTACGGCCCCGGGCCCGGACGTGGCTTCGGCCGCGGCCTCCGTTCCGGGCGGCGGGAGCGCGGCCGGTCCCGTGGTGGCCGTGAGCGCCGGGGCCACCGTGCCCGGCTGCGACCAGGGGCACACGGCCGACGGCGCCGCCCGCCCGGGCACCCCGCCGCGCCCGTCCGGGTTCGGCGAGCTGCTGCCCGCCCTGACCCGCGCCCGGGAGACCGACGGGGCCTGGGGCGGGGACCAGGACATACGGGACCTCCCGTCGGGGCCGGCACCGCCGGAGCGCGTACCGCCGTCGCCCATGGAGCTGTCGATCCTGCGGGTCTAGACGGGCCGGTCACCTCCGCCGCCCGTCCTACTTCCGTCCAGGAGCGTTTCCGCATGCCCAAGTCCACGCCCGAGCCCGGCTCCACGCCCCCTCCCTCGTCGAAGTCGACGTCGAAGTCCACCTCCGGGTCCAAGCCCGGGTCCACGTCCAAGTCCCGGTCCCGGTCCGGGTCGTCGGGGCGTTCGTCCCGGACCACGCCGGTCCTGATCGTCTCCGGGGTCGCGGTCGCCGCGGCCCTGCTCGGGGTCGTCTCGTACACCGCGACCAAGCCCTCGTCGCCCGGATCCGGCGGCGCCTCGTCGGTCGCGGAGGTCTCCGCCGACCCGAGCGCGGGCGTCTACCCGGAGCTGGAGGCGTACGCCCGGCGCGACGCCGCCGACAAGCTGGCCCTCGGCCGGCCCGACGCGCCCGTGGTGCTGATCGAGTACGCCGACTTCAAGTGCGGGTACTGCGGCAAGTTCGCCCGGGACACCGAGCCCGAGCTGATCCGGAAGTACGTCGAGAAGGGCGTTCTGCGCATCGAGTGGCGGAACTTCCCGATCTTCGGCGAGGAGTCGGAGGCCGCGGCCCGCGCCTCGTGGGCGGCCGGGCAGCAGGGCAGGTTCTGGGAGTTCCACCGGGCCGCCTACGCCGAGGGCGCGAAGGAGAAGGGCTTCGGCGCGGACCGGCTCGCCGCCCTGGCGAAGGAGGCCGGCGTCCCGGACCTGACGCGGTTCACCCGGGACACGGACAGCGCGGCGGCCCGGGCGGCGGTGACCAAGGACCAGGAGCAGGGGTACACGCTCGGCGCGACCTCGACCCCGTCCTTCCTGATCAACGGGCGGCCGATCGCCGGCGCCCAGCCGATGGAGGCCTTCACGGACGCCGTCGACGCGGCCGCGAAGGCGGCGAAGGCCAAGCGCGGGGCGGCGGGGGAGTGACCTCCGACATCGGCTATCTGGCGGCGCTCCTCGGGGGCCTCCTCGCCCTGCTGAGCCCGTGCAGCGCCCTGCTGCTGCCGGCCTTCTTCGCGTACTCGATCGATTCGCCGCGGCGGCTGCTGGCCCGGACGGGTGTCTTCTACGCCGGGCTGGCCACCACCCTCGTCCCGCTGGGCGCGGCCGGCTCCTTCGCCGGGCGGCTCTTCTACGGCCACCGGGACCTGCTGGTGGCCGTCGGCGGCTGGCTGATCATCGCCCTCGGGGTGCTGCAGCTCCTCGGCATGGGCTTCGCCTCCCGCCGTCTCGCCGAGGTGAGCGGCCGGATCCGCCCGATGACGGCGGTCTCCGTCTACGCCCTCGGCCTGGTCTACGGCCTCGCCGGGTTCTGCGCGGGCCCGATCCTCGGCAGCGTCCTGACGGTGGCGGCGCTGAGCGGCAGTCCGGCCTACGGCGGGCTGCTGCTCGCGGTGTACGCGCTGGGCATGGCGGTGCCGCTGTTCCTGCTCGCGCTGTGCTGGGAGCGGTACGAGCTGGGCCGCAGGCGCTGGCTGCGCGGCCGACCGGTCCGGCTGGGGCGGTTCGAGACGCACTCGACGTCGCTGCTGTCGGGGCTGTTCTTCGTGCTCCTCGGCACGCTCTTCCTGGTGTTCGACGGCACGACGGCCCTGCCGGGGCTGCTGTCGGTGGACGACTCGTTCGCGGTGGAGGAGCGGGTGGCGGCGGTGGGCCGGGCGGTGCCGGACTGGGCGCTGCTGGCGGCGGTCGTCGCGGCGGCGGCGGCGGTCGCGCTCGCGGTCCGGGGCCGGCGCGGGGCGGCGCGCGAGGGGGAGCGCGAGGAGGCCTGACGCACGCGGGGCGCGCCCGGTCCGCACGGGGCCGGGCGCGCTCTCTAGTCCGTACGTACGGGACGTACGGGAGGGGTGTCCGGACACGCGAAAGGCCCCGTTCTCTCGAACGGGGCCTTCTCTGGTGGCTGGGGCCGGGGTCGAACCGGCGACCTATCGCTTTTCAGGCGATCGCTCGTACCAACTGAGCTACCCAGCCACGAGGCCGTTTCCAGCCTCAGCGATCCTGACGGGACTTGAACCCGCGACCTCCACCTTGACAGGGTGGCGAGCTAACCAACTGCTCCACAGGACCTTGCAATGTGCGAGAACAAGTCTCGCACACGTTGTTGCGTGCCCCCAACGGGATTCGAACCCGTGCTACCGCCTTGAAAGGGCGGCGTCCTGGGCCACTAGACGATGAGGGCTAAGGGCCCACCTGGGCGCTTCGCAGCGCGTCGGGGACGTGAGAAGCATATGGGATGGCGGCGGCTATCGCCAAAACGGTTTCCCGGCGGGGCTCCGGCCGGTCGGGCGGCCGGTTCCGGGTCAGCCCCAGCCGAGGGCGTGGAGGCGTTCGTCGTCGATGCCGAAGTGGTGGGCGATCTCGTGGACGACGGTCACCGCGACCTCGTGGACCACGTCCTCCTGGGTCGCGCAGTAGCGCAGGGTGGGGCCCATGTAGATGGAGATGCGGTCCGGCAGGACGCCGGCGTACCACTCCCCGCGTTCGGTGAGGGGCGTTCCTTCGTAGAGCCCGAGGAGCTCGGGGTCGGACGGGTCGGGTTCGTCCTCGACGAACACGGCCACGTTGTCCATGACCCGCGTGAGCTCCGGCGGGATCGTGTCCAGGGCCTGGGCCACCAGTTCTTCGAACGTGTCGCGCGTCATCTCCAGCACACCGTCCATTGTCGGTGACGGGGGGCCGGTCGCGGGCTGTCCGGCGGAAGTGGTTTCGGCGGATGCGCCGATCCTCGCCGATCTTCAGCGGTCTCGGCCGGTCTCGGCCGGTCTCCGGGGGCGGTGCCGTGTCCGGACGGGCCGGGGCGGTCGGGGGCGTGTCCCTTGTGGCGCGGAGGGAGTTGGGCAGCGAAACGCTTTCCCCGTCCTGCCTGTCCTGCCCGTTGTGTCCTGGAGGTGCCGTCCGTGCGCCATTTGCCCACCCGTGTGAGATGGGCCGCCACCGCGTTGGCGGTCGCCGCCTGCGCCGGTCTGAGCGGCTGTATGAGTGTCGGTGACGAGGGCGCGAAGCCGGCGCCCGGCAAGTCCGCGGGGAAGCAGGGCGTGGCGGCCGAGGCGGACGCCGGTGCCGGCGGGTCGGGCGGGCGCGGCGGGGAGGCGCACGCGGAGTCGGGCGGGGGCGGGCCGGACGCGGACGGCGCGGGCGAGGAGTCGCCGGTGCCGAGCGGTTCGCCGTCGGCGTCGGGCAGGCCTCCGGCGGGGGCGCCCGCGGGGCCGGGCGGGAAGCCGCAGCCGACCCAGGAGCCCGGTGGTGCGGGTGGTGCGGGCGGGGCCGGTGGTGCCGGTGGGCCGAGCGCGCCCGGTGAGGAGACCCCGCCCCCGGTCGACCCCTCGGCGTCCGAGACGCAGGAGCCGCAGCCGACCACGGAGCCCACTCCCGAGCCGACGGCGGAACCGACGGATCCGCCGACCTCGACGCCCGGGGCGGACACCCACATGGGTGCCATGCGGGCCGCGGACGCGCCCGGCGGACCGAGGGAACCGGAGGCATCGCCGCAGGTCGGGCCGGTGTGACGGACCCCGGTTTGCATTGAGGCGGGGAGGGTGCGTATGGTTATAGATCGTTTGATCCCATTGCCCGGCGCCGAAACAGAAGAGCGCCGTGTGGCGCGTACTCTCCCTAGCCGTGGCTGACCGCATTGAGGCGGTCGATTTGCGAATTCACGGAGTTGACGGGCGCGTGCCGAGACTCCGGAAGGTTTCGCATTTCGCATGTCCATTTTCAGTTCTGACCACGCCGTCATGCCCGAGAACGACGAGATCGTCGAGGTCCTCGAGGCCGCCGACACCGTCGTGACCGAGGCCGAGCTCGAGTCCCTCGAGACCGAGTCCACCGAGGCCGAGTCCTCCGAGCCCACCGTCACGTTCGCCGACCTCGGCCTGCCCGAGGGCGTCGTGCGCAAGCTCGCCCAGAACGGTGTGACCAGCCCCTTCCCGATCCAGGCGGCGACCATCCCGGACGCCCTGGCCGGCAAGGACATCCTCGGCCGCGGCCGCACCGGCTCCGGCAAGACCCTCTCCTTCGGTCTGCCGACCCTGGCGCAGCTGGCCGGCGGCCACACCGAGAAGAAGAAGCCCCGCGCGATCATCCTCACGCCGACGCGTGAGCTCGCGATGCAGGTCGCGGACGCGCTCCAGCCGTACGGCGACGTGCTCGGCCTGAAGATGAAGGTCGTCTGCGGCGGTACGTCGATGAGCAACCAGATCTACGCCCTGGAGCGCGGCGTCGACGTCCTCGTCGCCACCCCGGGCCGCCTGCGTGACCTCATCAACCGCGGCGCCTGCTCGCTCGCCAACGTCCAGGTCGCCGTGCTCGACGAGGCCGACCAGATGTCCGACCTGGGCTTCCTGCCCGAGGTCACCGAGCTGCTCGACCAGATCCCCGGCGGCGGCCAGCGCATGCTCTTCTCCGCCACCATGGAGAACGAGATCAGCACCCTGGTCAAGCGCTACCTGACGAACCCCGTCACGCACGAGGTCGACAGCGCGCAGGGCAACGTCTCGACGATGACCCACCACGTCCTGGTCGTGAAGCCGAAGGACAAGGCGCCGGTCACGGCCGCCATCGCCGCCCGCGACGGCCGCACGATCATCTTCGTCCGCACCCAGCTGGGCGCGGACCGCATCGCCGAGCAGCTGTGCGAGTCGGGCGTGAAGGCCGACGCGCTGCACGGCGGCATGACCCAGGGCGCGCGTACCCGAGTCCTCGAGGACTTCAAGAAGGGCTACGTCAACGCGCTCGTCGCCACCGACGTGGCCGCCCGCGGCATCCACGTCGACGGCATCGACCTGGTCCTGAACGTGGACCCGGCCGGCGACCACAAGGACTACCTGCACCGCTCGGGCCGTACCGCCCGTGCCGGCAAGTCCGGCGTCGTCGTGTCGCTGTCCCTGCCGCACCAGCGTCGCCAGATCTTCCGGCTGATGGAGGACGCGGGCGTCGACGCCTCGCGCCACATCATCCAGAGCGCCGGCGCCTTCGACCCGGAGGTCGCCGAGATCACCGGCGCCCGTTCGCTGACCGAGGTCCAGGCCGACTCGGCGAACAACGCCGCCAAGCAGGCCGAGCGCGAGGTCGCCGAGCTCACCGCGCAGCTGGAGCGTCTGACGCGCCGGGCCGCCGAGCTCCGCGAGGAGGCCGACCGCCTGGTCGCCCGTTCCGCGCGCGAGCGGGGCGAGGACCCGGAGGCCGCCGTGGCCGAGGTGACGGAGGCCGCCGAGGCCGAGGTCGCCGCGGTGGCGGCCGCTCAGGTCGCCGAGGAGCGCCGCGAGGAGCGTCGCGAGGAGCGCCCGGCGTTCCGCGACGAGCGGGGCAACTACGAGCGCCGTGACCGTGGCGGCGACCGCGGTGGCGACCGTGGCGGCTTCCGTCGCGACGACCGTCGTGACGACCGCGGTGGCGACCGTGGCGGCTTCCGCCGTGACAACGACCGTCCCTCGGGCGGCTTCCGTCGCGACAACGACCGTCCGTCCGGTGGCTTCCGCCGTGACAACGACCGTCCGTCCGGTGGCTTCCGCCGTGACGACCGTCCGTCGGGCGGCTTCAATCGCGACGACCGCGGCGGCCGTTCCTTCGAGCGCCGCGACGACCGTCGTGACGACCGCGGTGGTGACCGTGGCGGCTTCCGCCGTGACAACGACCGTCCCTCGGGCGGCTTCCGTCGCGACAACGACCGTCCCTCGGGCGGCTTCCGCCGTGACAACGACCGTCCGTCCGGTGGCTTCCGCCGTGACGACCGTCCGTCGGGCGGCTTCAACCGCGACGACCGCGGCGGCCGTTCCTTCGAGCGCCGCGACGACCGCCCCTCGGGCGGCCACCGTGGCAGCGACCGCCCGTTCAACCGCGACCGCCGCGACGACCGCCCCGCCGGCGGCTTCCGCTCGGGCGGCGACCGCCCGCACGGCCGTCGTGACGACCGCGGCGGCGACCACCGCGGCACCGGCCCGAGCACCGGCTCCTTCGGCCGCCGCGACGACAAGCCGCGCTGGAAGCGCAACGGCTGATCCAGTCACCGGGTGAAGGCCCCCTTCCCTCCGCACTGCGGAGGGAAGGGGGCCTTCCTCTTTTTTGAACTCGTTTAAAAGAATGCCGGTTGATCGTTTCATCTTGTTAAGGTCGAGCCATTCGCGCAGGGGCGTGCCGCGTTCCGCCGCCTTTCCGCTGCGCCGACCAGCTGTTTCGGGGAGAAGCTGATCTTGAGACGTCTCGTACTGGCACGCGCCGCTGTCGCGGCCGTCACCGTCGCCGGCATCACGGCGGGGCTCGCACCCGTCACCACGGCCGTCGCGGCCGAAGCACCGGAACCCGGGCTGACCATCCCGGCCGCCGTGGAGGGCGATCCCACCGCGGCCGTACTCCAACAGGCGGGCGAGACCGGCTATCTGACCGGCACGGTCAAGACCGGGTACCACTGGACCTCGTACGCGGACAAGGCCACCGAGCCCGTCCCCGTGCCGGCCGGCTACACCACCGTCTACGGCACCGACTCCGACACCCTCGCCTTCGTCGGCGACGGCCGTAGCGTCCTGCTGCGCGACATGCGGGACGGCGGCGAACGGACCTTCCCGGTGCCCGCCGGGGAATCCCTCCGGCTGGTGATCGGCGACGCCGTCGTCACCGAGGCCGACGGTCCGAAGCCGACGCGCTGGACCGTCCACACCTGGCAGGACGGCCGGATCAGCAGCCGCACCGTCCCGGTGGCCGGGGCGGACTCCACGGACCTCCTCGCCTGGGACCGGGACGGCTTCTACCTCACCACGACCTACGGCACCTTGCTGGACGACTGGCGGTACACCGACATCCAGCGCGTCGACGTCTCGGGCACCACCACCCGGACCCGGCTCGCGGACCTGCCGTACGACACCGCGTCGAACGGCGACACCGTGACCCAGTGGCACGAGGACGGCCGGCTGACGGTCTGGAACCACAAGACGACCGACCTGCAGAAACCGGTACGGGAACTCACCGTCCCCTACGACAAGCGCGCCAGTCTGCTCGGCACCGTCGGCGACCATGTCCTCATCGCACGGCCCCTCTCCGCGAAAGAGGTCACCCCCTACGCCGACCTCATGTGGCGCGTCGTCGCGGTGCCCTTCGACGGCGGCCCGGAGCGGACCCTCTTCGAGCGGGCCACCGCCATGCCGCGGTACAAGGCCGACGGCACCCTGCTCGTCGGGGCCGCGACGGCCCGTGGGACGGGCGGGGAGACCGGGCCGGGCGTCTACACGGTCCGGCCCGGCGCCGACGGCGGACTCGTCACCGGGAAGCTCCTCGACGCACCGCCCGCCCGCGGCTCCGTCGCCGGGCTCTCCCTGGCGCAGGGCCGGCTGACCACGGTCGACCGGGTGCCCCTCCTCGACGGCCCCGAGGCCCTGCTGCGCTCCACCGACCTCACGGTCGCCGGGACCCCGCGGGCCGGCGTACGCACCGAAAGGGGCGCCGACGCCGCCCAGTTCCCCGGCGGCTGCCTCACGGCGGCCGACTGCCCGGAGACCTTCGCCACCGGTGACGGCCGGGTCGTCTTCCGCACGAAGGACGGCAAGAGGCTCGGCGTGATCGACGCGGGCGGCTCGCTGCCCGCCCGTACCGTCACCACCGAGCAGCCGATCGCCGCGTCGCCGGACTCCCTGCGGGTCTCCGGCCGGTACGCCGCCGCCCGCAGCACGGACGACCGACTGCGGGTCTACGACGTGGAGACGGGGAAGAACGTCCGGACCGAGACCGGAGGCACGCCGTTCGCCCTCTCGGGCAGCACCCTGTGGAAGCAGCAGGGCGGCACCGCCGAGGTGCGCGCCGTGGACGTGTCGACGGGCCGGTCCGCCGGCACCGCCGCCCTGCCCGCCGACTGCCGTACGCCGGGGCTCCAGGCCGCCGGAACGTTCCTGTACTGGCGGTGCGCCACCGGCGAGTCCGCGGTGTACGACACCGCCTCCCGGACGTCCGTACCGCTGCCCGCCCACACGGCCGCCCTCCTCTCCGACGGCTACGTCGCCTGGCTGAAGGACGGGCAGCTGCACACCACCGACGTGCGCGGCACCGCGGGCTCCCGCCTGATCGGCACCCCCAAGGGCGGTGCCCCCGGCCGTGACTGGACCGTGGACCGCTTCGGCGGGCCCGTCGCGTACGTCGACGCCGACGAGGCGGTCCGGGTCGTCCCGGCCGGGGCGGAGGCCCCCGGGCTCGCCGCACTCGACGCCGACGTCCCGCCCACCGCCCCCGGCTCCTGGAAGCCCCGCTGGTGGGTGTCCAAGCCCGCCGCCTCCTGGGCCCTGACGCTGACGCACAAGGCCACCGGCACCGTCGTGCGGACGCTGACCGGCGGGGAGGCGCGCGGGGTGGTCGCCGCCGACTGGGACGGCAAGGACGCCGACGGGAAGCCCGTCACGAACGGCGCGTACACCTGGACGATGACGGCGGAGCCCGCCGACGGCGCCGGGCCGCGGCTGGAGCGGCGCGGCGCGCTGCTGGTGAGCGGGGGCCTGGCCTCCGCGTACGGCACGTACAAGCCGGTCACGCCCACCCGGCTGATGGACACCCGCAGCGGACTGGGCGTCCCGAAGGCCAAGGTCGGCCCGGCCGGGACGGTGACGCTGCGGGTGGCGGGCGTCGGCGGGGTGCCGGCGACCGGGGTCACGGCCGTCGTCCTGAACGTGACGGCGACCGGTCCGACCTCCGCCGGGTTCGTGTCGGTGTACCCGTCGGGTACGCAGCGCACGAGCGCGTCGAACCTCAACTTCACGGCCGGTCAGACGGTGCCGAACCTGGTGGTCGTGCCCGTGGTGGACGGCAAGGTGTCGTTCTACAACCACGCCGGTTCGGTGGACCTGCTGGCCGACGTCGCGGGCTACTCCACGGGCGACGGCACCGGCAGCACGTACGAACCGGTGACGCCGACCCGTCTGATGGACACCCGGTCCGGCCTCGGCGTGCCCAAGGCGAAGGTCGGCCCGGGCGGGACGGTGACGCTCCCGATCGCCCGGCCGGGCGTCAGCGCCGTCGTCCTGAACGTGACGGCGACCGGTCCGACCTCCGCCGGGTTCGTGTCGGTGTACCCGTCGGGTACGCAGCGCACGAGCGCGTCGAACCTCAACTTCACGGCGGGGCAGACGGTGCCGAACCTGGTGGTCGTGCCGGTGGTGGACGGCAAGGTGTCGTTCTACAACCACGCCGGTTCGGTGGACCTGCTGGCCGACGTCGCCGGCTACTACCTCCCGGGCGGCGCCGGATCCGAGTACCGCCCGGTGACCCCGACGCGCCTGATGGACACCCGCAGCGGCCTGGGCGTCCCCCAGGAGCCGGTGGGCCCCGGCCGGACGGTGACGCTGGCCATCACCGAACCCGGCGTCTCCGCGGTCGTGCTCAACGTGACGGCCACCGGCGCGACGGCGACGAGCTACGTCTCCGTCCACCCCTCGGGCACCCCGCGCACCAGCGCGACGAACCTCAACTTCACGGCGGGCCAGACGGTTCCCAACCTGGTCGTCGTGCCGGTGGTGGACGGCAAGGTGTCCTTCTACAACCACGCCGGCTCGGTGAACCTGATCGCCGACGTCGCCGGCTACTACACGGGCTGACACCCCGGGTCCCGACCCACTCCGGTGGGCCGGGACCCGCCCGTACCGATACCCGATCGGCTGCGGGGCGTGATCCGGCTATGCTGCGGGGGTGCCCTTGTGGTGAGGGCCGTTAGCTCAATTGGCAGAGCAGCGGACTTTTAATCCGTTGGTTGTGGGTTCGAGTCCCACACGGCCTACCGATCGGCCCCGGGTCAGGGACATCTGACCCGGGGCCGCTGTCGTGTGCGGGCGGTCGGCGGGGACGCCGGCCGCCCGCACACGGAAGCCCCGCCTGCCCCCGTACCGAGGACGGACGCCAAGTCCCCCGGCCGTACTGCCGATTCGGCGGCCCCCGGGACGGACGATTCGCGGCCGAGGGGGAGAGAATCGGGGTGCCCGGGCCGTGGGGCCCGGGGCGGGAGGAGTGTGGCGAGTGGCCGAGGTGTTGTTGTTCCACCATGCGCAGGGTCTGACCGAGGGCGTCCGCGCCTTCGCCGAGGAGCTGCGGCGGGCCGGGCACCGGGTGCGGGTGCCGGATGCGTACGACGGGCGGACGTTCGACAGCCTGGAGGCCGGGATCGGCTACGCCCAGGAGATCGGCTTCGGGGAGATCCTGGAGCGCGGGGTGCGCGCCGCCGAGGGGATGCCCGACGCGGTGGTGTACGCCGGGTTCTCGCTCGGGGTGCTGCCCGCCCAGAAGCTGGCCCAGACCCGGCCCGGCGCGGCCGGAGCCCTGCTGTTCGACGCCTGCGTGCCCGTCACCGAGTTCGGGGCGGGCTGGCCCGACGGCGTACCCGTCCAGGTGCACGGCATGGACGCGGACGAGGTGTTCGTCGCCGAGGGGGACCTCGACGCCGCCCGCGCCCTGGTGGCGGGCGCCGAGGACGCGGAGCTGTTCCTCTATCCCGGCGACCGTCATCTGTTCGCGGACAGCAGCCTTCCGTCGTATGAGGAGAAGGCGACGGCACTGCTCCTCGAACGGGTGCTCGGCTTCCTCGCGAGGGTGGGGTAGGGGCAAAGCCCTAGGGGGCGGCTGAGTCCCCGTCCGCGGGCGCCGGGCCGTCAGGCCTCCCCGAGGTCCAGACGTTCCAGACGCGCCGGGTCCGCCAGGATGTGGATCTCCACGATCCGGTCGTCAGCGACGGTGAACGCCATGAGCGCCTGCGGGCGGCCGTCCGCCAGCGAGACGACGCCGGCGGCGCCGTTGACGAGGACCGGCCGGGCCGCGTGGCGGAAGCGGGAGAAGGTGAGGGCCTGGTCGACGACCGCCGCCGCGCCCCGGACGAGCTTCGAGGCCGCCGCGCGGAGCGTGCCGCCGTCCGCGCGCAGGACCACGTCCGGGTCGAGGACCGCGAGCAGGCCCTCGAAGTCGCCGTCGGCGGAGGCCGCGAGGAACGCGTCGACGACCTCGCGCTGCCGCGCCGGGTCAGGGCCCGGCGCCGGAGTCGCAGACCGGACCCGGCGGCGGGCGCGGCTGGCGAGCTGCCGGGTGGCGGCCGGGGTGCGGTCCACGATCGGGGCGATCTCGTCGAAGGACACCGCGAACATGTCGTGCAGGACGAACGCCAGCCGCTCGGCCGGGGCCAGCGTGTCCAGGACCACCAGCAGGGCCAGCCCCACCGAGTCGGCGAGCAGCGCCGCCTGCTCCGGGTCGGTGGGCCCGCCCTCGGCCCGTCCGACGACCGGGTCGGGGACGTGGTACTCCAGCGGGTCCTCGCGGCGCGAGGCGCGTGCGCGCAGCATGTCGAGGCAGACCCGGCCCACGACGGTGGTCAGCCAGCCGCTGAGGTTCTCCACCCCGGTGGTGTCGGTGCGGTGGAGCTTGAACCACGTCTCCTGGACCGCGTCCTCCGCCTCGCTCAGCGACCCGAGCATGCGGTACGCGACCGCCCGCAGATGGGCGCGGTCGGCCTCGAATCGCCCGGCCGCTGCGAGGAGTGCGTCGTCGTCCACCGGTGTCCCTCCCTCGTCGGGCCCCTGAGGTGCGGCACGGTGCCCCGGGCCCCTTCGCGCCGTCCTGGGGCCTTCGCCCGCCCCGGGGGGAGGCGCCCCGGCCGCCCCTTCGCGTCCCGCTGCGTCCCGCTGCGTGAGATCCCCGCCGTCCTCCGGTGAACGCCCCGATTTCCCCGGCGGATCGCCGCCGCTCCCGGGAATCGCCACTTCAGCCCGTTGATCTTCGGCCGTAGTTTTTCACGTATGACGACAACGACGCAGGTCAATTCGGTTCTTCGCACGCCGCCGGCCTCTCCCGCCGCCGCGGCCGCCTACTTCGGCGCCTCCCTCGCCTTCCACGCCGACGTCTCCGATGTCGCCGCCGCGCTCGCCGCCGGCGGTGACCCCGGCTTCGTGGTCGTCGACTCGCGCTCCACCGCCTCCTGGGACCAGGGCCACATCCCCGGCGCGGTCCACCTGCCGACCGCCCTCGTCCCCGAGCAGGCCGGCCGCCTGCTCGACGTGTCCGTCCCGGTCGTCACGTACTGCTGGGGCCCCGGCTGCAACGGCGCCACCCGCGCGGCGCTCGCCCTCGCCGAGCTGGGCTACCAGGTCAAGGAGATGCTCGGCGGTTTCGAGTACTGGGTGCGCGAGGGCTTCGCGTACGAGACCTGGGAGGGCGCCGGGAAGAAGGACGCGGACCCGCTGACCGCCCCCGTCGACGCCGAGGACTGCGGCTGCTGAGGAAACGGATTTCCGGATCCGCCACCCATGCCGTAAGGTCATATTCACCGACGCGGGGTGGAGCAGCTCGGTAGCTCGCTGGGCTCATAACCCAGAGGTCGCAGGTTCAAATCCTGTCCCCGCTACTCAGTAGCAACGAAGGCCCGGATCCAGTCACTGGATCCGGGCCTTCGTCGTGGTCCTCCCCCCTCTTTCCCTTCGCGGGCCGTCGCGACTTTTCCCGCTTGACCTTTACGCAGCGTCAAGATTTAGCGTTCTCGGCATGGAGTGGTCGATCCAAGAGATCGCCAGGAAGGCCGGCACCACCAGCCGCACGCTCAGGCACTACGGCGAGCGCGGACTGCTGGAGCCCAGCCGGATCGGCGCCAACGGTTACCGGTACTACGACCAGGCGGCGCTCGTGCGGCTGCAGCGCATTCTGCTGCTGCGCGAGCTGGGGCTCTCGCTCCCCGCCATCGCCGAGGTCCTCGAAGGGCAGCGGGACACGTCCGCGGCCCTGCGGACCCATCTCGCCCTGCTGGAGCAGGAGCGAGAACGCATCGGGCGGCAGATCGCCTCGGTGCGGACCACTCTCCACAAGACCGAGAACGGAGAAGAACTCATGGCCGAGGAAGTGTTCGACGGGTTCGATCACACCCAGTACGAGGCGGAGGTCGGCGAACGCTGGGGCCGCGAGGCGTACGAGAAGGGCGACCGCTGGTGGCGCTCGCTGAGCGCCGAGGGGAGGCAGGCGTTCCTGGACGAACAGGCAGGCATCGCCCGCGACTTCGGGCAGGCGGCCCGGGACGGCCTCGCCGCCGACAGCGACGCGGTGCAGGAGCTGGCGCGGCGGCAGGTCGAGTGGCTGTCGCACACCACGACGCCGGCGAAGGAGTACGTGATCGGCCTGGGCCGGATGTACGTCGACGACCCGCGCTTCACCGTCCACTACGACAAGCACGGCGAGGGCACGGCGGTCCTCGTCCGCGACGCGATGGAGATCTACGCCGAGCGGAACCTGTAGCGGTACCCGTAAGGGGCGCAGGGGGGGGCGACGGGGCGGGGTCCGCCCGACGGGGACGGCAGGTGGCCGAATTCCCGCCCGTCCCTTTGCCCGCCGACGAGTGCGGGCCGTAGTGTCACGCGCACCATGAGTGACCGAAGCGTGGTCGACGCGCGACAGGCAGGACGGCGGGCGCCCGCCGTCCTCCTTCTGCTCGCCCTCGTCGCGTTGCTCGTCAGCGTCTGCCACGGCGCGCACGGGCACACGCTGCCGCCCACCGGCGGCGGGGCCGCCGCGGCCGTCGTCTCCGCCCCCGCGCTGCCGCACGGCTGCGAGCGGACCGGGGAGGCCTGGTCCTTCGACGTGCACCTGCCCGCGCAGGGCGCGGCCCCGCAGCTCGCCGCGCCGGACGCCGGGGAAGCCGTACGCCTCGCCGACGACGAGGTCTTCCCCGCCGATCCGCGCGCCCGGTGCGTCCGCGACCGGGCGGGGCCGGGGCCCGAGCCCGGCCGCCTGCTGATCGCCCTCGGAGTGGACCGGAACTGAGCCGGGTCGCCGCACACGACCAGGCTCCCTTCCGGCACACCACCTCGAGGACAAACCCCCTGATGAACGACCTGCTCTCCGGCACAGCCCTGCCCGGCACCGCCTTGCCCGGCACCGCTTTGCCCGGCACCGCTTTGCCCAGCGCCTCCCTGTCCGGTACATCTCTGCCCGGTACATCCCTGCCGGATCCCGCCCTCGCCGCGCAGACCGTCGGCAACACCCCCGTCCTCCGGATGGACGACGGTTACTGGGCCAAGCTCGAAGGCTTCAACTTCGGCGGCATCAAGGACCGCGCCGCCCTCCACATGGTCGGCGAGGCCCGACGTCGCGGTGTGCTGCGGCCCGGGGCACCGATCGTCGAATCCACCTCAGGCACCCTCGGCCTGGGCCTCGCGCTCGCGGGCGTGCTGCACGGCCACCCCGTGCACGTCGTCACCGACCCCGGCCTCGAACCGATCGTCGAGCGGATGCTCGTCGCCCACGGCGCCCGGGTCCACGTCGTCCCCGAGCCCCGGCCGGACGGTGGCTGGCAGCAGGCCCGCATGGACCGGGTCGGCGAACTGCTGGCGCGCCTGCGCGGCGCCGACGGCGCCCCGGCCTGGTGGCCCGACCAGTACGGCAACCCCGACAACCCGGAGTCGTACGCCGGACTCGCCGCCGAACTCTCCGCCCAGCTCGACCGGATCGACGTCCTCGTCTGCGCCGTCGGCACCGGCGGGCACTCGGCCGGCATCTCCCGCGCGCTGCGCGCCACCAGCAGCCCGGCCCTCGAACTGGTCGGCGTGGACTCCGTCCGCTCCACCGTCTTCGGACTCCCGGCGGGCGAACGGCTGATGCGCGGTCTCGGCTCGTCCATCCATCCGGGCAACGTCGACCACGGCGCTTTCGACGAGGTCCACTGGGTGGGCCCCGAGGACGCGGTCCGCGCGGCCCGGCGGCTGGCGGCCCGGCAGTTCGCCACGGGCGGCTGGAGCGTGGGCGCCGTCGCCCTCGTCGCGGGCTGGCTGGCCCGCACCCGGCCGCGCGGCACGCGGATCGCGGCCGTCTTCCCCGACGGGCCGCAGCGGTACTTCGACTCGGTGTTCAGCGACGAGTTCTGCGCGGCGCACGGGCTGCTGGAGGCGCCGGTACGGGAGGAACCGGCGGCGTACGAGAGCGGCGTGCCGGTCACCGGCTGGACCCGGCGCGTGCTGGAGCGGGTCCGATGAGCGCCCCGACCGCGGTCCCCGCCGAGGGCGGGATCTGGAAGCGGAGCCGTACGTTCGACCCGGCCGTGCGGCTGCTCCTGGTCAACCAGCTGACCATCAACCTCGGCTTCTACATGCTGATGCCGTACCTCGCCGCGCATCTCGCCGACGGGCTCGGCATGGCGGCCTGGTCGGTCGGGCTCGTCCTCGGTGCCCGCAACCTCTCTCAGCAGGGCATGTTCCTGATCGGCGGCGCCCTCGCCGACCGGCTCGGCTTCAAGCCGCTGATCGTCGCCGGCTGCGCGCTGCGGACGGCCGGCTTCGGGGCGCTCGCCTTCGCCCAGTCGCTGCCGGTGCTGATCGCCGCCTCGGTGGCGACCGGACTGGCGGGGGCGCTGTTCAACCCCGCCGTCCGCGCGTACCTGGCGGCGGAGGCGGGGAAGCGGCGCGTGGAGGCGTTCGCCCTCTTCAACATCCACTACCAGGCGGGGATCCTGCTCGGGCCGCTGGTGGGGGTGGCGTTGACCGGGGTCTCCTTCCGGCTGACGTGCGTGGTGGCGGCGGCGCTCTTCGCCGTCCTGACGGTGGTGCAGCTCCGGCACCTGCCGGTACGGGCCGGGGCCCGGGGGGACGCGGCTCCGGACGCCGGGGGCGGGCGGGGCCAGTTCCGTACCGTGCTCGCGAACCGGACCTTCTGGCTCTTCTCGCTCGCGATGACCGGCTCGTACGTCCTGTCCTTCCAGGTCTATCTCGCGCTGCCGCTCGCGGCGGACGGCACGGCGCCGACCACCGCCCTGTTCGTCGTCTCGGCGCTCGTCGCCCTGGCGGGCCAGCTCCGGATCACGGCCTGGTGCGGGCGCCGGCTGACCCGGGAGCGCTGCCTGGTGCTCGGCCTCGCGCTGATGGGCGCCGCCTTCCTGCTCCCGGCCGGGGTGCCGGGGGTGGTGGGGCTGCTGCTGTGCGCGGCGGTCCTGGCGCTCGGGAACGCGGTCCTCTACCCGTACGAGATGGACACGGTCGTCGCCCTCTCGGGCGGCCGGTGGGTCGCCACGCACTACGGCCTGTACAACACCGTCTGCGGGATCGGCATCACCCTCGGGAACCTGGGGACGGGGGCGCTGCTCGACGTGGCCGGCGGCTCCGCCACCCCGTGGCTGGTCCTGGCCGCGGTCGGTCTCGGCTGCGCGGTGGCGATCGGGGCCCTGGCCCGGCGCGGCCGGCTGGCGGCGACGGGCTGAGCCGTACGCCCCGACGGGGGGCCGGCGCTCTCCGGACGCTGTCCGGAGGCCGCCGGGGCGGCCGGGGCCACCGGGGCCGCCGGGGCCACCGGGGCCACCGGGGATACCGGGGCTACCGGGGCGGCCGCGTGCCGTACTCCACTCGGCGGCGCGGGGTCGCCGCCCGGGGCGGCGACCGGCACGCTGGGAAGGGCACGGTACCGTCCGGCGCCGTGCACGGATCCGGCAGGAGAGCACAGGTGGGGCAGCGAGCGGCGGGGAACGGGGCTTCCGGGCATCCGCGCCCGGGCCCGCACGAACGCCCGCGTCAGGCCTCGAACACCCCCTCGCACGGCCGCTCACGTCCGCACCCGGGCCCGCACGGCCTTCCCCACCTGCGCCCGGACCCCCGCCCGCGTCCGCCCTCACGGGCCGAGCGCGCCCGCCGGTTCGTCCGGGCCCTGCCCCCGCTGATCATCGCCGGAGGGGTCGTCTTCGACCTGGCGACCCCGCCCGCCTACACCGCCGCCCCGCTGTTCTCCGCGGCCCCGCTCATCGCGGCGCCGCTCTTCTCGATGCTGACGACCCTGCTCACCGGCATCGCCGCCGTCCTCGCCTCCGTCGGACTGCACCTCTACAACAGGACCGTCACCGACGTCCCCGCCCTCACCGAGACCCTCACCGTCATCACGGTCGCCGCGCTCGCCCTGCTGATCAACCGGGTCGTCCGCCGCAGCGGCGAACGCCTGGCGTCGGCGCGGGTGATCGCCGAAGCGGCGCAGAAGGCCGTGCTCCCGACGCCCGCAGAGCGGATCGGCGGGCTGCAGGTCGCCGCCCGCTACGAGGCGGCGCAGGCCGACGCGTTCATCGGCGGTGACCTGTTCGCCGTCCAGGACACCCCCTACGGCGTACGGGTCGTGGTCGGCGACGTACGGGGCAAGGGGATGGACGCGGTCGAGGCCGTCGCCGTCGTCATCGGCGCCTTCCGGGAGGCCGCCGAGCAGGAGTCGACGCTGGAGGGCGTGGCCCAGCGCCTGGAGCGGGCCCTGGCCCGCGAGGGCACCCGGCGGACCGGCCTGGACGCCGCCGAGGGGTTCACCACCGCCGTCCTCGCGGAGATCCCGCGCGGCGCCGGTCTCGTACGGGTGGTGAACCGCGGGCACCCGGAGCCGCTGATGCTCTACACCGACGGCGGCCTGACCATGCTGGCGCCGAGCCAGTCCGCGCTGCCGCTCGGCATGGGCGATCTGGCCGCCTGGCCGGACCGGGCCGACGAGACGCCGTACCCGCCGGGCGCCACGCTGCTCCTCTACACCGACGGCCTCTCCGAGGCGCGCGACGCCCACGGCACCTTCTACGATCCCGCCGAGCGGCTGGCCGGCCGGATCTTCCCCGGACCGGAGGAGCTCCTGGACGCGCTCGTCGACGACGTGCGGCGGTACACGGGCGGCGGGACGACGGACGACATGGCGCTGCTGGCGGTGAGCCGCCCGGCACGCGGGCAGCCGGAGCGGCGCCGGACCATGCCGGTGGTGCCGTGACGGCCTGCGGTGCCATGACGACCGACTGTGGTGACCATCCGTGATCGAAAGGTCCCGCTCCGATAACAATTGACGAAACATCAGATTCGGTTTCGTCGGCGCCTTTTCACTGAAACAGGGTCATGTGGGGGGCAAGTCGGGCCATTACCCCGCAATCCCATGAACGATCAGTAGGAACAGCTTGGAATACAGACCCCCTGTCTATTAACGTTCGATAACGCAGCGCGGTCGTCCCAGCCGTCGTTAGAGACGGCACCGTGCGCACGCGCCGAATCCTGAAAAGGAACCGGGGAACCACTACTTGGGGTGAATCGGGCGCTTTCGCACCTGTGCGGCAGTGCTCGTAGGAGACCTTCCTGCTCCGAACCCGTCAGCTAACCCGGTAGGCGAGAAGGAAGGAAAGGAGCACGCCTCCGTGGCGTCCAACACCCCTGCCCCCGAAGCCCCCTTCGACGCGTTCGGTGCCTCGGGTGCCGCCGGGACGGACAACGACACCGGCGCGTGGGAGGAGTGGAATCCCACCGAGGACTCCCTCCGCCAGCAGGCCCGCTCCGGTGGCCGCCACCGCGTGGTCAAGCAGCGCTCCGGCTTCGCCCGCTCCTCCACCGTCCTCGGCGTCGGTGTCATCGCCGCCGTCGGCGCCGGCGGCCTGGCCACCGCCCAGGAGAAGCCGGCCGTCTCCATCTCCCTTCCCGACCTCGACCTCCCCGACGCCTCCGAACTGCCCGGCGTCGGCGAACTGATCGCGGACGGCACCGGCGGAACCGAGGGCGTCGACGGCGCCGGTACGGACAACCTCCAGCCGCTCACCGCCACCCTCGCCCTGCCCACCGAGACGACCGGGACGGCCGGCTCCGCGAACGGATCCGCCTCCGCCGCTTCCGCCTCCGCGTCCACCGCCGACGCCGGCGAGGCGCTGCGCGCCCGCATCCTCCAGCAGGCCGAGCAGCAGCAGGCCTCCGCCGACGCCGCCGAGAAGGCCGCGGCGGAGAAGGCGGCCGCCGAGAAGGCCGCCGCCGAAGCGGCAGCCAAGGCGAGCGCCGCGGAGAAGGCCGCCGCAGAGGCGAAGAAGAAGGCCGAGGCGGAGGCGGCGGCCAAGGCCGAGGCGGAGCGCCTGGCCAAGCTCGCCGCGAGCTACGCCCTGCCCACCTCCTCGTACGTCATCACCTCCACGTTCGGCGAGTCCGGCTCGATGTGGTCCTCCGGCTACCACACGGGCCTCGACCTCGCCGCCCCCACCGGCACCCCGGTCAAGGCCGTCCACGGCGGCACCATCAAGTCGGCAGGCTGGTCCGGCTCGTACGGCTACCGCATCGTCCTGGAGCTCGCGGACGGTACCGAGGTCTGGTACTGCCACCTGTCCTCCATGACCGCCTCCGCGGGCCAGTCGGTGGGCACCGGCGAGACGATCGGCCGCGTCGGCGCCACCGGCAACGTCACCGGCCCGCACCTCCACCTGGAGGTCAAGACCCCGGGCGGCTCCGGCGTGGACCCGGCCGCCTGGCTGCGCGACAAGGGCCTGAACCTCTGACCATCGCCCGCGGGCCTGAAGTCCGCGGGCCTGAACGACCGCGGCCAGGGCCTGAAGTCCGCGGCGAGGGCATGAGCTCCGCGACGGGGGCCTGACCGTCCGACCGCTCGGCTGCGCGCGAGGGGGCTGAGCGTCCCGCCGTCGAACGCGTCAGCTCCGATAGGGGTTGTAGCCGCTGTAGTCGAGGTACTGCGGCGGCGCCCATACCTGCCCGGTCGCCCGCGCCGCGTACGTGAGCGCGGGCGAGGCGACCGCCTTGCGGTGCCAGAGGTGGTGCAGCAGCTCCTGCTCGCGGGCGGCGAAGTCCGGTTCCGCCGCGCCCCGCTCGGCCCGGTGGCGCAGGAAGGCGAGGGTCGTCGCGAACGCCTCGTACTCCCCGACCGCCCGCGCCGCCGTCTTGCCGTACGTCCGTGCGGCGAAGGCGCGGGCCACCGAGCGGGCCCTCATGGAGGAGAGCGCGAGGGGTTCGGCGGGCGAGAGCCAGCCGGCCGCCGCGTACGCCGGGAGCTGCCCGGATATGGTCCGCAGCTCCCGCTGCCGGCTCCATATCGCCAGCCAGGTCAGCAGCGCGAACGCCGGCACCATGAAGGCGCCGTACACCACGAGGAACCACCAGCCGCCGAAGACGGCCGAGCCGTTCCACAGGGCGTGCATGCCCATGGCGAGTATCAGGCCGGCGAGGGGGAGCAGGACGCGGCGGACGCGCCGGCGGCGGGCGGCGAGGGCGGCGAATCCGAAGCCGATGCCGGTGAGCACCGTGAAGAGCGGATGCGCGAACGGCGACATCACGATCCGTACGAAGAAGGTCCCGGCCGTCACCGAGCCGAACCCCGAGTCGCCGAACTCCTGGTCCTCCCCGAAGGCCCTGCCGAGATAGAGGATGTTCTCGGTGAAGGCGAAGCCGGTGGCGGTGAACCCGGCGACGACCACGCCGTCGACCACTCCGGTGAAGTCCCGTCGGCGGAAGAGGAAGAGCAGCAGGACCGCGGCGGCCTTGGCGCTCTCCTCGACGACCGGGGCGACGACGGTGGCGCCGAGGGTGTCCGCCGAGGCGGGGTCGGCGGTCGCGGTCGCGATCCAGCGGACCGCGAACGTGTTGGCCGTCAGCGCCACCAGCGCGGCCGCGAAGGCGCCCCAGGCGAAGGCGAAGAGCTGGTTCTTCCAGGGGCTCGGCTCCACCCGGTCGAGCCAGCGGAACGCGGCCATCAGGAGCGGCACGGGCAGCACGGCCAGACCGAGCCCGACGAGGAACCCCTCCGTGCCCGTCTCGTGCCGCACCAACCCGAGGATCACCAGGGCGCAGAGCGCGAGCACCGTGACCACGGCGACGGCCCGGACCACCTTGCTGCGCCAGAAGGCGCGGCGGGGCCGGTAGCGCCACTGGGCACGGCCGGGGACGCCGGGGAAGGCCGGCTCCTCGGTGTCCCGGGCGGGCACGGGGGAGAGAAACGGATTCGACACGTGAACGACCCTAACGAGCCGCACCGACAGAGTGCGCGCGAGTTCCGCGACCTGTGGACAAGCCGGCCCCGGGCGTTAGCCAGGAGCACCGGAACGGGCCCCACCTGTGGAAAAGCCGGGGCTACCTACGCCGGAAGAGCAGGTCGTGCACCACATGGCCCTTGTCGAGGCCCTGCCCCTCGAAACGGGTGCGGGGGCGGAACTCCGGGCGGGGGGCGTAGCCGCCGTCGGGCTGTGTGTTCGCGAAGTCGGGATGCGCGGAGAGGACGTCCAGCATCTGCTCGGCGTACTCCTCCCAGTCCGTGGCGCAGTGCAGGATCGCACCGGGCTTCATCCGGGTCGCGAGGAGAGTGAGGAACTCGGGCTGGATGAGGCGCCGCTTGTGGTGGCGCTTCTTGGGCCAGGGGTCCGGGAAGTAGACGCGGCAGCCGTCGAGGGCGTCGGCGGTGAGCATCTCGCGCAGCAGGATGATCGCGTCGCCGTTGGCGACCCGTACGTTCTCGAGCCCGCCCCGGTCGGCGAGACCGAGGAGGTTGCCCTGGCCGGGGGTGTGGACGTCCACGGCGAGGATGCCGGTGCCGGGGTCGGCGGCGGCCATCTTCGCGGTGGCCTCGCCCATGCCGAAGCCGATCTCCAGGACGACAGGGAGGCCGCCGAACATCGCGTTCAGGTCGAGGACCCGCTTGCCGTCGATGTCCAGGCCCCAGTCCGGCCAGCGCTTGAGCATGGCCTCGGCCTGACCTGCGGTGACGCGGCTGCGCCGGGGCTGGAAGCTGCGGATCCGCCGCTCGTGGTGCGATCCGGCGGGGTCGGGCAGCGGCCCTTCCCCGGCGGCGAACATCCGGCTGCCCCGCCGGGCGACGACGGGCTCGGCGGCGGCAACAGGCTCGGCGAGGACGGGCTCGGCGGCCGGGCGCGGAAGGGTTTCACGGGACTCAGACACAATGCGGCAATTCTACGGGGCGCCCCGCGAAGCCCACGTCTACAGCAGCGCCAGCGCCCGCAGGGCGACCTCCCGGCCGATCGGAAGCGAGGCCGTGGCCGCCGGGGACGGGGCGTTCAGCACGTGCACCGTCCTCGCCGACTCGCGGATCAGGAAGTCGTCGACCAGGGTCCCGTCCCGGAGGACGGCCTGGGCGCGGACGCCCGCGTCGGCCCGCCGCAGATCCCGCTCCTCCACGACCGGCAGCAGCCTGCGCACCGCTTCCGTGAAGGCCCGCTTCGACAGCGATCGCCGCAGCTCGCCCGCGCCGTACCGCCAGTGTTCCCGCGCGATGGCCCAGGATCCCGGCCATGCCAGCGTCCCGGCGAGGTCGCCCGGGCGCACGACCGACCAGCCGTACCCCTCCCGGGCCAGCGCCGGCACCGCGTTCGGGCCGACATGGACACCGCCGTCGATGCCCCGGGTCAGGTGGACCCCGAGGAAGGGGAAGGCGGGGTCGGGCACCGGATACACCAAGCCACGCACGAGCGAGGGGTCGGCCAGTTCGTAGTACTCACCGCGGAAGGGGACGATCCGCATCTCGGGGTCGTCGCCCGCGAGGCGTGCGACCCGGTCGCAGTGGAGCCCGGCGCAGTTGACCAGGACCCGGCCGCGCACGATGGTGCCGGACGCGGTGCGGACGGCCACACCCCACGGCCGCCGGTCGATCGCGGTGACCTCCGAGCCGTACAGGATCCGGGCCCCGGATGCCTCGGCGAGCTGCGCCGCCACCGCGCCGTAGTCGCAGATCCCCGTCGTGCCGACGTGGATCGCCGCGAGACCCCGCACCCTCGGCTCGTACGCGCTGATCTGCGCGGGTCCCAGCTCCCGCACCGGAATGCCGTTCTCCCGGCCGCGCTGCACGAGCGCGTGCAGCCGGGGCAGCTCCTCGCGCGCGGTGGCGACGATCAGCTTGCCCGTGACCTCGTACGGCAGGTCGTACTCGGCGCAGAACTTGACCATCTCGGCCGCGCCCGCGACCGCGAAGCGGGCCTTCAGCGATCCCGGGCGGTAATAGATCCCGCTGTGGATCACACCGCTGTTGCGTCCCGTCTGGTGGCGGGCCGGGGCGTGCTCCTTCTCCAGGACGGTGACGCGTGTGCCGGGCGCGGCACGGGTCAGGGCGTACGCCGTCGACAGGCCGACGATCCCGCCGCCGATCACGAGCACGTCGCTGTCCACGTCCCGTACGGACGCCTGCGCCCCGGACACCTGCACCACCTCCCACCCCGATAGTGCACTGGCCCACTGACAATCCCGTTAAACCCGGTGGGACACGCGTCACGCCGGAGTCATGAGCAGCGGCCGGGCCCGCTCGCGCAGCTCCATGACCCTCGGCTCGTCGCCGTACGGTTCGAGCCGGTGCAGCAGATCGCGGACGTACTCCGTGGTCCGGGCGGACGAGATCCGTCCGGCCACCTCCACCGCGCGCGTGCCGGCGGCGCAGGCCGCGTCCAGATTGCCCGACTCCAGTTCGGCGACGGCCGACACCACGAGCCGCAGCCCGTGCGAGCGGACGTACTCCTCCGTCGGCCGGGACAGCGCCTGCTCGGTGAAGCGGCGCACCTGGCGCGGGGCCTTGAGGTCGCGGTAGCACTCGGCGGCGTCGGCGCAGAACCGGTCGTACGAGTAGAAGCCCAGCCAGGACGGGTCGGCGTCGCCCTCCCGGGAGCGCTCCAGCCACCCCTCGGCGGCCTTGAGCGCCGCGGCGGCGGCCGCCCCGTCGTTGGCCTTGGCGTGCGCCCGGGCCTCGACGAGCCGGAAGAAGGAGAGCGTGCGGGCGGTGGCGAGCCCGCGGTTGCGCTCCAGGGCGGCCTGGGCGAGGTCCACGCCCTCGTCGGCGAAGCCGCGGTAGGTGGCCTGGAGCGACATCGAGGCGAGGACATAGCCGCCGAGGGGGACATCGGCGGCGGCGCGCGCGAGGCGCAGCGCCTGGATGTAGTAGCGCTGGGCGGCTTCCTGCTGGCCGGTGTCGAAGGCCATCCAGCCGGCCAGCCGGGTCAGCTCCGCCGTCGCGCCGAACAGCGCCCGGCCGACCTCGTCGGAGTAGGAGCCGAGCAGCAGTGGGGCCGCGTCGACGCGTAAGCACTCCGGGACCATGGAGGAACGCCAGTCGCCGCCGCCGTACTTGGAGTCCCAGCGGCGCGCGTCCTCGGCGGCCTCCCGCAGCTTGGCGACATCGCTGTGCCCCACGCGCGCGTGGAGGCCGGTCTCCGGCGCTTCCGCCGTCTCCTCGATCCCGCCCGGCGCGCCGATCCCGCCGACCCCGTCCGTACCACCGGCTCCGGCCGCCCCGGAGCGTCGCAGCAGCCGCTCCACGGAGGAGTCGGCGGGGGTTATCAGCCATCGGGAGGCGGGGGTGGCGTAGGCGCTGACCGCGAAGGATCCGGCCAGCGACTGCCAGATCCCGCCCCCGCCGGCCCGCCGACCGGCCAGATCCAGCCGGTAGAGATCGGTGGCGGAACGGACCGCCTCGCCCACGTCACGGGGGAAGGCGAGCCCCACTTCGGGCGCCGGGTCGGCGTCCGCGAGGCCGATCTCGTGGAGCGGCACGGGACGGCCGAGCTTCTGGCCGATCGCGGCGGCGATCAGATGCGGGGCGGCGCCCTGCGGCACCATCCCCTTCGACACCCACCGGGCCACCGACGTCTTGTCGTAGCGGAGCGTCAGCCCCCGCTGCGCCCCGAGGTCGTTGACCCGCCGGGCGAGGCCGGCGTTGCTGATTCCCGCGAGGGCGAGAACCGTGCCGAGCTTTTCGTTCGGCCCGCGTTGCTCCCTGGACATGACGCCACCCCTCGACCACCCAGACGGCCGCCGCGACACCGGGCATAAGCGTGCGGCATTCGTAAACACAGCGTAGTTCGCCGCATCCCTACCGTTAAGGGGCGGTGTGCCGTATGGCGGGATTGTTGTGTGGACCGGCCCGGGACGGCCGGACGGCGCACGGGGTCACCGCCGCGGATGCCGGGGGCGGCGCCGGGGAGCGCGCTCCGGGTGTGTGGCCGTGCGCCCGGCCGTGCGCTCTCGCCCGGCCGGAGGGGGAGCGCTTCCATGAGTGCTGCGTGGGTCGGCCCACCCGGCTGAGAACCGGTGGGCTGGGGGATACCGTCGCCCCCTCCCCGCGGGCGGCGGACGGCTCCGGGAGGCGATCAGCGCCTCCCGGACTGCCGACGGCCGATGAGCCCCCGAGAATGGCCGAATGACGACGGTGGGCAACTGGCCAATGCCAGAGGCCCATTCGCCTTTCGCGCACCCGGCCACGCGGCCCGTCCCGCGCGCTGTTGTCGTGGCAGCATGTCCTCCACCGAACGGACGTGGAGGCGCCGATGCGATGGCTGGTGGGCTGGAGCAGTGTCGCCGCGAGCTTCGGAACGGCGGGGACGTCCGGCTTCCCGGGCACGGCGGGAGCCTCCGGAACGGCGGGTTCCCCGGGCCCGTACGGTTCCCCGAGCTCGTACGGTTCCCATGGCCCGGACGGCTTCGCGGGCCCGTACGGCTCCGCGGGCGCGCACGTCCACGGCTCCTCCGTCCACGGCTCGAACGGCTTCGCGGGCGCCGCGGGTTCCCCGGGTACGGCGGGAGCCGTGGGAGGCGCCGGCGGCATGGGCGGCGAGACGGCGGCCGAGGGGCGCACGCTGCACCCGGTGGGCGCACAACTCCTGTGGGGTGACCCCGATCCCCTGTGGGCGGTGGGCGATTGGCGCCCCGACGAGGTACGGATCGTCGGTGTCGACCCGCACAGCCGCCTCGCCGTCTTCGGCTGCTGCGCCGCGAGCGACGAGGAGCTGAGGAGCGGCCTGTTCGCCGCCCGCGGCGGCGCGTTGCGGCATCTCACCGCCTGGGCGGGCAGCTACACCGTCGTCGTCCAGGTCGGCCGCCGGATCACCGTCACCGGCGACCTGGCCGGCGCCCGGCCGGTGTTCCACACCCCCTGGGCGAACGGCACCGCGTACGCCACCGCGGCCCTGCCGCTCGCCGACCTCATCGAGGCCCAGCTCGACATCGGCCATCTCGCCGCACTGCTCGCCTGCCCCGAGACCCCGGAGGCGCTGCGCGACTCCACACCGTACGAGGGCGTGAAGCGGGTGCCGCCCGGCCACGCCCTGATCCTGCGCGAGGGCTCGCGCGAGATCACCGGCTACGAACCGGTGGCCTCCCTCGCCGTCGCCGCGGCGGAGACCGAGCCGCGACGGGCGGTGGAAGGGGTACGGGACGCGCTGGTCGAGGGGGTACGGGCCCGGCTCACCGCGCCCCGGCACGCCCCCGAGACACCGCTTCCGGACCCGGGGCCCGTCCCCGGCATGGGACCCGCGGAACGGCGGGCCGCCCGGGGCGGCGGGCCGGCGCCCGGGATCGGCGCCGACCTGTCCGGAGGCAGCGCCTCCGGCACGCTCGCCCTGCTGGCTGCCGGGCTTCCCGGGGTGCCCGGCACGATCCTGGGCCACGGCACCGGCGCCGGCGAACGGCTGCTCGCGGTCACCTTCAACGACCTGGCCACCCGCGCCGGCATCCACCGCGAGGAGGAGCTGGAGCGGGCCCGGGCGATCGCCGCCAACCCCCGGCTGCACCACGTCGTCGTCGCGGCCGGCGAGGAGGCGCTGCCCTACGCGGAGCTGGACGGACCGCTGACGGACGAGCCGGGCCCGTCCCTGGTCGTGGCCGGCCGGCACCGGCGGCGCCTCGCGGGCGGCAGCGCGGACCACTTCACCGGCCTTGGCGCCCGGCAGGTCCTCGACGCCCATCCGGCGCGCCTCGCCGACCTGTTGATGGACCGGCGCCGCAGATCGCTCGTACGCCCGGTGACGGCGCTCGCCAAGGCGACGGGCACCTCGGCCGGTTCGCTCCTCGTCCCGCTGACCGTCTACCGCGCGGCCCGCCGCCTGGCCCGTACGCCGTACCGCACCGGTCTGGAGGCCGCCGCGGCCACCCTCCTGGAGGCGAACCGGGCCCCGTCGGGCGCTTTCGGGCCCCTGGAGGCGTCCCTCTCCGCGCTGACCTGGTCGCGGCCGGGTCCGGCGGCACGGTGGCTGACGGGGGAGGCCCTCGCCGAAGTATCGGTTCGCCTGCAGCGGGCGGCGATCCTGCCGGCGTCGGTGCAGCGCCCGGGGGAGGCACGCGCGCGTGCGGCGCTCGCGCGGGCCGCGGCCGACCACCGGGTCCTGGAGCAGGCGGCCGAGATCCGCGGCCAGCGGCTGCACGCGCCGTTCCTGGACAACCAGGTGGTGCGCGCCTGCCGCGCCCTGCCCGAATCGCTCCGGGTCCAGCCGGGCGCCCGGGCGAACGTCCTGCGCACGGTCCTGACCGGGGCGGGCGTCCAGGACCTGCCGCCCGGCTGGGGTGCGCCGAACCCGGCGGTCCCGGCCGCCGCCGCCCGCGCGGGACTGCGCGCCGCCCTCCCCGACCTCCTCGCCGTCTTCGACGCCCCGCTCCTCGCGGACGCGGGCCTGATCGAGGCCCGCGTGGTCCGTGAGGCGCTGCGCGCGGCCGCCGACGGCGCACCGGTCCCCCTGGACGGCCTCGCCGACCTGGTCTCCACCGAACTCTGGCTCCGCCGCCTCCTGGCCCGCCGCGGCTCCTGCTGGACGGGCTCCGCCGCCCCGGCCCCCCGCCAACGCGCGGTCCCGGGGCCCCTGGTGCCGTCGTCCAGGTCGCTCATGGCGTAGGCCGTGCGGAAAGCCCCGCCCGGCCCGCGACGGGGGCGTCCCGCGACGGAGGCGTCCCGCGACGGGGGCGTCCCGCGACGGGGGCGTCCGGCTCGGGGGAACGTGTCCGTCGGGCGACGGGGGAGGGGCCTGCTCAGGCGCAGGTGATCTGCGAGTGCGCCCAGTCCGCGACGGCGACCCGGCCGAACGGCGTCTGGGGCTCCACCACCAGGCGGAGCGTCCGGTGGCCGGCGATGCCGACGTGCACCGGAACCGCCGGATCGCCCGGCCGGACCACGGCGGAGCGCCACAGCCGTCGGCCGTCGCCGTGGACGGAGAAGCGGATGCCGCCGACTCCGAGGGGGGCGCTCATGTCGTCGATGCCGACGACCGCGTCGTAGCCGGTGCACTGCCGGTTGAGGTCGATGGTGAGCGAGGAGGGCGCCTGCACGGTCACGCCGTGCGCGTACCGCGTGCCGCTCATCGAGAGGCCGCGGCGCTGCCACAGGGGGCTGCTGTCACCGAGCCGCACCTCGGGCTTGGTGCCGTCGCCGACGATGCCGTACTCCAACCTGCTGACCTGGTAGAACGTCGGCGGAGCGGGCGGTGGCGGGGGCTTCGGCAGGGTCGGTGCGGGTGTCGGAGCCGGCGTGGGCGTGGGTTTCGGCTGCGGCTTCGGCACCGGGCGGGGCGCCACCGGCCGGGTGGCGGCGGGCGTCGGCTCCGGCGCGGGGGCGGCGGCGCTCCGGGCAGGCGCGGGCGGCCGGGTGGGCGAGGGCTTCGGCTTCGGCGGGGAGACGGGCGTCGAGGGGACGACGGGGGCGACGGTCTGCGGCGTGGGTGCGGGCCCGGCGACCGGCCGCGGGTCGCCGGAGAGCGCCCACACCAGTCCGGCGGTCGCGGCGACGGCCACCGCGGCCGCGATCCCCGCCTTCACCGGTGCGCCGAGCCCTTCGGCGACGGCGGCGGACGAGGCGCCGGCCGTGCCGGACGAACCGGCGCCCGTGGCGGCGGCCGCCGCACCGGCCCCGGCGGCCCCGGCGGCGCCACCGGCCACGGCGCCCGCGGCCTTGAGCGAGAACCCGGCGGCGAACCAGCCGACGACGGCGACCGGCAGCAGCGCGGGGATACCGGCGTTGACGTGTGCCAGCTCCCCTGCGGCGAGCCGGCACTTGGCGCACTCCTCCAGGTGCTTGCGCAGCCCGCGCTCGGCCCGCATCCGCAGCCCGCCGCGCGCGTGGGCGCCGAGCCGGTCGGCGTAGCGGGCGCAGTCCCCGCCCGCGGTGAGGGACTGACTGACGTGTGCCTGGAGATAGGCCTGCTTCAGACCCTCCCGGGCCCGGCTGGCCAGGACTGCGGTGGCGTTGGCGGTCAGCCCGAACAGCGGGGCGACCTCGCTGGGTGATTCCTCCTCGACGGTGGTGTGCCAGAGCACGGCCTGCCAGCGCTCGGGCAGCGACCTGAACGCCTGCATGGCGAGGGACTGTTCGGCCTCGTGCATGGCCCGGACGTCGGCGCCGAGGTCCAGGGTGTCCTGGTCGGACACCTCCGAGCCGTGGGCGGCGTGCGCCGCGAACACCGCGAAGTCCTCGACCAGGTGCTCCCGCTTCCGGGTCCTGGTCCAGTTCGCCGCGACCCGCCGGACGGTGGTCAGGAGGTAGGCGCGTACCGCCTGCTCGGGTCCGGCCCCGCCCCGTACGGCCTGGAGGGTGCGGGCGAACACCTCCGCCGTCAGGTCGTCGGCGGTGTGCGCGTCCCGGCAGCAGGTCCGGGCGTAGCGCCGCACGGCGTCGGAGTGGCGTCGGAACAGCTCTTCGTACGCGCTGTCGTCGCCGCCCCGCATGAGCTGGATCAACTCGCCGTCGGAGGGCGGCAGCTCGACCGGCGGCGGCAGCACCCCGCCGTCGTCCGCGCCGTCCCGGTAGAACGTCCCGCCGTCGCCCTGCCCCGGCCCGCCGCGTTCGCGCTGCTGGGGGACGCTCGGCTCGGAACCCACGGGCGCGGCCGCCGCGCCCCTCGGGGCGCCGGAGGAGCCTCCCGGGCCGCCCTGGCTCGGCACCTGCCGCACGGCCGGCCGGTCGGTCCCCGTGGCACCGCCCTGGCCCAGCGGCTCGTCCCGTCCGTCACCGCTCATCGCGGAAGCCCCCGTACGCACGCCCTAGACCAGAACACCGGCCAAGCGTGACACAGGGCGCGGGCATGCCGAGCCCTCAACTCCACTTACCACTCGTCCGGGGCGACTCCCCCGGACGGGGCGTAACCGAGCGCCCGTTCCCATGAGTTCGCACGAGCAGTCGCACGCCGACCCGCGCGTTCACGATCAGCAGGCACGAGCACGGGCCCAGACGCGTTCCCACCCGGATCCCCGCCGCCGGACGCCCGTCGGCACGGCCCGGCGGGCGACCCCGCTACCGCGACCGCAGGCCCTCCAGCAGGATGTCCAGGAGCCGGGCCGAGGCCGCCGCCTGCTGGACCGCGTCCGGCAGGGCGGGCGCCGCCGTGGCGATGACGAGGAGGACGTCCGCCACGGTCACGTCGGCCCGCAGCTCACCCGCCTCGCGCGCCCGGTCGACCAGCCGCCCGACGACCTCCAGGAGCTCCGCCGCACCGGCGTCGTCCTGCTCGGCCACCGGCACCGCGCGCGGCGCGATGACCCGGGCCGAGGCCTGGTCGCCGACGTTCCGCTGGTGCGGCACCCGCACCGCGTCCTCCGAGGAGCGCCCCTCGCCGACGGGCGGCTCGCCCTCGCCGGCCGTACCCTCGTCCACGCCGACCCTCAGCACCTGCGGCGGCAGCAGCCGCCCCGCGCCCGAGGCCACCGACGTCCGCAGGAACCGGGAGAGGGCCGACCACGGCTCCTCCTCCTGCCCCAGCGCCGTCCGCGCCTGATCGGTCAGCCGGGCGGTCTCCTCCTCGGCTATCCGGCGCACCAGCACGTCCTTGCTGGGGAAGCGGCGGTAGACCGTGCCCACGCCGACCCGGGCGCGACGCGCCACGTCCTCCATCGGCGCGCCGTATCCCAGCTCGCCGAAGACCTCGCGCGCCGCGCGCAGGACGTGCTCGAGATTGCGCTGCGCGTCCACGCGCAGCGGGGCCGCCCGGCCGATGCCCGAAGGCGCCGCCGGTATCCCGGCCGAGACACCCGACATCCCCGTCGGCGTGCCCGTACGTCCGTTGACATGGCCGTCCGTCGCCGCGACGACGGTCTGGCCATACGCATCCTGCATGTGCATAAGCGTTCCCCCGCTCATGATGTCTCCCCCCGGAGACTTCCCCGCCCTGACACGGGATCCCGGACCCCTGCCCCGCGCTCTGGTCCGCGCACGGCCGTCCGATACCCCGACGAGGTACGAACATAGTTGAGTCGGGGTCAATTCAGAAGGGGGAGTTCCGTACGGTGCGCCCCCCGATCGGAGCAAGGACCGGAACTCTCCCGATTCCCGCCCTCCACTTCGCCCCGCGCGCCCGGCCTGACCTGCGTACTTCCCCCGGTACCCACCCCACGCGCCACCCCACGCCCCCGCACATCCGCGGTCACACAATTTGCCGGGCCTGTGGACAAACCCCGAACGGCGGTGCGTCATGGGACAGTGACCGAACCTGCGCGCATTCTCGTTGTCGGCGGTGGCTACGTCGGGATGTACACCGCGCTGCGCCTGCAGCGGCAGCTCAAGGCCGAGCTGAGAAGCGGTGCCGTCGAGATCGTGGTGGTCACGCCCGACCCGTACATGACGTACCAGCCCTTCCTCCCCGAGGCGGCCGCCGGTTCGATCTCCCCGCGCCACGTCGTCGTCCCGCTCCGTCGCGTCCTCGACAAGTGCGGGATCGTCATCGGCGAGGTCCACTCCGTCGACCACGCCAAGCGGACCGCGACCCTCTCCACCCTCGCCACCGAGGAGGAGGGCACCGGCACCGTCCAGCTCACCTACGACGAGCTCGTCATCGCGCCCGGCTCGGTCTCCCGCACCCTGCCCGTCCCCGGCCTCGCCGAGTACGCCATCGGCTTCAAGACCGTCGAAGAGGCCATCGGGCTGCGCAACCACGTCATCGAGCAGATGGACATCGCCTCCTCCACCCGCGACCCGGGCCTGCGCGACGCCGCCCTCACCTTCGTCTTCGTCGGCGGCGGCTACGCCGGGGTCGAGGCGCTCGCCGAGCTGGAGGACATGGCCCGCTACACCGCGCGGTACTACCACAACATCAAGCCCGAGGACCTGCGCTGGGTGCTCGTGGAGGCCACCCACCGGATCCTCCCCGAAGTGGGCGCGGAGATGGGCACGTACGCGATCCGCGAACTGCGCGCCCGCAACATCGACGTACGCCTCGACACCCGGCTCGAATCCTGCGAGGACCGCGTGGCCGCCCTCAGCGACGGCACCCGGATCCCCACCCGTACCGTCGTGTGGACGGCCGGCGTCAAACCCGCGCCCGTCCTCGCCGCCACCGACCTGCCACTGAACGAACGCGGGCGGCTGAAGTGCACGGCGAACCTCACCGTCGAGGGCGTCGAACACGCCTGGGCCGCCGGCGACGCGGCCTCCGTCCCCGACGTCACCGCCGACGAACCCGGCCGGGAGTGCGCCCCCAACGCCCAGCACGCGGTGCGCCAGACCAAGGTCCTCGCCGAGAACATCGCCGCCTCCCTGCGCGGGCAGCCCCTCAAGGAGTACGCCCACGCCTACGCCGGTTCGGTAGCCTCCCTCGGACTCCACAAGGGCGTCGCCCACGTCTACGGACGTAAGCTCAAGGGCTACCCCGCGTGGTTCATGCACCGCGCCTACCACCTCAGCCGCGTCCCGACCTTCAACCGCAAGGCCCGCGTCCTGGCCGAATGGACCCTCTCGGGCCTGTTCAAACGCGAGATCGTCTCCCTCGGCTCCCTCGAACACCCTCGCGCCGAATTCGAACTCGCCGCCGCACCCCCGCCCCCGAAGAACGGCCCGAGGCCCGGCTGACACCGATGTCAGTGCGGTCGGTCACACTGGACGTGTGACCATAGGTGGGCTCACACCTGCACAGAGTGACTCAAGCACGGCCAACGACACCACGAGGCATACAGATCCGTGAACTTCACCCGTTGGAGCGCCCGGCTCCCCGGCACGCAGCGCCGCACGGCGGCGCGGGGGACCGAAGGCTCCGTGCCCGCGGCCCGCGGTGAGTACGGGCCGCAGCTGGAGCACCTCGCCGACGAGGCTGCCGACGTCCCCGCCCTGGACGACTTCTCCGTACGGGAGGTCATCGGCCGGCTCCCCGGCCTGCTCGCACTCGCGCACGGCCCGGAGCACCGCATCGCGTACGTCAACGACGCCTATGCCGCCGCCTTCGGCCCCCGGCCCGCCGGCGCGACCGTCGCCGACGCCTGCCCCGAGGCCCACGAGCTCGGCCTGCTGCCGCTGATGGACCAGGTCCTGCGCAGCGGCAAGCCCCGCACGGTCAAGTCCCGCAAGACCCGCGACGGCGGCTCGTACACCGTCACCTGCCTGCCGGTGGAGTCCTCGCGCTTCGCCGGCGGCGGTGTCCTCGTACACGCCGCCGACGTCACCGACCACGCCGAGGCCGCCGAGCGGCTGCGCACCAGCGAGCGCCGCCACCGCGAGACCGCCGTCACCCTCCAGCGCTCCCTGCTCCCTCAGGAGCTGGAGCAGCCCGACGACCTGCGCATCGCCGCCACGTACCAGCCCGGCGGCACCGACGCGGCCGTCGGCGGCGACTGGTACGACGTCATCACCCTCGGCGCGGGGCGGACCGCGCTCGTCATCGGGGACGTGATGGGCCGCGGCGTGCGCGCCGCCGCCGTCATGGGCCAGCTCCGCACCGCCGTGCGGGCCTACGCCCGGCTCGACCTGCCCCCGCACGAAGTGCTCCAGCTCCTCGACGGCCTCGCCGCCGAGATCGACGCCAGCCAGATCGCCACCTGCGTCTACGCCGTGCACGACCCGAACGAAGGCAAGCTCGTCTACGCCTCCGCCGGCCACCTGCCGATCCTCGTCAGGGACGCGGACGGCTCCGTCCGGCGCGCCGCGGACCCCACCGGGCCCCCGCTCGGCACCGGAGGCTGGCTGCACACCTCCGGCAGCATCGCCCTGCCCCCCGGCTCCAGCGCCGTCCTCTACACCGACGGCCTGGTCGAGCGCCGCCGCGAGGACATCGACGAAGGGGTCGCCGCCCTGGAGCGGGCGCTCTCCGGCGCCACCGGCACCCCGCAGGTCGTCTGCGACCGGCTGCTGCGCTCGCTCGGCGTCACCGCCGAGCACGACGACGACGTCGCCGTCCTCGTCGTCCAGCACCCTGCCCGCAAGGGATCCGACGCCGAGCTGTTCCACAACGCCGCCCTGGAACTCCTCGGCGGTGTCGAGGCCGCTCCCCGCGCGCGTGCCTTCGCGTCGGGCGTCCTCTCCAGCTGGCGCTTCCCCGTCGAACTGCGCGATCTGGGCGTCCTCGCCACCAGCGAGCTGGTGGCGAACTCCCTCCAGCACGGCACCCCGCCGATGCGCCTGCGGCTGCGCCGCACCGACCGGCGGCTGATCATCGAGGTCACCGACGGCGACGACCATCTGCCGCGCCGCCGCAGGGCGGAGACGGAGGACGAGGCGGGCCGCGGAATCTCGATCATCGCGACGATCGCCTCGTCCTGGGGGAGCCGCCGCACACCCGGCGGCGGCAAGGCGGTCTGGTGCGAGTTCGCCCTGCCGGACTGAGCCGGTCCGCTCGGGCCCGCGGGCCCACCGGCCCCGGGCCTCAGGCGGCCAGGGTCTCCTTCTCGGGCTGGTGGCGTGCCACCACCCGGGACGGCCGGGCGACGAGCGACGGCTGGTCCTGCTCGGGCGTGAGCTGCCTGCCGAGCCGCAGCGCCAGGAAGGTGATCCCGAGCGAGAAGAGCACGAAGGTCACGATGTACGGCCCGTGCAGCGCGGCCCCCATGGGGCCGCCCACGGCCGGTCCGACCGCCAGCGCGAGCTGCTTCACCAGGGCGAACGCCGAGTTGTACTGCCCGACCATCGCCTCCGGCGCCAGGTCGGCCACCAGCGGCGCCACCGTCGGCGACAGCATCGCCTCACCGAGCCCGAAGAGGGCGTACGTGGAGACGAACGCCGCCGTCGCCATGGCCTGGCTGCCGTGGCCGAGCCCCGCGTACCCGGCGAAGACCCACGCCACGGTCCAGATCAGACCGACGGCCGCGATCACCCGGCTCCGCCTGCGGCGCTCGACGAACCGCAGCACCACGAACTGGGCGACGACGATGACCGCCGTATTGGCGGCGAGCGCGATCCCGAGCGTCGACGGCTGGATGCCAGCGGCCTCGGTCCCGTACGCCGCGAGACCCGACTCGAACTGCCCGTAGCAGGCGAAGAACAGGACGAAGCCAAGGACGCACAGCTGCACCATGGCCTTGTGTCCCAGCAGCGCCCGGACACCGCCGCCCTTCGAACCGGCCGGCCGGCTGCCCTGGAGGGCCGGGGATCCCGGAATCCGCACGGTCAGCACGATCGCGGCGAGAACGAGGAACATCGCCGACTCGATCGAGAAGAGAAGGAGGAAGCTGCCGGGCCGGCTCTCGTCGACGAGCTGGCCGCCGATCAGGCCGCCGACGCCGAGCCCGAGGTTCTGCAGGAAGAACTGCATCGCGAAGGAGCGGGTCCGGCCGGCCGGGTCCGAGCACCAGACGATCATCGTCGCCAGCGCCGGCTGCATCACGGCCGTACCGGCACCGAGCAGCGCCGCGGACCCCACGACCGAGGCCACGCTGCCGGACAGCCCCATGCCCAGGGCGCCGAGCGAGGCCAGCACGGCGGCGACCAGAAGGACGGGGACGGGCCCGCGCCGGTCGATGGCGCGCCCGCTGAACGGAAGGACGACCAGCGCGGCCATGGCGAAGGCGGCGAGCACGATGCCCGCCGTGGTCGCGCCCAGATCCCGCACCTGGGCGACGTACACATAGAGGTACGGAACGGTGAAGCCGAGTCCGAACGCGCTCAGCGCGCTCCCCGCCTGGATCCGGCGCATCGCTGCACCCATCGCCTTGGTCACACTCACCCACTTCGATCGCGGGTTCAGGCTTGTACCCCTGAGCCCTGAAGACTTCAATCCTAAAGTTCGATCCTTAACTGTACACATCGAAGGACTTCAACGCCAACGTGGGCCGTGGAATACTCGGCGCATGTCCGACACACCCGAGCAGTCCGGCCCGCAGTCCCTGCAGGAGCCGAGCCTCGACGAGCAGATCGCCGCCTATCAGCGCGAGTACCGCGACCTCGACCCCCAGGTCGAGAAGGTGGTCTCGGCCCTCGGCCGCCTGAACCGCCGGATGAACGTCGCGTACGGCCGCCAGGTCGCCGATCTCGGCATCAGCAACGCCGAGTGGGAGGTCCTGAAGACCCTGGTCCTCTCGGGCGCCCCTTACCGCCTGGGCCCCGGTGAGCTGGCCAAGCGCCTCGGCCTCACCCCGGCCGCGATGACCCACCGCATCGACCGCATGGCGGGCGAGGGCCTGGTGACGCGCGACCGCGACGAGAACAACCGGGTCCGCGTGATCGTGGAGCTGACCGACGAGGGCCGCTCGAAGTGGCTCGAGGCGATGCGGATGGCGACGGACTTCGAGGAGGAGCTCCTCCAGGACCTGTCGAGCGACGAGCGCGGTGTCCTCGGCGAGATGCTGATCCGCCTGCTCCGCCGCGTGGAACACACCCAGCCGGACGCGGGCGGCCGGCTCACCGACCTGGACTGACGCCCTCTGTGGAGGGGGTGTCCGGCCCTCACCGGGCGGGGGTTGACACGCCCCGTCCGTATCCGTAGTGTTCTCCGAGTTGTCACGGGGCCGGAACGGTTCTGCGGCAGCCACTCCCGCCGCTGATGCGGCAACTCAACCCAGCACGATCTCCCGACCGGGACGAATTTCGGCATGCCGAAATTCATTTCGAAAACCTCGATTATGAGGGACCCGGGAAATCCGCTAGAGTTTGAGCGTCGGAACGGCCCAACAGCCGCGAAGACAACTCCCGCTGACTGGGAATCAGGCCCGAAAGGATCTGATAGAGTCGGAAACGCAGGAAGGCTGAAACGGGAAACCGAAGAAGCCGGAAAGCACCGAGGAAATCGGATCGGAAAGATCTGATAGAGTCGGAAACGCAAGACCGAAGGGAAAAGCCCGG
>NZ_JBVJGU010000004.1:666388-781721 GCF_055587165.1 Streptomyces sp. NPDC048353 | reverse complement strand
CGCCCAACGCATGCAACAGAACGAGCGGGGCAGCGTCCAGCGGACCCGACACCTGATAGGCCAGCCGGACGCCTCCCACGTCGACCGAGCGGTGATCAACCATGCCCGGAGGATATGTGCAGAGTCCTGCCGGAGGATCGGCGTTCACCAGCGGCCGAACCCCGCTACCTGTCAGTACCTCGGATCCTCCAACCACACAACCCTGTCCCCGATCTTCAATAGCCGACCACGTCGTATGCTCTGGCCGATGCGGCCGATCTAGCGGCCTACTCGATCTTCGCGTAGTAGGCGGTGCGGGCTTCCTCATCAATCTGCATCTCATGTTCGGGGCGCATCCCGGTTCGGCCGTCGAGGCCTTCGCGCAGGATGTCGGCGTGCCCGGCATGCCGGTTGGTCTCGCCGAGGACGTGGACCATGACGGCGAACAAATTCGTGTTGGAATAGGGATCCGGCCACCAGGGCACGTGGCCGGGGGCATCGAGGGGAAGCTCGTTGATCGTCGCGTCCGAGTGTTCCCATGTGCGCCGGTAGAACTCGACGATCTGATCGCGCGTCTCGCCCTCAGCCGCCCACAGATCGCTGCCGTCGTGGTCCTGCCACCGGGGCAGCGGTTCCGGGAAAGGGTGGTCGAAGACCTCGCCAAAGTACCTGGCCTCGACGCTGGCCACGTGTTTGACCAGGCCGAGGAGGTTGCTCCCGGTCACTGTCAATGGTCGGCGGGCGTCGTATTCGGACAAGCCGTCGAGCTTCCAAAGCAGCGCCTCGCGGTCCCGCCGCAGTCTCCCGTGCAGGTTGTCCTTCGCGAATTCATCGATCATGCGGCATGAGCCTGTCATGGGCTACTCGCGGCCTCAAGATCCCGTGGGTGGACTGCAACGACCGGAAGAGCCGAAGTCTGGCCATGGCCAGTGCACTGAGCTGCCACAAGAGCCGAGGAACTTGCCACGTGAGACTACGTCTTAGGGTTAGCGCCGAGGTAGGCCCGAAAGTCGCAACCGAGGGTGGAGTTACCGGAGCGGTCCCCGCTCGTCCACGTACACGGTGGGCTCCGACAGGAACACATCGGCGTCCACGGGGCCGTAGGCGATGTTGAAGGTGTCCATCCAGTACGACCAGTCCCGTACCCCTGCCGCGCTGCTGAAACGGTAGTTGAGCTGCCAGCGGACCCACTGTCCGGGTGCCAGGCGAACAGCCGGAGGCCGTCGCGGCCGCGGGGGTATGCCAAACAAGGGCTGCACTCGGGGTTGCACCCTCAGCCGGCCGTCGGCTTCACGCAGCTGGACATCGACCTTGCGCAGGTCTTCCTGCACGCCACAGGGCGCGAAGCCGTCTCCCTCACGCATGCGGACCACGTGCGCGAACCGGGGCGGCAAAGCTGGGACCGGGAAGCCGACCGGAGCCGCGTTCCTGCGGGCGGCAGCCTCTCCGCCTCGGGACTGCTTCGTCCAAGATGTACGTATCCACTGAACGGTGATTTCCACGGCCACCCCTGCTAACCCGACGAAAGCCCCCATTCTAGGTACAGCTCGACCTTGGTGCGGTCCTCCAGCGGCCGACCGCTCGCGGCACTGGCCGTGCCCGCTTCTTCGCTCCCGTCCGCCTCTTCCTGCGGTCCGTGCGGACCGTGGCGCAGCGGCCGGGATCGAGGGCCACCGAACGGAGGCCACCCAGCACCCGCACCCCCACCCGGCCACGTACGTGAACGACCGGCGCGAGACGTTGACGACACTGGTCCAGACCTCTAAGTTCCGGGTCAGCGACACACCCAGTGTTCATACATGTGAAGAAGGAGCTTCTGTGCTTCTCTCTCAGCACCCCCCACACCTCCTCCGCCGCCGAGCCTCCCTCATAGCCGTGCCCGCGCTGCTCCTGGCCCTGCTCGTCACCCTCGGCGGCGGCCCCTCCGGTCGCGCCGAGGCCGCGCCCGTGACGTTCGTCCATCCCGGAGTGCTCGTCTCCCGGGGGCAGTTGGACTTCACGCGGGCACAGGTCCAGGCCGGTGCCCAGCCGTGGAAGGGCGCGTTCGACCGGATGATGGGCAGCGCGTACGCCTCGCTGACGCGGGTGCCGAAGCCGAGGGCCGTCGTCGAGTGCGGCTCGTACTCCAACCCCAACCACGGCTGCACCGACGAGCGTCAGGACGCCCTCGCCGCGTACACGCTCTCCCTCGCCTGGTACGTCACCCGGGACGAGCGGTACGCCCGGAAGGCGATCGAGATCATGGACGCCTGGTCCGGCACCATCCGGGATCACACCAACTCCAACGCCCCGCTGCAGACCGGCTGGGCCGGGTCCACCTGGCCGCGGGCCGCCGAGATCATCCGTTACACCTCCACGGCCTGGGCTCCCGACCGGGTCGAGCGATTCGAGACCATGCTGCGCACCGTGTACCTGCCGGAGGTGGCGGGCGGCTCCCACTCCAACGGCAACTGGGAGCTCAGCATGACCGAGGCCGCGATCGGCATCGCCGTCTTCCTGGAGGACCGCACCGCCTACGACAAGGCCGTGTCGAAGTTCCGCGGCCGGGTGCCGGCCTACCTCTACCTCCGGAGCGACGGCGCTCTGCCGAGGACCGCGCCGGGCAGCGGCCTGGACACCCGGGACGAGATCGTCCGCTACTGGCAGGGGCAGACCACCTTCGTCGACGGGTTGAGCCAGGAGACCTGCCGGGATCTCACCCACACCGGTTACGGCCTCTCCGCCATCCCCCACATCGCCGAGACCAGCCGCATCCAGGGCCAGGACCTCTACCCCGAGATCGCCGACCGGCTGCGGCACGCGCTGGGCCTGCACGCGAAGTACGAGCTCGGCGAGCCCGTCCCCGGGTCGCTGTGCGGCGGCACCCTCAAGGACCACCTCGGTCCCGTCACCGAAGTCGGGTACAACGCGCTGAGCGGCCGGATGGGGTACGCCATGACCAACACCGGGACGCTGACCGAGCGCAAGCGTCCGGCCGGCACCGACAACCTCTTCGTGGCGTGGGAGACCCTGACCCACGCGGGGAACCCGCGCTGAGGAGTCCGCCCTGAGGAGTCCGCGCCGGGTGCCCCGGAGCCGACGCGTCCGGCTCCGGGGCCCCTCGGCCCTCCCGGGGTCCCCGTCAGTCGCCCGGGAAGTGACAGGCCACCTCGCGGGAGGCGGCGATCCGCAGGACCGGCCGCTCCGTCCGGCAGATCTCCGCCGCCTTCGGGCAGCGCGGATGGAAGGCGCAGCCCGGCGGCGGGGCGGCCGGACTCGGCGGGTCCCCGAGCAGCACGATCCGCTCCCGCCGCCGCTCGGCGGCCGGGTCGGGCAGCGGTACGGCCGACAACAGCGCCCGGGTGTAGGGGTGCTGCGGGTCCGCGTACAGGGCGCGCTTCTCCCCGATCTCGACGATCCGGCCGAGGTACATCACGGCGACCCGGTCGCTCACCCGCTTGACGACGGACAGGTCGTGCGCAATGAAGACGTACGCGAGCCCCAGTTCGGCGCGCAGCCGCTCCAGCAGGTTGACGATCTGGGCCTGGACGGAGACGTCGAGGGCGGAGACCGGTTCGTCCGCCACGATCAGCCGGGGGCCGGTCGCGAGCGAGCGGGCGATGCCGATGCGCTGGGCCTGACCGCCGGAGAACTCGTGCGGATAGCGGTCGATGTGCTCGGGGAGCAGCCCGACCAGCTCCATCAGCTCGGCCGCCCTGCGGCGGGCGTCCCGCGCGGGCCTGCCCTGCACCAGCAGGGGGTCGGAGATGATCCGGGCCACCGTCTGGCGGGGGTTGAGGGAGGAGTGCGGGTCCTGGAACACCATCTGGAGGCGGCCGCGCAGCGGACGCAGTGCCCGCGCGGAGAGCCGGCTGATGTCCCGCCCCTCGAACGTGACGCCGCCCGCGGTGGGTTGGAGCAGCCGGACCAGCATCCGGCCCGTGGTGGATTTGCCGCAGCCCGACTCCCCGACCAGGCCGAGGGTCTCCCCCGCCGCGAGGTCGAAGGAGACCCCGTCGACCGCGCGCACGGGCGCCCCCGGGCGCCCGGTCGCCGACCGCCGGCCGGGGAACGTCATGGTGAGGTCGCGTACGGACAGCAGCGTGTCGCCGCCACCGGCCGCGCCTCGGTCGGTGGCCGGATCCGTGCCGGTGGCGGGACCGGGGCCCCGGACGGGCCGGTTCACCGGGGTCAGGGGGGTCATCGGACCACCTCCGGGTGTGTACGGTCGCCGGCGAAGTGGCAGGCCACGTGCCGGCCGGGCTGTTCCCCGTACGTCTCCCACGACGGTCGCAGGTCCCCGCAGGGCGCGGCGGCCTTCGGGCAGCGGGGGGCGAAGGCGCAGCCCGTGGCGGGGGCGAGGAGGGAGGGCGGGGCGCCGGGGATGGCCCGCAGGGGCTCGTCGTCGGCATCGTCGAGCCGGGGCAGCGAGTCGAGCAGGCCCCGGGTGTAGGGGTGGGCGGGAGTGGCGAACAGGGCGTCGACGGCGGCCTGTTCGGCGGCTCGTCCGCCGTACAACACCAGCACCTCGTGGGCGACGCGGGCGACCACTCCGAGGTCGTGGGTGATCATGACGACGCCGAGGCCGCGCTCCTGCTGGAGGCGGGCGATGAGTTCCAGGATCTGCGCCTGCACGGTCACGTCCAGGGCGGTGGTGGGTTCGTCGGCGATCAGCAGCTCGGGTTCGCAGGCCAGCGCCATGGCGATCATCGCGCGCTGGCGCATGCCGCCGGAGAACTGGTGCGGGTACTCCCCCGCCCTGCGGGACGGTTCCGGGATGCCGACCTCGCCCAGCATCTCGACGGCCCGCCGGCGCGCGGCGCCCCGGCCGGTACGGAAATGGACCCGGTGGTGTTCGGCGATCTGTTCGCCGACGGTGTAGTAGGGGTGGAGGCTGGAGAGGGGATCCTGGAAGATCATGGCCATCTTCCGGCCGCGCAGCCGTGAGAGTTCCCTCTCCGGCAGGCCGGTGAGTTCGCGTCCGTCGAGGGTGATGGAGCCGGTGACCTCGGCGCCCCGGTGCAGGCCCATGACGGCGAGGGAGGTGACCGACTTCCCGGAGCCCGACTCCCCGACGATGCCGAGGGTGCGCCCGGCCTCGACGGTGAAGCCGAGCGAGTCGACGGCCCGTACGATGCCGCGCGGGGTGGTGAAGGTGACGCCCAGGTCTCGTACGCGGAGCAGAGCGGGCTCGTGGTGTGGTGCGGCCATCAGTACCTCACCCTCGGGTCGACGACGGCGTACAGGAGGTCGACCGCGAGGTTCGCGACGACGATGAAGAAGGCGGCGAGGAGGGTGACGCCGAGGACGACCGGCTGGTCGGAGCTGACCAGCGCGCCGTAGAACAACCTCCCGATGCCGGGGAGTCCGAAGATGGACTCGGTGATGACGGCGCCGGCGAGCAGCCCGCCGAGGTCCATGCCGAAGAGGGTCAGGATCGGTGTCATGCCGGAGCGCAGGCCGTGCTTGACGACGACGGTCCGTTCGGGCAGGCCTTTGGCGCGGGCGGTGCGGATGTACGGCTCCGCCATCGCCTCGATCATGGAGCCGCGGCTCTGGCGGGCGTACATGGCGGCGTACAGCAGGGCGAGCGCGGTCCAGGGCAGCAGCAGGTTGCCGGCCCAGGCGAGCGGGTCGGCGCTGAACGCCTGGTAGGTGGGGTAGGGCAGCAGGCCCGCCACGCGGATCAGTCCGTAGATGAGCAGGACCGAGGTGAAGTAGACCGGCAGGGAGGCCGCGGCGACGGCGCCGACCATGAGCACCTTGTCGGTGACGGTGTCCTTGCGCAGGGCCGCGGTGACTCCGGCGCCGAGGCCGAGGGCGAGCCACAGCACGGCGGCGCCGACGGCGAGCGAGGCGGAGACCGGCAGGCGGTCCATCAGCAGGTCCCATACGGGCAGGGAGTTCTCGTAGGAGTAGCCCAGGCAGGGGAAGTCGCAGGGGACGGCGTAGGGCCCGCTGCCCAGGGTGCGGCCGGTGAAGATGCCGGTCAGGAAGTCGAGGAACTGGCGCCACACCGGCTGGTCCAGGCCCAGATACGTCCGTACGTCGGCCAGGCGCTCGGCGCTGCACGTCTTGCCGCAGGCGGCCGCGGCCGGGTCGGAGGGCAGGACGTAGAAGATCACGAAGGTGACGGCGGCGATGGCGAGGAGGACGCCCGTGAGGGCGAGCAGCCGGCGCAGGAGGTAGAGGATCACGTGCGGCCGCCCCTCGGGTCGAGGATGTCGCGGAGGGCGTCTCCGAGGAGGGTGAAGGCGAGCACGGCGAGGAAGAGGAAGGTGCTCGGGATGAGGAAGTACAGGGGGTCGGTCTCGTAGAAGGCGACCGACTCGGCGATCATCTGGCCCCAGGAGGGTGTCGGTGGGCGGACGCCCACGCCGAGGTAGCTGAGGGCGGCCTCGGTGCTGATCATGCCGGGGATCAGCAGGGTGGTGTACGCGATGACCGGGCCGGAGACGCCCGGCAGGATGTCGCGGGTCAGGATCCGCCAGGGGCCGGCGCCGCTGACGCGCGCGGCGTCGACGTACTCCCGGTGTCGCAGGGAGAGGGTCTGGCCGCGGACCACCCGGGCGATGCCGGGCCAGCCGAAGAGGCCGATGACGGTGGTCATGAGGACGATGCGGTTGACGTCCTTGGCGACCGAGAGCATCGCGATCATGAAGATGAGCGAGGGGAAGGACATGGTGAGGTCCATCAGCCGGGAGAGGACCGCGTCGGTGCGGCCGCCGAAGTAGCCGGCGGCGATCCCGGCGGCGGTGCCGGCGAGCACGACGATCGCGGTGGCGGCGAAGGCGATGAGGAGGGAGACCTGTGCGCCGTGCACGACACGGGCGAACAGGTCGCGGCCGGTGACGGGTTCGACGCCGAGCCAGTGGTCGGTGCTGATCCCGCCGAGGGGGCCGAGCGGGAGGCCGCCGAGGTAGGGGTCGACGGCGGTCTTGTCGTACTCCTCGGGGGACCAGCCGCCGAGCGCGGAGAGCCAGGGCGCGGTGAGGGCCATGAGGACGAAGAGGAGGACGACGCAGAGGCTGACGCGGACGGCGGGTCTGCGGCGCAGTGCGCGCCGGGCGAGCTGCCAGGGGCTGCTGCCCGGGGGGAGGCTCGTCGTCCCGGGCTCCGCCGCGGGTGCGGCGGGCGGGGGCTGGGTGGCGGTCATGGCGTGGTCTGCCAGTCCCTGCTCAGCCCTGGCTCTTCGCGGGGTCCTTGAGGCCGACGGTGGCGTAGTCGATGGTGCCGGTCCAGACGGGGTGGCCGAACGCGCCCGCGATGTTGGGTCCGACGAGCAGCGGCTTGCGCTCCAGGAGGACGGGGATGGACGGGGACTTCCGCATGAGGGCGGCGTCGAGGTCGATCCAGGCCTGACGGGCCTGACCGGCGTCGGTCATGGCGTTGATCTCGTCGATCCGCTTGCTGGTGGCCGCGTCGCGGAACTGGCTGTAGTTGCCCTGGTTGCCCTTGTCCTTGATGGTGCGTCCGTCGAAGACGAAGGGGATCCAGGTGGCGCCGGAGGGGTAGTCGGGGCACCAGCCGGCGAGGGTCATGTCGGGGGTGGTGGAGAGGTCGCCGATGACGTCGTAGTAGGCGCCGGGGTCGATGGTGTCGATGACGACCTGGACGCCGGCGCGGGCGAGGCCCTGCTGGACGGCTTCGGCCTTGCCCTTGTCGCCGGTGGAGACGGCGAGTGAGACCTTCAGGGTCGGCTTGCCCGCGGCCTTGAGGAGTTCCCGGGCCTTGGCGGGGTCGCCGGCGGGGGCGATCTTCAGGGTGTCGGCCTGCTTGCCGCCGGTGAGGGCGGGGGGCAGGTAGGCGGTGGCGACCTCGTTGAGGGCCGGGCCGCCGCCGGCGGTGATGACGGCTTCCTTGTCGAGGGCGTACTGCATGGCCTCGCGGACCCGGGGGTCGTCGAAGGGGGCGCGGGAGTTGTTCAGGTGGAGCATCTCGGTGCAGCCCTGGGACTCGGCGAGGAGGCGTGCCTTGACTCCCGGCCGGGGCAGCACCTTGGGGGCGCTCTCGGGTCGCATGTCGCTGTACTGGACGGCGGAGGCGTCGGCTCCCTCGCCGGCGATGATCCGGTCGTCGATCTGGCCGCCCTTGAGACCCATGACGACCACGAACCTGTCGGGGTACGCCCTTCTGACGGGGTCGGTGGTGGCGTCCCAGTGCGTGTTGCGGACGAGGACGAGCTTCTTGTCGCGGTCGTACGACTCGATCTTGTACGGGCCCGAGGAGAAGGGCCGGGCGTCATACTGCGTGCCCTTCTCCCGGGCGGGCGGGACGGGCGCGAAGGTGGGGAGGGTGGCGGTGGCCGAGAACTCGGCTACGGGGCGCTTGAGTTCGAAGATCAGGGTGCGGTCGTCGGGCGTCTTCACGGAGTCGAGGTGCTTGCCCTGGAGGGGGCCTTTGTAGCCGTCGGTCCGGGCGAGGTACTGGGCGGCGTAGTCGGGTCCGCCGGTGAGGTCGGGGGCGAAGGAGCGCTCGACGTTGTACTTGATGTCCTGGGCCCTCACGGGCGATCCGTCCTCGTACTTCACGCCCTCCTTGAGGGTGAAGGTCCAGGTGCGGCCGCCGTTGGAGGGGGTGCCGAGGTCGGTGGCGAGGTCGGGGACCAGTTCGGAGCCGGCCTTGCCGGGCGCGGCCTTGAAGGTGACGAGGGTGCGGTAGAGGAGCCGGGTGCCGAAGTCCATGGTCGGCATGACCCAGTTGCGGGCGGGGTCGAGGTGGGCGAAGTCCTGGTTCGAGAGGACCGTGAGGGTGCCGCCCCTGGCCGGTGTGCCGCCGAGGACCTTCCCGTCGTTGCCGGCGGCGGGGTTGGCGCCGCGTCCGCCGGAGCCCTTCTGGGGGTCGGAGCAGCCCGCGGCGCCGAGTGCGAGAGCGACCACCAGTGCGGTGGCGAGGGCGAGTGGGGTGCGCTTGGTCATGGGTCACTCCAGGGAAGGGCCGTGCTCTGGGATGTGACCGGTAACATAGTAATGTGAAATTGTACTGACAACCCTTCGGTGCGACCGTTATCCAGCCGTGTCGAAGTACGGCGCGCAAGCGGGGAGTTGACACGTGCGGCACTTCCTTCGGCCGCCTATCCTTGCCGCCATGACTGCCCAGCTCCCGGATCCCTCTTCGCGCCCTGCCCCGTCAGGTGAGTTGCGCGCCTCGCACGACGAACGGGACGCGGTGGTGGAGCGGTTGCGCGATGCGGCGGCCGAGGGGCGCATCGACCTCGGCGAGCTGGACGCGCGCGTGGAGCGGGCGCTGACGTCCAGGACGCACGCCGAACTGGACGCCCTGACAGCCGACTTGCCGAGCTCCGACTCCTCGGCGAGCCCACTGCCGCTGGTGCTCAAGGGCGGCGTGTTCGGCGCGTCCCGGGGCCCCGGGCGGTGGGACGTTCCCGGGCACGTGACCGCTCACGGAGGAGTGGGGGGTGTGACGCTGGACTTCACCCGCGTGGAGTGCCGTCTCACCGAGGTCGCGGTGGAGGCGTACGGGGAGACGTCCGGCGTCACGATCGTCATCCCCGACTCCTGGGCCGCCGACACCGGCGGCATGGACCCCGGCGTCGGCGGCCTCACGGACACCACCACGCCCGACCGGCTCCCCGGCACTCCGCTGATCCGGCTCACCGGAACCGGCGGCGCGGGAGGAGTGGTCATCCGCCACCCCAACCACCGGGAGCGGCGCAAGCTGCACGGCAACCCGGCGCGGGGCAGGGAGTGACGAACGGAGCCTAGAGCCCCGCGCCGAGGCCGCCCTGGGGGCGGCCCACCGGTTCGTCGCGGCCCTGGGCCCACAGGGAACGGACGTGGCCGAGGTGGCGGAGCATGCAGGCTTCCGCGGCCTCCGCGTCGCCGCTGAGCATCAGGTCGAGGAGTTCGAGGTGCTCCTCCGCCGAGGAGACGAGCTTGCCGGCCTCGTCCAGGCCGGTCAGGCCGTAGAGGCGGGAGCGCTTGCGCAGGTCGCCGACGGTCTCGACCAGACGGTCGTTGCCCGCGAGGGCCAGCAGAGAGAGGTGGAAGCGGCGGTCCGCCTCCAGATAACCGATGAGGTCGTGCTCGCGGGCGCTGGTGACGATCTCCTCCGCGATGGGGCGCAGCGCCTCCAGTTGCGCGGCGTCGGCGATCTTCGTGACCCGGCCGATGGTGGGCACCTCGATCATCGTGCGCAGTTCCGTGTACTGGTCCAGATCGCGTTCGCTGACCTCGGTGATCCGGAAGCCCTTGTTGCGGACGGGCTCGACCAGGCCCTCGCGGGCGAGGTCGAGCATCGCCTCGCGCACCGGCGTGGCCGAGACGCCGAGTTCGCCGGCGAGACCGGGCGCGGAGTAGACGCGGCCGGGGCGCAGTTCTCCCGCTATGAGCGCGGCGCGAAGGGCGTGGCCGACCTGGTCGCGCAGCCGTTCCTGGGCCTTGATGAGACTGTGCTGCTTCAGGTCACCCATTGCTTTTTCCTCCGAGCCTCGCAGAGGAACAGCGTACAATGTCACGTTACGCATCCGGCACCGGTGTTGAGCCTCCTCTCCACGACGCGAGACCGGGACCGAGGGCGTCTCCCGGGTCGCGGACGAAGAGGTGCTCACCGGTGCGGTGGGCCGCGCCGGTGACCTCCGTGACGAGGTCTCCGGAGGCGGCCACGGCCCGCCCGGTGAAGACCGTGCCGCTCACCGACTCGTGCACCAGGTCGTCTCCGGGGCCGAGTCGTCCCTCCTCCGCCAGCAGGGCCAGCCGGGCCGAGGTCCCGGTGGCGCAGGGCGAGCGGGTGACCTGTCCGCCGGAGAGCAGGGTGACACTGCGCTGACGCGGCCCGAAGGGGGTGTCCGGCAGCTCCTCGTAGAGGATGACGCCGTACAGGCCCGAGAGCAGCGGCCCGCCGGGGTGCCAGGTTCCCGGATGGGTCGCCAGCGCGGCCCGTATCTCCCGGCCGGCGCGGACCAGCCCGGGCAGCGCGTCCGGGGAGACCCCGAGGCCCAGGTCCCGCGCGCGTACGGCGGCGTAGCAGGCTCCGGCGTGGGCGAGGTCCGCCTCCGCGAGGCCGAGGGTGGTGGCCACCGGCACCTTGCGGGCGGTCACCCGCGCCGGTGCGGTGCGGAGGGTGACCCCGGTGGTGCGGCCGCGGGTGCGGTGCACGGTGGTGGCCACCCGCCCCGCGGGCGTGTCGATCCGTACCCGCGCGTCTCCGTCGTCCGGGGCGGCAACCCGGCCCGTGTCCACGGCCCACGCGCCGAGCGCCATCGCGCCGTGACCGCAGGCGGTGGCGTAGCCGTCCTTGTGCCAGAACAGCGCGCCGAGGTGGGCCCCGTCGTCGTCCGGTGGGACGACGAAGCCGCCGAACATCCCGGGGTGGCCGCGGGGTTCGCGCACGAGCAGTCGCCGCACGTCGTCCAGCGGGCCCGGGCGGGGCGACGTGCCGGAGCCGCCGGGTCCGACGGCGGTGGCGCAGCGTTCGGCGACGGTGTCGCCCGGCACGGGAGGCAGACCGCTCCGGGCGCCGTCGACGATCCGGAAGGGGTCGCCCGCGGTGTGGTAGTCGACCGTGCGGACGCCGGTCGCCGCGGAGGGCGCCCGGCTCGCGCGGAGGGGAGGCGTCGCGGGTCTCACAGGAGGAAGCCTCCGGGGAAGGGGTCGGTCGGGTCGAGGAAGTACTGGGCGGTGCCGGTGAGCCAGGCCCGCCCGGTGACCGTCGGCACGACGGCGGGGAGGCCGCCGACGGTGGTCCGCTCGACCAGCCGGCCGGTGAACCGCGTGCCGATGAAGGACTCGTTGACGAAGTCGGTGTCGAGGTCCAGCAGGCCGCGGGCGTGCAGCTGCGCCATGCGGGCGCTGGTGCCCGTGCCGCAGGGCGAGCGGTCGAACCAGCCGGGGTGGATCGCCATGGCGTGCCGCGAGTGGCGGGCGTCGGAGCCGGGGGCGGCGAGGTAGACGTGTTTGACGCCGGCGATCGACGGGTTCTCGGGGTGGACGGGCCGGTCGGCCGAGGCGTTGACGGCGTTTATGACGGCGAGGCCAGCGGCGAGCAGGTCGTCCTTGCGGGCGCGGTCGAAGGGCAGCCCGAGCGCGTCGAGTTCGACGAAGGCGTAGAAGTTGCCGCCGTAGGCGAGGTCGTAGGTGACCGTGCCGTATCCGGGGACGTCCGCCTTCAGGTCGAGTCCGGCGCAGAAGGCGGGGACGTTGGTGAGGGTGACGGCGGTGGCCGCCCCGTCCTCGACGCGGACGTCGACGCTCACGAGTCCGGCGGGGGTGTCGAGCCGGACGGTGGTGACCGGCTCGACGACGGGCACCATGCCGGTCTCCACCAGGACGGTGGCCACCCCGATGGTGCCGTGCCCGCACATGGGGAGGAGCCCGGAGACCTCGATGTAGAGCACGCCGAAGTCGGCGTCGGGCCGGGTGGGCGGCTGGAGGACGGCGCCGCTCATGGCGGAGTGGCCGCGCGGCTCGTACATGAGCAGGGTCCGGACGGCGTCCATGTGCGCGAGGAAGTGGAGCCGCTTGTCGGCCATGGTGGCGCCGGGGATCACCCCGACTCCCCCGGTGATCACCCGGGTCGGCATGCCCTCGGTATGCGAGTCGACGGCGTGGTAGATGTGACGCGTGCGCATGGGTGGCCCCTCCGGGTCGGTTAGTGGTGCCCCTCGGCGAGGGCCTTCTCGGTCGCGGCGCGGACGGCGGCCTCGGTCTCCCCGGTGAGGGGGAAGCGGGGCGGGCGGGTGGCGCCCCCGGTGCGGCCGGCGAGGTCCATGGACACCTTGATGGCCTGGACGAACTCGGTCTTGGAGTCCCAGCGGAGCAGGGAGTGCAGGGACTTGTAGAGCGGGAGCGCGGTGGCGAGGTCTCCGGCGACGGCCGCGTGGTAGAGGGTGGTGCAGGAGCGCGGCAGCGCGTTGGGGTAGCCGGCGATCCAGCCGACCGCGCCGGCGAGGGCGAGTTCCAGCAGGACGTCGTCGGCTCCGATGAGGAGGTCGAGACCCGGGGCGAGTTCGGCGATCTCGTAGGCGCGGCGGACGTCTCCGCTGAACTCCTTGACGGCGACGACGGATCCTTCGGCGTGGAGCCGGGCGAGCAGCGGTGGGGTGAGGTCGACCTTGGTGTCGAGGGGGTTGTTGTAGGCGACGACGGGCAGCCCGGCGCGGGCGACCTCGGCGTAATGGGCGCGTACTGCGGGCTCGTCGGCGCGGTAGGCGTTGGGCGGCAGCAGGAGGACGGACCCGGCTCCGGCCTCGGCGGCCTGGTCGGCCCAGCGGCGGGCCTCGGCGCTGCCGTAGGCGGCGACGCCGGGCATGACGCGGTCGCCGTCTCCGCCGGCCGCGTCGACGGCCGTGCGGACGACGCGGGCTCGTTCCTCGTCGGTGAGGGTCTGGTACTCGCCGAGGGAGCCGTTGGGGACCACGCCGTCGCAGCCGTTGGCGATCAGCCAGGCCACGTGCTCGGCGTAGGCGTCGTAGTCGATGGACAGGTCCGCGCGCATCGGGAGGGCGGTGGCGACCATGATTCCGTGCCAGGGGCGGCTGCGGGGCGCGGGGCCGCCGGGGGCCGCGAGCGGGCCGGGTCCGGTCGTGGTGCCGGGGGCGGGGTCGGGGGTCGAGGGGTGCGCGGGGGTGTGCGCCTGGGTCATCAAGAACTCCCTTGAGTGGTGTGTGACATTTTACTAGGAGGCGGGTGGCGGCCCGCAAGGGCCTGAGACGGCGAATCAGCCCTCGACGGAGGGCAGTTCGGCGAGGTGGCGCAGCGGGACCGGGCAGGAGAGGGGACGCCGGTCGACGACGGGCGCGTCTCCGGCGAGGTCCGCGACGGCGGGCCCGCACATGCGTCCCTGGCACCAGCCCATGCCGGCGCGGGTGAGGAGTTTGACGGTACGGGCGTCCCGCGCGCCGAGTGCGGTGACCGCCTCGCGGATCCGGCAGGCCGGCACCTCCTCGCAGCGGCACACCTCGGTGTCGTCGCGCAGCCACTCCCGCCAGCCGGAGCCGGGGCGGTGGGCGGCGGCCATGGCGTCGGCGAAGGCGCGCAGCCGCCGACGGAGGCGCAGCAGGGCGGCGGGGGCGGACGTACCGGCGATCGCGTGCGCCGCGATCTCGCCCTCGACGAGGGCCAGTCGGGCTCCCCCGACGCCGCCGGTCTCTCCGGCGGACCAGATGCCGGGGACGGACGTACGCTGCCGGGCGTCCACCTCCAGGGCGACGGTCCCGTCGGCGCCCGGCCTTGTGGCGCAGCCGAGGCCGGTGGCCAGCTCCAGCTGGGGGACGAGCCCGTGGCCGACGGCGAGCGCGTCGCAGGGGATCGTGCGGGCCGTGCCGGGCAGAGGGCGCCAGTCCCGGTCGAGACGGGCGACCGTGACCGCCTCGACGCGGTCGGTGCCGTGGGCCTCGACGACGGCGTGCCGGGTGAGGAGGCGGATGCCGTGGCGGAGCAGGGCGCCGCCGAACACGGCGCCCTCGGCGAGCTTGCCGGGGTTGCGGAGCAGGTCGGGCGCGCGGCCGGCGTAACCGGTGTAGGCGGCGGCCTCCACGACGGCGGGCACGCGGGCCCCGGCGGCGGCGAGCGAGCCGGCGACGGCGAGCAGCAGCGGCCCGCTTCCGGCGACGACGACCCGCCGGCCCGGCAGGACGAGGCCGCTCTTGAGCATGGCCTGCGCTCCGCCGGCCCCGACCACTCCGGGAAGGGTCCAGCCGGGGAAGGGCAGTTGCCGCTCGTAGGCCCCGGTGGCCAGCAGCACGGCCCGGGCGTGCACGGCGGCGGCCGTCTCGTCCGCCCCCGCGACGGCCCGCAGCGCCCAGTACCCGTTCCTCGCGGACCCTTCCCGTACCACCGTCCAGACGTGGTGGGCCGGGAGGTAGGTGATGCGGCCCGCCGCCTCGTGCGCGCGGAAGGCGGCCTCCCGGGCGGCGAACGCCGCCCAGTCGTGGTGCAACGCCTCGGGCCGCTCCGCGCCGAGACCCGGCGCGGGCCGGCGGTAGTACTGCCCGCCGACCCGCTCCCCCGCGTCCAGAACGGTCACGCGCAGCCCGAACCGGGCGGCGGTGACGGCAGCGGCCATCCCGGCGGGCCCGGCACCGACGACGGCGAGATCGACGAGGGGGAGGCGGGGGGCGGGGGCGTCGGCGGCGGGGAGGGTGGAGGGGCGGGGCGCGGAGGCGTCGACGGGAGGTCGGGCGAAGGACCCGCCGGGCGCGGAAGCCGAGATGCCGGACGTCGTCGTGCGCGTCGGCGGAGGCGCGGACGGGGAGGCGTCGGCCCGCGACCCGCCCGTCGGCCCGGCGTCCGCCGGGGCCGCCGGGGGGCGTCCCGGCTCAGACCGCGAGTTCGGCATGGCCGGTTCCCTTCTGGGTCGTGACGGTGTCGCCGGGGCGGGCGGGGACGAGGCAGGCGCGTTGGTTCGGGCGGTCGTTGACGGTGACGAGGCAGTCGTGGCACATGCCGATGCCGCAGAAGACACCGCGCGGGGCGGCTCCTTCGCGGGTGGTGCGCCAGGTGAGGACGCCGGCGTTCCAGAGGACGGCGGCGATGGACTGGCCCGCCTGGGCGGTCAGTTCACGGCCGTCGAACCGGAGGACGTACGTGGCCTCCGGCGCTCCCCCGACCAGGCCGCGCGGCGACCGTGACCGCCGGGACCACCGGGAGCTGCGCCGGGGCGCGGCGGCATCGGGAGCGGGGTCGGTCATCGGCCGGTCTCCTTCGGGGTGCGGGCGCGGGCGGGGCGGGCGGGCGGGGCCGGCGGCGCGCCCCGGCCGGCTCCGGTCATCGGGGCGTCTCCGGGAAGCGGTCGGGGCGGAAGGGCGCCGGGTCGACGGCCGGTCGGGTCTCCGTCAGGGCGGCCGCGACGAGGTGTCCCGTGGCCGGGGCCAGGCCGATGCCCGCCCCCTCGTGGCCGCAGGCGTGCAGCAGTCCCGGGACGCGGGGGTCGGGACCGATGGCCGGGAGGTGGTCCGGCAGGTAGGGGCGGAAGCCGTGGTAGGCGCGCAGGACGCGCACGTCCGCCAGGACCGGGAAGAGCTCGGCCGCCTGGGTGGCGAGACGGCGCAGGGCCTCCGTCGACAGACCGCGGTCGAAGCCCACCCGCTCGCGGGTCGCCCCGATCAGCACCGGCCCGGAGGGCGTTCCCTCGACCACGGCCGAGGACTGGAGGGCGGCGGAGCCGCTGGCGACGTCCGCGATGTAGTCGGCGGCGTACACCTTGTGCCGCACCACCCGTGGCAGCGGCTCCGTCACCAGGACGAAGCCGCGGCGCGGGAGTACGGGCAGACTCACGCCGGCGAGCTCCGCGACGCGCCCGCCCCAGGTCCCCGCGGCGTTCACCACCCGGGGGGCGAGGAGTTCCGTTCCCGCTCCGGTGCGGACACCGCGTACGGCGCCGTCCTTCAGGAGGATCGCGGTCACCTCCTCGCCCAGGTGCAGGGCGGCTCCGGAGGCGGCGAGCAGGCGGGCGGCGGCCCGGGCGGGCTGGACCTGCGCGTCCTGCGGGTAGTGGAAGGCGCCCGCGAGGCCCGGGGTGAGGTGCGGTTCCAGATGGTGCAGCGCGTCGGCCGGCACCTCCACCGCTTCGACCCCGGCCCCGCGCTGGCCGTCCGCGAAGACGCGGAGCGCCTTGAGGGCCGCCTCGTCGGGGGTGACGACGAGCCCGCCTTTGGGCTCGTACTCGAACTGCCCCGGCAGCGCGGCGGCGAGGTCCCGCCACAGGCGGGCTGAGAACAGCGCGAGGTCCAGCTCGGGGCCCGCCTCCTTGTCGGAGACGAGGAGGTTCCCCTCGCCGGCGCCGGTGGTGCCGCCCGCGACGGGGCCGCGGTCGACGACGGCCACGGAGAGGCCCGAGCGGGCCGCGTAGTACGCACAGGCGGCGCCGACGACGCCGGCACCGATCACGATCACGTCCACGGCAGTAAGATGTCACATTCTTCAGGGGGCGACTAGAACGCCCAGGGGCCGGGGCGTTCCGGACCGGTCGGGGAGGACCGGCCCGGAGCGCCCCTGCGGGGCTCGGCGGCGGAAGGCGGCCCGGAGCCGAGCGGGGGCTTCGGCCGGGCGCCGCTTCGGACGCGGGACTCAGCTGCGCAGCGGTCCCTCGCATGCGTAAGCGGACGTCCCCGCCACGCGGTTGCTCCAGATCTCCACCGGTCCGAAGGAGCAGTTCATGTCGGCCAGGTTGTTGGAGACCGCGCCCGCCCGCTCCAGCAGGAAGTAGTCGACCGTCTCGGACATGTCCTTGAAGTTCTGGTCGTCGCTGCGCCAGTTCTTCAGGTTCGCGGTGATCCGGCCGGTGCAGGTGAACCGCCGCTTGCTCGGGTCGCCGTTCTCGACGCAGACGGGCGTGTTCTGCGTGGCGCTCGTGAAGGAGGCCTTCACGTCGGCGAGAGCCGCGTCGCGAAGCCGGTCGTTCGGCGTGTAGCCGGTGTTGGGGACGAACAGGTCGTCGACCTTGGCGATCTGGGCGTTCAGGAAGCGGTCGTAGTCGCGCTGCGTGTAGGTGTCGGCACCGAGCCGGTGGCGCCAGGCGTCGTAGGCGGCGACGTCGTTGTTGCGCAGGTGCGTGTACATCTCGCGGAGCGCCGAGGGCTTCTCGGTCCAGAGGTACTCGAAGAAGGTTCCGGCGTAGCTGTAGAAGCGGAAGCCGTCGCCTTCGTAGGTGGCGTTCAGGATCTGCTCGACGGTCATCCGGGGGCCGCCGCCGGCCGTGTCGGCGATGATGCTCTTGACCAGGGACTTGCGCACGGCGATGCCGTTGTCGCGGGTGGCTCCGTCGAAGAACTCGGCGGTGCCCTCGTCCATCGCGGTGGTCCGGTCCCCTTCGTACCACGGGCCCTCGCCGAAGAAGCCGGGCACGGCGAACCGGCCGTTGAGGTAGTGCGTGTACTCGTGGCGGAAGAGCTCTTCGAGGGTGAGCGAGGAGTCCTGCGGGACGCGGCGCTGGTACGTGTAGAAGGTGGCGCTGTTCTCGATGTAGATGCCGCCGTTGTTCGTGTCGTAGCCGGTGAGGATCGGGTGGTAGTTCTCGTAGTCGGCGCGGGAGGCGTACAGCACGATGGTGAGGGTGGTGTTGGGGTCGCCGGCGAGCGGCCGGTCGGTGCCCAGGACGCGGTGGAACTGCGCCTTGACCTGCTTGCTCGCGTAGTAGAGCTGGTCGACGGTGGCCCGGTCCAGGCCGGTGCGGACCTTGATGGCGCCGTTGTCGTAGGTGAACGTGTTCGGGAAGATCCGCTTCTCGATGTCCTCCTTGCACACGCCGTACGGTCCGCAGGCCTCGTAGAAGTTGAGCCAGGTGACGAGCTTGGCCCAGGGCTGGCTGCCGTCGCCGAAGGTGGCCCGGGTGGTCGGCAGCAGGGCGCCGAGGTCGGCGACGATCCGGTCCCGGAGTGCGGCGACCTGGCCGAAGCGGCCGTACTCCCCGAGGGCGTCGCGGACGACCCAGGCGTTGGCGGTGTCCTTGAGGTGGGCGTAGCCGGCGAAGGCCTTGAAGACGGCGCGGTAGTCGGCGTCGGCGGTCACGGCCGCGTGGAAGGCGGTGTCGTTATTGCCGGGGTAGACGCCGAGGTAGTTGACGGAGAGCGCGGCGAGCGCGGCGCCCGCCCAGGCCGGGTCGTGGTGGGTGGCCGGGTGGGCCGGGTCCATGGTGGCCAGGACCCGCTTGATCAGACCGGTCTGGTGGGCCCGCAGCCCGGGGGCGCTGCCCGCGTAGAGCGCCTCGCGCAGGGTGCGGGCGTTGGCGGGGGTGACGTCGAAGGTGCGGGCTGCGGCGGCGAAGTCGGCGATGGCGCGGCGCATGGCGTCGACGGTCGGGGCGTCGGTGATGTCGATCTCGGAGCGGCCGTGGTCGTGGTAGGCCACGGCGTGCAGGTAGGTGAACATCTCCTCCAGATGGGAGGAGTTGCGGCCGTCGTGGGCGGCGGCCAGGGCGGATATCCGGCGGGAGACGGCCTGGACGTGGGCGTCGGACATGACCGGGGTCAGGCGGGCGTCCCAGGTCCAGATCAGTCCGCGCAGGCAGCCGTCGGCGAGGACGGCGGGGTCGCCGAGGAAGTCGGCGAACTGCTCCGGGGTGAGGCGGGTGATCCCGTCGAGGGTGCAGGGGACGCCGGCGGCCGTCCGGCCCGTGGCCGCGGCGAGGACCGGTCTCTTCTCCGTACGCGGTGACGGCGCCGCGGCCGTGCCGGTGGCGGCTCCGGGGACGCGGCCGTCGGTGGCGTGGTCGCCGGGGGCGTCGGCGGGCGTCGGGGTCTTCGCCCGCGCCGAGGCGATGTGGTCGACCTCGTCGAAGGGGTTCGCGCCGGGGGCTCCGGAGGTGAACGTGCCCGATGCCGCGGCGGGGGCGGCGCTCGCCGGAGTCGTGGCGGCGGGGACGGCGCTCGCGGAAGTCGTGGCGGCGGCGGGGGCCGGGGCGCGGTCGGTGGAGAGGGTCCACGCCTGGCCCGCGGTGGCGAGCAGGGTCACCGCCACGGCGGTGGCGAGGAGGGACGTACGCGCAGCTCTGTGCTGGGACACCAAGGACTCCTGAAGGGAGGGGAGGTGGGGGATGTGGTGTGCGAGGCGGTGGGGCGGGAGGCCACAACCGCCGTCGTACGTACGGCGTTTGACGGGGATGAACGTGCCGCGGTGTGAGCTGTAACATAGTAATGTGAAATTGCACTAACAAGCCCTGTGCGCCTACCAGTTCGCTTCTTCCCGAGGAGCCCCGTGACCGACGCCTCTCCGCGCCTGCACACCGGCAGCCACGACCCGCAGGTCTCCCCCGGCCTCTCCCGCCTGATGGGCGGCGGCTGGTCCCCCACGCCCCTGCCCGCCTCGGCCCGCGTCGAGGCGTACGACGTCACGCCGGCCCGACGCGCCCTGCTCTCCGCGCGCTTCCCCGGCGAACGGCTGATCGTCCCGGCCGGGGAGCTGAAGGTACGCTCCCACGACTGCGACCACCGCTTCCGGCCGCACAGCGCCTACGCCTGGCTGACCGGACTGACCGGAGAGGACCAGGCCGGACACGTCCTGGTCATGGAACCGGAGGGCCCGCACGGACACGAGCCGGTGCTGTACCTGCGCCCCCGATCTCGGCGCGCCGAGGGCGACGACGCGTTCTACCGCGACCGCCGCTACGGCGAGTTCTGGGTCGGCCGGCGCCCCGACCTCGCGGAGGCGGAGCGGCTGACCGGCCTGCGCTGCGCGCCCCTGGAGACGCTCGGCTCCCCACCCGGCCGCAGGGCCACGGAGGACGCCGAACTGGACGCCGCTCTCTCGGAGTTGCGCCTCGTCAAGGATCCCTGGGAGGTCGACCAGCTCCAGCTCGCGGTCGACCACACCACCGCCGGCTTCGAGGACGTCGTCCGGGCGCTGCCGCACGCGCTGGCGCACCGGCGCGGCGAGCGGTGGATCGAGGGGGTGTTCGGCCTGCGCGCGCGGGCCGAGGGCAACGGCACGGGGTACGAGACCATCGCCGCGTCCGGCGCCCACGCGTGCGTCCTGCACTGGATACGCAACGACGGGCGGCTCGACCGGAACGAGCTGCTGCTGTTGGACGCCGGCGTGGAGACCGACACCCTCTACACCGCGGACATCACCCGTACCCTCCCGCTGTCGGGGCGGTTCTCGCCCGTCCAGCGGCAGGTGTACGAACTGGTCCTGGCGGCCCAGGAGGCCGGCATGGCGGCCCTGCGTCCGGGGGCCGCCTTCCGGGACTTCCACCGGGCCGCGATGCGGGTGATCGCGGAGGGGCTGGCCGAGTGGGGCGTCCTCAAGAACGCCGAAGGCGACCTGCACCGGCGGTACACGCTGTGCGGCAGCGGCCACATGCTCGGGCTCGACGTCCACGACTGCGCGAAGGCGCGGACGGAGACGTATCCGGACGGCGTACTGACGGAGGGGCAGGTCCTCACGGTCGAACCGGGCCTGTACCTCCAGCCGGACGACGAGACCCTGCCGGCGGAGCTGCGCGGCATCGGTGTCCGTATCGAGGACGACCTCGTCGTGACGGCGACGGGCGCCCGCCTGATGTCGGGCGCGCTGCCGCGCACGGTGGCGGGCATCGAGGAGTGGATGGGGAACCTGCTGGAGGGGTGACCGGACATACGACCGGCGGGGCCGGGGGGCCGGGGGCGGGCCGGCGGACCGCGAGGGGCGGGCGTCCTCTTACGGGCGGGGGGCCCACCCCGGCACCGTCGGCAGGACCTTCTCCGCGACCCGGGTCAGTACGGCGTCGCTGGGCACCCCGCCGTCCGAGCGCCACAGGGCCACCTCGAAGGAACCGCCGCTGTCCCGGGCGTCCTGGGCGACGGTGAGGACGCCGACCGGGAGGCCGGGGCCGCTGTCGGCGTCGCTCCCGTCGAGGCGGAAGGTGATCCTCATGGTGTGGTCCCAGAAGAGGACCGCCGGGCGGCCCAGGACCGTGCGCTCCTGCGCGCCCTGCCCCAGCCCGCCGACGGAACCGGCCACCGGCGCACCGTCGTAGGTGGCCGCCAGCGTCACGGTGTACGTCTCGAACTCGACGTGGGCCGACGGGTGGGCGATCGCGTCGGTGCCGAGGAAGTCGAAGGACTCGTCGGCGCCTTCCGCGCTCTTCGCGGTCTCCCCCGGGACGCCGAGCAGCGCGGCCAGGTCGGGACGGTGCAGCGCCTCGCACAGCCGCGCCCCGGTCAGGGGCCGCGGCGCCTTCCCCTGGACCTCCGCCTCCGCCTTGCCCGTCTTCCGCGCCGCCGCCCCGCTCGTCCCGTCCGCCGTCTTCCCGGGCTCCTCGTCCGGGCACGTCGCGATCCGCGCGGCAGGAGTGCCCGCGGTCGACGACGCCCACATGTCCTGGAGGACGACGGCGAGGCCCATGACCGCCACCAACGCCACGGCCATCACGGCCTGTCCCCACGCGCCCGCGCCTCTCGGAAGCGCGTCGATGTCCTCGGCCATGTCCCCCACCTGCCGTGATTCCCCGCTGTGTGCCCGGGGACCCTAACCCGTGATCACCAGGTGGACAAGGGAGTTACGGCCGCACCGGGACCCGTACGCCGCCCCTCACCAAGGCCCCCGCACCATGCTCATGGCGACCCGGACCCGCGCCCGCCACGACCCCGGACCCCCTGGCCGGGTCTGCTCCTATGTGTCGGCGATTCGGGCAATTCGTGGGCCGATAAGGTGGCGGCGAGGCGCGGAGTCGCGCCTTCCACGCCGCTACGATGCCACTGACCTGGGGGTTCCCTGTGCCCGCTCCTCGCCTCAGCACGACTCCGCTACCCGGCATCGGGGTCCGCTACGACCTCACCACCCGCGAGCACCGGCGCCTTTCGGTGATCGCCCATCGCGACGGCGCCCGGACGCTCAACGCGCACCGGCAGGACGATCCGGACGAGTGCGCGCTGTCGGTGAAGCTGACCGGCCGTGAGGCCGAGGTCCTCATCGACGCGCTGATGCCCGCGCACCACAGCCCCAATCTGCTGTCCACCACCGACCTGGGACTGGTGGCGGAACGCACGGAGCTCTCCTCCACCTCACACTGGAACGGGCGGGTCCTGGGCGAGACCCGCATACGGACGGAGACCGGCGCGTCGATCGTGGCCATCCTGCGCCGCTCCGGGGCGATACCGTCACCCGCCCCGGACTTCCGTCTGGCGGGTGGGGACACCTTGATCGTCATCGGCACCCGCGAGGGCGTCGACGCGGCGGCCGCGATCCTGGGCCGGGAGTGACGGCATGCACTCCTCCGCTGTCTTCCTGATCGAGTTCGGCGCCATCATCCTCGGCCTCGGGCTGCTGGGGCGTTTCGCCGCCCGTTTCCAGTTCTCGCCGATACCGCTCTATCTGCTGGCCGGCCTCGCGTTCGGCGAGGGCGGCCTGCTGCCCTTGGGGACGAGCGAGGAGTTCGTCGCGATCGGCGCCGAAATCGGCGTCATCCTGCTGCTGTTGATGCTCGGCCTCGAATACACGGCGAGCGACCTGGTCTCCAACCTCAAGACGCAGTACCCGGCCGGGCTGGTCGACGCCGCCCTCAACGCCCTGCCCGGCGCCGCGATGGCCCTGCTCCTCGGCTGGGGGCCGGTGGCCGCCGTCGTCCTCGCGGGCGTCACCTGGATATCGTCCTCGGGCGTCATCGCCAAGGTGATGGGGGACCTCGGCCGCCTGGGCAACCGCGAGACCCCGGTCATCCTCAGCATCCTGGTCCTCGAGGACCTCGCGATGGCCGTCTACCTCCCCATCATCACCGCCCTGCTCGCCGGTGTGAGCCTCGCCGCCGGGAGCCTCACCCTCGCCATCGCGCTCGGTGTGGCGGGCCTCGTCCTCTTCCTCGCCGTCCGCTACGGCCGGCTCATCTCCCGCTTCGTCTCCAGTGACGACCCGGAGAAGCTGCTCCTCGTCGTCCTGGGCCTGACCCTGCTGGTCGCGGGCATCGCCCAGCAGCTCCAGGTCTCCGCCGCCGTCGGCGCCTTCCTCGTCGGCATCGCCCTCTCCGGCGAGGTCGCCGAGGGAGCGCACAACCTGCTGAGCCCGCTGCGGGACCTGTTCGCCGCGGTGTTCTTCGTCTTCTTCGGCCTGCACACCGACCCCGCGAGCATTCCCCCGGTCATCCTCCCGGCGCTGGCCCTCGCCGTGGTCACGGCCGGCACGAAGATCGCCACCGGCCACTGGGCCGCGCGGCGCGCGGGGATCTCCGCCAAGGGGCGCTGGCGGGCGGGCGGCACGCTGGTGGCCCGGGGCGAGTTCTCCATCGTGATCGCGGGGCTCGCCGTCACGGCGGGCATCGAGCCCGCGCTCGGCCCGCTCGCCACGGCGTACGTCCTCGTCCTGGTCATCCTCGGCCCGCTCACCGCCCGGTACACCGAACCGGTCGCCACCTACCTCACCGGACGCCGGCGCACGAAGACAGCGGCGGACCCCTCCGGACCCGCGCCGTCGACGGAGGGCCAGGACCCGGCGACCCGCCCGGATCCCGACCCGGCCGCCGGCTCCGCCCGGGTCGAGGAGTGGGAGCCCGTGGACGATTCCGGCTCCGTCGGCCGGTCCTGAGCGGCGGGCGCCCGCTTCGGCGAGCGGCGACCGGGTGCCCGAGCGGCTCGGCGATCGAGCGGTTGCGCGCTCACGGCCCGGAACCGCGGACATCGGTCCAGCGGTTCCGGGCCGTGGCGCTGCCAGGGCTCGCCGGCCTGAGGGTCAGCGCAGGACGGACGAGAAGTTGTCGAGCTGGATCCAGGTGACCTTGTTGGTCGCCTGCGGCCCGAAGACCGTGAGGACGCCCTGGGTGTTGGCCTCGACGCGGAGCGCGTTGATGCCCTGGCTGTTGTTGCGGGGGCAGACGCCCCGGGTCAGCTTCGGCGGGCGGATCGTCTCGGGCAGCGTGCCCAGCTGGGCGTCCGCGGTGAACGAGCAGGTGACCGTGCCCCGCAGCTGGAGGAACTCGGTGCCCGCGAGAGTTATGACCCGGGCCTGGAGCGGTGCGGCGGCCTCCGGCACCACACCGGGCGCCGGAACGATGGCCGTCCAGTCGACCAGGAGCCGGCACCCGTCCGACCCGTCGACCGCGGCGGCGGGCGCGGCGGTCAGCAGCGGGGCCGCGACGGCTGCGGCGGGGGCGGCCAGAGCCGCGCCGAGCAGGGAACGGCGGCTGGGAGTAGGGCGGTTCATGCGCGATCCTCCGGATCGGGTAGGGCGGGGCAGCGGCGGGGGGCGGGGCGGCGGACCGTGACGGCCCGGGCCCCGGCGCGGGGCGGCGTCATCGCCAGGCGACCGAGACGCCGTCGAGGTCGATCCAGGTGACGGCGTTGTCGCCGGTGGCGCCGTACGCCCAGAGCGCGCCGTGGACGTCCGCCTCGATCCGGCAGACGCAGCGGCCGTAGTAGTTGTTGCGCGGCACGTTCTGGCGGACCGGACGGGTGGGTCGCAGCCGGTGCGGCAGGGTGGCGACCCTGCTGTCGGCGGTCAGGCCGGGAGAACACGTCAGGGTGCCGCGCATCTGGAGGTAGGTGGTCCCGGCGAGCGCGATCAGCCGCCCGCGCGGGCGCTCGGCGCCCGGGGTGACGCCCGCTTCCAGGGCGAGGTCCTCCCAGTCCGACAGCACCTGGATCCCGTCCACGGCGGGCTTCGTCGGATACCAGCCGATCGTGACGTCGCGCGCGAACTCGCTGCCGGGCGTGGTGTTGCTGAATCCGAAGAGCAGCCGGGTCTCCCGCGTCGCCGGGTCGACCTCGACGGCCAGCCCCTCGGGCTCCCGCCGCGTAAGGCCGTCGGCGCCGGTGACGACCTGCCGGTCGAGCCTGAGCCCCGTCGTCCACGAGTAGGACGTGAGGAAGGTGATGCCCGGGAACTCGCTGGGTACGGTCGGGTCCTCGCCCTTGTCGTACGGCGCCCACTGGTAGACGTACAGGACGTCCCCGAGGCTCGCGAAGCCCTGGAAGGTGAGCTTCGGCTCCAGCGGGTACGGCGACGGCACGGCGGGGGTGACGTCCTCCCCGTCGGGCACGACGAACGTCGGGCCGGCCGGCGTCCAGTCGCCGGTGGCGGCACCGGCCGTGGCGTACCGGGTGAAGTGCCGGTCGCCGCCCTTGTGGTACATCACCGTCAGCAGGCCGTGCACCGGGTCGGTCGAGGGGCCGGTGCCGGAGGTGCTGCCGGGAGCGGTGAACTTCCGCTCCGCCGGGATGGTGGCGCCGTCGAGTACCTCCCCGTCGGCGAACCGGAACCGCGTGATCGCCTTGCCGAAGGTGGTGCCGCCGCCGGTGACGTGGAGCGGCCCGACCTCCGTCCAGACGTAGCTGTCGGCGCCGACCGGCTCCACGCCCATGGCGAGGCCGTGGCCGAAGCCCTTCAGCTGCATCGCCCCCGTGCGCACGCCGGTCCGCCGGTCGATGCGGTTGAGGTACATGTTGCCGGCCGGGGCCGTGGCCGAGCTCTCGACCTGGAGCACGAAGACGTGCCCGTTGACGGTGTCCGTCGCGATCGCCTGCGGCGCCGGGTTCTTCACCAGGTCGACGGTCTGGATCAGTCTGCCGGTCGGACCGGACAGATCGATGCCGTTGGTGTCTGTGTAAGCCATGTTCCCTCCCCTGGGTCCTCCCCGGACCCATGCCCGTCATGATCACACGCGTGTGCGAGTCGAGGGTCCGGGGGGCGCGGCCGCGAAGGGGAGCCATCCCGAGGCAGGGGCGGGATCAGGCGTTGCGGGGCGGGCTGTACGAGGTCAGGCGGTGCGGGATCAGGCGGTGCGGGTGAGCCGCCACACGTTGTCCACCCGCGTGCCCCGGCGGCCGTCGGGCGCGGTGAGGGCGCGTTCCACGCCCTCCAGCGTGTCCACCCGCCAGGGGTGCGGCAGGGCGAGCGCCGCGAGGACGCCGTCGAGGGTGGGGAAGTCCGCGTCGAACGGGTACTCGTGCTTCTCCATCCAGGACGGCCACGCGGCGTGCATGGCGATGAGGAGCGTGCCGCCCGGGGCGACCGCGGCGGCGGCCGACCTGAGCACCCCGTCCTGGTCGAGCGGGACGGGCGACTGCAGGAACTGGGCGCTCACCAGGTCGAAGCCGCCCTCGGGGAAGGTCACTCCGAGGTCGTGCCGCTCGAACGCGGTCCGGTCGGCGCAGCCGGCCTCCGCCGCGTGGGCGGCCGCCCGTTCCAGGGCGGTCGCGGAGATGTCCACGCCGGTCACGCGCCACCCGCGCGAGGCCAGCCACAGGACGTCGCCGCCCTCGCCGCAGCCCAGGTCCAGGGCCGTGCCCGGTGTCAGATCGGCGGCCTCCCGCACGAGGAGCGGGTTCGGTTCGCCGCTCCAGACACGGTCGCTCGTGCGGTAGCGCTCTTCCCAGAACTCGGCGGGATCGGTGGGCTTCGGGGTCGGCATCGAGGCTCCTTCGGGACGACTGCGCGGTGCCGGCGGCACCTGGGTCCAGACTCGCCACGGCCCGCCGGGGCGTCAAAGATGCTTGCCGTTTCGGCAACAAGGGGGCGCGGGGCCGAGAGGGCGTCCTTTTGCGCCGGAGGCGCGGAACCGTAGGATCACCTGGTCATCACCGCGACGGGAGACAGGAAGCCGGTGCGAAACCGGCACGGTCCCGCCACTGTGACCGGGGAGTGCACCCGTCGAGACGCCACTGCGCGCACCGCGTGGGAAGGCTGGGGTGTACGCCGATCCGGGAGTCAGGAAACTGGCCTGTCGCGGGCCCGATCCGAGGAGCGCGGACTCCCCAGGAGGCTTTTCGTGTACCCCAGTACGTCCCGCATGCCCCGCACGCGCAGCATGCCCCGTCGCCGCCCCGTGCGCGCCGCCGCCCTGGCCCTCGCCCTGTCGGGGGTCCTGCTCACCGGCTGCGGCGCCTCCCCTCAGAGCGGCACCGCCCGGGAGGGCGGCGGCGCGAAGCCCGGTGCGTCAGCCGAGGGTTTCCCCCTCACCGTCGAGAACTGCGGCACGCGCACCACGTACGACAAGCCGCCCTCCCGGGTGGTGACCATCCATCAGCACCCGGCCGAGCTGATGCTGGCCCTCGGTCTGAAGGACCGGATCGTCGGCACGGCCTTCCCCGACTCGGCCGTACTGCCCGCCTTCCGCGAGGACTTCGCGGCGATCCCGGAGCTGGCGAAGAAGGAGCCGTCCTTCGAGTCGGTCCTCGACGCGGAACCGGACTTCGTGTACGGCGGCTACGCCAGCGCGTTCGCCGAGAAGGAGGGCCGCTCCCGCAAGGCGTTCGCCGACGCCGGGATCGACACCTACCTCAACCGCGAGTACTGCGGGAAGAAGAAGGTGGCGATGACGGACACGTACGACGAGATCCGCGCCATCGGCTCCCTCTTCGGCGTCGAGGAGCGTGCCGACGCGCTGGTGGCCGACCTTCAGGGGCGCGTGGCGAAGACCGCGGCGACGGTGAAGGGGGCTCCCGCCCTCCCCGTCTTCGTGTACGACAGCGGCGACAAGTCGGCGTTCACCGCAGGAGGCAAGAGCCTCGGCACCGAGGTCATCCGCCTCGCCGGCGGCACCAACGTCTTCGCCGACCTCGACGACGTCTTCGGTGACGTCTCGTGGGAGCAGGTCGTCGCCCGTAAGCCGGAGGTCATCGCCATCTACGACTACGCGGGTGCGGGGAACGTCGAGCAGAAGAAGAAGTTCCTGCTGGCGCAGCCGGCCCTCGCCGACGTGCCGGCCGTGAAGAACAAGCGCTTCGTGGTGCTGCCGCTGACGGCGACGCTGGTCGGTGTCCGCGCGCCGTACGCGGTCGAGGACCTCGCCCGCGGGCTGCACCCCGAGCGCTTCCAGTGACGGCACCGGCGAAAGCCGTGTCCGCCGCTCCCCCCGCCGGCTCCTCCGCCCGTCCCGCGGGCGCCTCCCGCGCGGCCGGTCCGGGCCGCCGCGCCTTCGCCCTCACCCTGGTCGTCCTCGGCGTGCTGCTCCTGGCGTCGATGACGGCGGGCATGGCCATCGGCTCGGTGCCGGTGCCCCCCGGCCAGGTGTGGGGCATCGTGACGCACGCGCTGACCGGAGACGGTTCCGAGCCCGCCTGGTCGCAGGCGCGGGAGACGATCGTGCTCGACGTGCGGGCGCCGCGGGTGCTGCTGGGCGCGGTGACGGGCGCCGGGCTCGCGGCGGTGGGCGCCGCGATGCAGGCGCTGGTACGCAACCCGCTCGCGGAGCCGTACCTGCTGGGCGTCTCCTCGGGCGCCTCCCTGGGCGCCGTCGCGGTGATCGTCTTCGGGGTGAGCCTCTTCGGGCCGGTGTCCCTGTCGGTCGCCGCGTTCGCCGGCGCCCTGCTGACGCTGCTGCTCGTCTACACGACGGCCCGGTCCGGCGGCCGCATCACCTCGGTGCGGCTGGTGCTGTCGGGCGTGGCGTTCGCCTCCGTCCTCACGGCGGTCATGGACGTCCTGCTGCTGACCAGCGACCGGGGCAACGAGGCCCGGGCGGTCCTTGCCTGGACCCTCGGGGGCCTCGGCGGTGTCCAGTGGGCCACCCTGTGGCTGCCCGGCGCGGCGCTCGCGCTCGGCGTCGCGGTCCTGCTGACCCAGGCCCGTTCGCTCAATCTGCTGCTCGCCGGCGAGGAGGCGGCCTCGACGATGGGGCTCGACGTCGCCCGGTTCCGGGCGCGGACCTTCGTCCTGCTCTCGCTGGTCACCGGAGTTCTGGTGGCGGCCGCCGGGCCGATCGGGTTCGTGGGGCTGATGATGCCGCACACCGTGCGGCTCTTCGTCGGCGGCGACCACCGCCGGGTGCTGCCGACGGCCGCGCTGGGCGGGGCGGTGTTCCTGATCTGGGCCGACATCGCGGCGCGTACGGTCGCCGCACCCATGGAGATCCCGGTCGGGGTCCTCACGGCGCTGTGCGGGGGGCCGTTCTTCCTGTGGCTGATGCGGCGGGACGCCCGGCGCACGGCCGACCGGGGAGCGGCATGACGGCCACCGAACTCACCGTCGAGGGCGTCACGCTCACGGCGGGCGCGCACCGGCTCGTCCGGGACGTCTCCCTGACCGCCCGGTCCGGTGAGGTGATCGGCCTCGTCGGGCCCAACGGCAGCGGCAAGTCCAGCCTTCTGCGGGCCGTCTACCGCGTGCTGCGTCCCCGGGCGGGCAGCGTCCGGGTGGACGGCGCCGACGTGTGGTCCGTGCCGGTCCGCCGGCTCGCCCGCACGCTGGCCGCCGTGGTGCAGGAGACGGGCGCGGACTTCGACCTGACCGTGCGGGACGTGGTCGCGATGGGACGCACCCCGCACAAGCGGCTCTTCGACGGCGACACCGGCGAGGACACGCTGATCATCGAGTCCGCGCTGGCGTGGGTGGACGCCGAGGCGCTGGCCGACCGTCCCTTCGACCACCTGTCGGGCGGCGAACGCCAGCGTGTGCTCATCGCCCGCGCGCTGGCCCAGCAGCCCGCCCTGCTGGTCCTCGACGAGCCGACCAACCACCTGGACGTCCGGCACCAGTTGGACGTCCTGGGTCTGGTGCGCCGGCTGCCGGCCACGGTCCTGGTCGCCCTCCACGACCTGAACCTCGCCGCCTTCTACTGCGACCGCCTCTACGTCCTGCGCGACGGCGAGGTCGTGGTCACCGGCCCGCCCGGTGAGGTGCTCACGCCCGCCCTGCTGCGGGAGGTGTACGGGGTGACGGCGGAGGTCGCCGTCCACCCGCGTACGGGCGCGCCCCAGGTGACCTTCCTGCCGGGCGAACCCACGGGCGCCGCCGCCCGCGAGAGCGTGGAGCGCACCCCCTAGAGACGCGGTCCGGCCCGCCTCCGCCGGGAGGCGGGGGCGGGCCGGAGACGGTCCACGGGTGCCGGCGGTGGTGCCGGCGGGCTACTCCCGGTCGGTGGCGCGGCGGCGCCACCAGACCAGCGCGCCTCCCACGGCCGCGAGTGCGGCGGCGAGTCCGGCGATCAGGCCGACGGGGGCGCCGGAGCCGGTGTCGGCGAGGTCACCGTCCGGGTCCTGCGGTGCGGCGGTGCCGCCGGTGCCCGGGGTCGACGGAGCCGGAGCGGACGGTTCCTCGGTCGGCGTGCCGGGATCGCTCGGGGTCGGCGTGGGCGTCGGGGTCGGGTCCTCGCCGCCTCCGCCGGAGGCCTTGGCCGCGGTGTTCCCGCCGAGGAACAGCGTCTCCTCGCTCTCGGCGTCGTCCGTCATCGTCGCGAGGGACGTCCTCGTCGTCCGCGGCAGATGCTTGTGCCTGGCTTGGAAGCGGATCGGGGTGACGTTCTGCTTCGGCGCCTTGGAGAAGTCGACGCCGCCGACGCCCTGCTGGTAGACCTTGCCGCCGTAGGCGAGTTCGAACCACTCGATGCCCTCGGTCAGGGTCTTCTTGTAGCGGTTGTAGACGTCCATCTTGGACCAGTCGGCGTTCTCGCCGCGCAGCGGCCACTTGGCCACGTCGTTGCTGTCGATGATCTTCCGGTAGTCGGTGGGCCGCTGCGCGTCCTGCTGACGGATCCACTCGGCGGCCACCCGGGAGGCGTAGACGCGGCGCAGGTCGGCGTATTTCGGGTCGTTGTTGACCCGCCGTTCGACCTCGCTCATGACCACACGGTTGACGGTGGCCTGGGCCGCCTTCTGCTCGGCCTTGGTCAGGTCGCACTTCTGGGCGCCGGGCGGAGTCCACTTGGTCTCCTGCCACTCGGCCTTGGCGGCGAGCGGGGCGTCCAGGATGTAGATGCCGCCGTCCTGCTCGCGGACCTGGGCGGGCTTCGGTTCGATCCACATCCGGGTGTACGGGAAGCACGGCATGCCTTCGCGGCGCGGCGCGGTGTCCCAGTACTGCCGGGCCTCGGGGCGCTTCTCGGGGTTGAGCGCGGCGGCGAAGTCGTGCTTCATGATCAGGTCGGCCTCCAGCAGGACGCGACCGGCGTCCGTGGCGGCGAACGCGTCGTCCATGACCCGCTCGGGCTCGTCCGGGTTGAGGTTGACCCAGAACTTCTCCGGCGTCAGGGCGAGCCAGGTGAAGAAACTGTCGGAGACGAGCTGTGCCTTCTCCTTGCCGCCGTAGCCGGGGGCGGCGTCCTCGTCCGTCTTCTTCGCGGAGAACGAGTAGTCGAGGCCCTGACCCTTGACGGGCTTGCCGACGTACCGCAGTTCGAGGGTGGTGAAGTCGACGCCGCCGGGCCCGCGGACGCGTCCCTGCGCGGCGCCGAGCTGCCTGGCCCGTTCGATCTGCCGGCGGGCGTCCTCGGGGGTCGGCGCGGAGCGGTTGATCTGGTCGTTCCCGCCGCCCCGGGAGCCGGTCTGCCGGCCGGGGGCAGGGTTCATGTACGGGTCGTAGAGGCTGAACCGGCCGGGGGTGTAGCGGGCGCGGTAGGTGGAGCGGTGTTCGTAGCGCTGGATGCGCGGCTTGCCGTCCTGGCCGTTGCCCACCTCCCTGGACAGCTTGTCGTACATCCTGCGGGTCTCGGGAGACTGCTCCTGCCCGAAGACCGGCCGCAGCTTGGCCTTGGGGTCCTCCTTCAGGACCGCCTTGTCCTTGGGCCGTTGGCCGCCTTCGTGGTTGCCGCCGGACTTGATCTCGACGCGGTCACCGGTCTTGTAGTTGACGGCGTCGTAGCGGCGGTAGCGCTTGTTGCCGTCCTTGTCGGTGTACTCGACGTCCTCTTCGCAGTACCAGTCGGGTCCGGTCAGGCCGAGGTCCTTGACGACCTTCTTGTGGAAGGCGCGCCCCCGGGCGCCTCGGGCCGCCATCTCCAGGTACGACTCCTTGAGCCAGGCGTCGAAGGTGCCGTACTTGTTCGTGCCGCCGGCTCCGTCGAGGAAGCGCTTGTAGGAGGCCCAGACCTTGCGCGGGTCGCCCTCCTTGTAGCCCTCGGGGCCGTGCTCGAGCGCGTCGAGGACCTTCTTCTGCTCGGCGGGTGTGCCGGGGAGGATCACTCCGTCCATGGCCTGGCGCTGGGAGTCGAAGAAGTACTCGTCCCAGTCGGCCTCGGGCCGGATGTCCTTGTCCCACGGGATCTCGTCGACCGGGGTGGGTTCGACGTCCTGGAGGTCGAACAGGTCCTGGCAGAGTTCCTGCTTCTTCTTCCCCGGCGGGTTCGGCGCGGCGTCCGCGACGCTCTGGAGGCCGGGCAGTCCGGTGAGGGACATGACGCCGGCGCAGGCCAGGGCGACCGCCATGCGGGCCACGGCGCGCAAGCGCCGCGGGCGGGTCGGATGGGTCACGTGGTTCTCCTGGGGGGAGCCCAGAAAGGGAGTCGTCAGCGCGCGGCGTCAGGGGCCCCCGTTTGGTCATTGACGCCGCCACGACAAACACCCTAGGGCGCCGTGGCGGGGTCAACTTGGCTGTGCTGTAAGGGGATAGTGTGAGAGTCATGGCCGACACCGACCCGTGGATCCGCCCGCCCGACCACCGCGTCTGGGGCTCCGGTGATGCCACCATCACCCTCGTGCTGCCCCCCTTCCCCGACCGCTCCGACGGCTTCCCGGCGCACGACCCGGCGGCGGCCCGCAGATTCGCGGAGGACTTCGGGACGATCGACGCGGTCCTCGAAGAGCTGACCCCGCTGTCGCCGGTCGACCCGGTGGTCCTGGAGACGCGCACGGACCTGGATGTGGTCAGGGTCGGCTGCTGGGGCAACGTGATCGCGCTCGCCGATCCGGCGCTCGCCGACAACGGCGACGCCCATCCCGTACGGGAACAGGTCCGCGCCCTCGCCGAGCGGTACCCCGGCGCCCGGATCGTCGGTTCGGCGCACGTCGACACCGGGGAGACGCATGCCGAGGACGCCGTCGTCGTCCCCGGCGCGCCGGCGCTGCACTCCGCGGGCTGGTCCGGCGAGGAGCCGTGGACGCTCACCGGGGACGTGTGGGCGGTCCTGGACGCCCTCGGCATCACGCCCGAGGCGGTGGAGGAGGAGGACGTCGAGATCGACGAGGACCCCCGCTTCACCGAATGGGAGGGCGTGAGCCGTCTGGCCCAGGGGCCGTACCGGCCGTGGGGGCGCAAGGAGTTGCGGATGTCGGTGTTCCGGGTCCGGCACACGGAGGCCGCGGCCCGCCGGATGGAGGAGATCTGGCTGCCGGAGGGGTGAGCGGGGCCGGCCGCGGCCCCGCTCCGTCCGCTCAGCGCGCGGTGAAGGTGATCCGCCCCGGGCGCGAGGGCGTGGCCGGGGCGGCGGGGGACGTGGTCGCTTCGAGGTGAGCGACCAGCGCCGCGAGGTCGGTGGTCTCCCCGCCCTCACGGGTGGTGATCTCCGCGAAGACGGTGAAGCCGTTGCCGCCGTCCGCGAGGAGCTCGTCGAGCACGACCTTGTAGACGGCTTCCGGGGTCACCGGCCGGCCGTGGACCCGCACGGTGTCCGCGAGCAGCCGGTCCCCGCCGGAGCGGCTCATGTCGACCGCGTAGGTGAGCTCCTTCGACAGCTGGAGGAAGCGCGGGCTCGCCGCGTTCTCGCCGGTGAACTGCTGGCGCAGCGCCGTGACCAGCCGCGCGCCGGTCACCGGCAGGACGTGGAGGGGGGTCTCGAAGGGGTGGACCTGGTGGGCGTCGGCGTAGGTGACGACGCCCCCGTCGTGGTACACGAGGTCGGCGCGCATGGCGTCGGGGTTCAGCAGGGCCAGGTCCGCCCCGTACCGCCGGCCGGCCGCGGCCTGGCCGTCGGCGATGAGGCTGCCCAGCGGGGTCTCCGGACGGGTCGAGCCCCGGCCCGGCAGATCGTCCGAGATGTGGCCGACGACGCGGCCCGCCACGTCCTCGGAACGGGTCCGCCAGGTCTCGGACAGCGGGGCCGTCCGGGCCGGCCCTCCGGTGGGGACGGCCGGGCTGCGAGGGGCGATACGGCCGAACGGCTCGGCGACCGGGGGGAGAGGGCCCTGCGGAACGCCGAGGGCGAGGAGGGGGACCGGGGGACGGGAGTCCGGGGCGGGGCCCGGCTGCCCGGCGCCGGGCCGCGCGGCGGCGGCCGGGGCGAGGAGCAGCGACAGGACGGCGAGCGCGGACGCGGCGCGCCACAGTGAGGCGTTGATCATGCCGGCCGTTGTAGGTGCGGCGGCCTCGCTCGCGCGACCTGCCACACGGGTTCCGCGCGGATCGGCACGAAACGTCACCCCAGAAACGATCAGCCGGATCGCCCGAATGGTCGCCGGCCCGGCCCGGGAAGCGATCGCCGGACCGCCGCCGGGGGCCGGGCCGCCGGCCCGCTCAGCCGGCCTCGGGGGGACGGACGGCTCCGATGCCCCCGATCAGCGTGTCGAGGCCGCGTTTGATGCGGTCTACCTCCCAACCGCGTTCGGTGCGCTGGAAGTCGAAGAGGCCCGGCGTGAACGCCATGAGGAGCAGGTCGGCGAGGTAGTCGGCGTCCGCCGCGGGGGCGAGTTCCGTGATCAGGCCGGCGATCTGTTCGTGGTGGCGGCGGAACGGGGCGCTGCGGTAGCGCCCGGCCGGGCCGCTCGATTCCGCCAGGAGGAGCAGCTCGCGGTTGTCGTCCACGAGTTCGGCGAGGCCGTGCAGGAAGACGCGCAACCGGTCGTGCGCCGTGGGGGCGTCGCTCGCGCAGTGCCGGGCGAAGGATTCCTGGAAGCGGGTCTCGTTGTCCTCGATCAGTGCGTAGACCAGGCCCGCCCGGTTGCGGAAGCGCCGGTAGACGGTGCCGACCCCGACCCCGGCCTCCTTGGCCACCGCGTCCAGGGACAGGTCGGCGAAGCCGTCCGTCGCGAGACGGCGGCGAGCGGCCGCCAGGATGCGGAGACGGTTGCGGGCGGCGTCGGCACGCTCGGCGGGGGCGGTCATGCGGAGCAGCGTAGCCGACGGAGCGGAGAGCTCTCCGGTTACCCCTTGAGAATCGGAGAGTTCTCCGCTTAGAGTGAGCGCCACACCGAACCGGAGGTCTCTCCGGTTGAGGTGGAAGCCACTCCTCGTCCCGTCTCGGCTCGTTCACCAGGAGATGCCCGTCATGACCACCTCCACCTCCACCTCTGCCTCTCCCGCGCCCGTCCTCAACGGCCAGTTGATCGGCATCACCTACCACGCGATCGCCGCCGTGCGGGACCGGCTCCTCGCGGACGCCGGCCTGACCTTCCATCAGTCCGTGGCGCTCAAGGCCGTCTCCGACGGGCTCGACCGCGCCGGGGCCGTCGACCGCCTGACCGCGACACTGAAGATCAGCGCGCCGGAGGTTCCCGCCCTGCTCGACGCGCTCGACGAGGCCGGACTGATCGACGGCGCCCGCCTGTCCCTCACGGAGGAGGGGGCCCGGCTCCACCGCGGGTTCACGGACGCCGTGGCCGGGCCGGCCCAGCGGCTGTACGGCGACCTTCCGGTGGCCGATCGGGAGATCGCGGCCCGCGCCCTCGCCCATGTCACCGCCCGCGCGAACGCCGAGCTCGCCACCGCGCGATGACCTCCACGCGTCGGCGGCTCGGCGGCCGCGGCCTCAGCGGCTCACGACCGTCTCCTTCTCCAGCCGCGAGAGCTTGTCCGGGTTCCGTACGGCGTAGAACCCGCTGATGAGGCCGTCGTCGATCCGCACCGCCACGACGCTGTCGATCTCCCCGTCGAGCCGCATGATCAGGCCGGGGCCGCCGTTGAGCTGTACCGGCTCGAACGTCACCGCGCCGTCGAGCCGTTCCACGCCCGCGGCCAGGAGGCGGGCGACCTTGTCGCTGCCCACGACCGGCCGGGGCACGGCCTGCTTGACGCCGCCGCCGTCGCCCATGAGGACGACGTCGGGGGCGAGGACGTCGAGCAGGCCCTGCAGGTCGCCCGTCTCGATCGCGCGCCGGAAGGCGCCGAGCGCGGCCCGGGCCTCGGCCGGGGAGGTGACGCCGCGCGGACGGCGGGCGACCACGTGGCTCCGGGCCCGGTGGGCGATCTGGCGCACGGCGGCCGGGGCCTTGTCGACCGCCTCCGCGATCTCGTCGTACCCCAGGTCGAAGACCTCGCGCAGCACGAAGACGGCCCACTCGGTCGGCGTGAGCGTCTCCAGGACGAGCATCATCGCCATCGACACGCTGTCCGCCAGCTCGACGTCCTCCGCCACGTCGGGCGTGGTCAGCAGCGGCTCGGGCAGCCACGGGCCGACGTAGGACTCCTTGCGGCGGCTGAGCGTCCGCATGCGGGTCAGCGCCTGGCGGGTGGTGATCCGCACCAGATACGCGCGTTCGTTGCGCACCGTGCCGAGGTCGACGTCGGACCAGCGCAGCCAGGTCTCCTGGAGGACGTCCTCCGCGTCGGCGGCCGAGCCCAGCATCTCGTAGGCCACCGTGAAGAGGAGGTTGCGATGGGTGACGAACTCCTCGGTGGCGGTATCCGGGCGGGGGTCCTCGCTCCTGACCATGGGTGGCTCCTGTCTCTCCGCGCTCGGCTGTGTCACCCCTGAGACACCGGTCCCCCCGGTTCTGTGACATCGGGCAGCGAGCAGCGGCCGTCGAGGGCGGCACCCCCGCCGGCGCCCGGTCCTCGTCAGCTCAGTTTGAAGAAGAGCGTGTCCTGCGTGTACCAGTCGACCCTCTTCGTGGCCGTCTCCCACTCGCCGTGCTCGAACTCGAGCTTCTCGATCAGCTCCTGGACGTCGTACCGGAAGTCGGGGTCCATCCGGTCCAGGACCGCGCGGTAGGCGTCGGCGGCGGCCTTGGTCTTCGCCAGGGGCAGATGGCCGATGGCGGGATAGCCGTCCACCGAGCACGGGAGGTACGGGAACTCGTCGGGCGGCCCGCCGTAGAGGTACCCGTGGGGCAGGAGGTCGGCGGGCACGCCGAGACGGCGCATCTCGTCGTCGACGAGGCCGAAGAACGTGGAGGGCTTGGAGTAGGTGCCCAGCTGGTAGGGGTCGGAGGCGTTCTGGTCGATGATGTGCTGCAGGGCCGCGTGGTAGGCGTTGCCCGCGCACTCCGCGTCCGAGTCGGTACGACCGGCGAGGAGGTGATCGAGGGCGTCGGGGACGGACAGGCCCCAGTCGACCCCTTCACGGTCGAGGGATTCCTGGTGGGCCCTGGCGTGGCGGCGGATGCTGTCGAGGATGCGCGACTGGTCCGGCGTGAGCTTGCCGTCGCTGCCCAGGAAGGCCAGGACGTCGGCCTTGTCGGCGGTGGAGTACGCGATGTTGTGACTCATGATCACATGATGCCAAGGGGCACGGACAATGCCTCGAACGGGTGTTCAGGGGGCGTGGAGTTGACGGTCCGTACGAGTTCTCGACATCTCCCTTGCCCAAACCTCACACCTTCGGAGCGTGATCACGGTAGGCGGGGTAACCGGAGCAGGATGCGCCGTCGTCCCCGGGCGGCGTCCCCCGACGCTGGAGCCCCCCATGCCCGAAGCCGGTTCGCCCGTTCCGCCGCCCTCCCGTGAGATCAAGTGGAAGGCGACCGCCCATCTGATCGCCGAGTCCTGCCGCCTCCCTCTCAAGGCCACCGTCCGCTACCACTCGCGTTCCCCCTATACCGTCCGGCTCACCCTTCACACCCCAACGGGTGACGTGGTGTGGAACCTTGACCGCGACATGCTCCTCGCCGGCACCGAGACCCCCACCGGCATCGGCGAGGTGCACATCCGTCCCGCCCCCTACGACCAGATCGTGCTGCGCCTGGGCGCTCCCTCCGCCGCCGCCCTGATCGGCTTCGAACGCCGGCAGCTGCTGCGCTGGTTGAGCACCTCGTACGCCTTCGTGCCGGCCGGGACCGAGAGCGACCACATCGACTGGCAGCCCTTCCTCGACGTCCTCGCCGGATGAACCCCACGCTCCGGGGCCCAGGGGCCGGGCCCCGGAGCCGAGCCCCCGAACCAGGCCGGCCCTCTCCCACCACCCCGCGTGATCCCTTAGCTCAAGAGAACCTCTGAAGGTTATGAAGGTTTCCTTCCAGAGGGGACGGCGCGCGCGGTGATCCGTAAATCTGTCTGCCGTACGAACTGACGTGGCACAGACAAGATGTGGGAGGGATTGTGCCCAACAGACCCCCGTGGTCGAGTACGCGCAGATCGACCAGGCAGAGGCTCCGCCTCGTCGCAGGTGCGGTCGCCGCCGTCCTGGCCGCCGAGACGGCCGTGGTCGTCGCCACCACCGGCCAGGCCGTCGCTCTCGGTTCTCCGCGGACCACCGCCCCCGCGGCCGGCTTAGCCGCCGCCCCGACAGGACCCGCCGAGGCCCGGGACGAGGCCTCCGCCCGGCTGATGGCCCGGCTGCAGAAGCGCCGGATCGAGGTCCTCTCGGCACGCACCGAGACCTCGGCGACGTACGTGCTGCCGGACGGACAGATGCAGACGGCCGTCTACGCGGCTCCGGTCCGCGTCAAGCGCGGCGACACCTGGCAGGACATCGACACCACGCTGACGGACACCGGTGCCGACCTGAAGCCCCTGACCGCGACGGCGGACGTCGCCGTCTCCGACGGCGGCGACACCGCGCTCGCCTCCGTGACCCGCAGCGGGCGCGGCTTCGCGATGGGCTGGGAGGAGAAACTGCCCGCGCCGAAGCTGAAGGGGGACACCGCCGCCTACGACCTCGGCGGCGGCGAGACCCTGAGCGTCACCGCGCTCCCGCAGGGCTTCTCCCAGAACGTCCACCTGGCCAAGGCGCCCACGGGTCCGGCGACGTACCGGATCCCCGTCCAGGCGAAGGGCCTGAAGCTCTCCAAGGCCCCCAGCGGACGGCTCCTGCTCAAGGACCCCGCGGGCAAGCTGGTCGCCGAGGCCCCCGCGCCCATGATGTGGGACTCCTCCAAGGACCCGCGCTCGGGCGAGTCCCGGCACCTGGCGAAGGTGCCGGTGACGATCGAGACGGCGAAGGACGGGAAGCAGACCCTCGTCCTGACGCCCGACCCGGCGTACTTCGCGAAGGACCTGACCTACCCCGTCACGGTCGACCCGACCTCCACCCTGACCGCCTCCACCGACACCTGGGTGGCCACCAACTTCCCGGATTCCCAGGTGTCCTCGCCCGAGCTGAAGTCGGGCACGTACGACGGCGGTACGACGAAGGCCCGCGCCTATCTGAAGTTCGACGTGTCGGCCCTCAAGGGCAAGCGCGTCAACGACACCAATCTGGGCCTCTACTCCTACTACGCGTCCACCTGCCAGACCACCGGTTCCGGCACCCAGGTGCGGCGCGTCACCGGTGGCTGGGACTCTTCCGCGATCACCTGGGGCGCCCAGCCGGCGACGACCGACGCCGGCGCGGTCACCAGCACCGCCGCGAAGGGCTACAACTCCAGCTGCCCGGCCGGCACCGTCGACTTCGACATCGACGCGATCGTGCAGGCGTGGGCCGACGGGCAGCCCAACCACGGGCTGCAGGTCCGCGGCACCGACGAGAGCGACTCCCTGACCTGGCGGCGCTTCCGCTCCGCGAACCACGCCGGCGGCGACCACGCCCAGGAGCCGCACCTGACGGTCACCTACGACTCCTTCCCGGGCACGCCGACCGCCTCGGCGATATCTCCGTCCGCGGTCAACGCCTACAACGGCATCCGGTACGTGACCTCGCTGACCCCGACCCTCTCCGCGAAGGTCACCGACCCCGACGGCGCCACGGTCCGGGCCCAGTTCGAGATCACCCCGGACCCGGCGTACAACGAGACGACGTACACCTACACCGGCACCAGCGCCGCCGTGGCGTCCGGATCGAACGCGACCCTGACGATCCCCACCGCCGACAAGCTGCCCTCGGGGCCGAAGCTGCGCTACCGCGTGCGCGGCTACGACGGGACGTTCTACGGCCCGTGGAGCGCGTACCAGCGGTTCGGCGTGAACACCGGGAAGCCGGCCGCGCCCACCATCAGCTGCGGGACGTACGACAAGGACACCTGGACCGCCCGAGCGAGCGGCCCGGTCACCTGCACCCTGGACACCGCGGCCACCGACGGCCAGGGCTTCCTCTGGGGTCTGGACGACGCCAACCTGCCGAACCGCGTGGACGACACCGTCGACGGCACCGGCGGCGACCCGCTGACCGTCACCATCGACCCGGCCGACGGCTGGCACACCCTGCGCGCCAAGACCGTCGACTCCGGCGGCAACCTCTCCCCCGACGTCACCGCCTACGCCTTCGGCGTGGGCGCGGACGGCGCCGCCCTCCTCTCCCCGGCCGACGGTGACGACACGGCGCGCCGCATCGCCCTGCAGGCCAAGGGCAAGAGCGAGTACACCGGTGTGACGTACCAGTACCGGCGCGGCGAGACCGACGCCTGGAAGACCGTGCCGGCCGCCCAGGTCACCACGACCTCCGGCGGGGCCGTCAGCTGGCCCGCTCAGGTCACCTCGGGCACCGCCCCTCCGCTGGTGTGGGACGCGGCGACCTCCCTGGCCGAGGACGGCGTCCTCGAACTGCGAGCGGTCTTCCACGCGGGCACCTCCGCGTACCACTCCCAGGTCGTCGAGGTCACCCTCGACCGGCAGGCGGGCAACGCGCCGAGCCTGGAGGTCGGCCCCGGTGCCGTCAACGCCCAGACCGGCGACTTCACCTACGGCGACACCGACGCGGAGGCCTTCGGGCTCTCCGTCGAGCGTTCGCTCTCCTCGCGCCGTCCGGTGGCCCAGGACGTCCAGGAGGGCCAGGCCGGCATCTTCGGCCCCAACTGGTCCTCCGGCGTGAGCGCCGAGGAGGCGGGCACCGACTGGACGGTGGTGCGCAGGACCTCGGCCACCTCGGTCGAGATCCTGGACGCCGAAAGCGTCGCCACCGCCTTCACCGCGACCAGCGGCGGCGGCTGGAAGGCCGAGTCGGGCTCCGAGGACCTGACCCTCGCGGGCTCCCTGACCGGCACGTTCACGCTGAAGGACACCAGCGGCACGGTGAGCGTCTTCCGCAAGGTCGACGCCGCGGCGGCCTCCTGGACGCTGGCGACCACCGCCCTGTCGGTGGACGACTCGACCACCACCGTCGTCTCCGAGAAGGTCGCGGCCGGCGGCACGGTCCAGTCCCGCCCCAAGTATCTGATCGGCGCCACCCCGGCGGTCGACGTGGCCACCTGCCAGGCGACGCCCGCCACCGCCGGCTGCCGCGTCCTGGAGTACGTGTACGCGTCCTCCACCACGGCCACGGCGACCGCGTTCGGCTCGTACACCGGGCAGGTCGCGCAGATCAGGCTGTGGGCTACCTCGCCCGGCGCGGGCGCGGCCACGGCCGAGACCGTCGCGCAGTACGCGTACGACGCCTCCGGGCGCCTGCGCGAGGTCTGGGACCCGCGGACCAGCCCCGTCCTGAAGACCGCGTACGGCTACGACGGCGCGGGCCGGCTCACCACGCTCACCGAGCCCGGCGAGCTGCCGTGGACCCTGACGTACGGCAAGGCCGGCACCGCCGTCACGGCGGGCGAGGGCATGCTCCTGTCCGCGGCGCGGCCGACCCTGAAGCAGGGCAGCGCCACCGAGACCGACGGCGGCAAGGCCGTCACCACGGTCGTCTACCAGGTGCCGGTGTCCGGCGCGAACGCGCCGCACCAGATGAACGCGGCCGCGGTCGCCGTCTGGGGCCAGAGCGACGCCCCGGTCGAGGCCACCGCCGTCTTCCCCGCGGACCAGGTCCCCGCCTCCCACGTCGGCACCTCGCTGACCGCGGACGCGTACCGGCGGGCGACGATCGTGTACGCCGACGCGTCGGGCCGTGAGGTCAACACCGCCCATCCGGGCGGCCACATCGACGCCGTCGACTACAACCAGTACGGCTCCGAGGAGCGCTCCCTGACCGCCGGCAACCGGGCCCTCGCGCTCGGCGCCACCGACGCGGCCAAGGCTGAGCTGACCCGGCTCGGCATCATCGACGCGACCGCCGCCGAGCGCGCCGAGCAGCTCTCCACCCGGACCGTGTACAGCGCGGACGGGCGCCGAGAGACCGAGGAGTACGGTCCGCTGCACCTGGTCACCCTGGAGCGCCCCCTGACCGGGGGCACATCCGAGGGCACGCTGCCCGCGGGCAGCGAGGTCCCGGCGCGCACCCACACCGTCAACACCTACGACGAGGGCCGGCCCGCCGACGCGGCGGTGCAGGACCTGGTGACCACCGCGGTCACCGGCGCGGCCGTGCAGGGGTACGCCACCGACGCCGACCGCCGCACCACGGCGACCGGCTACGACTGGGCCTCCGGCCGGCCGACGCGCAGCGTCGTCGACCCGGGCGGCCTGGCGATCACCACGACCACGGCGTACGACGACGCGGGCCGCAAGACCCGGGAGACGTCGGGCCGTTCGCAGGGCACCGACGCGCTGACCACCCTGACCGAGTACTGGTCGGCGACCGGCACCGGCGCCTGCGCGGGCAAGCCCGCCTGGGCCGGTCTGGTGTGCCGCACCCGCCCGGCCGGGGCGATCACCGGCGGCGGCTCCCACCCGGCGGAACTGGCCACCAAGACCTACGGCTACGACCGTTGGGGCACGGTCGCCACGGTCGACGAGACCGCCGGCGGCGTCACCCGCACCACCACGATCACCACCGACGCGGCGGGCCGACAGACCCGGTCCACGGTCACCGGCGGCACGGGGACCGCGCTGCCGGAGGCCACGACCGTCTACCACCCGCAGACGGGCGAGGTCGCCTCGCAGAGCGCCGCCGGTGCCACCGTGGCGTACGGCTACGACGCGCTCGGCCGCCGGATCAGCACCACCGACGGCAGCGGCAACACCGTCACCACGGCGTACGACTCCCTCGACCGGCCGGTCCGGGTCACCGACTCGGCGCCGTCCACCACCACCTACTCCTACGACACCGCGGTGGAGCCGCGCGGTCTGGCCACGAAGGTGACCGACTCGGTCGCCGGGGCCTTCGCCGGTACCTACGACGCGGACGGCGAACTCGCCACCGAGACGCTGCCCGGCGCGATCGCCCTGACCGTGGACCGCGACCCGGCGGGCAACACCACCGCCCGCCGGTACGCGTCCGCGGACGGCACGGCCCTGCTCTCCGACACCACCCGGCACACCGCGCACGGGCAGCAGGCCGGGCACGACCAGTCCGACGGCACCGCCACCGACACCGGGTACGCCTATGACGCGGCGGGCCGGCTGGTGACCGCGAAGGACACCGCGGACGCCCAGTGCACCCGCAGGTCCTACACGTTCGACGCCAACAGCAACCGCACCGGCCTGACCACGGCCGACTGCTCCGAGGGAGGGACCGGCTCCACCAACGTCTCGCACACGTACGACAGCGCCGACCGGATCGTCGACGCCGGCTACGCCTACGACGCGTTCGGCCGCACCACCGCCACCCCGGCCGGTGCCCGGCTGACGTACTACGCCAACGACCTCGTCCACAGCGAGACCGTCGGCGACCGCCGCCAGACCTGGAACCTCGACGCCACCGGCCGCCTGGCCGCGTGGACGGTGGAGGCCAAGGGCACCGACGGCACCTGGACCCGGACCGAGTCCAAGACGCACCACTACGGCACCGGGGACAACCCGACCTGGACCGCCGAGGACGCCCAGGGCAGCACCGTCACCCGTTATGTCAACGGCCTCAGCGGGCAGTTGACCGCGACGACGGACAAGACCGGCGGGCTCGTCCTGCAGCTGCTCAACCTGCACGGCGACGTCTCCGTCCAGCTTCCGGCGGACACCGCCCAGGCGCCCGTGGTGCTGCGCACCGACGAGTACGGCAACCCCACCGAGGGCGCGGCCGCCGCGCGCTACGGCTGGGTCGGCGGCCACCAGCGCTCCTCGGAGACGCTGAGCGGCTCCACGCTGATGGGCGTCCGCCTCTACTCCCCGGCCACCGGCCGCTTCCTGCAGGCCGACCCGGTCCCGGGCGGTTCGCTCAGCGCCTACGCGTACCCGGGCGATCCGGTGAACTCGCAGGACCTGGACGGCCAGCGCTGGAAGAAGAAGAAGGTCTGGAACGTCAAGAAGAAGAAGGCCAAGAAGCTGGCCCGGTCCCTCAAGGCGGGCGCGCGTCTGGTGTCGGCCTTCGGCCGGATCGGCATGACCATGCCGGCGTTCTGGGCCAAGATCGCGGGCCTCGCGCTGGAGGCCATCGGCGGTGCCATGCGGTGGTTCGCCACCGAGATCCAGCTCAAGAACGCGATGCCCAAGAGCAAGGGCGTCAAGATCACGATCGGGATCTGGAAGAAATCCGGGTTCTGGTCCTGGGTGATGTACCCGAAGATCAAGGTCAACCGCTGGAAGAAGTAGCGGTGTGAGGGGAGGGAGCCCGGCCGCGGCGACGCGGTGGGGTTCCCTCCCCGCTCTTCGGTCCCGCACGGAGCGGTGGGGCTGCTCCCCCCCCCGCTCGGTGCCCCGCGCGACCTTCCGTCGCGTGGCTCTCCTTCGTACGACCGGCTTCGGCCGGCTTCCCGGAAGCGAGGACGTCTCAGTGATCGTGTTCCAGGCCGCCCTTCTCCTGCTCCTCGCCGCCCAGGCCGTCCTGGTCGTGCGGCACGGCCGTGGCCGGTGGCTCGAGTCGGCCGTCGGCGCCGGGTTCGTCCTGGCCTTCCTCCTCCTGCCGGCCCCCGATGACCTGCCGCTGCTCGAGACCGCGCTCCGCGTGTACGTCGCCGTCGGCATCGCCCCGCTCGTGGAGACGGCCCTCCGCAAGGCCGGCACGAAGCGCAAGACCCTCGACGACACCCGCTCCCCCCGCTTCTGGGTGGCCGCGGTGGCCTGCGTCCTGCTCGCGGCGCTGGTGGCACGCGTCCCGGTGTAGCGGACACGCCCTAGGGGGGCGGCAGGGGCTGTTCGGCCCAGATCGTCTTGCCGGTGGCGGTGTAGCGGGTGCCCCAGTGCTGGGTCATCTGCGCGATGAGGAAGAGGCCCCGCCCGCCCTCGTCGTCGTTGCCGGCGCGGCGCAGGTGGGGCGAGGTGTGGCCGGTGTCGGAGACCTCGCAGATCAGGGTGCGGTCGCGGATCAGCCGGAGCTGGACGGGGCCCGAGGCGTAACGGATGGCGTTGGTGACCAGCTCGCTGACGACCAGTTCGGTGGTGAACGAGAGTTCGCCGTCCAGGCCCCACGCGTCGACCTGTCCGGTGGCCAGGGCGCGGGCCCGGCCCACCACCGCGGGTTCGTCGGACAGGTCCCAGGCGGCGACCTCGTGGCTGTCCAGGACCCGGGTGCGGACGAGGAGGATCGCGGCGTCGTCGTCAACCGGTCCCGGCAGCAGCGTGTCGACGATCCGCTCGCACAGGTCGTCCAGCGGCGGCGGGTCCCCGGCGGGAGAGGGCGGGCGCTCGGCGAGGACACCGTGCAGGGCCTCGAGTTCGGCGTCGCGGTCCCGGCCCCTGCCCTGGACGAGCCCGTCGGTGTACAGAGCGATGACGCTGCCCTCGGGGAGGGTGTGGTCGGCGCTCTCGAACGGCAGACCGCCGAGGCCCAGCGGCGGCCCGGCGGGCAGGTCGAGCTGGGTGACGGCCCCCGTGACGGGGTCGACGACGGAGGGCAGCGGATGGCCCGCCCGGGCCATGCTGCACTTCCCGGTGACCGGGTCGTACACGGCGTACAGGCAGGTCACGCCCAGGGCCGCGTCGTCGGTCTCGGCCTCGACCGAGGCCTGTTCGTGGGCGTCGTGGGTGATGAGCTCGTCGAGGCGGGTGAGGAGTTCGTCGGGCGGCAGGTCGAGCCGGGCGAGCGCGCGCACGCTGGTACGGATGCGGCCCATGGTGGCGGCGGCGCGTACGCCGTGGCCGACGACGTCGCCGACGACCAACCCGACGCGGGTGCCCGACAGGGCGATGACGTCGTACCAGTCGCCGCCCACTCCGGCGCCGGTGTCGGCCGGCAGGTAGCGGTGGGCGACGTCGACGCCGGTGAGCCGGGGCAGGTGCCGGGGCAGCAGGCTGCGCTGGAGGGTGAGGGCGGCGGCGTGCTCCCGGGTGAAGCGGCGGGCGTTGTCGATGCTGACGGCCGCCCGGGCGACCAGTTCCTCGGCCACGATCAGATCCCCGGTCTCGAACGCGTCGGGGTGGCTGTCGCGGCTGAACGTGACGACGCCGAGCGGCGCGGCCTCGGTCAGCAGCGGTACGGCCAGCCGCGAGTGCGTGCCGCCCGCCCGCGCCGACCGTTCGAGGACGGGGCTCTCGTCGGCGAGGCAGCGGGCCTGGAGCGAGTCGGCCGCGTGCACGATCGTCCGGAACCGGCCGGGCGGACCGGGTGAGCCGGACGGCCCGGGGGGACCAGGGGGACCGGGTGAGCCTTCCCAGACGCGGACGACCCGCTTGGCGTTCGCCGTCCCCGGCACCGGCTGTTCGCCCCTGAGGACGACGTCGATGAGGTCGACGGTGACACTGTCGGAGAACTGCGGGACCGCGACCGTCGCGAGTTCCTGGGCCGTACGGGTCATGTCCAGCGAGGTGCCGACCCGTGCGCCGGCCCGGACGAGAAGGTCCAGACGCTGCTGGGCGAGGTAACGGTCCGTGATGTCCACGGTCTCCTCGCACACGCCCAGGGGGGTGCCGTTCGAGTCCTCGAGCCGGTAGTAGGAACAGGACCAGACGTGGTCGTGCTCGGGGTCGGACGGCGGGCGGCCGCTGTAGTGGAGCTCGATCACGGGCTCGCCGGTGTCGAGCACCCGCCGCATCGTCTCCTCCAGCGTGTCCGGATAGCCCGCGGAGAGGATCTCCCCCTCGGTGACCATCTCGTCCGGGCCGAGTCCGGCGTACTGCGAGTTGCCCATCTCGCGGTAGAGGGCGCGGTTGGTCCAGACGACCAGCAGGTCGAGGTCGTAGATGGCCAGGCCGACGGGCGATTCGGTCGCCAAGCCCCGGAGCATCGACTGGAGCGCCTCCCAGCGTTCCGTCTCGTCCGCGTCCGCCATGAAGAGCAGCCGGGAGGGACCGGCCCCGGTGTGGGAGAGCGGAAGGCTGGCGGTCGCGACCCGGATGTGGTGGCCGTCCCGGTGGCGCATGCGGAACAGCTCGTGCCGGGCCCGCGCCCCTCCGGGCGGCGAGGTGACGGAGCCGTCCCGGCCGGCCCGGTCGGCCACGAAGGTGCGCAGGGGGCGGCCCACCGCCTCCTGCGGAGGGTAGCCGAGCAGCGCGTAGGCAGCCGGTCCCCAGCCCACGATCGTGCCGTCGGCGTCCAGGACGGCAGTCGCCGCTTTCGTCACGTCGAGGGGGCCACGGAAGTCGGCGTCCTCGGCCGCGTACACCGCGCTCATGGCACCTGCCTTCCTGCGTACCCTCATAGTCGGTCGGGGGTTCCCACGGCACAACCGCGCTCGGGCCGCACGGGCGGCGCCCCCGGGCCGGTGCGGCCCCCTCCCGCGGCCCGTCCCGGGCCGCGTGTACCGGCGGTCGACTGGTCCCCCTGACGGGATGGGGGGACGCTGGGAGTACGGGCGCCGGGTGTGAAGGCGCGCCGAACGGAGCGTCCGCCCGGCCGGGAAAGGCCGTCATCATGCGCATGTTGTTGAAGGTGCAGATGGACACCCAGCTCTCCAACGAGGCCATCAAGTCGGGCACGCTGCAGAAGACGATGGAGAAGGCGATGGAGGTGATCCGCCCCGAGGCCGCCTACTTCACGACCGAGAACGGCTCCCGGACGGCGTACCTCTTCTTCGACCTGGCCGACTCCTCGGACATGCCGAGGACCGCGGAGTCCTTCTTCATGGAGCTGGGCGCGAAGATCACGTACACGCCGGTCATGAACCGTGAGGACCTGGGCAAGGGACTGGCCGCCCTGGAGATCCCGCGCTGAGCCGATCGGGCTCCGGCCGACGCGAGACCCCCGCGTCACCCCCGTCACCCGCGTCTCGGCAACCCCCTCCACCCCCTCTGCTCCGTTCGCCTGCCCGAACCGGGAGGGAGGGGGCCGCCGAGGCGCACTCGTACGCAACGGAAGCGGTCGGGCCTCTCCCCGCACGGTCCCGCCGTCAGTACCGTGGTGACCGTACGAGAGTGAGGAGGCCCCCACCATGAGCGCCCTGCCGCACCAGACGCCGTCGCCGGCGTACGCCAGTCCGTACCGGATCGAGGCGCACGAGGGCCCGCAGACCCTCGCCGAGCTGCGCGCCGCCCTGGCCGTCATCGACTCCGCCGAGCTGACCGCGTTCAACGCCCGGCTGGACGCCGCGCGCTTCGGGCGCGAGCAGACGGCCGTGATCACCGAGGCCCGCCACCTGGTCGCCCTGCGGACCCGGCCCGAGGTGCCGACCGCGGTCCGGGCGTCCCTCGCGGGCGAGACCGACCTCATGCACGTCGACGACCTCTGGGCCGAGCTCGACAAGGGCGCCGCGTGACCCACTGGCACGTGTTGGTGCCCCGACGCCTCTATCCCGAGTTCGCCCACCTCTCCCCCGGCGGTCGCCGTGCCGTGCACGACGCCCTCGCGCTCCTCGCCGCGGATCCGCGGTGCCCGGCCTCGACCGCGGAGCCGATCCGGACCCTGGAGCTGCGCCGCATCACCACCGAGCCGGCCGTGGACACCGGCACGACGATCACCATCCTGTACCGCGTCCACGAACCGGAGGACGAGAAACCGGGACGCGTCGAACTGATCTTCATGCTGGCCGGGCCCTGAGCCCCGCCGGGGCCCGGGCCCCCCGGGGTGTGGCCGCCGGGCGGCACCGTCAGCCGCGCTGGTAGGGCCCCCAGGCGCTCTCCCCCGGAGCCTGCTGCCAGGTCGGCAGCCCCGTGGCCGAGCTGGTGGTGAAGGGGCGCCCCCCATCGTCCAGGCGGAGGACGCCGTTCCGGCCGCCGCTGCTCCATTCCAGCTCCAGGTACCACCGGACGTGCCGGGACCGCGTGTGGGCGGTGATCCTCAGGATCTGGGGGTCACTCGCCGAGACCGTGTACGGGAAGTCCGATGCCGGAACGAAGCGGTCGCCCCGGTACCCGGCCACCGGGACGGGGCGCGGCCGCGGCGCGTCCAGGTTGACGTCCATGCTCTGCAGGCGCGCCTCCCCTCCGCAACCGACGCCCATCACGTAGGCGTTGCCCGGCAGCGGCTCGGAGACGGCGACCGTGCGCACGTGCAGGGCCTTGAGGATGACGGTCTCGTCGCCGAGCCCCTGGAGTGCCACGTCGATCACCATCTCGCCCCCCGGGACTCCGGACAGCGAGGTGACCCAGCCCCGCGCGTCCTGCTCCGTCGGCGGCGGCGGCATCTTCCCGGGCTCCCGGTCCACCACGTAGACCTGGCTGCACGGGTCCTTCCAGACGTACGGGTTCACGTCCGCCGCCAGGGGAACGCGCGGCCGCTGCCGGCCGGGGGCGGAGTCGCCGTCGGCTCCCGCGCCGCTTCCGCCCGGCGGGGTACGCGTCGCCCGGCCGGCGTCCGGGGCCGCGGGGGCCGGGGCGGTGCCGGTGGGGGAAGGCATACCGGCCGTGGGGGCGGAGGCGGACGGGGTGCCGAAGGTACGGCCGGGGCTCGTGGGGGCCGTGGGGTTGCCGGCCGGGCCGTGGGCGAGGGGGAGGTCCCGCTCGCCGGGCCAGAGGGCGAAGGCTCCGAGCCCGGCGACGAGGACCGTGGCCACCGCCGCGCCCAGGGGCAGCAGGAGGCGGCGCGGCCGCCGGGCCGGGAGGCGCGGACGGGTGCGGTCGGGGGCGACCTCCGGGGCCCGGTCGTCCAGGCCGGGTCCGGGGGAAGCGTCCGACGCCGTCCCGGGCTCCGGGGCCGGGTCCGGGTCCGGGTCCGAGGCCGAGCGAGGACCCGCTTCCGGGGCCGGGGCGGCCTCGGGGGCCGGGGCGGCCTCGGGGGCCGGGGCGGCCTCGGGGTGCGGCTCGGCCTCCCGGGCCGGGGAGGCCGTCGCGGAAAGCGGCTCCGTACCGGTCGCGTTCTTCGCGCGGCGGCGGGCTTCGTCCGCGACGATCCAGCGACGGTGGAGTCGCAACAGCTCCTCGCGGCTCGCGCCGCACAGCCGGGCGATCTTCTCCACGGGGGCGAACTCCGTCGGCACGGCGTCGCTGTTGCAGTACCGGTGCACGGTGGACGGGCTCATGTGCGCCTGTCTGGCCAGGCTGCCGTAGCTCAGCCCGGACCGTTCCTTCCACTCCCGCAGAAGGTCCGCGACGCCCTCGCTGTCCATCCCCACCCGACCGGTCCCTTCCCTGGACGCTGCTTCACCGTGCCGTTCGCCATGCCGTTCGCCATGCATTCGTGTTCCAGGCACGCATCCCAGGGATCGTACGTTTCCGCAGGTCAACCCCGTTGCGAACGTTCGGGCTTCCGACATTGTCCCTGTTGGCTGGTGCGAACGCGAAGGCGGCCCGCAAGGTGAGTGCAGCGCCGCTCGAACCGGCGCCTCCACTGATCGACCGTCACCACCACGCACCCAACGGGGGAACACCATGCGTACGTTCGACATCCGCCGCACCACCATCGCCGGCGCCCTTCTGGCCGCCGCTCTCACCACCTCCGCCTGCGGAGCTGCGGAGACCGGCAAGACTCCCTCGGCCGGCGCCTCCGGAAAGACCTCCACCGCCACCGTGGCGCCCACCGCCCCGACCTCGCCCGGCCCGTCGGCCTCGGACGGCACGAGCGCGGGCGGCACGGCCACGGGCGGCTCCACGACCCCGGGCTCCGGAACGGGCGGGACCAAGGGGCGGCAGACCTCCGACAGCAGCGCCGGGCAGCAGGGAGGCGGGGCCGAGGCGGTCACCTGCACCGGCGGCACCACCCGGGTCACGGTCAAGCGGCCGGCCCGCCCCATCAACCACCTGCTGCTCACCACCACCAACAGCGGCTCCGCGCCCTGTGACCTCTACGGCGCGCCGCTGCTGCGCTTCGACCAGGAGCAGTCCGCCACCGCGATCGACGAAGCGACCCGCCCGCAGAGCGTGATCCGGCTGGCCCCGGGCGAGTCCGCGTACGCCTCCGTGGTGTTGACGGGCGAGCGCGCAGGCAGCGAGGCCCACGGTCGCACCGCCACGCGGCTCGAGGTGCACTTCGCCGGGCGTGAGACGGCCGGTTCCGTGGGACCGTCCGCCATGCTCGAGCTCCCTTCGGGCACCTACAAGACGGACGACGCCAAGGTCATGTACTGGACGACCAGCTTCGAGGACGCGCTGTCGTACTGACCGTCGCGTACCGACCGCCGCGAACCGACGGTGCGGCTGGGAGGGTCTCACCGGCCGAGCCAGCCCCTCAGCATCCTGCTGACGGCCGGCATCGCCACGTACGTCATCAGCACGTTGAAGACACACGCGACGACCGCGCTGCTGAGCACCACCGGCAGCGCGGCCAGTCGCGGCATCAGGAAGTAGCTCCCCAGGAGGGAGATGGGGTAGATCGCCAGGGTGGCGCTGATCGCCATCTTCCACCGCGGGGGCGCCGGGAGGGTCGAGCCCGGCTTGGCGAACCAGGTCTCCATTCCGGTCAGTTCGCGCCGGGCGATCTCGGTGTGGTGGTGTCCCTGGCAGTCGTCGAACCAGGCCGCCCGCTCCGGCGAGTCCTGCCAGGCGCGGCAGGCCGCCGCGTCGCGGAAGCGGTGGACCAGGAACCAGGGGGCGTCGCCGCCGGTGGAGCGGAAGAGGCCGTAGCCGAGATGGCCGGGGAACTTCGCCGCGCTGTCCAGGATGCCCTGCGCCCACCGCTCGAACGGGGCTTCGTACCCGGGCTCCACCCGGCGGGCTATCAGCAGGGTCACCTCGCCGGTGTCGGCGGGGACGGTGGTGTGCTCAAGGCTCACCGCAGTCACTCGTACTCCTCGTGATCGCGCCGCGCCGCCGCCCACTCTACGCGGCGCGGCGGGCGGGGAGCGGCGGGGCACCGTCACGGTCCTGGGGAGGGGCCGGCGCGCCCGGTCACGGGCTTTCCGTCCGGCCGATTCCGTCCGGCCGTCTCCGTCCGGTCGCTTCCGGGCGAAACGGGGTGGAGCCGCCGCCGGTCGGGGCGTTAGGTTCTGCGGGCGATCGTTCCTGACCCCGAGCCGCGAAGGCCTCTCCGTGACCTTGATCCGTCCTGCCCGTCCCGACGAGCTTCCCGCCCTGCTGGAGTATCCCGGCGACGCCGAGCGCAACGCGGCGACGCGCGCCTACCTCGCCCAGTTGCTCGACACGGGGTGCACCCGACCCGAGTGGTGCCTGGTCGCCGAGGACGGTACGGGGCGGGCGGTCGGCAGCGTGGTGCTGTGGACCCTGCCGGGGCAGGAGGTGCCGTACGCGTTCGTCCTGTTCGAGGCACCGGGCGACGAGCAGGCGACGGGATCGGCTCTTCTGGACGCGGCGGCGGCGCACGCGCGGGCCTGCGGGGCGGAGGAGTTGGAGCATGTGGTCGACTCCCCCGCGCAGGCTCCGCAGTGGCAGCGCGATCCGGAGCGTCGGGGCGAGCTGCTGCGGGGCGCCGGCTTCCGGGTGATCCGGGACGGACGGCGGTTCCGTCGCGGGACCGCCGGTGAGCTGCCGGCCGACGACGCCCGGCTGACGTTCCGCTCCCTCGCCGAGCTCGGCCCCGGGCCGTTCGTCTCCCTCCTGGCGGAGCTGCTGGCCGAGACCGCCGACGCCCGGCTGGCCGCCGACGTCGAACGGTTCGGCGCGCGGCGCGCGGCCGAGCAGCTCTTCGAGGAGACGGCCGAGCTGCGGCACGAGCCGTCGTGGTGGGAGATCGGCTACGACGCCGACGGCAGCCCGGCCGTGATCAGCCTGCCGGCGGAGAACCCGAGTGTCGCCGTGATCGGCTTCGTCGGGGTCGCGCCCGCGCACCGCGGCAAGGGCTATGCCGCCTCGGCCGTGGCGCGCGGCACGCGGATCCTCGCGGCGCACGGCGCCGAGGAGATCCGCGGCGACTGCGACGCGGCCAACACGGCCATGGCCAAGGCCTTCACCCGGGCGGGGTACGAGAACTTCGCCGACCGCCTGGAGTTCAGCCGCGCTCTCTGACCGGCCGGCCGGCCCGCGGACGGGTCGTTGCCTCCGCCCGGCCGGACCCGCTGGTCCGGCCGGGCGGGAGCCGTTCCCGAGGGCGGAGGCCGGTGCGTAGGGCGGCCTCCGCCCTCGGGGGCCAGGTCAGGCGTAGGTCTCGTACTCGGCGACCTGCGGGGTGCCCGTCGAGCCGGTGATCTCGAAGGTCAGCTTCCTGAGCGAGGTGCGGGGGAAGGTGATCGCTCCCGCTCCCGTGCCGGAGGCCAGGACGGTGCCGGTGTCGCCGTCGAGGAGCCGCCAGGTTCCGATCCGGCCCGCGGAGCCGGAGGCCTCGCGGAGTGCGATCCGGGAGACGGAGGTGGCCGCGGGCCACTTGATCGAGACGGAGCCGGTCGCGCCGGCCGGGGACCAGTAGGTGGCCGGGGCACCGTCACGGACGTTGCCGAAGCTCGTCCCGGCCGCCTTGCTGGAGCCGTCGGCGCCGGCCCCGAGGCTGAGGTTGGTGCCGCCGGGCGGGGTCGGGTCCGGGGTGGGGGTGGTCGGGTCCGGGGTCGGGGTGGTCGGGTCCGGCGTGGGGGTGGTCGGGGACGGGGTCTGGGGGGAGCAGGAGCCGTCGGACACCTGGAGTCCCTTGCCGGCGCCCGCCGTGCGGCTCACCACGTCCGGTACGCAGGCGGCCGCGTCGAGGGTGTAGGCGTACGGAACGGCGACCGTGGTGGTGGACTGCGGGTTCGGGCCGGCGGGCTTGTTGTCCGTGCCGGGGGCCGACCAGGTCACGTTGTCGAAGACGTTGCCGCTGACCTGCCAGTAGCCGGCGGCGTCGGTGTAGAAGGTGCCGAGGACGTCCTTGGAGTCCTCGAAGTAGTTGTTGTCGACCTTGGCCCGGGCCCCGGCGCGGGAGTTGATGCCGGATTCGTTCAGCCTGGCGTAGTGGTTGTTGTAGAGGTGCGCGATGCCGCCGCGCAGCAGGGGCGCGCGGGAGTCGATGTTCTCGTACAGGTTGTGGTGGTACGTGATGTAGCCGTTGGAGAGGTCGCTCTCGCTGGACCCGATGAGGCCGCCGCGGCCGGAGTTGCGCAGGGTGCTGTAGGACAGGGTCACGTACTGCGTGCCGTCCTTCATGTCGAAGAGGCCGTCGAAGCCCTCGGACTCGCCGCCGGACGCCTCCAGGGTGACGTGGTCGACCCAGACGTTGCGGACATCGCTCTCCATGCCGATGGCGTCGCCGCCGTTGGAGATGGGCGACCCCGACTTCTTGACGTTCCGGACGGTCACGTTCTGGATGATGACGTTGCGGGACTCCCGGATGTGGATGCCGAGCTGGTCGAAGACGGCCCCGGCGCCCACCCCGACGATCGTGACGTTGCTGATCTGCTTGAGCTCGATCACGCCCGCGGCGGTGGAGCAACTGCTCCCGGACACCTTGGCGGTGTTGCCGTGGTTGATGGTGCCCTCGACCTCGATGACGATCGGGGTGCTGCTCGCGGCCCGGCCGCACAGGGCCGCGTGGATCGCGGTCCCGGTCGTCGCCCGCACCGTCTGCCCTCCCGCGCCGCCGGTGGTGCCGCCGTTCTGGGTCGCGTAGCCGGTGGCGCCGCCGGTCACGGCTGCGGATGCCTCGGGCATCACCAGCACCACACCGGCGGCGGCCGCCACGGCCATCGTGGCCAGCGCCGCGTTGAGCCGTCGTGCGACGGGTCGTCTCATCCTGATCTCCCCTTCGTCTTCCACGTGTGAGCGTTCGATCAGAAAGCGCTTTCTGCCCGGCGACGATAGGGCGGCGAACGCCGGTCGGCAAGGCTCTTGCAGGGTCTGCCGCAATCGCTTTCTACGCGCGGCCCGCCCCATCTGATGCCATGTCACACGATCGGGGACAGGTCTCTTTCGTACGCACTTGAGGGCCTGCGGACCGGGCAGGCGAGGGGCAGCGTCGGCAGAACGACGGCGCACCCGGCGGGCCGCCGGGTGCGGGCGGGCGAAGGCCAGAAGCGGTCCGGCGAAGGCCGGGTGCGGGCCAGGGAGGTACACGTGACCGTCCCGCCGGGCTGTCGCCTGCCGGCGGGACGGGAAGGGAGGCGCTGTGGGTACGCGTCTTCGGGCGGCGAGCGGCCTGGCGGCGCGCGGGGCCGTGTCAGCGGGTCGTCGGAATGCGCGGGTGGGCGGCGTAGCGGCGGCGGCTGCGCAGCATGCCCTCGTCGGAGAGGGTGAACACATCGACGAAGTCGACCTGTTGCGGGGAGAGGCGGCCGATCGCGACGACACAGTCGCCGGAGGCCACGATCCGTTCGATGTGATGGCGGCAGCCCGGGGCCGGGTTCTCCAGCCGCGCGTCCTCGTGGAGGAGTGACGAAAAGCCGTCCAGGTCCCCGGTGTCGAGGTAGTGGTAGGCCAGCCGCACGTGGTCGACTCCGGAGTCGGTGATCAGACTGCTGGGCGGCAGCCGCCTCGCCTGACGACTGTTCATGACACGTCCTTTCGTACGTCCGCCTCCTGCCAGGCGGCGGCAGGTTCCACCGTGCTCCGCCGCCGCAACCCCGCACTATCGCGGGCCTATCACCGCCACGAGATCTCCACACCGTTTACAACTGGGGTGCCCAGCGGCAAAACTGACCTCCGCACACGCGTCTTTCGGGTCGTTTTCGCTGCTTGTCTGTTGGGTTGGGGCGTGTTCCTTGCGGGGAGAAACAGTGGACGTACCGCCCGGCGGGAGACCTTTCGCTCCTGAGACCGTGGCCTTCCGGATCCTCGGACCGCTCCATGTGCACAGTCCGAACGGGCAGGTGCGCATTCCGCCCGGGCGTCAGGAAGTCATCCTGGCCGCCCTCCTGCTGGAGGCGAACCGGGTCGTCAGCACCGACTATCTGGTGGATCTCATCTGGGAGGACGAGCCGCCGGACACCGCCCGGACGCAGGTGCAGATCTGTGTCTCCCGCCTGCGGAAGCTGTTCGGCAAGGAGGAGGTGGCCGCGGCCATCACCACCCGGCCGCCCGGTTACGTCCTCAAGACGGAGGACGGCTCGGTCGACGCGGTCCTGTTCGGCCGGTGGATCGCCGACGCCCGGCTGCGCGGCAAGCAGCCCGGCGGCGCGGCCGAGGCGGTGGAACTGCTGCGGGGCGCGGGCGCCTTGTGGCAGGGGGACTGCCTGAGCGGGATCTCCAGCGAGACGCTGCGCAGCAAGGCCCGACAGTTGGACGAGGAGCGGTTGACGGCCGCCGAGAACCGGATCGATCTGGAGCTGGAGTTAGGGCGGCACCATCAGCTGGTCGGGGAGATCCAGCTGCTGGTCCACGAGCATCCCCTACGGGAGCGGCTGCGCGGCCGGCTGATGCTGGCGCTGTACCGCTCGGGGCGCCAGGCCGAGGCCCTGGACGTCTACCGCGTCGGCAGACAGCTCCTGGTGGACGAGCTGGGGCTCGAACCGGGCGAGGAGCTGCGGCACCTGGAGTCGGCGATCCTCGCCGGCGAGGTCCCGCCGCCCCGGCTCGCGGGGCCGGGCGCGGCCGGCCGGGCCCGTCCCGCGACGAACCCGGGACCGGGCCCGTCTTCCGACCGGGCCGCCGCCGACGGGACCGTCCCACGGGAGGGGTCGGCGGGCGCGGGAAGCCGGATCCAGGGCTCCGGCGTCTCGGCACCGGCCGTCGCAGTCGCGGCTCCGGGCTCCGCGGGCGGGTTCGCGCGCGGCTCGGGGCCGGGCTTCGTGCTCGGATCCGGGTCGGGGTTCGGCTTTACGCTCGGGTCCGGGTCCGGGGACGGGTCGGGTTCCGGATTCGGGTCGGGTTCCGTCGGGTCCGGGCGGGGCGGGGGGCTCGACGCGGCCGACCGTACGGGTGCCGGTGCCGACGTTCGTACGGAAACCGGTACGGGCCACGGCACCGGGGCCGTCGCCGCGCCGGCCGGTCATGGCGGCCCGGGTGGGCCGGGTTCCGACGGCGAGGTCGCACGCCTGACCGGCGCTCCCGCGGCCTCCTCCGTACGCGAGCCCGGAAGGGATCCCGTAAGAGAGCCCGTAAGAGAGCCCGTAAGAGAGCCCGTACGGGATTCCGTACGGGAGTCGGCCCCGCGTCACTCGGCCACCGGCGTCGCTGCCGGGGCTCCGGTGCCGGCGTCCCCCGCCGACGTGCCGCGCCAGCTCCCCGCCGACACGGCCGACTTCGTCGGGCACCAGGGGCGGATCGCGGTCATCGAGAAGACGCTCCTGGGCACCGGCGAGCGCCGGGCCGTCGGCCTCGTCGTCATCGTGGGCAAGCCGGGCACCGGCAAGTCCACCCTGGCCACGCACATCGCCCACCAGGCGGGCGAGAAGCACTTCACCGACGGGCAGCTCTACTGCGACCTGCGCGGCACCAGCGGTGCCCCGGCGACCGCGGCCGAGGTCCTCGGCCGGTTCCTCCGCGCCCTCGGCATCCCCGGTCCCGTCATCCCCGACTCCCTGGACGAGCGGGCGGAGATGTACCGCACGCTGCTCGGGTCCCGCCGGGTGCTGGTCGTCCTGGACGACGCCGCGTCCGAGAGCCAGGTCCGTCCCCTGCTGCCGGGCGCCGGGAGCTGCGCGGTGCTGGTCACCAGTCGGGTCCGGATGACCGGGCTGCCCGGCGCACACCGCGTGGAGCTGGACGTCCTCGGCACGGAAGAGGCCATGGAGCTCCTCGTCCGGGTGATCGGCGAGGAGCGGGTGGAGGGCGAACGGGTCGCGGCCGAGGCGCTCATCCGGACCGTGGGCGGGCTGCCGCTGGCCCTGCGGATCGTCGCGGCCCGGCTGGCGGCCCGTCCGCACTGGACCCTCGCCTCGATGGTGCACCGGCTGGCCAACGAGCGGCACCGGCTGGACGAGTTGACGCACGGCGAGATGACGATGCGGGCGAGCCTGTCGCTGACCCACGACGGGCTGGGCTCCGACGACCGCCGGCTCCTGCGGCTGCTCAGCCTCGCCCGCGGGCCGAGCCTGCCCGGCTGGCTGGCCGGCGCCCTCCTCGACGACCGCCGTCCCTACCCCTCGGACCTGCTGGAACCGCTCGTCGACGTCCAGATGCTGGACGTGGTGGGGATGGAGTCCACCGGAGGGTTCCGGTACCGCTTCCACGAGATCATCCGGGTGTTCGCCCGGGAGCAGCTCACCGCGCACGACGATCCGGCCACCCAGTCGGCGGCGCTGCGGCGGATGATGGGCGGCTGGATGGCGCTGGCCGAAGAGGCCCACCGGCGGATCTACGGCGGCGACTTCACCGTGCTGCACGGTTCGGCGCCGCGCTGGCTCCCGCCCGCGGACCATGTGGACGAGCTGCTCGCCGATCCCCTGGAGTGGCTGGACAGCGAGCACGCGAACCTGGTGCAGGCGGTGGAGCACGCGGCGGCCGAGCAGCTCGACGAGGTGTGCTGGGACCTGACGACCACCCTGGTCACGCTCTTCGAGACGCGCGGCTATCTCGACCACTGGGAGCGCACGCACCAGGTGGCCCTGGGCGCCGCCCGGTCCGCTGGGAACAAGCGGGGCAGCGCCGCCGTCCTGGCGTCGCTGGGCTCGCTCTATCTCAGCCGCAGCCAGCACGAGGAGTCCCGGGCGGCGCTGACCACGGCGCTCGGGCTCTTCACGGAGATCGAGGACCGGCAGGGACTCGCCCTGTGTCATCGCGACCTGGCGTTGCTGGAACGTTTCCGCGGCCGTGAGCACCAGGCCTTGGAGCTGTACGACCGTGCCCTGCGGGATTTCGACCTCGCCGGTGACGTGGTGGGCCGGGCGATCGTGCTCACCCAGAGCGCGCAGATCTGGATGCTGCGGGGGCAGAGTGCGGCGGCGCAGAGCCGGCTGGACGAAGCCCTGGGCATCTACCGGTCGGTCGGGTACACCGGCGGTCAGGCCAGGACCCTGCGCAGGGCGGGGCAGTTGCAGCAGCGGCAGGGCGAACTGAGCCGGGCGGTGGGGACGTTCACGGAGGTCCTCGAGCTGTGCCGGGACAGCGGGGACGTGATCGGGGAAGGGCATCTGCTGCGCGATCTCGGCCTGGCGCACGCCGGGATGGGGCAGACGGCGGCGGCTCGGGACTGCCTCGACCGTGCGCTGACCATCCGGGAGCAGATCATGGACCAGGGCGGAGCGGCCATGGTCCGGCTGGACCTCGCGCGGCTGCTCGAAGCGGACGACGGCCCGGGTGACCGGAGCCGGTCGCGAGAACTGCTGCACAGTGCGGTGCGGGCGTTCCAGGACCGCCGGATGGAACCGGAACTCGCGGAGGCACAGCGGCTGCTGGCTCGCGGCTGAGCGGCGGGGCGGGGCGTCGCGGGGCGGATCAACGGTGGGGCGGTAGGGCCGGTGGGGCGCTAGGGCCAGGTGCGGCGGCTGGGCCGTGGGGGCGGGTGCGGGCGGTCAGGGGCCGGGCGGGGTGGACCGCCGGCCGGTCAGTCCCAGGGGTTGTTGTCGCTGGAGGGGGTCGGGGTCGGCGTGGTCTGCTGCGTCGAGGAGGAGCCGGTGGTCCCGCCCGTCGGGGTGCCCTCGTCGGCCAGGGCCGCCTGGGCGCCGAGCAGAGCGGCACCCGCGAGGGCGACGGTGACGACGGCGGCGCGGAGGGCGTGGGCGAGAGCCATGGTTTTTCCCTTCGGTAGGGGCGTCCCGCCGGGCTGCGGGGCGTCTCCTTCTTCGTGGGCACCACGCTAGGAACGGCCGGAATCCCCGGACCGGCCCCGCTCCTATCACGCAGCTATCACGCCGCCACGCCGGGCATCCGGGGATAGCCGGGGTGGTGGGTCGACCGCTCCCCCGTGATAGCGGTGCCGCGGCCCGGGTCGACCGCGCGGTGCCGGTGAGCGGCTCGGTGGACGGCAGGGCGATGGGGGCGCGATAGCCGGCTCCCGAGGATGGGACCTGTCACTCCTCACACCCCCCAGGAGCACGCATGAACTCCGCCCTCACGGCCGGTTCCGTCCAGGACACGCAGGTCGGCGCGCTGATACGTGCGCACCGGTTGCGGACAGGCCTGACGCAGCGGGAACTCGCCGACCTGTCGACCATCAGCGTCCGGGCGATCCGCGACCTGGAGCACGGCCGGGCGAGACGGCCCCGCACGGACACCGTGCGGCTGATGGCGGACGCGCTGCGCCTCGGGCCGCGGGCCCGGGCCGCCCTGGAGGAGGCCGCCCAGCTCGGCAGGGCCGTCGGCGTCACCGCGGGCCCCCCGGCGCCGCCGGACGCCCCCCAGCCGCTGCTCGGCCGGAGCACGGAGACGGAGACCCTGGTCCGGGAACTCTCGCCGGACGGCGCCGAGCGTCTCACCCATCTGGTGGGGCTCCCCGGCGTCGGCAAGACCCGGGTGGCGCTGGCGGTGGCCTCGGCGCTGCACGGTTCCGGGATGCCGGTCCTGTGGCACGCCTTTCCCGGTGCGGCCCGCGAGTACGTACCCACCGCTCCGGGGCCCTGGACGGAACTCACCGAGCGGTGGGTGTCCGGGCTGTACGGGGACGAGCCCGGCCGCGACCCGCGTACGGGGGCGGCGGCGGGGCGCCCCGCCGAGGGGCCGGCGGGCCTGGGCGGTGAAGGTCCGGTCATGCTCGGGGAGGGTCCGGTGCTGCTGGTGCTGGACGGGGCGCCGGCCGGAGCGCCGCGGTTCGACCGGCTGACCCGGCTGCTGCACGAGGTGCCGGGGCTGCGTCTTCTGGTGACCTCGGACGAACCCTGGCAGGCCCCTGGCGAGCGGCTCTTCCTGCTGTGCCCCCTGCCCGCGCCCCCCGTCGCCGAGGGCGGCGCGCGCGGTGCCGGGGAGGCGGGCGGCGGGGGCGTGAGCGGTGGCTCCGGGCAGCCCGGGCGGCCGGGGGGACTCGGTGAGGAGCGGGAGCCCGCCGTACGGATGTTCCTGGATCAGGTACGGAGGGTCCGGCCCGGACCGGCGGCCTCGGCCGTCGCCGACAGGGAGCGGGCGGTGCGGATCTGCCGCCTTCTGGACGGGCACCCGGGCGCGCTGTCCGCCGCCGCGTCCTGGCTGGTCGTCTCCGACCTGGCGGCGCTGTGCGACACGTTGGAAGCGGACCCGGCGGCGTTCCTGGACCATCTCGGGGGACGGGACGACCGTCTGCGCGCATCGCTGGGGGACCGTGTCGACCGGTTGCCGGCCGAGCAGCGCGCCCTGCTGACGGCGCTGTGCACCACCACGTCGGCCCAGGGCGTCGGTGCGGGTGCCGGTGCGGGAGTCGCCGACGCGGGTGTGGCGCTCCCCGCGCTGGCGGCGCTGACCGGTCGCAGCCTGCCCGAGTGCGGTCGGCTGCTGCGCGAGCTGCTCCTGTCGGGCCTGGTGCGGGCGGCCCACGAGGAGGGCGCCTCCCGTTTCCGGGTGCCCCCGCTCGTACGCGCGCTGCTGCCCGCTGCGGCAGTGTCCGCGCCGCAGGCAACTGCCGCCGTCTGAACTGCTCCTGAAGCACCGGAAGAACTGCCGCCCCGGACCGGGCGGCGCGGATTGGATGGGCGTACGCCGGAAGGGCCGGCCACCCGGCCGGAACCGGCGGCCTGATTCGGTCACGGCGGCCGGGTTCGGTCACGGCGGCCGGGTTCGGTCCGGGGCCAGGCCCGACTCGGCGGCCGGGCTCGGCCCGGAGCCAGGCTCGGTCCCGGCAACAGCGTCGGGTCCCGGCCGCGTTCCTTCGTACCGCCTCTCGTCGTACCGACCTCCGTCGTGCCCACCCCGTCCCCCGAGGAGCGCCCGCATGTCCCCCAAGGCGTCTGTACGGCTGCCCCTGTCGGCGGCCCAGCGCGACATCTGGCTGGCCCACGCGCTGGACCCCTCCGGCCGCCGCTACAACGTCGGCGAGTACCGGGAGATGCGGGGGCCGGTCGATCCGGAGCTGGTCAGGGCCGCCTTCCGGCAACTGGTCGTGGAGACCGACGCCCTGCGGATCCGGGGCATCGGCGCCGACGAGGACGGCCCCTGGCAGGAGCTGCACGCCGAGCCCGGCGACCAGGAACTGACGCAGGTGGACGTGAGGGGCGCCGACGATCCGGCCGCCGCCGCGCGGGCCTGGATGGAGGCCGAACTGGCCCGGCCCTTCGATCTGGCCTCGGACTGGCTGACCCGCCACGCGCTGGTGAAGGCCGGTGAGGAGCTGTGGTTCTACTTCCACGGCTTCCACCATCTGGTGATCGACGGAGCGGGTCTCGCCCTGCTCGACGCCCGGCTGGTCGAGCTGTACGCACAGGCCGAGGCCGGGGAGCCGTGGGGCCCGAGCCCCTTCGGTTCGCTCGCCGAGCTGCTGGCCGAGGACACCGCCTACCGGGCGTCCGAGGACGCCGTGGCGGACCGGGCGTACTGGCGGGAGCGACTGGCCGGCATGGCGCCGTCCCCGCGGATCGGCGGCGGCCGCTCCGAGCCCGTCCCCGAGGGGTCCCTGCCGTTCGTCCGGCGGACGGTGACGCTGCCCGCTCCGTACGCCCAGCGGCTCCGGGAGACCGCCCGCGCCCACCGGGCGCCGTGGACGATGATGGTGATCGCGCTGGTCGCCGCGTATGTGCGACGGGCCTCGGGGAGCGGCGAGGACGAGTTGACGCTCGCCCTGCCGGTGACCGCCCGGACCACCGAACCGGCCCGGCGCACCCCGGGTATGGCGTCCAACATCATCCCGCTGCGGCTGCCCGTGCCGGCCACGGCGACGCTGGCCGATCTGCTGAAGTCCGTCGTGAGCGAGACCCGGCAGGGCCTGCGCCGGCAGCGGACCCGGTTCGAGGAGATGGGCGGCGCAGCGGAGCCCGGCCGGTCGGCCGCCACGCCCGCGCGCACCGAAGGGGTCGGCATGACGGGCAGGCCTTCCGCCTCCCCGCAGGTGAACATCATGGCGTTCGCGCCCGGCATGCGGTTCTTCGGTGTGCCCACCACCCAGCACAATCTGGGGAACGGGCCGGTGGAGGACCTGGCGGTGGCGGTCTACGACCTGGGCCCCGAGGACGGGCTGCGGATCGACTTCGACGCGTCGCCGGAGACCTGCGACACGGCCACGGTGGCCGCGCACCAGGACCGCTTCGTCCGCTTCGTCGGCACCGTACTGGCCACCCCGGAACGCCCCCTGGCCGAGGTGGAGTTGCTGGACCTGGACGAGTCCCGGCAGGTGCTGGGCGAGTGGGCGGGGGTACGGGACTTCGAGGCGGATGACAGGCCGCTAACCGAGCGGTTCGAGGAACAGGCCCGGTCACGCCCGGGCGCCACGGCGGTGATCTTCGGCGAGGACCGGCTCTCCTACGCTCAGCTCGACGCTGGCGCCAACCGGCTGGCCCACCACCTGCGTACGACCACCGGCCTCGGCCGCGGAGACCTGGCCGGCATCCTCCTGGACCGCTCCCCCGACTTGGCCGTCGCCATCCTCGCCGTGCTGAAGACCGGCGCCGCATACGCCCTGCTCGACCCCGAGTTCCCCGACGAACGCCTCACCGGCACCGCCACCGACGCCGGCCTCACCACCCTCGTGACGACCGCCGGGTACGCCGAGCGGGTGTCGGGGCGGTGGTCGACCGTACGCACCGACGCGGAGGGGGTGGAGATCGCCGCGAGGCCCGCGTCGGGGCTCGGGGTGACGCTGACGGTGGACGACCCGGCGTGCGTGATGTTCACGTCCGGATCGACCGGGCGCCCCAAGGGGATCCTCTCCACCCACCGCAATCTCACCTCCACCCTCACCCACCAGACCCACTGCGCCTTCGGCCCCGACGAAGTCTTCCTCCAGTGCTCCCCCGTCTCCTGGGACGCCTTCTCCCTCGAATTCTGGGGCGCCCTCCTCCACGGCGGAACCACCGTCCTCCACCCCGGACAACGACCCGAACCCGCCCTCATCGCCGACCTCGCCCCCCGCCACCGCGTCACGATGCTCCAGCTCTCCTCCAGCCTCTTCAACTACCTCACCGACGAACACCCCGACACCTTCACCACCACCCACACCGTCCACACCGGCGGCGAACCCGCCTCCCCGACGCACATCCGGGCCCTCCAGGACGCCTGGCCGCACATCACCGTGGTCAATGGCTACGGTCCGGCCGAGTCCATGGGGTTCACGACCACCCACACCGTCCCCCGAAGCGGGGGCGAGGTGCCGCCGACCGTCTCCATCGGGCGTCCGCTGGTCAACAAGCAGGCCTACGTCCTCGACGACCACCTCCGACCCGTGCCCCCCGGCACCACCGGCGAGCTCTACCTCGCCGGACACGGCATCGCCCACGGCTACCTCGCCCAACCCACCACCACCGCCACCCGCTTCATCCCCCACCCCTACGGACCCCCCGGCACCCGCCTCTACCGCACCGGCGACCACGCCCACTGGGACACCCACGGCAACCTCCACTACACCGGCCGCACCGACACACAGATCAAGATCCGCGGCTTCCGCATCGAACCCACCGAGATCGAGACCCTCCTCACCACCCACCCCCACCTCACCCAAGCCACCGTGACGTACGGGGAAGGGCGGCTGACCGCGTACGTGACGGCCGGGCCGGACGGGCTCGTGCCGGAGCCGGCCGCCGTCCGGGCGTGGCTGCGGGAGCGGCTGCCCGACCACATGGTCCCGGCGTTCGTCGTACCGCTCGACCGCCTCCCCCTCACCCCCAACGGCAAGATCGACAAGCGGGCGTTGCCGGAGCCCACCGCTCCGGACGCGTCGGATCGGGGGCGGCCGCCGCGCACCCCGTTGGAGGAGATCGTCTGCGCCGAGTTCGCCGAGGTCCTGGGCCTGGCCGGGGCTCCGTCGGCGGACGCCGACTTCTTCGAGCTCGGCGGGCATTCGCTGCTCGCCGCCCGGCTGGCGAACCGGCTCGCCTCGGCCCTGGACGCCCGGCTGGGTCTGCGTGAGGTCTTCGGCCACTCCACCCCGGCCCGGCTGGCCGCGCACCTCGCCGACCGGACCGGGAAGCGCGCCGCGCTGCCGCCGCGAACCGCCCCGGGCCGGCGGCCGGAGCGGCTGCCGCTCTCCTTCGCGCAGCAGCGTTTGTGGCTGGTGAACGGGCTGGAGGCGGGCGGTACGGCGTACAACGTGCCGATGGCGGTCCGGCTCGACGGGCCGCTGGACGTGACCGCGCTGCGCGCCGCGTTCCGCGACCTGGCGGAGCGTCACGAACCGCTGCGGACCCGGATCGCCGTCACGGACGGCGAGCCCCACCAGGTGGTGGATCCGGCCGGAGACGTGTCGTTCACGGTCCGCGAGGTCGCCCCGGAGGAGGTGGACGCGGCGGTGCGGGCGGCGGCCGGGCACGTCTTCGACCTGGCGGCCGAGGCGCCGCTGCGGGTGACCGTACTGCGTACCGGACCCGCGTCGGCCGTCCTGCTGGTGCTGCTCCACCACATCGCCACGGACGGGCAGTCCTTGAGCCCGCTGTTCGCGGACCTGTCCGAGGCCTATGCGGCCCAGCGGTCCGGCCGGCAGCCGGACTGGCCGCCGCTGCCGCTCGCGTACGCCGACCACGCGCTGTGGGAGCGGTCCGCGTCCGCAGGACCCGTGCTGGACGAGCAACTGGCGTACTGGCGTGAGGCCCTGGCCGGGCTGCCGGAGGAGCTGGGGCTGGTCCACGACCGGCCACGGCCTCCGGTGGCCGGGCAGCGCGGCGGGGCCGTGGAGGTCGACTTCGGTCCCGAACTGGGCCGTCAGGTGTCGGAGTTGGCCCGGAGGGAGCGGTGCACGCCGTTCATGGTCGTGCAGGCGGCGCTCGCGGCCACGCTGACCCGGCTCGGCGCGGGCACCGACATCCCGCTCGGGTCGCCCGTGGCGGGGCGTTCGGAGGAGCATCTGACCGGTCTTGTGGGGTTCTTCGTGAACACGCTGGTGCTGCGTACGGACACCTCGGGCGATCCGGAGTTCCGGGAGCTGCTGCGCCGCGTGCGGACGACGGACCTCGACGCGTTCGCGCACCAGGACGTGCCCTTCGATCTCGTCCTGGAGGCCGTCAACCCGGTGCGTTCGCTGGCCCGGCATCCGCTGTTCCAGGTGTGCCTTGCGGTGGAGCGCGGCCCGGCGCCGGCCCCGGACTTCCCGGGGGTGCGGGCGGGCGCGGCCGAGCCGGTGGTGACCGGCGCGGTCAAGTTCGACCTGGAGTTCCTGCTGCGCACCGGTGCGGCGGACGGCGGCCCCGGCGCGGACGGTCTGGCGGGCACGGTGCTCTTCAGCGCGGACGTCTTCGAGCGGGCGACGGTCGAGCGGATGGTCGGCGTGCTGCACCGCGTCCTGGAGCAGGCCGTGTCGGCTCCTCGCCTCCGGGTGTCCGAGCTGGAGCCGATGGCGGACCGTGAACTGCTCCAGGTGCTGGGCGAGTGGGCGGGGATACGGGACGTCGAGGCGGACGACAGGCCGCTGACCGAGCGCTTCGAGGAACAGGCCCGGTCACGCCCGGACGCGACCGCGGTGATCTTCGGCGAGGACCGGCTTTCTTACGGTCAGCTCGACGCCCGCGCCAACCGGCTGGCCCACCACCTGCGTACGACCACCGGCCTGGGCCGCGGAGACCTGGCCGGCATCCTCCTCGACCGCTCCCCCGACCTGGCCGTCGCCATCCTCGCCGTGCTGAAGACCGGCGCCGCATACGCCCTGCTCGACCCCGAGTTCCCCGACGAACGCCTCACCGGCACCGCCACCGACGCCGGCCTCACCACCCTCGTGACGACGGGCGGGCAGAACGGACGGCTGGCCGGTCCGTGGGCGGCGGTCGCGCTGGACGAGACGGATATGTCCGGGCAGCCGCGGACCGGTCTGCCGGTGCGGCCCGGACCGCAGGACCCGGCGTGCGTGATGTTCACGTCCGGATCGACCGGGCGCCCCAAGGGGATCCTCTCCACGCACCGCAACCTCACCTCCACCCTCACCCACCAGACCCACTGCGCCTTCGGCCCCGACGAAGTCTTCCTCCAGTGCTCCCCCGTCTCCTGGGACGCCTTCTCCCTCGAATTCTGGGGCGCCCTCCTCCACGGCGGAACCACCGTCCTCCAACCCGGACAACGACCCGAACCCGCCCTCATCGCCGACCTCGCCCCCCGCCACCGCGTCACGATGCTCCAACTCTCCTCCAGCCTCTTCAACTACCTCACCGACGAACACCCCGACACCTTCACCACCACCCACACCGTCCACACCGGCGGCGAACCCGCCTCCCCGACGCACACGCGACGGCTGCACGAGCGCTTCCCCGAACTGCGGATCGTCAACGGCTACGGTCCGGCCGAATCGATGGGCTTCACGACCACGTACACCCTGGACCCGGCCCCGGCGGCTCCCGCGCTGCCCTCGGTGCCCATCGGGCGTCCGCTGGTCAACAAGCAGGCCTACGTCCTCGACAACCACCTCCGACCCGTACCCCCCGGCACCACCGGCGAGCTCTACCTCGCCGGACACGGCATCGCCCACGGCTACCTCGCCCAACCCACCACCACCGCCACCCGCTTCATCCCCCACCCCTACGGACCCCCCGGCACCCGCCTCTACCGCACCGGCGACCACGCCCACTGGGACACCCACGGCAACCTCCACTACACAGGCCGCACCGACACACAGATCAAAATCCGCGGCTTCCGCATCGAACCCACCGAAATCGAAACCCTCCTCACCACCCACCCCCACCTCACCCAAGCCACCGTGACCACCCGACCGGACCGCCACGGCACCGCGCAGCTGATCGCCTACGTCGTCGCCTCCGACCCGGCGACCGGGCAGCCGTCGTCGGCGGAGGTACGGCTGTGGCTGCGGGAACGGCTGCCCGACCACATGGTCCCGGCCTTCGTCGTACCGCTCGACCGCCTCCCCCTCACCCCCAACGGCAAGATCGACAAACGCGCCCTGCCCGCACCGCACGCCGGCGCCGGTGCCGGCGGGGAGGGGCGGGAACCGAGTACGGCGCTGGAGCGGACCCTGTGCACGGCGTTCGCCGAGGCGCTCGGCACGTCCGCGCCCGTCTCCCTCGACGACGACTTCTTCGACCTCGGCGGGCACTCGCTGCTCGCCGCCCGGCTCACCAACCGCCTGGGCTCCGCGCTCGACCTGCGCCTCACCCTCCGCGACGTGTTCCAGAACCCCACGCCCGCCCGGCTGGCCGCGTACCTCGATGACCGGTCCGCGCGGGCGGCGACGACCACCCCGAAGCCGCGCCGCGCCAGGCCCGCCCTGCGCCGCCGCACCGACCAGGAACGGATCACCTCATGACCGACCGGACCGCGCCCCTCCCCCACGCCGACGACATCGTCTGGGACCTGCCCGGCGAGGCCCCGCAGCGGACCGCGCTGCTCGTGCTGCCGCACGCGGGCGGCAACGCCCACGCCTACGCCGAGTGGCGGGCCCATCTGCCGCAGGACGTACGGCTCTTGATCGGACAGTACCCGGGCCGGGGCGCCCGCTTCGCCGAGGACCTGCCCCGGACCATCGCCGACCTGGCCGGCCCGGTGGCGGCGGCGCTCCCCGCCGACCTGGGCGAGGATCTGGTGGTCCTCGGGCACAGCATGGGCTCGCTCGTCGCCTTCGAGGTGGCCCGGCTGCTCACCGCCGCCGGCCGGGCGCCGCGCGCCCTGGTGGCCTCGGCCTGCCGGGCGCCGTTCCTGGAGAACCCCAGCGCCGTGTACCCCGAGCGGCTCGACGACGACCAGCTCGTCGCCGCGATCAAGGAGCGGGGCGGGACGGACGACGGCATCCTCGACGAGCCCGAGCTGCGCGAGATCATCATCCCGTCCATCCGAGCCGACTTCGCCATCGACGACGTGTACCGCTGCCCCGTCGAGGACGCCCGGGTCTCCTGCCCGGTCACCGTGATCGGCGGGGACGCCGATCCGGTGGTGCCGGTGGCGGCGCTCGACCGGTGGGCCGAGATCACCGAGGCCGGCTTCGCCGCGCACGTCCTGCCCGGCGGCCACTTCTACTTCCAGCAGCAGCTCCCGGGCTTCTTCGCCCTGCTCGGCGGTGTCCTGGACGGTGGCGAACGGACCGCCGCGAGCGCCCCGCCCGTCGCGGCGGCGCTCGCGACCACCGCCGTGTGACGCCGTTTCCGCCTCCGCCGCGCCGCCCGACCGGGGCCCGTTCCCGGGCCCGGCCCGTACTCCCTCCGTACCCGCTTCCGCGCCCGTCCCGCACGCCGTCGGCGTCCCTTCCCGCCTCCGACCGGCTACCGACCGGCTTCCGCTCCGCCTCCGATCCGCTTCCGTGCTCTTCCCGCAGCAGAGGACTGTTCCGATGACGACTTACGCCGATGCCCCCGCCTCCACCGACCCGACCGTGATCCGCGAGCCCGGCAAGCCGGCCGTCCTGGTCACCCCCGGCCACTCGGACATCGCCGCCGCGGCGGCCTGGCTGACCGCCCACCGAGCCGCGATCCAGGCGGAGTTGCGGCGCTCCGGCGCGGTACTGCTGCGCGGCCTGCCGGTCACCGACGCGGCCACCTTCGCCACCGCTCGTGACGCGCTGATCGAACAGCGCGCCGGCTACAAGGAGAAGGCCACCCCGCGCACCGACTTCGGCGAGGGCGTCTTCTCGTCCACCGATCTGCCCGCCGCCCAGCCGATCCGGCTGCACAACGAGAACAGCTACACGCTGGACTTCCCCGGCGTCCTGCTGTTCGGCTGCGTGACCGCCCCCGAGGAGGGCGGGGCCACCACCGTCGGCGACATGCGCGAGGCCCTGCGGCTGCTGCCGGCGGAGCTGCGCGCCCGCTTCGAGCGGGCCGGCTGGCTGCTCGTACGCAACTACTCCGAACTGGCCGGGCTGCCCTGGTACAAGACCTTCGCCACCGAGGACAAGGCGGTCACCGAGGCGTACTGCGACGAGAACACCATCGGCTACGAGTGGCCGGACGACGACTCCCTCGTCACCCGGCAGCGCCGCTCGGCGATCGTCACGCACCCCGTGACCGGGGAGCGGGTGTGGTTCAACCACTTCGCCTTCTGGAACAGCCGCACCCTCGACCCGGACGTCCGCGACGTGCTCGTCGAGACGTACGGCGAGGACGGCCTGCCGTTCAACACCTACCTCGGCGACGGGACCCGGCTCACGGACGCCGAGGTCGACACCGTCAACGAGGTCTACGACCGGGTGACGCGCCGGGAGACCTGGCAGCGCGGCGACCTGATGCTCGTCGACAACATCCTGTGCGCCCACGGCCGCGAGGCGTTCAAGGGCGACCGGAAGATCCTCGTCGCCATGGGCGAGCCGGTCGCGCTCGCCGACTGCTCTCCCGCCACCCAGCCGTCCACCACCGTCTTCGGGAAGTGACCACCGCCATGACCGCCGTCCTGCCCGAGCGCGCCCGCACCCCCCTCGGCCCCGCCTTCCCCCCTGCCACCGCCGACACCGGCGCCGACAGCGCCGCCGTGCGGCCGGCTCCCGCCGACCTGCTGGACCGGCTGGCCGCCGTCCCCGGCGGCCGTGCCGCCGTGGTCGCGGCCGACCGCGAGCTGACCTTCGACGAGCTGCGCGCCGACGCCATGCGGATCGCGGGCCGGCTGGCCGCGCTCGGCGTCGGCCCCGAGAGCGTGGTGGCGCTCTGCCTGCCGCGCGGTGCGGGACTGGTGTCCGCGCTGATCGGTACGCTCACCGCGGGCGCCGCCTATCTCCCGGTCGACCCGAGGCTTCCCGCCGACCGGCGCCGCTATCTGGTCGAGGACTCCGGCGCCGACGCCGTCGTCACCCTGGGCGGCGGCCCGGACGGCACGCCGCAGTCGCCCGGCGTCCCGCACCTGGACCTGGCGGAGCTGCTCGCCGACGGCACCGCCTCCACCGCCACCTCGTCCGCCCCCGCGTACCGGCCGGCGCCGGTGACCGGGAACACCCTGGCGTACGTCATCTACACCTCCGGTTCGACCGGCCGCCCCAAGGGGGTCGAGATCGGCCGGGAGGCCGCCTCCCGGCTGCTCGCGGAGCTGGAGGACGCGGGCATCGCCGTGACCGAGGGCGGCAGGGTCGGCTGGAACGCCTCCCCCTCGTTCGACGCCTCCGTGCAGCAGTGGACCCGTGTCTGCCGCGGCGACACGCTGGTGATGATCGACGACGAGACGCGCGCCGACCCGGCGCTGCTCGCCGCGCTGGTGGCGGACGAGGCCCTCACCGACCTGGACCTCACCCCCTCGCACGCCGACCCGCTGCTGGAACTCCTCGGCGCCGGCGGGGACCCGGGCCCCGGCGCCGGCCCCCTGACGCTGCTGATCGGCGGGGAGGCGATCAGCCCGGCCCTGTGGTCGCGGATCTCGGCCCTCGCCGCGACCGGCGCGGTCCGCGCCGTCAACCTCTACGGACCCACCGAGTGCACCGTGGACGCCACCGCCGGCTGGATCGAGACCGCGGCCGGGGAGGCCGCGGCCCCGCACATCGGCGCCGTCCTGCCGGGTCTGCGGATGCGCGTCCTGGACGAGAAGCTCCAGCCGGTCGGCGAGGACGGTGTCGGCGAGCTGTACCTCGCGGGACCGCGCGTGGGGCGTGGATACCGCCGTCGCCCCGGTCTGACCGCCGAGCGGTTCACCGCCGACCTCGGCCCCGACGCCGAGCCGGGCGGGCGCATGTACCGCACCGGAGACCTGGTGCGGGTCCTTCCCGGCGGCCGGCTCGGCTACCTGGGCCGGGCGGACGGCCAGGTGAAGCTGCGCGGCTTCCGCATCGAACTCCCCGAGATCGAGGCGGCGGTGACCGCCCACGGGTCGATCGCCGAGGCCGCCGTCGTCCTGCGCGAGGACGTGCACGGCGCGCCCGGCCTCGTCGCCTACTACCGGGCCACCGGGCCCGTCACCGAGGCCGCCCTCAAGGAGCGGCTCGCCGCCTCCCTGCCCGCGTACATGGTGCCCGCCGTCCTCGTCCCCCTGGAGCGCTTCCCGACGACCGTCAACGGCAAGCTGGACCGGACGGCGCTGCCCGAACCGCCGCAGGCGGCCGCCCCGAGGCCCGCGGGGCCGGACTCCCCGACCGGCTCCGGATCCGGGCCCGCCGGGCCGGGAGCGACGTCGGCCGGCGACGGACTGTCCGCCTCCGAGGCGTTGATCGCCGGGGTGTGGACGGCCGTGCTCGGCGCCGAGGCCATCGGCCCCGAGGACAACTTCTTCAAGCTGGGCGGCCATTCGCTGCTCGCGATCAAGCTCGTGTCGCGGGTACGGGCCGAGCTGGGCGTGGCCCTGCCGGTGAAGGCCGTCTACGCCAACCCGCGGCTGCGGGACCTCGCCGCCCACATCGACGGGCTCGTCGCAGCCCACGACGCCTGAGGACATGACCGTGACCCCGTTGTCGTTCGCCCAGCGCCGCCTGTGGTTCCTCGGGCGGCTGGAAGGCCCATCCGCCACCTACAACGCCCCGGTGGTGCTGCACCTGGACGGGACGCCCGATCCGGCGGTGCTCGGCGCGGCCCTCGCCGATCTGGTCGAGCGGCACGAGGTGCTGCGCACCGTCCTGCCGGCCGGCCCGGACGCCGCGCCCCGGCAGGAGGTCCGGGGCGCGGGCGCGGTCCCGCCGCCCGAGGTCGTCCGGTGCCCGGCCGCCGAACGGGAGGCGCGGGTGGCGGCGTTCGTCCGCGAGCCGATCGACGTGACCCGCGAACTCCCCCTGCGGGTCGCCCTGTTCACCTCGGAGGGGCCGACCGAGGGGCCGGGCGCCGGACGTCCGGAGGCGCGGGGCGGAGACGGCTCCGTCCTGGTGCTGCTGATCCACCACATCGCCACGGACGGCTGGTCCGTACGCCCCCTGCTGCGTGACCTCGACACCGCCTACCGCGCCCGGCTCGCGGGCCGGGCGCCCGCGTGGGAGCCCCTGCCGGTCCGGTACGCCGACTACGCCCTGTGGCAGCGGGAACTCCTCGGTGACCCCGACGACCCCGAGAGCCTGGCGGCGGAGCAGCTGGACCACTGGAAGCGGCACCTCGACGGGGCCCCCGAAGTGGCGGCCCTGCCCGCGGACCGGCCTCGCCCGGCCGAGCCCTCCGGGCGCGGCGGCACGCTCACGGTCCGGGTCCCGGCCGGCACCCACCGGGCCCTCCTCGCCCTCGCCCGGCGGCACCGGGCGACCCTGCCGATGGCGGTACGGGCGGCGCTCGCGGTCGCCCTCTCGGCGGCCGGGACCGGGCAGGACCTGGTGATCGGCACCCCGGTCGCCGGGCGGCCCGAGGAGGACCTGTACGAACTCGTCGGGTTCTTCGTCAACACCCTGGCGCTGCGGACGGACCTCTCCGGCGATCCGAGCGCCGCCGCCCTGCTGGAGCGGGTCCGGGACGCCGACCTGGCCGCGTACGAGCACCAGGACCTGCCGTTCGAGCTGCTGGTGGAGCGGCTCGCGCCGGAGCGGTCCCTCGGCCATCACCCGCTCTTCCAGGTGATGCTGACCGTCGACGGCGCCGAGGGCGCCGGCCCGGTCCCGCTCGGGCCGCACCTCACCGGTCGGCCGGGCACCGCCGACCTGGGGGCCGCCAAGTTCGACCTCACCTTCTCCTGCGCCCAGGGCACGGCTCCGGACGGCTCCCCTGACGGGCTCGACCTCGCGCTGGGTTACGCCGTCGACCTGTTCGACGCGTCGACCGCGCGGCTTCTCCTGGACCTGTTCGTCCGGGCTCTGGAGGCCTTCGCCCGGGACGCCGACCGGCCGCTCGGCGCGCTGTCGCTGACCACCGCCGAGGAGCGGGCCGGGCTGGCGGCCCGGCACGAGGCCCTGGCCGTGGCGCGGTCGGCGACTGCGGCGGCGGCCGAGCGGCCCGGGACGCAGGCGGCGCGTCCGGGGCGCCGGGACGTGGGCGGCCCACGGGAGGAGATCCTGTGCGGGCTGTTCGCCGAGGTGCTGGGCCGCGCGCAGGCGGGGCCCGACGACAACTTCTTCCGGACGGGCGGGCACTCGATGCTCGCGGGCCGGCTGGTCAATCGGGTCCGGTCCGTCCTGGGGCTCGAACTGGGCATACGGGACCTGTTCCTGGCGCCCACCCCGGCCGCCCTGCACCGCCGGCTCACGGAGGCGGCCCGCTCCAGGAGCGCCTCCACCGACGGAACCGAAGACGGGACCGGGGCCGGGGTCGCCGCCAGGTCCGCGCCGCGTCCGGTGCCGGAGGGTGAGTGTCCGGCCCGGCTGCCGCTGTCGGCGGCGCAGCGGGCGCTCTGGCTCCTGGCCCGTATCGAAGGCCCCTCGGCCACCTACAACGCCCCCGTCGTGCTGCGCCTGGACGGGGAGCCCGACGCCGGGGCGCTGGGCGCGGCGCTCGCCGACCTGATCGCGCGGCACCCGGTGCTGCGCACCGCCTACCCCCACGTGGACGGCGAGCCGTACCAGCTCGTCAGGGAGGACTTCTCCCTCGGCCTGGAGACCGTGCGGTGCGCCGACGCGGCCGCACTCGACGCCGCCGTCACCGGGTTCGGGCGTACGCCGCTCGACGTGACCGACGGGGTGCCGCTGCGGGCCCGGCTGTTCACCACCGGCCCGGGGAGCGCGGACGGAGCCGGCGGCGCCTGCGCGCTGGTCCTGCTCGTCCACCACATCGCCGTGGACGGCTGGTCCCTGGAACCGCTCCTGCACGACCTGGACGTGGCCTACACCGCCCGCCTGGGCGGCCGCGGACCCGGGTGGGAGCCGCTGCCCCTCACCTACGCGGACTACGCGCTGTGGCAGCGCGACCTCCTCTCCGACCCGGAAGGCCTGCTGGGCCACTGGCGGGCCGCGCTGGCCGGACTGCCTGAGCGGACCGCGCTGCCGTACGACCGGCCCCGGCCCGCCGAGCCCGGCGGCCGCGGCGGGACCGTCGGCGCCCGGCTCGAACCCGGGACGTGGAGCGGGCTGACCGCGCTCGCCCGGGACCGGGGGGCCAGCCTCTTCATGGTGGCGCGGGCCGCCCTCGCCGCCGCGCTCGCCGCGACAGGTGCGGGAGAGGACCTGGCGATCGGCACCCCGGTCGCCGGCCGCTCGGACGAGGCGCTGCACGACCTGGTCGGCTGCTTCGTCAACTCCCTGGTGCTGCGCGCCGACACGTCCGGTGATCCGACGGCGGCGGCCCTGGTGGACCGGGTACGGGACGTCGACCTGGCCGCCTTCGACCACCAGGACCTGCCGTTCGACGTCCTGGTGGAGCGGCTGACCGGCGCGTCCGGACGGGCCCTCGGCGAACACCCCTTCTTCCAGGTCATGCTGACGGTCGCCTCCCCCGGTGCAGGCGACGACGTGGCCCGGCTCGGCCCGCTCACCGCCCGGGCCGGCACCGTCGACCTGGGGGCGGCCAAGTTCGACCTCAGCGTCCACTGCGCCCCGGAGCCCGACGGCGGCCTGCGGCTGCTCCTCGGGTACGCCGAGGACGTCTTCGAACAGGACACGGCCCGACTGCTCCTGGACGTGTACGCCCGTACGCTCACCGCCTTCGCCACCGACCCCGCCCGGCCCCTGAGCACGCTCGGCCTCCTCACCGGGGCCGAGGCGGCCGGACTCGCCGTCCGCCGGGAGCGGCTCGCCAAGGCGGCACGGGTCGCCGCCGAGGCCGCGGCCGCACGAGCGGCCTCGCGGGAGCGGGCCGACGGCCACGGCGCCGGGAGCCGGCATCCCCGGGTGGAGCTGCTGTGCGGCCTGTTCGCGGAGATCCTCGGCCGGGTCGAGGTGCGCGCCGACGACAACTTCTTCCGTACCGGCGGCCATTCGATGCTCGCGAGCAAGCTGGTCAACCGGGCCCGGGAGGTGCTGGGCGTGCGGATCGGCATCCGGGACCTGTTCCTCGCCCCGACCCCCGAGGCGCTGCACCACCGCCTTCCCGCGGGCCACCCGGGTGCCGACGCTCCCGAGGCCGGCATGGAAGGCGGCGATGACCGGCCGCCGCTCCGCCCGGCGGCCGACCGTCCGGAGCGGATCCCGCTGTCGTACGCCCAGCGCCGCCTGTGGTTCACCGACCAGCTGGAGGGGCCCTCCGCGACCTACAACATCGCCCTGGTCCGGCGGGTCGACCGGCCGCTCGATCCGGCCGCCCTCGCCGCCGCGCTCGCCGATGTCGCCGAGCGGCACGAGGTCCTGCGCACGGTGTACCGGGCCGAGGGCGGGGAGCCCTTCCAGGTGGTCCTCGACGGGGCCCGCCCGCCGCTCGAGCTCGGCTTCCCCGCCGACCCGGCGGCGGCCGTGGACGCGGCGGCCGGTCATGTCTTCGACTTGGCGCACGACCTGCCGTTCCGCGCCTGGCTGTTCCTGCCGTCCGACGGCTCCGGCCGGCAGACCCTCGTCCTGCTGCTCCACCACATCGCCGCCGACGGCTGGTCGACGCGGCGCCTCCTCGCCGACCTCGGCACGGCCTACACGGCGCGGGCCTCCGGTGCGGCCCCCTCCTGGGCCTCGCTGCCCGTCCAGTACGCCGACTTCACCCTCTGGCAGCGGGACCTGCTCGTCTCCGGCCCGGAGGCCCGGCTGGGCTTCTGGGAGCGCGCCCTGGCCGGGCTCCCGCCGCTGATCGACCTGCCCACCGACCGGCACCGGCCCCCGGTGCCCTCCGGGCGGGGCGCGGTCACCGGCTTCACCGTCCCGGCGTCCGTGCGCGGCGGCCTGGAACGGATCGCCCGGGACACCGGCAGCACCCTCTTCATGGTGGTCCACGCGGCGCTCGCGGCCGTCCTCGCCCGCTGCGGGGCCGGTCCCGACGTGGCGGTGGGCACGGTGGTCGCGGGCCGGGACGACCAGGCGCTCGACGAGCTAGTCGGGTTCTTCGTCAACACCCTGGTCCTGCGCACCGACACATCCGGCGACCCCTGCTTCGCGGATCTGCTCGTACGGGTCCGGGAGGCCGACCTGGCGGCGTACGCGCACCAGGAGGTGCCCTTCGACCTGGTCGTCGAACACCTCAACCCGCACCGGTCGTCGGCGCACCACCCGCTGGTGCAGGTGATGCTCCGGGTCGACCAGGACGCGGACCCGGCTGGTGCGAGCGGGGCGGGCCCGGCGGGTGCCCCGGGCGGTCCGCTCGCCGGCGAGGCGCTGCCGTTCGGGGCGCACACCGCCAAGGCGGATCTGACCTTCGCCCTGACCGGCAGCGCGGACCACGGAGGTCTGGACGGAGTACTGGAGTACGCCACCGACCTGTACGGCGCGGCCGGCGCGGAGCGGCTGGCGGGTCTCCTCCAGCACGCGCTGGCGCTCTTCGCGGCGGACCCGGCGGCCCGCCTCGGCGTCCTCCCGGAGGGGCCCGGGCGGCCGGGCCGTGGACCGTACGCCACCGTGGCGGGCTACCGCGTCGACCTGGGGCACGTACGGCAGGTCCTCGAAGGCCTGCCCGGCGTCACGGACGCCGAGGTGTCCCTCGCGGAGGGCAGGCTGGTGGCCCGGGTGACGGGCTCGGTCACGGAGGCCGAGGCGCAGTCGTGGGCGGCGGACCGGCTGCCGGAGTACGCGGTGCCGGTGGTGACCGCCACCGGGCAGGAACCGCCGGCGCCGCCGACGCCGGGGGGTCCGCTGCCCCGGCTGGTGGAGCTGTTCAGCGAGGTCCTCGACGGCAAGGAGATGTCCGCGGACGCGAACTTCTTCCGCTCGGGCGGGCACTCCCTGCTCGCGGTGCGCCTACTGAACCGGGTCCGCGCGGAGCTGGGCCGCGAACTGACGCTCCGGGACGTCTTCCGCCATCCCACCCCCGTCGCCCTGGCCGCCCTGCTCGCGGCCGCCCCCGGCCCTCCGTCGGTCCCCGCCCTGCGCCGCCGCACCCGCGCGGGCACGCGCGTACCGCAGCGCTGACGGGACCTTCAGCGGCCGGTGGCGACCCCCGTCGGCCGGACGCCGACGCGGCGAGCGTGGGTGCCGGTCATCGCGACCACGGGGAATTGCCAGACACCCCCCTAGAGCCCGCCCGTCCTCGGGCGGGCTCTCGGCGTGCCCGTACGCGTGCCGTCCCGACGCCGGCTCCTCGCACGGCACGCGGAGGGATGCCCTTCGGTGCACGGAGCGGACGCGCACCCGTCGGGTCGTCCGGAGTCCCGCCCGCCGTGCCCCGGGGGGGCAGTTCCGGGCGGCAGTGGAGGGGGCGGGAGCTGCCGCGGGGACTGCCCGCCGCGGGGTGGTCGCGCTCGTAGCGTGGTGGGCGGAGTCGGGAGGAGGTCCCGATCCCGGACCCCTCTCACCCCTCACCTGGAGGCCACGCGATGCCCTCGACCGCTCCCCCCGCCTCTGCCGCCTCCGGGTCCGGCCCCCTGGACCGGTTCGACGCGCAGGTCGCCGCCGGTCCCGAGCGGGTCGCGCTGGTGCACGGTGAGCGCCGGATGACGTACGGGCAGCTGGCCCTGGCCGTGGCCCTGCGCGCGGACCGGGCGCAGGGTCCGGCGGAGGCCGAGGGCGGGGCCGAGACCGGCATCGGTCGGGCCGTCGCGCTCCTGGCGGCGCTCCGTTCGGTCCGCGACGAGGCCGCCGAGGCGCCGGAGCTGCGGGAGTTGCTGCCGGCCCTGTCCGCCGGTGCGGCCGTGGACCTCGGTGCGGTCGGGCCGGCGGCCGGGGACCGCGTACCCCTGTCGTTCGCGCAGCGTCGGCTCTGGTTCCTCCACCGCCTGGAGGGTCCGGCCGCGACCTACAACCTGCCGCTGGTGGTCCGTCTGGACTCCGTCCCCGACCGGGACGCGCTGGCGGCGGCGCTAGGCGACGTGGTGGAACGCCACGAGGTGCTGCGCACGCTGTACCCGGCGGACGACGCCGGTGAGCCGCGCCAGCTCGTCCTCGACCGGCCGCGCCCGACGCTCACGGTGCGTGCCTGCCGGCCCGCCGACGTGTCCGCCGAGGTCGCCCGCTTCACCTCCGGCACCTTCGACCTGGCAGCCGAACTCCCGCTGCGAGCCGCCCTGTTCCTGCCGGACGGCGACGGCGCGGAGGACGGGGGCGGCGCCGTGCTGGTTCTGCTCGCGCACCACATCGCGACCGACGGCTGGTCGGTGGGCCCGCTGCTGCGGGACCTCGGCGTCGCCTACGACGCGCGCCTCGTCGGGCACGAGCCCGGCTGGGAGCCCCTGCCGGTGCAGTACGCCGACTACACCCTGTGGCAGCAGGAGCTGCTCGCCGACGACACGGAGCTCGCCGCCTACTGGCGGGGCGCCCTCGCCGGTGTGCCTCCCCTGCTCGACCTGCCCGCCGACCGGCCGCGGCCCGCCGCCCCGAGCGGCCGGGCCGGCACGCTCACCGCCGAGCTGGACGGCGAGACGCACGCGCGGCTGGCGGCCCGGGCCGCCGGCGCGGACGCCAGTCTGCTGATGGTGGCCCAGGCGGCCCTCGCCACCGCTCTGGACGCCTGCGGCGCCGGACCCGACGTGGCGATCGGCACCCCGGTGGCCGGGCGCTCCGACGAGGCCCTCGACGAGCTGGTCGGCTTCTTCGTGAACTCCCTTGTGCTGCGCACCGACGTCTCCGGGGAGGCGGGACCGGCCGAACTGGTGGCCCGGGCCCGGGAGGCCGCGCTGGGGGCGTACGCCCATCAGGAGTTGCCCTTCGACCGGCTGGTGGAGCTGCTCAACCCGCGCCGGGCGCCCGGCGCCAACCCGCTGTTCCAGGTGACCCTCGCCGTCCAGGAAGAGGCGGCGGGGGCGGACGCGCGGGCGGTGCGGATCGGGGACACCCTCGGCGGCCGGTACGAGGAGACCGGTCTGGACGCCGCCAAGTTCGACCTCGCCGTCACGGTCGTCGCCCGCCCCGGGCACGGCGGGCTTGAGCTGTGGTGGAGCTACGCCGAGGACCTGTTCGACGCCGCCACGGCCCGGCTGCTGCTCGACGCCTACGTCCGGGCGCTGGGCCGTTTCGCCGACGGCGGCGACGTGCCGGTGCGTTCCGTACCCCTGCTGTCGGCGGCCGAGCGGGAGTCGCTGGCCGCCCGCCCGTCGCGGACCACGGTCCTGGCGGGGCCGGACGGAGCGGAGGAGTCCGACGGGGGCCGGGGGCCCGGGGCCGCGCCGGGGGCCGTCGGGGAGACCACGGCCGATCCGGCCGTCGTGACCGCGCTGTGCGGGATCTTCGCCGAGATCACCGGCCGGGAGGAGGTCGGCCCGGACGCCAACTTCTTCGCCGTCGGCGGCCACTCGATGGCGGGCGTACGGCTGATGAACCGCGTGCGCGCCGTCCTCGGGGCGGACCTCCGGCTGCGGGACCTGTTCCTCGCGCCGACCCCCGCCCGGCTGGCCGTCCGCCTCGCCGCCGCGTCGGCCGGCGCACCGGACGCACCGGGTACGGCGGGTGCGGCGGTCGCGGCCGGGGGCCGTCCCCCGCTGGCCGCCGTGCCCCGCGCACAGCGGCCGGAGCGGCTGCCCCTCTCGTACGCACAGCGCCGGCTGTGGTTCGTCGACCAGCTGGAGGGACCCGGCCGTTCGTACAACATCCCGTTCGTGCTGCGGCCCGACCGGCCCCTGGACGCCGGAGTTCTGGCCCGGGCGCTCGCCGACACGGCCGAACGGCACGAGGTGCTGCGCACGGTGTATCCGGCGGTGGACGGTCAGCCGTACCAGGAGGTGCGGGAGAACGTCCGACCGGTGCTCGACGTCGTGACGACGGACGCCGGGGGGCTGGCGGCCGCCGTGGACGCGGCGGCGGGATACGTGTTCGACCTCGCCCGGGAGATTCCGTTCCGGGCCTGGCTGATCGAGACCACCCCGGAGCCGGGACACGCGGAAGGACGACGGACCGCAGCACCGGGGAACGCGTCCCGAGACGCCGGGGCGGGGAAAGCACAGCAGGACGCCGAGCCGGGGGCGCAGACCCTCGTGGTGCTCGTGCACCACATCGCCGCCGACGGCTGGTCGGCGCGGCCCCTGCTGGACGGTCTCGCCGCCGCGTACGCGGCCCGGCTCGGCGGCGCGGCCCCCGCCTGGGATCCGCTGCCGGTGCAGTACGCCGACTACACCCTGTGGGAGCAGCGGATGCTGGCCGGCCCCGAGGCGGCGGAGCAGACCGCGTTCTGGCGGGACCGGCTGGCCGGTGCGCCGCCCGTCCTGGAGCTGACGCCGGCCCGGACCCGCCCGGCGGAGGCCACGCACCGGGGCGGTGCCACGCCGGTCCCCGGCCTGGACGCGGAGGTCCACGCCCGGCTGGAGGCGCTGGCCCTGGAGCACGGCGCGACGATGCTGATGGTGGTGCAGGCGGCCCTCGCCGCCGTCCTGACCCGGCACGGCGCGGGCACCGATCTGCCGCTGGGCACGGTGGTCGCGGGCCGGGACGACCAGGCGCTCGACGAGCTGATCGGGTTCTTCGTCAACACGCTGGTGCTGCGGACCGACACCTCGGGTGATCCGTCCTTCACCGAGCTGCTGCGGCGGGTGCGGGAGACGGATCTGGCGGCCTTCGCCCACCAGCAGCTCCCCTTCGACCTGGTGGTGGAGGAGCTGAACCCGGTGCGCTCCACCGCCCACCACCCGCTGGTGCAGGTGATGGTGCAGGTGCATCCGGCCGAGCGGACCGCCCCGGCGGACTCGCCGCTGGCCGGCACGGCGCTGGGCGCCGCGTCGGGGCTCACCAAGTTCGACCTGACGCTGGCGCTGCGGGAGACCCGGGACACGGACGGAGACCCGGCCGGCCTGGCGGGGGTCCTGGAGTACGCCGCGGACCTCTTCGACGCGGCCACGGCGGCCCAGTTGGCGGCGCACGTGGCACGGCTGCTGCGGGTGGTGGCGGCAGAGCCGGGGACGCGGATCGGGGACGTACCGCTGCTGTCGGCGCGGGAGACGGACCGGCTGGCGGCCTACAACGCCACGGCGGTGCCCCGGGTGCAACCCGGTCTGGTGCACGAGCGGTTCGAGGAGCAGGCGCGCCGCACACCGCGGGCGATCGCGGTGCGGTACGAGGACGAGACGCTGACCTTCGCCGAGCTGAACGCCCGGGCGAACGCCCTGGCGCACCGGCTGATCGAGGCCGGGACGAGGCCGCACGGCGCGGTCGGGCTGCTCCTCGACCGCACCCCGCACCTGCTGGTGGCGGCGCTGGCGGCCCTGAAGTGCGGGGCGGCGTACGTCCCGCTGGACCCCCGGCTGCCGGAGACCCGCATCGCCATGATCATGGAGGACTCGGGGGCGCGGGTGCTCGTCACCCAGGAGATGTACGCCGACGGCGCTCCGGTGGCGGGGCAGCTGGCGGCGGGGGTACGAGTGCTGTCGGCGGACACGCCGGTGCCGGACCGCCGCCGCGGCGACCCGCGGGTGCCGGTGGGCGAGGACGCCCTGATGTACGTGATGTTCACGTCGGGGTCGACCGGCCGGCCGAAGGGCGTCGGGGTCACCCACCGCAATGTGGTGGAGCTGGTCACGGACCGCTGCTGGAACCACCGCAACCACCGTCGGATGCTGGTGCATTCGGCGATCGGGTTCGACGCCTCCACGTACGAGTTGTGGGTGCCGCTGCTGAACGGCGGCGAGCTGGTCTTCGCGCCCGGCTCGGGCACGGACCTCGCCGAGCTCGACCACGCGATCCGGGCCCACGGGGTGACCGCGGCCTATTTCACGATGGGGCTGTTCCACATCATGGCCGACGAGGGTCTCGACACCCTGAAGCTGCTTGACGAGGTGTGGACCGGTGGGGACGTGGCCTCCCCCGCCGCGTTGCAGCGGGTCCTGGACCACTGCCCGGACACGGTGCTGGTGCACAGCTACGGTCCGACGGAGACCACGTTCGCCTCGCACCACCAGCGGCTTGACCGCGACTGCCGCGTCCTGCCCGGCGTGTTCCTGGGGGCCGCGCTGGACAACACGCGGGTGCACGTCCTTGACGAGCGGCTGCGGCCCGTGCCGGTGGGGGTCGCCGGGGAGATGTACCTGGCGGGGGTGCAGGTGGCGCGCGGCTATCTGGGCCGGCCGGGGCTGACCGCGGAGCGGTTCGTGGCCGACCCGTTCGCCGCGGACGGCAGCCGGATGTACCGCACCGGTGACCTGGTGCACTGGACGGCCGACGGCGAACTGCGTTTCGTGGGGCGGGCGGACGGGCAGATCAAGCTGCGCGGGTTCCGGATCGAGCCCGGGGAGATCGAGGAGACGCTGGCCCGCCATCCGGGCGTGGGGCGCGTCGCCGTGGTCGTCCTCGACGACGGCCCGGGCGGCAAGCGCCTGGTGGCGTACGCGGTGCCGCGCGCCGGCCACTCCCTCACCGCGGAGGAGCTGCTGCGCTGGGCGGGCGGTGAGCTGCCCGAGCACATGGTGCCGGCGGCGGCGGTCCTGCTGGACGAGATCCCCCTGACCGTGAACGGCAAGCCGGACCGGAAGGCGCTGCCGGCGCCCGCACCGGCGGCGGCCCCGTCCGGGCGTCCGCCGCGCACCCCGCGCGAGGAGGTGCTGTGCGGACTCTTCGAGGACGTCCTCGGGATCCGCGGGGTCGGGATCGACGACAACTTCTTCACGCTGGGCGGGCATTCGCTGCTCGGGGTCCGGCTGGTGAGCCGGATGCGGACGGCGCTCGGCCTGGAGCTGGGCGTCCGGGACCTGTTCCGTACGCCGACGGTGGCCGGGCTGCTCGCCGACGAGCCCTCGGGCTTCGACCCGATGGGGGTGCTGCTGCCGCTCCAGCCGGGCGGCACCCGGCGGCCGCTGTTCGCGATCCATCCCGGTACCGGCGTGGGATGGTCGTACGTGGGTCTGGCCCGGCATCTCGGCCCGGACCAGCCGCTGTACGCGATCCAGGCGCGGGCACTCTCGGAGCTCGGGCACAGCCCGGAGTCCGTGGAGGCGATGGTCGAGGACTATCTGGCGCACATCCGGCGCGTCCAGCCGCACGGCCCGTACCGCTTCCTCGGCTGGTCGTTCGGCGGAACCGTCGCTCACGCGCTCGCGGTACGGCTGGCCGGACTCGGCGAGCGGACCGAGCTGCTGGCCATGATGGACGTCCACCTGCTGCCCACGGAGCCGGAGCGCCGGCGGATGACCCCCGCGCAGAAGCGGGAGATGCTGGTCGGCGACGCCGCCGACGAGCCCGCGGACGCCCCCTTCGACGTGGAGGGCCTGATCGGGCTCGTCCGCGAGACCGACCCCGTCCTGGGCGGATTCTCGGACGGCGAGATCCGCTCGGTGATCGGCGCCTCCATCGACCATGCAGAAATCATGAACCTTTATGCGCCGCGCCCGGTGACGACGGACATGCTTTTCTTCGCGGCGCAGGGAGAAGGCGCCCCCGAGAACATTCTTTCCGACTCCTGGATCCCTTATGTGGACGGGGTCGTGGAGAAGCACACCATTCCCGTCATCCACACGCGGATGGGCGAACCGGAACCCCTTGAAATGATCGGCCGTATCCTTTCCGAGAAAATGAGGAGTCTGTCATGACGAATCCCTTCGACGACACCGAGGGCAGCTTCCACGTGGTGGTCAACGCCGAGGGCCAGCATGCCCTGTGGCCGGTGTTCATCGAGGTTCCCGCAGGCTGGGACAGTGTGTGGGGGGCCGGCCCGAGGGACGAGGCGCTGGCGTACGTCGAGGCGAACTGGACCGACATCCGGCCCAAGAGCCTGCTCGCCCAGTACGCCTGACGGGAATATCGGAGTACCTGCACGACCGAGAGCCGCGGTCCGGATCATGTCCGGACCGCGGCTCGATGCTTTTCTCCGAGCTTTCCGCCCGCCCTCGGCAACCGGAGCTCTCCGGTCGCCGGCGGCTTAGGTTTCCGCCCTTTCTGCCGCCGCAACTTCCTCTTTCCCTCCTTGGCCGTTCCTATATTGGGGGCATGCGACGACGGAGTGTGAAGGTACTGCTGACCGGTACGGCGTCGGATTCCCATACCTGGAATCTCGTCTACCTTCGGCTGTTCTTGGAGGAGCAGGGCCATGAGGTGACCGGCCTGGGACCCTGCGTCCCCGACGAGCTGCTCGTGGCGGCCTGCGCGGAGCCCCGGCCCGACCTGGTCGTCATCAGCAGCGTCAACGGCCACGGCTACCGCGACGGCCTCTCCGCCGTCCGCGCCCTGCGGGCCGCCGGAGTTCGGGTCCCGGTGGTCGTCGGAGGCAAGCTGGGCGTCGCCGGGCGGGCCGACGAGGAGCGGCGGAACATGCTGCTTGAGGCCGGCTGCTCCGCCGTGTTCGACGACGGCGACGTCCAGGCCCTGCGTGCGTTCACGGCCGCGCTCGTCCCCGCCGACCCGGCCGACGACGACGCGGCACCCGTGGCCGCACTCCCCGCCGTTCCGGTCTCCGCGGAGCGGGTGCCGGTGGCGTCCGAGCGGGTGCCGGTCGTGCCCGAGCGGGTGCCGGTGGCGTCGGGGGCCGTGGCGTGAGGACGGCCGGGGGGCTGCTCGCGGTCCCGGTGGACGACCACCGGGACGACCCCCTCCCCCTCCCCTTGCCCCGGGCGCCCCTTCCTCCGGGCCCGCCCGGCCCGCTCTCCTTCGGCGGGTTCGTCGCCCGGGCGGCCGCGGCCGGCCGGCTCGTGGTCCAGCCGCGGATGGGTTTCGACACCCCGGAGCGGATGCGGGCCGGACTGGCCGCCACCCGGGCCGCCGCGGCGGTCACGGTCGGCACCCTCACCATCGACAGTTACACCCGGGTCGGCGACCACGCGGCGGCCCGCGCGGCCCTCGCGGAGGGCGCCCCCCTCAACGGGTACCCGATCGCCGCCCACCCCGCCGAACGCACCCGCGCCATGCTCGACGGGATCCTCGGCCCCGCCTTCCCCGTCCAGGTGCGCCACGGCTCCTCGCGGCCGGAGGCCATCGTCCGGGCCCTCGCCGCCGCCGGCCTGGACGCGACCGAGGGCGGCCCCGTCTCCTACTGCCTCCCCTACGGCCGTACGCCATTGGCCCGGTCCGTGGACAACTGGGCGCGGGCCTGCGAACTCCTCGCGGCCCTGGCGCCCGCGCCACGCGTGCCGCACCTGGAGAGCTTCGGCGGCTGCATGCTCGGACAGCTCTGCCCGCCCGGACTCCTGGTGGCGCTCAGCGTGCTGGAGGCGCTGTTCTTCACCCGGCACGGCATCCGCAGCGTCTCGCTCAGCTACGCCCAGCAGACCGACCCCGTGCAGGACGCCGGGGCCGTCCGGGCCCTCCACCGGCTGGCCGCCGAACTGCTGCCCCCGGACACCGACCGGCACGTCGTCCTCTACACCTACATGGGGGTCTTCCCCCGGACCGCACACGGCGCGACCCGGCTCCTGGAGGACTCCGCGCGGCTCGCCGTCCACGCCGGGGCGCAGCGGCTGATCGTCAAGACGGCGGCCGAGGCGCACCGCATCCCGACCGTACGGGAGAACGTCCGCGCCCTGGAGACGGCCGCGGCGAGCGCCGAGCTCGCGGCGCCGGCGGATGCCACGGTCGCCGCGGCGCTCGAGGCCGACAGCGAGGTGTACCGGGAGGCCCGGGCCTTCGTGGACGCCGTCCTCGACCTCGGCACCGACCTCGGCCGGGCGCTGCGCACCGCCTTCGCGCGCGGGGTCCTGGACGTGCCGTACTGCCTGCACCCCGACAACGCGGGCCGCTCCCGCAGCTTCGTCGACCCCGGTGGCCGGCTGCGCTGGGCGGAGACCGGGTCGATGCCCGTACCGCCGTACGCGGCCCCCGGCGGCCGCACTCCGCTGACCTCCGACGGGCTGCTGGCCGCACTGCACGGTGTCGCGGCCCGCTACGACACCGCGTCACCGCCCGGGCCTGCGCCGACTGCCGCGCCCCCGCCCGACCTCGCCCCACCCGCCTGACCGGCAGACCGTCTGACCGTCTGACCGTCTGACCGTCTGACCGGCTGACCGGACGGCGTCGGCTCGCTCGCCCGGTCCTCTTCCTCCCGCCTGACCTTGCCCCTGCCGCCTCCCCGACCCTCTGGAGTAGACCGACATGGAACACGCCCGCACCCCCGCTCCCGCCCCTCCCTCCCTCGGCGAGCACCTGGCGTCGCCGCGTCTGCGGTCCGCGATGCTGGTCCAGCAGGAAGCGCTGTACGCGGCGCGGGAGTTCCTGCGCGGCGAGGGCTTCACCGAGCTGCTCCCCCCGCTGATCGGGCCGGTCACCGACCCCGGCGGCCGGGGCGCCAAGGCGCTCGACGTGGACTACTACGGCCGCCCGTACAAGCTGATGACCAGCGCGATCCTGTACAAGCAGGCCTCGCTGCGCGGCTTCCCGCGGCTGTTCTACATCGCCCCGAACGTGCGGGTGGAGCCGCCTGAGACCGCCGGCACGGGCCGGCACCTGGTGGAGTTCCACCAGATCGACGTGGAGATGGCCGGGGCGAGCCGGGAGGAGGCGCAGGAGATCGCCGCCGGGCTGCTGGCCCGGGTCGTGGAGCACGTCTGGACGGCCGTTCCCGACGTCCTGCGTGAACTGGGGCGCGACGAGGGGGCGTTCGCCGAGCTGCGGGCCGGGAAGTTCGAGGCGTGCACGCACGAGGAGGCGGTGGCGCGGCTGGCCGCGCTCGGCCACGCCCAGAGTCCGGACGGGGAGATCGACTGGGAGGCCGAGCGGATCCTCTCCGAGGAGGCGGGCTGCCCCTTCTTCGTCAACGACTACCCGAAGGGTTCGCGCGGTTTCTACGACCGGGAGGATCCCGAACGGCCCGGTGTGCTGCGCAACTTCGACCTCATCGCGCACGGCGGTTTCGGCGAGCTGGTGAGCGGCAGCGAGCGGGAGGCCGACTATCCGACGATCGTCACCCGAATGCGGGAGAGCGGCGAGAACCCGGCCAAGTACGCCTGGTACCTCGACCTGGCGCGCGAGGGGCTCTCGCCCAGCGCCGGCTTCGGCATGGGCCTCCAGCGGCTGGTCCGTTTCCTGACCGGTCTGGACGCCCTGTGGCAGGTCAGCGCCTACCCGAAGCTGCCGGGGGTGATCGCGCCGTGAACACCCCCTCCCTGACGGCCGGCGGCTTCCCCGAGGAGGCGGTCCGGGCACGGGCGCGCCGGGGCGCGGCGGAGGTCTTCCCGCCGGCCGGTGCGTACGGGTCGGCGCTGTTCGGCGCCCACCCCGCCGGGGCCGCGTCGACCGCGACCGGCCCGTCCGGGGCCGCCGTCCCGCCCGCCGTCCTCGACGAGCTGGACGCGCTGCGCCTGGCACCGCCGGTCTTCATGCCCCGACGGCTGGAGAAGCTCATCGAACTCGGCCGGGAGCCCGGCCACGGAGACGTGGACCTGCGCACCGGCATCGGCGGCTTCGCCTCCCGACTCCCCGTGTATCTCTCGGCGTTCGGCTCGACACGGGCCGGAAGCGGTGATCTGGCGGTGGCGGCGGCCCGGCAGGCGGGACGGCTCGGCATCCCGATGGTCATCGGCGAGAACATGGTGCCGGTGCACGGCTACCGCTCGGTGCTGCTGGCCCGGGTGGAGGCGTACACGGAAGCCGCGGCCGACGGTGCCGGCGGCGTCGTGGTGCAGCAGTCCACCGAGGACGCCGACTCCGAGGTGTGGAACCTCCTCTACAGCGACCCGGCCTCGCGGGCCCTGCGCGACTCGGGGCGGCTCGGCTTCGAGCTGAAGATCGGCCAGGGCGCGAAGCCGGGGCTCGGCGGGATGACCGTGGTCGGCGCGGCGGAGGCCGAACGGCTGGCGGCCTCAGGGAAGTTCGCCCTCGGCGAGGAGCTGGGGCCGGACGGGGTGCGACTGCGCTGCGCGACCCCGGGCACGTTCACCGAGGAGATCGTCCGTCAGCAACTGCGCTTCATGCGGAACAACTTCCCGCTCGCCCGTACGTGGGTGAAGTTCCACCCGGGCCGTGACATCGCCACCGCCGCCGCGACGGCGTGGGCGGCCGGGGCGGACGCGGTCACGGTGGACGGCGCCGAGGGCGGCACCGGCTGGGCGCCCCGGGTGTTCCTGGAAGGCGTAGGGCTGCCCCTGGCCGCCTGTCTGGACGCGATCGACCGCCCCGAGGGGGCGAGCCTGCTGGCCTCCGGGCGGATGTGGGAGGGCGGGCGCGCGGTCCGCGCGCTGGCCCTGGGCGCCACCGCGGTGGGGCTCGGCCGGGCGGCCCTGCTCGCCGTGGACGAGGACCGGGAACACGGCCTGTCCCGGCTGGCGGAGGCGCTCGCGCTGGAAGTCCGCCTGCTGGTCAGCGCCTTGGGGCAGTACAGCCCCTCGGCCCTGAGCCGGGCCGACCTCTGGCCCCCCGCCCCCGCCACCCTCGCCACCCCGCCCGCGGTCCCCACCGGACCCCGCCCATGACCGCCCGACCGGACGGGCGGAGCCGGCCACGGGCGGGAGCGTCCCTCCGGGCCCGGCGCTCGCTCGGTGGAGCGCCGGAAAGCGGTCGGCGCCGGGCGCGACACCACGGGCCACCGACCAGGCCCGCCGCCCCCCGGCCGCTGCCCGCGTGTCCGGGCGCCGGGTTCGCCGTACGGGCCCGGTTCCTCCCGGACGGAGTACTGCCCGGCGTGACGGTGGCCCCCGGGGCCCCCGCCGTCGCGGCCCGGGCCGCCGGGGAGGCCGCGGCCCGGCGGCTCGCCCGTACCGGCCGGGCGCATCTCGGCGGACGCCTGGAGCTCCGGGTGCTCGGCACCCCGACCGGGCCGGCCACCCTCGCCCACGCCGCCGAGCGGGCCGGCGTACGGGCCGTCACCGCCGCCTTCCCCCACCCACCCGCCACCCGAAGGACCCCCTCATGACCACCACGTCGCCCGCCCCCGCCTCCACGGCTCCCCCCGCCGCGCCGGGGCCGGCCGCCGCCGTGCCCTGGGGCCGGGTCGGCGCGCTCGTCGGCGGCCAGGCGGCGGTCCAGCTCGGCAGCTTCGGACTGCTCATCGCGATGAACTGGACGGCCGTGCAGATCGGCGGCACCAAGGCCGTCACCCTGCTGATGCTGGCGGCGACCGTGCCCCGCGCCCTGATGCTGATCTTCGGCGGGGCGGTCGCCGACGCCCTCGGGCCCCGGTTCGTCCTCCTGCGCACCACCAGCGCCCGTGCCGCCCTGCTCGCGTTCGGCGCGGTCGTCACCGCTACCACCCACCAGTTGTGGCCGCTGGTGACGATCGCCCTGGTGGAGGGCATGCTGCTCGGGCTGGCCGGGCCCGCCTCCGGGATGCTGCTGCCGCGGTTCGCGAGCGGCGGGCAGCTCGCGCGCGCCAACTCGGCGTACGCGATGGTCCTCCGGGTCGCCCCGATCCTCGGCGCCCCGGCCGGCGCGTGGCTGATCACCGTCGGCGAGCTGTGGGTGGCCATGGCGGCCGCCGCCGCCACCGGCGTGATCTGGCTCGGCTGCCTGCTCCACGTCACTCGCGGCTTCACCCGGCCGGCCAGGAGCCGGGGCGGCCCGTCCCTGCTGCGACGGTCCGGGGACGGCTTCCGGCTGCTGACCCGGCATCCGCGGCTGCGCTGGATGTTCGTCGCCTCCCTCTGCCTGGACATGGCGTTCAGCTGGCCGGCGGAGGTGGCGTTGCCGCTGCTCGTGCACCAGCGCGGCTGGGGCGTCGGAGCGGTGGCCATGGTGCTGGCGGCCTTCAGCGTCGGGGCGCTGGGCTCCAGTGCGCTCGGGGCCGCCTTCGCCCACCGCATCCCGGTGTTCGTCCGGCTGGTCGTGACCGGGGCCGGCCTGGCGGTCGGCATCACGGTGATGGCGCTGATGGCGACTCCGCTGTCGCTGACCCTGGTGGCCGCCGCGGTCGGTCTGCTCTCCGGGCTGAACGGCCCGGCGATCGTGACGCTCTATCAGGAGGCGGCGCCGACCGACCGGATGGGGGCGGCGATGTCCACGCTCTCCCTCGCCGGGATCGGCACCGCCCCGCTGTCGATCGCGCTGTTCAGCTCCCTCTCGCTGGTGCTGGGCGTGCAGCAGACGTGGCTGCTGTGCGGGGCGATCGCCGCCGTGTCGCCGGTCGCGGCCTTCCTCGCGCTGCGGCAGCGGCCCGAGCCGGCCGCCGAGAGCCCGGTTCCCGCCCCCGCGTGATCCGCCCACCCGAACTGGAGGCATCCGATATGGCCGCACTCACCACCGGACGGCTGCTGGTCCCCCGCCGGCTGTCCGGCGCGGGCCCCGCCACCGCCGCCCTGACCCCGGCGGGGCCGGGGCTGTGGCTGGTGGACACCACCGAGTACCGGGCGCACGCCGCCCGGCACGCGCCCGGCACGCTGGACTCCGTGGAGCTGGCGCGCGCCGCCGAGTTCGTACGGGCCGCCGACCGGGACGGGTACGTGTGTGCGCACGTCGCGCTGCGCCGGCTCCTGGGCGCGTACCTCGGCATGGCGGCCCGTGAGGTGGTCGTCGAGCGCGCCCCGTGCGCGCACTGCGACGAGCCGCACGGCCGCCCCGTCCTGCCCGGCGGCACCCTGCACTTCTCCCTCTCGCACTGCGAGGGTCTGAGCCTGCTCGCCTTCGCGTCGACGCCGGTGGGCGTGGACGTGGAGCAGGTGCCCGACGCGGCGGCGATCGCCGAGACGGCCGACGTGCTGCACCCGCGGGAGGCCGCCGAACTCGCCGTGCTGCCCGCCGCCGAGCGGCCGCCGGCCTTCACCCGGGTGTGGACCCGGAAGGAGGCGTACCTCAAGGGCACGGGTGTCGGTCTCTCGGCCGACCCGGCCGCCGACTACGTCGGTGCCGGCCCGGTCCCGACTGCGCCGCCGGGCTGGACCCTCAGCGACGTCCTCGCCCCGGAGGGCCATCACGCCGCCCTGGCGCTCGCCGACCCCGCCCCGGATCCTGCTCCGGACCCCAGCCCGCCGGGATGACCCCGGATACGGAAGTCCCGTGACGCGTCGAGGGGGTGTCTGCCGGACACATCCGAGGCCCCGCGCCGATGGGCGCGGGGCCTCGACGCGCGTGCGGACGCCGTCCGACCCAGGGGTGGTCCTGCACGGTGCGCGGTGCACGGTGCGCGGCGGGCTGCGGGCTGCGGGCTGCGGGCTGCGGGCTGCGGGGGGCGTGTACGACGACGGCCGGTGCGTCCGGGAGGGGTTCCTCCCGGACGCACCGGCCGTTTCGCGTGTCGTGGGGTTCTCGTCAGTCTGCGGGTGCCGTCACCCGCCCCGGATCGCCCGGGGTCCGGGCCGGCCCGTGGGTCACGGGCCGTCGGTCGCCGCGGGTCCTTCGTTCTCCGGTTCCCCGTTTCCGGGGCCGTCCGGAGAGGCGTCGATCCAGGCGGTGAGCTGTTCCGGTGTGGTGGCCGGGTCCGCGACCAGGGTGGCGAGGGTGTCCTCCTGGAAGGTCGCGGTGGTCACGGCCGGACAGCGGTGGCAGGCGGAGACTCCGGTCTGCTGCCACCACTGGCACCGGCCGCGCAGGTGGCACCGTGGGACGGACCGCTCCTCGCGGGCCGCCGGCAGAGTCCGTACGCGCTCCACGAGCGTGCAGTCGTTGCCCCGCCGGTGCGCGCAGGCCGACACGCAGTGCGAGGCGAACCTCAGCACCCGGGTCGGCTCGATGCCCGCCGGGACGGCGCCGAGCGCCTCGGCGGCCGGAATCGGCCGCTCCAGGTACACGACCTGCCCGTCCTCGCCGGAACGCACCCCGAGTACCTGTGACTCGGGGCGGTCCGCGGCACCGCTCGGACACCAGGTGAGCGGGGCCTGATCGGGCCCGCTCCCGTCCTGTCGGCCGGACTCCGCGCCGGCGGGCTCCGCCGCGGCGGGCCGGCCGTCGCGCGGCGCGACTCCCACGGTGCCCACCGCCGTCAGCTCTCGACCGACTCGGCGACCTTCTGGCCGACCGGGTCGCCGAGCGTGCCCGCCTGGGCCGCCTCCAGCTCCACCGCCTTCGCCAGGTGGACGTGCAGCTCCTGGACGGAGCCGATCCGCTCGGCCGAGGCGGCGCTCGCCGGCGCCGCCGCGCCGACGGCGATCCCCGCGGCGATCACCACCGCCGCGCCACCCGCTGCCAGCCGGTTCTTCTTCATGGGCACTCCCGGTGCGAAAGGCGCAGCCACGGCTGTTCCGGAGCTGTCCGCCGACCTCCGACGGTAGGACCCCGGATGCCCCCAAGGCGGCAGTCGGCAGCGGCAGTTCGCGACGGTACGGAGCCGGGCGGGTGCGCGGCGCGGTACGGGTACGGCGCTGCATTTCCAGCGGTACGGGTACGGCGGTACGGCTACGGTGATGCGGGCCGCTCGTACCGGCGGCTCGGCCGCGGCGGGTCAGGTCACACGGCCGCCGGACGCGGGGTGCTCCCCCGGCCCTTCACGGCGCGGGGCCAGCGGCGTGGGCGAGAGGGCGGAGGTCTCCTCACCGGCTTCGAGGAGGGTGTCCGCCGCGCCGACGATGAGCGGGTCGGGCTCGCCCACGGCCTCGCGGTCCTTGCTCCCGTAGTCCACGCGCCACAACAGGCTCCGCATGGCCTCCAGGCGCCCCCTCCGCTTGTCGTTGCTCTTGACCACGGTCCACGGGGCGTGCGCGGTGTCCGTCGCCCTGAACATGTCGACCTTGGCCGCGGTGTAGTCGTCCCAGCGGTCGAGGGAGGCGAGGTCGGTCGGGGAGAGCTTCCACTGCCGCACCGGGTCCACCTGCCGGATCGCGAACCGGGTGCGCTGTTCGGAGCGCGAGACCGAGAACCAGAACTTCACGAGGTGGATGCCGTCGTCGACCAGCATGCGCTCGAACTGCGGGCACTGGCGGAGGAAGAGGTCGTACTCCTCGTCCGTGCAGAAGCCCATGACGCGCTCGACGCCCGCGCGGTTGTACCAGGAGCGGTCGAAGAACACGATCTCGCCGGGGCCGGGGAGGTGGGCGATGTACCGCTGGAAGTACCACTGGCCCGCCTCCCGCTCGGTCGGCTTGTCGAGCGCGATGATCCGGGCCCCGCGGGGGTTGAGCCGCTCGGTGAACCGCTGGATCGTGCCGCCCTTGCCGGCGGCGTCCCGGCCCTCGCACACCACGACCAGCCGGGCGCCGGTGTCCTTGGCCCAGCGCTGCAGCTTGAGCATCTCGATCTGCAGGATCCGCTTGGCCCGCTCGTACTCGCCCCGTCGCACCTTGCGGTCGTAGGGGTAGTTCTCCTGCCAGGTCCGGATCGGGTCGCCCGCGGCGCTGAGCAGTACGGGCTGTTCGGGGTGGGTGTGGTCCACGCTCAGGCCCCGGAGCAGGTCCCCCCGCCCGTCCTGATCCCGTCCGTCCTGATCCCGTCCGTCCTGATCCCGTCCGTCCTGATCCTGCGCGTCCTGGTCCTGTCCGCCGTGATCCTGCGCGTCCTGGTCGTGCCCTTCCCGGGCGCCGTCCCGGTCGTCGTCAGGCCGGCCGTCCCCCGGGACTTCCCGTTCGCCTTCGCTGTTCGTCCCCGTCACGTCGCTCACCTCGTCGTCCTCTCGTCCAGTCTGCCCCAGCGGCCCGGTCATCGCGTGCCCGACGGGGCCGTGGCCTCCCAGGGCGCGGGTCCGGTGCCGTCGCTCCAGGCGACGAGGTCCTCGTGGTCGAAGCAGAGGATCCCGCACTGTTCGGCGTACTCCGCGGCCGGCTGGGTGAAGCCGCCGGTGGTGACGACGGCGGCGACGGACGCCTCGTGGACGGCGAAGCAGGTGCCGCCGAACCGCTGGACGTCCTGGGAACCGACCTTGTTGATCGGCCCGTAGCGCTTGCACTGTATGACGACGCGCCGGCCGTCGGGGGTCGTGGCGATCACGTCGGCGCCGAGATCCCCTGCTCCGCCGACGACCTCGACGTCCCCGCAGCCGTCGCGGGCGCAGAGCGCGGCGACGGCCTGCTCGAAGGTGTCGGGGTCCATGGCCGCGTAGTCCTCCGCCCCGAGCCGGACGGTCTCCTCCACGACGACATCGGACGGGACGTCCTCCACCACCACGCCGGCGGGGACCTCGTCCGACACGAAGGCCGGTGCGCCCTCCGGCGCGCCGGGTATCGGCTCGCCCGCGTACCGGATTTCGGGCTCGCGGGTCTCCTGCACCGGGAGCACGGGGTCGACGAGGCCCGGTCCGGGGGCGCCGGGGCGCATCGCGCGGCGGCGCGGGTGGCGGCGCCCGGGCCCGCGGCGGGTCCGGGCGCGCCAGAGCAGGGGCGCCGTCAGGACGAGTCCGGCGACGGCGAGGCCCGCGGGGACCGGGTGCTGCTGGGCCGTCCGGGCGAGGAGCCGCAGGGCGAGGCCCGTGGCGCACAGGCCGATGGCGAGCAGGCCGAAGAAGAGGAGCAGTTGCCGCATGCTGAAGGCCGGCCTCCGCGGGGCGCGCCGGACGCGCTTGGTGGGCGAGGTCATGGACGGCTCCTGCCGCCGACGGCGGCCATGTCAAGATCACTCATGGGAGCCGTCTGCCCCGCGTCCCCGGTTTTCAACGGCCGGGGCGGTCGCCCGTCGGCGCTTCGTCCGGAAGGCGTCGTCGCGGCCGCTCTCGCGGGGGTCACGGCGGCCGTCTCTCGGGAGCGCCGTCTCGACGTACGTGCCCGCAGGGCCTTTGTCGCGGCCGTGCTCGCAGACCGTACGGCGGCCGTCCTCGGGAGCGTCGCGTCTCGGCGTACGTTTCCCCGCGGGGTGTTTGTCGCGGGCTCGGGCGCGCGGCTATCCAGCCGCCATGTCGGGGCCGGGCAGGAGCGTGTCGTCCAATCGGCAGCCCAGCTCCCGGAGTCCGCGGGCGATGGCCGTCGCGCGGCGGCGGAGTTCGGCGACCTCGGCGGGCTCGGCGGCCGCTCCGTCCCGTCCCTCGCCGGGCGTCACGCCTTCCACGGGGGACGGCGGAGGCGGCGTCGCGGCGGTCACCGCGTCCCACGCCTCACGGGCGACGGCGTCCGCCACCCGGTCGTCGATGGGGGCCCCGGCGCGGGGAGCCGGGCTTTCCGTGCCCGTGGCGGCGTCGGCCGTACCGCCACGACCGCCCGCGGACGGGACGGCCGGTCCTTGTTCTCCGGCCCCGGCGGGCACTCCCGGCCGGCCGGGGTCATCGGGTCGCCCCGACATCCCGGTGCGCCGCAGATACTCCTCCACGGCCATGCGCGCCTCGCGGGCGTCGGCCGACTCGGTGGGCTGGTGCGGATGGCCTGGCTCCGACGTCGTCATGGTCGGCAACCTAACGGCGGGCCGCACCCCGGTGGCCGCGCCACGCCAGGGACACGGCCCCGGTGGGGCGTCAGCTGTTGTGCCTGGCCAGGCTGTAGACGAGGACGAACGCGGCGACCGCCATCACGGCGATGTGGAGCCAGGCCGGAGCGGCGGTGGCGTCGGCGGCGGCCGTCAGCACCGTCGAGGCGTCGGTAGGGGTCGGGGTGAACGAGGTCATCGTTGCCTCCTGCTGGATGTCGACAGGTCGTCGACAGGACGGAACCCGCCCGCCCCGGGGGGCGGGCGGGGTCGGATCAGTGCCGGGAGCGCCGCCCGTTGGCGATCCCGGCGACGTGCAGGGCCAGGGCCGCCAGCCCGAGCAGCATGACGTTCGCCGAGGTGAACACCTCGTTGGTGGTGATCTCGGCGACGTTGATCAGAAACGCGATGATGAACAGCACCGCTGCGGCTATGCCCAACATGTTCCGACTCCCTTGTCCTGTCATGGTCAGAGGTGTCGTGTACCCCCGTATCCGCGCCGCAGCCCCCACACGCCCGGGGTTGTGACGGGACGACCGTCCGAACTGCTCCCACGCCCCGGGGCGGTGGGGCGTCCACGGCGAGCGGAGATACAGTCACCGCACGTCAGACGCTGTTCCTGCCCAGGGGGGTACCCATATGTCCATGTCGACTCCGATACCGAGCCGCAGAGCGGCGCTCGCGGCGCTGACCGGGGCGGCGGTGGGCGCGTCCCTGCCGTTCGCACCGACCGCCTTCGCCGCACCGACCGCCCCGAACGCACCGACCGCCCCCGCCGTCCCGGCGACGACCGGCTCCGCCGTGTCCGGTGCCCCCGGTGGCCGGCTGCCGATGGTCGCCGATCCGTGCGACCCCTGGCACTTCGGCGCCCACCCGGCCGGTGCGCTGACCACCCGGCACGTCGGCGGGTCTCCCCCGCTGCTCGAGGTCTCGGACGACAAGGGCGTTCTCGCCACCTTGACCACCGGGGCCGCGACCGTCACGCTGCGCGGGCCGCGGCGCTGGTTCACGGAGCAGAAGAAGCCCTTCGCCGACGAGTTCGACCGGACCCTGCCGGCCGGGAAGACCGGCTGGGGCTCCTCCCCCGGCGGCGGCACCTGGGCGACGTACAACGGGCCCGACACGCAGTACTTCCTGGAGGCCGGCCGGGCGGTCGTCCTCCTCGACCGTGCGGAGGCCGGCTCCAGCCGGCATGCGCTGCTCCCCGACAAGGCGGTCGGCGACATCTCCGCGGCCGCCCGCTTCTCCTTCGACAAGGTGCCCGGTGGTGCCCCCGCGTCCCTCGCGCTCACCTTCGCGGTCACGGACGTGAGCAACCACTACCGGGCCCGGCTGATCGTCACCCCGGCGGGCGAGGTCCAGCTCGCCCTGGAGAAGGCGCTCGCCAACGACGCGACCACCCTCGGCGCGGCCGTCACGGTCGGCACCGGCTTCGCGGCCTACGACCACTGGTGGGTACGGGTGGAGAAGACGGGATCCCTGCTGCGCGCCCGCGCCTGGCGGCACGGTTCCGACGAGCCGCGGGAGATCTGGCACCACAGCCTGCGCGACCCCGAGAAGGACCCCGCGAAGGTCTTCGACACGGGCACCGTCGGCGTCCGCGCCCAGGCCGCGTCCGGGGCCGCGGTGACGCTGCAGGCGCGGGTCTACGACTTCCGGGTCGACGCGGCGGAGTGGGCCGACCCGCCGGTCGTCTCCCACGACACCTGGGTGCGGGTCCTGCCGGAACCGTTCGACGGCACCTGGACGCCCGCCCTGGAGCAGCGCGTCCGCGCCTGGGCCGGTGACACGTCCCCCGACGCCCTCGCGTACGCCTCCATGTACCGGCCCTTCGCCCCCGATGTCACCGATCCCGCGCTCCCGGGGGCGCGGGTGCTCGGCCAGTCCGGGTACAGCAAGCCCGACGCACAGGGGCTGCGCGTCATCGGCGCCGACTTCCACGAGTACATGGGGCGCGACTGGACCTTCCCGGCGAGCGGCGAGACGGTGGCGTCGGACCCGGAGTTCGCGGGCTGTCTCGACTGCTCCGGCTTCGTGCGGATGGTGTACGGCCACCACCTCGGCATCCCGATGGTCGCCCATCGCGGCTTCGACGGCCGCACCCTGCCGCGCACGTCCAGGGACCAGTCCGCCCACGGTCCCGGAGTCGTGGTGGCCAAGGGCACGACCGCCGCGCCGTCGCTGGCCGCCCTGCGGATCGGGGACGTGGTCTTCTTCGACGCGACCGCCCCGGACCCGGCGGACCCCGAGGCCGCCGAGGGGGTCGTCGACCACACCGGCATCTACCTCGGCCAGGACCGGCACGGCGATCTGCGGTTCGTCTCCAGCCGCAAGACGCCGAACGGTCCGACCCTCGCCGACCTCGGCGGCAGGTCGATCCTCAACGGCCGGAAGACGGAGGACGGGAAGAAGGGGGAGCTGTACACGGACTCGCTCCGGGTCGTCCGCAGGTTCTGACACCCGGGCCGGGTTTCGACCCCGCCGCCGGGCCGGCCGTTTTCTAGCCGGCCCAGCGGCCCGTCATGAAGGCCATCGCGAAGACCGCGGCCAACGGCACGGTCAGGGTCAGATAGACGCTCGCGAACCGCGGCCTGCGGCCGGCCCAGTGGGCGAGGCCGATCCACAGGGGCCACCACAGGAGGGTGGCGCGCGGGATCGAGGTGTACCAGTAGGAGGTGCCGAGGGCCCAGAGGCTGAGGGCGATGTAGAGGGCTTCGGGCCAGCGGCGCCGGTGGGCCAGGAAGCCGAAGAGGGCCAGACCGACGACCATCGCGACGAGTTCCGCCTGGAACATGAAGGCGTACGGCGTGGTCTGGCCGTGGTCGAAGGCGGAGTCCCAGGTGTGGGACCAGGCCGTCCAGGGGGCGTGGAAATCGCGGTACCAACCGCGTTCCTGGGCGTGCTTCCAGGCCATCCAGTCGCCCGTGTGGGCGTGCAGGTACAGGGTGTAGAGGGCGGGCGGGACGGCGGGGAGGGCCGTCCAGGGCAGCCGCCGCCAGTGGCTCCGGTCGGCGCGGGCCGCCAGGAGGAAGTGCAGGGCGATCGCGGTGGCGAGGAAGAGGCCGCTCACCCGGACCGTGGTGGCCAGTGCGGTCAGCACCGAGGCGAGGGCCCAGGCATGGCGCCGGGCGGCGAGCCAGGCGGGCAGCGCCAGGGCGAGGAACAGGGCCTCCGTGTAGCCGACGGCCAGGAAGATCCCGCAGGGCGAGACCAGCAGGAAGAGGACGGCACGGCGGGCCCCCGCCGTGCCGGGCAGATGGTGGCGGGCGATGCGCGCCAGGGACAGGACGGCGACCGCCCCGGCGCCGAGCGAGATCAGCAGCCCGGCCGCCGTCCAGTGCGGGACCACGAGGTGCACGGCCCGCAGGAGCAGGGGGAAGCCGGGGAAGAACGCCTCGCGGTTGTCTCCCCCGGTACCGCCGCCTGCCCCGGCGGAGTCCCCGGAGGCCGGGCCGGGGTCGGGGAAGTAGCCGTCCTGGGCGATGTGGAGGAAGTGCCCCCAGTCCCAGTGCTCGAAGGGAGTGAGCACACCGGCGGCCTCGTGGGCCTCCCCGGCGGCGGGGAAGAGCCACCGGGAGCAGTACGCCATGATCCACAGGCCCGCCCGGGTGGCCAGGTAGAGGCAGAGCACCTCCGCGTCGTCGCGCCGGAGCCGCAGCGCCCGCCGGACGCGCCTCGCGCGCCCCGGGACTCCGCCCGCGGCCGTGTGCTCGGGGCCGCCGGCCGTCGCGGTGCACGGCGCGGTGCGAGGAGGGGCGGCGAGGGGCGCCGCGGGGGCGGGCCGGCGTATCTCGGGGGGCGAAACGGGCATGCGGCGCTCTCTCGGGTGGTGGTGGGCGTGCTCGACCGCCCCGGGAGCCGTGCGTGAGCGGCGCGGGGCGGAGGGGAGCCGGATCGGGTCCCGGCGGAGGGGGCCGGGTCAGGGCTGGGTGGACGTGCCGGGTCAGGGCTGGGTGGACGTGGCTCCGCCGCGGGGCGGCTCGGTGACGGTCCCGAAGGGGCCGTCGGTACCCAGGGACGTCGGGGTGGAGGAGGGCGGCGTGGTGTTCGAGGGGGCGGTGGTGGCCGAGGGGGACAGACGGCTGGTCGGTGCGGGGAGCGGGGGCGAGGGGCTGGTGGCCGGGGGCTGGGGCGACGGGCCGCCGCTCACCAGGACGGCCGCGGCCACGCCGCCGCCGAGGGCGAGGCAGACGGCGGCGGTGAGACCGGCGACGTGGCGCCGTCTCGCCTGCCTGCCGCGCTCGGCGATCCGCGCGAACGGCGGGGCGTCGGCGCGGGCCTGTCCGGAGCTCGCCGCCTGCTGGAACAGTCGCCGCAGCGGGTCGTGGGGATCAGGCACCGGGGGCCTCCTCAATGCGTGGGTCCTGCAGCCGGTCGGCGAGTGCGGTCCGCGCGCGGACCAGGTGCGTCTTGACGGTGCTGGGTGACATGCCGGTCTCCGCGGCGATCTGCTCCACCGTGAGGTCGCACAGGTAGTGCAGGGTCACGGCGCGGCGCTGACGGTCCGGCAGCCCCCGCAGTGCCTCCACGAGAACGACCTCCTCGGGGCCCGGACCCGCGACGTCGGGCGGCGCGCCGGTCCGTCTCCAGGCTTCGGCGGAGCGCCTCCCGAACCGCCAGCGGCTCACCGCGAGGCGCCAGGCGACCGTTCTGATCCAGGCCTCCGGCTGCCCGTTCCGGTCCAGCTGCCGTCGCCTGGCCCAGGCCTTGACGAAGGCCTCCTGCACCACGTCCTGCGCCTCGTGCAGGTCCCCGAGCATCACGTACAGGTGCCCGGTCAGACGTGCGACCGTCTGGGCGTAGAACTCTTCGAACTCCTCGACGGTCAACAGCCACTCCTGGATCTCTCTCGCTTCACTCCGCATACGCCCGGCGCCCCGCGTCCGGTCGACACGGGAGGCGAGTTCGTGGGGTGACGCTCGTCACGCCGGGGGCGTCGTACCGATCCTGCCGGGCGCGCGGCGGCGGGCATCGCGCCCAGGGCGTGTCGGCGCGCGGCGGGCGAAGGGCCACGGCGGCGGGCCGGGCGGGCCCGGGAGCGGCGTTCGAGTGGTCCGGGCGTCGCGCGGGAGCTTCCCGGGTAGGCGGACGGTGTGAGTTACGTGAACCCCGGCGGGGGCTACTCCCGGGACAGCCGGTACCTCGACGCCCGGATCACCGCCGACGGCAGGGACGGCTTCGCGGTGGAGCCTGGCCGCTACCGGCTGGTGGTCAGCCGGGCCTGCCCCTGGGCGAGCCGGGCGGTGATCGTGCGGCGGCTCCTCGGTCTGGAGGAGGCGCTCTCGATGGGGATCGCCGGGCCGACGCACGACGAGCGGAGCTGGACCTTCGACCTGGATCCCGGCGGCCGCGATCCCGTGCTGGGCATCGAGCGGCTCCGGGAGGCGTACCTCGCGCGGGATCCGGAGTACGACCGGGGCGTCACGGTGCCGGCGATCGTGGACGTGCCGAGCGGCAAGGTCGTGACGAACGACGTTCCGCGGATCACCCTCGACATGGAGCTGGAGTGGCGGGCGTTCCACCGCGAGGGGGCTCCGTCGCTCTACCCGGAGGAGCTGCGCGCGGAAATCGACGCGGTGAACGACGTCGTCTACCGCGAGGTGAACAACGGCGTCTACCGCGCCGGGTTCGCCGGCTCCCAGGAGGCGTACACCACCGCGTACGACCGGTTGTTCGCCCGGCTCGACTGGCTGTCGGAGCGCCTCGAAGGATCCCGTTACCTGGTGGGCGACACCCTCACGGAAGCGGACGTACGCCTGTTCACCTCGCTCGTCCGCTTCGACGCCGTCTACCACGGTCATTTCAAGTGCAACCGCCACAAGCTCTCCGAGATGCCGGTGCTGTGGGCCTACGCCCGGGACCTCTTCCAGACGCCCGGATTCGGCGACACGGTCGACTTCGAGGACATCAAGCGGCACTACTACGTGGTGCAGAGCGACATCAATCCCACCGGGGTCGTACCGGCCGGCCCGGACCTGTCGGGCTGGGTCGCGCCGCACGACCGGGCGGAGCTGGGCGGCCGGCCGTTCGGCGACGGGACCCCGCCCGGGCCGGTGGCCGCCGCCGAAGCCGTACCGGCGGGGCACACACCGCTGCGTTCCTGACCCGAGCCGCTCCCGCCGGCCCGGGAGTTCCCGGGTGCGGCCGCGACGCGAGGTCAGGACTCGTACCCGCGGTGAGGACGCGAGGTCAGGACCCGCGGTTAGGACGCGACGGGCGTGCCGGCGGGCGCCGCGTCGGTCTCCGGCTCTCGGGGCGGGTCGCCGAGCTGGTCGCGGAGGTAGTTCCAGACCACGGCGATCAGCGCCGCCGCCGGTACGGCGAGCAGGCTGCCCACGATGCCCGCCAGGCTGCCGCCCAGGGTCACCGCAAGGAGGACCACCGCCGCGTGGAGGCCGAGGCCCCGGCTCTGGATCATGGGCTGGAAGACGTTGCCCTCGAGCTGCTGCACCACGACGATGATGGCGAGGACGATCAGCGCGTCCGTCGGCCCGTTGGACACCAGGGCGATGAGGACCGCGACGAAACCGGCGAAGAGGGCGCCCACGATGGGGACGAACGCCGACACGAAGGTCAGCACCGCCAGCGGCAGCACCAGCGGCACGCCCAGGATCCACAGGCCGAGGCCGATGAAGACGGCGTCGAGGAGTCCGACCAGCGCCTGGGAGCGGACGAACGCCCCCAGGGTCTCCCAGCCGCGTTCGGCGACGATCGGGACGTCGGTGGACAGCCGGCCGGGGAGCTGGCGGGTCAGCCAGGGCAGGAAGCGCGGGCCGTCCTTGAGGAAGAAGAACATCAGGAAGAGCGCCAGGACGGCCGTCACCAGACCGTTGATGACGGTGCCCACGCCGGTGACGACGGCGGAGACCATGCTGCCGACGCTGTCCTGGATCCGGGCGATCGCGGAGTCGAAGGCGCCGGTGATCTGGTCGTCGCCGATGTTCAGCGGCGGCCCCGCGGCCCACTCGCGCAGTCTCTGGATGCCCTCGACGACGCCGTCGGTCAACTCGCCCGACTGGGATGCCACCGGTACGGCGATCAGCGCCACGATGCCGGCGGCGACCAGGAGGAAGAGCACCGTCACCACGGACGCGGCGAGGGCGGGGGGCCAGCCGCGGCGGCGCAGGACCCGGGCCAGGGGCCAGGTCAGGGTGGTCAGGAAGAGGGCCACTATGAGCGGCCAGACGACCGACCACATCCGGCCGAGGAGCCAGAGGGCCACCCCGGCCATCACCAGGACCAGCAGCGACTCGGCCGAGACGCGCGCCGTCGTGCGGAGCGCACCGGCGACTTTTCCAGAGTTCAACGTGGCAGACATGAGGGCCACCCTATTGATACTCCCGCCGTGGCTCGATGTCGCCGTTGGTCGAGGGCACGGTCCCGGGCCGCTGACGACCCGTCAGTCGCCCGGAGCGGGCTCCGCCTCCCAGCGCAGCAGATCGCCCGGCTGGCATGCGAGCACCTCGCAGAGCGCGGCGAGCGTCGCGAAGCGGACCGCCTTCGCGCGGCCGTTCTTCAGCACCGCGAGGTTGGCCGGCGTGATGCCGACGCGTTCGGCCAGCTCCCCCACGGACATCTTCCGTCTGGCCAGCATGACGTCGATGTCGACGACGATCGGCATCAGATCACCTCGTCCAGCTCGGCCCGCATCTTTGTCGCCTCGACGTCGAGGGCGACGGCCTGGGCGAGCAGCATCCGCAGGACGAGCACGATGAGCGCGAGACCGAGGACGGCGAGGCCGGCCCCGCCGACGAGAAGGACGATGCCCGGCGCGACGGCCTCGCCGGGGGCGAGGACCGTCCCGAGCGCGAAGACCAGGACCGCGGCCGCGACGAAGGCGCCGATCACGATGTGGACGTAGCGGAAGGCCGCATGGGAGAAGACGGTGCCGCGTCTCACCATCGTCACGAGCCGCCACACGCAGACCAGGACGACCTCCGCCGTCACGAATCCGAGGACGATGATCACGAGGAGCGGGGTGCGCAGATACGCGTACTCCGGCTTGAGCCCCTCCATGTCGGCGGCAAGCAGCGGCACCATCACCGCCTGGACGAACACCGATCCGGCGAACAGCGCCACGAGTACGGCGCGCAACGCGAGCACGGTCAGTCTTCCCATGATCTCTCCCTCGATCGAGCTACGATGGAAATCTATCGAGAAACGATAGGTGAGGGCAAGTGCGGGAGAGACGCCGTCGTCCGCGGGATTCAGTCCGCGGGATTCAGTCGGCGGGATTCAGTCGGCGGGGTTCAGTCGGCAGGGTTCAGCCGAGGCCGTCGGGCGGCCAGCCCGTGCGGCGCAGGTACTCCCCGTACAGCGCCTGGCAGCGGGTCGCGTGGGAGCCGCCGAGCCAGGGCTTGCCGGGGCCGAGGAAGTGGATGATCCTCGGGCGGGCCCCGTACTCCTCGTCCAGGACCTCGTCCTCGGCGGGGCAGTTCCACTCCTGGGGGAACTCCGCCCACCGTCCGCCGGCGACGGCGTTGAGCGCCTCCTGGTCCGCGAAGCGCATGGCGGGGTGCGCGCGGGCGTAGGCGAGGGCGCGCTCGCGGACGCGCTGGGCCTTCCAGCGGTCGAGGTCGATGACCATCACACCGGCGTTGAAGTACCTGGCGCGGGCGTCGAACCCGAGCTCCCGGTGGTCCGGCACGCCGTACGGGGACGAGACGTACGGGATGCCCTTGTCCTGGGCGGCCGCGAAGGGGTGCCCGCCGAGGCCGACCCGCCAGAGCGGCGAGGTGTCCCCCAGGACCAGCACGTCGGCGTCGAGGTAGATCATCCGCCGGTAGACGGGCGGCAGCAGCTCGGGCAGGAACCAGCGTCCGTAGACGTTGCGGTTGAGGTGCGGCACGAACTCGTGGTCGGAGAGCGGCAGTCCGTCCAGCTCGTCCAGGGACGGCAGCCGCAGGAAGTCGACGCTCGCCCCGTCGCTCCAGGCGGCGGCGAGACGGTCCCGTGAGCGCTCGGATATCCCGAGGTCGAGGACGACGAACTCCAGCTTCGCGCCCGCCGCGTGGAGATCGGCGTGGTGCTCGATGAGCGAGCGCCCCACGACCGCCAGCGGCAGGGCGTACGCCTCGTCGACCGCGAACCCCACACAGCTCCGCACACCCCGCTCCACCCGGACCTCCCCCGTCGCTGGAGTCCTCGCCCCGGGCGTCGCCCGCCAAACGCCGTCCGGGACGTCGATTCGGTCGCCCCGAGGGGTGAGGCGCGTCTCATCGGTGCGGTCGCGCTTGTGTATGCAACTCGTTGCATACGAGGATCGGGGCATGGCACTCGAACACGCGATCCTCGTGTCGCTGCTGGAGCAGCCGGGCTCCGGCTATGAGCTGGCCCGGCGGTTCGAGCGGTCCATCGGGTACTTCTGGACCGCCACGCACCAGCAGATCTACCGCGTGCTCAAGCGCATGGAGACCGACGGCTGGGTGGACGTCCGCGAGGTGTCCCAGCAGGGCCGCCCGGACAAGAAGGAGTACTCCGTCGCCCCGCGCGGGCGGGAGGCCCTGTCCGAGTGGCTGCACGAGCCGATCGAGCCGGAGAGTGTCCGCCACGACCTCGCCGTGAAGATCCGCGGCGCCGCCTTCGACGATCCGGCCGCGCTGATCCACGAGGTCGAACGGCACCACCGGGCCCACACCGACCGGCTGGCGCGCTATCTCGCGGGCGAGCTGCGCGACTTCACCGGAGCCCAGGCGCCCCGGCCCGCCGGCCCGCCCGACGCGGGGCGCGAGCTCCAGCACGTGGTGCTGCGCGGCGGCATCGCGTACGAGCGGATGACGCTCGCTTGGCTCGACGACGTCCTCGCCACCCTGCGCGGCCTCGGCCGGACCGGGCACTGAACGCCCGGAACCCCGCCGCGCCGCACCCCCAGCCCTTCTTCTCTCCCCTTCGTTACCGACTCGACCCGACGCCGGAAAGGCGGACACCCATGGCCGACCCGCTGCTGTTCAACCCGCGTACGTACGACCCGGCCCACTTCGATCCCGAGACGCGCCGGCTGCTGCGCGCCACCGTCGACTGGTTCGAGGACCGCGGCAAGCGCCGGCTGATCGAGGACTACCGCTCCCGCGCCTGGCTGGGCGACTTCCTCGCGTTCGCGGCCAAGGAGGGGTTGTTCGCCACCTTCCTCACCCCCGCCTCCGCCGCCGACGGCGCGGAGGACAAGCGCTGGGACACCGCCCGGATCGCCGCCCTCAACGAGATCTTCGGCTTCTACGGGCTCGACTACTGGTACGCCTGGCAGGTCACCATTCTCGGCCTGGGCCCGGTCTGGCAGAGCGACAACGCCGCTGCCCGCGCCCGGGCGGCCGAACTCCTCGGCCAGGGCGAGGTGTTCGCCTTCGGCCTCTCCGAGAAGAGCCACGGCGCGGACATCTACTCCACGGACATGCTGCTGGAGCCGGACGGGCAGGGCGGCTTCCGCGCCACCGGCTCGAAGTACTACATCGGCAACGGCAACGCCGCCGGTCTTGTCTCCGTCTTCGGCCGCCGCACGGACGTCGAAGGCCCGGACGGTTACGTCTTCTTCGCCGCCGACAGCCGCCACCCGGACTACCACCTGGTGAAGAACGTCGTCGACTCCTCGAAGTACGTGAGCGAGTTCCGGCTGGAGGGCTACCCGGTCGCCGCCGAGGACGTCCTGCACACCGGACGCGCCGCCTTCGACGCCGCCCTCAACACCGTCAACGTCGGCAAGTTCAACCTCTGCACCGCCTCGATCGGCATCTGCGAGCACGCGATGTACGAGGCCGTCACTCACGCCCACCAGCGCATCCTCTACGGCCGCCCCGTCACCGCGTTCCCGCACGTACGCCGCGAGCTGACCGACGCGTACGTCCGTCTCGTCGGCATGAAGCTGTTCAGCGACCGCGCCGTCGACTACTTCCGCTCCGCGGGCCCCGACGACCGCCGCTACCTCCTCTTCAACCCGATGACGAAGATGAAGGTGACCACCGAGGGCGAGAAGGTCATCGACCTCATGTGGGACGTCATCGCCGCCAAGGGCTTCGAGAAGGACAACTACTTCGCCCAGGCCGCGATCGAGATCCGTGGACTGCCCAAGCTGGAGGGCACCGTCCACGTCAACCTCGCGCTGATCCTCAAGTTCATGCGCAACCACCTGCTGGACCCGGCCGAGTACGCGCCCGTGCCGACCCGGCTGGACGCGGCCGACGACGCCTTCCTCTTCCGGCAGGGGCCGGCCCGGAGCCTGGGCTCCGTACGCTTCCACGACTGGCGCGCCGCCTACGACGCGTACGCCGAGGTGCCGAACGTGGCCCGCTTCCGCGAGCAGGCGGACGCCCTGTGCGCGTTCGTCACCACCGCCGCCCCCGACGAGGAGCAGAGCCGCGACCTGGACCTGCTGCTCGCGGTCGGCCAGCTGTTCGCGCTCGTCGTGCACGGCCAGCTGATCCTGGAGCAGGCGCGCCTGACCGGTCTCGACGCGGACGTGCTGGACGAACTGTTCGCCGTCCTCGTCCGGGACTTCTCCGCGCACGCCGTCGAGCTGCACGGCAAGGACTCCGCCACGGCCGCGCAGCAGAGCTGGGCCCTGGAGGCCGTCCGGCGTCCCGTCGTCGACGAGGCCCGTTCGGGCCGCGTGTGGGAGCGGGTGGAGGCGCTGGCCGGGGCGTACGAGATGGCGCCGTGACGGGTGACTCCGTGACGGCGTGACGGCCGGGGGGACGCGCCGTTCGCGGTGGTCGGTGGCGCCGACGACCGCGAGCGGCGCCGCCGGCCGCCGGCCGGCCCCGTCCGTGGGGGCTACTGCAGGACCGCTTCGGCCCGCATGGCGAGGAAGTTCGCCTTGTACGCGTCGTGCGTGGCGGCGCCGGGCACCCGGATCAGGGCCTCGTCGTTGTCGCGCAGCGAGGAGACGTCCAGATTGTGCGAGCCGGTGAAGGTCCACTTCGTGTCGGGGTGGCCCGCGTAGTTGCCCTCGACGAGCAGGTACTTCGAGTGGACGAAGTACCCGTCGGCGTCGAGGCGGTAGGGCTTGATCCGCGGGTGGCCCTGGAGGGTGGCGAGGTCGTTGGAGTCCTTGTAGACCACCTCGATCCAGCAGTCCTGGTTCGCGAGCGAGCGGAGCTTGGCGGCGATCGCGTCGCGGTGCAGGGCCCAGGCGGCGATCCGCACGACGGTCTTGTGGGAGGCGCTGCCGACCGTGGTGTTGCCGGTGCAGGAGACGTTGTCGAGGAAGCCGAGGACGATGTCGCCGCTCTTCTGCGGGAAGAGGTAGTACTTGAGGTCGCCGGCCTCGCCCTGCCGGTAGTAGTCGTCCGTCTTGACCATGGCGGCGAGGTCGTTGAAGTAGCCGGTGTAGGCCGTGTAAAGCGCCGTGTTGCCGACGACGGTGTAGGCGTTGTTCCACTGGCGGGCGGTGGCCGAGACGGTCTGGTTGGCGGAGCTCTGGACGACCACGTCCTCGGCGACTCCCGCGTCGCCGACGCGGGAGAAGGTGAAGAACTTGTTGTGGTTGTACGGGTTGGTGCCGCCCTGGGCGATGCAGGCGCCGCCTTCGGTGCACACCCGGACCCACGAGCGCTGCGTACGGTCGGTCCCGAGGGCGTTGACCAGCTTCTGGGCCGGTGCCGGGGCGGGGGCCTCGACCGACTTGTGGTCGAGGACGACGCGGACGTTGACGCCACGGTTGTGCGCCGCCACAAGGGCGTCGGTGTACTCCTGGTCCTGCATCACATAGAGGGCCGCCCGCAGGGTGCGGCCGCTCTGGGTGTCGTCGATCGCCCTGATGATGTGGTCCTTGACGGCATCCTGTTCGGCGGCCGTCCCCTTCGGGTTGTTGAAGACCGCGCCGGTGGTGAGCGGCGGGGCGTCCTCGGCGGCGGCGGGCGCGACGGCCGAGAGCATCAGGGTGAGGGCGACCGAGACGGTCGCCCAGAGGCGCTGACGGATGATTCCTCCTCAGGTGACTGGTGGCATGAGCCTGCCATGCACCTGCGGAGCGTTCGCGGGAGGGTCCTGCCGTGAGGAGGGGCCGACCCGGACGAGAAAACAACCGCGGCGGCGAGCCGGAAAGCCGGGCCTGTCCGGCCCTTCTTTCCGGCTCGCCGCCGCTTCGTCCGCCGTGCCCCGGCGCGGCCCGTCGTCAGCCGGGCCAGGTGCCGGTCAGCTTACGGGTGGCCTGGGCGCCCGACCGGTCGACGGCCGCCTTGACGACCGCGAAGACGGCGCCCTGGATCGCCGCGGCGAGCAGGATCTCCCGCCAGGAACGCTCCTCGTCCGTGGCGTCCGGGGCGTCGTCCTCGTGGGCGATCATCTTCCAGGTCTGCTTGAACAGCGCGCCGGCCAGCATGCCGCTGATCGTGCCGAGGGTCAGACCGACCGGCTTGTAGGCGATTTTGGAGGCTTTCACCAGCACCTTCCCTTCCGTGAACGGCGTGCCGCGCGAGCGCGGCGCGCGAGGAGCAGGATGCCCAGGACGCTCGCGCCCGCTCCGGCGAGCAGCGCGGTGCGGTTCTCCCGGGCGATCCGTGCCGTACCGCCGGCCTTCTCCCGGACCGGCTGCGGGGTCTTCTCCTGGACGAGCCGGCCCGCCTGCCCGGTCTTGTCGCGGAGCCCGTCCGCGGCGTGCCCTGCCTTCTCGCGGATCCCTTCCGCGGCCCGGCCGGCCTTGTCCTGTGCCGGTTCGACGGCCTGCCCCTTCACCCGGTGGACGGCGTGCGCCGCCTTCTCCCGCACCTGTGTGGTGACCTCGGCGGCCTTCTGCCCCGCCTCCGCTCTGACGTCGGCGGCCTTCTCCCGTACCTGCGCTGCCTTCAGTTCGGCCTCCGCCTTCACGTCCGCGGCCTTCTCCTTCGCCCGGGACTTGACGTCCGCCTTGGCGGCCAGCGCCTCGACGGTCACGCCCAGCTCCTCACGGGTCCGTTCGACCTGGGCCCGGAGCTCCTCGGGCGTGGTGGCGGCATCCTCGCCGGACCGTTCGGCGTGCGGGTTCCCCGCGCTGTCGTGTCGCTTGTCGGAAGTCATCGGTGTGCCTTCTTCTTGATCTCGGCGACGTCTTCCTTGACCGAGGCGACGGCCCGCTCGGGTGTCGCCGGGGTCGCCTTGTCGATCTGCTGCTTGCCCGTCGCGGCCAGCACCGCGGCGATCACGGCCATCACACCGGCGATGATCAGCGCGGACGCCCACACCGGCAGGGCCAGCGCCAGCGCCGCGATGACGGCCGCGGTCAGGGCCTGGAGCGCCAGGAAGCCGAACAGCCCGGCGCCGCCGAACAGCCCGCCGCCGACGCCGAACCGCTTGCCCTTCTGTCTCATCTCCGCCTGGGCGAGCCGCATCTCGTCGCGGACGAGCTGCGACAGCTGCTGGGAGGCGCGCTGGACCAGCTCGCCCACCGGCTCGTCCGAACCGCTCGTATGGCGTTGGCGTTCGACGGTGGCCATGTCTGTTCACCTGTCCTTCTTCGCCGTCGTCGGGTCCTGCCCTGTCACGTCATGTGCCTGCGGCTTCCCCTCCCTCCCGGTCTCACACCCGCCCGGGGGGCTCGTTCCGGCGGCTCCGTCCGGACCCGTCGCCGCCGCGGTGCCGAGGCCCCCGGACTCACTCGGCCCCTCCCATCCGCCGCTTGTCCTGCTCGTCCCAGGCGCGGGTGTCGCGCGGCTCGACGTACGGCTCCTCCTCCTCCGGATGGCCGCCGACGATGGCGCGCTCACGGGCCATCTCGGCGTCGAACTCCAGGCCGAGGAGGATCGCGAGGTTGGTGATCCAGAGCCACAGCAGGAAGATGATCATTCCGGCGACGGTGCCGTACGTCTTGTTGTACGAGCCGAAGTTCGCGACGTAGAAGGCGAACCCGGCGGAGGCGACCATCCAGATGAGCAGCGCGAGGACGCTGCCGGGGGTGATCCACCTGAAGCCCCGGATCTTCGCGTTCGGCGTCGCCCAGAAGAGGAGCGCGATCATCATCGTGACCAGGATCAGCAGCACCGGCCACTTGGCGATCGACCAGACGGTCAGGGCGGTGTCCCCGATGCCGAGCGCGCCGCCGACCTGGCGGGCCAGCTCGCCGGTGAAGACGACGATCAGCGCGCTGACGACCGCGAGGAGCATCAGCGCGATGGTGACCACGAGACGGACCGGGAGGACCTTCCAGACCGGCCGGCCCTCGGGGATGTCGTAGACGGCGTTGGAGGCGCGGATGAAGGCGGCGACATAGCCCGACGCCGACCACACGGCCAGGACGAGACCGACGATCGCCATCAGGGAGCCGATGCCCGCGTTGCCCTGGAGCTGCTCCACCGCGTTGGTGATGACGTCGCGGGCGGCGCCGGGGGTCAGCTTGGCCATGTTGTCCAGCACGCTGTCCGTCGCCGACTTGCCGGCGATTCCCAGCAGCGAGACCAGCACCAGCAGCGCGGGGAAGAGGGACAGCACGCTGTAGTAGGTCAGCGCCGCCGCCCGGTCCGAGAGTTCGTCGTCCTGGAACTCCTTGACGACGCGGCGCAGGATCGCCGTCCAGGACTTCTTCGGCATATCGACCAGCGTGTCCGGGGCGTCCCGCTCCACCGACGCGTCCGGTCCGAAGCTCTCCCCGTCGTGGCCCTTGCCGTCGCCCGCCTTCCCTTCGGCGGGCGCGTCGGGGCGCTTCCCTCGCTTCCGGGCGTCCGAAGCGTGCCGGTTCCTGAAGTCGCTGAGCCGTGTCATGCGCTGCGAGTACCCACACGGCGTGCATGCATGGCCGCCATGTGGGGGCTTCGGGGCGGACGCCCGTTCGGGAGGGGCGGGCGGTCGTACGGGCGGCGTGGAGGGGCGGGAGCGGGGCAGACGTGGTATATGACCGTAGCCAAGACGTGTGTGCTCGTACTCGACTGCGCGGAGCCCGAGCGGCTCGCGGAGTTCTACGCCTCCCTCCTCGGCGCCGACGTGGAAGCCGGCGGGGACCCCGACTTCGTGGTGCTCACCGGCGCCGGCGGGACGCTGCTCGCGATCCGCCGCGACCACGGTTACGCACCACCCAGCTGGCCGCGTCCGGACGACTCCCAACAGGCGCACGTGCGCGTCCTGGTCGCCCCGGAGGACCTGGACGAGGCCGAACGCGAGGCGGTGTCCCTCGGCGCGCGGCCGGTGACGGCGACCTCCCAGCCGTTCGTGCCCACCGCGCGGGAGGGGCGCCGGTTGGAGGAGCGCACCTTCGCCGACCCGGCCGGCCACTCCTTCACGCTCGCCCCCGCCGCACCCGACGCGGGCGTGCGCTGACCGCAGGCCGCACGACGGCGACGCCATGGGGCACCCCATGGCGTCGCCGTCGTGTTGTGGCGCCCAGGGCTCCGCCACATGCTGGATCCAGCGACGGGTGGGCATGGTCCGCCCGGTCGAGGGCACACGGGTGGGGTTCGTTCGAGGGAGAGGGAACCATGACAGCGCAGTCGTCACCGGCCTCTGTGCCCGCCCCGTCGGAGTCCACCATCACCACGGCCGTGCCGTCCCGTCTGGACCGCCTGCCGTGGAGCCGATGGCACTGGATGATCGTGATCGGGCTCGGCACCGTCTGGATCCTGGACGGTCTGGAGGTCACGATCGTCGGCAATGTCGCCGGCCGCCTCGCCGAGGAGGGCAGCGGCCTCGACATCACCTCCGCGCAGGTCACCGGCATCGCCGCCGCCCTGTACGTCGCGGGCGCGTGTCTCGGCGCCCTGTTCTTCGGCTGGCTCACCGACCGTTACGGCCGCAAGAAGCTGTTCATGGTGACGCTGGCCGTCTATCTCGCCGCGACCGCCCTGACGGCGCTGTCGTTCGAGAGCTGGTGGTTCTTCCTCTTCCGGTTCCTCACCGGCTTCGGCATCGGCGGCGAGTACGCGGCCATCAACTCCGCGATCGACGAGCTGATCCCGTCCCAGTACCGCGGCCGCGTCGACCTCATCATCAACGGAAGCTACTGGCTGGGAGCGATCGGCGGCGCCCTGCTGTCCATCGTCATGCTGGACACCGACATCTTCCCCAAGGACCTGGGCTGGCGGCTCAGCTTCGCCCTCGGCGTCGTCCTCGGCCTCGTCATCCTGCTGGTGCGACGGCACGTCCCGGAGAGTCCACGGTGGCAGTTCATCCACGGCCGGGGCGACGACGCCGAGGAGCTGGTCAGCGCGGTCGAGCGGGAGATCGAGGAGGAGAAGGGCGAGCCGTTGCCGCCGCCGGACCGTGAGATCACGATCCACCAGCGCAAGAGCATCGGCTTCGGCCTGATCGCCAAGACGGTCTTCGGGCGCTACCCCCGCCGCGCCGTCCTCGGCCTCTCGCTCTTCATCGGCCAGGCGTTCCTCTACAACGCCATCACCTTCGGCTTCGGCGCCATCCTCACCACCTTCTTCGACGTCCCCACCGGCCAGACCGGCTACTACTTCGCCGTCATCGCCGCGGGCAACTTCGTCGGCCCCCTGCTGCTCGGCAAGCTCTTCGACACCCTCGGCCGCCGCATCATGATCTCGTCGACATATCTGCTCTCCGGCATCCTGCTGTTCGGCACCGCCTGGCTCTTCGACCGCGGTTCGCTGACGGCCACGACGATGACGGCCTGCTGGTGCGTGGTGCTCTTCTTCGCGTCGGCGGGCGCCTCCAGCGCGTACCTCACCGTCTCCGAGGTGTTCCCCATGGAGACGCGCGCCATGGCCATCGCCTTCTTCTACGCCCTCGGCACCGCCGCCGGCGGTATCAGCGGCCCGCTGATCTTCGCCGAGCTCACCGAGTCGGGGGTGGTCGGGGACACCGTGATGGCGTTCCAGATCGGCGCCGGGCTGATGTGCGCGGCGGGTATCGTCGCGGTGTTCCTGGCGGTGAACGCCGAACGGCGCTCGCTGGAGGACATCGCCGAGCCGCTGTCGACGGTTCGGTCGGACGCGGGAACCGACGGCGTCACCGGACCCCGTACCGCCCTCTGACGCCACGGGGTGCCCGCACCGGCCGGTGCGGGCACCCCGCGAGGCCGCGCTGTCGGCGTGGTCAGCGCACCGCCACGGTTTCCTCGCTCAGCGGGACGAAGGGCTGGAGGAAGTCCCCGCTCCCCCGCACCAGACCGTAGGTGGCCTCCGGGACCTCGATCCAGGCGCCCGGCAGCCCGCTGAGCGGTTCGGAGACCACGAGGCGGCTGTCGTCGGAGAGTTCGTCCAGGAACGTCAGGTCGGGGTGGAGACCGCGCAGGGTCTCCACCTCGGCGCTGTAGTAGAGGGAACGCGAGCGCCGTTCACTCGAATAGCGGAAGACCCAGATCCCTTCGCCGTCGGTCACGGCGATCGTCATCTGGAGCGGGTTGTCGACCCCGTGCTCCCGGCCCAGGCTCTCCACATGGCCGGCCATCCGCGCGACCGCCGCCGGCGGGTCCTGGTCCAGGCCGTAGGTGAGGGCCAGGAAGAACATGACCTCGGAGTCGGTCGACCCCTCGATGTCGGCGAAGAGCGACGGATCGATGCGCAGGCACAGATCCCGCCGCAGCCGGTGGAAGTCGTTGATCGCGCCGTTGTGCATCCACAGCCAGCGCCCGTGGCGGAAGGGATGGCTGTTGGTCTGCTGGATCGCGGAACCCGTGGACGCCCGGATGTGGGCGAAGAAGAGGTGGGAGCGGATGTGCGACGAGATCTCGCGCAGATTGCGGTTGTTCCACGCGGGCCCGGTGTCGCGCACCACCGCCGGCGTGGGCAGACCGGGGGTGTACCAGCCGATCCCGAAGCCGTCGCCGTTCGTCGTCTCCACGCCCATGCGCGAGTGCAGGCTCTGGTCGATCAGTGAATGTGCCGGACGGTACAGGACGGAATCCAGGAGCACCGGGGTCCCTGAGTAGGCGAGCCATCGGCACATGCTGTGCGCTCCTTCCCTACCTCCCCCGGCACGTGGGCCCCTCCATCATCACGCGTCGTCAGGGGTGACCGCCAGACGGCACGCCGGAGCGAGCGGCTCCGCATCCCGGCCGGGACCTGCCATACTCCTCACGATGCGTGTCGCACTGATCACAGCGGGCTCCCACGGCGATGTGGCGCCCTTCGCCGGCCTCGGTCACGGGCTGGCCGAGGCCGGTCACGACGTCACCCTGGTGACGCACGAGTCCTTCGCGGACCTGGTGGGCAGGGCCGGTCTCGGCTTCCACGGCCTGCCCGTCGATCCCCGGGCCGAACTGCGGTCGGAACACGGTCGTCGGCTGCTGTCCAGCAGGAGCGGGCCCGGGAAGCTGGCGTGGGTCCTGGCCATGGCGCGGCGGCTGGTCGGCGACATGGCGCAGGGCATGCTGGAGGCGGCCCGGGCGAGCGACGTACTGCTGCTCTCCGGCTCCGTCGCCCCGCTGGGCCAGGCCATCGCCGAGGGGCTGCGGCTGCCGAGCCGGGGCATGTGCCTCCAACCCCTCGCGCCGACCCGCGCGTTCCCTCCGCCCGTCGTGGGCACCCGGTCCTGCGGTGGCACCGGCAACCGGTGGGCCGGGCGGGCGGTCAACGCCGCCCTGGACCTGGTCTTCGACGAGGCGGCCCGCGCCCTGGAGGCGGAACTCGGTGTACCGCACCGTCGTGGGGGGGGGCGGCCCCGGGGCCCCCCCCCCGCCCCCCGGGCCCGGGCCCCCCCCCCCCCCCCCCCCCGCCCCCCCCCCCCCCCCCCCCCCCCCCCCCCCCCACCC
>NZ_JBVJGU010000004.1:345146-666382 GCF_055587165.1 Streptomyces sp. NPDC048353 | reverse complement strand
GGGGGGGGCGGGGGGGGCGGCCCCCGCCCCCGGGGCCGGGGTCTGCGCGGGGGGGCCCCGCGCCGGGGGGGCGAACGGGGGTGCCCCGCCCGGGGGTGGGGGGCCCCGCCGCCGGCCCCGCCCACGGCAGGACTGGCCCGTGCACCACGGCTTCAGCCCCTTCGTCCAGCCCCGGCCCGCCGACTGGCGCCCCGGCCTGACCGTCGACGGCTACTGGTGGCCGTACGACGCCGCGACGGCCGAACTCCCCCGCGAGGTGCGGGATTTCCTCGACGCGGGCCCCGCGCCGGTCTTCGTCGGCCTGGGCAGCCCGACGGTGCCCGACCCCGAGCGGGTGAGCGGCCTGATCGTGCGGGCGCTGCGGGCGGCCGGGCTGCGGGGCGTGGTGCAGTCCGGCTGGAGCGGGCTGCGGGTGGAGGGGGACGACATGCTGACGATCGGTGAGGTGCCCCACTCCCTGCTGTTCCCCCGGATGGCGGCCGTCGTGCATCACGCGGGCGCGGGGACGACGGCCGCGGGGCTGCGGGCGGGCGTGCCGGCGGTGCCCATGCCGGTGTGGTTCGACGGGGCGTTCTGGGCCGCCCGGCTGAAGGCGCTCGGCGTCTCGCCCGGCTCCGTACCCCTGCGGCGGTTCACCACGCCGGACGCGCTCGCCGCGGCGCTCACCGCCGCCACGACGGACCCGGCCCCCCGCCGGCACGCCGCCGCCGTCGCCGCGCGGCTGCGGCGGGAGGACGGCGTGGAGCCGGTACGGGCCGCGCTCGCCCGGCTCGACCTCTGAACGCCCCGCGTGCGCGCCGCCGGACACGTACCGTGTGATCACGCGTGCCGGTGGGGCGCGGGGGAAGGGGAGTCGATGGTTCCGGGGACCGTGCAGCAGTTGACCATCCTGCTGATCCTGGTGCTGCCCGGGGTCTTCTACCAGGCCGTCAGGGAGCACCTTCGAGGGGCCGTCGCGGCCGAGCAGGAGCCGCAGAACCGGCTCGTACGGGCGATCGCCGCCGGTGCCCTGCTCGACGCCGTGTACGCGCTGGTCGCGGGGCCCTGGCTGGTGCTGGTCCTCGCGGGCGAAGGCGCCGGGCCGGTCGCGGGGGTGCTCCGGCAGCCCCGTGCGGCGGGGTTCGCCGCGCTCGTCCTCGTCGTCCTGGTGCCGGCCGGGGTCGCCTGGGCGGAGTCGGCGTGGGACCGGCGGCGCAGGAAGGCGCGGTACGAACCGACGCCGACGGCCTGGGACGCGCTCTTCCGCGACCGGGGTTCCTGCTTCGTCCGGGCCCGGCTGAAGAACGGCCTGTGGGTGGGCGGTTGGCTCGGGACCCGGTCGGCGGTCTCGGCGTACCCGCAGCAGGGGGACGTCTATCTGCAGGCGCAGTACCGCATGGGCCCCGACGGCGCCTTCCTGGGACGGGTGCCCGGCACGGCAGGGGTGTATCTGCGGGCCGCCGACATCGACGTACTGGAACTGCTCCACCCACCGGATCCGGCACCGAGTACGGGGACGGGCACGGACGCGGTCGCCGGCGAGACTCCGGGGGCCGTGCCCGTGCCGGCGCCGGCCGTCGTTCCGGCGCGCACACGAGAGGAAGGGACGGAACGTGACGCAGCACGAAGGGCAGCCCACTGACGAGGAGTTGGACGCCCTGCTCGCGGAGTTCTCCGAACGCCGCACCTACCGGCCCACCGACGAGGTGCCCGAGCCCGACGATGTGCCGCAGGCGCCCTCCGGGACCGCGATGGGCGATCCCGGAGATCCCTCGTCGGCCGCCGGCTGAGCCGGGGCGTCGGGACGTCGGCGCGGGTCGGTCAGGGCCCGTTGTGGAGGTGCGCGGCCCACAGGTGGGGCGCGTGGAGGAGGCGGGCGCGGAGCTCCCGGACCGGGCCGTGCAGGGCCGTCGCGGGGTCGAGGGGCCGCCCGTGCGCGAGGTCGTCCGCGAGGGAGGCGTAGAACCGCTCCGTCAGCCGGGTGGCCACCTTGTCGGCGACCGGCCAGAGCGTCCCGATCACATGCGGATACCCGGCGAGCTGGAACGCCGACACCAGGTGGACCGACTCGTCGGGGAGCAGCATCCCGCCCTGGGACGTCGAACACGCCGAGAGGACGGCGAGGACCGCCTCGGTCGGGCTCTGCTCGGCCGCGTGGAGGACCGTGAGCCGGCCGTCGTGGAGGACCAGACCGCTCGCGGAGGGCTCCAGCGGGTCGCTCACGCCGTGACAGCTGAAGTGGACCCAGGGGTGCGCCGGCAGGCGGTCGCGTACGGCGTCCACCGTGGCCGCCCGGCCCGCGAGTTCGACCCCGTCGGGGAAGAGGCCGCGCAGCAGCCGCGCCTCCTGCGACGCGCCGGGCAGCGGGGCGGCCCCTGGCGTCTCGGCGAGGGAGACGACCAGCGGAGCCGGGCGGCGTGCGGACGCGGTCGCGGGTGCGCGGCGGGCCCGGACCAGGGCGCGCAGGGTGGGCGTGTACGAGGAGACGACCCGGTCCATGACGCTCCGGCCGGAGCCGGCGGACGCGCGCGAGGCCGGGTCCGTACGGCCCGCGGCGTGCAGCGGCAGGAAGGACAGCCAGCCGGTGGGGCACCACCAGAGCCGTGTCCAGGGTTCGTCGTCGATCGGGACGGTGCGCAGACCGAGCCGGTCGAGCACCGGCTCGGTGACCGTGTCCCACAGCCACGCCAGCGTGTCGGTGAGCCTCCGCATCGCGGCGCGGGCGCGCGGCGCGCCCTGGAGGCCGTACGACTCCTCGATCGCGTCGAGGAAGTCGACGGCGCGGCGCTCGGCCTCTGCCTGGTCGAGGGCGGGCAGCGGGACCACCTCGATCCGCCCGTCGGGGGTGACGACGAGCGCGTCGGAGCGGTACCGGCTGACGTTGACCACCACCACGGGGCCGGCGGCGGCCGCCGGGAGGAGGTCCGCGACGCTCGGGGGGCTCAGGAAGTCGGCCAGGCCCGGGAGTCGGCGGATCCGGCCGAGCAGCGCGTCCCACTCGCGGGACAGGGCGTGCCGCGACTCGGCCGCGAGCCCCGCGTCGCCGCCACCGGCCCCGCGCTCGGGAGCGTGCGGGCCGGACGGCGGGGGCCCTGGCAGGCCCGAGGCGTGCGGGCCGGGGGGACCGAAGCCGGGGGCCCGCAAGTCGGTGCTCACGTCGACGCGGAGGCCCGCCGGCCCGCGCCCACCGGCGCTGAGGGCGTCGCGGATCCGTTCGAACTCGGCGGCCAGGCCGGGGGCGGCCGCCCGGAGCCGGGAGAGGTCGCCGCGGCTCTCCAGGCCCTGTGCGAGCAGCACTCCGCGGCCCTGTTCGAGGAGCGTGAGCGCCGCTTCGGGGTCCCCGGCCCGGAGGGCCAGCGCGGCGGCGTCGGAGGCGATGCCCCTGCCCGCGCCGAGCCGTGACTCCTGATCGGCGCGGCCGAGGCTGCGCGGAGCGAGTCGGGGCAGCAGGCCGACGGCGTAGGTGTACGCGGTGAGCGCCTCCCCGTCCCGACCGGAGGCGGCCGCCGCGTCGCCCCAGACGCGGGCGGCGAGCACCCGGGTCTGGACCGGTGCGACCGGACTGTGCGCCGACTCCCGGGCCAGCCGGGTGGCCTCCGCCAGGTCGGCGGGATCGCCGATCACCGCGCGCCCGAGCTGGGCCCGGGCCAACAGCCATTGGGTGTGGGCCTGGTCGGGATGGCCGTCGGGGATGCGCGCGAGGGCCTCCCGAGCCGCGCTCACCGCCCGCTCCAAGAAGTCGCGGGCGGCCCGGCCGGCCGGGTCCTCGGCGAGTTCCCCCGCGAGGACGCAGGTGGTGGACAGATTCATCAGGGCCGCGGCCCGCCGCGGATGCCCGTCGCCCAGACCGGCGACCGCTTCCTCCAGGACCGTCCGCGACTCCGCCAGCGCGGCGACGTCCGCCTCCTGGGAGAGGGTGTATCCGGGCAGGGCGAGGCTCAGCAGCAGGACACCGAGGTTGACGCGGGCGATGTCCCTGGCGTGCCGCTCTCCGTGCTCCAGCGCGATGGCCTCGCGCAGCAGCCCGGCGGCCTCGTCGGCGGCGGCCCGTTCCTCGGTGATCTGGTGCCAGGACCGGAGCGCCTCGGCGAGGTTGGAGAGCAGTCCGGCGCGCTCGAACGCGGTGGGCGGGCTCTCGTCGACGGCACGGCGCAGGACCGTCACGGCCTCCGCGAGCCAGGTCCGGTCGCCGGTGATCCGGGCGCGGTGCATCAGGGCGGCGCCCAGGTTCGTCAGCACACCGCCGATGCCCGCGGCCCGGACGGGCGCGGTGGCGACCGCCTCTCGCAGAACGCCGATCGCGGTGTCCATGAGGGCGTCGTCGGCGGTCTCGGCCGCGCGGCCCCACAGGCACCAGCCGTAGCTGGTGAGAACGGCGGACCGGTCGCGGGGGGCGCGGGCCGCGTCGAGGGCCGCCCGGTAGCGCGTGAAGGCCTCCTCGCGCAACGCCTCGTCGTGGGTACGCAGATGGAGGTCGGCGAGGACGTTGGCGAGGCCGACGAGGGCACGGGGGACGGACTCGCCCAGCTCACGGGAGCCCAGGGCCGGGGCCGCCTGCGCGGCCGCGACCGCCCTGCGGTGCCAGGTGACGGCCTCCTCCAGGAACGCGCCGTCCCCGGTGAAGCGGGAGAGCGAGCGGAGCGCGTTGCCCAGGCGGCTGTAATTGCCCTCCTGGCCTGGCACGGCGGAGCCGGTGTCCCGCACCGCCTCGCGCAGCACCTCCACGGCCTCCTCGACCAGCCGGGCGTCCGAGCGGAACTGCGCGAGGTACTGCAGGCCGTCGCCGAGGTTGCCCAGCCGGTGCGGGAGGTAGTGGTCGTCCGGCGGGGAGGCGTCGACGGCGTCCCGGTGCGCCCGCACGCCCTCGGCGAGGAGCTTTCCGTCGGCGGTCAGGGTGGCGAGGCCGATCAGGGCCGCGCCGAGGTTCGAGCGGTGCGCCGCCTCCTCCGAGGGGCTGCCGCTCTGCGTGGCCGCCAGCGCCTCGCGCAGCACGCGCACGGCTTCGACGAAGTGGGCCGGGTCGCTCGTCGTGGTGGCTCGGTCGAGGTGGAAGGCGCCCAGGCCGCCGAGGTACTCCGCGCGGCGGGGGTCGTCGGCGGGGAGCAGCCCGATGGCCTGGCGCATGAGGGCGACCCCCTCCTGCCGGTCCCGCTCGGCGTCGCCGTGCGGGTCCGCTGAGCGCGGGTCGTCCGGGGCGTCGGGCCGGCGGGGCCGCATGGGGTCCGGAGCCTGATGGGCCGCCAGCTGGGCGAGCGCCGACCCGAGGTGGAAGCGCACCTGCGCCTCCCGGGTCCCGCTCGTGCGCGGCAGCGCCAGGCACGCGCGGAGCGTCCGTACCGCCTCGTCGGCCGCCGCGGCAGCCGCCGCCTCGTCGCCCGGCCTCTCGCTGACGGCCTTGAGAGCCAGGGCGAGCTTGAGGAGGGCGCCGGCGTGCTCGGCCGAGTGCGGCGGGGCCGCGGCGACGAGCCTGCGCAGGAGGGCGACCGGCTCGTCGAGGGCGTCGGGCGCTTCGGTCACGCGCGCGTGCATCCGCAGCAGGTCGGCGAAGTCGGTGCCGCGGGAGATGCCACGCGGATCGTCGGCCGGGGTGGCGTCGAGCGCCTCACGGGCGCTGTCGATCGCCGCCTCCAGATCGGCGACGCCGCCGCGTGCGACGAACCGGGCGCGCAGGACGTCGCTCAGGACGCTCTTCGCCTGGGCGCGGACGGGGTGCCCGGCGGGGGCGGTCTCCACGGCCTCCCGGGCAGCGCTGTACGCGGCGTCGAGGGCGGCGGGGCTCCCGCTCCGGATGCCCTGGCCGTAGAGGACGAAGGCGAGCTGGCTGAGCGCTATGGCCCGTTCGACGATGTTGGGCGCCCGTTCGGCCGCGCGCCGGCAGATCTCGACGCCCTCGTCGTAGAGGGCGGTACGGGTGGCGCTGTCGTGACCGGCGGGCACCCCGGCCGTTCCCGTACCCGCCCCCGGAGGCGGACCCGTTCGGGTGGCCGTCCCGACGGGTCCCGAACCGGGGGTTCCCGGCCCGTCGTGCCCCGCGTCGGTGGTCGGCTCCGGCGCGAGGGAGAGGGTGATCAGCGCGGCCCCCAGATCCATGAGGTACGCGCCGGTGGGCGGCTGGTCCGCCGCGGAGACCGCGACCGCCTCGCGGAGCGCCCTGACCGCCTCGGGCAGCAGCGAGGTGTCGTCGAGCAGGACCGCGGCCGAGACGAGCGTGGAGCCCAACTGGGCCAGGAACAGGGCGTGGAAGACGTCCTGCGGCTCGGTGAGCCGGATCGCCTGCCGCGTCTCGCCCAGGCACTCGCGCATCACGGCCGGATCGGAGGTCGCGTCCGCCCAGGAGCGCAGCGCGAACCCGAGGTTGGCGTGCCTGCGCGCCTGCTCTTGCCGTTCGCCGGGGGCGGCGGCGACGGCGGCGCGGCTGACCTCCACGGCGTCGGCGAGCACGTCGCGCCCCGCCCCGTCCCGGTAGGCGTACACCATGGTCAGGCCGAGGTCCGACAGACAGGTGCCCTGTTCGGCGCTGCCGGCCGGGAAACCCCCGACGGCGTGGCGCAGCAGCCGGGCGGCGGCGGGCAGCACCGCCGGGTCGCGGTTCCGTTGGTACAGCACGGAGATCCCGGTGCCCGCCTGGAAGGCGTCCCCGGGGTCGGCGTCGGCCCCGGCGGGCTCGTCCGCGAGGACGGCCAGGAGCGGGCGGACGAGCGGCGGCATGCGCTCGGGGTAGGCGGCGTGGACGTCGAGGAAGCAGAGCAGGGCAGCGCCGAGCGCCGCGGCGTCCTCGCCGCCGCCGGCGAAGTAGCGGCCCCACTCGAGGAACCCGAGGGCGTAGCTGCCGACCAGCAGGACCCTGCCGTCCGGCAGCGTGGCGGCGCGGCGGACCTCCTCGGCGGCGGCCTCGGCCTCGTCGGTGAGGAACCAGCGCAGTTCCTCGGCGTCCTCCTCCGCCCGCAGGGTACGGGCCAGGATGACGTTCGCCTTCTCCTCCGCGAACCGGGACCTCTCCTCGGCCGTCATGGTCTCGTGCCGCCCGCCGTCCACGCACCGTTCCTCTCACCGTCCGCGCGTCGGCCCTGTCGCCGTCCGCGCACCCTGTTCCCGGCCGTGCGGGACGTCCGTCACATGCCCTGGGCGGGCGGGACATCGTCAGCGAGGAGCAGGACCAGGTCCTCGCGGGCCGGCCGTTCGTGCGGGGCGAAGCGTCCCGCCTGGCGCTCGACCATCGTCTCGAGCAGCGTCCGCGCGTCCCGCCCGTTGGCCGGGTCGCCGCGTCGGGCACGCCGGTCGAAGTGCTCCGTCAGCAGCCCGGTGACCTCGGGGGCGAGACGGAACTCCAGGGCTTCCGCCTGGAGTTCGACGATCCTCGTCAGTTCGTCGGGTTCGTAGGCCACGAACTCGACGGTCCGCGAGAAGCGGGAGCGCAGTCCCGGTGTGGCGTTCAGGAACGTCCGCATCTCCTCGGTGTAGCCGGCCGCGATCACCACGACCTCGTCGCGGTGGTCCTCCATCAGCTTGGTCAGGACGTCGATGGCTTCCTGGCCGAAGTCGCTTCCGGCGCCGAACCTGCGCGACAGGCTGTATGCCTCGTCGATGAACAGGACGCCGCCGCGGGCGCGTTCGAAGACGCGTTGCGTCTTCTGGGCGGTGTGGCCGAGGTACTCGCCGACGAGGTCGCCGCGGGCGGCTTCCACGAGGTGTCCCTGCCGCAGCGCGCCGAGGCCGGCCAGGATCTCGCCGTACAGGCGGGCGACGGTCGTCTTGCCGGTTCCCGGCGGGCCCGAGAAGACGAGGTGGTGGGCGACGGGCGGGGCGGGGAGGCCCGCGGCCTCGCGCCACCCGGCGAGCCGGATCAGGTCGACCTGTACGCCGACCTGCCTTTTCGCGGCGTCGAGGCCGATCATGCGGTGGAGCGCGGCGAGCGCGGCGGCCTCGGGCCTGTCCGGGGGCCCGCCGGCCGGGCCGGTGGTCCGGGTCGCTGCCGTGCGAAGGCCGTCGAAGCGCACGCGGGTGTTGCCGCCGGCGACGGCTTCCCCGCGGAAGCCGGTCACCTCGCAGTCCGTGAACCGGCCGTAGACCGATGCGGCCAGCCGGATGCCGTCGGCTTCGCCGCCGCGCAGGACGGCGTGCTCCACGGTGGCGTGGCTGTTGTCGCTGAGGATGACGCCGCAGCCGGCGGAGTCCGTGACCGTGAGCCGGTCGATCGTGACGTCGGCCGTCGACACGGCGAGGACGCCCGCCTCCGCGGGTGCGGACACCGCGCAGTCCCGGGCGGAGAGGTGGGTGTCGTCACGGCAGTTGAGACCGAACAGTCCCGTCCGCTCCAGGGTGCAGCGGTCCGCCGTCAGCCGCGCCTTGCCTTCGAGGCAGATGCCCGAGTTGGTCATGTCCGTGATGGCGGCCCCGGTCACCGTGACGGTGACCGCGTCGCCCCGCGCGAGCAGGCCGGTGCCGCCGTTCGTCAGGTGTACGTCGGTGAGTTCGGCGGTGGACTCGTCGCGGATCAGGACGGCGCTGCCGGTGTGCTCGGCGATCCGCAGACCGCTCGCCCGGCACCGCGCCTTGTGGACGAGGAGCCCTAGGCGCCCCTTCCGCATCCGGCACTCCTCCATGACGAGCGAGCCGCCCTCGGCGAGGCTGACGCCGGTGTCGCCGGTGTTCTCCCAGGCGCAGTCCGTGAGCCGCCCGCGGCCTTGCCCGCCCACGCTGACGCCGGTGACGCGGCAGTGGTCGAAGCGGCTCCCCCGCACGACCGGGTCGGCTCCGCGGGCGATGTACATGCCGTGCTCCGCCGTCGTGACGGTGGTGTCCTCGACGGTGCCGCGCGCCTGGTCGACATAGGAGAGGGCCGTCGTCGGGATGTCGCGGACGTCGCAGCGGGCGACGTCGACCTCCGCCTGCTCGGTCGCGAGGACGGCGTGGCCCGCGGTGCGGTGCAGGCGGCAGTCCTCGAGGGTGGCGGTGGAGGCGGAGACGCTGACGCCGCAGCCCCGGGCGTCGGCGATCTCACAGTCGGTGAGGGTCGCGTGGGCGCCTTGGGTGAGGACGACGGCGTCGGCCTTGGCGGCGAGGAAGCGGGTGTGGCGCACGGTGGCGCGGGCCGCCGTCAGCGCGGTCCGGCCGGTCCGGATCACACCGTGCTCGATCGTGATCTCGCCACCGGGCAGGACCTGGACGGCGTACTCCCCGCGGCCCGCCACGCTGCACCCGCTCATCCGGAGCCGGCCGGTGACGCGGACGGCGGCGGAGGCCCTGTTGACGATCCGCAGGCCGGTGAGGGTGACGTGTCCGGTGCAGTCGACGGTCACCTCGTCCGGCGTCTCGATCTCCACGGTGCCGCCGCCCCTGGCCGCGCGCACTTCGACGGTTCCGCCGAGCGTCAGCGGCTGGGGGTACCGGCCGGGTTCGACGAGGACGAGGACCGGGCGGCTGCCGGCGTCGACGCGGAGGGCGGAGGCGATGGTGCTGTGGGCGCCGGGTTCGTCCGGCGCGACCCGCAGGGTCAGGGGCTCGCCGGTGGCGCGGGGGCCCGGCAGCACCGGGCCGGCGTCCGCGGGGCCGCCGGGGGCGCTCACGCCGCCGGCGGATCCGATCCGGCGCAGGGCGGCGGTCAACTGCTCCGGGAAGACGTCGAGTCCGTGCCAGTTGGCCGGACCAGGCGGGTGCAGCGGCACGATCTCCACGATCCGCTGGTCCGGCCGCAGGGGGAAGGCCCGGTGCGGCAGCGGGGCCGGCGACGGGACACCGGGGGCGAGCCGTCCGAGGACGGCGGTCGCCCGGAGCGCGGTCCCGCCGCGCCGGGTCAGGGCGGCGCCGGTGGTCACCTCGATCAACTCGCCCCAGGTGAGGACGCGTTCGCCGGGGCCGACGGTCAGCCGCACCCCGTCCTGGGACACGCGCAGTCGGACGGGGTCGGCGAGGAGGCGCACCAGCCGCCCCACGCCGGTCACGGCGGCGGCCAGGGCGGCCGTCGACACCGCGACCGTCTGCGGGAAGGCGACCCCCTGTCCGACGGCCACCGCGCCCGAGGCGCACAGGGCGGCGAGCGCGGTCAGCGGGCGGGTGCGCATGAGCAAGGACGCGTACCAGGGCAGGAGTTGCCCGGGTACGGTGACGCCGGCGGCCCGGTCCGGGGGCAGGGTGGCGGTCCCGTGCCAGCGGTCTCCGGCAGGGGGCCGCAGGAGCCGGTCGAGGCGGTCCGGTGTCAGCGCCAGGGGCCGCAGGTCGAACTCGACGGCCTGCCAGGACGGCGACCATCCCAGCGACCGGCGTCCTCCGAGCCCGGTCGGGCTGCCGCCGCGCGGCCGGACCAGGAGACGGCCCCGGAAAGCGGCCGCCGGGTCGACGGCGGCCGGTACGGTACGCGCTTCGGGGACGAGGAACATCGCCTCGATCGCGTCCCACGGGAGCCGTAAGCGGCGTAATCCCCGGCGCAGTTCGAGGCCGTCGGGGGCCACGACGAGCCGGGTCGAGGCCGTGGCCCTCGCCAGGAGCCGTGCGAGCACCACGGCCCACACCACGGCACCGAAACCGAGGAGGGCCGTCCGGGCCGGCGCGGCATGCGCCGCGACGACGGCGTAGGCGCACAGCCCGAACGCCACGGCAGCCGGTACGGCGAGCACGACGGCCTCCCCGCGCGCGTCCCCCGCCGTCCCGACCCGGACGGTCCCGCCCCCCGCGTCGCCACGGACCTCGGGATCGAGCGCCTGTGCCATCACACCCCCGTCGGCATCCCCCATGCGTGTGCGTTCAACGTAACGCAGCGGCATCACCGCCCGCGACCGGACCCCCGACTCCGCGTGACCACCGGCGCGCAGGTTCTCCCGACCGCACGCCGGGACCAACTGCCGTGTGTCGCATGGCAGTCACCGGGGTGGCCGGATGGCCTACGGCAGCGAGGCGGCGACCACGGCGGCCGCCTCCGCGATCAGACGATCGTCGTGGGGGGCGTCGGGGTCGGGGCGGTGGGAGAAGACGGCCAGGGCGAGGGGGGCAGCGTCCGGGCGCCAGACGATGGCGATGTCGTTGCGGGCCCCGTAGCCGCTGCCGGTTCCCGTCTTGTCGCCGACCACCCAGCCTCGGGGGACTCCGGCCCTGATCAGCTTGTCCCCGGTCGTGTTGGTCCGCAGCCAGGTGGTGAGCCGCTCGCGTTCGGGCGTCTTGAGCGCGTCCCCGAGGACGAAGGCGCGCAGATCGCGGGCGAACGCGCGCGGTGTGGTCGTGTCGCGGGTCTCCCCCGGGGCCCAGCGGCTCAGCTCGGGCTCTCGGCGCTCCATCCGGGTGACGTCGTCACCGAGTCGGGCGAGCGCGGTGTCCAGGCCGTGGGGGCCGCCGAGCGCGTCGAAGAGGAGGTTGGCCGCGGTGTTGTCGCTGTACCGGACGGCGGCGTCGCACAGTGCGCTCAGGGTCATTCCGGTGCCGACGTGCTTCTCGGTGACGGGAGAGTGCGCGACCAGATCGTCCCGGGTGTAGGTGATCACGCGGTCCATGCCCCGGAGGGTGTACTTCCGCAGGACGGCTCCGGCGGCGAGCGCCTTGAAGGTGGAGGCGTAGGCGAACCGCTGGTCGGCGTTGTGCGCGATCTCGCGGCCCGTGCCGGTGTCGACGGCGTAGACGCCGAGCCGTGCGCCGTACTTCCGTTCGAGCGCGCTCAGCCGGGCGGCGTACGGCGCCGGGTCCGCCGTCGGCGAGGCCGTCGGCGCCGTGGGCGGGGCGGGGGGGCGGGACGAGGAGGCGGGCGTGCCGTCCCGGCCGCAGGCGGTGAGCGGGACGAGGGTGAGGGTGACGAGAGCGCCGAGGAGGGCGCGGCGGACTCGACGGTGGCGCATGGTCCGTACCTTCATCCGTGCGGGGGGATCGGGGTCGTCCACACCCTCGCGTCGAACGGCCCCGTAGTCCAACACCCCGGGCCACGGATTCCGGCCGTTCCGCTCCCGCCGGAGGCCCGTCCCCGCCCTCCGACGACATGCGGCCCGCGGATAACCGTCCGAAAATTGGGCGCATCGGTCACGTTCAGCTCGCGATCGACCGGGCAACCGCCCCTGCAGACACCGATCGACCCGCGTGGAGTGAGGACGGTCCCCCCACTCCTTCCCTCCGGTGCGGCCCGCCGGCCGCGCCGCGAAGCACCGAAGACCGCCCAGGAGAGCGCATGACCGAGAACCCCGCACCCGAGAGCCGTTCGCACGCCGACGTGCCCGAGGGTGCCGCCCCCGGCCGCCCCGGGGTGCAGCCGCCCTCGCTCCAGGAGCCCACCGAGCCCCACGGGCCGCTTCCGCCCAAGCCGGACCAGCGCGGTCCGGAGACGGTGGGGCCCACCGGACAGGCCACGGGGGACGATCCCGCCCGTTCGGCGCAGAGCGGCGCCTATCTCACCACGGCCCAGGGAGCGCGGCTCTACGAGACGGACCACTCCCTCAAGGCGGGCCCGCGCGGTCCGGTGCTCCTCCAGGACCACCACCTGCGCGAGAAGATCACCCACTTCGACCATGAGCGCATCCCGGAGCGGGTGGTGCACGCGCGGGGCGCGGGCGCGCACGGCGTCTTCCAGAGCTACGGCACGGCGAGCCGGGTGTGCAAGGCTGCGTTCCTCGCCGCGGACGTCGAGACGCCGGTGTTCGTACGGTTCTCCACGGTGCTCGGCTCGCGCGGTTCGGCCGACACGGTGCGCGACACCCGGGGCTTCGCCACGAAGTTCTACACCGAGGAGGGGACGTTCGACCTCGTCGGCAACAACATCCCGGTGTTCTTCATCCAGGACGCGATCAAGTTCCCGGACGTCATCCACGCCGGCAAGCCGCATCCCGACCGGGAGATCCCGCAGGCGCAGAGCGCGCACGACACCTTCTGGGACTTCGTGACGCTGCACACCGAGGCGACCCACCACACGTTGTGGAACATGTCCGACCGGGGCATCCCCCGGTCCTACCGCATGATGGAGGGCTTCGGCGTCCACACCTTCCGGCTGGTCGACGCCGAGGGCGGTACGACGCTGGTGAAGTTCCACTGGAAGCCGAAGCTCGGCGTCCACTCCCTGGTGTGGGAGGAGGCGCAGCTGGTCAACGGGATGGACCCCGACTTCCACCGGCGGGACCTGTTCGACGCGATCGAGGCCGGGGCGTATCCGCAGTGGGAGCTGGGGATCCAGGTCTTCCCCGACACGCCGGAGCAGACCTTCGAGGGGATCGATCTCCTCGACCCGACGAAGTTCGTCCCGGAGGAGCTGGCGCCGGTGCAGCCGGTGGGCCTGCTGACCCTCAACGCCAACACCAAGAACTTCTTCGCGGAGACCGAGCAGGTCGCCTTCCACCCCGGCCACCTCGTGCCGGGCATCGACGTCACCGACGACCCGCTGCTCGCAGGGCGGCTCTTCTCGTACCTGGACACCCAGATCAGCCGGCTCGGCGGTCCCAACTTCGGGCAGATCCCCATCAACCGTCCGCACGCACCGGTCAACGACATGCTGCGCGACGGCATGCACCAGACGGCGGTGCACACGGGCACGGCGCCCTACCGGCCCAACTCCCTCGACGGGGGCTGCCCCTTCCTGGCCGGCGCCGACACCGGCGCGTACATCGAGGCGCCGGTCCCGGTGCCGTCCTCGGTCAAGGAGCGCGAGGCCCCGGAGTCGTTCTCGGACCACTTCAGCCAGCCCCGCCTGTTCTGGCTGAGCATGACCCCGACGGAGCGCGAGCACATCATCGCCGCGTACACCTTCGAGCTGAACAAGTGTTACGAACAGGCCATCAAGGAGCGGGCCCTGACGGTGCTCGCCAACATCGACGCGGTCCTGTGCGAAGGCGTGGCGGCCGGGCTCGGCCTGCCGGTGCCGCCCGCGACGGTGCCACCGGCCGCGGCCGAACCGAGCCCCGCCCTCTCCCAGCTGGGGCAGACCTGGCCCGCGGCCGGGCGCGTCGTCGGCATCGTCGCCGACGAGAACAGCAACGCGGCGGACGTACGGGCGCTGCGGGACGCGGCGCAGGAGGCCGGGATGGTCGCGATGGTCGTCGCCCCGAGCGGCGGCACGCTCGACGCGGACGGTGGCGGCGATCCGATCGGCGTGCAGCGTACGTACGCCACGGCGCGCTCCACGGAGTTCGACACCGTGGTCGTGGTCGGCGCGCCCGCGCCGGGCCTCGACGCGACGGGTGCCAGGGACGCGAAGGCGGGGCTGCTCCCGACCGACACCGCGCCGGTCGATCCGCGGGTCCTGCTGCTGGTCACCGAGGCGTACCGCCACGGGAAGGCGATCGGCGGCGTCGCCGGGGCGGACGCGGTCCTGGAGGCGGCCCGGCTGCCCTCCGACACGCCGGGTGTGGTCATGGGCGCCAGTGCGGCGGAGGTGTGGGAGCCGCTGACGGGCCTGCTGGCGGGTCACCGCGTCTGGGAGCGTTTCCCCGCGTCGATCTGAACCGGCCCGGAGGCCGGAGGTCGCCGGCGGTCCGCGTCCCGGGCGCGCCCGGGACGCGGCCGTCCGGCGCGCGGCCTCACGCGGCAGGCCCCCGGAGCACTGCTCCGGGGGCCTGCGCGCGTTCCCGCCGGGTGTCAGGCGAGGGTGATGTTCTCGGCCTGGGGGCCCTTCTGGCCCTGGGTGACGTCGAAGGTCACGGCCTGGCCTTCCTGGAGCTCACGGAAGCCGGTGGAGTTGATGTTCGAGTAGTGCGCGAACACGTCCGGACCGCCGCCGTCCTGGGCGATGAAGCCGAAGCCCTTTTCCGAGTTGAACCACTTCACGGTTCCGCTGGCCATGTGTATGCCTTTCGCTTCGATGTCGGGACCGCACCGCGCGGACCCGGAGGTGATCGCCCTGGTCCTCAGGCACTGCACAGAGCAAAGCGCCCGCACCATGGCGCGGGCGCCGGGTTGCGAACCACGACATCTGAGGACGACGCTACACCGCGAGACGGTCTGTTGCCAGAGAGCAACGATCACCAAAACGCGGCGTCCCCCACAAGATTCACAGGATCCGGAGGACCGGCCCCGCGTCGTCCCCTCACGGCGGTGTCCGGAACGTCCGGCCTGGGCCGGGACGTTCCGCCTGGGCCGGGACGTTCCGGAGCTTTCTCAGTCGTCGAGGACTCTCCGCCAGGCGGTCGTGCCGAGGAGGCCCGTCTCGCCGACATCGAGGCCGCCGTCCGGCTCCACCGTCTGGCGCGGCGCTCCGGGGGCCGGGGCGATCTCGACGTACACGCCGCTGCCCCGCTGCGTGGCGGTGTCGACGGCCGAATAGCGCCATACGAAGACGCTGCGCGCCGACTCCCCCGGCGCGAGGACCACGGGGTGGGGGCCCGGGTCGTCCAAGGATGTGATGGGCTCCGGCCCCTTCAGGACGGTCACGTCCATCGGCCGGCGTCCGACGTCCCGTACGCGCACGTCGGGATAGCCGTTCAGGCGCAGTTCGGCCGTACCGCAGCGGGTGAGGGTGACCGGCATGGCGCGCAGGCCCATGGCGGCGTTCACGGAGCCGGTGGTGACGCGCCATCCGGAGGCCGGGCAGGCGCCGGCGGTGGTGGCGGGATCCGGTACGGCGCCCGCGGCGGGACCGGGCGCGGGGGCGTCGGCGCCGCCGGTGGCGGACGGGCGTGGTGGCGCCTGGGCGCCGGTGCGGGCGGGGTCCACCTCGCGGTCGATCTCGGCCGCGAGCCCGCAGCCCGCGCAGAGGGTGGCGACGGCTGTGAGGAGGAGCGCCCGCCGCACGGTCATCCGGGTCATGCGGCGATCATCACACGGGGCCTCGCCGCCCGGGCGCGCCGGGGGCTTCGCCCGCCGCTCGCACACGGGCCCCTGCGGACCTGTCGGCCTCCCCGGGTTTGGTACGCGATATGTCGGCAACGCTCACTGAGACACGAGCGCACGAAGGGAGGGCGGTTTCATGATCCAGATGTCCATCCCGCTGGTTCCCACCGCCGACGGTGGTCTGCTGATCCCCGCCGGGCATGTCACCGCCCTGCTGCGCGGCCTCGCGGTCGACTGGGTGGAGGCGGGCGGCTCGGGCGAGATGCGCGGCGACGAGCGGACCATCCGCGAACTCGCGGCCGTGCTGACCGAACTGGCCGACCAGGTCGATGTCGAATGCATCGGGTTCGCGTCCGAGGCGAACGAACCGGAGACGGACCGGCCGGATACGCCGGCCGGCGAAGAAAACGGCCCCGAGGGGAACGGATCCGAAACGGACCACCCCGGGACCGGCAAGCCCCGAGCCGACGATCCCGACACGGGCGACCAGCCCTGAGGATGCGTCGCCGGCACCGACCGACGACGGCCCTGACGACCCGACCGTGACTCCACCGTCCATGACCTCGGTGGCTCTCCGTTACGGCCGCGGCCGCCGGCCCGGGTGACCGAGCCTCGCGGACGAGGCCCCCACAGACCGGCCGTCCGACCGTCCCTGACGCGGTCGGGCGGCCGCCCCGTGCGCGCGCTCCCCCGGCCGAGTGCCTCTCGGCCGTGTCGGCGCCCGGGCGGCCCGCCGTGGGACGAGGATGTGCCCCACCCTCTCCGACTGGCAGGAGCCCATCCCATGCTCGAACGCAAGCGCCGCAAGGGCGGCAAGCAGCACACCGAGGTCACCTTCGTCCTGCCCGTCGACGCGCCCCCGGGACCGGTCAGTGTCGTCGGCGACTTCAACGACTGGCAGCCGGGCGCGCACCTGCTGCAGCCCCGCGAGGACGGCACCCGGGCCGTGACCGTCGCCCTGCCCGGCGAGAGCACCCACGCCTTCCGGTACCTGGCCGCGGGTGATTACTGGTTCAACGACGAGGGTGCCGACGCCCTCGAAGGACACAACAGCCTCGTCCGCACCTGACGGCCGAGTCCTCCCGGGACGCCTCGCACGCCCAGGCCCCTCCGAGGGGCCGCCGGGCCCCTGGCCACCGGCCCGGGAGAGCCCCCAGACCGGGCCCGCACTCGTCCGTTCGGCGGGCGAGCCGGGGGCGCGAGTACCGTGGGAGGGGTTCCCGGGTCGTGTGAGGCGGATGGGGTGACGGTCGTGTCGACTTCGAGTCACGAGACGTTCGGCGCACCCTGCTGGGTCAGCCTGATGGCCCCCGACCTGCGCGCCACCCAGGACTTCTACCGCGCCGTCCTCGGCTGGAGGTTCCGCCCCGCCCACGTCAGCGACGGCTTCTCCATCGCCATCAGCGACGGCGTCCCGGTCGCGGGCGTCGGAGCGCTGGCCCCCTCGTTGTCGGTCCCGGTGGCCTGGACGCCGTACTTCGCGGTCGAGGACGCCGACGCGACCGCCGCCCGCATCCTCGAACGGAGCGGGACGGTCGCCGTCGGGCCCCTCTCCTTCGGTACCGGACGGGCCGCGCTCGCCGCCGACCTCGACGGGGCGACCTTCGGCATCTGGCAGGGGGCCGCGATCCCCGACTGGGGCGTCGGCGGCGAGGCGGCTCCGGCCTGGCTGGAACTGCGGACCAGGAACGCCTTCGACGCGGCCATCTTCTACGGCGAGGTCCTCCAGTGGGCCTGTGACCAGCCCGGCTGCTGCGAGGTCGCGTACGTGGAGAAGGACAACCACATCCTCCTGCGCCACGGCCGCCAGACGGTGGCCCGACTGCACAGCGGCGCTCTCGCCGAAGCCCCGGACCCGCGCGTCCGCCCCCGCTGGCAGGTCCACTTCCGGGTCCCGGACCTGGAGGCGGCCGTCAAGGCGGCCACCGCCCTCGGCGGCGAGACCGTCGCCGAGACGGCCCCGGATCCCGGTACGCACGGCGTCATCCTGCGGGACCCCGACGGCGCCCTCTTCGGCCTCGCCCCCACCGCCGTACCGGCGCCGGTCTGACCGGATCCGCCCGCCGCGCTGCCGACGTGCGCGCGGTGTACCGGAGGGGCAGACATCCCCGGCGGCCGTGCCGCGCGTCCGGCGCGCGGGTCAGAGCACCGTCTCCCCCGGCGCCGGCTCGCGCCGCGGCTCCGGCTGCGCCTCGGCACCCGGCCCGGGACTCCGTACGACGCCGCTCATCGGACCCGCGGCGACGTGCGCGGAGGCGTCCGCCGGGGCGTTCACGGGGCGGCGGTTGCCGATGCCGCGGTAGACGACCGGCGCCCGGTGCATCACCAGGGGCGGCAGGCAGTTCTTGGCGTCGATCACCACCCGCGGGCCGCTCATCCGGGTGGCGAGGTCCGCCCAGTCGGCCTCGACCACCTGGGGCCACTCGGTGAGGACGAGGACGGCCTGCGCACCGGTGACGGCCGCCGGGAGGTCGGTGTGGGGGACGGCCCGGGGCGAGAGGTGCAGCAGTTCCTCGGGGGTGAGGCCGGGGTCCCACAACCGCACGGTGGCGCCGAGCCCCTGCAGGAGGGGCAGCAGCGTACGGCTCGGCGCGGCCCTCAGGTCGTCGTTCCAGGGTTCGTAGCGGACGCCGAGCACCGCGATCTCCCGGCCGTCCAGTTCGGCCCCGACGCTCTCCTTGAGCAGCCGGAGGATGGCCCCGGGCTGCTGTTCATTGGTCCGCACGGTGGCGTCGAGGATCGGGGTCGCGATGCCCCGCTCGGCGGCCCAGCGGGCGAGCGCGGTGGTGTCCGTGGGAAGACAGGAGTCGCCGTAGCCGGTACCGGGCTGGAGCAGCGCGTGGCCGATGCGCGGGTCGAGGCCGACCCCCTGGATGACGTGGTCGATGTTCAGGTCGGGGCCCGTGCAGAGGCGTGCCAGCTCGTTGGCGAAGCTGATCTTGGTGGCGAGGAAGGCGTTGCTCGCATACTTGATCATCTCGGCGCCGGCGGGGGTGGTGGTGACCCAGGGACAGCTCACCGCTGCGTACAGGTCCCGCAGCCGGTCGAGGGCGGTGGGGTCCAGGCCGCCGGCCACGATCCGGGCCGGCGCGTGCCAGTCGTCGAGGGCGCTGCCCTGGTTCAGGAACTCGGGGTTGCAGACGAAGCGCTGCCGCAGTTCCGGGTACTCCGCGAGGAGCATGTCGCTGGTGCCGGGCGGGACCGACGACTTGAGGACCACCAGGGGGTCCCCCGCCAGTTCGGCGGCCTCGTCGATGGCGGCGAGGACCTGGGAGAGGTTCGCCGATCCGTCGGCGGCGGGCGGGGTCCCCACGCAGATCAGCACGGCGTCGAGGGGGTCGGCGACGATGGCGTCGGGCAGCTCTTCGACGAAGTCGAGCCGCCCGGTGCGCAGGACGGCCGTCATCTGCTCGACGAGTCCGGGTTCGAAGACGGGGGGTTCCCCGGCCCGCAGGGAGGCGAGCCGCTCCCAGTCCTGCTCCACGCCGACGACCCGGTGCCCTTGCTGGGCGAGCGCCACGGCGCCGGTCACGCCGACGTACCCCTGTCCGACCACCGCTGTGCGCATCGCCGCTCCCTGGGGGCTCACCGCTTGTCCTCCTCCACAAGAGCACACCCGGTGAGGGGGCGGCCTGTTTTGGTCACCCCGCACGGCGGCAGGCGGGACCGGCGGGCCACCCGATCGAAGGTCTCCGTTTCGGGCGGCCCGGAAACGGGCAGCCGCGCGGCGACAGACCCAGCCGAACCCGAGCGAGGGGGGCTCCCCCCATGTCAACCGGGATACTTTTGGCCATCATCATCCCCGCGGCGGTGGTGATCGTCCTGATCGCCGTGGCCGTGACGGCCGACCGGCGACGGCGTCGCCTGAGGGACCGCTTCGGTCCGGAGTACGACCGGACGGTCGAGGAGGCCGGTGGCCGCAGGGCGGCCGAGCAGGAGCTCGCCGAGCGGGAGAAGCGCCATGACGCGCTCGAACTGCGGCCTCTGGAGAGCAGCGAACGCGACCGCTACGCGCGGGAGTGGAACGGCGTGCAGGAGGAGTTCGTCGACCGGCCGAAGGAGGCCGTGCACGACGCCGACCGGCTCGTGACGGCGCTGATGAGGGCGCGCGGCTACCCCACCGAAGACTTCGACCAGCAGCTACGCGACCTGTCGGTCGAGCACGGCCGCACCCTGGAGCACTACCGGGCCGCCCACGAGGTCGACACCCTGGGTGAAGGCCGCCAGGCCACCACGGAGGAGTTGCGTGGGGCGATGGTGCACTACCGGGCGCTGTTCGACGAACTGCTCGCCGACGGCCGGCGGCCCGGACCGCCGGGAACGGGCACCTGACCGGTCCCCCGCCGCGCGCACCGACGCGCGGCCGCGGACGGCGGACACACGAGGAGACGTCATGCACCACCACGACCACCTGCCGGACCGCGACAAAGGACGCGGCCTGACGACCGAGGACCTCGCCGGCCTGCGAGAGGACCGGGAGCCCGCCGCCGGCACGGAACCGGAGGCCGCGGCGCCGGTGTATCCGGGCGAGGCCGCCCGTACCGTCGACGGATCGGAGACCGGCGCGGACCGCCGGACGGAGCCGCCGGGAGACGCGGCGGCGGCCGACGGAGGGCCGGACGGCCCCGACGGCCCTGCGGAGGAGAGGCAGGGCGGAGCTCCCGTCGCGCCCGGTGATCGGGCTCCGGACGAGATCCCCGTCGACGCGAGCACCGCCGCGACGACCGGCACGAAAACCGGCGCGAGGGTCGAGGAACCCTCGGGCGGCGGCGCGGACGAGGAGGCGCCCGAGCTGCTGTCCGCGCGGGACGTGGACGCCTACCGGACCCGCTGGCAGCAGATCCAGAACGACTTCGTGGACGACCCGAGGGAGGCGGTCCACGCGGCCGACGGCCTGGTCGCGGACGTCATGCGCACGCTGGCCGAGACCTTCGCCGAGCACAAGAGGGGCCTGGAGGGCCAGTGGAACCAGGGCGAGGCGGTCGACACCGAGAGCCTGCGGATGGCTCTGCGGCAGTACCGCTCGTTCTTCCACCGGCTGCTGACCAAATGAGCCGCCCGGGCCGGTGACCGCGTCGGAGGCAGGGCGCGCCCGGGACCCGGAACGCGGCAAGGACTGTAAGGCGGCAAGGACCTGGAAAGCGCCATGGACCGGCCCGAGGGCCGGTCCATGGCGACGCCGGTTCATGACGACGTCGGTCGTGCTCTCCGCGCAGCACCCCGAGGGCGATCACTCGCCGGGACGGTCACGCGCGGCGCGAGCGGCTTCCGGTGAAGAGCCGGTACACCGCGAGGAGGATCATCGATCCGACGATGGCCGCAATCCAGGTGGACAGCTCGAAGAAGCCGTCGATGGAGTCGACCCCGAAGATCACCTTGCCGAGCCAGCCGCCGAGCAGACCGCCCGCGATACCGATCAGCATGGTGATGATGAGACCGCCCGGGTCGCGTCCCGGCATGAGCGCCTTGGCGATCAGGCCGGCCAGCAGTCCAATGACGATCCAGGCGATGATGCCCATGGTGGTCCTCCCTCTCGGCTGACGTGCTGTGTGGTCTCTCCTCCATCGGATACGCGCCACGGCCGGATTCAAACGCTCCGGGCCGGTGCAGACCGGCGGACGTTCTCGCGAAGGCCCGGTCCGGCACCCGTCAGTCCGTCGAACGGCCGTCGTCGGAGGTGGTGATGCGCGCGCAGCGGGCCACCGTCGCGGCCAGGTCGCCCTCGGTGCGCAGCAGCTCGCGCTGCACGCGGGCGCCGTTGCCCCGCGCCAGCAGCTCCGCGATCCCCTGCCGGACCCGGTCGGCGTCGCCCAGGTCGTCCAGGGCCGGCTCCACGTGCCGGTACAGCGCCTTGACCGCGCTCTCGGCCGGGACCTGCTCCATGGTCTCGGGGTGGACCAGCGGGCCGTCCAGGCCCGAGCGTCCGGCCCGCCAGGAGGCGAGCCGCAGCAGGCTGGTGTTGATCCGGGGCGGCGGCTCGCCCTCGCGCCAGGACCGCGAGGCGGTCTCCACCAGGCCGCGCACGAGAGCGGCCAGCAGGACGGGCGTGGTCGACTCCAGGCAGACGTCGGCCACCCGGACCTCGACCGTGGGGTAGGAGGCGGAGAGCCGGGCGTCGAAGTAGATCATCCCCTGGTCGCGCAGCACGCCGGTGGCGACCATGTCCCGGACCAGCTCGTGGTAGCGCTCCGGGGAGCCGAAGGCGTCCACCGGGCCGGCCGAGGGCCAGCGGTTCCACACCTGGCTGCGGTAGCTCGCGTAGCCGCTGTCCTCGCCTTGCCAGAAGGGCGAGTTGGCGCTCATGGCCGTGAGGACGGGGAGCCAGGGGCGGATGCGGTCCAGGACCGCGACGCCCTCCTCGTCCGACTCGACCGAGACGTGGACGTGGCAGCCGCAGGTCAGCTGTTCCAGCGCGGTCAGGCCGAACTCCCTGCCCATCCACTGGTACCGCTCCCCCACGCTGAGCGAGGGGCTCACCGGCAGCGGGGAGGTGCCTATGGCGGCGACGACCGCGCCGACGGTGGCGGCATGGCGGGCCGACTCGCCGCGCCACCGGACGATCTCCTCCTGGAGGTCGTCCATCCTCTTCACCGGCCGGGTGGCGAACTCCAGCTGTTCCTTCTGCAGTTCCTTCTCGAACTCGTGGTCCTCGTCCCCGCCCTCGTGCTCCGCGGCCCGCTCCGCCGCGGCGAGCACGGCGCCCGCCAGGGCACGCGGCATGCCGGTCTCGGCATCCACGATCAGGAGTTCTTCTTCCACGCCCACGCTGCGCACGTCGCCGTTCATCGTTCGCTCTCCTCCGACGCTGTCCCCACCGTCGCACGGAGGGGGTGAGTTCACCTACCCGTACCGGCGCCTTCCCTCCCGTGACGAGTTGACGCCAGTCGGCGAGTGTCGCCGTATGGGCGTGGTGCGGCACGGGCAGAACCGAATCGGACAGTTCATCCCGGACGGGGAGGAGTCACCGATGCTGTCGCACATCATCGACCGGCTGAGACGGCGCCCGAAGGCGCCGGCGGCGGAGCCGGTCTTCACCGCCGACTTCGCCTCGACGGACCAGTGGGTCGCCGGGCGGTCCTGGGCCTATCCGAACGGCGGCCCGACCAACCCCGGGGACAACAAGCTCGATCACCTCGTCGAGGACCCCGCGTACAGCCGCACGGGGCGCTTCAAGGCGACCCGGCGCCCGGACGGGAACTGGGACGCGGGCCTGCTGACGACGGAGGGCAGCGCGGAGGGCTTCATGGTCCGCGCCGGGGACGTCCTTCAGGCGCGGGTCCGGCTGCCCGAGGAGATGGGGGCGTGGCCGGCGATCTGGACCTGGCTCGACGGGGGCCAGGAGATCGACGTCTTCGAGTACCACCCCGACAACCCGGATCTGCTGGAGCTGTCCAACCGCGTGAAGGGCGGGCACCTCTATTTCCGTAATGCCGCGATCCGGCCCGGAGAGTGGGTGGAGCTGCGGATCGAGCTGGGTGCCCGCTCCGTGGTGTGGCACGTCAACGGCGAGCGGGTGTTCAGCGACGGGCGCGGAGTGGGCCGCCGCTGGAAGGCCTACCTCATCGTCAATCTCTCGGTCTGCGCCGGCCGCTACCACCCGCCGCCCGACCCGGGCGCCTCGGAGATGTCCTACGAGGTGGCGGACCTGCGCGTGTACCGGAGCTCCTGAGGCCGGGCCGCTCTCCCCGGCGCGGGACCGCTCCGCCGCGGCCGTGGCGGGCGGCGCCGCGGCATGAACCGGCGGCCGGCGGGCATCCGGTGAGGATGAGAGATGGTGCTGCGACTCCCCCGGGTGAGCGGCCGGCCCGCGGGCGGATCACCCGCCGTTGGCCGGTTCTGGTCGCCGTCGTCCTGGCGGTCCCCGTCGTGCTGCTCCTCCTCGGGCGGTTCAGCCTGACGCCCGGCCTCGACGACCTCTTCGGCGAGGAGACGCGGGACCGTTCCGGCCCGGCGCTGCTGAAGTCCGTTCAGGACATGCACCGTTACGAAGGCGCCGCCGGGAACTTCCAGATCGTGGTCGACCTGGAGAAGGACGCCCGGCTCCTGCCGGACGCGATCCGCGGCACCCGCACCCTCTATGTCGCCAGCGGCTCGGTCGGCGCCTATGTCGACCTGGGCAAGATCGGCGAGGGCAGTGTGACGGTCGACGAGAAGCGCACCTCGGCCACGCTGCGCCTGCCGCACGCCCGGCTCGAAGCGCCGGCGCTCGACCCCGAGAAGTCGTACGCCGTCTCCAAGCAGCGCGGGCTCCTCGACCGGCTGGGCGACCTGTTCTCCGACAATCCCGCCGACGAGCGCGCGGTGCACGCGCTCGCCGCGAAGCGCATCGGCGAGGCCGCACAGGAGAGCGATCTGACCCAGCGGGCGGAGAAGAACACCACCGCCATGCTGGAGGGGATGCTCCGCGCCCTCGGCTTCCAGCACGTGACCGTCCACTACGTCTGACGCGGGGCGCCCGCAGGGGCGCGCCGAGGGGGTCGCTCCGCCGGACGGAGCGGCCCCCTTCGACGTCGGCCACCGGGACCCCGCGCCGTCTCCCCGCCACGCCCCGGCCGCGCGAATCCCTCTCCCCGGTGGCCTTTTCACGCCCGATTCACCGAGACCGTGCGTGAATTCCTCCTGCGCGGTTACGAGGGAGAAGCACGGCGCCGCGCAGGCAGCGCGATCTCCCCGAGGGAAGTGGTGACGATGTCCGAATCGAACCGACACGAGACCACGCAGCGGCCCCCGGCACCCCCGGTGCCGTCGTGGCACACGACGGCCCGTCAGGTCCAGGGAGGGATCGGTCTGTCCGTCGACGCCACGTTCCACTACGACCCCGACGACCCCTGGGCGGTCCGCGTCGGCTTCCGGCTCCCGCTGGGCCGGGTCGTCGAATGGACCTTCTCCCGGGAGCTGCTGCGCTCGGGGGCCCGCGTCCTCAGCGGCGAGGGCGATGTCCGCCTCTGGCCGCTGCGGCTGGGTGGCAGGGAGGGACGCGTCCGCATGCGGCTGGGCTCGGCCGGTGCGTTCGCGGTGGTGGACATAGACCGGGCCGGCCTGCGGAGCTGGCTGGGTGAGACGTACGACGCCGTGCCGCACGGTACCGAGAGCGCCCGGATCGACTGGGCGACCGAGACCGGCCATCTGTTCGCGCGACGGTAGAGCCGGGCTCCCACGCCGACGGACAGACGAACGACAACCCATCTACAGCAATCAGGAGGAACCGATGGAGAGCTGGCGTGCATCCGCCGCCTGCCGGAACGTCGACCCCGACCTCTTCTTCCCCGTGGGGACCGGAGCGCCGGCGCTGATCCAGGCCGAGGAGGCCAAGGAGATCTGCCGGGGCTGCCCGGTGCGTCAGGAGTGCCTGGAGTGGGCCATGGACGACTCGCGCCAGGTGATCGGCGTCTGGGGAGGCCTGCGCGAGGACGAACGGAAGGCGCTGAAGCGACGCACGCGCCGACAGGCGAACAGGACCAACTGATCCGCGGGCCGGATCGCGGCACGGACCGCACCCGCCGGACGACCGAGAGACCGCCGCACGAACACACTCGCCGGACCACCGAGAGACCGCCGTACGCATCGACCGACGCCGTGGGACCGGCGCGCTTCGGCGCGCCGCCGCGGTGCGGGGGGCGGCATCGGGCCGACGGGATTCGCCGAGGCGGTCAGCCCAGCGGAAGACGCGCCCTGACCCACTTGCCGTGGGGGGCCGCGGCCTCGGTCTCGACCGTGTCGCAGAGCGCGAGGACGATCTCCAGGCCGTGCTGTCCGAGCCGGTCGGGATTGCGGGGGCGGGCGACGGGGGCAACGGGATGGGTGTCGTGGACCGATATCTCCAGCACCCCGTCGTCGAGGGCGAGCTCGAGTCGGCAGGGGCCGGGGGCGTACTTCACGACGTTGGTGACGAGTTCGCTGACGACCAGGCGGGCGGCGTCGACGCCCCGCTCCGGCCAGGGGCCCGAGGAGGGCGCGGAGCGGTCGAGGAACGACGTGGTGAAGTCCCGGGCCTCCGCGATGGCGCCCAGCGCCCCGCCCAGCTCCACGCCGGCCCGCGGCACCTCACCCACGCGACGGCCGGTCACGATCGTCTCCGTCACGCCGATCCCCGTTCGCCTTCCTCACTGTGCGGGCTCTCCCCTGCTGTGCGTTGCTGTCGCAGCACGGAACGGCCTCACCAGAAGGGGGTTGGTGAGGCCGTTCCGCTGGGACATTTCCTCGACGGTCCGTGTCTACGACTGGTCGAGCATGCCCTTGCGCAGGCGTTCCAGGTTGCGGGAGAGCAGGCGCGAGACGTGCATCTGGGAGATGCCGAGCTCCTTGCCGATCTCCGACTGCGTCAGCTCTTCCACGAAGCGCAGGTGCAGGATCCGGCGGCTGCGGTCGTCGAGCTCGACGAGCAGCGGTGCCAGGGTGTGGAAGTTCTCGAACAGTTCGAGCGCCGGGTCCTCCACGCCGATGAAGTCGGCGAGCGCCGCGTCACCGTCCTCGCCGTCCGGGCCGACGGCTGCGTCCAGCGAGGTGGAGTTGTAGCCGTTGGAGGCGATGCGGGCCTCGATGACCTCTTCCTCCGAGAGGTTCATCAGCGTCGCCAGCTCGGCCACGCTCGGCGCCCGCCCGAGGCGGGAGCTCAGTTCCTCGGTCGCCTTGGCCAGCTCGACCCGGGCTTCCTGAAGCCTGCGCGGCACGTGGACCGCCCAGGAGGTGTCCCGGAAGAAGCGCTTGATCTCACCGACGATGTAGGGGACGGCGAAGCTGGTGAACTCCACCTCGCGGGAGAGGTCGAACCGGTCGATGGCCTTGATCAGACCGATGGTGCCGACCTGGACGATGTCCTCCATCTCGTCGCCACGGGCCCGGAAACGTCCGGCCGCGTAGCGCACGAGCGACATGTTCATCTCGATCAGCGTGTTACGCGCGTACTGGTACTCGTGTGTCCCCTCCTCCAGTACCGCCAGCTTGTCGAAGAAGACCTTCGACAGCTCACGTGCGTCCTTCGGAGCGACCTTGCGGGGAGACTCGATTACGGGAAGGTCCTCCATACCCGTATCGACACCGGCCCTCGTCTCCGTCGTCACCGCAGTCGGCACTCTGATGACCTCCCTCGTCCATCGTCAGCTCTTTGTCCCCCGTGAGAGCCCCGCCTACCCCCACATTCACGAGGCATGCCAGAAAATTCTCGTCGGGCGGAAAATTTTTTCGACCGGCCCCAGTCCACCATGTCGGCGGGTGTCACGCGAGGGACAGACGGGCCCGGACGCGCTTCCCCGTCGGCTGCGGCTCCACGCTCACGCTCTCGCAGACCGCCACGACGATCTCGACGCCGTGCTGGCCGATGCGGCGGGGGTCGGGGGCGCGCGGCACGGGTGAGACGTCCGCCTGGTCGAAGACCGAGATCTCCAGCGCGTCCTCGAACAGTTCGAGGAGCACCCGGCAGGGTCCCGGTGCGTGCCGGACGGCGTTGGTCACCAGTTCGCTGACCACCAGGCGCGCCAGGTCGACGCGCTCCCGGGTGACCGTCCCGCCCCCTCCGGCGGGTGCGGCGGTGAGGAAGTCGGCGGTGAAGTCGCGGGCCGACGCGATCATGCCGTCCCCCGCGTCGGCGCTCTCGTACTCCACGCTCGCGGACAGCGATGGCCGGCACACCCTGCTTCTTCTGGCGATCACCTCACCCATCGCCCTTCCTCTCTGGCGTGACAGCCGCACTCCTCGTCCCGTCCGGCGCATTTTCCCATGCGCGCCCGTTCCATACCGTGCACACCCCAGAAATATGGACGCGGACCTCCGTGAGGCGGTTGCGGAGGGGCTCGCGTCACCCTTCTTCAGGTGCTGAGGAAAGCCCCTCGGCCGCTGGGCGGCCGCGCCAGTCCAGGCAGAGGACGAGCAGGTCGTCGGGGGTCGGGCCGCCGCAGGCACGCAGGGCCCGGACGACCTCGCGGGGTGTGTTCGCGCAGGTCAGGTGGCGAGTGGCCGCGATCGCCCGGCTCACCGCCCGGTCGAGCGCACCATCGTCGGCCTCGGCGGGCTCGGCGCGGTCGCAGGCGACGAAGACCAGCCGGTCGCCCGGGAGGACGCACAGCCGCTGGGTGACGTAGACGCTGTCCTCGAACATGCCCAGCGGAAGCTGGCGCTCCAGGTCGAGCCGCTCGGGCGTGGCACCACGGGCCCGCCACACGGTCGGCGAACCCGCGTCGACGACCCGCACCTCCCCGGTCGCGCGGGCGAAGCTCATCAGGAGGGCGGAGAGGGTCCGCTCGCCCCGGTGCTGGCCGTAGAGCGCCTGGTCCGTCAGGCTCGCCTGACCGACGACGTCGAGTCCGGCCCGGCGCGCGTTGCGGACGGCGTTGAGGGCGAGGTTGCTGAGGAGGACGGCCTGGGTGTCGGGGCCGGCGCCGTTGGCGACGACCAGCGTCAGCTCGTCCGCGGTCAGGGACCAGTCCAGGACGTGCCCGCCGGAGGTGTAGGCCGGCTCCCAGTAGGCGTGGAGGTCGAACTCCTCCCCGACGCAGGCCCTGCCGGGGAGCAGGTCCCACTGCATCTCGCCGGTGATGCTGAGAGCGCGCGCCCGGCGCGTGCGCCGGTAGAGGTCGGTGTGCCGGTCGGCCACGCGCAGGGCGTGTCCGAGCATCTCGGCGACGGCCGCCAGCTCGGCGGTGGACTCGGGTGTCAGACGGTCCGAGGGTAGGACGACCACAAGAACGCCACAGCGATCGCCGCGAACCGTCACAGGAAGGAACGCAGTCGCCGTGGGTCCGTGTCCCCCGAAAAGATATGGTTGCTGTGTGGAGTAGGCGTGACCCGCGGGCCCGGATTCCACGCTCAGGGGCTGCGCCCCGTCCGCGGCCTGTACGGGCTCGACGGGACGGAGTTCCGTGAGCCCGTAGTCGACGAGCAGGAGGTCGGCGGAGAACGCGGCGAACTGCTGTGCCAGATCGATACGGAGGGAGTCCAGGAGGCGGTGCGCCGGCGCTTCGCGCAGAGCGCGTTCCACTGTCGAGCGTCGATCCACCGAATCCGTACCGCCTTCTGGAGAGATGTTGATGACCGGCGCGTCGCGAGACCGACGCCCTCGGCCCCGGACGCCTGAGGAGTGTCAGTAATGGACACGAACCCCGCCCCGTCGCATCGGGAGCCGCAGGAGACGACGGAGGCAGCGCGGGAGCTCATCGAGCTCCTGGAGGTGATGTGGGAGCGAGGCAGGGACATGGTGTCGTCGACTCCGGTGTCCGCCTCGCAGCTCCGCGTGCTCTACAGCCTGGACCGCGAGGAGGGCATCAACCTCCGCGCGCTGGGCGAGGTGCTCGGTTCCGCGCCGCCTTCGGTGAGCCGCATGTGCGACCGGCTGGAGGCCCTGGGATTCGTGCAGCGACTGCCCAGTCCGGTCAGCCGTCGCCAGCTCGAACTGCACCTGACCGTCCGGGGCAAGGCGTACCTGCGGGACCTGCGCGTCCAGCGCGAGGAGGCCCTGCTCGCCGTCATCACGGCCATGACGCCGACGACCCGGAAGGCGCTCCTGCGCGGACTCACCGGCTTCCAGGACGCGTTGGACAAGGAGAACTCCCCACCACGGCGGAGCACCACGCTCCGCAACGCCCACTCCGCCTGACCCGGTCTGATCGACCGGACACCCCCTCGCCCCACTTGTCACCCTCTGGTCGCCTCTGACGTGTGCACTCCGGGCACGAGCCAGGCGTGTTGCCCCAAGGATACAGTTGCCCTACGGCAACTGTTGACACCCGGTCGGGCAGGCGAGGACGAGGGGCGGACCGGTGCGTCAGGCGTCCTCGCGGACACCGTCCACGGCCTCGGCCCTCCCCCGCCAGTCGAGGCAGACCACCAGCGCGTCGTCCTCGAGCGGCGTGTCCCCGTGGTACTGCGACAGCTGCCGCAGGACCGCGTGTGGGACCTGGGCGGGGGGCAGCAGCCGCGACGAGGTGAGCGCCCGGGCGAGTGCCCGGTCGCCGTAGCTCTCGCCGTCGGGCGAGGACGCGTCGTACACGCCGTCGCTGCCGAACAGCAGCCGGTCGCCGGGGCGGACCGAGAAGCCCTCGGGGGTGTAGGCGGTGTCCTCGAACATGCCCAGGGGAAGCTGGGCCTCGAAGGAGACCGGCTCGACCGTGCGCTCGCGCAGCCGCCACAGCCGGGGCGACCCCGCGTCGACCGCTTCGACATCACCCGTGGTGAGGTCGAAGCGCAGCAGCAGCGCGGAGACGTAGGCACTGCCGCGGTACTGCGCGTACACGGCCTGATCGGCCAGGATCGCCTGGTCGACGAGGCTGAGGCCGGCGCGGCGGGCGTTGCGCAGCGCGTTGATGGCGAGGTTGGTCAGCAGGGCGGCCTCGATGCCCTCCCCCATGCCGTTGGTGACCGTCAGGGTGAGGTGGTCGGCCGACGCGGACCAGTCGTAGTTGTCCCCGAAGATCGCGTAGGCCGGCTCCAGGTGTGCGCCGAGCGAGAACTCGGGGCGGGTGCAGGAACGCCCGGGAAGAAGCTGCCACTGCATCTCGGCGGCGAGCGTCAGCCGGGCGGCCCGCCGCGCGAGGACGTACAGGTCGGTGTCGCGCTCGGCGACCAGGATCTCGTGGCCCAGGGCCTCGCAGATGTGCTGCAGCTCGGGCAGTTGCGGGACGAGGTCGTGGTCCTTGGCGGCCGTGACCGTCAGGACGCCCATCCGGTCCCCCCTGATGGTGACCGGCAGGTGCGCCGCGACCGAGTCGGCCGACTCCGTGACGTACGCCTCCTGGGAGCCGAAGGCCCGGCCCTGCGGGCTGCTGTGGATCGGCAGCGGCTGGATGGTGTGCGGATGGCTTCCGACCAGCTGGAGGGAGCGCAGGCCGTAGTCGGCCAGACGGAGTTCCACTTCCTGAGCGCCGTAGTACGTCCGCAGCGCCTCCTCCACGACGCTCATCAGCATGTGCGGCGCTGCCCGGCGCAGCGCCTGCTCGACAACGGCGATCTCGTCCACGTGCTCCTGCTTCTTCCTCTGTCCGCCCGGCCCGGTGCTACCCGGCCCGGCGGGCGGCCGTCAGCGCCTCCGCCACATCGGTGTGCAGGGGCGTCGTCATCGTCAGGCCCGTGATCTCCAGGATGCGCCGTACGGCCGGGGTCGGCGCTACGAGATGCAGGTCGCCGCCCGCCTCACGGGCGTCGCGCGCCGCCCTGATCAGGACGTTCAGGCCGGAGGAGTCCATGAACGCCAGCCGCGACAGGTCCATGACCAGGTGGCGGCGGCCGTGCAGGAACTGGTTGGCGAGGTGGTGGTGGAGCAGGGTGGCGGTCTCGATGTCGAGCTCACCGCCCACGGACAGGACGGCCGTGGTGTCGTCGAGGATCTCGACCTCGACGTCCAGGTTGGGTTCCGGCTGGGGCATGGTCCTCTTTTCGGTGCAGGGAGTGAGGGGGACGGACCCGCGTGTTCGGCGGGCCGCGGGGGGTGACGAACCGGGGTCAGACGACCCGTACGCCGATCAGACAGGTGTCGTCGTCGGTGTCGGACTTGCTCTGCGTCAGCAGGGAGTCGAGCCGGCGTTCCAGCGAGTCGGCCGGGGCCTGGGCGGTGGCGAGGAGCTGGGCGAGGGACTCGTGCACGGCGGTGTCCCGCCGCTCGACGAGACCGTCGGTGTACATCAGGACGGTGTCCTGCGCCTCCAGCTGGACCTCCGCCTCCTCGTACTCGGCCTCCGCCAGGGCGCCGAGCAGGACGCCTTTGAGCAGGGGCAGCGTGGTGGCGCCCGAGCCGCGCACCAGGACGGGGGGCAGGTGCCCGGCCCTGGCCCAGCGCAGGGTGCGGGTCTCGGGGTCGAAGACGCCGCAGACGGCGGTCGCCGTGACCTGTTCGGTGAGGTGGTGCGCCACGATGTTGAGCCAGGAGAGCAGCTGGGCAGGGCCCGCGCCGGTAACAGCCAGGCCGCGCATCGCGTTGCGCAGGACCACCATGCCGGTGGCGGCCTCGACCCCGTGGCCCGCGATGTCCCCTACGCACAGCAGTATCTTCTTGGACGGCAGCACGACGGCGTCGTACCAGTCGCCGCCGACCAGCGACTCCGTCTCGGCGGGGCGGTAGCGCACCGCGATCTGCAGGCCGGGGGCGTCGAGCGGGCCCCGCGTGGGGGGCATGATCGCGTGCTGCAGCTGGAGGGTCAGACGGTTGCGCTCCGCGGCCTCCTGCTCGGTGAAGGCGAGCTGGTCGCGGGTGGCCGCCAGGGCGACCTCGGTCCAGTGCTGCGAGGAGATGTCCTGGTAGGCGCCGCGCACGGCCAGCAGACGGCCGTCCGGGCCGAGGACGGGCTCCGCGATCACCCGCATGTGGCGGGTCACCCCGTCCGGGCGCATCAGACGGAAGGCGGTCGAGGTCGCGCGCCGGTGCCGCAGCACGGCCTGGAGGAAGCGGCCGATGGCGACGGCGTCGTCCGGGTGGGCGTGCGAGGTCAGCTCGCGCAGGGACACCGGCGACTCGACGGGATCGCGCCCGTACAGGTCGAAGAGCTGCCCGTTCCAGGTGATCTCGCCGGTCAGGACGTTCTCCTCGAAGCCGCCGAGGCGGCCGAGGCGCTGGGCGTGCTGGAGCAGGCTGGCGAGGCATGCGGCCTCGTCCTCGATGCGCCAGATCAGCAGCACGCCGCCGCCGTGCCGGCTGATGCTGAGGTCGGCGGTGGAGGCGAGGGCCACCTGGTCGACGAGCGAGGTAAGCGGCGCGCGGCGGGCGCGGAAGGGCTCGCCGGTGGCGTAGACGCGCTCGATCCGGTCGAAGAGTTCGCCCTCGCCGGCGGCGGTGGGGTACGCCTCCAGGAGCAGGGCGCCGTCGACGGCGCCCCGGGGCCGGCCCGAAGGGTCCTGGAAGTGGTCGTTGGCGTGCCGGATGCGGAAGTCGCTGAGCCGGCCCTCGCCGTCGAGGTGCGGGGTGAGGACGAGCGCCGGGTCGTAGAGGCCGTCCGAGAGGTCCACGAGTTCGGAGATGCCCGAGGGGTTCGGCGGCGTCGCCGGGGGGTCGGCGGGGAGGCTGTCGATGGTGTGGGCGCACAGCTCGGCCAGGGCTTCGAGCTGCCGCTCCACGGCCTGGGGCTGCGGGCCGAGCGGGTGGGGCCAGCAGATCTCCAGGACGCCGAGAATCCGTCCGCCGGTGCCGGCGGGCACCGCGACCCTGCCGCCCTCCGGGTTGCGGGCGTGCCCGATGGAGGGGGTCCCGGCGGCCGCGAGCGAGGGGAACCAGACGGTGCGGCGCTCGGTGAGGGCCTGGCGCGCGACGGTGCCGACGCCCGGCGGTACGTAGCGCCAGCGGGCGGATTCGTCGGTGCCGAAGCCGGCGTGGCCGGAGAGGGTGAACGAGGCGTCGGCGCCGGCGGTCCAGACGGCGACGGCCGTGGCCCCCAGGGGGGCGAGGGCGTGCGCCAGCAGGGACTCGGCCACCGTCTGCGTGTCGCCGGCGTTCAGCGCGGCGCTCTCGGCCGTGCGCAGCCGTACGGCGACGGACGGCTCGGGGCCGCTGTCGGTGTCCTCTTCGCTCACCACCCGCCGGACGAAGTCCTCGGCGACCTCGGCGACCTGGTCGTGGGCGGCCTGGTTGATGATGTCGGCGGCCAGTTCCAGCGGGGAAAGCCCGGCCTGGGCGGCGAGTTCGGCGAGCTGCCGGGCGGCCTGCGCCGGACCGCAGCGCAGCCGCTCGACGATGATGCCCTTGGCGAGCTCGACCAGGGCGCGCCCGTCCGCGGCGGCGTGCGCGGCCCGTACCTCGCCGCGGAGCCGTTCCACCGTCGCAGCGAGTCGGCCGACGGTGGAGTGGTGCGCCGCCACGGCGTCCTCGTCGGTGGGTACGGCGAAGGGCGCGGGGGCGCCGTACGGCTCGGTCTCGGCCGTGTTCCGGGGCACCGGCACCGTGCCCGCCCCTGCCTCGGGGCGGTGCGTCGCGGGGACGGAGCCGGTCGTGACCGGCGCCGTACCGTCCCCGTGGAGACCTCCGGCGGGGTCTCCACCGTGGTCGGGGGGAGCACTCATGCGGGGACTCCTCGGGTGTGACGGCCTGGGGCCGTGGACGGATGCGGGGCTACGGGACGGGCGGCACGGAGCGTACGGGACTGGCCCGTCGCGCCGTCGGGGCGGGCTAGTCGTCGCGGAGCCAGCGGCGGATGCAGGCGATGAGGTCGTCGGCGTCCACGGGCTTGGTGACGTAGTCGCTCGCGCCGGAGGCCAGGCTCTTCTCCCGGTCCCCGGGCATGGCCTTGGCGGTGACGGCGACGATCGGCAGTCCGGCGTAGGCGGGCATCTGCCGGATGCTGGCTGTGGCGGCGTAACCGTCCATCTCGGGCATCATCACGTCCATCAGGATCAGGTCGATGTCGGGGTGCGCGGCGAGTGCCTCGATCCCCTTGCGGCCGTTCTCGGCGTGCAGGACCTCGATGCCGTGCAGCTCCAGGATGCCGCTCAGGGCGTAGAGGTTGCGGGCGTCGTCGTCGACGACGAGGACCGTGCGGCCGTGCAGAGCGCCGTCGACCGTGTGCGGGGCGTGCTGCCGCTGCTCGCCGCGGAGCAGGGGGACGACGTCGCCGGGCTGGTCGGCGAGCAGGTGCAGGGCGATCCGTTCGCGGAGTTCGTCCAGGCTGGACAGCAGCTCCAGGGGCCGCTTCCGGGCGCGTGCCTGGAGGGTCCGCTCGTGTTCGGCGGCGAGCCTGCGGTTGTTGTGGGCGAGCACGGGGACGGTCCGCAGGGCGGCGTCGCCGTCCATGGCGTCGAGGAAGTGCAGGGCTTCGTTGTCCGCCATGTCGAGTTCGAGGACGACGCAGTGGAACGGCTGGGTGGCGAGGGCGGTCGCCGCCTCCTGGGGGCCCACGGCGGCGATCACCTCGATGTCCGCCTGGTCGGTGAGGTCCCGGCTGTCGGTCAGTTCGGCGACGGAGTTCTCGGCGACCAGCGACAGCAGACCGCGGGAGCGCTCCTCGATGACGAGCAGGCGGCGCGGCTGGCGCGGCTGCGGGATGGGGGGCAGCGCGGCGCGGGCAGGACGGCCGGAGCTCTCCTCGATCGCGCCGGGTTCGCCGTCGTTGTCCGGCGCCCCGGTCTCGTGGGCGGTCTGCGCCTGGAAGTCGGCCCGGGCGACGGGCAGGTAGAGGGTGAAGGTGCTGCCCTCGCCCGGTTCGCTGTCGGCGGTCAGGGCGCCACCGAGGAGATAGGCGATCTCCCGGCTGATGGACAGGCCGAGGCCCGTGCCGCCGTACTTGCGGTTGGTCGTCCCGTCGGCCTGCTGGAAGGCGCCGAAGATCGCCTCCAGGTGCTGGTGGGCGATGCCGATGCCGGTGTCCTTCACCCGGAAGGCGACCACGGCGCCGCCGCGGTGCACCGTGCCGGGCAGTTCGTGGTCCGCGGCCGGTTCGATGCTGAGGTGCACGCTGCCGCGTTCGGTGAACTTGACGGCGTTGGAGAGGAGGTTGCGCAGCACCTGGCGCAGCCGGGTGTCGTCGGTGACGAGGTCGACCGGGACGCCGGGCGCGGTGGAGATGCCGAAGGCGAGGTTCTTCTGGGTGGTGAGCGGCCGGAACGTCGCCTCGACGTAGTCGAGGAGCTGGCGCAGCTGGACCCGCTCCGGGTTGAGGTCCATCTTGCCGGCCTCGACCTTGGACAGGTCGAGGATGTCGTTGATCAGCTGGAGCAGATCGGAGCCGGCGGAGTGGATGATGCCCGCGTACTCGACCTGCTTGGCGGTGAGGTTGCGGGTGGGGTTCTGGGCGAGCAGCTGGGCCAGGATGAGCAGGCTGTTGAGCGGGGTGCGCAGCTCGTGGCTCATGTTGGCGAGGAACTCGGACTTGTACTTGGAGGCGAGGGAGAGCTGCTGGGCGCGGTCCTCCAGCTCCTGGCGCGCCTGCTCGATCTCCAGGTTCTTGGCCTCGATGTCGCGGTTCTGGGAGGCCAGCAGGGCCGCCTTGTCCTCCAGCTCGGCGTTGGAGCGCTGCAGCTCCTCCTGCTGCACCTGGAGCTCCTCGGACCGGGCGCGCAGTTCGTCGGCGAGCCGCTGCGACTCGCCGAGGAGTTCGTCGGTGCGGGCGTTGGCCACGATGGTGCTGACGTTGACGCCGACGGTCTCCATGAGCTGTTCCAGGAAGTCCCGGTGCACGGAGGTGAACGGCGTGAACGAGAGCAGCTCGATCGCGCCGAGGACCTGGTCCTCGACCACGATGGGGAGCACGATCAGGCTGCCGCGGGCGGTCTGGCCGAGGCCGGAGGAGATGGAGACGTAGTCGCCGGGGACCTCGTCGGCGGCGATGACCCGGCGGCTGCGGGCGGCCTGGCCGACGAGGGACTCGCCCAGCCGGAAGCGGCGCTCCTCGGAGCTGCCGGCGGGGCGGCCGTAGGAGCCGACGAGCCCGAGCTCGACACCTCCGGGGCCTTCCTCGGCGAGGTAGAAGGCGCCGAACTGGGCGCGGACGAGGGGGGTCAGCTCGTCCATGACGAGTTCGGCGACGACTGACAGGTCGCGGTGGCCCTGCATCAGTGCGGAGATCCGGGCGAGGCTGGACTTGAGCCAGTCCTGTTCCTGGTTGGCCCGGGTGGTCTCGCGCAGCGAGCCGACCATGGAGTTGATGTTGTCCTTGAGCTCGGCGACCTCGCCGGAGGCGTCGACGGTGATCGAACGGGTGAGGTCGCCCTCGGCGACCGCGCTGGCGACCTCGGCGATGGCGCGGACCTGGCGGGTGAGGTTCCCGGCGAGTTCGTTGACGTTCTCGGTGAGCCGCTTCCAGGTGCCGGAGACACCCTCGACCTCGGCCTGGCCGCCGAGCCGGCCCTCGCTGCCGACCTCGCGGGCGACGCGGGTGACCTCGGCGGCGAACGAGGACAACTGGTCGACCATTGTGTTGATGGTCGTCTTCAGCTCCAGGATCTCGCCCCGGGCGTCGACGTCGATCTTCTTCGACAGGTCGCCGTTGGCGACGGCGGTGGTGACCTGGGCGATGTTGCGGACCTGGCCGGTGAGGTTGTTCGCCATCGAGTTGACGTTGTCGGTGAGGTCCTTCCACGTGCCGGCGACGTTCGGCACCCGCGCCTGGCCGCCGAGTCTGCCTTCCGTGCCGACCTCCCGGGCGACGCGGGTCACCTCGTCGGCGAACGCCGACAGCGTGTCGACCATGGTGTTGATGGTGTCGGCGAGCGCGGCGACCTCGCCCTTGGCCTCCACCGTGATCCGGCGGGACAGGTCGCCGCGGGCGACGGCGGTGGCGACCTGGGCGATCGAACGCACCTGCCCGGTGAGGTTGGACGCCATGACGTTGACGTTGTCGGTGAGGTCCTTCCAGGTGCCGGAGGCGCCGCGGACGGTGGCCTGGCCGCCGAGGTTGCCCTCGGTGCCGACCTCGCGGGCGACGCGGGTCACCTCGTCGGCGAAGGCCGACAGCTGGTCGACCATCGTGTTGATGGTCTCCTTCAGCTCCCGGATCTCGCCCCGGGCGTCGACGCTCACCTTCTGCGAGAGGTCGCCCTTGGCCACGGCGGTGGCGACCTGGGCGATGGAGCGGACCTGGGCGGTGAGGTTCCCGGCCATGGAGTTGACGGAGTCGGTCAGGTCGCGCCAGGTGCCGGAGACGCCCTTGACGTCGGCCTGACCCCCGAGGATGCCCTCGGTGCCGACGTCGCGGGCCATCCTGGTGACCTCGTCGGCGAAGGAGGAGAGCTGGTCGACCATCGTGTTGATGGTGTTCTTCAGCTCCAGGATCTCGCCCCGGGCGTCCACGTCGATCTTCTGGGACAGATCTCCCTTGGCCACGGCGGTGGCGACCTGGGCGATGTCGCGGACCTGCCGGGTGAGGTTGCCGGCCATGGCGTTCACGGAGTCGGTGAGATCGGCCCACGTGCCCGAGACGCCGGGGACCACGGCCTGGCCGCCGAGGGTGCCCTCCGTGCCGACCTCGCGGGAGACGCGGGTGACCTCGGAGGTGAAGAGGGAAAGCTGGTCGACCATGCCGTTGAAGACGGCGGAGATCTCGCCCATGAGGCCGTTGGCGTCGTCCGGCAGCCGGGTGCCGAAGTCACCGTCACGCACGGCGGTCAGGCCGGCCAGCAGCTGGCGCAGTTCCGGCTCCCCCACCGCGGCCGGTCCTGGCCGCCGGGCCGCCGAGGAACCGTCGATCGTCGTCTTGGACATGATCCATCCTCGTTGGCTTCACCGACACTTCCGAGGGTCCGGGCCGGCACGGTCCTCCGCGCCGGGCCTCGGCCCCTCCCGTACGGCTCCGGATCGGACCGTTGTCGTACGGCAATAAACAGGAGACTACTCCCCCCGTGATCGTCCAGAGGGAGACGGTAGTGAATCACGGAAGCGGACCGACGCTATCCGGACCCCTCCCTTCGGCGCGCATGGATGCCGGAAGCGGGGGTACGCGGCGGATCGAACCGGGCGGTCGGCGCCCTGACGGCGAGGGGAGACCCACAGTGTTGATGGCCCATCCCGCGGTCCTGAGCAACCTCATCGAGCAGTACACGACGCTGAGGATGCTCCATGCCGAGGACGGGAGCGAGGAGGTACGGCAGCGGATGGACGACATCGCGTACACGCTGTGCGTCTCCACCGGCACGCGAGATGTGGACGCGGCGCTGATCGCCGCCCGGCACCGCCTGCCGGGCGCGCGCACGAAGGACGACTCGGTGCTGATGGCCTGAATCGGGCGGACCGAAGCCGGCACACCCTGAGCGGGGGGTGTGCCGGCTTCGTGGTGCACGGGGTCTTTCGAGGACGGGGGGCGCCTCTCGGCCTCCGGCCGGGGGGCTGACAGTCGGATTCATCACATGAACGATCGCTCGCGTCGCGACACGGGCGGTCGGCTTCGTTGCACGAACGCTCGGCCGCGTCCCGTCACGGGCGGTCGGCTTCGTCCCCGCGTGTGGGCGGTGACACCGGAGACCGGTGATTCTGCCGATGTCTTCGTCTCTCGTGGCCCGGACAGTGACCGGGCCAGTCACTCCACGGCCGCTCCCGTCTCCCCGGCGGCGGCCGTACACGACACGAGAGGACGACTCCGTCGTGAAACGACACCTCGCCGCCGCCGCGGCCGTCTGCTGCCTGACCGTGCTCACCGCCCCCGGCGCCCGGGCCGCGGACAACCCCTACGAGCGCGGCCCCGCCCCGAGCGTCGCCAGCATCGAGGCGCTGCGCGGGCCCTACTCCGTCTCCGAGACGAGCGTCTCCTCCCTGGCCGTCACCGGCTTCGGCGGCGGCACCGTCTACTACCCCACCTCGACCGCCGACGGGACCTTCGGGGCCGTGGTGATCTCGCCCGGGTTCACCGCGTACCAGTCGTCCATCGCCTGGCTCGGGCCCCGGCTCGCCTCGCAGGGCTTCGTCGTCTTCACCATCGACACCAACACGACCCTCGACCAGCCGGACAGCCGCGGCCGGCAGCTCCTCGCCGCGCTCGACTACCTCACCCAGCGCAGCTCCGTGCGGGGCCGGATCGACAGCACCCGGCTCGGGGTGATGGGGCACTCGATGGGTGGCGGAGGCACGCTCGAGGCGGCCAAGAGCAGGCCTTCGCTGCAGGCCGCGATCCCGCTCACCGGCTGGAACACGGACAAGACCTGGCCCGAGATCTCGACGCCGACGCTCGTCATCGGCGCGGACGGCGACACGGTGGCGTCCGTCGGCTCGCACTCCGAGCCGTTCTACGAGAGCCTGCCGAGCTCGCTCGACAAGGCGTACCTGGAGCTCAACGGCGCCACGCACTTCACCCCGAACACGGCGAACACGACGATCGCGAAGTACAGCGTCTCCTGGCTCAAGCGGTTCATCGACAACGACACCCGCTACGAGCAGTTCCTCTGCCCGGCACCCCGGCCCAGTCTGACGATCGAGGAGTACCGGGGCACCTGCCCGCATTCCTGACGTCCCGTCCGCCCGCTGTGCGGGCTCACAGAGCCGCGCCCCCGGGTGTGGGCCGGGAACCACCGGTCCGCGCCCGGGGGCTGTGCCCGTAGGCTACGGCGCAGTAACGTGACGGCTGTGAGCGGAGGGACGAGCCCGGCGGCCACCGGTCTGCACGGCCGCACGCACGAACTCGCCGCCGTGGAGGCCCTTTCGGCCCGTATCGGCGCCGGGGCGAACGGTGTTCTGCTCGTCACCGGCGGCCCGGGCACGGGTCGCACGGCCCTGCTGCGCCACGCGGCGCGGTGTTTCGCCGGTACGGCCCTGCTGGTCCTGTCGCCGCCCGGCAAGCGGGTGCCGTGGAGCGGTGTGCGCTCGCTGCTGGCAGCGTTCGGCCCGGGCCCGTCGGCGGCCCGGCGGGCCCTGCGCGTCGCCCGGGGGGAAGAGGGGGTCGGCGCGGCGGTGGCGGAGCTCGCGCCCGGGCGGCCCCTGCTGCTGTGCGTGGACGACCATCATCTGTGGGACGCCCACTCGCGCGCCGCGCTGGCCTCGGCGTTGCGGGGCGGCGGGGAGCCGGCGGGTATGGGCTGGCTCGTGTCCTACGCCCGTCATCACCGGCCCCCGGACGTGCCGGGCGCGCCGGTGGTACGGCTGGGGCCGCTGGGCCCGGAGGGCGCGGGCCGCCTCCTCGACGACCTCGGCCGCCGCGCGGTGGCTCCACCCGTGCGGGCCCGGCTGCTCCGGGAGGCCGAAGGCCATCCCGGTGTCCTGGCCGCCACGGCCCGGCGGCTCTCGGCCGCGCAGCTCGCCGGGGAGGCTCCCCTCCCCCGCCCCCTGATCGACGGCTCGGTGCTGATCGAGGTCTACGGCGGGCTCCTCGACTCGTTGCCGGTCGAGAGCAGACGGCTGCTGTCGCTCGTGGCCGTCGCGGGCGAGGCGGCCGGCCCGGACGCCTCGGCGCGGCCGACGGTGGAGGCGGACGCCGTCCTGGCCTCCGCCCGGGCCACGCGCACGTCGCCGGAGGCGCTGGACGGGCTCCTCGCGGACGGGCTCCTCGGCGGTGCGCGTTCCGCGCTGCGCTTCGAGGACCCCTTCCTGCGGTCCGCGGTGCTCGCGGTGGCACCGGCGGCCTGGCGCCGCTCCGCCGGAGCGCTGTTCGCCCCTCCGTCGGACGCGGCGGAGGCGCGCGGGGCCGGAGGCGGCGCGCGCCGGGCGGCGGGGCCGGAGGCCTTCCCCCTCCTGCGGGCGCTGAGTCACCGCCAGGACCGCCTGCACGCCGCCGAGGAAGTGCGCGCGCTGCCGGACGTCGTACGCGGCCGGGCCGAACTGCTGCGAGGCCTGGCCGACCTCGCCGACGGCCCGGTGGGCAACGCTCACCAGGCCCTGCTCCTGGCCTCCGACCTGCTGCGCTCCGCCGCACCCCTGGAGGCCGCCGACGCCCGCTTCCTCGCGATGGAGGCCGCCTGGGCGGCGGGCGATCCGGCCGCCTGCCTGACCGCCTTGGCCGCCGATAGCGTCGGGGAGACCACGGGCCCGCACGACACCGGCGACGACTGCGACAGCAGCGACAGCAGCGGCAGCAGCGACGACGGCGGGGCGTGGGTCGCCGCCCCCGCCCCGGACGGTGGCGGTGCGCTCGGGCGGCACGGCGACGGCGACGGCGACGGCGACGGCGACGGCGACGGCGACGGCGACAACGGCCACGCTCGCCGGGCCGGCACGGAAGACGGACACGCTCGCGGGCCCCGCGCGGAAGACGGCCACCGGGGCGACACCCCGGCCGGCGGCTCCGGCAGGGTCTCGGCCGTCAACCGGGACGTCGACGGCCGGCGGACCTCCGGCCGGGGCGGCCACCACCTCGCCGTCGACCCGGACACGGGCCGCGACCCGGCCGCCGACGCCCCGTACGGAGGTCCTATCCCGGTCGCCGTCCGCCCCCCGAGGGCAGCCCCCGGCAGCGCCTCGGTGAGCGGCCCGGAGTGGTCCGACGACGGAGAGCGGGATTTCACGGAGGGGATGCGGGCGGCTCTTTCCGCCCGGTTGGGTGAGGCCCGAGGGCCGCTCGCCCGGGTCGTGGCGCGGGACGGCGCCGCGGACGAGCCGCGGTCGCTGCTGCGGGCGGGGTCGGCCGCTCTGGTGATCGGGGACATGGCGGCGGCGGCCCGGGTCTATGGCCGGGCCCTCGCCCGGGTCCGTGCCGAGGGGCGCGACGCCATGATCCCCCGCGTGCTGGAGCACCTCGCCTATGCGGAGTTGCGGGCCGGGCGCCACGGCCGGGCCGGTACGCACGCGCGGGAGGGGCTGCGGGCGGCGGAACTGACCGGTCAGCACAATGTCGCCGCCCACCAGCACGCCGTCCTGGCCCTGGTGGCATCGGTCGCCGGCGATGTCGAGTCCGTCGAGGACCACGCCGGGCGGGCGCTGGCCGTGGCGCGCGGCCACGGTCTGGCGCAGGCGGCCACGCTCGCCGAATGGGCCCTGGCCCGCGCGGAACTGGGCCGGGGTCTCGCCGCCCAGTCCGCCGCGCGCCTGGCGCACCTGGTGCTGCCTGGCCCCCGCTCCGGTCACTTCGCCCTCCGTATGCTCGCCGTTCCGTGCTTCGTGGAGGCGGCCGACTCGACGGGCCGGTCCGCCGAAGCCCGCCTCGCGGCCGAGGAGTTCGCGGTGTGGGCGGCCCAGGGGGTCGACCCGCAGGCGCCGGCGCAACTGGCCCGCTGCCGTGCGCTGCTGACCGCGCCGGAGGACTCGGCGTACTGGTACGGCGAGGCGATGCGCCGGCACGACGCGTCCGGCAACGACTTCGAGCGGGCCAGGACCCTCCTCGCGTACGGCAAATGGCTTCGTCGGCGCAGGCGTTCGCTGGAGGCGCGTGGGCCGCTGAGCGACGCGCTCGTCACCTTCGAGCGGGCGGCCGCCGGGATCTGGGCCGACCAGGCACGGGCGGAACTGCGGGCCACGGGCGGGGCGGCGGCGGGTGCGAGCGGGGCGGCGGCGCCGGAGGAGCTGACGCCCCAGCAGCAGCGCATCGCCGCGCTGGCCTCGGAGGGGGCGACCAACCGGGAGATCGCCGACCGGCTGTCCATCAGCCCCAGGACCGTCGACCACCACCTGCGGAACGTCTTCGCCCGTCTGGGCGTCCGCTCGCGCGTCGAGCTGTCGGGGGTGCTGAGCCGGGCGGCGAGGGGGGTGGAGGGGCGGTGATCCGGGGGCCCGATGCGGCGGGGAGCGGGGCGTCCCGGCACCCCCTGCCGCGGCCCGTCCTCGCATACGGCCGTACGCTCGTGTGTCACCTCGGCCACGGCGGGAAGGCGATCGGGGAGCGAATGCCTGGAAAACGGGAGGAAGGGGAACCATGATGCAGCCTCATGACGAGGCCTGGTCCCATACGACGACCCGCACGCGTACCCAGGGAGCCTTCGCCGGTGACTCCGGCGGGGGTGGCGGGGTGCGGACCTCCGCCGAGGCCCGGGAGGCGACCCGCCGAAGGCTCGCGCGGATCCGGCCGGTGGACCGAGCGCAGGTGGACGATCTGCTGCTCGTGGTCTCCGAGCTGGTGGCCAACGCCGAGCGGCACGCCGGCGGGGCCACGGAGTTCCGGCTGGACCTCGGGCGCGACAGCGTCACGGTGTCCGTCACCGACCCCAGCGACGAGCCGCCGGAGAACCGGCGCGGCGAGGCGCTGACGCCGGGTGGTTACGGCTGGCCCATCGTTCTGCGGCTGTGCCGCGAGGTGACCGTCTCGGTCCACGAGGGCGGGAAGACGATCCGCGCGGTCGTCCCCTTGGAGCAGTAGATGGGGCGCGCGTGTTCCCCCGGGGCCGTGGCCCCGGGGGAACGAAGGCGTTGCGTCGAAAGGCCCGGTGCAGACAACGCCCGGGCGGTTGCGCCGAAAGGCCCGGGGAAGACAACGCCCGGGCGAGGGGTGGCAGGCCTGTGGGCGCCACCCCCGAGGGGGTGGCGCCCACAGGCCCCGCGTTCCGCGCGTTCTTCTGACGCCGCTACCAGCGGTACCAGCGTCCTGAGCCGCCCTTCGGCCGGGCCACGAAGCCCAGCAGCCAGAGCACGAGCACGATGACGGCGATCCACCAGAGCGCCTCCACCGCGAAACCCGCGCCGAAGAGGATCAGAATCAGCAGAAGTACCAGCAGAAGAGGAACCATTCCTATCAACCTCCCGGCAGCCGCTTACCCCCCGCCCTGGGGAACATCCCTTCGAATGCGCGCGTTTTTCCCTGTCGATCCGGGGAATTGAAGGGGGTTTTACCGGGGCGGTCTCCTTTCTCTGGAAGCAGCGTCTTTCTCGCTGGTTTAGCGTCGCGAATCCCGGTCAGGCGCCTTGTTGTCAGACATGCCTAGCGCACAGGGAGTGATCGGTTGTGTCCGGTGAGCAGAAGATGAAGGCCAAGGGCGAGCAGGCCAAGGGCAAGCTCAAGGAAACGGCCGGGCGGATGACCGGCGACGAGCGTCTCGAGGCGGAGGGCCAGGCCGAGCAGGCCAAGGGCGACGCGCGTACGGCCAAGGAGAAGACGAAGGACGCCTTCAAGCACTGACCTCGTCCGCGCAGAGAGGGGCGGCTCCGCTGACCGGAGCCGCCCCCTCCGCCGTGTCGGCCCGCGCCGGGTCGGCCGCTTCAGGAGCCTTCGATGAACCACGGGACCACGCGCCACGACCAGCCCGGCCTCCGTTCGCCCGCCGTCGCCCTCGAGTCCTACATGGCCGTCCTGGAGGACAGCGCCGAGGAGCTGTACGACACCGCGCCGTGCGGGTACGTCTCGATCCTGCTGGACGGCACCGTCGCCCGGGTCAACACCACTCTGCTCCAGTGGCTGGGGATCGACCGGGGCTCCGTGGTGGGCCGCGTGGAGTTCGGCGAGCTCCTGACCCCCGCCGGGCGGCTCTCCTACGAAGCCCAACTCGCCCCCGCCCTGCGGCTGAACGGCGAGGTGGGCGGCGTCCCCCTGGAGCTGGCCTGCGCCGGCGAACCACTTCCGGTCCTGGCCAGCGCCATAGTGCGGTCGAGCCCCGACGGACGGCCGCTGCTCGCCCGGATCACACTGACCGACGCGCGGGACCGGCGCGCCTACGAGGCGGAGCTGCTGCACAACCGCAAGGAGGCCGAGGCGGCCCGCCGCACTGCGGAGGCCGACCGGACCCGGCTCCAGGACGCCCTCGCGGTGCTCCAGCGCAGCCTGTTGCCGGCCCGGCTGCCGTCCGTACCCGGCCTGGACGCCGCTTCGTACTACCACACGGCCTCCCCCGACCGTCTCGGCGGCGACTTCTACGACCTGTTCCCGCTCGACGGGAAACGGTGGGCGTTCTTCCTCGGCGACGTCTGCGGCAAGGGACCCGAGGCCGCCGCCCTGACCTCGCTCACGCGGTACACGCTGCGGGCGGCCGCGCTCCACGACCCCGATCCCGTCGCCGCGCTCCGTACGCTCAACACCGCGCTCACGGAGCACTATCCGGCGGGAGAGACCTGCTACTGCACCGCCGTTTTCGGGGTGCTGGAGCCGGCCGGGGACGACGGGTCCTACGCGCTCGAACTCGCCTCGGGCGGCCATCCGCCGTCCCTCGTCCTCCGCGGCGACGGCCGGACGGAGTTCCTGTCCACGCCGGGCGGACTGCTGGTCGGCATCCTGCCGGACGCCCGGTTCGTCGCCGCCCGAACGACCCTCCACCCCGGGGACAGCGTGCTCCTCTACACCGACGGTCTCACCGAGGCCCGCACGGGAGCCGCCCGTGACCTGTTCGGCGACGAGGCCCTGCGGGACTTCGTCGCCGCCCGCACCCCCGCCACACCGGCGGGTATCGTCACCGCCCTGACCGGACTCCTCGAAGGCTTCGGCGACGGCCTGGGCGACGACACCGCGCTGCTCGCCCTCGGGGTGCCCGCCGACGCCTCCTCCGGCGACCGTTACGCCCGGGACCCCACCCCGGACGGGCCGGCGCCCCCCGCCCTGCCGTCGACCCACCGAGACTGATCATGACCATGCTGGACATCACCACACGCACCACGCCCGCGGCCACGGTCCTCGCGCTGACGGGCGCACTCGACTACGAGACCGCCCCGCACCTGCGCGAACAGGTGCGGGCCGTCGATCTCTCCCCCGGCCGCCTGCTCGTCCTCGACCTCGCCGGTCTGGACTTCTGCGACTCCAGCGGGATCAACACCTTCCTCACCGCCCGCAACGCCGTCACCGCGGCGAACGCCTCGATCGCCCTCGCCTCCGTGCCCTCACCGGTGGCCCGGGTCCTCGGCATCGTCGGCCTCGACCTGATCTTCGCGATCCACCCCGACAGCGACGCCGCCCTGGACGCCCACCCGGCCGCGTCCTGACCGAGACCCGGCGGGACGGCGCACGGAGGCACGACGGGTGGTCCCCGGCGCGACGCGCGTGTCATTCCGGCTCGGGCGGGTACGTTGGCGCTGGCCGGGCGCGTGTTCGACCCGGACCGACGACGAGGAGATGTGATGAGCCAGGTCGCCAGAGGACGCATGACCGGCGCGTTCGGACGACTGGACCGCAAGGTCTTCGCGCACGTGGCGAAGCGTTCCTGGCCCGGCGCCGAGCCCGTCCTCCCCCGGCTGAGCCGGAGCGCGAACCACGGTCTGCTGTGGTTCGGCGTCGCCGCCGGGATGTGGGCCCTCGGCGGGCCGCGCGGCCGGCGGGCCGCCGTCCGCGGGATGACGTCCCTGGCTCTCGCGTCGGCCACCGTCAACACCCTGGCCAAGGGGGCCGTGCGCCGCGAGCGTCCGCTGATCGACACGGTGCCGCTGGTCCGCAGGCTGCCCCACCAGCCGTTCACCAGCTCCTTCCCCTCCGGGCACACGGCCTCCGCCGCCGCCTTCACCGCGGGCGTGGCCCTGGAATCGCGCGGTCTGGCGGCGGCCGTGCTGCCGGTGGCCGCCTCGGTCGCCTTCTCCCGCGTCTACACCGGCGTCCACTACCCCAGCGACGTCCTCGTGGGCGCCGGTCTGGGCGTGGGCGCCGCGTTCGCCGTCCGGGGCCTCGCCCCCACCCGCGATCTGGTCCCGACCCCCGCCCGCCCCCGGGTGGAGGCCCGAGCCCTCCCCGAAGGCGACGGGCTCGTCGTCTTCGTCAACGCGGCTTCCGGCGCCCAGCCGCAGCTCCTCGATCCCGTACGCCAGATCAGGACGCTCCTCCCCCGGGCCGAGATCGTCCTGTACGACGACGAGGCGGGGCCGCTGCCCGAGGTGCTGGACGCGACGGCCGCCGAGGTGGCCGAGCGTGGGGGCGTGCTCGGTGTCTGCGGCGGTGACGGAACGGTCAACGCGGCGGTGGAACCGGCCCTCCGGCACGACGTGCCCCTGCTCGTCGTACCCGGCGGCACCTTCAACCACTTCGCGGTGGACCTCGGCGTGGACACGGTCGCCGACGCCTGCGCGGCGCTGGCCGAGGGACACGCGGTCCGCGCCGACGTCGGCCGGATCACCAGCGAGGAGGACGACTCCCGCGCCTACTTCCTCAACACCTTCAGCCTGGGCGTCTACCCGGAGCTCGTACGGCTCCGCGAGCGGTGGTCGCCCCGTCTCGGCGGGCCGCTGGCGTCAGTGCTCGGCGTGGTCCACGTCCTGCGGACGTCCCGGCCCCTGCGCGCCGAGGTCAACGGCCGGCCCGAGTCGCTGTGGATGCTCTTCGCCGGCAACGGCGCGTACCGCAGCGCGGGGCTCGCCCCGCTGCGACGCCACGACATGGCGGACGGCGTCCTGGACGTCCGCATCGCCCACGGCGGCCGGTTCGCCCGCACCCGCCTCCTCGCCACGGCGGTGGCCGGCGGGCTGGCACGGACCCGGCTCTACGCGGCGGCCCGGCTCACCACCCTGCGCGTCTCCGGCCTGCCCGAGGACACGCACATGGCCTACGACGGCGAAGTGGTCCCGGCCCCGGCGGCGTTCCGTCTGGACAAGCTGCCCGACGCACTGACCGTCTACCGCCCGCTCACCGACTGATCCTCCGGGCCGGACGGGGCTCTTCGAGCATGCTCGTGCCATTCAGCCTCGGCGCGAGACGAGTCGGGCGAGTGCCTCTGTAGGCCGGCAGAGCCATCCGAGAAGTGGGCTCGTGGCCACGAACCAGTGGACGCTGATGCGGCCTTGCTCCTTGTCCAGGATCGCTGGAGCCGCATCCCGGTGGACGTAGCGGAGGTATCGGCGGCGGATGGGTGCACCGGCTATCAGGAGCACCGGTGAGCTGAGAAGGATGGCTGCCGGGGCCAGGGCTCTCGCGGCGGTGAGCCGTGCCTTCTCCTCGTATCGCATGTGCTCAGTGTGCTGATTCTCGATGCGTCCTGTCAGCTTGCTCTGCGGGGTTGGGCGTCAAGGCTGTGGTGGACGGGTCGGGGATACGCCTCGCCGGGGGCGAGGACGCGTCCGAGGATCACCGATCGCAACCGGCTACCGCTGTTCCCTGGGTATCTCCGTCAGAGCCCCGACGGGTGACGGGAAAGCCCATCGGCATGCCGAGCGCGCGTCTGTTCCCGCTCCTCTGGCGTGGCGAGGAAGACATCGGCGCCACCGTCATAGGGGTAATAAATGCGTCCCATCTGGGTGTCGGTGATGAGAACTCCCGCTACCTTCTCGTCCGCGATGTCACGGAGCAGTTTGTCGAGGCAGCCGTACCGCCAGGGCCGGCGGACGGCGAAGAGGTGGCAGTAGGTACGGAACTCCGGGTCTGGATCGTCCCGCACCAGCAGGGTCTGCCAGTAGCCGGCACCTGGCTGGAATGGCGCAACCTCGGCTTCGGTCGCCCACGGGGGTGATCACGTAGACATGCCTACCGGCGAACAGCTCATCGAGGACGGTGTTGTGCCGCTCCAAGACGACGGTGTACTCGCTCTCGTCCTCCGCGTACCGCTTCGACTCCGGCAGGGCGCCCTCTCACCAAGAGAAACGATTTCTCAAAGAACGTTTTATCCCGTCCGGGGTACTTCATCACCGTTCAGGTGGCAGACCGTTTCGGGTCGGCTGGGGCAGTAGACGTTTTTTGTGGCAGGTGAGGCGGATGACAGCCGTCGAAGGTCCGTTTCGATCCCTTCGCACCGGGATCCCCTGGCGGTACCTGCCACACGGCTTCCCTCCATCGGAGACGGTTTACGGCTACTTCGCCGCCTGGCAGAAGGACGAGATCTTCGACCAGCTCAACGGTCTCCTGCGTCGCCTGGTCCGGAAGGCGGAAGGCCGCGATGCCGAGCCGAGCGCCTGCGTCCTCGACGCTCGCCGCGACCCTGCCCGGAAGGGCTTCGAGGTGTCTCCGCGGCGCTGGGTCGTCGAGCGGACCTTCGGCTGGCTCATGCATAACCGCCCGCGACTACGAAACCCACCCCCACCGCTCCGAAGTCATCTTGATGAGCCGCAGACCTACCCGAGAATCGACTCCGAACTGGAAGAACTCATGGCCGCCGAGCCACACTGACCCGCGCGTCCTCACCCCTCCTCGCCCGAGGCCAGCGGTCATCGATGACACCCGCCGCTTCCCGACAGGCACCACAGGCGTCTCCCCGCTCCGACTCCCACTTGTGGTCGAATGACGGCGACATACTGGCTTCCTGGATCCCGCACAGCGTCCTGCCGGAGCTACCGAAGGCGTGGGACAAGTCGGAGGGAAGGCCGTCCGCGACCGCCAGGTCCCAACGCTTCTGCACGGGCAGGTATGGCGACCGCACCACCTCGAACCACTCACCACCCATATACGTGGTGGCGTGGCACCAGGAGCAGGACCAGATCTCCGAGTGCGTCACCGCCGGCAGCGCCGGCCATCGCCACATCGCCCGTCCACACACATCGCACTCCACAGGCGCATCCTCACACGCCTCCATACGCGGACCCAATCCGCTGACACCATGCGACTTAATAACAACACCCCCTTCGGGGCGAAACGCTCTTTAAGGCAAGGCGGCGCCCCGCGCCGAGACCCAGAGGGTGTACCACTCGTCGTGGGTCAGGTCGGGTTCGTGCAGGGCCGCGTCGCGGCAGGCGCGGATGCGGGGCGGGCGGGACGAGCCGATGACGGGGGCGATGCGGGCCGGGTGGCGCTGCAGCCACCAGAGCACGATCGTCTCCGGTGTCGTGCCCTTGGCCTCGGCGAGGGAGGAGACGAGCGCGGCCGTGGCGGTCTCCGCCGGGCTCTGCTGGGCCCCGGTGTAGCGCCCTTGGGCGAGCGCGCCCCAGGCCTGGAGTCCGATGCCGTGGGTCAGGCAGTGCTCGACGGTGCCCGCGGGGAAGCCGTTGGCGGCGGACTCGGGGGTGTTGACGAGGACGCCGTCCTCCAGCCAAGCCCGCCGGTGGAGGCTCATCTCCAGCTGGTCGGCGACGATCGGCAGGTCCAGGTGGGCCTGGAGCCGGGCGATCTGGGCGGAGTTCATGTTGGAGACGCCGAACCGGCGGACAAGCCCCTGGCGGTGGAGCGAGGTGAGGGCCCCGGCGATGTCGGCGGGGTCGGCGAGCGGGTCGGGGCGGTGCAGGAGCAGGACGTCGAGGACGTCGGTGCGCAGCCGCAGCAGGCTCTCCTCGACCCGGCGGACGAGGGTCGGGCCGCGCAGGTCGTACAGGCCGGGGCGGTCGCCCTCGGCGAGGCGGATCCCGCACTTGGTCTGCAGGGTGATCCGCTCGCGCAGTCCGGCCGAGCGGGCCAGCACCTCTCCGAAGACCGCTTCGGACTTGCCGTGCCGGTAGATGTCGGCGTGGTCGAAGGCGGTGATGCCGCTGTCGAGGGCCGCCTCGACGGCGGTCTCCGCCGCGTCGATGTCGGCGGCGGTGTGGGGGCTGGTGTCCCAGGCGCCTCCCAGGCCCATGCAGCCGAAGAGGAGGCGGTGGTCGGTCTTCGCGGGCGTGGTCACCGGTTCACCTTCGCATGCGTACGGCCGACCGGACCGGCGGCGCGTCCCCCTCAGGACGGGCGCCGTCGGTCCGCTCGGCCGGGCCGGGCGACGAGTTCACTCGCCGGTCGAGGACTCCTGCTCGACGTCGACGGTCTCGCTGATGTGGATGGATCCGACATGGACCTCGAAGGTATGGCTGTACTCCGTCTCCCGTTCCTCGGCGGCGGCGGGGACGGCCGACGCGAGGGAGAGCGCGGCGAGGGCGAGAACGGCGGTGACGGCAAGGCGACGCATGGGTTCCTCCTCGGTGTTGCGGACTGGTGGGGGACGCATTCCACGCCCCGCGCCGGTCACACGGCGCTTCACCCGAACCGGTACCGTCCTCGGCCTGTCGGCGGGGACCGCATGCGATCCGGGCGCCCGCCGGTGTAAGGCGGGCGCCCGGAGGGCAGGACGGCGGTCGGCCGGTCAGTCGCCGCTGGTGTAGCGGATGCGGACCCACACGGGCAGCACGAACCAGCAGAGCAGGTACCAGAGGAGGACGCCGGAGACGAGCCACGGCACGTAGGGGTCGTGGGTGGCCACCCGCAGGATGAGGAAGAGCGCCGACGTCAGGGTGGCGAGGAGCAGCAGGAGGCCGGTGAAGGTGAGCCGCGAGGCCCAGGCGACGGCCTGGTGCTTGATCCGCCGACCGGAGACGATCCGGTGGAAGGGGACCGGGCCTATCAGGGCGCCGGTGGCGAGGGAGCCGAGGACGACGGTGACGATGTAGATCGTCTTGTCCGTCTGCTCCAGCCCCTGGAAGAGCGGGGTGAAGGCCACCGTGAGGAGGAAGCCGAGGAGGATCTGGACGCCGGTCTGGGCGACGCGGATCTCCTGGATGAGCTCCTGCCAGCGGCGGTCGGCGCGCTCCACCTCGGTCTCGGCCCGCCCGTCCGACCCTGCGTCGGGCCGGTCGTCGGAGCGCGTCGCGGGGCGGCCGTCGTCGGCCCGGGCGTCGGGCCGCCCTGCCGGGGAGTGCTCGGCGGACCGCGTTCCGGGCCGGCTCTCCGGCCGCTCGTCGGTCCGTCCGGTGGACCCGCCGGTCCGCTGTCGCAGCGGCCCGCCGGATCTCTCGACGGCAGGATCGCCATGCCGCTCGGGCGTCGGCGTCGCGACGTTCTTTCCTTCGTCCATTGGAAGCCTCCTCGGGGAGATGCGGTCGGTCAGGGGCACGTGCGCCGGGGGGGCGGGTGCATGGGGGATGACGAGTGTCAGGTGCGGCGCGGTGTCCACCAGTGGCGCTTGCGCCGCGGGTGGACGGCCCTGCCCAGGCGGCGGCCCACCAGGGCGTAACCGAGGAGGGCGCCCGCCGTGTTGAGCAGCACATCGTCGATGTCGAAGGCGCGGCCGGTGATGAGGGCGCCCTGGACCAGCTCGACCAGGAGCATCGTCGCCACCGTCAGCAGCGCGATCCGTACGAACCCGCGGGTGCGGGGGGACACGACCGGCAGCAGCAGGCCGAACGGCACGCCCAGCAGGATGTTTCCGCCGAGCTGCTTGAGGGTGTCCCGGAAGGCGGGCTGCGAGAGGTAGGCGCGGATCGAGTCGCCCGGCCGGAGGTTCGAGTGGGTGAGCGCCTCGGAGGCCGGCGACGGCTGGAGGGTCAACCGGGCGAGGACGACGGCGAAGGCCACCATCGCCGCGAGGGCCAGCACGGTGAGGACGAAGCGGAAGAAGGGGCCGGGCCCGGTTTTCGGGGTCGGGGCCGGGGAAGTCTCCTCCGCCGGCTTCGTGGTCGGCTTCAGGGCCGCCTGCCGCGGTGCCTCGGCCGTGGCGCGGCGCCATCCGATGCGTGTCCTCATGGAACCCCCCAAGTGCGTCGTGCTTCAGGAAGGTTGCGCGTACCCCGGATGCGCGTTCGGACACGCGTCGGCGCACGGCCCCCGGCGAGGTTCCGTGCGCCGACGGCGGGGCGGTGTGCCGAGGGCTACGAGGCGTCCCGTACCGATCCGGTGAACTCGGGTCCGGGGCGCGGCTCCCCGGCCTCCGCGTACGCGATCAGCCGTCCCCGCATCGACTCCTTCGGCTCACGGAGCCGGTCGGTGACGGTGGGGACGGTGATCTCGATGCCGGTCCTCCCGGCCGGTATCGTGACCGGCAGCGACGGCTGTTCCGTGATCCGGGACAGGGGCCGCGCGGGGTTCGGTACCTCTCCGAACCGCTCTTCCAGCCAGCCGCGGTCGACATCGGCCGTGGACAGTTCCGCGCCGGAGGCGACGGGCAGCAGGGAGAGTTCGGCGTAGATCTCCGCGTCGGCGACGGCGGAGAGGCTCACCTTCCAGGTCAGCGGCTTCCCTTCGGTGACGTCGGCGGCGACCGGGGTCAGCGTGACCGCGGGCATGGGGTCGTCGTCGCGGGCGGTCACGCCGCCGTGGTGGGCGCCGACCGCCGCGCCCCGTACCGCCTTCACGAACACCTCCTGGGAGCCGCCGTGGCCGTAGCGGTCGTTGCCGCGGACGGTGAAGGGGACGTCGATGGCGCGGCTGCCCGGGCGGACGGTCACGATCCGGTGCGCTACTTCCTCCGTGCCCGGCCGGGGGACGAAGACGCGGACCTGACCGCTGCCGCTCCCGGTGACGTGCACGGGGACGCGGTACGTCCGGACGCCCGCGTCGCCTTCGGCGACCGTGAGACGGCCGATGTCGACGCGCGGCATCGCGGCCGGGCGGACGGCCGGTGTGCCCGGGCGCCATCCCCAGGCGTCCATGAGCCAGGCGCTGCCGGTGCGGGTGCGCGGGGTCAGTTCCAGGGCCTTGACCCGCTTGAGGTCGAATCCGGAGCGGGCGGCGGCGGCCAGCGGGACGCGGATCTCGCGCGCCCAGTGGGAGGCGGTCCGCTCGCTGCCCGGGAGGCCGTCGGCCTTGGCTTGGCCGAGGTGGGCGCGGCGGCCCGAGGTGTCGACGAGCGCGATGTCGAGCAGCGTGCCGGAGGAGCCCGGCGGCACGATCAGCCGGAGGGCGAGGTCCTGGCTGCCGGCGAGGGAGACGGGGTGTACGCCGCGGACGACGGTCGGGGAGCCCGCGCTCGTCCACCGCATCGCGATCGCGTCCCGGCCCGGCTCGGGGGACGCCTCCCAGGAGGCGAAGTGCGGTGACGTGCCGCCCGCGTCGAGCGGCAGGCAGGCGCGTGCCGGGTCGGGGTCGACGTGGGCGCAGGTCCGGCCGCCGGAGACGGTGACCGACGGGCCGGGCAGGAAGGCCGGGACGCGGTGCGCGCCGACGGCGTGGGTGAGCACCTGGGCGGGGCCGGCGGAAGGGGCCCGGCGACCGGTGCCGTCGAGCAGCGGGCGGACGCGGTCGTCGCCGGCGACGAACAGGCGGGCGGACGCGGCGATGTAGGTGGCGCCCGCGGCCTGCTGCTGGGTGGCGGTGAGCCGGGTCTTCGTCCCGGGCGTGCAGACCGGGTCCGGGGTCTCGTCGGACCAGAAGTCGTCGTCCGCCGGTGCCTTGGCCTGGCCCGGGGTCCACTCGCTGTTGAAGAAGTTGTGGTTGGCGCCGATCATGTACACCGCGCTGTGCAGGGCGGTGCCGCGGCTGACACCGCGGGTGCCGTCGACATAGATCTCGCCCTGGAGGTCGGACACGTCGCCGTCGCAGCCGGGCAGGAGCGTGGTCGAGGGCACGTCGGGGACCGGGTTCTGTCCGAAGACGGTGGGGCCGATGAGGACGTTGCCGCGGATGGTCCAGCGCACGGGTCCGCGGTGGCCGTCCTGGTCCGCGGGCGGCCGGGAGAGGCTGTCGAGCGCGGCCCGGTTGACGCCTTCCCCGCCGCGCGAGTGGCCGACGAGCAGGACCCGGGAGAGGTCGGCGGGCACAGCCGCGCGGACGGCGGCCGGGGCACCGGAGCGGTGGGCGGCCCAGTCCGCCCAGCGGGCCAGGTGGAGCCGGACCAGCGACGAACGGGCCTGCGCGCCGCCGTCCTCGGTGAGGTGGTCCTGGCCGTTGATGCCGTTGGCGGCGATGGACACGGTTACGTATCCCTGCGAGGCGAGGAGGCGTTGGGCCCGCAGATAGCCCTGGTGACTCGGGATCGGTCGGGCTCCGGCGGCGCAGGGCCAGTCGCCGGTGACCTCTCCCGCGGTGTCGTAGCAGGTGGCGTGACGGCCGTGGAGGAAGAGTGCCAGCGGGCGCCGCCCGGGCGCGTCGGCCGGTCCGACCACGGTGGCGCGCATCTCGACGGGGGCGGGCAGGCCGGGAAGGCGTACGGCGTCGAGCGCGTATTCGCCGGTGACCGGGCGGAAGCGGCCCGGTACTCCGGGGTCGACGGGGTTGGCGGGCGGCTCCTCCCGGCGCGCCGATCCCGGGCCGGTGGCCTCCGAGCGGACGGCCCCAGGACCGGTCGCCTCCGGACGCACGGACCCAGGACCGGTCGCCTCCGGACGGGCCGCCTCGGGGCGGGCGGACGGCGGCGGTGTGGGCGGGCTGTGCGGGGCGCGGTCGGCGCCGGCGGCGTCCAGGCGGCGGCCGCCGGCCGTCACGCGCAGCTCCGTGGCCGCGCCCAGCGGGGTGTCGCCGAGAGCGAGCCGGTACGTCCGCCGGTCCCGCGAGGCATCCGGCCGGCCGAGCAGGCGCTCGCCGGCGTGGAACTCGATCCGCGCGTCGCCCATGGGCACGGGCTCGGGCGCGGTCCAGACGAGCTGCCGGGTGGCGCCGGTGCCGCTGAACCGCCAGCCCGCCGGCAGGGTTTCGCCGTCGGGGAGGGCCTGGAGGCTCCGGGGCGCCGTCGGCCGGGGGCCCGGGGAGGGCTGGGCATGCGCCGGCCCCGGCGCCGCGGCGGTCAACGCCAGTAACGCCAGGGCCGTGGTCACCACGCGTGTGACACGTACACGTATCAAAGCGGTCGTCCTCATCGTCGGTCACGTCGAGGCACCGCGGTCCCCCCGGGGCGCCTCCCTCGCCCCCGGAGGACGGCAACCTACGGGCGGGGGTTGCCTGGTGTGACGCACGTCGGCGCATGTCGGCGCATGTTGGCGCGTGGTGCGGCGCGTTGACGCGTGTGGGCGCGGAAACGACGGAACGCGGGCGGGCGGCGGGGGGCTCCCCCTGCCGCCCGCCGCGGAAGTCGTCAGGCGTACGGGTCGAAGGGGATGCCGGACGGCTTCGCCTCGGCCAGGTGGGAGGCGAAGCTGCCGTCCTTCAGGCCGAAGTGCGCGCTGCCGAAGTCGGCCTGGACGAGCTTGTCGCGGAGGCCGGGGGGATAGCCGTTCCAGCCGATGAGGGTGGGGAACTGCCAGGCGCGGTCGTGGTTCTCGGGCGGCTCGTCGTTGGTGTTGGCGGCGCGGAAGCAGTGGGTGCCGATGCCGTCCTTGTGGTAGACGATCTTGGGGTGGGTGCCGTCCCAGCGGATCCGGTCGCGCCCGTGGATCACGAAGGAGCCGTGGGCGGAGGTGGCGACGTAGCGGGCATCGTTGTCCTGCACCCACACCACGACGTGTTCCCAGTCGTGGCGGTGGCCGCCGAGCCCGATGCCGGGGACCGCCTGGTCCTTCTCGAAGTAGAGGCCGTAGAGGATCGCGCACCAGCCGTTGTTGCACAGGGAACGGGCGTAACCGTTGGTGTTGCGCAGGTCTCCCGCGTCACGGCACTGGCCGTTGAGGGCCCCGGACGGCTTGAGGCCGCCGTTGAGGGTTCCGTCGGGCCCGATGGCGGGAGTGGGGTAACAGCCGTCGGTGTCGTAGTCGTAGGCGGGTTGGAAGGTCCGCTCCAGGCCGTCCGCGTTGCCGGGCAGACCCGGCGGGGGCGCGGCGAACGCGGTGCCCGGCACGGCCACGACCAGGGCGACGGCCGCGCCCAGGGTGAACGACACCTTGCGGAGCCGCGAACGGGTTCTCGGGCGGGGCGATTTCGGGCGGAGCGCTGCCAGGCGGCTCTTCGAGCGGGGCGACTTCTGCCCGGGCGATATCGGTCGGGGCGGCTGCAACGGGGCCTCCGGTGGGGAGCGGCGTGATGCGTCGCGGCTGACATGCCCAGATCAGCCTTGTCGAACCGCGTCGCCCCGTGCCGTTCCGGGGGCCTCCGCACAACGGCCGGCCGGTGGCCGCCCCCTCGGGGCTGCCACCGGCCGGTTCGGGCACGAGACGTCACATGGGGTCCGTCATGCCCATCTCCGACTCGCGCCTGCTCTGCTCCTCGAGCCGGCGGGCCCGGTCCTTGAGTCGCTGACGCTCGTCCGGGTCCGAGGCACGTTCGGCGGCCTGCTCCATCTCCTGCGCCTTCTGGCGCAGCTGCTGCACACGACCGCCGGACTCTCCTGCAACGCTCATGATCACTCCTTGATCTGGGGGTGAGCGGACGCCCTCAGAGAAGCAGCGGCGCGGCACGCCCGCATCCCAGAGCGTCACCCACCGTCATCGCGGCAGTACAGCGCGGCGGACTCGGGTGAGCCGGCAGGGAGTCGGGCGCGGCGGCGCGGGCGGTGAGCGCCAGGATCTCCCGTACGGGCGACAAGGCGATGCCGGCGAAGCGGGACGCCTTCGGGGGGGGCAGAGGCGCGGGCGCGGAGGCAGGGGCGGAAGGAGGATGCGTCTTGCGGGGAGGGGAAGGCGGGTGCCTGACCAGGGGTCCATCGAGCCCTACTCCCCTGCCCGGCAGGCGACTTGTCCGGTGGCCCGGTGCGCCCGACTGCCCGGCCGACGGAGGCGGGGCGACGATCCGCGCGGCGGGAGGCGGTGGCCCGCCGGATCGCGCCGGCGCCGTTACGACACGTACCACCGCCTCCGCCGAACGGAGCAGCGGGCGGCGTCGCGGCGGGAGCCCCGGGTGGGCGGTCGGGCTGCGCGGACGGCGGACGCGTGGTCCGATCTGCTCATGGAGCGAGCAGAAGGCAACGAGCGGACCCCGTCGACCACGGCCGCCCAACGACGTGCCGCCCGGCTGGCCGTCGCCCAACGGGCCACCGGGCCCGACGATCTGGCGCGGCTCCTCGACATGCTCGACCTGCGCCAGGAGGGCGACCCCCGCTACTTCGGCACCGACGCCGACCGACCGCTCTCGGCGACCGATCCGGCGTCGACCGACGGCCGCCCACTCTGAGGCACGTGCGCCGGAGAGGAAGCCGCGGCGCCGGACCGGAGCGATGGCCGGGAGCGTCGGCGGGTACGCGGCGGGTCAGCGGGCGCGCGGCGGCTCGGCGGGCGCCGACGAGTACGCGGCTCGCCTGCCGGCGCCGGCCGGCACGTCACGTGTCAGCGCCCTGCCGGTGCGTCACGCGTCGGCGCCCGCCGGCCGGGGCGCGGCGTGTCGGGCGCCCGCCTGCCGGTGCGTGGCCGTGTCGGGGCCCCTCTGCCGTCGACGTACCGGCCGCACCCACCGCCGGTGCGTGGCGTGTCGGCGCCATCTGCCGGTAGGCGGCCGGCCACATCCACCGCCGATACGCCGCCCGCCGGGCGATCGCGCTCAGAGGGCGTAGCGCAGCACCGCTCCCAGCCCTCCGGCCGGTCCCGGCATGTCCTCCGGGACGAGCAGGACCTCGCCGCCCGCCGCCGCGGCGGACCGGAGCAGGGCGTCGTCCGCCCGCGCCCGTTCGGGCTTGGCGACTCCCATCGCCAGCGCCTCGCCGCGCTGCACGGCGACGTCGTCCACGCCCGGCCCGATCCACACTTCGCGCCGGGCGTCGGAGGCGTCCGGCGCGAGGAGCAGGGTCGCGACCTGGTGGTTGCGTACCGCGTCCACGACGGCGGGCATGCCTTCGGCGGCTTCGCCGGGCCCGGTGTCGACGGTGGAGGCGCGGTGCTCCCCCGGCCTGCCCCGGCCCTGACGGAACCGTTCGAGGGCGCCTTCGAGCCGCTCGCGCGCGAACTGCCGCCGTACGCGCGCGATCTCCTCGTCCACCGGGCCGCGCGCGGCGCCCTGCGCCCTGCTGCCCGCGACCTCGACGGCGACGGCCCGCAGGGGTTCGGGCAGCCGCTGGTGAACGGCCCTGCGTTCGCGGGGATCGCCGGTCAGCACGACGAGATCCGCCTCGCCCCCTGTCCACCGGCGGGCGAGTTCGGCCGCGATGACGTCGGCGGTCTCGTCCCAGGCGTTCTCCACTTTGTTGCGGTAGTGCCACTCGTGCCGGTCGGCGGGGACTCCGCGATGGCCGCGGCCCTGGTCCTCCTTGCCGTGGGCCTCGCCCAGGGCCTCCCGGTGGAGGGCGTCACACCGTTCCAGATCGGCGCCGGTACGGTCGATGTACGCCACGAGGCAGCTCGGCTCGTCGCCGCGCAGCCGGGCCAGCGGAGAGACGTGCGGGAGGAGCGACCAGGTGGCCTCGACGGTGGGCGGGCTGATCGCGAGCGGGAGGTCGAGCACCACCTCGGCGCCCGAGGCGAAGAGCGCACGGCCGGGCGGCGCCCCGGAGGCCGGTTCGCGGGACAGTCGCTCCATGACCGCCCGGGTGGTGTAGCCGTCGGCGCCCGCGTCGATGAGCTGGGAGGCGACCGAGCGCTCGCGCAGCTCCTGGATCTTCAGCGCGTCCTCGGTCGCGCGGGAGGTGTCGATGTAGACCGAGGCCCAGGGGCCCAGCCGGGTGAAGAGTGGGCGGAGGAAGCCGAGTTCCATGATGTTCCCCATGCCTTCCGTGACGGATGCGCAGGGCGTGAGCAGGTCGGGACCGCTTGCGTCCGTACCCGTGCGGTGCCCGTGCGCCCTTCCCGCAAACCGGATGCTCCGCTTCCACAAGCCGTGGCCGGGCGGGTACGCGCCATAATGGGCTCCAGGAGTCCGGCGGTCCTTCGGGACGGCGGGAAGGGGAGGAAACCGGCCGCGACGCTGGAGGTGCCTCCGTGACGCATACGAGCGATCCGGCGGATGCCGCCGATCCTCACGGCGGGGCCGCTCCGGACGGCGGCGCCCCCCGCCCCGGCAGGGGTACGGAAACCGGACCGGCCGCCCGACCCGGCGCGGCGCCGGACGCCCTCCCAGCCGCCGGCGCGGGGCCCGGATCCGACGCCCTCCCGCCCACCGGCACCGGGCCCGGATCAGCCCCGCCGCCCTCCGGCACCGGGCCCGGGTCCACCGCCCTGCAACCCCCCGGCACCGTTCCCTCCGCCGACAACGATCCGTCCGTCGGCGCCCCTCCGCCGGTGGCACCGGCCGCCGCCGCCAACCCGGCGGCCGCCGCCCTGGACGAGGCGCTCGCGGAGACGACCCGCAGGACCGGGGCCTCCATCGGCGCCGTCTACCTCCTCGCCCCGGACGAGCAGGTGCTGTGCCTGGAGACGCTGTGCGGTGCCCCGGTGGACTTCGCCGCTCCCTGGGCGCGGGTCCCCATGACCGCCCCCGCCCCGGTGGCCGAAGCGGTCCGGGACGGTCACATGGTGTGGGTCGGCAGCCAGCAGGAGATGGCCCGCTCCTACCCCCGTACCGCCATGGCGCTGCCGTACCCGCTCTCGCTCGCCGCCGCTCCGATCACCGGCAGCCGGTCCTGGGGGTCCCTCCTGCTGATGTGGCCGCCGACCCGGCCCGCGCGGATGAGCGACCGGGAGCGCGGGCACATCGCCTCCCACTGCCGGCGCCTGGCCCGGCTCCTCGACGAGGCGGTCGAGTCGGGCAGGCCGCTCGACGGGAGCGCCGGGCCCCGAGCCATCCCCGTGGAGGCCGGGGGCAGGCCGGCGAGCCCGGTGCGGGCGGCCGCCGACTTCGCCGAGCGGCTGCCGGGCGGCTCCTGCGCCCTGGACCTGGAAGGGCGCATCACCTACGTCACCTCCGGCGGCTGCGAGCTGCTGGGGCGCGATGCCGCGCACCTGCTGGGCACGCTGCCGTGGCAGTCCCTGCCCTGGCTGGACGACCCGACCTACGAGGACCGCTATCGCGCGGCGGTCATCAGCCGCGAGCCCGTCTCCTTCACCGCCTGCCGCCCGCCCGACCGCTGGCTGGACTTCCATCTGTACCCGGACTCCAGCGGCATCAGCGTCCGCATCGTCCCCACCGGGGCCCAGCCCCCGCCGTCACCGGCCCCGCCGCTCTCCGAGCACACCGCCACCCCGGCCCGCGCGGGGCAGCTCTACCAGCTGATGCACCTGGCCGCCGCCCTCACCGAGGTCGTCGGCGTCCAGGACGTCGTGGACGTGATCGCCGACCAGATCATGCCCGCGTTCGGCGCGAGCGGTCTGGTCCTGTCCGCCGAGGACGCCGGGCGGCTGCGGATCACCGGACACCGCGGCTATCCGGCGGAGGTCATCGAGCGTCTGGACGGCCTGCCGCTGGACACCGCCTTCACCCCGGTGGGGCGGACGCTCGCCACCGGGATCCCTTCGTTCTTCGCCGACCCGGAGGAGATGCGGCGGATCTATCCCGAGGCACCCCAGGTGAGCGGGAAGCAGGCTTGGGCGTTCCTGCCGCTGATCATCTCCGGCCGGCCGGTCGGCTGCTGCGTCCTCACGTACGACCGGCCCCACACGTTCTCCGCCGAGGAGCGCTCCGTGATGTCCTCGCTCGCGGGGCTCGTCGGCCAGGCCCTGGACCGCGCCCGGCTCTACGACGTCAAGCACCATCTCGCCCACGGCCTCCAGGAGGCGCTGCTGCCGCACACCCTTCCCCTGGTGCCGGGCCTGGACGTCGCCGCGCGTTACCTGCCGGCCACCCGGGGCATGGAGATCGGTGGCGACTTCTATGACCTGATCCGGCTGGGCGGCAGCGCCGCCGCGGCCGTCATCGGCGACGTGCAGGGGCACAACGTCGCCGCCGCGGCGCTGATGGGGCAGGTCCGGGCCGGGGTCCACGCCCACGCCACCCTGGGCACGCCGCCGGACATCGTCCTGTCCGCGACGAACCGGCTGCTGACCGACCTCGATCCGGGGCTCTTCACCAGCTGCCTCTACGCCCACCTGGACTTCGCGCAGGGCCGGCTCTGCGTCGCCAGCGCGGGACACCCCCCGCCGCTGCTGCGCCGCGCGGACGGGCGTACGACCCCGATGGCGATCACCCCCGGGCCGCTCCTGGGCATCGACCCCGACGCGGTCTATCCCGTCTCCGACACCCCCCTCACGCCGGGACTGACCCTGGCGTTCTACACCGACGGTCTCGTCGAGACGCCGGGGACCGACATCGACGTCTCCCTCGCGCGGCTCGCCGACAGCCTCTCCCGGGCCTCCGGCACGGATCCGGACGTCGTCATCGACGCGCTGCTCCGGGAGGTCCGCCCCACCCGGGACCGTACGGACGACATCGCCCTGATGCTGTTGCGGATCCGCGACGACGCCTGACGGACCGCCCGCCCGCGTACCGCGGACCGCCCGCCGCCGCCCGGTGCGCCCCTTACCCCGTACCGCACCACGCCGTACCGCACCACGCCGGAGTGCGCGCCACCCCGCTCACGCGTCGGGCGACTCGTCGAGGGTGAACAGGGCGCCCTCCGGGTCCCGCAGGGTGACCTTCCGCCCGCCGCCCCACTCGGCCTCGGCGCCCGTCACGATGCTCCCGCCGTACTCGACGGCAACGGCCGTCGCCTCGTCGAGGTCCCGGACCTTGAAGTGGACCAGCCAGCGGGGCCGTCGCTGCGGCGTGGGCGCGCCCTCTTCGACGGGTCCGCTGTTCAGACGCGCGACGGGTTCTCCGGCGCGTCGCAGGACGACCTGGTCCTCCTCGTAGAAGACGTCGCAGCCGGGCCCGTCCGAGTCGCCCCACTCCAGGACCTCGCCGTAGAAGACGGCGGCGTCGAACGCGTTCCGGGTGTGCAGCTCCAGCCAGGACGGTGCCGACCCCTCGCCGATCTTCCAGTCGGAGTGGACGCCTCCTTCCCAGATGCCGAAGACCGCGCCCTCCCGGTCGGCCACCAGGGCGGCACGGCCGCGGGGCGGATAGGAGACCGGGCCCACCCCGATCGTTCCGCCGCGTTCCCGGACCCTGGCGACCGCCGTGTCGGCGTCCTCGACGGCGAAGTACGCCGTCCACGCCACCGGGACGGCGAGCTGTCCGGCCACCGCTCCCATGCCGGCGACGGGTACGCCGTCGCGCTCGGCGACGGAGAACGCCCGCCCGAAGCTGCCCTCACGGAAGGTCCAGCCGAGGACGGCGCCGTAGAAGCGCTCCGCCGCGTCCAGATCCCGCGCCACCAGGCTCAGCCAGCACGGCGCGCCCAGCACGTCCGCGGCCATCAGCACCATGGCCTGTCTCCTTCCGTCGCCCCGTGCGTACGGGCACACCCAGGGCGCCCCACAGGTCTCGCGTGCTTCGCCCGTTCCCCCACGGCGGGCTTCTCATGCCCCGCCACAGGGCCGGAAAAGGCGTTCGACCAGCGAGGACACCGGCCGGGCCCCTGCCCCGGCGGCGACGACCGCGACCGGGGCGCCGAACGTGCCGCCGCGCGGGGCTCGTCGGCTTCCGCCGTGAAGAGTTCCGGCGAATTTCCTACCGGGGGGTAGGCCCGCCCCCGCGCCTTGTTATACGTTCCGTCTAACAGCTTGCTAGATGCGACATCTAACAAGCGAGGTGGCATGCGTGCGCCCGATCGTCCGCGCCACCCGAGCCACGCGTCATGAGCCCACGAGCCACGAGCCACGAGCCACGTGTCATTCGAGTCAAAGGAGCCGCAGCATGGCAAGCAGCACCGTCCGGCCGGAGGACCAGGACCTGCTCCGCGAGCAGGACGTCGCCCGCCGGCTGCTCGATTCGGCCGCGAAGCTGTCGTACGACCCGGCCGTGGAGGTGGACTGGGACACCCCGCTGGACAAGGACTTCCACGGTGCAAGCCCCGAGTGGAGCACCCTCTACGGCACGGCGTACTGGAACGAGCTGACCGACGCCCAGCGCAAGGAGCTGACGCGGCAGGAGGCCGCCTCGGTGGCCAGCACCGGCATCTGGTTCGAGATGATCCTGCAGCACATGGTGCTGCGCGACATGTACACCAAGGACCCGACCGACCCGCGGTTCCAGTGGGCCCTCACCGAGATCGCCGACGAGTGCCGGCACTCCATCATGTTCGCCCGCGGCGCCGCGAAGCTCGGCGCCCCCGCCTACCGCCCGCCCCGGATGGTCGTCGAACTCGGCCGGGCCTTCAAGACGCTCGCCTTCGGCGAAGCCGCGTACGCCGCGATCCTGGTCGCCGAGGAGGTCCTCGACGTCATGCAGCGCGACTGGATGCGCGACGAGCGCGTGGTGCCGTTCGTCCGCACCATCAACAACATCCACGTGGTGGAGGAGTCCCGGCACATGAAGTTCGCGCGCGACGAGACGCGCAAGCGCCTGCGGCGCGCCGGCCCGGTGCGCCGTCACATCCACGCCTTCGTCATCGCGGTCGCCTCCTACTTCATCGTCACCAGCATGGTGAACCGGGGCGTCTACGCGAACGCCGGCCTCGACGGCCGGCGCGCCCTCGCCGAGGCCAAGGCGAACGAGCACCACAAGTCCCTGATGCGGTCCAGCTGTTCGGGGCTCATGGAGTTCCTGGCCTCCGCCGGCCTGCTGACCAGGCCCGCCCTGGCGTTCTACAAGCGCGCCCACCTGATCTGACCCCCGGCCCCGACCGGCCCGCACCGTCCTCCTCCACGGTGCGCCCCCTCGACGACGACCCGAGCCGACGGATGACGAGATGACCTACGCCATCACCCAGACCTGCTGCAGCGACGCGACCTGTGTCGCGGTGTGCCCCGTCAACTGCATCCATCCGACCCCGCAGGAGCGGGAGTTCGGCAGTACGGAGATGCTCCACGTCGACCCGAGGGCGTGCATCGACTGCGGAGCCTGCGCCGACGCCTGCCCGGTCGACGCGATCTTCCCGGTGGACAGCCTGTCGGGACCGCAGAAGGAGTACGCGGCCATCAACGCCGCGTACTTCGCGGACAAGGAGCCGGCGCCCGTCGAGGAGGGGCCCGTCTTCCACTCCTGGGGCAGCCCGTCGTTCGAGCGCAGTCTGCCCTCCGACTTCGCGCCGATCCGGGTCGCGGTCGTCGGCACGGGGCCGGCCGGCATGTACGCCGCCGAGGACCTCCTCCTGCACACCAACGCCGAGGTCACGCTCGTCGACCGGCTGCCGGTGGCCGGCGGGCTCGTCCGGTACGGCGTGGCGCCCGACCACCCCGACACCAAGCAGGTGGGGAACACCTTCGCGCGCTTCCACGCCCATCCCCGGGTACGGATGCACCTCGGCGTGGAGGTCGGCAAGGACGTCACCGCGCAGGAGCTGGCCGCCCACCACGACGCGGTGATCTACGCCGTCGGCGCGGCCGCCGACCGCAGGCTCGGCATTCCGGGCGAGGAGCTGCCGGGCAGCGTCTCGGCGACCACGTTCGTCTCCTGGTACAACGCCCACCCGGAGGTGGCGCCGGACGCGATCGGCCTCACCGGCGAGCGGGTCGTCGTGGTCGGCAACGGCAACGTCGCCCTCGACGTCGCCCGGCTCCTCGTCATGGATCCGGCGGAGCTGGCCGGCACCGACATCGCCGACCACGCGCTCGCGGCCCTGCGCACCTCCCGGGTGCGCGAGGTGGTGCTGCTGGGGCGGCGCGGGCCGGAGCACGCGGCGTACACCGCCTCCGAAGTGCTCGCGCTCGGGCATCTGCCGGGGGTGGACCTCGTCGTGGACGACCACGATCCCCGCACCGGCGCGGCGATCGACGGCGCGCGGGACGGCGACAAGGCGGCCCTGCTGCGCGGTGCGGCCCGCGAGGCGATGGACTGGTCCCGGGCGCCCGCCCCGGGGCGGCGCATCGTCCTCCGCTTCCACTCCGCACCCCTGGAAGCGGTCGGCGAAAGCGCCGTCGAAAGCGTGCGGGTGACAGGCGGCCAGGAGGAGCGGACACTTCCGGCGGGCATGCTGCTGCGGGCGGTCGGCTATCGCGGGGTTCCGGTGGCGGGTCTGCCCTTCGACGAGGCGACCGGAACCGTGCCGCACGAGCGCGGCAGGGTGGCCGGGCTTCCCGGGACGTACGTCGTCGGCTGGATCAAGCGCGGCCCCTCGGGCGGCATCGGGGCCAACCGCGGCTGCGCCGCAGAGACGGTCGGTACGCTCCTGGCCGACGCGGTGGCCGGCGCCCTCCCCTCGGCCACGCGCACCGCGAGATCGTTCCAGCGCCTCGCCCGGAGCCGTACCCGCCAGGTGGTCGACGCGCGGGGCCTGGCGGCGATCGACCGCGCCGAACGCGCCCGCGGCCGCGCGGACGGCCGGCCTCGGGTCAAGCTCGGCACCCTGCCCGAACTGGTCGCGGCGGCCAAGGGCGGCCTCCGCCGGCTGCCGGGCTGATCCCCCGGCGACGGGGCCCGGTGCCTGGGCCGGGGTCCAGGGGCCGGCTCCGGGTCTACGGTCCGGCTCCGGCTCCGGCGCCCGCTCCAGGGGTCCGTGCCCGGGTCCGGCTCTACGATCCGGGCTTGCGGGCCTCGATGAGGAAGCGAGCCGTATGGGCCACGAAGGGGCCCTCGGATTCGATCCGGTCGTGCAGCTCGCGGAGCCGGTCGCGGTACGCCTCGACGGTGAAACCCGGGACCATCCAGATCACCTTGCGCAGGAAGTAGACGACGGCGCCGATGTCGTGGAACTCGGTGCGCAGCCGTTCCGAACGCACCTCGACGACCTCCAAACCCGCGGCCTCCGCCTCGGCGACGGCGTCGTCGGGGTGCCGGGCACGCCGCCCCTCCTCCGGCTGCGGACCCAGGAAGTACTCGACGAGCTCGAAGACGCTCGCCGGGCCGACGTGCTGGGAGAAGTAGACGCCGCCGGGGGCGAGGACGCGGGCGATCTCCCCCCACCACGCCCTGACGGGGTGGCGGGAGACCACCAGGTCGAAGGCGCCGTCGGCGAAGGGCAGCGGCGGCTCGTCGGGATCGGCCACGACCACGGCGCCGAGGGGATGCAGCAGGGCGGTGGCCTTGGCGACGTTGGGAGGCCAGGACTCCGTCGCCACCATCGTCCTCGGCAGGACGGGAACGCCGGCGAGGACCTCCCCGCCGCCGGTCTGGATGTCGAGCGCGGCCGCGGCGCGGGCCAGGCGCTCCCCCATCAGCCGCTGATAGCCCCAGGACGGCCGCTGCTCGGTGGCCCTCCCGTCGAGCCAGGAGAAGTCCCATCCGTCCACGGAGACCGCGTCGGCCTCCGCCACCAGTTCCTCGAACGTCCTGCGCTTCATTCGGGCCATTGTGCCGGTTACGGACGGCCACGGGCTCGGGACCGGGCCGCCACGGCCCACCGTCCGGGCCGGCATCCGGGCCCGTCCGGGCCGGCATCCGGGCCCGTCCGGGCCGGTATCCGGCCGTCACGAGCCGCCGTGCGGGCGGGCGTGATCCTCCGCACACACCGGCGGAGCCCGCGGCGGGCTCGTGTTAGCGTCCGGCCGTGATCTTCCAGGCCGTGACCGCACCCGCCCCGCAGACGGGAGCGAGCGGCGGCTGCCCGTACGACCCCGGCGCCGCGGCGCCGGCCCTCGACGGACACGGCCTTCTCGACCTCTTCGGGGACGGCTTCGTGCGCGACCCCCATCCGCGGATGGACCAGCTCCGCAGCGAGTCGCCCGTGCACTTCGACCCCCTGACGGGGCTGTGGCTGGTCAGCCGCCACGCCGACATCCGTACGGTGCTGCTCGACCAGGAGGCCTTCCTCCCCGACAACGCGCAGCACGCCGTCACGCCGCTCGGGGTCCCGGCGCTGCGGGTCCTCGCCCGGGCCGGGTTCCGGGTACGGCCGGCCCTCGCCAACAACAGCACCGACAGCCACTCCGGGCTGCGCCGGGTGGTCACCCGGTTCTTCAACGCCCACCGGGTCGCGGCCGCGGTGCCGGTGATCGAGCGGATCGCCGACGACCTCCTCGCCGGAGCACGGGAGCGCCTCGACGCCACGGGCGGCTGCGACCTCTTCACCTCCTTCGCCCAGGTGCTTCCCTGCCGGGTGATGATGGAGCTGCTGGGCGTCGACACGCTCGACGCGGCGACCCTCACCCGCTGGAGCGACGCCTCCCTCGAGCTGTTCTGGGGACGTCCGACCCCCGAGCGGCAGCTCGAACTGGCCGAGCTGGTGGGCGAGTTCCACCAATGGCTCACCGCGACGGTGAGCGGCGGCGCGGTCGCGGAGGACAGCCTGATGGGCGCCCTGACGCGGCACCGGCTGCCGGACGGACGGTTGCTGGACGTCCAGACCGCCGTGGGCGCGTGCTTCTTCGTCTTCGTGGCCGGGCAGTCGACCACCGGGCAGCTGATCTCCACGGTGCTGCGGCGCGCGCTGGCGGAACCGGGGCTCTGGCCCCGGCCGGCCCACGACGAGCCACTGACCCGGGCCTGGGTGGAGGAGGTACTGCGCCACGAACCGCCGGTCACCTCCTGGCGCCGGGTGACGTCGGGCCCGGTGGAGCTGGGTGGAGTACGTCTCCCCGCCGGCGCGCCCCTGCTGCTGATGCTCATGGGGAGCGGGTCCGACCCCGAGGTCTTCGACGAGCCGGCGCTGATGCGCACGGACCGGCCGGAGGTCCGCCACCATCTGGCGTTCGGCGCGGGCCGGCACCGCTGTCCCGGCGCCTCCCTGGCGCGTACGGAAGCGGCCGTGGCCCTGCGCGCCGCCTGCCGCCTTCTGCCGGACGTCCGGCTCGCCCCGACCCCGGCGGATCCGCCGATGCTCGGGCTGCTGTCCTTCCGGGCCCCGCTGCGCATCGACGTGGTGGCCGGACCGGCCCACGCCGGGCGGGGCGTCGACACCTGCGCCTGAGCGCGGGGCAGGGGGCGCACGAGCCACTCGCCGCCGCGCATCGGTCGCCGTTCCCGGAGTACGTGATCGCCCCTGCCTAGGCCAGGGCGGGCCGACGGGAGACGGCGCACGGGCCCGCCCCGAGGTGGGACAGGCCCGTGCGCCGCGTGACCGGGCGACCGGGCGACCGGCGGTCCCTGCCACCCGGTCTTCGGCCGAGGCGGCCGCCGGGCCCGGCTAGCGGTCGGTCGTCAGACCGGCCGGGACCGGTGCGTAACCGGCGGGGCGGGTGGTGAAGGTGCCCCTGCCCTGGGTGCGGCCGCGCAGCCGGGAGGCGTAGCCGAAGAGTTCGGCGAGCGGCACCAGGGCGGTGACCACCGCGGTACCGGCCCGGGCGGTGGAGCCCGAGACGCGGCCGCGGCGGGCCGCGAGGTCGCCGAGGACTCCGCCGACCGCGCTGTCGGGCACGGTGACGGTGACCTCGACCACCGGTTCGAGGAGCGTCATCGCGCTGGCCCGCAGGGCCTCGCGCAGCGCGAACCGGGCCGCCGTGCGGAACGCCATCTCCGAGGAGTCCTTGGGATGGGTGGCCCCGTCGGTCAGCGTGACCCGCACCCCGGTCACCGGATGACCGCCGAGCGGCCCCTCCTCCAGAGCGTCCCGGCAGCCGGCCTCGACCGCGCGGACGTACTCCTGCGGCACCCGGCCGCCGGTGACGGTCGAGCGGAACGCGAACTCCTCGACACCGGACGTACGACCGCCACCACCGGCACCGGAAGCACCACTCGCGCCGCCCGCGCCACCGGCAGGCACAGCACCCGGAGCGCCCTCGTCCGCCGTCTCCAGCGTCCCCACGTCGAGGACGACATGGGCGAACTGTCCGGCGCCTCCCTCCTGCTTGACGTGCCGGTACACATGTCCCGACACCCCGCGGACCACCGTCTCCCGGTAGGCCACCCGCGGTCGCCCGACGGCGACGTCGACGCCCTGGTCACGGCGGATCTTCTCCACCGCGACCTCCAGGTGCAGCTCACCCATCCCCGAGAGCACGGTCTGCCCGGTCTCCGGGTCGGTCCGGACGGTCAGGGAGGGGTCCTCCTCGGCCAGCCGGGCCAGCGCGGACGCCAGCCGCTCGGTGTCCAGGCTGCTGCGGGCCTCGACCGCGACGGAGACCACCGGCGTCGCCGGCACGGGCGGTTCGAGGAGCAGCGGGGCACCGGGCGCGCACAGGGTCGCGCCCGGGCGGGCCGCCTTGAGCCCGATGACCGCGACGATGTCGCCGGCCCCGGCCCGGTCCACGTCCGTGTTCCGGTCCGCCTGGACGCGCAGGATCCGTCCCACGCGTTCGGTGCGGCGTGCGGCCACGTCGAGCACGACGTCCCCCTTCCGGATGGTTCCCGCGTAGACGCGCAGGTAGGTGAGGCGCCCGGTGGCGGCGGAGTGCACCTTGAACACCAGGGCGGCGAAGGGCGCCGCCGGGTCGGCGGGCCGCTCGGCCTCCGCGCCGTCGGCCGTCCCGCGGACCGGCGGGACGTCCAGCGGCGACGGCAGATAGGCGACGACGGCGTCGAGAAGCGGCTCCATCCCGCGGTTGCGGTAGGCCGAACCGCACAGGACGACGACGGCCTCGCCACCGCGGGTCAGGTCGCGCAGCGCCGTGGCCAGCGTCCGCGCGTCCAGGGCGGACTCCGCGCAGAACTCCTCCAGCGCGGCCGGATGGAGTTCGGCGACCGCCTCCTCCAGGGCGCGGCGACGGTCGTGGGCCTCCTCCCTCAGCTCTTCGGGCACGGGACCCTCGGTGTACGTGTCGTCGCCCGCGGCCCAGACGAGGGCGCGCATCCGCAGGAGGTCCACGACGCCGGTGAAACCGTCCTCCGCGCCGATCGGGAGCTGGACGACCAGCGGTACGGTGCCCAGCCGGTCCCGGATGGAGGCGACCGCCGTGTCCAGGTCGGCGCCCGCGCGGTCCATCTTGTTGACGAAGGCGATGCGCGGGACGCGGTGGCGGTCGGCCTGCCGCCAGACCGACTCGCTCTGCGGCTCGACGCCCGCGACGGCGTCGAAGACGGCGACGGCGCCGTCGAGCACGCGCAGCGAGCGTTCCACCTCGTCGGCGAAGTCGACGTGCCCGGGGGTGTCGATGAGGTTGATCCGGTGGTGGTCCCAGTCGCAGCTGACCGCCGCGGCGAAGATGGTGATGCCGCGGTCGCGCTCCTGCGGGTCGAAGTCGGTGACGGTCGTGCCGTCGTGGACCTCGCCCCGCTTGTGGGTGGCGCCGGTGAGGTAGAGCATCCGCTCGGTGACGGTGGTCTTGCCGGCGTCGACATGGGCGAGGATGCCCAGGTTCCGGACGTGGTGCAGAGCGGTGGTGGGGGTGACGGTGGTCGTTTCGCGTCGAACGTCGGTACGCACGGCCCAAGGCCTTTCGCTGTCATGCGGAACAGGGCGGCGCGATTCCCGGACGAAGGGGGCCTGAAGCGGGCCGACGGCGCCCCGGCAGGGGGCGCGGGTGTGCGTCGGGTCGCTCTTCCGCGTGACGCCGCGTCGGGTCGATGCCGACGGGGCCGCTGACGGGGTCAGGAGTTCGTCACGGGCTTCCGGTGGCGGCCGCGCGGCCGGCACCGGGTGGACGAGGACACAAGGATCACGTCGTACCGTGACCGGGGGACGACGACATCGGTGCGGCAGCGCACGGTCGGTCTCCCCTCACTGGTCTCGGGCGCGGGCCGGGACGTCGGCGGCGCGTGCTGCGAGTGTAGGGAGCGTGCGGGAGCCGGCGACACCGGTTTTCTCCGGTGCCGGGGGCGGGGTGAGCGGCGGTCAGGCGCTGCGGGCGGTCGGCAGGGTGAGGGCCGCCCAGACCGTCTTCCCGCGCGGCGCGGCGGGCTCCCAGGACCAGCTGTCGCTCAGCGCCTCGATGAGGTGCATGCCCCGGCCGCCGGTCCCCAGGTCCTCCACGGGACGCGGTCGGGGCGGCACCGGGCTGGGGTCGGTGACGGCGGCGACCAGGTGGCGGGAGTGCAGCGAAAGCCCCAGCCACACGGGGTACTCGCTCTCCTGCGGGGCGCTCCCGGGACAGCCGAGCGCGTGCCGTACCGCGTTCGTGACGAGCTCGGTCACGACGAGCTCCAGATCCCCCGCCAGCGAGGGCAGGACCCAGCCCTCCAGCGTGAGCAGGACGAACCGTCTGGCGCGTGACACGTTCTGTGGGCGCCCGTCGAGCCCGCACGCGGCGAATCCCAGCGGAAGATCCGCTTCACCTCGTGCGGGGGCGGACACGGGATCGAGCGCTAAGGCCGACCTGTGAGTGATCACCTGTCATGTCTCCCTGCGAGCCCCGAAGTTCGATGCTGCGGCGGTCTATGAGGAACGAGTATTGTCGAGGGCACACCGAAAGTGCAATTGCATCTGGGATTGCAGTCGTGCGATCTCGTGGACGGATGTACGGATGCCGTACGGAACAGGAGGGCCCGTGGCCATGGAGTCGTTCAACGGGATGAGGGCGAGCGCGCTGGCTCCGGTCAGCTGGGTCAAGAGCCGCCACAGCAACGCCACGGGCAACTGTGTGGAGGTGGCCGCCCTCCCCGACGGCGGGGTCGCGCTGCGCAACTCGCGGGACCCCGAGGGCCCCGCGCTGGTCTATACGCGCGACGAGATCGCGGCGTTCATCGCCGGTGCGCGCGACGGGGACTTCGACTTCGCAATCGGCTGAAAACCGCCGCTGCGATCCGTCTCCCTGGCCACGAATCGCCCCTCCCCGCTAATCTCGTCCCCTCATGAAGATGCGGGAGCGCGTGATGGCCGGAGCCGAACCGAGTTCGCCCCTGTTCGTCCCTTCCATCGGGACGGTCGAGAACAACCCCACCGCACTCAAGCTGATCCTCGGCGGCAAGCTGCGCGAACTGCGTGCCGCGGCGGGGCTCGAACCGGCCGACGTGGACGCGCGGCTGGGCTTCTCCCGCTCCAAGACGAGCCGTATCGAGCTGGGGCGGCACGGGTGCAAACCGGCCGACGCGACGGCCCTGCTCACGCTGTACGGCGTGACGGACGGCGCGCGCACGGAGGAGTTCCTCCGGCTGGTGCGGCAGTCCCGGCAGGCCGAGTGGTGGCGGTCCTTCAGCGATGTGTTGTCGGACTTCTTCGCCCCCCTGGTCGCCCTCGAAGGGGCGGCGGCGCTCATCAGGTCGTACGAACCGTTCTACGTCCCGGGCCTGCTCCAGACCTCGGCCTACACCCGCGCCGTGGTGCGGTCGGGGCCCGGCCGGCTCCTGCCCCACGAGGTCCAGCGCCGGATCGAGCTGCGCCAGGAGCGGCAGCGGCAGCTCGACCGACCCGGCGGCCCCCGGCTCTGGGCGGTGATCGACGAATCGGTGCTGCTGCGGACCGTCGGCGGCCCCGAGGTCATGCGCGGGCAGCTGGAACACCTGGTCGACCTGATGGGCCGGTCCCGGGTGACGCTGCAGATCGCGCCGCTCGACGTGACGGCGGCGATCGGTGTCGGCACCGGCGTGACGTATCTGCGGTTCGCGCTGCGGGACCTGAAGGACGCCGTCTACATCGAGCACCTGACGGACAGTACGTTCAGCCAGAAGCCGGCCGACGTGGAGCAGTACCGCGACATGCTCGACCGGCTGGGCGCGTGCGCGCTGACGCCCACGGAGTCGCTGGAGAAGGTCCAGGAGCGCCTCAAGCTCCTGTGAGGGGCGAGGCCCGCCCCTCGGGGCGGGAGGGCAGTGGCGGGCGGCCGGGGCCGCCCGCCGACGCGTCTCACAGCCGGGCGACGCCGCCCCATTCGAGCCATTCGTCGGTGCTCTGCACCGGTGCCAGATCGCTGTCCGGCCGCCAGGTCGACACCTCGACCAGTCCCGGCGGGAGGATGTCGAGCCCGTCGAGGAACCCGGCGACCTCGCTCTCCTCACGGACCCGGCCCCAGTGCCCGCCGGTGGCCTCCGCCATGAAGTCCGTGACGAACTTCCGGATGTCCGGCCGGTCGCTGACCAGCTGGCACACCACCAGGAAGCTGCCCGGCGCGAGCCGGTCCGCGACCCGGCGGATCAGACCGGCCGGGTCGTCCTCGTCCGGGATGCAGTGGAGCACCGAGACGAAGAGAGCCGCGACGGGCTGGTCGAAGTCGATCAGACGCCGCGTCTCCTCGTGACCGAAGATCCCGTCGGTGTCCCGCATATCGGCCTGGATGACGGCCGTCCGGTCGTTCTCCTCCAGCAGGGCGCGCCCGTGGGCGAGGACGATCGGGTCGTTGTCGACGTACACCACCCGTGCGGACGGGTCGACGGCCTGGGCGACCTGGTGGACGTTGTCCTGGGTCGGCAGCCCGGACCCGTGGTCGACGAACTGCCGGATCCCGTACTCGGTCGACAGCAGCCGCACGACCCGGCGGAGGAAGCGCCGGTTGTTCACGGCGAGGACCTTGGTGCTGGGGACCTGCTCCAACAACTGCTCGCAGGCGTCGCGGTCCGACTGGTAGTTGTCGTCGCCTCCCAGGAAATAGTCGTACATACGCGCCACACTCGGCACGTTGGTGTCGATGGCGTCCGGGCGCCACGACTTGCCTCGCATCCAGTCCTCACCCGTGTCTTCACTCGCAGGGAAACCGAGGTCGACCATGCTAGGGACCGGCCGTACGACCGGTACAGAAGTCCGTCAGGACCGGCATCCCGAAGCGCGGGTTCCGGCCAGGGTCGAAACCGAGCCGTACCGGCGCAAACGCGTGCGCCCGGCCGTCACTCCATCGGCGGGCAGCACGGGTTTCCGTTTCCCCGATGCGGTTACTGGAGATCCAAGGACTCCCCATCCCGAAGGACGGACACCGTGACCCGACCGAGGATCCTCGTCGTGGGCGCCGGCTTCGCCGGAGTCGCCTGTGTACGGCGGCTTGAACGGCGACTGGCCGGCCGGGAGGCCGAGATCTCGCTGCTGACCCCCTTCTCGTACCAGCTCTACCTCCCCCTGCTGCCGCAGGTGGCGGCGGGCGTCCTGACGCCGCAGTCCGTCGCCGTGTCGCTGCGCCGCAGCGAGCGGCACCGGACCCGGATCATCCCCGGTGGCGCGATCGGTATCGACACCAAGGCCAAGGTCTGCGTGGTCCGCACGATCACCGGTGAGACCGTGAACGAGCCGTACGACCATCTCGTCCTGGCGCCCGGCAGCATCACCCGGACCTTCGACATCCCCGGTCTCCGCGAGCACGCCCGGGGGATGAAGACCCTCGCCGAGGCGGTCTTCATCCGTGACCACGTGATCGCCCAGCTCGACCTGGCCGACGCGGGCCAGGACGAGGCGGAGCGGGCGGCTCGCCTGCAGTTCGTGGTGGTCGGCGGCGGGTACGCCGGGACGGAGACGGTCGCCTGCCTGCAGCGCCTCACCCACACGGCCGTCAAGCGCTATCCGCGGCTCGACCCGAAGCTGATCAAGTGGCATCTGGTCGACATCGCGCCGAAGCTCATGCCCGAGCTGGGCGACAAGCTCGGCAACGCCGCCCTGGACATCCTGCGGCGGCGCGGGATCGAGGTCTCCCTCGGGGTGTCGGTCGCCTCCGTCGACGAGAACGACGTCACGCTCACCGACGGCCGCGTGCTGCCCTGCCGCACGCTGATCTGGACGGCCGGCGTCGCCGCGAGCCCGCTCATCGGCACGCTGGACGCGGAGACCCACAAGGGCCGCCTCGTGGTCGGCGCGGACATGACGGTGCCCGGGTTCGACGGGATCCACGCCCTCGGCGACGCCGCCGCCGTGCCGGACCTGGCCAAGGGCGACGACGCCGTCTGCCCGCCCACCGCGCAGCACGCGCTGCGGCAGGGCCGGAAGGTCGCCGACAACCTCGTCGCCGCCCTGCGCGGCCAACAGACCTACCCGTACGTCCACAAGGATCTGGGGCTGGTGGTGGACCTGGGCGGCCGGGACGGGGTCTCCAAGCCGCTCGGCATCGAACTGCACGGCATGCCGGCCCAGGCGGTGGCCCGGGCGTACCACTGGTCGGCGCTGCGCACCAACGTCGCCAAGACCCGGGTCATGACGAACTGGCTGCTCAACGCCATCGCCGGCGACGACTTCGTGCGCACCGGTTTCCTGGCGTCCAAGGCCGGGACGCTGCGGGACTTCGAGTACACCGACGCCTATCTCACCCCGGACCAGGTCCGGGCCCACACCGCCTCCCTGCGCGCGGGCGGCTGATCCGCCGCCCGACGCCCGTCCGGAGCCCGGAAGGTCAGGCGGGCCGGAGGGTCCGCCAGAGGAAGGTGTGCTCCAGGGCGTCGTTGAAGGCCGTCTGCTCGTGGTCGGTCGCGCCCGCGTGGCCCCCTGACAGCGTCTCGTGGAGGAGCACGCGGTACCCGAGCGCGCGCAGCCGGGCCGCGGTCTTGCGGGCGTGGGCCGGATGGACGCGGTCGTCCCGGGTCGAGGTGGTGAGCAGCACGGGCGGATAGGGGCGGTCGGCGCGCAGCCGGTGGTACGGCGAGATCCCGGCCAGGTGCGGGCGGTCGGCGGGATCGTCGGGGTCGCCGTACTCGGCGGTCCAGCTGGCCCCGGCGAGCAGCCGGTGGAAGCGGAGCATGTCGAGCAGCGGTACATGGGCGACGATCGCGCCGAACAGCTCGGGGTATCCGACGAGCATGGCGCCCATCAGCAGACCGCCGTTGCTGCCGCCGGTGATGCCGAGCTGCTGCGGGGTGGTGATGCCCCGGGCGTGGAGGTCGTGGGCGACGGCGGCGAAGTCCTCGAAGGCGCGGTGCCGGTCGGCCTTGAGCGCGGCCCGGTGCCAGTCGGGGCCGTACTCCCCTCCCCCGCGGATGCCCGCCACCACGTAGCTGCCGCCGCGCGCCAGCCAGGCCCGGCCGCGGACGGCGTCGTAGTGCGGCGTCAGGGCGACCTGGAAGCCGCCGTAGCCGGTGAGGAGGACGGGCCCGGGGCCCGTCCGTTCCGGGCCGACGACGGTGTACGGCACGCGGGTGCCGTCGGCGGAGGTCGCGAAGTGGCGGCGGACGGACAGCCCGGAGGCGTCGAACCGCTCGGGCGACCGCTTGATCGTCTCGCTCGCTCCGCCGATCTCGCCGCGGTGCAGGGTGGTGGGCCGGAGGTAGCCGGTGATCGCGAGGAAGTACTCGTCGCCGGTGTCGGGGTCCGTGTCGGTGAGGGTGGCGGACGCCATCGGCGGCACGTCGGCCATCGGCCGGCGCGCCCAGCCGTCGGCGCCGGGCGTGAGGACGTGGACGCGGCCCTCGACGTGGTGCAGGGTCTCGAGGACCAGGTGGTGGCGCGTCCAGGCGTGGCCGATCAGGGCGGTGTCCGCGTCGGGGGCGTACAGCACGGTCGGTTCGCGTGCGCCCGCCATGAAGGCGTCGACGTCGAAGGCGAGGAGCGTGCCCGCCGGGTGTCCGAGCCACGGCGACGTGGGGGTGACCAGCAGCCAGCGGCGGTGGACGGACCGCTCGGCGTCGTCGGGCACCTCGATCTTCCGGAGGGTGTCCCCTTCGCCCAGCAGATAGGTCTCCTGGTTCCAGAAGTCGATGTGGCGGGCCACGAAGTCGCGCTCGAAGCCCGGTGTCGGGTCGTGCCAGGCGGAGACGGACAGGTCCGTTCCGGCCGCTTCGTAGAGGAGTTCGGCCTCGGCGGGTGGGGTGCCGCGCCGCCAGCGGCGTACCGTGCGCGGGTAGCCGGAGGCGGTCATCGTGCCGGGCCCGAGGTCGGTGCCGAGGAAGACGTGGTCGTGGTCGATCCAGGCGATGTCGGTCTTGGCCTCGGGGAGCCGGAAGCCGTCGTCCACGAAGCGGCGGGTGAGCAGGTCGAATTCCCGGACGGCGACGGCGTCGCCGCCGCCGCGCGAGAGGCTCAGCAGCGCGTGGCGGTGCTCGGGCGCGAGGGTCCGGGCGCCGCCCCAGGTCCAGTCCTCGCCCTCGGCGGCGGCCAGCGCGTCGAGGTCGAGGAGGGTGTCCCACTCCGGTTCGTCCTTGCGGTACTGCTCCAGGGTGGTGCGGCGCCATACGCCGCGGACGTGGTCGGCGCTCTGCCGGAAGTCGTAGAGGTACGGGCCGCGGCGGGTGGTGTACGGGATCCGGTCGGGGGCGTCGAGGATCTCGCGCAGCTCGGCCGCCATGGCGGCGAAGCCGGGGTCCTCGGTCAGCTCCGCGACCGTCTCGGCGTTGCGTTCCCGGACCCAGGCGAGCGCCGCAGCCCCCTCGGTCTCTTCGAGCCACCGGTAGGGGTCGGCGTCGGTGCCCACGTCGGTGGCCGTGTCAGTGGCCGTGTCAGTGGCCGTCTCCGGAGCCGGGTCCGTCTGCGGGTCCGTCTGCGGGTCCGTCTGCGGGGACGGGTCCGCGGGGGTGTCGGGTCGGATGTCGGTCACGCGTCGGTGCCGACGCCGGCGGCGGAGGTGTCCAGATCCCACGAGTGCCGCTTGAACTCCCGGAGGAAGTCGGGGTGGTCCTCCCAGTGGCGGGCGACGCCGCGCAGCACGTCCCAGTTGTGCTCCAGGGCCTGGTCGATGATGTCGCGGGTGGCGCGGTCGGCGGTGGCACACTGTGCGGCGAGGCCCTTGACCGCCGCCGCGGCCTTCACGGTGTTGAGGAGTGCGCGCAGGGCGCGGGAGGTGTCGTCCATTCCGAAGCCGTGCTCGCTGCCGGTCTCGGCGTCGAAGAGCGGGCGCAGCCGCGCCTCGATGAACGCGGTGACGCGCTCGAAGTGCTGGGCGTCCATCAGGTCTTCCTCTCCTGGGGCGGGCGGGGTCGGCCCGTCCTCCCGGGTGGTGCGCGGCTGGGTCACGGCGCGCGGGGCCGACGCCGGTTCCCCGTCGTCGGTACGCGCGTCGCGATTATCGCGCGTCCCGGCCCCGGCCCGGTGAAGGGGGCCGAACGCGCGGCGGGCCGTGGGCGCTCCTCCGGTCCGCCCTCGGCGGGCGCTCCGTGAGGGGCGGCGGGCGCGGCCGGGCGCCGGGTCAGAGGCGCAGGACCGCGCGTACGTCGTGCCAGAGGGCGTGCGCGGGTGCCGGGCCCTCCTGCCGGTCGGCCGGGACGGCCCAGACGTGGACCGGGGCCCCGGTCGCGCCGTCGAGCGGCTCCCAGCCCGGGTCCCCGCCGGTGGCGAAGGCGGCCCAGGCGCGGATCATGCGCCGGGAGAGGGCGTGGTCGTCCGCGTCGGCGGGGCCGCCGGTGAGGAAGTCGACGCCGGGTGCGTCCAGCGTGCCGAGGGCGAAGGGGGTGTCGGCGGCGTGCCAGGCGCGGACCGGCGTGCCGTCCGGGCGGGTGCGGCGGCGGTCGAAGCGGGAGAGGTGGGTGCGGCCGCCGGCCCGGGCGTGCGCCCCGGCGAGGCGGGCGGTGTGGGCGGCGAAGAACCCGTCCCCGGCGAGCGCGAGGTACACGTCGAGCACGGGCGCTCCCGGCATCAGGGTGCGGTAGCGGTCGACGAGGTCGGCGGGGAGTTCCCAGTGGGCGGCGAAGCGCGCGAGGTCCTCCTCGGTCGTGGCGGGGGGCATGGTGCCGACCTGGTGCATCAGCCGGTACTCCTCGGTGGTGTGGCAGGCCAGGAGGTCGACGCCGCGGCCGGCGCCGGCGGCGAGGGCGTCGAGCGGGTCGGCGGTGAGGAGCGCGCCGTCGAGGACGGGGCCGTAGATGACCGTGTCGTAGTGGAGCGGGCCTGAGTCGGGGTCGGCGGCGTACCGTGCGACGACGCGGTCCGATGCCTCGACGAGCGTCTGCGGGGACGCGGAGAGCAGGCCCTCGGCGGTGGGTGGGACGCCGGCGGCCTCGGCGACCAGGCGGGCGAGTCCGGCGGCGAGGTCGGGGGAGAACGTGGCGTCGGGGACGCTGTGGACGATGGCGCGGCGGAAGAGGCCGGCGGCGCGTCGGCTGGTCATCAGGCAGACGACCGCTCCGGCACCGGCGGACTGCCCGGCGAGGGTGACCCGGGCCGGGTCGCCGCCGAAGGCGGTGATGTGCTCGCGCACCCACTCCAGTGCGGCGATCTGGTCGAGCAGGCCGCGGTTGTCCGGGAAGCCGGGGACGTGCCCGAACCCCTCGAAGCCGACGCGGTAGTTGCAGCTCACCACGACCAGGCCGGCGCGGGCGAGTGCGGCCCCGTCGTGGTCGGGCTGGGCGGAGGAGCCGAAGGTGTAGGCGCCGCCGTGGAGGAAGAACAGGACGGGGAGCGGTCCGGGGGCGTCGGCCGGTGCCCAGACGTTGAGGGTGAGGACGTCCTCGTCACCGGGGCGCCAGGCGGGGGCGCCGGGCAGCTCCGCGGACTGCGGGGCGACCGGCCCGAAGCGGGTGCCGTCCCGTACCCCGTCCCAGGGTGCGGCGGGCTGCGGCTCCCGGAAGCGGGCGGCCCCGAACGGCAGGGCGGCGTAGGGGATTCCGAGCGTGACGCGCAACCCGTCGGTGAGCGTTCCGCCGACCTCGCCGGTCTTCGTCGCGACGGTCGTACGGGCCACTGAGGCACCCACAGGCGGTCCCCTTCGGTTCGCCGCCGGACGGTCCGACGGGCAGCACAGGCTCCCATGGGCGCCGGGGCCGGGCAATCCGATATCCCGCACGTCGGCGACACCCCCGCCTCGCCCGGCCCGCCCGCAGGCACCGGGGCATTGGTCGTCCGGCAGACCAATCCGGGTGGCGGAGTGAGCCGCACCGCAGCGGCCGACTCGTATGTTCACCAAAGACTTACCGCACGGTCGTATACCTTTGGGCGGCCCTCCCCCATTCTTTCCCCGGTGTGCCGCTGGGGCACCCGGGGACCGAGAGGCGGGGCATGACTCCCATCAGCCGCAGGGGATTCGTCGGGATCGGAGCGGGGCTCGGCGCGGGCCTGGTGGCCGGCGCGGGGGCGCCGGGGGCCTCGGCGTCGACGGCCCTGGCCGCGGGCGCCACCGGCACCATCACGGACGTGAAGCACGTCGTCGTCCTCATGCAGGAGAACCGCAGCTTCGACCACTACTTCGGACGATTGCGCGGTGTCCGCGGCTTCGCCGACCGGGCCGCGGGCAATCTGCCCGGCGGCTGGGGCACGTTCAACCAGCCCAACTGGGGCGCCCGGCAGTATCCGTGGAAGCTCAGCGCCACGCCGCCCGCCGGGGGCGTCGACGGCGAGACGCTGGCCCAGTGCAACGGCGACCTGCCCCACAGCTGGACCTCGCAGCACGCGGCCTGGAACAAGGGCCGGATGGACAACTGGGTGCTGGGGGTCGGCAACACCCGCACGCTGGGGTACCTCGACCGGAGCGACATCCCCTTCCACTACGCCCTCGCCGACCACTACACCGTCTGCGACGCGTACTTCTGCTCGGCGCTGAGCGCCACCGGCCCCAACCGCACCTTCCTGTGGAGCGGGCGGATCGACGCCTCCAGCAAGGACGGCGGGGAGGAGTCGGGGCTCACCTGGGAGACGTACGCCGAGGCCCTGCAGCGCGCCGGGGTGACGTGGAAGGTCTACCAGAACGCGCAGGACAACTACGGCGACAACGGCCTGGCCTACTTCAAGAGGTTCACCGACGCCCGGCCCGGCGACCCGCTGTACGACCGGGGCATGGGGTCCGTGCCCAAGGTCACCGGTTCGACGCCGGACGACATCGCCGCCGCCATCCGTGCGGATGTCGTCGCCGGCACGCTCCCCCAGGTGTCCTGGGTCGTCGCGAGCGAGGCGTTCTCGGAGCACCCGTACGCCCCGCCCGGCGACGGCGCGCACTTCGTGGACCTGGTGTACCGCGCCCTGGCCGCCGACCCGGAGGTCTTCGACGGGACGGTCCTCTTCCTCAACTACGACGAGAACGACGGCTTCTTCGACCACGTGCCGCCGCCGGTCGCCCCGCCGGGGACGCCGGGCGAGTACCTCGACGGCGTGCCGATCGGCCTCGGCTTCCGGGTCCCGATGGTCGTCATGTCCCCGTGGACGCGGGGCGGCTGGGTCAGCTCGGAGGTCTTCGACCACACCTCCGTCCTGCGCTTCATGGAGACGTGGACGGCGGCCATCGGCAAGCCGGCCGCCTGTCCGAACATCAGCGCCTGGCGCCGCAAGGTGACCGGTGACCTCACGGGGGTCTTCGACTTCGCCCGGCCGGTGTACGGGGTGCCGTCGGGGCTGCCCTCGACCGCCAAGGTGATCGGGCAGTCCACGTGCGGTCCGCTGCCGAACCCGGTTCCGCAGGACAACGCGCTGCCCGCGCAGGAGCCGGGCACGCGTCCGGCGCGCGCCCTGCCGTACCAGGTGAACGGCAACCTGGACCGGTTCGAGTTCGGGACGGGGGGCAAGATCCTGGCCTGGTTCTCGATGACGAACCAGGGCGAGCAGGCCCGGCGGGCCGCGCACTTCACGATCCACCCGCACCAGCACCGGGACACGGCGGCCTGGCAGTACACCGTGGACCCGGGCTCGACGTCGTCGGACTACTTCAACATCGGGACGGGCTCGGGGTCGGGGAAGTACGACATCTCGATGATGGGCCCGAACCGCTTCCTGCGCCGCTTCATCGGCGACGCGTCCAAGGCGGGCCGGGCGGTCGAGGTCGCGTCCCGCTTCGCGACGGAGCCCGGCACCGGGAAGACCGCCGTCTACTTCAGGCTGACCAACAGTTCGGCGGGCCCGGTGACGTTCACGATCCGGTCGAACGCCTACCGCTCGGACGGCCCGTGGACGTACACGGTCGCGGCGAACTCCTCGCGTGAGGACCACTTCAACGCGGTGGCCTATCACGGGGGTTGGTACGACTTCACCATCCTGGCGGACATCGACGGCACCTGGTCCCGCCGCTACACCGGCCACATCGAGACCGGCGCGCCGAGCGTGACGGGCTAGCTTGGGCTCGGCGCGGGGCTCGGGCATCCGGGTACGGCGCCGGGCTCGGGCGGGTCAGGTGTGGGCCGGGGCGAGCGGCGCGCGCTTCTTGTTCCGGGCCTCCGCGACGGCGTACGCGCATCCCGGCAGGACCAGCAGCACGCTCGCCCACAGGGGCATCCGGAACAGCGGGTCGACGCCGGCGAGGCTGTCGGTGATCACCAGCGCCGGCAGGCCGACGACGAGCGCGACGAGCCAGCCCTTGCCCAGCCCCAGGGAGCCTCGGCGCAGCTCCAGCGCGACGGTCGTCACGGCGATGGCGCCCCAGAAGGCCGTCCGGCCCGGGGTGACGTCCACGCCCGCCGTCCAGTGGCGCAGGTGGGCGAGCAGCAGCAGGAGGCCCGCCATGAAGGTGATCATGGCGGCGAGGCGCGCCGCGCGGCGGTGGAGCGGCCTGCGCGCCCGGGCCCAGGAGGCGGCGAACGCCGTGACGTCCTCGCCGACGACGTCACGCGGCGTGCGCCCGGCGGCCTCGGCGTCCTGGAGGTGCGCGGCCAGCTCGGCGAGCATGTCGCGGAGGGTCGCGTCGTCGATGCCCCGGTACTCCCAGTTGCTGCGGCATATCGCGAGTACGCGTTCGGTTGTCATGTGGTCTTCTCCCCCGTGGGTGCGTCGGTGTCGGGCGGCTCGCCGGTCCCGGCCGCGGCTTCGGCCCGGGCCTCGGTCGGGGCCCGGTCGGTGGTCGCGGTCAGGATGCGGCCTGCCTGCGCGGAGAACTCCCGCCAGACGGTCCGCCCACTGTCCAGTTCGGCCCGGCCGGCGCCGGTGAGCCGGTAGTACTTGCGGGGCGCGCCGCCGCTGGAGGACGGCGCGCGATAGGACTCGACGAGCCCGGCCCGCTCCATCCGGGCGAGCAGCGGATAGATGCTGCCCTCGCTCACCAGCTCCAGGCCGCTCTCCGTGAGCGCTTCGACGAACTCGTAGCCGTAGCGCGGCCGTTCTCCGATCAGGGAGAGCAGGCACAGGTCGAGCACCCCGCGCAGAAGCTGACTGCGCCGCTGGTCACCGGCGCCCGGCAGCTCCTTTGTCATGCGGTGCATGGTAGTGGTGACTACCTTGCGCCGCAAGACAGCCCTTTCCAGGTCCACCACCCCCCTGAACTATCGCCCCAAAAGGGATATTCAGGTTTATTGGCCGCATTACCTTATTGTTTGCACACTCCGGAGAACAAGCGATAAAGAACGACATTACTGACTCAGTGACGTGAATCACGACGATGCGTGGAACCGTGCCCACCCACCCGTCGACCCCGTACCGCGCAAGGAAGTTCGGCACCGCCCGACGCCCGATCGAGGGCCACGTCACACAAGGCGCGCGCATTCCGCAATTAACCGCGTCATCGGAGACTTGTTTTCGCCGACATTTCTCGCCTACGGTCACCTGCATTCGGACGGATCGCCGAATCCTGCCACCGCCCGAAAGACCACCTATTCACCCGTCGGCAGGAGCGGGGGACCCACTTTTCTCTCCGGTTCGGGATTCCGGATCGGATCGGGGTGAAGTCGCACGCGTGCGGCCGGGCATCTCCAGCCCGAACCCGACAGCTCACCCCGCAGGCGCCGGAGAGGAACCCATCATGCCTGCACACGGTAAGCACCGGCGCCCCAAGCACCGAACCCTCACCCGCGGTCTCACCCTGGCCGGCACCGGCGGCGCGGCCCTGGCCCTGCCCCTGGTCGCGACGGCCGCCGCCCACGCCGCGCCCGCCCCGGCTTCCGCAACCCCCACCGCCATTGCCGCGGAGAGGACCGTTTCCAGCGCCGCGGAAAAGATCAAAGAATCGATTCCCGCCGCTGCCGCTTCGACCGCCCGCACCTATACGGTCGCGTCCGGTGATTCCCTTTCCTTGATCGCACAGGAACAGGGCATCCGGGGCGGCTGGAAGGTTCTCTACACCACCAACCGAAGCGTTGTCGGTGACAATCCGTCACTTATTCACCCGGGTCTCGAACTGACGATCCGCAAGCAGGCGGCCGCCGCGCCCAAGGCCCCCGCGAAGGCCAAGGCGACGCAGCCCAAGGCGAAGGCCAAGGCCAAGCCGAAGAGCGCGACGAGCACGAGCACCGAGCGCGCCAGCCGCTCGCAGGAGCGCGGCGCCGCCCCCGTGAAGGCTGCCCAGCCGGCCGCTCCCGCCGCCGCGCCCGCCGCCCCGCGCTACAGCAACGACCTCGACGGCTGGATCCGCGAGTCGCTCGACATCATGGCCTCGTACGGAATCCCCGGCAGTTACGAGGGCATCCAGCGCAACATCATGCGGGAGTCCTCGGGCAACCCCCAGGCCATCAACCTCTGGGACTCCAACGCCGTGAAGGGCACCCCCTCGAAGGGCCTGCTCCAGGTGATCGAGCCGACCTTCCTGGCCTACCACGTCCCCGGTACGTCGATGGACCTCTTCGACCCGGTCGCGAACATCACCGCCGCCTGCAACTACGCGGCCGACCGCTACGGCTCGATCGACAACGTCAACGGCCCCTACTGATCCTCCCTTCGGGGGCGGACACGGCAGGGCTCCCGGCCGCTCGGGGGCCGGGAGCCCCGCCGTCCGCTCAGCGCGCGATGTCCGCCGCCGGGCCCATCACGATGACCGGCTCCTTCATCGGGTCCAGGGCGCGCAGGAGCTCGGGCATCACCTCGCGGGCGAGCGAGACGCACGCCTGGGTGGGCCCGCCGTGGTCGACGTGGATCCACACCCCGCCGCCCTTCGCCGCCCCGAGGGGCCGCTTCTTGTTCAGCGGACTCGTCCCGGGGATCCGGTTGTAGTCGATGGCGATCACATAGTCGAAGGAGCCTTCCAGCGGCTCTCCGGCGAAGCCCGTGCCCTGGAGGGCGAACTCCTCGTCCTGGTCGTACGGCAGCAGTGAACCGGGGTCCGGGAGCCGACCGCCGGCGTCCCCGATGCGGAACACCCCGATGGGTGACCGCAGATCGCCGGCCACGTGCTCGTCGGTCCAGCCGCGCAGCGCGTTGTGGGCGGGCCACGGTCCTGCGACGCGGTTCCACCGCCTGCTCGGGTCGCGTTCGTAGAGGACGGCCTCGGCCTCGTTGGTGGTCGTCGTCGCGCCGAGCACGACCAGGGCCTGGGTGGTGCCGGCGGGGAAGGCCGCACGCGTGGACGGACCGACTCCGGGAAGGCGGTCGACCCAGGCGGGTTCGGGCCTCGGGGCCGGAGGGCGATGGGGTACGGAGTCGCGGTCGCCCGGCGGTCCAGCCGCTCCCCCGGCGGGTGGCGGGGGCGGGGCCCCGGTACAGGCGGCGAGGAGCAGCGCCGCGCACAGGGTGGTCGTCAACGCTCGTACGGCGGCCTTGCGGACAGGCATGGGACAGCATCCTCCGAGGCGGGGGGAGCAACGCAGCGATCCGTACCCGATCCGCGTCCGACTCTGTCCCCGGTCCCGCACACTCACCCGTCCAGGGCACGCGGCCGGCCGACGCGCCTGGTGAGGCCGCGGATCTCTGGCCTCCGGCCGGGACGGTCGGCTGCTTCCGGCCCGGGACGGCGGGCCGGGGCGGGTGTCCGCCGATTCCTCGGAGGGTCAGGCGGCCAGGCCCAGTTCCTGGCGTACCACGATCGCGTTGAGGCGGATCGCGAACGGGACGATGTCCTCGATCCCCAGCGTGCCGACCCGTGCCTTGTCCAGCCCGAGCGTCACGTCGATGCAGAAGGCGATCGCGTACAGGTACGCACCGGTCTCCTCGTCCTGCAGGGCGAAGAACAGGTCGCGGTAGTACGACGTGCGGTCCTCGGTCTCCTCGTAGTACGACAGCCCCGGCTCGCCCTCCTGCGCGGCGAGGCCGGTGAAGGCGTGGACCAGCTCCTTCTCGATGGTGTCCCAGAAGGAGGCGTCCGCGAACTCCTCCGGGAGCGCCTGCCGGACGGCCTCCTTGAGGGAGAGCACCATAACGAGGACGGGGGCGTTCTCCTGGAGCCCCCAGCCGCGGACCATCTTGACGATGGCGCTGTCCGGTATCGCGGCGGCGGCCTCCCTGATGTTGTCGAAGTCGAAGTTGACGGTCGCCGGGGCGATCGCCTCCTGGAACAGCCGGTCGACGGCCCGGGCCTGGGCGAGATGGTCCGGGCCCACCTCGATGACGGTCTTGAAAGCGGCGGCCATGACTCCTCCTGTGGTGTGGCGGTGATCAAGAGGCGTCAGTATGCCGAGGGGAGGGGCGCCGGGTCGAAGGCGTCCCGCCGTGCGGACGCACCGGGTCGACGGCGCCGCCCTAGGGCCACGGGGCGATCGGTCCGCTCACGCGCCGGGTGCGGCCGGGGGCCGGCGGGTGAAGTGGGCGGCGAACCAGCGGGCGGCGAGGTCGCCGACCCGTTCCAGCGCGCCCGGCTCCTCGAAGAGGTGGCCGGCGCCGGGCACGACCTCGAGCCGGTTCTCGCAGCGGAGTCCCGCTCGGGCCTCTTCGTTCAGGTCGAGGACCAGCGGGTCGGCTCCGCCCACGATGAGGAGGGTGGGGGCGCGGACCGAGGCCAGGTGCGGGCCCGCCAGGTCCGGGCGGCCGCCTCGGGAGACCACGGCGGCGACGGAGGAGGAGGGGTCGGCCGCGGCGCGGAGGGCGGCGGCCGCGCCGGTGCTGGCGCCGAAGTAGCCGAGCGGCAGCCCGTCCGTCGCCTGTCGTTCCGCGAGCCAGGTCGTGGCGCGGGCGAGCCGGTCGGCGAGCAGGGCGGTGTCGAAGACGAGGGCGCGGTCGTCCGCCTCCTCCTCGGTGAGCAGGTCGAAGAGGAGCGTGCCGAGACCGGCGTGGTTCAGGATGTCGGCCACGGCCCGGTTGCGGGGGCTGTGCCGGCTGCTGCCGCTGCCGTGGGCGAAGAGGACGATCCCCGCGGCCCCGCCGGGGACCACGAGGCGGCCCGTGAGCGCCGCCCCGCCCAGGGGGACGCGTACGTCGGTGTCCTCCCGTGGGGCCGCGGCGGGCGGGTCCTCGCCGACCGCCTCGGCGGGGCGGCGGCGGTCCAGGCAGGCGAGGACCTCCTCGTCGGGGGTCTGGGAGAAGTCGCCGTAGAACTGGCCGATCGCGTAGAAGGACTCGGGGTCGTGGACGCAGACCGTCTCCTCCGCCTCTCCGTGGACCCGGCCGGACCAGCCGCGCGGAGCCACGGGGACGGCGAGCACGATCCGTGCGGCGCCCCGGGCCCGTACCACCCGGCAGGCGGCCAGGGCGGTGGCTCCGGTCGCCATGCCGTCGTCCACGACGAGCACCGTCCGCCCGTCCACGGGGAGCGGCCGGCGGCCCCGGCGGTAGCGGTGGCCGCGTTCCTCCAGGACCGCCCGCTCGCGTTCCTCCACCACGGCGAGGTCGCGCTCGGACGCGCCGGTCTCGCGCAGCACCCGCTCGTTGACCACGCGGACGCCGCCCTCGCCGATGGCCCCCATGGCCAGTTCGGGCTGGTAGGGCGCCCCCAGTTTGCGTACGAGACAGATGTCCAGGGGGGCGCCGAGGGCGTCGGCGACCTGCGCGGCCACCGGCACTCCACCGCGCGGGAGCCCGAGCACCACGACGTCCCGGCCCTTGAGGTGGTCCAGTCGGGCGGCGAGCTGCCGGCCCGCGTCGGTGCGGTCGGTGAAGTACACGGTGGTCGCCTCCCGGGTCTGGAGGAGCGGACGCGCGGGCGGCCTGGAGCCACGAGCGGCCCCCGCCCCCGGCCGGACGTCGGATGCCCGCCGAGGGGCGGGGCGGCCGGGTCGGCGCCCATGCGTCCAGGGTAGACGCGCTGGGAGGTGGCCCGTGGTCCCGTGAGTGCTTCCTAGAAGTTGCCGTAGTTGACCTGCCAGGTCGGCAGACCCATGCGCCGCCAGACGGCCACCACCCGGTCCCGGTCGTCCAGGGAAACCCGTACGGCGTACCGGTGGCGTACATGCCGGTCGAAGAGCTCCGACTTGACCAGGTCGTCGGGGCGGCCGTCGCCGGACGGCCGCATCCACAGCTCGTCGTAGGGCACGCCGTGGTGGCGCAGCCAGGCCTCCGTCATCGGCCGGTGGTCCTCGCTGCGCCCCGACAGGAGCACGATCGTGTCCCGGTGCGCCCCCTGGAAGGCGTGCAGGGCGTCCCGTACGGATCCGTTCAGCAGGTCGAGGTCGCAGCGGGTGAAGTCGTACGGGCCCCGGTCGCCGCGCAGGGCGAGCGTGCCGTCGATGTCGCACAGCACCGCCGACGGGAGCGCGAGGTCGGGAACGTACGGCTCGACGGGCGGCTGGTCGTTCAGCCAGGCGTCGGTGAGGCGCCAGCCGCCGCGGGTCGCCTTCGCGTGCTTGTCGGCCAGGATCCGGATGATCTCCTCGCCGACCGGCCTGGCCCGCTCTCCGTCCCGGCGGACGCACTCCTCGAGGGGCACGTCGGTGTGGTCGTGCACGACGAAGGTCGCCCGGCCCGCGACCGCCGCCTTCAGCCGCTTGGGGATGTGGGGGGTGAGGTGCGTGTTGTCGACGACGACGTCGAAACCACCGTCGACGGCGGCACGCACGGCGGCGTCCTGGATGCCGAGGACGGTCTGCTCGTGCGCGTGCGAGCGGCCCCGGTCGTCGGAGGGGAGGTCCAGCATGGTGCGCAGGTCGTCGAGGTTGACGCGGCGCATCCGGCCGTCGGCCCGGGCCTGCAGCTCCCTCGCGGCCGTCGTCTTCCCCGAGGCGGGCAGCCCCGTCATGACGTGTACGACAGGCATGTCTCAGTTCTCCTCGTCGGTCGCGAAGGGGTCGGATGCCTCGGGGCGCACGGCGCGCCAGACGAGGATGTCGGTCGGGCGGCCGTCGAGGCGGAGGAACATCGCCGCCCGGAGGTCGTGGGGCAGATCCCGCACGGCTCGGGCAAACGCTCCCCGGTCGTCGGCCAGGTGCACGACGGTGCGGTACGCCTCGTCGATGGCGTGTTCGCGCGCCGCGGCCTCGTCCTCCAGGCGCGCGATCACCCGGCGCACCCACGTGTCGAACTCGTCCGGCACCTGCTCCAGCAGGGCGTCCAGGGGCCGGCCGCCGTCCGCGCGCACGCCGCCGAGTTCGGCGACGGAGAGGCCAAGCCGCTGGGCGAGCCGCTTCGCCGACACCCCGGCGAAGCGCTGCACGCCGTGGCTGCGCCAGATGTCGCGCTCGGTGACGCCGGTCAGGACCTTGTGGAGGCGCACGTACTCGGAGAGCTTCGCCTTCGCCCGGACGCCCGACGCGAAGCGCAGCACGAACCCCTCGGCGTCGGTGCCGGTGGCGGCGCGGCCGCCCGGCAGGGTGTTGGACTCGGTCAGCTTGACCAGCTCGTCGATGTCCATGGCCGGCCAGACCGTGACGACCGATCCGACGCCCTGCCACCGGGGGGCGGCGTCGGCGAGCGGTATCTCGGTGCCGTCGGCGGCGAAGGCGGCGAGCAGGACCAGGTCCCGGCGGTCGCCGTAGTCGACGACGATACGATTCTGCGGGTACAGGATCTCCGCGAGGTAGGTCACCCCGGGGATCAGCGCCGACGTGTCGGCGGTGTCGATCCGGCGCTGCGCCCAGGTCGCCTGCGCGCTGATGAAGGACCCTTTGGAGGCGACGCGCCAGCGGCCCGCGTAGTGGAAGACCACCGCGAGGCTGCCGTCGACCTTGTCGTAGACCTCGAACGGCTCGTCCGGCAGCGCGGACGCGTAGGGCTGACCGGTCGCGTGCTCACCGATGTTGAAGAACTTCGGCAGCGGCAGGGCGACGATCTCGCCGGTGACGTCGTCGGCGACGAGGCCGCGGCAGCGGGTGGTGACCCGGTTCCAGATCCGCTCGTACTGGCAGACCCGGGTGTACGTGTAGATCGAGAGCGGCAGCTCGGGGTGCGCCTTGCGCGTGACATGGCCGGCGTCGAGCGCGGCGGCCAGCTCGGCGGCGGGCAGCAGTGCGTGAAGAGTCAGGGTCCCCTGGCTCATGGATTCCTCCTGGCGTGTGGTGACTCATTGTCACGTACGGGAGGCCGCCTCCGACACCGAATTTGCCCTGGCCGGAGCCGTCGTCGGCACGGGGCGGTCGTCGGCACGGAATCGTCGTCGGCACGGGGCCGTGCCGGTGCCCCGGAGGGCTCGGGGTCAGCCGATCGGTGGACCCGGGGGTCAGCCGTCCGGTCCTCCGTCCCCAGCCGCCGGGCCGACCCCGGCGGGCGTGGGGCGCCCCCAGGATGGAGACCGCGAGGCCCCACGGCCCCACGGCCCCACGGCCCCACCGCCCCCTCGCCCAGGGCCCCGCACCGCGCGGGGACCGACCGGGCACCGCCACCGCTGCCGCCACCGCCACCGGCCGTTCCGGCAGGCCTCGCCCCAGGAACTCGGCCCGAGGAACGCAGGAGGACGCCCATGCATCCGAACGACCGGCCGCTCCTGGCGGCCGCGCACCAGGGGGACGCCTCGGCGGTGCGCGGCGCGCTCGCCGCGTGCGCGCACGTCGAGAGCCGCGACGACGAGGGCCGTACGCCGCTGCTGCCGGCCGCCCTTGCCGACCGGGTGGACGTCGCGGAGCTGCTGATCGCGGCGGGAGCCGACCCGAACGCCAGGGACGTCGCGGGCGATACACCGTGGCTGGCCCCCGGCGTCACGGGCAGCATGCCCATGCTGCGCGCCCTGCTGCCCGCCGGTCCGGACCTGAGCCTGACGAACCGCTTCGGCGGCACCTCGCTCATCCCCGCCGCCGAGCGCGGTCATGTCGCCTACGTCCGGGCCGTGCCGTGCGAGACGGACACCGACATCGACCACGTCAACCGGCTGCGGTGGACCGCGCCGCTGGAGGCGGTGATCCTCGGCGACGGCGGCCGCGCCCACCAGGAGACGGTCGAGCTGCTGATCACCGCCGGGGCGGATCCGCTGCTCGCGGACCACGACGGCACCACGCCGCTCCAGCACGCGAGTCGACGCGGCTTCGACGCGATCGCCGGTCTGCCGGCGGCCACCACCCGGCGGGTGACCGCCCGATGAGGACACGTGCGCCGGCCCTCGCCCTCGCCGCCGCGGCCCTGCTCGTCGGGTGCGCGCCGGGCGGATCCGCCGAGAGCGGCGGCACGTCCCCCGGAAGCGGGAGCCGCGCCTCCGCCCCGCCGCCCCCTTCCGCCCCGCCGTCCTCCGCCCCGCCGTCCTCCGGTGTGGCGCCTTCCCCGGGCGCCGCGTCGACGGTCAGGACGCCCGAAGGAACCCTGCTCGTGGCCGACTTCGGTTCGGACACCGTCACCTTCGTCGACCCGGTGCGGGGCGCGATCGGCTCCGTCGAGGTGGGCACCGCGCCGTACGGCCTGGCCGTCGGCGAGGACGGGCTCGCCTGGGTCGCCACGGCCGAGGGCGTCGCCGTCGTCGACACCCGCCTGCGCAGACGCCTGGGCCTCGTGCCGTACGAGACGGAGACCGGGCCCGTCACCACCGGCGAGTACCGGGGTGGCGGCATGGGTGTCGCACTCTCCCCCGACGGCACGCGGGTGTACGTCGGCGTCAACGTCCCCGGCGGGAACGGGACCCTGGAGGTCGTCGACACCGCGAGCCGCGCGGTGACGGAGACCGTGCCTGTGGGGCGTCGCCCCTTCGATGTCGACGTCTCGCGCGACGGCTCCGAGGTGTACGTGACGAACCACGACTCCTTCGACGTGACCGTCGTCCCCGCGGGCTCGCTCACACCGCGACGCGTCGAGGTCGCCCCGTACGGCACCGAGGGCGGGCTCGGCTCCTGGCTGAAGCCGCACTACGCCGTCGTCCGGCCCTCGGATGGCAGGCTGCTGCTCCCCTTCGAGGGCGAGCGCCTGGTGGTCGTCGACCCGCGCACCGGACGCTCCGAGATCGAGCCGATGACGGCGAACACCCACCAGCACGGCGCGACGACCGCGCCGGACGGCACGCTCCTCGTCGTCGGGACCGGCCCGATCGACCCGTCCTCGGACCGGGGTCCGTCGCTCACCGTCCGCGCTCCCGACGGCGAGGAGCGCGTGTATCCGCTGGACGGCGCCCACGAGGACGTCGCGGTCTCCGACGACGGCCGGACGGCGTACGTCACCGGCGGCTTCACCCGGGACGGCTTCTGGAACGGCATCACCGTCGTGGACCTCGCCACCGGGGACAGCCGCCGTCTCGCCGCGGGCGAACGGCCGCTGGGCATCGCGGTCCTGTAGCCGCCGCCGGGCGCCCGTCCACCGCTGGGGTAGACCGGGACGTCCGCCGTGGTGCCCCGGGCTGCGCCCTCCGGCCGACCGGAACGCCCGCCCCAGGAGTCGGGACGCGAACCGTGCCCGGCCGCCCGCCTCACCTCCCGCAACCGGGTCCCCCTCCCCCGCGTCCCCCTTCTCGGCGCACCCGCCCCGCGCCGGGACCGTGAGGGCGCCGGAAGAGAAGGAACGATCTTGCGAGAGCGCACGACCGCCCCCAGGGGGCTACGGCGGCCCGGCCTGGTGACCGTCGCGCTGATGGGCGCGACCGCCTGCGCGCTGCTGTTCCACGCGGCCCTGCCGGGCCTGCCCGGCCATCCCGTCAGCCTGCTGCAGACCTTCCTGCCGTGGCTGGGACTCGCCGTACCGGCCGGGCTCGTCGTGGCGGCGGTCCGCCGGTCGCGTACCGCCGCGGTGGCCTGCGCGGTGGTCGCGGCCGTCTGGGCGGGCGTGTTCCGGCAGACGCTGCTGCCCGCGGCCCCCGACACGTACGACATGACGGTCGTGCAGCACAACGTCAGCGACGAGAACCCCGATCCGGGCCGCGTCGCGCGGGTCGTGCTCGGCGCCGACCCCGATCTCGTCGCCCTGGAGGAGGTCACCCCGGCCCGGCTGCCCGCCTTCCGCTCCGCGTTCGCCCGCACCCATCCCCATCACGCGCACGTCGGCACGGTGGCCCTGTGGTCGACGTACCCGCTGAAGGACGTCTCCCGGGTCGACATCAAGCCCCGGGCGGTGGGCCCCGGGTGGGACCGCGGGCTGCGCGCCGTCGTGCGCGGCCCGCGCGGGGACATCGCCGCCTATGTGGCGCACCTGCCGTCCGTACGGATCCGCCCCACCGAGGGGTACGCCACGGGATGGCGCGACGAGAGCGCCGCTCGGCTCGGCCGCTCCCTCGCCGCCGAGCGGGAGGCCACCGCGCTGGTCCTCGGCGACCTCAACGGCACCGCCGCCGACCGGGGTCTGCGCCCGGTGACCGACCTGGCGCGGGGCAGCCGGGCCGAGTGGGCGTTCAGCTGGCCGGCGAGCCTGCCCCTGGCACGCATCGACCACGTCCTGGCGCGGGGTGCGACGGTGGTCGAGACGTGGACCCTGCCTGCCACCGGGAGCGACCATCTGCCCGTCGCCGCGCGCGTCCGGTGGTGAGGCGGCCCACCCGTTCAGCGCTCCCGGGTGGCCCCGGCGCCCGGGGCTGAGGAGGCTTGCGTCCGGTGCCCCCATCCCGCGAGGAGACGGCCGATGCCGGCGACTGCGTACCGCTACGACGATCTGCGCGCCCTGTACCTCAACTGCACGCTCAAGCGGTCCCCCGAGACGAGCAACACCGAGGGGCTGATCGAGCGCAGCCGGGCCGTGATGGAGGCGCAGGGGGTGGCGACGTCGCTGGTGCGGCCGGTCGACCTCGACCTCGCGACGGGTGTGTGGCCGGACATGACCGAGCACGGCTGGGAGACGGACGCCTGGCCGGAGCTTTACGAGCGGGTGATGGGCGCGGACATCCTGGTGCTGTGCGGTCCCATCTGGCTCGGCGACAACAGTTCCGTGATGAAGCGGGTCGTGGAGCGGCTGTACGCGTGTTCCAGCCTGCTCAACGGCGAGGGACAGTACGCCTACTACGGGCGGGTCGGCGGCTGTCTGATCACCGGGAACGAGGACGGGGTCAAGCACTGTGCGATGAACGTCCTGTACAGCCTCCAGCACCTGGGCTATGTCATCCCGCCGCAGGCGGACGCGGGGTGGATCGGCGAGGCGGGCCCCGGGCCGTCCTACCTGGACGCCGGGTCGGGCGGCCCCGAGAACGACTTCACCAATCGCAACACGTCGTTCATGGCGTGGAACCTGATGCACCTCGCCGCGATGATCAAGGCGGCCGGCGGCATCCCCGCGCACGGCAACCAGCGCACCGCCTGGGACGCGGGCTGCCGGGCCGACTTCCCCAACCCCGAGCACCGCTGAACCCTCGCGTTTGGATTGTCGGACGATCATCCCTACGATCCGGCAGATGATCACGAGAAAACGGCTGGCGACCGGGGCTTGCGCGCTGCTCGCCGCCCTGGCCGTCGGGCTCGTCCCCTCCGGCGCGGCCGCCGACGAACCGGCGGCCGAGGCATCCCCCAAGGTCGAGCTGGTCCTCGACGTCAGCGGCTCGATGCGGGCCCGCGACATCGACGGCCAGTCCCGGATGGCGGCCGCCAAGCAGGCGTTCAACGAGGTGCTCGACGCGGTACCGGAGGAGGTGCTGCTCGGCATACGCACGCTCGGCGCCGACTATCCCGGGCAGGACCGCAAGAAGGGCTGCGAGGATACCCGGCAGCTCTACCCCGTCGGCCCGCTCGACCGGACCGAGGCGAAGACGGCCGTGGCCACCCTGGCTCCCACCGGCTGGACGCCGATCGGGCCCGCCCTGCTGGGCGCGGCCGAGGACCTCAAGGGCGGTGACGCCACCCGCCGGATCGTGCTCATCACGGACGGGGAGGACACCTGCGCCCCGCTCGACCCCTGCGAGGTGGCGCGGGGCATCGCCGCGCAGGGGATCCATCTGACCATCGACACCCTCGGCCTGGTGCCGAACGCCAAGATCCGCCAACAGCTCACCTGCATCGCTGAGGCGACCGGCGGCACCTACACCTCGGTCCGCCACACGGAGGAACTCTCCAAGCGCGTCCGGCAGTTGGTCGACCGCGCGGCCGACCCGGTGGTCACCCCTGTCGCCACCGAGGGCGCCGACAGGTGCGCGGCCGCACCGCTGCTCAAGCCCGGCCTCTACACCGACCGTGAGACCTTCGGCCAGCACCGTTGGTACCGCGTGGACGTGCTGCCCGGTCAGGAACTGCGCGCCTCGGTCAGCATCTCGGCCGACCGCGCGGTGAACGACGACTACGGCGTGCTGATGCGCGCGGTGACCGTGCACGGACGGGAGATCGTCCGCGGGTCGGAGGCGGGCGACGGACGCACGGACGTGATCTCGACCGGTCTGCGCTATCCCAAGCCCCCGCGCGACGACGCCGACGGGGACGACGGCAAGCCGGCCGCCGAGACCGTCTGTCTCCAGATCGGCAACTCCTTCTCCGCGCCCCCTTCGGTGAAGACGACGCCCGGCATGCCGATCGAGCTGGCCGTCGACGTGGTCGACGCGCCCGACGAGGCGTCCGACGTGGCCGCCTTCGGTCTCGGGCGCGGCTGGTGGCTGCTCGGCGTGCTCGTACTGGCCGGTTTCGTGGGTGGCCTGCTGTGGGGCTGGCTGTCCCGCTGGCGCGTCGCCGTCTGGAGGACCAACTGATGCGTAGCGTACGCACGCTGACCGCCGCACTGCTGGCGGGCACCGCCCTGCTCGGTACGGCCGGACCCGCCCTGGCCGACTCGCCGACCCCGGCGGCCACCTCCACGGAGGCAGCCGGCGGGAACGAGGCGGACGGGAGCGCCCCGGCCCCGACGGAGGCGGGCACCACCTTCCGTACCGCCGCCGCGTTCCGGCAGGGGCAGCAGGCGACTGCCGAGGCCTCCACCGGCGACTACCTCTACTGGGTCTTCCCGGCCGACAGCGGGCAGCGCCCGACCGTGACCGCCTCGGTCACCCTGCCCGAGCCGGCCGCCCGGCACGGCGCGTCGACCTGGCGGATCGACGTCTACGACGGTCTGCGGCGCCACCAGCCGTGCGTGTACGGCATGCAGTCCAGGGTCGCGGCGAAGGAGGCCGCGACGGTCGAGCTCGCCTGCACCCTGCGCACCGTCCGCCCCTGGGCGGAGACCTGGGACGAGGATCCGCTGCCGGGCAGCTACTACGTACGGCTGACGGTGACCGGTCTCCCTGAGGAGGACCTCGGCCTGCCGTTCACCACGAAGGTCGGCGCGGTCTCCACCGAGCGGGGCGGCGCGTACGCCGGCGGCGGATCGCTCGCCGCCCCGCTCGTGCCCGGCGCTACCACGGCGGACGTCGCGGAGGCCGACGCCGACGCGGGCAAGCCGTCCGTGGTCGAGGCCCGGGCGCCCGAGGACGGCTGGTCCTCCGGCTGGTGGTCCGACCGCTGGGTGTGGACGGCGGTGGGCGGAGTGCTCGGCGCGCTCGCCGGGATCGGCGGCTACACCCTGACCCGCGGCGCGGGCCGCCCCTCACGGATCCCGCCGGCCGCCTGAGACGGACGAGCGGCCACGGCGCCCCCGTGGCCGCTCCCGCCCCGACGGGCCGACGGCTCGGCACCGGCCCGTACGCTGCTCACCATGCCCGCACCGTCCCCCCTGCCCGACGACGCCTCCCTCCGGGTCCACGCCGTCACCGACCCCGAGCGCCTCTACACCCTGGCCACCGACCCCGCCAGGACGGCCCGTTCGTGGTACGACCACGAGATCGTGCGCCTGGTCGTCGTCCTGACGGGCCATCACGGGCAGGCCGCCACGGACTGGGCGGTACGCCTCGGGGAGCACGCGGCCCGGCAGGGCGACGCCCCGGGGGCACGCTGGTTGACGCGACGGATCGCCTGGGAGCTGGTGCGGCGCCCCGGATCGGCCGCGCTCCGGCCGCACTTCGAGGCGCCGCCCGAGCGGCCGGACGCACCCGAGACGGAGTTCCACGCCTGCCTGCTCCAGGAGATGGCCCTGCGCTGGGGTCTGCGCGAGGAGCCGTACCTCGGCTACGGGACACGGCTGCGGACCCTGGGCCATCCGCTCGCCTGGCTGCCGCTCACCTCCCTGTACGCCGAGCACGCGATGCGCGAACGGGCCCCTCTCCAGGGCTCCATGCTCGGCTCCCTCACCCCCGAGGAGCTGTACGACCGCTATCCGGGCATACCGCCGACCGAGGGGGGCGCGGCCGCGGGACGGGACGCCGTACCGACGCCGGACGAGGGGCGTGCCGCGACGGTCGAGGCCCCGTTCGCCGGTTTCGGTGCGGCCGAGGCGCTGTTCTTCGCCCTGCCCCGCCCGCTCGATCCCGCGGACTTCAACGCCTCGCTCCTCACCTCACTGCGGGCGCCCTGCCTCGGGGGCCTCGTCCCGGACACGCTCGCGGCCGCGCACACCACCGTCGACGACGCGGCCGGAGACCTGTTCGTCGGAGCCTTCTCGGGCGGCGTCTGGGGGGACGGCGGGGAGCAGGGCGCGTACGCCAGGCTGCTGACCTGGCGCGCGCTGTACGCCCTGATGGATCTGGACCCCGCCGTCCCGCACCCCGAGGCGGTGCGCCGCGCGGCCGAGCACCGCTGGCTGCGGCTGGCCGCCCGGCGCGGGGCGGGCGACCGCTGGTTCCACGGGGACCTGTCGGACACCGCGTTCGCCGTGCTCGACCCGTCCCGCACCCGGGTCGCGGTGGTGGCGGCCACCGACACCGACTGACCCCGGGCGCCCGCCTTTCACGTCGGCGTAGTGGAGTCGTCGTGGTGTCGTCGTGGAGTCGTACCGTCGACGGTCGTCGGTGTGCGGCGCCGGTCCTGGCGGGGCGGCGCGCTCGGAGGCCGTCGTCAGCGTGGCGCCGAGCGGGTGCGGCGGGGCCAGCCGTAGCCGTCGATGAACTGGTCGAGGACGGGTGAGCTTCCGGTGGCGAGCAGGACGCAGGCGTCGATGCCGTCCGCGAAGGAGGCTTCGGGCCCGCCGACGGCCCGTGCCATCCGCTCCTGTGAGCTGACGCCGATCAAGCCGCCGTCGACCACGTGCTGCCACACCGTGGCGTAGCGCCGGCCGGGCATGACCAGTTCGGCCGTACCGGCCGCGGGGCGCGGGCCGGGGAACCGCAGGTGCAGTTTGAGCAGGGGGTCGTGGCCGCCTATGCCGGACCAGCCCGTGGCGATCTCCATCCGGCCGTACGTGTCGGCGGCGCCGGCCTCGTCGAGGAGCGCGAACGCCTCCCGCAGCTGCGGGGCAGCGCCGAAGGTCCGCTCGTCCTCGTGGACGTAGACGACGAAGAGGGGGTCGAGGGGTTCGAGGCCGGATCCGTCGCCGGCCGCCATGGTGCCGGCGGCGGCGACGAACACCGTTCCCGCCAGGAAGTCCTGACGGTGTCTCGCCTCGTCCTCCGGTGTGAACGACGTCTTGCGCAGCAGGGGCTCATGAGTGGGCCGTGTCGGCTCGTCCTGGTTCACGGCCGGGACACTTCCCCTCGCCCACCGCCGTACACCTCCGGTACGCCCGGGCGCGCCCCTGTGCCTCCGCACGCCGGGCGCATCGGGGTTGGACCCGTGACGCCGGTGGGACGACGTCCGCCACGGCCCGGGGTTTCCCAGCGTGCGGAGGCGGCCCGGGTTTCCGGAGTGCGGGCGCGGCCCGGGCTTCTCGGCGTGATGGCGCGGCCCGGGTTCTCAGCGCGCGAGCGGGGCCCGGGGTTTGTCAGCGTGCGGAGGGGCCGCTCCAGTCGGCGGGGACGCGGGCGAGCCTGACCCGCTGCGGGTGGTCGCCGACGGCGACTTCGGCGACCTTGCGGCCGGTGGCGAAGTCGATGGCCGTGACCCGGTCCGCGCCGCTCTCGGAGATCACGCAGGCGCGGCCGTCGCCGCTGACGGTCGCCCAGTAGGGCTTGGACGCCGGGACCAGCGGCCCCTCCCGCAGGGTGGTGCGGTCGACGACGGTGGCGTAGTCGTCCATGGTGCCGGCGACACAGAGACGGCTGCCGTCCGGGCTCATCGACATGCCGTGGTGGCGGGAGTCGTTGACCCAGGTCGTACGGTTCGGGTCGGTCTCGGGGTTCTTGGGAAGCTCCTTGACGCGGGTGATCCGGTCGGTGGCGACGTCGTACTCGACGAAGCCGTTGAAGAAGGAGACCTGGAAGTACATCTTCGACTCGTCGGGGCTGAAGGCCACCGGACGCACCGCGTCGGACAGGTCCTTGCGGCCGAAGGCGTCGAGCCGGGCGCGCATGTCGACGACCCGTACGGTCTCGAAGGTGCGGGCGTCGACGACGGTGATGCGGCGGTCGCCCTTGGTCCAGTCGAGCCAGGGTTCGTCCAGGGCGGTGGTCACCTCGCCGATGGCCATGTTCCAGAGGTGGCGGCCGTCGGCGCTGAAGATGTTCTCGTGCGGTTTGTCGCCGGTGGCGAACGAGCCGAGCTGCCTGCCCGTGACGATGTCGAGGACGTGCACGGTGTTGGAGGTGGAGGCGGAGACGGCGACGCGGGTGCCGTCGGGAGAGACGGCCATGTGGTCGGAGCGGAAGCCCGAGACGGGGAAGCGCCAGTTGATCGCTCCGGTACGGAGGTCGAGGGAGACGACGTCGGCGAAACTGGGCCGGGAGACGACCATCGCCGAGCCGTCGGGCGTGGCGTACATGTCGTCGACGAACTGGTCGTGCCCCTCGCCGGGGCCCTGCCGGATGCCGAGGAAGAACGCCAGCTTGATCGGGTTGAGGCCGATCTCCCACATCCGGCGCTCACGGTCGGGTATGACGTTGATCCGTCCGATCCGCCGGAAGTCGCCGGTCGACTCGATGACGTCGGCCGTGCCGTCCCAGTTGTTGCCGACGAACATCACCTCCCGCAGGCCCTGGGAGGCCGGGACGCCCGTGGTCCCCGTGCCGCCGGGGGCCGCGGCCACGGTCGAGCCGCTGCCGACGGCGAGCGCGAGGGTGGCGGCGAGGGAGCCGAGCAGGAGGCGGCGCGTGCCACGACCTGTGCGGGGAGCGGACATGCGTGGTCCTTCCGGGAGTACGTCAACGGCCCCGACTCCCGCGCGGCGACAGCGAGTTACCCCGAGTAAGTCGAGTTACTCGAAAGTAGGCATTCGTCGCTCCCGCCACAAGAGTGCGTACGGAACTCCCCGTCCGCCTGCCGCCCGGAGCGCGCCCTAGCGGACGCATTCGTAGTGCATGAGGACCACGCCGTTCCCGAAGGTCCGGGTCTCCGCGAGGCGGAGGGTGGTCGTCGCGTCGGTCGGGGGAAAGAGCGGCTTGCCCCGCCCGATGAGGACGGGATGCACGTAGAGGCGGTAGGCGTCGATCAGGTCGTGTTCCCTGAACGCGGCCGCCAGGTCCGCCCCGCCGAGGGCCAGGTCACCGCCCGGCGCCTCCTTGAGCGCCCGGATCTCGTCCGCGTCGACGCTCCGTACGATGGTGGTGTTCCAGTCGGCGCGTTCGAGGGTCGTGGAGTAGACGGTCTTCGGCTTCGTGCGCCAGATCTCGGCGAACTCCACCATCTCCGGGCTGCTCGCGGGGTCGCTGTCGGCCGTGGGCCAGAAATCGGCCATCAGCTCGTACGTCACGCGGCCGTCGATGAAGCCGGCCACGGCGGCCATCTCCTCGTTGAAGTGCCGGTGCAGCTCCGCGTCGACCATGTGCCAGTCGAGCGATCGGTCCGGCCCCTCCATGTAACCGTCGAGCGAGACCGACATGTACAGGATGATCTTTCGCGCCACGGCTCGGTCTCCCTCTCCTCGATCGCGCCCCGGCCGACAGTAGCCGCAGGGGGCGGCGCCGGGGGCGAGCCACGCCTCCCGCACCGGGTGATCCTCCCGCCGGCTCTCGAGGGTGAGGACGGAGGGGGGAATAGGTGCACAGGGTCGGCAGTTCTGGCCTGGCGTGGCACTCGGCCGCACCCGGTTCGGAAGGAAGCTCCATGAAGATCGGCATCATCGGCGCGGGCAACATCGGCGGCAACCTCACCCGGCGGCTCACCGCACTCGGTCACGACGTCTCCGTCGCCAACTCCCGTGGCCCGCACACCCTCACCGCTCTCGCCGAGGAGACCGGGGCGACGCCCGTACCCGTCTCGGAGGCCGCCCGCGGCGCCGAGATCGTCGTGGTCACCGTCCCGCTCAAGGCGGTCCCGGACCTCCCCTCCGACCTCTTCGACGGCGCGGCGGAGGGCTTCGCCGTCATCGACACCGGCAACTACTACCCCCGTGAGCGTGACGGCCGCATCGCCGCCATCGAGGACGAGGGCCTGACCGAGAGCCGCTGGACCGAACGCCACGTGGGCCACGCCGTGATCAAGGCCTTCAACGGCACCTACGCCCAGGACATCCTCGACAAGCCGCGCCCGGCCGGCGACCCCGAGCGGATCGCGCTGCCGGTGGCGGGCGACGACGAGGCCGCGAAGCGGACCGTACGCGAGCTCATCGACGCCCTCGGCTTCGACACGGTCGACGCGGGCGGCATCGACGACTCCTGGCGCCAGCAGCCCGACACGCCGGTCTACGGCCTGCGCGACGGCGTCGAGGCGGTGACGAAGGCCCTCGCGGAGGCCTCGCCGGAGCGCCCGGAGGCGTTCCGCGGCTGACCGCGATGCGATGTCGGGGCCGCTCACCCCTCCGTGTCATCCGGCGGGATGTCCGGCCGTCCCGCCGGACGTCGCTCCCGGTCGCCGGGCTACGCGCGGCGGGCGCGGGCGGGCCCTCCGACCCGGTCGGCGGTCGCGGCAGCACGCGCGGAACGCGCCGCCCGGACGGAGCGAACGCCCGCGCCCGCCCGGTGCAGCGCCCGGCCCGCCGAGCAGGTGCGCAGCTGGGAGCGGGAGAGACGGGCCCGCTGCCCACCGCTGGTGATCAGGGCGTTCACCGGCGTCATCGGGTCGGCGCCGACCGTCTTGGCCAGCAGGACGCCGACGACCAGGGGAACGAGCGCCACGGCCAGCGCCGAGCCGGTGGTGGTGACGTGCTGCATGCGGCGGTCGCGCCGGTTCTCCGAGGTCATGCACCGATTCCACCAGCGCGGCCGCGTCCGGGGATGGGGCGCCGTACTCAGTCCGTACGTACGCGGCTACTCACCCGGGGATCCGCGCGCCCCCTTGGCGGCCCGGAGCGGGTGGGGTTGCGTGGACGGACGACCACCACGCACCCGAGCCGAGGAGCACCGCCGAACATGGCCGACTACCGCATCGAGACCGTCCGCAACGGCTACCGCGACTGGACCGCCCGGAACGACCGGGGCGCCGAGGTACGGATCGGGGCGGCGGACGACACCTCGACCCAGCCGTCGTTCACCCCGGTCGAGCTGCTGCTCGCGGCGATGGGCGGCTGCGGCGGCCTGGTGATCGACCGCACGGCGCGCGCGGTGGACCACGACGAGCTGCGGATCGTGGTGGAGTCGGTCTCGGGCCCTGAGGACGAGGGGCGGGTGGGCCGGATCAGGGTCAGCTACGAGTTCGAGCTCCCGGAGAGCAACCCGAAGGCCGCCGAGGTCTTCGCCCGTGGCGTGCGGCTGACGCACGAGAAGCACTGCACGGTGAGCAGGACCGTGGAGCACGGCGCGGCGGTGGAGGCGGTCCTGCCGGACGGCACGGTCGGATTCCGGGCCGGCTGACGGCGTCGCCACCCGGATTTTCCGACACCTGGGGCCCGGGTGCCCACACGCTTCCGAAGTGTCCCGGTTTGGGATCGCGTCTGGTGGTGACACGAAAGGGGTGACAGCGACGCCTGCGATCAAGGAGGACACGGCCGTGACCCTGGACGGAAAGCACGTACTCGTCATGACGACGAACTACGGCACGGAGCAGGACGAACTGAAGAAGCCGGTGGAGGCGCTCCGCGAGGCCGGCGCGCAGGTCACCGTGGCGGCCCAGCAGGCCGAGCCCGTGGAGACGCTGGTCTCCGATCGGAAGCCGGGCGAGAAGATCCTTCCGGACACGACGTACGGCGAGGTGACGGCCGAACGGTTCGACGCGGTCGTGATCCCCGGCGGCACCGTGAACGCCGACAACCTGCGGCTGGACGAGACGGCGTGCCGCCTGGTCGAGTCCTTCGCCGAGGCCGGCAAGCCGGTGGCCGCGATCTGCCACGGTCCCTGGCTGCTCGTCGAGACCGGCTTGGTCAAGGACCGGGAACTCACCTCGTACGCCTCACTGCGCACCGACGTGACGAACGGGGGCGGAAAGTGGGTGGACCGCGAGGTCGTCGTCGACTCGTCGAACGGCTTCCACCTGATCACCTCACGCAACCCGGGCGACCTGGAAGCCTTCTCGGGAGCGATCATCAAGGCGCTCGGCGGGACGCCGTCCTGAGCGACGTACGCGGCGTGCGGGAGGCCGGCTTCCCGCACGCCGCCGTAACGGGCCACGATTCATGATCACAGGGATGTGTCGGGCCTGAACGCGTACGTCCGAAGCGGATCCAGATGGAGTTCGTGCGGCCCCATGCAGTCCGCGGCAAGCGTGGCCACGCCCGCCCCGCACACGCACGTCATGTTGAGGCCTCCCGTTCCGAGAGGTCCGCAACAACCGTGGTGCATACCCAGAGAGCCGGCCAGCCGCAGGCTCGGCGCGTCCTCCGGGTGCACGATGACAGAGTCCCGGGGGCCGGCGGGCACCATGTCGGTCATGGCGGGCGGCATCAGAAGAGCCCGGTTCGCAGGTGCGGACACCGCCCGGGGGACTGGGGCCACGAAGGGGGCGCCCCAGGGTTCGGGGTCGATGGCGTAGCTGCCTCGCGGGACTGTCGAAGGCGCGAGCCGCGTATCGCCGTGCCGGTCCGTGTCGCGTAGCGAGATGTCCGGGACGCCATGCAGCTTCTGCAGGTCCGGGGTGAGTTCGGCACCGCACTTCGCGCAGGAGAAGACCGTCATGCAACCGTTGTATCTCACTGAACCTGCCGGGTTCGACGAGGTGTACGGACGCGTGCGCGGGCTCCCGCTGGGACTACCGGGCGTTGCGCCGCCGACGCGCGCGCTCGAAATCAGCGACGTCCGACATCCAGGGGCCGTGCTGGTCGAGTGCGGCGCAGCCGCCGCGGACGAAGGCGCTCACCAGGTTCCGGTATCCGCCGATCCCGTCGACCAGGCTGTACTCGACCTGGTACTCCGGTTCGGACCCGCCTTTCCTCTCGCGCAGGGTCGTGATCCGGGCGATGGAGTCGGCGTAGAAGTGGAGCTGGATCCCTTCGCCCCTCTCCTCGTCCTCGATGGTGAACACTTCGTTGTCCGCGGCAGAGCGGTCGCCGACGAACTCCCAGAACTCGGCGGCGGCCGTGCGGGGGCCGTCCCGTAGCCACTTCTTCTCGACGCCCTTGTCGTCGGTGAAGGACAGGGCGGTCTTCCGCGCACTTCCGCCGGATTCGGCGCGGTGGTCGGCAGCCTCCTCGTCGTCCTCCATGGGTGTGTTCCTGGAGCGCTCCGCGGCCTCCGAGCACATCAGGAAGCTGACGGTACGCACCGCGTCATCGACGAGCTCAGGGTGTGCACGGCGCACGGCCGCTTCGACCGTCGTCTTCATCCGATCCCAGTCGCACTTGTCCGTGGCGCGTTTTCCCCGTCGCGGGTCGCGGCCGATCCGCATCCCGGCGCAGGCCTGCTCCGCGGTGGCGATCACCCGCGTGACCTCGGGCAGCAGCGCGGGGGCGACGGCATCGGGTATCCGCCGCGGGATCGTCGCGCCGTGCAGATACTGGCCCGTGTATCTCAGGATCGCGGCGTCGAGCGGACCGAGCACTGCTCCGCGCTCGGCGCGACGGCGGTTCGCCTGGTACTCCTGCGCTCGTTTCCCATCTGACGTCTCTGTGGCCGTGCGCATCGCCGCGCAGACCTGGCCGCGCTCCAGCAGCGCGATGTCGGCGCCGTGGGCGACGAGCCGGCTCCTGTCCCACCCGATGCGCTGGAAGAGCGCGTCGACGTCCGCGGGCGCGGCGAGGAGGATCGGGTCCAGGAGCGCGACGGCAGCGTTCTCGTCGAGCCGGCCCCGGGTTCCGGCGGCGTCGCACAGCGGAAGGACCGCGCTCCACAGCAGCAGGTGTCGAGCCAAGTCCTCCCGGATCACCCGAAGATGCGCTTCGCTGATCGGGAACGTGAACGTGCGAGGCTCGTGGTTGGCGTCGGCCCCCGCACCGAGCATCAGCTTCAGCTCGCCGTCCTCGCGGATCACGTTCGGGATCCAGCCGCTCTGGCGGGTGAAAACGACGTCTCTCATGAACTCAGGCTTCCCCGTCCTGGCACCGGCCGGCATCACGGCGATGTCCATCGACACCACGCGGTCGACGAAGGCTACCTGGTCACCGACAGAGGCCCCCGAGTGCTTTTGCTCGGGCATGCGCGCAGTCCTCGACCCGCCGTTCTCCGGGCAGGGTCAGTCCCACCAGAAGTCCCAACGGTGGGCGCCGATGATCCGGTCGGCGTACGCAGTCAGTGTGTACGGTCTGCTGCCCTGCCAGATGTTGTCCGGGCAGAACCCGAAGTGCTCGGCCGCAACCAACAGAGCCTCACGCTCGCTCACCGGTGGCGCAGCGACACTGAGGTGCAACGTGGAGAACCCGACCGCGACGACACGGGCGCCGAACCGGTGCTCCCAATCCCGGATGACCGCGGAGAACTTCGCCGTGTCGTTGTCGTAGTTGCAAGGCCCGGCCCAACCCACGGCCGTCAACGCTTCCGCACCGGACTCTGCGGCGACCAGCCCCAGTCGTACCTGTGCGCGGTCGGCGAGGAATGCCTGGGCGAACTCGGAGGCCAATCGCTCCGGACTCGTTGCAGTCTTCCTGCTGAGCGCGGGGCCGGGCCAGACCTGCCCGAAGGGCGCCGTGACGGCGAGGCGCCCGTCGGTGCCAAGGATGTCGCCTTCTTCGTCGACGGCCGTGTAGGTCGCCCACCACCCTGCGAGGAGGCCGACAGGGTCGTGGCCGGCCGGGGAGGACATCTGGTCGGGGAAGAGCTCCCCGGATCCCCACGGGCGACATGCGCCGTCGTTCGGATCCAGTGCGTCGAGCAGCAGCGGCCACAGGCCGGAGCGCGGGTGTTCGGCGTGCATCCGCGTCCACAGCTCAGCCGTGGCCGGCCCCTCACTGAGCCACAGGGGCTGTACGTCTCCGCCCCCTTCATCCGACGTGACCATCCGACCCGGCGGCAGCAGGCCCCGAGGGCTCAGCGGAGATCCAGGATGCATGCGGCAGATGCTACTGCTGCGACCGGTAACCATCACCGAGAGCCCCGACACTCGATGCAGGTCCGCTGAACGCCTGCCGGATGGCTTCCTGGTCGGGCGTCGGTCCGGCAGCGGCCGGCCAGCCGGGAGCGCCGGCCACGGCCGGTAAGGACGGCGTGCCGCCCCGCCCCGCCCCGCACGCAGGACGGGGCGATGGCGGCACGAGCCTCCAGAGGTCAGAGCGTGAGCACCGGTCGGGTGGAGAAGTCCTCGTAGAGGTCGTCACCGTCCGGGCCGTACACGAACTCGGCCATGGAGGGGTTGCGGTTGGCGGTCGCCAGGGGCAGCCACGCCAGCACATGGCCGTACCCCCCGCACACCGACTCGCCACCGTCACCGCCATGGGCGGCAGTGACGTCGCTCGACAGTTCCGTGCGGTAGGTGTCGTAGGCGATGCGCAGGCCGAAGGCGCTCAGCTGCTCGTGCGGGCCGGTGCGGTCGCCGTAGGGAATGCGGTCGAGGGGGCAGTCGTCGCCCCACCGGAAGAGAGTGTCCGCGCCGGCTCCGCAGGCGTGCTCCCATTCGTCGGAACTTGGCATCCGTAGGCCACGGGCCGCAAGGACGGTCGGCATGTCGGCAGGCAGGTCGGTCAGATTCTCGTCCTCCACGGCCATCAGCACCGTAGGCAAGACGACGCTCCGGCGGGGGCTCAGTACCCGTGCGAGGTGGGTCCGCAGATCGGGGCCGTAGCCGAACCCCTGTTCCAGGCTCTCGGCATAGTCGGCGGCCTGCTCAGGCGTCGGCTGCCAGACGTCGAGGTCGAGTCCGAGCGTGACCGCGCCGCCGGGTATCAGGGCGAACTCCTGCCCATCGCGCTCGATGCGAACCCGGTGCAGCGGAGCACCGAGATGCTCGACGGTTTCCACGACGGTCACGCGGCCACCCACCTGGTGGGCGGCCTCCTGGGCGACGCGACGTGCGGCAGGCAGCTCGAAGGACCGCCACTGGTCGAGACCGAGATCAGCGAGAGACATGGATCGCAGTGTCGCACTCAGGTCTGACACGACGCGCGACCGACGAACCTCGAAGCCCCGCGACCGCCCTCGGTGCTGCTTCGGCATCGTGGGCGCGGCCGCCGGGTTTCCCGGAACCGTTCGACCGTCAGGCCAGCCAGATCTCGCGGACCCGGCCCAAAGGGTCGGTCTCGATGCGCGGCTGCGCGCCCCACAGCATCGTGGCCCGGGCGTCCGCCGTGTAGCGCGGCCACTCCTCGCCCGGGTCCTGGTCCCGTACGAAGGCGACCCAGGCACGGTGCATCGCGTCGGCCAGCGCCTGAGGGGGCGCCTCTCCGGCCGCCGCCGTGACGCCCTCGGCGGCGAGCAGGTCGAACGCGAACGGCAGGTCGAGGCAGTGGAAAGCCGAACCGTTCACCGGTGACTCCCATCGGAACTCGTAGAACCATGTGGGGTGTTCGCGCTCCGCGCGGGCGTCGGCGACGGCCAGGGACGGGGCGCGGAAGGTGGCGTCGGTCAGGGCCTGGCCGAAGAGCCGGTCCGGGGCTTCCGTGGCGTAGGCGGCGGTGAAGCGGTCCACCCGGGTCGCGTCCAGGCCCAGTGAGCCCAGGAGGACGGGTACGGGCGGTCCGTCCGGGCCGGGCGCGGGGAAGGCGTTGAACTCGTGCGCGGTGAAGCCCAGCATCAGCGGGACGTCGGCGCCCGCTTCGCCGGTGGCCAGCGCGTCGGCGACCGGAACGGGGATCAGCTCCCCGTCCGCGAAGGGGGCCAGCGACAGCAGCGGCGGCAGTCCGGCGCGGTCGGGGCCCGGCTCCCCCAGCCGGTCCTGGAGGGCCAGGAGTTCGTCGTCGCCGAGGTCCCGCAGCGCCGCGGCGGTGGCGGGGACGCCGGTCCGGTCGGTGAAGAGCCGGGAGGCGGCCCGGGCGACCTCGGGCCCGTCCGGCCGCAGCACCGCGCCGGAGACGGAGATCGCCGACCGGAACAGTCCGCGGGCCGCCGGGACGGCCAGCAGCGTCTGCACCGCGCCGCCGCCCGCCGACTGTCCGGCGATGGTCACCTTGGCCGGATCGCCCCCGAAGCGGGCGATGTTGTCCCTGACCCATGCGAGGGCGGCGATCCAGTCGCGCACGCCTCGGTTGTCCGGTGCGCCGTCGAGGTGGAGGAACCCCTCGATGCCGAGACGGTAGCCGAGAGAGACCAGGACGACGCCGTCGCGGTTGAAGGAGGCGCCGTCGTACCAGGGGCTGGCCGCCGAACCGGCGACGTAACCCCCGCCGTGGATCCACACGAGGACCGGCAGGGCGGCCGCCGGATCGGTGGCGGGGGTGAAGACGTTCAGATTGAGCACGCCGGCACCGGGGACGGACGGCTCGGGGATGGTGGTGACCTCGGCGAAGGGGCGGCGCTGGGCCGTCGGACCGTAGGCGGTGGCGTCGAGGGGCTCGGTCCAGGGCTCAGGCGGCACGGGCGCCGCGAACCGCAGCTCCCCCACAGGGGGTTGCGCGTACGGGATGCCCAGGAAGCGGAGGCAGTCGTCGGCGCGGCGCTCGCCGCGTACGGGGCCGCGGGTGGTGGCGACGACGACGGCTTCGGCGTCCGCCCTCCGCGAGGAGGGGGCTGGCGGGGAAGTCGGGGCGGACATGGTGAGCCTTCCTGGCCGGGGCGGCGGGTATGGGAGTCGCACGTCAAAGTGACACGTGTAACTTAGCGTGTCAAGGCGCTCCTTCGTGTGCCGCGCGCCCCTCTCGGGTAGACCGGGTGCGAGCGATACGACGAGAGCGGGGGCGGGTCGTGGCCATGAGCGCTGACACGGCGATCGGTGTTCTGATCCTGGCCGGCGGTGCGGCCCTGATCGCGGCGGGCGTGCTCAGGAAGGGCCGCGCCGTGCAGCCGCTGTCGCCCCGGCGGGCACGTGCGGTGGACGAGCGCAGATCCGCCCGCGCCCTGCTTCGCGCGGCCGACCTGGCCCTCGCCACCGCCCGCGAAGCGGCCGGCCCCGGCGAACCGGCCATCGTGACGGTGGAGGACGTGATCCGGGTGGCCGAGGACCACTTCGGCCAGGTGGACGTCCCCCGCTCCCGGGCCGCGGCGGCCCTGCGCTGCGAGTACGAGCGGGGCGACTACGCCACGGACTGCATGACCGACGCTTACGCCTGACGAGGCCTGGGGCGGTTTTCGAAAGTCCGATCCGGCCGCGGGGCCGGTCGGCACGGTGCCCCTGGCGGAGGCCGGCCACCCCGGCGGTCCGGTAGGACCCGGCGTGCGGTTCCGGCTACGCCTCCTCGGGCGGGTCCGGGACGGGTGTCGCCTGGTGGTAGTACATCCGCCATCCGTGACCGGCGCGGTCATCGCCGCGGCGCCACAGGGAACTTCGGCGCGCCCGACGTCCGTCGATCACCGTCTCGTAGGTCAGGTGGACCAGGCCGGGTGCGAGGGCGACGCCGGTCATGGCGGAGGGTTCGTAGCGCGGGGTGTCCGTCGACGCGCCGGGCAGGGCGGGGAGGGCGGCGAGCATGGTCTCGTAGGTCCAGCGGCGGCCGGAGGAGCCGATCTCGACGAAGTCGGGGTCGAGGAGTTCCGCGGCGAGCCGACGGGAGGCGCGGACGGCCGGGTCCATGAGGCGCAGCTCGGCGGCGACCGCCTCCGCGACCTCCCCCGCCTCCTCCGCCTCAGCACCGCTCACAGGGTGATCCAGTAGCGCCGCTTGAGGCCGATCTCCGTCTGCCGTACGTCCTCCAGCACACCGCCGTTACGCTCGATCGTGCGCGCGGACGCGATGTTGTCGTCGTCGCAGGTCACAAGGAGCCGCTCGATGCCCAGGGCGCGCGCCTCGGGGAGGACCGCGCCCAGCGCCCAGGTCGCCAGGCCCCGGCGCCGTGCGGAGGGGCGGATGCTGTAGCCGACGTGGCCGCCGGCCCGCAGCAGGAAGTCGTTGAGCGCATGGCGCAGGTCGATGGCGCCGAGATAGGCGTCGTCCTCCACGATCCACCAGTGCGTCGCACGGACCCAGCCCTCGGCGAGGGGTCGCGCCGGGTCGGACTGTTCGCGCAACCGTCGCACCCAGCCGGCGAACACGTCGGGGTTCGCGAGGACGTCCTTCCCCGCCAGGCGCATGCCTCCGCCGTCCTGCCGCGCACCCGGGGTCCACTCCTCGTGGGCTTCGAGCCAGGAGGTGTGCAGGCGTGCCGTGGGAGCGATCAGTTCGGGCATGCGGGCGACGATAACAGGGCAACGACCCCGTGATCAGCGGATATACGACACGTCGGGGGAGGTCCTCACTCGCCGGTCGTGCCGTCGATGCGCTCGCGCAGCAGGTCGGCGTGGCCGTTGTGCCGGGCGTACTCCTCGATCATGTGAGCGATCACATACCGCAGGGAGTACGTGTCGTCGCCGATGCTGCCGCAGAGGTCCAGCGACTCGGCCGCGTCCACGACGGCCCGGGCGCGGGCGCACTCCTCCTTCCACACGGCGAAGGCCTCGTCGACATCCGCGTCGTCGACGTCGAAGTCCGCCCAGTCGGTCGACCCGGCCGCCGTCCACCGGCTGGTGCTCCGCTCGCCGTTGATCACGTTCCGGAACCAGCCCCGCTCGACCTCGGCCGCGTGCCGCACCAGGCCGAGGAGCGACAGACCGGAGGGTGCTATCGCCCGGTCCTTGAGCTGTTCCGGCGTCAGTCCCACGCACTTGAGCGCCAGGGTGTCGCGCTGGAACTGGAGCATCGCGGTGAGCGTGGCCCGCTCGTCGGCATGGCGGGGCGGCTCGGTGCGGGTGGGCGGTGTGCGGAGATCACTCATGGCGGCATCCTGTCAGGGGCCACTGACAACGCATGCCGGAGCCCGCTCCCCTTCCTCACTCCCCGCTCCTCGTGGGCGAGGGCCCCGCGTGCCCGAAGGGGCTCTTGAAGAGGGTGCTCAGCAGGACGGTGCCCGCCGCGACCGGCAGCACGGCCGGTCCCGCGTGGGGGCTGACGATGCGTTCGGGGTCGTCGCACCCGTGCGAGAACGCGAGGGCCGCGCACCTGATCTCGTCCAGGTAGGCCGGTTCGAGGCCGCTGGCGTACTCGGTCACGACGAGCAGGTCCGGGTTGAGGACGTCGAGCAGCAGGGCCGCGGCCCGCCCCACGGCGCGGGCTCGCTCGCGCAGCAGCAGGTCCGCCCGCCGGTCGCCCGCCGCGGCGGCGTCCACGACGAGGAAGACGTCGGGCTCGGGCACGATCCCGCGGCGCCGTGCCTCCTGTCCCAGCGCCGTGTCCGATGCGGTCGCCTCCAGGCATCCCGAACGGCCGCATTGGCAGGGTGCCGTGGACTCCGGTACGAGGAGGTGGGAGACGTCTCCGGCGGCCGATCCGGGGCCCTGGTGGACGACCCCGGCGATGCCGACGGCCGCGTCCACGACCGTGCCGACGAAGAGATGGACGAGGCTGCGCCGGGCGGCGGGCCTGCCGAAGAGGATCTCGGACTGGGCGATGGCCCGCGCGTGGTTGTCGATCCGCACGGCTGGACCACCGGGCCCTGCGGTGAGCCCGCCCAGCCCCGCGCCGCCCCCGCTCGTCCCTGCCGTGAACCCGTCCAGTCCGGCGGCGCTCCCGCTCGTCCCTGCCGTGAACCCGTCCAGCCCAATGCCGCTCCCGCTCCTCCCCGTAAGCCCTCCCAGGGCGGCGGCGCTCCCGCTCGCCCTCGTCGTGAACCCGGCCACCCCCGTGGCGAGTTCGGCCGCGAGCGGCCGCCCCTGCCAGCCCAGTGCGTCGTGACGCACGACCACACCGCTGGAAGGGTCGACCCAGCCGCCGAGGGCCGCGCCGATCCCGAGGAGGGGCCGTCCCTCGGTGTGGTCCGCGAGGAAGGCGCCCAGTGCGCGGGCGATCCGGGCAGGCAGCTCGCGGGGGTCGGTGCCGTCGTGCGGAAGGGCGCGGCGGGCGAGGACCCGGCCGCGCAGGTCGACCAGGCCGAAGGTCGATCCGGGGACCCCGATGTGGACGCCACCGGCGACCGGGCCGCCGACCTCACCCAGGTGCAGGTCCACCGGGATCTGGGGGCGGCCGACGGTGCCGCCCTCCCACAGGTCGGGCCGTCCGCGCAGCAGCCCGAGGCGGGCGAGGTCGGTGGCCTGCCGGGAGACGGCGGCCGGACTGAGCCCGGAGAGCCGCGCGATGGCTCCGCGGGAGACCGGACCGTGGTCGAGGACGGCCCGGAGCACGGCGGCCGCGTTGGCCTCCCGGCGGCCATCGCCCGTCTTCGGCCGGCCCTTACCCGTACTCCTGGGACCTTCGCCAGCGCCGCGCCCGCCACCGCCCGCTCTCTCCGGGGCGTGGCCCGCTCCCTGCGCGCCGTGCGGGGTCGTCGCCATCGGAGGCCTCTCTGCGCGGCGCGGTCGTCGACCGCCTCTGGCGGCGACATTACTTCCGCTGCGAGAATAATCCCCCGCCCGCCCTCCTACGCCGTCGTCCTCCGATCTGTCCGACCCGTCGAAGGGACTCCCCCGGTGCACCCGAGCGCCCCGCCCCATGTGATCGTCGTCCTCACCGACCAGCAGCGGTGGGACACCACCGGCGCGCACGGCAATCCGGCGGGGGTGACCCCGGAATTCGACCGGATGGCCCGCGAGGGCACGCTGGTCGAGCAGGCGATCACCCCCAATCCCGTCTGCGCGCCCGCTCGTTCCTCGCTCCAGACCGGTTGCTATCCGACGCGGACGGGGGTGTTCCGCAACGGTCTGCCGCTGCCCGCCGACGTCCCCACGCTCGCGGGGGTCTTCGCCGAGGCCGGGTACGTCACCGGTTACATCGGCAAGTGGCACCTCGCGGGCGAGGAGCACCCGGACGGGCCCGTGCCGGCCGAGCGGCGCGGCGGCTACCGGAGGTGGCTCTCCTCCGACCGGCTGGAGTTCACCTCGGACGCCTACCGCACGGTCGTGTACGACGAGGAGGGCGAGCCGGTCCGGCTGCCGGGCTACCGCTCGGACGCGCTGGTCGACGCGGCGATCCGGTTCGTCGCCGACCACCACGACCGCCCGTTCCTGCTGTTCCTCTCACTCCTCGAGCCGCACCACCAGAACCCGACCGACGACTATCCGGCGCCGGTCGGGTACCGGGAGCGGTACGAGGGGCGTTGGCTGCCGCCGGATCTGGCGGCGCTCAGCCCGGGCGCTCCGCAGGGAGGCGCCCACCGCCATCTCGGCGGCTATCTCGGGCAGATCAAGCGGGTGGACGAAGGCGTGGGCCGGCTGCGCGACACGCTGCGCAGCCTGGGGATCGAGAAGGACACGATCCTGGCCTGGACGGCCGATCACGGTTCGCACTTCCGTACCCGCAACGGCGAGTACAAGCGTTCCGCGCACGAGGCGTCGGTGCGGGTGCCGTTCGCGATGACGGGGCCCCGTTTCCGCGGCGGCGGGCTGATCCGGCAGCCGGTCGGCACGGTCGACCTGATGCCGACGCTCGTCGAGGCCGCGGGGCTCGCGGTGCCGGACAGTGTGCAGGGCCGGTCCCTGCTGCCCCTGATCGGGGGCGGGACCGATCCGGAGCGACCGTGGTCGGTCCTCGTTCAGATCAGTGAGGACCAGGTGGGCCGTGCGGTCCGTACCGACCGGTGGAAGTACGTGGTGACGGCGCCGCCCGGCGTCGACCCCTGGCGCCACGCGGAGGCCGACCGGTATCGGGAGACGGAGTTGTACGACCTGGCCGCCGACCCCTACGAACTCGAGAACCTCGTGGGCCTGACCTCGCACCGGGTGGTCGCGGACGGGCTGCGGGACACCCTGGCCGAGTGGCTGGCGCGGGTCGAGGGTGTGAGGCCGGTGATCGAGTCGGCGGCGCCGCGCACCCTCGACGGGCGCGGCCCGGACACGCTGCCCGCGGGACTGCCGTGGGAGGGAGTGCGGTTCGGGCACGCGTCCTGAGGCCGTCGCCGGCCGGACACCACGCGTTCGGAGACGGGAGGGGCGGGGAAGGCCGCACCGACGGACGGCACGACGCCCGGGGGGAGACCCGCGGTACGGGCGGAGGGGAAGGGGGGCGGCGCCGTCGGGTGTCAGCCGTCCTTGCGCACGGCGTAGTCGCCGAAGCCCGCCCAGTCCAGGACCACGCACGCTTCGTCGCCGAGGACCCAGGCGTCATGCCCGGGGGTGACCGTGAAGTACTCTCCCGGGCCCACTTCCCCGGTCTCGCCGTCGTCCATGACGATCTTCATCCGGCCGCTCGCCACGTATCCGACGTGGGACGCCTGGCAGGTGTCGGTGCCGGCGATCGGCTTCACGTGCTTGGTCCACTGCCAGCCGGGCTCGAACACGGCACGGCCCACCGGTCCCTGATCGGTGGTGAGTAGGTCCAGCCTGCCCATGCCGCCCTCGAAGGGGCGGGTCTCGTCTGCGGAGTCGAAGCTCCTGGACATGATTCCGGTCATGGTCATCCGCCTCCCGGCGGTGGACGTGGAGCAACCCCGAGTCCACTTCCAGGCTACGCCCGAAGGCCGCCGCGGCGGACGTCGAAACGGACGTCCCCGCGGAGGGCGTGGAAGGGTGCCCGTGCGTTCGGCGTCGCCTCCGGTAGGCCCGTCCCGCAATCGCCGACCCAGACGGGCACAATCCGGAGATCATGACGCGCCCTTACAGCCGGTAGACCGCCGACGCCGCTTATAGAGCTCTCCGGAGGTTTTCGCAACCTTTCGGCGGTCATTCACTGAGCGGTCACTTTCTTGGTGGATCCCCGCACATCCCCCGGCTCATTTCTGTACAGATCCCTATCGGACAGACCTACACATAAAGCCCAGATAAGAGCACAATGAAAGCGCGGTACGTTGCCGCACAGCATGGTCGGACGTGCATGACGCCAGAAGGAGGCGAGTCGTATGTCTGACGTCTCTCACCGCCCCGGTGATATGCGGGGCCACCCCGACGCACCGGAAATGCGGGACCGCTACTCCCGGATGCTGCAGACCCGCGGCGTCACGGCGGTCGAGGAACTGGTGATCCTGGCCGGCGTATGGGCCGCGATCTCCCCGTACACGGTCCACTTCGCAGCCGCGACCCCGGATCTCGCCATCAGCAACCTGATCGTCGGAATCGCCCTGGCGGTCGTCGGCCTGTGCATGTCGATCGCCCCGGAGCGAACGGGAGACCTCAATCTCGCCGTTCTGTTGATGGGCGCCTGGCTGATCATCTCTCCGTGGGTGGTCGCAAGGGACGCAGGCACCGGCGCGATCCTCAGCAATGTCATCACCGGCGCGTGCGTGTGCCTCTTCGCGCTCACGGCGGGCGGTCTGCTCATGAGCAAGAGAAGGACGTGAGGAGTTCCTGACCTCCCCCGGACGGCGTCGCATCCCATGGATGCGACGCCGTTCTCCGTATGCCCGCCCACAGGGCGCAAATCCAGACAGATCCCCGCCCAACACCCCTTCCCAGGTAACGAATTGACCCACGCCGTTTCAGCCACATAAGTTCTGCGTAAGCTTGCTCCACAGGGACAGGCTCCCGCTCACATCCCAGTCCTTGGGGGGACGAAGTGAACTGGTACCTCGACGTTCTCAAGAAGTACGCCGTATTCAGCGGCCGGGCGCGCCGTAAGGAATTCTGGATGTTCACGCTCTTCAGCGTGCTCATCAGCATCGTGCTCACCATCATCGACAGCATGCTGGGAATCCAGCTGCTCAGCCTGATCTACTCGCTGGCCGTGCTGATCCCGACGCTCGCCGTCTCGATCCGCCGCCTGCACGACACGGGCCGCTCCGGTTGGTGGATCCTCATCGGTCTGATCCCGCTCGTCGGCGCGATCATCCTCATCGTCTTCTACGCGAGTGAGGGCAACCAGACCGAGAACGCCCACGGCCCGAACCCGAAGCTCGCGCCCGCGTACTGAAGGTAGCGCCGACGGTCCGGTCGACGTCGCACCCAGAAGCCCCCGGAAGGTTCCTTCCGGGGGCTTCGTGCGTGCCCGTCCGGCTCCGCGCCCGGCTCCCCGGACGGTCCCCACCCCCCCCTCCGTGAGGCTCGCGCGTCCCGGGTGCAGGCCGAGACCGGCCCCCACAGACCAGTGACGGTTCGTAGCATTCGCCGCGGCCGCCTTGTGCACTCCGGCGCACGACCGGGGTCCCCGGCCGCCCCTAGCCTCGCCGCATCAGTACGAACGAGGGGCGGTACCGGTGAACTGGCTCATCCATGACTACCGCGAGAGCGATCTCGCCGCGGTCGTCCACCTGATCGACACCACGGCCGAGCTCGGGCAGGAGTCCGTCTTCTCCCTCGCCGAGTGCATCGGCGCCCTGACCTCCCGCCAGCCCGCCGTCGTCGCCGTCCACCAGGGCGTGCCCATCGGGGCGGCCCTGGCCTGCGTGGCGGGCGAGCGGGCCTGGGTGATGCGGATCGCCATCGCCTCCGCGTGGCGCGGCCGCGGACTCGCCAGCGCGCTGCTGGTCGAGCTGGAGCGGCGGCTCGTCGCCGCGCGGGTGGGACGCATCGCGTACGTCCTGCCCGAGGAGGACCTGCTCGGCGAGGGTCTCCTCAACGCCGGCTACACCCGCCAGCCCGCCGTGGCCTACTTCGAGAAGGTCGAGCCGCTGCACGGGCCCGCCGCCAATCTCCTGGACGACCTCGGCGGACGGCTCCTCCCCGGCGATCTGTGGGCCAAGGTGGCCGGCATGGAGCGCGAGAAGGACCTGATCGAACGGCGGGTCGTGCTGCCCCTCGCCGAGCCGGAGCGCGCGGCGCGGCACGGCGTGCGTCCGCCGCGCGCCGTGGGCCTCTTCGGTCCCCCGGGGACCGGGAAGACGACGTTCGCACGCGGGATCGCCTCCCGGCTCGGCTGGCCCTTCGTGGAGATCCTGCCGTCGCGCCTCGCCGACGAGGGCAATCTCGCGGCGGCGCTGCGGGACGCCTTCGCCCGGATCGCGGAGCTGGAGCGGGTCCTGGTCTTCATCGACGAGGTGGAGGAGATCGCCCCGGTCCGCCAGGAACCCGCGCAGCCCGGCGGGATGCACGGAGTCACCAACGAACTGCTCAAGCTCATCCCCGGCTTCCGGGAACGGGACGAACGGCTCCTGGTGTGCGCCACCAACTCGATCCGCTCCCTCGACCCCGCCTTCCTCCGCCCGGGCCGGTTCGACTACCTCATCCCGATCGGTACGCCGGACAAGGCGGCCCGCGCCGCGATCTGGGGGCGCTACACCGACGGCAGGACCGATGTGGACGTCGACGAACTCGTGGTGGCGAGCGAGTTGTTCACGCCCGCCGACATCGAGCACGCGGCCCGGATCGCCGCCCAGAACTCCTTCGAGCGCGACCTGGTCGCCGTCGGAGCGCGCGGCGGTGCCGACGAACGGGTGCCGGGCGCGACGACCGCGGACTACCTTGCGGCCATCGCCGAGTGCCGGCCGACCGTGACGCCGGAGATGATCACGCAGTTCGAGTCGGACATCACCACGCACGCGCGGTTCTGACGTCGCGGCGGGGAGCGGCACCGGGGCCGCCGGATCGGTGGCGGTGCCGAGTGACAGGCGGTGGGTGGTGGCTCAGGCGGGGCCGGGGCGCTTCCGGTAGAGGACCTGGTGGGCGTCGAACTCCACGAAGGACGCGGCGTGGGTCATGCCGATCCCCTCCAGGAGCCGCCGGGAGCGGTCGTTCGCCTCCTGGGTCACCGCGACGACGCTCGGCGCGCTCTCCAGGGCGCGGTCGACGGCGGCGCCGACGGCCTCGCGGGCGTAGCCGTGTCCCCAGTACTCGGGCAGGAACTGGTAGGAGACCTCGGTCTCCCCGTCCCGGGCGTCCGGCTCCAGGGTCACGAGCCCGAGCAGCGCCCCGTCCGACGACCGGACCACGGCGTGGACGCCGGGTGCGCCGACGATCCGCCGCTGCCGGATGCGTACGACCTGGTCGGCGACCGGCCCTCCCAGGTGGTGGCGGACCAGCGGATCGGTCCACAGGCGCGTGACGGCCGGTACGTCGCCCGTCCGTACGGGCCGCAGCAGCAGGCGTTCCGTGGTGAACGCCGTCCGATCGGCTCGGTCGCCCGCGGCCGGGGCGGAAGAGGTGGCCATACTCCGATCATGACACTGCCCTCCCTCCTGCCGCGCCCCACCCCGGGCGGCGGCTTCGGGGGTACGGCGGGTCAGCGCATCCGGCGCCGCAGTGCGGCCAGCGCCCCGGGCTGGCGGCCCGGCACCTGTCGGCGCAACGCGTAGAGGACGGGGCCCAGTTCACCCGCGCGGGCGGGGTCCTCGATCTGCTCCCACTGGTGGTGGGCGCGGTCGACGGCGCCTTCGACATCGGGGTCGCCGGGCCCCTGGCGCAGTCCGAGTCGGGCCTGCGCGGCGGAGATCCACAGTTCGCAGCTGCGGGCCGGGTCCCCTGCCAGCCGGGCGAGGTCGGCGCGCACCTCCATCCAGTGCACGGCCTCCTGCGAGCGGGCGCCGTGCCTCCGCAACGCCTCCCTCTCCCAGGCCGCGGCCACCGCGATGGCCTCCCCGTGCCGGCCCGCCTGCGCGGCGGCCAGGATCTCGCGATGGGGGTCGTGGGCCGGGGCGGACGAAGCGGGCACGGTCCCGTTCCCTGCGGGCGCCCCGCCGTCGGCGCCCCGCCCCGAACCGGCCGGCGCACGGCCGGTTCCGCGGTGGTCCGCGGCCTCCTCGACGCCGGGGGCGTGCGCCTCCGCGGGCGCGGGTGCGCCGTCGGCCGGGTGCGCGACCACCGCGCTCCCCCCGGCCGCCACCACGTCGGCGACGGCGTGCGCCTCCGCGGGCGCGGGTGCGCCGTCGGCCGGGTGCGCGACCACCGCGCTCCCCCCGGCCGCCACCACGTCGGCGACGGCGGGCGCGGTCAGGGGCGCGGGGTTCGCCGTGGCGGGCCCCGTGGCCGGTGGCCGGCCGGCTGCCGGCGCCTCCTTCACGCGGGCGGTGGTGAGCCGCATCGTCCGGCCGGCCGACACGGGCGGCACACCGGCCGCCCCACCGGACACGGCGCTCTGCCCGCCCTGGAAGGGGGGCGCATCGGGAAGCGGCCCCGGGCCGGCCGCCGGGACCGGTCCCTGCGCCTGCCCCTGCGCCGAGCCCCGCGCGAAAGCCAAGGTCGGCGCCGGCGAAACTGCCGGGCCGGGCGTCACCACGGGAGCCGGCGCATGACATACCACCGGCGAAGCTGCCGGGCCGGGCGTCACGACCGGTCCCTGCGGGTGGGGCTCAGGGGTCAGCAGCAGGGCCTGGCCGCCGCCTTCGTCGGCGACGGCCTCCGCCGCGCGTCGGTGGAGGTCGGCGAGCGAGGGGCGGGCGCCCGAGCGCCAGACGGTGGCGAACGTACGGAGGTACTCCGGCGTCGCCGGTTCACCGCGCCGGGGTGCCGGGGCGACGCGGCCGTACAGCAGCGGGCCGGACCCCAGGAAGAGGAGGCCGGGGGCGGCGGTCAGGCGCTGCCAGAGCTCCGCCTCCGCGACCAGGTCGGCCACCACCGTCGTCGTTCCCGGCGCACGGACGGCGAGTTCGCCCGCCAGCCAGTGCCACGGCAGGCCGGTGTACCGCAGCGTGGTCGTGGTGGTGCGGGCGAGTGCCAGGTGGGGCAGGTGCTGGCGGCGGTCCAGATGGAGCTGGCCCGCGAGGTAGACCGCCAGCGGTCCCGGCGTCGCCGCCGCCGCGCGCAGCCGGGTCAGCACGGTCTGCGGGTCCAGCGGATCGGCCAGTTCGACGACCGTCGCCGCCGGCGTGCCGGTCAGCACGCTGGGCGGCACCGCCGCCAGCGCCGGCAGGACGGACGCCGCGTCCATCGCCCGTCCGCGCCCCGCCGGCGCCGCCGCCAGCAGTACCGCCGTTCCCACCGTGTCCACCGCGTCGCTCACCACAGCAGCACCGTAACCCGAGCACGGGTGGCCGATAATCGGCGGGCCGTAGGCATATGTCAGAAGCACCACCGGATCGAGTGTTGCCAAATCCCTTACGGCCTGTCTCGCCCTGTGCAACAGTCGTATCCGGGCCTTGTTTTCCACACTCGGCCGCGCCGCGCCTGTATCGGAGTACGACATGCCGTCCCATCTGTTCGCGGACCGTCCCGCCCAGCCGCCGGAGCCCGGCATGGTGGACGCGTTGATCTCGCAGACCCGCCGTCTGCGCGGTGACGTGGACGCCGTGCGCCGGGACGCGGTCCTGGACGAGGACGATCCGAAGAACCGCTGGCAGCGCGCCCTGTGCGATCTCGCCGTCCATCAACTCGACGACTTGGGCGCGCACTTGAGCCAGCTCAAGGTGGGGATGCCGGGCGAGCCGTCCGCGCCGCCCGCCCTGGAGCCGGCGAGCGCGGAGAGCCCCGATCGGCTCCCGCGGGTCGATGCCGTCCCGGCGGTCGTCCCCGAGCCCGGCGCCGCGTACGGCGGCCCGGCCCCGGCGCGCACCGGCTCCCTGCTGAGCCGGGTCGGCAGCGCCGAGTGGAATCTGCTGACCGACGAGGTCAGCTGGTCCGAGGAGCTGTTCCAGATCTTCGGTCGCGCTCCGGAGAACGGGCCGATGTCCCTCGACGAGCTTCCGTCGATGGTGTTCGCCGAGGACCAGCCCGTCCTCCAGGCGATGGTGACGGACTGCCTGATCGACGGGAAGCCGATCGACGGCGAGTTCCGGATCGTCCGCACCGACGGGCGGGTCCGCACACTCCACATGACGGGCGAGCCCGTCCTCGACGCCGACGGGTGCACCGCCTCGATGTGGGCCGTCTTACGCGACGTCAGCGAGCTGCGCCGCAGCGAGCGCGCGGTGCGCGAGTCCCGCGACTCCCTGCAGCACCGCCGCCACGTCGAGCGCACCGAACGCCGGGTCGCCGTCGAACTGCAGGAGGCGGTCCTGCCGCCCTGGCGCGGTTCGCTCCGCTTCGCCCACGGCGGCCCGGGCGCTCCGCTCGACGTCGCCGGCCACTATCTGCCCGCCGCCTCGACCGGGCTGATCGGCGGCGACTGGTACGACGCGCTCGCCCTCCCCGACGGGGACGCCCTGCTGACGGTCGGCGACCTGACGGGGCACGGCGTCTCCGCCACCTCCTCGATGGCCATGCTCCTCGGCGCGCTGCGCGGCATGGCCGTGGCCGGCATCCGGCCCGGCGCCCTGATGGGCCATCTCAACCAGCTCCTCGAGACCGCCGCGCAGCCGGCGCTGGGCAGCGCGATGTGCTGCCGCTACGACCCGGCGACCCAGACGCTCTCCTGGGCGCAGGCGGGTCACCCCGCCCCGCTGCTCTTCCGCGACGGGACGGGACGCGCCCTGACCAGGCCGGACGGCGTGCTCCTCGGAGCGACGGCCGGGGCCGCGTACGAGGAGGCCGACGTCCGGCTCCTCCCGGGGGACTTGCTGGTGCTGCACACGGACGGGCTGACCCGTGGGACGGGCGGCGCCCAGGACGATTCGGGTACGCGGCGTCTCCTCTCCCTCGCGCCACGGCTGGCCGGGGCCCGGGACGCGCAGGACTGTGTACGGGCGGTGGTCGAGGAGTTCGGCGAGGCGCCTCGCGAGGACGACGCCTGCGTGATGGTGGTCCACGTCGGACGGTAGGACACGGAGGGGGGCGGCCCGGGCCGGCAGGCTCGGTCCGGGTCAGCCGGTGGACCGTATCGGCGGCGTGCGTCGGTCTCGGTCAGGGGCGCGTGACGGCGCCCTGGAGGGCATACCGGCAGGTCCGGTGTGCCCCTTCTCGTACGTACGGGAAACAGCGAGCGCCGCGGGCGGTGCCCCCGCCCGGTGCGGACGGCCGCCGGTCCTCTGGCGTCGTCGGTCCTCTGGCGTCGTCGGTCCTCAGATGCCGCCGACCCTCGGGCGCCTCGCCGCGGGCTTGGGCAGGGCGAGGGCGATCTCCTCGCGGAGGTCCTCGATCCTGGCGTAGCCCGCGTACTGCCCGGTCAGCCGGTACATCTCGCGCAGCCGGTCCCAGGTGCGGTGCGAGGACGTGTCCCCCATCGACACCAGCGCCAACCGTGCGTAGCGGTCGGCCTGTTCGGGATCGTCGGCGATGAAGCAGGCCGAGGCGAGCGAGATGTAGTCGAAGAGCTTCGAACGGTTGTGGCCACTGCGGCGGAGCTCCAGCGCCAGCTTGGCGTGACGCTGGGCCGGGACCGCGGCGGCCGGATCGTGTTCGGCGAGCGTGCGGTAGGCGAGGGCCTGCATGCCGTGCATGTCCGCCTCGTCGAAGTTCTGCATCCAGCTCGGCGGCTCGACGTTCCTCCGGTCCGAGACGAACAGCTCCTCCGCCTCGCCGAGGGTCCGCCGCATGGCCTGGCCCTTGCCCATCGACGCCTGCGCCCAGGCCTCGATGGTGTGCAGCATCGCCTGTGTGCGGGGCAGGACCTCCTCACCGGAGCCGGACCTGGCGAGCTTCATCAGGTCCAGGGCGTCGTCCGGCCGGCCCAGGTGGACCATCTGCCGGGCGGCGCGGGAGAGCGCCTCGCCGGCGCGGGGCCGGTCGCCGCCCTCGCGCGCCGCGTGCGCGGCGATCACGAAGTACTTCTGCGCGGTGGGTTCCAGGCCCACGTCGTGGGACATCCAGCCGGCGAGGACCGCCAGGTTGGCGGCGACGCCCCACAGGCGCCGCTGGAGGTGGTCGGGGTGGTGGTAGGCGAGCATGCCGCCCACTTCGTTGAGCTGTCCCACCACGGCCTTGCGCTGGAGGCCGCCGCCACGGGAGGCGTCCCAGGCGCGGAACACCTCCACCGAGCGTTCCAGCGCCTCGATCTCCTCCGACCCGATGGGGGCCGCTTCGTAGCGGTCGAACCCGGCGGGTTCGGCGTGGAGGGGATCGGCGGCCCGGGCGGGCCCTTGGTTCCGTGAGGGGTCGGTGTGCAGCCAGTCGTGCATGGCGTTGCTGAGTGCGGAGCCTGCCGCGAGCGCGGCGCCCGCGCCCACCAGGCCGCGTCGGTTGAGCATGAGGTCCATTCCCGTGAATTCGGTGAGGACCGCCGCCGTACGTTCGGGCGCCCAGGGCAGCGCGTCAGGGTTGTCGGTGTTCCTGACGTTCTGCCGTTTCCCGGCACGCCCGCGTCGTACGAACCCGAGGTCCTCGATGGTCACGACACGGCCGAGTCGCTCGGTGAACAGTGCAGCCAGCACCCGGGGGACGGGATCGCGCGGGGTCTCCCCCATGTCGATCCAGCGCCGCACCCGCGAGGTGTCGGTCGCCAGTTGGGGGTGGCCCATGGCCGCCGCCTGCCGGTTCACGAGTCTCGCGAGTTCGCCCTTGGACCAGCCGGTCAGGCCGAAGAGGTCTGCCAGGCGGGTGTTGGTCTGTCCGGTCACGTCAAAGCCCCCAGGTTCTCGGCTGAGTTGACACTAACCCCGTGTCATAGGGCTGGCGACTATTCGCCAGGGTTCGCCAGGGTGCGCCCGATGTTCCGCCACCCGCGCCCCGGTGTCAGGTAGGAAAGCGCCACCCCGCCCCGGCAGCCGGCCCTCATTCCCCAGGGTGCGGCCCGGAGGTCGGGCGGGGCGACGCACGCAACTCGTCGGCGCACGAAGGGATCTGTCTCCTCCATGTACACAGCATCGTCCTCCGTGTCCGCCCCGCCCCGGCCGCAGCACCGCTCCTTGCCGACCGGTGGCGGACCGTACCTCGCCCCCGCGGCCCCGGCGGTCCGGCCACGGCGCTGGGCCGGGGGCGTGACCCCCGCGCCCAGCGGAAGAATCGATCTGTCCGGCCCCCAGGGGGCCCAGGTGCGGATGGCCATCGCCTCCGTCCACCGGATCTGCCCGGAGTTCAACCCCGTGCAGGTGCTGCGGCGCAGCGGCCGTTCGGTCCTCATCGTCGGGACGACGGGACGGACGACGGCGGTCGCGAAGTGTTTACTGGACCACTCCCCGGCCTGGGTCGAGCGGTTCCAGCACGAGATAGCGTCCTACCGCGCCTTCGTCCGGCACCGGCCACCGGTGCGCGCCCCGCGGCTGATCGCCGCGGATCCGGAGAACTGCACGCTGGTCATCGAGCGGACGCCCGGTCGGGCGGCGGCGCTGACACGCCACCCCGTGGAGGCCCCGCCCCGCGCCGACGTCCGGGCGGCGCTCGGGGCGATCGCCCGGCTGAACGCCTGGCGTCCACCGGCCGGCACCTTCGACGCCCCGCTCGACTACGCCTCGCGGATAGCGCGCTATCACGAACTCGGGCTGTTCACCGACCGTGACCGCGACGACCTGCAGAAGTTGCTCCACGGCCTCGCCCACGCGGGCGGCCGGCAGGGCATGGGCCAGTTCTGCCACGGCGACGCCCTGCTCTCGAACATCCTCCTCTCCCCCACGGGTCCGGTCCTGGTCGACTGGGAGCACGCGGGCTGGTACCTCCCGGGGTACGACCTGGCGACGATGTGGGCGGTGCTCGGGGACGCTCCGCTGGCGCGCCGCCAGATCAGCCAGCTCGCGCAGCAGGCCGGGCCGGCGTCCCGGGACGCCTTCCTGGTGAACCTGATGATCGTGCTGACGCGGGAGATCCGTACGTACGAGACGGCGGTGCAGCGCACCATCAAGGAGGCGCCGCCCGCCGGTTCGGTCCCCGTTCCCTCCGGCGCGGTCTCGCCGGGTGAGGAGCAGCGGCTGCTGCTACGGCGGCTGCACGACGACTGCGCCATGGCCCGGCGGGCCGTGCGCGCCGCGGTCGGCACGCGCTGAGACGCGCGGAGGCCGATCGACGAAACGGGGGAACGCCCCGCCCGCCCGGTGCCGACACACCGGGGCGGGCGGGGCGTCGCCGTTCCCGGAGCGAGGGCCCCCGGATGGAGATGCGTCGTGGCGCGGGCGCCGCGGGCGGCATTGGTCCATTCCACTGACGGGCCGCAGGCCCGCGGCCCGTCGGAGCGAAAGCGCGCGGCAGTGCTGCTGACATGGGAAATCCCGTGCCGAGGGGCGTGATTGACGGATCGTCCGGGAGCCGATACCCCTGTACGGGTTCGGCTCCGCACGCACCCTCGTCACCCCGTTCCCGGAGGTTGCCTTGCACCGTTCCGCATCGCGCAGGAGGGTCCCGAGGGCGGTGGGCGCCGTGGCGTCCGCCGCTCTGCTGTTCCCGCTCCTCGGCGCCGTCCCGCCGGCGACCGCCGAAACCCCGGAGGCGGTGGACGGCGGGGCGGGCGCGCTGCAGCGCCAGTTCGCGGCGGCCGCCGCACGGCACGAGGTGCCGGAGAGCGTGCTGCTCGCCGTGGCGTACCTCCAGTCGCGGTGGGACACGCACGGCGGTGCCCCGAGCGTGACCGGCGGCTACGGCCCCCTGCACCTGACGGACGCGGTGACCGCGCTCGCCGAGGCCCCGCACCACGCGCACGGCACGGAGGACGCGCGCGGCGACGGCTCCCGTAGCCGCAGGACGGTCACGGCCGCGGCCCCTGCGTTGCCGAAGGCGGCCGATCTGCCGGCGCGGCTGCGGACGCTGGACCGGGCGGCCGCGCTGTCCGGGATCTCGGCCGAGGAGCTGCGGACGAGCACGGCGGCGAACATCGAGGGCGGGGCGGCGCTGCTCGCCGCGGCCCAGCGCGCCTCGGGGCGGCCCGCGAGCGCCGACCCGGCGGACTGGTTCGGGGCGGTGGCGCGCTACTCCGGCGCGGACGACGTCGCGACGGCCAGGACGTACGCCGACGACGTGTACGACGTCATCCGAGTCGGTGAGAGCCGTACGACGGACAGCGGGCAGGTGGTCAGGCTCCCGGCCGACCCGGACATCGCGCCCGCCACCGAGCAGGTGGAGTCGCTGGGCCTGCGGACCGCGGACAGCGGACGGACCGAGTGCCCGCGGACCGTGGCCTGCGAGTGGATCCCGGCTCCCTACGAGGAGTTCGGGGACGGCGACTACGGCAACCACGACAAGGCCGAGCGGCCCGCGTCCCAGTCGATCGACTACATCGTCGTGCACGACACCGAGGCCACGTGGGACGTCACGCTGAAGCTGGTCCAGGACCCCACCTACGTCTCCTGGCAGTACTCGCTGCGCTCCTCGGACGGTCACATCGCGCAGCATCTGCCGCTGAAGGACGTCGGCTGGCACGCGGGCAACTGGTTCGTGAACGCCAAGTCGGTCGGTCTGGAGCACGAGGGCTTCCTCGCGGCCCCGGACTCCTGGTACACGGAGGCGATGTACCGGGCGTCGGCGCGTCTGGTGCGCCATCTCGCCCGGCGGTACGGCATCCCGCTGGACCGGCAGCACATCCTCGGCCACGACAACGTCCCGGGAACGCTCGCCTCGACCATCGCGGGGATGCACACGGATCCGGGTCCGTACTGGGACTGGGCGCACTACTTCCGGCTGCTCGGCAGCCCGTTCACACCGACCGCCGGGCCGGGTGCGGCGGTGGTGACGATCCGGCCGGACTATCCCGTACACCGGCCGGTGTACACGGGCTGCACAGCGGCAGGTCAGGCGTGCGCCCCGCACGGCAGCGGCGCGGTACGGCTCCACACGGCGCCGGACGACGCGTCCCCCCTGGTGCGGGACATCGGTCTGCGGCCGGGCGGGCAGGACTCGACGACCGGTGTGAACGACACCGGCGCGCGGGCCTCGACGGGCCAGCAGTACGCGGTGGCGGAGCGCCGCGGGGAGTGGACGGCCATCTGGTACCTGGGGCAGAAGGCCTGGTTCCACAACCCGAAAGCGCGGCCCACAGCGGTGAACGCGCGCGGCTGGGTGCTGACCCCGAAGGCGGGAGTCGCGGAGGTCCCGGTGTACGGACGCGCCTATCCGGAGGCGTCGGCATACCCGGCCGGCGTACCCGTCCAGGCGGTGTCGCCGCTGCCGTACAGGCTCCTGGCCGGGCAGCGGTACGTGGTGGGGGACCGTACTCCGGGCGAGTACTACTTCGCCCCGGTGTTCGATACCACGGGACATCGGGTCGTGCGCGGCCAGGAGGAGTACTACGAGATCCAGTTCGGGCACCGGGTCGCCTTCGTGCGCGCCGCTGACGTGCGGGTTTCCCGCGCCTGAGCGGAGTGGCACGGGAACGGCCGGGGGTGTCGCCGGACAGGAGCTCCGGCGACACCTCTCGGCGTTCATATGACTATTCCGGGCTCTGTGTGGGTCGTACGGGTGAGGGGTAATGCTGGGCCGGATATCGACCGCTTTCACCGAGAGGCCCCGCACGCATGGCTCAGCCCTTCGTTCTGCCGGATTTCTACGTCCCGTATCCGGCGCGGCTCAATCCCCATGTGGAGGTGGCCCGTTCGCACACCCGGGAGTGGGCGCGGGCCATGGGGATGCTGGAGGGCTCCGGCGTCTGGGAGGAGCACGACCTCGAGTCCCACGACTACGCGCTGCTGTGCTCGTACACCCACCCGGACTGCGACGCCGAGGCGCTGTCGCTGGTCACCGACTGGTACACGTGGGTCTTCTTCTTCGACGACCACTTCCTCGAGGTCTTCAAGCGCACCCAGGACCGGCCCGGCGGCAAGGCGTATCTGGACCGTCTGCCGCTGTTCATGCCGATGGACGCGGCGGCTCCGATGCCCGAGCCGACCAACCCCGTCGAGGCCGGCCTCGCGGACCTGTGGACCCGAACGGTCCCGTCCATGTCGACAGCGTGGAGGGAACGGTTCGCCGAGGCCACCGAGCACCTGCTGTACGAATCGTTGTGGGAGCTCGACAACATCAACGAGGGGCGGATCGCCAACCCCGTCGAATACATCGAGATGCGCCGCAAGGTCGGCGGGGCGCCGTGGTCGGCGGGTCTCGTCGAGTACGCGGCGGGCGCCGAGGTGCCGGAGCAGGTGGCGCACTCCCGGCCGCTCTGCGTGCTGCGGGACACGTTCTCGGACGCGGTGCACCTGCGCAACGACCTGTTCTCCTACCAGCGCGAGGTCGAGGACGAGGGGGAGAACAGCAACGGCGTCCTGGTCCTGGAGAAGTTCCTCGGATGTACGACCCAGGAAGCCGCCGAGGCCGTCAACGACCTGCTGACCTCGCGGCTCCAGCAGTTCGAGAACACGGCGCTCACCGAAGTACCGGCGCTCGCCCTGGAGAAGGGCCTCACACCGGCGGAGTGCGCGGCGGTGGCGGCCTATACGAAGGGCTTGCAGGACTGGCAGTCGGGCGGCCACGAGTGGCACATGCGGTCCAGCCGGTACATGAACGAGGGCGCGGAGACCGGACCGTCGCGGCTCTCGGGGGTGCTCGGCACCTCGGCGCTGGACATCAGGAACGTCTTCGGCCGCCCGGCGGCCGCCCGGCTGCGGAGCCTCACCCATGTCCCCCACCAGAAGGTCGGCCCGTCGATCCTTCCCGCGTTCGACCTGCCCTTTCCCCTGACGCTGAGCCCGCACCACGCGGAGGCGAAGCGGCGGTCCGTGGACTGGGCCGAGCGGATGGGGCTCCTGGGCGACATCTGGGACCGCCCCATGCTGGAGGGGTTCGACCTCGCACTCTGCTCGGCGGGGCTGGATCCGGACGCGACCCTGGAGGAGCTGGAGCTCAACGCGGAGTGGCTGACCTGGGGCACGTTCGGCGACGACTACTACCCGGCGGTGTTCGGCCGGCCGCGTGACCTGCTGGGGGCGAAGGAGTGCACCGAGCGGCTCAAGGCGTGCATGCCGGTGGACGACCCGGCCGCGGGAGCGGCGATCGCCCTCACGACGATGGAGCGGTCCCTCGCCGATCTGTGGATCCGTACGACCGCGCCGATGGGGCCGGGCGCGCGGGCGCAGCTGCGGGAAGCGCTGGACCGGATGCTCGACAGCTGGATGTGGGAGCTGCACAACCAGGCGCAGCACCGAGTCCCCGATCCGGTGGACTACCTGGAGATGCGGCACAACACGTTCGGCTCCGACCTGACGATGATGCTGTGCCGCCTGCGGCACGCCCATGAACTCCCGCGCGGGATCTTCCGGTCGGGGACCGTCAACCGGCTGGAGAAGTCGGCATCGACCTACGCCTGCCTCGTCAACGACCTGTTCTCGTACCAGAAGGAGATCGAGGTCGAGGGAGAGGTCCACAACGGCGTCCTCGTGGTGCAGAAGTTCTTCGACATCGACTATCCGACCGCCGTGGGCATGATCGACGACCTCATGCGCGGGCGGCTGAACGAGTTCCTGCACGCCAAGGAGCACGAACTGCCGGTGCTCTACGAGGACTTCGGGCTCGGTGCGCAGGGGCGGGCCGCGATGGAGGCGTACGTACGGGAGCTGGAGGACTGGCTGGCGGGGATCCTCCATTGGCACCGGGAAGTGCGGCGTTACGCCGCGGAGGACGTGCACGCGGGCAGCGGGACGCCGTTGCTGGGCCGGGGCCCGACGGGCATCGGGACCTCGGCCGCGCGGCTGGCGTCGCAGTTCACGCCGTAGGCCGGTGAAGGGGCGCCGGGGAGACCCGGGGCCCCACCCGCGGGGGGCGGACGGTTCAGGCCGGGTGGTTCAGGCCGGGCGGTGGCCGCGCAACTGGTCGAGCTCGCGGCGTTCGCGCTTGGTCGGACGCCCGGCACCCCGGTCGCGGACGCCCGCGAGGGCGACGTGCTCGCGCGGGGGCGGCGGCGGGCTGTTGTCGACGTAGGCCGTGGCGGCGACGGGCGGACCGACGCGCTTGGTGAGCAGCTCCTTCACCTCGACGATCCGCTCCCGGCCGCCGTGGAAGAGGCGGACCTCGTCGCCCGGCTTCACCGGCTGGGCGGGCTTGGCCCGCTCGCCGTTCACCTTGACGTGGCCGGCCCGGCAGGCCGCGGCGGCCTGCGAGCGGGTCTTGGTGAGGCGGACCGCCCAGATCCAGCTGTCGACGCGTGCGCTCATCGGCCCCCGCCCCTCCCTCAGCCCTGCTGGAACAGTTCGGCCGGCAGCGGCTTGAGCAGAGCGTACAGGTCGTCCGTGATCGGCCGGTCCCAACTGGCGATCGTGACGAGGACGTTGTCGCTGCGGTCGAACTGCACGCAGGAGATGCGGCTCTCCGAGAGCTTGACGCGGCGGACGATGAGCAGGTTGTCACCCTGCATGACCGGCATGTCCTCGGTCTCCACGACCTCGACCGGCTCGTCGTTCTCCAGCGCCGCGAGGAGCTGGGCGACCTCGAAGGGGATCTGCCCGTCGGCCAGCTCGCGCGCCGGGGAGCCCGCGGGGAGGTTCCCGATGATCATCGCGGGGCCGCGGCCGCCGAAGAGGTCGTAGCGCAGGAAGACGCCCTGGCAGGTGCCGTCGGGGGCGGGGAGCAGACCGGCGCCGAGGTTGCCGGGCCAGTCGCCCGGGTCCATGGCCAGGACATCGAAGTCCGGGCCCGCGGGGGTGGCGGCGCTGCGGCGGCGGAGGAAGGACATACGGCCATGGTACGTGCCCGGGCGCCGGACACGGCGCGCCGGGGCGGGGCCACACCGCAAGCCGACGCGCCCGCTCCCGAGGGGGTCCGGGGGCCTCTCGGGGCGGGCGGGGCGACACGGGTCCTGGGGCTCGGGGACAGGTTCCCCCAGGGGGCGACGCCGGTCCGGATGGGCCTCGGCGCGAGCGGGAGGGGCGAGGGTCGGGGCTGGGGGACACCATGCCCGGTGGGGCGGGATGGGCGTCGGCGTGAGCGACCGGCACGGGGGCGGGGCGGGCGTCCGGGGACGGGGCGGCTCGGCGCGGGTAAGGGGGCGGGGCTGGGGGACGCCGCGCCCGGCGGGGCCCGGGGCGGCCTCGGCGAGAGGCCGCACTGGGCCGTCCGGGACAGCTCGGGTCAGGTCGGGGAGGTCGCTCGCCCGGCGGAGGAGGGAGCCAGGGTGGGACATCGCCCCAGCGGCGAACCCACCCGCTCGGGCCCCGGGCGCGGCCGGACCAGGGCGCGCACGCCGAGCACCGCGCCGAAGGGCCGAACCGAACACGGGCCGCGCGCACCTCGCCGTACGCCCGCCCGGCGGGGCAGCCACCCCCGGCCACCGCGCCGTACGCCCCCCTCGCCTCGGGCAGGTGCCGCCCCGGTCCGCCGGGCTACGTCGGGCAGCGCGGCCGCTCCCGGTCTCCCTGCCGGCCCCGCCGGAGACGGGCGCCTGCCCGGGGAAGGCGACCCACACCGGCGGCCACCCGCCGCCTCGCCGCCCTCCGGCTCCCACCGGGCGCCGTACCGCCCCTCAGGCCGCGGAGCGGGACGCGCGTTCGGACAGGGTGTGGAGGACCATCAAGGCCTCCTCCGCGCGGGCGTGTTCGACGAAGAGGTGGTCGTGGTGGAAGCCCGCGACGACGTTGCAGCTCAGGCCCGCCTCGGCGAGTTCGCGGGCGACCGCCGCCGTCAGGCCGACGGCGTCCAGGGCGGAGTGGACCCGCAGGGTGATCCAGCCCGCCACATAGTCGTACGCCAGCGCGGCCGCGTCGGCCTCCTCCTGGCGTACGACCAGGGTGAGCCCTTCCCTCTCGGCGACGGTGGCGACCGGGGCGACGCCCGCCGGGACGGGGCCGGCCACGGTGGCGAAGACGAAGCGGCCGGGGTTCAGCTCCGGCCGCATCCCGGCGACGAGCCGGGTCAGATCACGCTCTGCACTCATGATCACCACCCTAGGCCGGGCGGGACCTCCCCCAGACGTGACGGCGCGTCACGTCAGGTCGAACTCGCCGTCGCGCGCGTTGCCCACGAACGCCCGCCACTCCGCCGGGCTGAAGATCAGCGACGGAGCTTCGGGCCGTCCGCCGTTGCGCATCGCGATGAACCCTTCGACGAAGGCGATCTGGACGTCTCCCGCGCCCTGGCTCCCCGAGCGCCAGTCGGCGTTGCTGAGGTCGAGTTCCGGCTTGTCCCAGGCCGCGAAGGCGTGCTGGGTGGTGGTGGTGCTGTCCGTCACGTCCGTGCTCCTCCCGCATCCCGCGTCGTCGTCCGGCCTCAGCGTAGCGAGCGGTACGGGCGCCCGACAGACCTCAGGAGGCCGGCGGCCGGTCCCCCACGAGCCACATCGAGAAGAACTGCGCGCCCCCTCCGTACGCGTGTCCGAGCGCCCTGCGCGCGCCTTCCACCTGGTGCTCTCCCGCCTGCCCCCGGACCTGCAGCGCGGCCTCGGCGAAGCGGATCATGCCCGAGGCGCCGATCGGGTTGGTGGAGAGGACTCCGCCGGAGGGGTTCACGGGCAGGTCCCCGTCGAGCTCGGTGACGCCGGCCTCGGTGAGCTTCCAGCCCTCGCCCTCCTCCGCGAAGCCCAGGTTCTCCAGCCACATCGGCTCGTACCAGGAGAAGGGGACGTACATCTCGACCGCGTCGATCTCCCGGCGCGGGTCGGTGACGCCCGCCTGCCGGTAGACGTCGGCGGCGCAGTCCCGGCCCGCCCGCGGCGAGACGAAGTCCTTGCCGGCGAAGAGGGTGGGTTCGCTGCGCATCGCGCCGCCGTGGACCCAGGCGGGCGGATGGGGCGCGCGCTCGGCGCCGGCCCGGTCGGTGAGGATCATCGCGCAGGCGCCGTCGGAGGACGGGCAGGTCTCGGAGTAGCGGATCGGGTCCCAGAGCATCGGGGAGGCCTGGACCTTCTCCAGGGTGATGTCGTGTTCGTGGAGGTGGGCGTAGGGGTTCTTCAGCGCGTTGCGGCGGTCCTTGTACGCGACGAGGGAGCCGACGGTGTCCGGCGCGCCGGTGCGGCGCATGTAGGCGCGCACGTGCGGGGCGAAGAATCCGCCGGCGCCGGCGAGCAGCGGCTGCTGGAAGGGGACGGGCAGGGACAGGCCCCACATGGCGTTGGACTCGGACTGTTTCTCGAAGGCGAGGGTGAGGACCGTGCGGTGGACCCGGGCGGCCACGAGGTTCGCGGCGACGAGGGCGGTGGAGCCGCCGACCGAGCCGGCGGTGTGGACGCGGAGCATGGGCTTGCCGACGGCACCGAGGGCGTCGGCGAGGTACAGCTCCGGCATCATCACGCCCTCGAAGAAGTCGGGGGCCTTGCCGATGACCACGGCGTCGACGTCCGCCCAGGTCAGCCCGGCGTCCTCCAGGGCGCGGACGGCGGCTTCGCGGACGAGTCCGGCGATCGAGACGTCGCGGCGGGCGGCGACGTGTTTGGTCTGGCCGATCCCGACGACGGCCACGGGCTCCTTAGGCACGTGATTCCCCTTCCAGGACGGCGACCAGGTTCTGCTGCAGGCAGGGGCCGGAGGTGGCGTGGGCGAGGGCGCGGTCGGAGGCGCCGCGGTGGATGCGGGCGGCGGCCTCGCCGAGGCGGACGAGTCCGGCGGCCATGACCGGGTTGGCGGCGAGGGCCCCGCCGGACGGGTTGACCCTGACGCTCTCGTCGAGGTCGAGGGCCTTGCGCAGGACGACCTCCTGCGCGCTGAAGGGCGCGTGGAGTTCGGCGGTGTCGACGGGCCGTTCGAAGGCGCCGGCGCGTTCGGCGGCCAGCCGGGTGGAGGGCGAGTCGGTCAGGTCGCGTACGCCGAGGGAGTGGGCCTCGATGCGGTGGTCCATGCCCCGGATCCAGGCGGGGCGGGCGCACAGTTCGCGGGCCCGGTCCCCGGCCGCCAGGATCACGGCGGCGGCGCCGTCGCCGACGGGCGGGCAGTCTCCGGTGCGCAGGGGCCGGACGAGGTAGTCGCCCTGGGGGCGGGCGCCGGGCAGTTGGGCGTGCGGGTTGGCGGCCGCGTCCTGGCGGTTGCGCGCGGCGATGCCCGCGAGGGCCGGTTCGTCGGTGTCGCCGGCGTCGATGAGCGCCTGGGCCTGGAGGGCGGCGAGGGCGACGGAGTCGGGCCAGAGGGGGGCGAGGTAGTAGGGGTCGAGCTGGCGGGTCAGGACCTCGCGTACGTTGCCGGCCGAGGACTTGCCGGAGGCGTAGACGAGCGCGGTGTCGGCCTCGCCGGTCAGGAGCTTCACCCAGGCCTCGTAGAGGGCCCAGGCGCCGTCCGTCTCGACGTGGGACTCGGAGATCGGCGGCCAGGCGCCGACGCCGTCGAGGGCCATGGTGAAGGAGAAGGCGCGTCCGGCGAGGTAGTCGGAGGAGCCGGAGCAGGTGAAGCCGATGTCGGCGGTCGACAGGCCGGTCTGGCGCAGCACGTCGTGGAGGACGGGCATGACCATCTCGACCTCGGAGAGTTCGTCCGTGTGCCGCCGGTGGTCGGTCTGGGCGAAGGCGACGATCGCCACCTGCCGCTCGGGCGTGGCTCGCTCGGCGCTCACAGCAGCTCCTTGTACGTCTCGTAGTCGGCGTCGGGTTCGCCGCAGGGGCGGTAGTGGTCGGGGTAGCGGCTGTCGTCGCTCCAGACGGGCTCGACGCGCAGGCCCATGCGGACCTGGTCGTAGGGGATGCCGCCGATCCGGCCGTGCAGGGCGAGCCCGGCGCCGTCGAGGGCGATGTGGGCGTAGACGTAGGGGACTTCGATGTCGAGGTTCTTCGCCTTGATGTTGACGATGCAGAAGGTGGTGACGGTGCCGCGCGGGCCGACCTCGGTCCGGTCGGTGGTGGCGACGCCGCAGGTGGGGCAGGCGCCGCGGGGCGGCACGTAGACCTTGGTGCAGGAGGGGCAGCGTTCGCCGACGGTCCTGCGTTCGGTGAGGGCGTGGAGGTAGCCGGTCTGGGCGCGTCCGGGGCTGTACGTGTAGTCCAGTCGGGCGGGGGCGACGATGCCGGTGACGGGGTCGGGGAAAAGCCCGTCGTGGTCGCGGACTGCGGTGGCGGGACGGTCGGCTTCGGTGGCGGGGTGGCCGGCTTCGGTGGCCGAGTGGCCGGCTGCGGTGCCTCGGCGATCGGCTTGCGTGGTGTCGTCCGCGCACGGTTCGAAGCAGGCGATGTCGGTGATGGCGCCGTGCCGGTCCTCCGCCCAGCGGATCCGGACCCGCATGCCGGTGTGGACGGCCTCGGGGCCGGGTGCGTCCAGGGCGTGCAGCAGGGCGGTGTCGGCGCCGTCGAGGCGGACGAGGACCCAGGCGAAGGGGGTCGTCAGCGGCTGTCCGCGGCTCGGTTCGTGGTTCCAGGCCCAGGTGGTGACGGTCCCGGTGGGGGCGACCTCGACGAGGGCGCGCAGTTCGGCGGCGGTCACGGGGTCGTACTCGACGGGCGGGACCAGCACGCGACCGTCACCGGCCCGCACCCCGAGCACGGTCCGCTCGCGCAGCCCGGTCAGGAAGGCGGACTGGACGGGCCCGAGGGAGCGGGTGAAGGGGAACTCGACGACGAGGGGCGCGCGGAGGATGTCCGGTGCGGGGGCGGCGGTCATGGATCGGGGTTCCTTCCGTGAGGTGGGCGGTGCCGCGGGGCAGCGGCCGCTGCTCGGGTCCCGCCGGTCACTCGCGGCGGTACACCGGATCGCGCTTCTCGGCGAAGGCGCGGGCGCCTTCCTTCGCGTCCGCCGTCTCGAAGACCGGCCAGCCCCGCCGGAGTTCGGCCGCGAGTCCTTCGGTCTCGGTCATCTCGGCCGTCTCGTAGACCGACGCCTTGACGGCCTCGACGGCGAGGGGGCCGCAGGCGTTGATCCGCTCGGCGATGTCGAGGGCGGTCTCCAGGGCCCGGCCGTCGGGGACGACCCGGCCGACGAGGCCGATCCGGGCGGCTTCCTCGGCGCTGTAGGGGCGGCCGGTCAGCAGCATTTCCAGGGCGTGGGTGCGGGGGATCTGGCGGGGCAGCCGGACGGTGGACCCGCCGATGGGGAAGAGTCCGCGCCGCACCTCGAAGAGGCCGAAGGTGGCGGAGGCGCCGGCGACCCGGATGTCGGTGCCCTGGAGGATCTCCGTGCCGCCTGCCACGCAGTGGCCCTCGACGGCGGCGATCACCGGTTTGCGGGGGCGGTGGTGGCGCAGCATCGCCTTCCAGTGCAGGTCGGGGTCGGCCTTCATCCGGTCCCGGTACTGCTCGCCTTCCATGCCTTTGCCGGCGAGCGCCTTGAGGTCCATGCCGGCGCAGAACGCTCCCCCGGAGCCGGTCAGGACGACGGAGCGGATGCTGTCGTCGGCGTCGGCCTCCAGCCAGCCGTCGTACAACCCGACCAGCATGGGAAGTGAGAGCGCGTTCTTGGCCTCCGGCCGGTCGAGTGTGAGCACGAGTGTGGCGCCTTCGCGCCGCACGGTGAGGTGTTCGGTCCCACCCATGACGTCTCCCGTCTCCAGACCTAGAACAGGTTGCAGTAGGAGGGGGTCCAGTTCAATAGTTTTCTGACACTCAGTCAGTTTCTTCTGCGGGACCCCTTCCGCCCTCCGCCGGTCGGCGCTCTAATGACCGCCCGGGTCGGTTCCGGCCGTGACGATCAGCGGGGTCAGGAGGAACGGTGGAGTACAACCTTGCCGACCTGTTCGAGTCGGTCGTCGACGTGGTCCCGGACCGCGAGGCGCTCGTCTACGTCGACCACCCCGGCACCGGCTCCGAGCGCCGGCTCACCTACGCGCAGCTCGACGCGGCCGCCAACCGCGTCGCCCACCATCTGATCGACTCCGGCATCCGGCCGGGCGAGCACCTGGGTCTGCACCTCTACAACGGGGTCGAGTACCTGCAGACCGTGCTGGCCTGCCTCAAGGCGCGGATCGTCCCGGTGAACGTCAACTACCGCTACGTGGAGGAGGAGCTGGTCTATCTCTACCGGGACGCCGATCTGGCCGCGCTCGTCTTCGACGCGGAGTTCACCGGGCGGGTTGCCGCCGCGCTGCCGCGGACGGAGAAGCTGCGGCACCTCGTGCGGGTGGGGACCCGGCCCGAGGACGAGGCGGCGGCCCCGGCCCTGCGGTGCACGGCCTTCACCGACGCCGAGGCGGCGGGATCTCCGGAGCGGGGCTTTCCCGAGCGGTCGGGCGACGACCTCTTCATCATCTACACCGGTGGGACGACCGGGATGCCGAAGGGTGTCATGTGGCGCCAGGAGGACCTCTTCTTCGCGGGTCTCTTCGGCGGCGAACCGGCGGGCGAGCCGGTGAAGCGACCCGAGGAGCTGGCCGAGCGGGTGGCGGCGCGCGGCTCCGGACTGACCTTCTTCCCGACTCCCCCGCTGATGCACGGCACGTCGACGCTGACCTCGTTCGTCGCCTTCAACTACGGCCAGCGGCTCGTCGTCCACCGCAAGTACGTCCCCGAGGAAGTGCTCCGCACGATCGAGAAGGAGAAGGTCTCCAGCGTGTCCCTGGTGGGCGACGCGATGCTCCGGCCGCTCGTGGACGCGCTGCACGGGCCGCTGAAGGGCACGGACCTCTCGTCGCTGTTCAGCGTCTCCTCGTCCGGGGCGATCATGTCGGACACGGTGCGGGCGCAGTTCCAGGAGCTGGTGCCGAACGTGCTGCTCCTGAACAACTTCGGCTCCTCCGAGTCCGGCTCCAACGGCAAGGCGACGGACGACTCCGGCCCGGAGAAGGGCTTCCGACTGGAGGTCAACGAGCGCACCCGGGTGGTGGACCCGGCCACCTACGAGCCGGTGCCGGTGGGCGGGATCGGGCGCCTGGCCCAGCGGGGGCACGTGCCGCTCGGCTACTACAACGACCCGGCGAAGACGGCGGAGACTTTCTTCCGGAAGGGCGACGAACGCTGGGTCCTCCTGGGCGACATGGCGACCGTGGACGAGGAGGGCATCGTGACCGTCCTCGGCCGGGGCTCGCAGTGCATCAACACCGGCGGCGAGAAGGTCTATCCGGAAGAGGTCGAGCAGGCGCTCAAGTCCCACCCGGACGTCTACGACGCCCTCGTCGCGGGCGTGCCGGACGCGACGTGGGGCAACCGCGTGGCCGCGGTGGTCCAACTGCGCGCCGGGGCGGAACGGCTCGACCTGGACGCGGTCCAGTCCCACTGCCGCACCCGGCTGGCCGGCTACAAGATCCCCCGGCAGCTGGTGATCACCGACATCATCCAGCGCTCCCCGAGCGGCAAGGCGGACTACCGCTGGGCCCGGTCGGTGGCGACGGCAGAGGACGCGAAGAGCTGAGGGGGGCGGGGGGCGGCGCAGCTCGCGGGCCCGGGGGTGAGGCCCGCCCCGGCGGGGCGCGATACGGTGAGATGTCCGTCCGGCGGGGCCGCGTGCCCGTGTGGACGTCCGGCCCCCCGTACGAAGGAAGCGCACCACCATGCCCGAGACCCTGCGCGGTGACTGCGCGAACTGCTTCGGGCTGTGCTGTGTGGCGCTTCCCTTCGCCCGGTCGGCGGACTTCGCGGTGGACAAGGCGTCCGGCGATCCGTGCCGGAACCTGGGGGACGACTTCCGCTGCGGGATCCACACCAGGCTGCGGCCGAGCGGCTTCTCGGGCTGCACGGTGTACGACTGCTTCGGCGCCGGCCAGAAGGTCTCCCAGGTCACCTTCGGCGGCGTCTCCTGGCGGGAGGCGCCGGAGACGGCGGGGCAGATGTACGAGGTCTTTCCCGTGATGCGGCAGCTCCACGAACTGCTGCGCTATCTCACCGAGGTCCTCGCACGGCCCGCCGCCCGCCCCTTGCACGCCGAGGCGCGGAGCCTGCTGGCCCGGGTGGAGGGGCTTACCGAGGGCTCCGCGGACGCGCTGGAGAAGTTGGACGTGGCCGGCGTCCGCGCCGAGGTGAACCCGCTGCTGCTGAAGGCCGGCGCGCTGGTCCGGGCCACGGCCGGCGGCAAGCCGAAGAACCGGCGGGGCGCCGACCTGATCGGCGCCCGGCTCCGCGGGGCGAAGCTGCGGGGCGCGGATCTGCGCGGGGCGCTGCTGATCGCCGCCGACCTGAGCGGCGCCGACCTCTCCCTCGCCGACCTGATCGGTGCCGACCTGCGGGACGCCGACCTCTCCGGCGCGGACCTGACCGGCGCGCTCTTCCTGACCCAGCCCCAGCTGAACGCCGCCCGCGGCGACGCGGCCACGCTCCTCCCCGAGGGCTTCGAGCGCCCCTCGCACTGGGCTGGCCGCTGCTAGGTCGTGTTGCGGTAGCCCCCCCCCGCTCAGTCCGTCGGCGTCACGTCATGGGCGTGGCGCAGGGGGGTGAGCTGTTCGATGTCGTAGCGGCGGCGCAGTGCCTCCACCGCCGTGTGGTCGACGTCTGCGCCCGAGCCGAGGATGTCCAGCAGCTCCTCGAAGTACCTCTCGTGGTCCGGTGGCGGGGACGCCTGGAACAGCATCCTCGCGGGGTCCCCCGTCGGGTTGGCGAAGGCGTGCGGGCAGCCCGGCGGGACGAGGATGAGGGTGCCGGGCGTGGCCCGGACGACCCGGTCGCCGGCGGCGGACTCCCAGTCCCGCCAGCGGTCGGGGGTGCGCACCAGGGGCTCGAAGGCGAGGACGTCCAGCTCGCCTTCGAGGACGTAGAACAGCTCCTCGCTGTGGCCGTGGGTGTGGGCGCCGACGTCGAAGCCGGGCGGGACCTCGACCTCGAAGGTGGAGGCGGTCGCGCTGTGCTCGCCGGTGACCTTGAAGGTGACCCGCTGCGCCGCGGTGGTGAGGGTCCTGCCGTGGCCGGGCGGCACCACGAGCCCGTCACGTGTCCGGATCGCCGTCATCGCGCCATACGTCCTCTCGTGGCCGTCCTGTCGCCGTGCGGCCGGGCCGGGCGGTCCGACCGGGTCACCATGTGACCGGAAGGGTCTCGGGACCCCGGATCAGGGCACCGCGCTGCCACTGGATCTCGTCCTCCGGCACGGCGAGGCGGAGCCCGGGGAAGCGCGTCCAGAGCGAGTCGAGCAGGATCTCGGACTCGATGCGGGCGAGTGCGGAGCCCGGGCAGTAGTGGGGTCCGTGACCGAAGGCGACGTGGGGGTTGGGGTCGCGGTCGAAGTCCAGGCGCTCGGGGTCGGGGAAGACCTCCGGGTCGCGGTTGGCCGTCAGGTAGGAGACGTAGACGGGGTCGCCGCGCGGGATGAGGACGCCGCCGACCTCCACGTCCTCCATGGCGATCCGGGAGAGTCCGACGGCGTTGCGGTGCGGGATGTACCGCAGCAGTTCGTCGACGGCGCGGGGCAGCAGAGCGGGTTCGGCCCGCAGCCGGGCGAGGTGCTCGGGGTGGGTGAGGAGGGCGTAGACCATGTTGGCGCTGTTGTTGCGCACGGCGTGCGCGCCGCCGATCTGGATGAGGACGGCGAGGCCGACGGCCTCGTGCTCCTCGAGGGTGGTGTCGTCCACGGCGTCCGCGAGGACGGCGACGAGCGTCTCCTCGCCCGTGCCGTGGCTGCGGGCGATGAGGTCGGTGAAGTACTTCCCCATCTCGTCCTTGGCCCGCTCGCTGGCCTCGCGGCCGGCCGCGGCGGAGATGATCGTGTCGGACCAGTGGGCCGTCAGGGGCTGCTCGTCCTCGGGCACGCCCATCAGTTCGCTGACCATGGCGAGCGGGAAGGGACGGTTGACCATCGCCATGAGGTCGGCGGGGGCGCCGTGTCGCTCCACCTCGTCGAGGAGGCGGTCCATGGTGGCCTGGGCGTGGTCCCGCAGGGACCCCAGCGCGCGGGCGCTGAAGGCGCGGGCGACGACGCGGCGCATCCGGGTGTGGTCGGGCGGGTCGGCGAAGCCGACGGCACCGTCCATGGGGATGAAGTGGGGGGCGAGCCGGGTCACCTGGCGTCCCCAGACGGCCTGCCGGCTGAAGCGGGGGTCGACGGAGACGAACTTCACGTCCTCGTGGCGGGTGACCAGCCAGGCGTGCCCCTCGCCGTGGGGAAGCCGGACGCGGGTCACCGGGTCCTCGTGGAGCAGCCGGGCGAGCAAGGGGTCGAAGTCGAGACCGGTGAGGTCGGGCACGGCCCAGAAGTGGACCTGGGGGGCGTCGGTGGGCTGGGGGGTGACGGTCGTGGTCATGGGGCGGCCTTCGAGGGTGCGGGTGCGGGTCCGGTGCTCTCCCTGTCCCCTCCCCCGCTGTCGCACGAAATCGCACGGATGCGGTCAAACACACTCCATCGCGTGATCCCGCCCCCTCTGCCGACACGGTCTCCCCCGCGGACCCCCGCACGCGCCCGAATCCGGAAAACCGCGCCCGCCCCCTTGCCAAGGACCGGGTCCCGGCGGATTTACTGAACCGAACGGATCAACCGAATGATCGGTCGCCCGATTTACGGGGGTGACGGACGGCGGGACGGGAGTACGGCGCATGACGGACCTGTGGGACAGCGGCGAGCGGCTCGGGCGCGCGGAGCTGGAGACCTTGCAGCTGGAGCGGCTGCGCTCCAGCCTGCGGCACGCGTACGAGAACGTGGACTTCTACCGCCGCTCCTTCGACAAGGCCGGAGTGCGCCCCGAGGACTGCCGCTCGCTCGCCGACCTCGCCCGCTTCCCCTTCACCGCCAAGACCGATCTGCGCGAGCAGTACCCCTTCGGCATGTTCGCCGTCGACCGCTCCCGCGTCCGGCGGATCCACGCCTCCAGCGGGACCACCGGCCGTCCGACGGTCGTCGGCTACACCGACCGCGACCTCGACACCTGGGCGGACGTCGTCGCCCGCTCGATCCGCGCGGCCGGCGGACGCCCCGGCCACCGGGTCCACGTGGCGTACGGCTACGGCCTCTTCACCGGCGGGCTCGGCGCGCACTACGGCGCGGAGCGCCTCGGCTGTACGGTCATCCCCGCGTCCGGCGGCATGACGGCCCGCCAGGTCCAGCTCATCCAGGACTTCGAGCCCGAGATCATCATGGTCACGCCCTCGTACATGCTCACGCTGCTCGACGAGTTCGAGCGCCAGGGCGTCGACCCCCGCACCACCTCGCTCAAGGTGGGGATATTCGGCGCCGAGCCGTGGACGGAGGCCATGCGGCGGGAGATCGAGGAACGGTTCGCCATCGACGCCGTGGACATCTACGGACTCTCGGAGGTCATGGGCCCGGGGGTGGCGCAGGAGTGCGTGGAGACCAAGGACGGTCTGCACATCTGGGAGGACCACTTCTACCCCGAGATCGTGGACCCGGTCACGGGCGAGGTGCTGCCGGACGGGGAGGAAGGCGAGCTGGTGTTCACCTCGCTCACCAAGGAGGCCATGCCCGTCGTCCGCTACCGCACACGGGACCTGACCCGGCTGCTGCCGGGCACGGCGCGGGTGTTCCGGCGGATGGAGAAGGTGACCGGCCGCAGCGACGACATGGTGATCCTGCGCGGAGTGAACCTCTTCCCCACCCAGGTCGAGGAGATCGTGCTGCGGACGGCGGGGGTCGCCCCGCACTTCCAGCTGCGGCTGACCCGGGAAGGGCGGCTCGACGCCCTGACCGTACGGGCCGAGGCGCGCCCGGAGGCGACGCCCGAGCAGCGCTCGGAGGCGGCCCGGTCGATCGCGCAGGCGGTCAAGGACGGGATCGGGGTGTCGGTCGGGGTCGAGGTGGTCGACCCCGAGACGCTGGAGCGGTCCGTGGGCAAGATCAAGCGGATCGTGGACCTGCGCGACGAGCGCTGACCACGGCGACGCGGGGGCCGGGCGCCTGACCGGCCACAGGGGCGCCGGCCCGGGGCGGGCGCCTGAGCAGCGTCAGGAGGGGGCGCCGGCCCGGGGCGGGCACCGGAGCAGCGCCAGGAGGAGGCGCCGGCCCGGGGCGGGCGCCGGCCTGGTCGGGCGCCGGAGCGTCAGGAGGGGAAGCCGGCCCGGGCGGGCGCCGGGCCCGCCGGGAAGGCGACGCGGGTGCGGTCCCGGGCGACCCCCGCGGCCTCAGGACGCCGCGAAGCGGTCCCGTAGCTCCCGCTTCAGGATCTTCCCGCTCGCGTTGCGCGGCAGCTCGTCCACGAAGACGACCTTCTTGGGCGCCTTGAAGTGGGGCAGCCTCGCGCGGGCGTGGTCGAGGAGTTCCGCCTCGGTGGCCCCGCCGCGCGGCACGACGATCGCCGTCACCGCCTCGATCCACCGCTCGTCGGGGAGCCCGACGACGGCGACCTCCGCCACGTCCGGATGGGTGTAGAGGACGTCCTCGACCTGCCGGGAAGCGATCAGGACGCCGCCGGAGTTGATGACGTCCTTCACCCGGTCCACGATCGTGAAGTAGCCCTCGGCGTCCCGGACGGCGAGGTCACCCGAGCGGAACCAGCCGTGACGGAAGGCCTCCTCGGTCTCCCGCGGCCGGTCCCAGTAGCCGTCGCACAGCTGCGGCGAGCGGTAGACGATCTCGCCGGGCGTCCCGTCGGGGACGTCCCTGCCGTCCTCGTCGACGACCTTGGCCTCGACGAAGCGGACGGGCCGGCCGCAGGAGTCCATCCGTCCCTCGTGCTCGTCGGGGCCGAGCACGGTGGCGAGGGGCCCGATCTCGCTCTGTCCGAAGCAGTTGTAGAAGCGCAGGCCCGGCAGTCGCTGCCGCAGCCGCTCCAGGACGGGGACGGGCATGATCGAGGCGCCGTAGTACGCCTTGCGGAGGGCCGAGAGGTCGCGGGCGGCGAAGTCCGGGTGGTTGCCCAGGCCGATCCAGACGGTCGGCGGGGCGAAGAGGCTGTCGGCGCGCCCGGCTTCGATCAGGTCGAAGAGGACCGCCGGATCGGGCGCGTCGACGAGGGTGTTCTCGGCGCCGACCGCCAGATACGGCAGCAGGAAGACGTGCGTCTGCGCGGAGTGGTAGAGCGGCAGCGCGTGGACGGGCTTGTCGTCCTCGTGGAGGTCCAGCGCCTCGATCGCGCTGGCGTACTCGTGGACCAGCGCGCGGTGGGTCATCGTCGCGCCCTTCGGCAGGGCGGTCGTACCCGAGGTGTAGAGGAGCTGGACGTACGCGCGGGAGTCGCGGCCGACGTCGTCCGTGACCGGCTGCGTGTCGTCCGTGACCGGCTGCGTGTCGTACGTGTCCGGCTCGGCGAGGGCCGCGAGGAAGGAGTCGTCCGTGTCCCGGAGCGCCGTCACGGCGAAGCCCTCGGGGATCCGGCCGGCGAGCCCCGGATCGGCGAGGACCAGGGAACTCCCGGACTGCTCCAGGATGTACGCCAGGTCGTCGCCGGTGAGGTGGTGGTTGACGGGCACGTGGATCAGACCGGCGCGCGAGCAGGCCAGGAAGGCGATCAGATAGGCGTCGGAGTTGTGCCCGTAGGTCGCGACGCGGGCGGACTCCGCCAGGCCGTACCGCTCCCGCAGGACGGCGGCGGCGGTGCTCACGGCCGCGTCCAGCTCCGCGTAGGTCCAGGAGCGGTCGGCGTACCGGACGGCGGTCCGTTCGGGGACGCGCCGCGCGCTCGTCCGCAGGACGCCGTCGACGGTGCTGCTCAGGAGTCGTTCCATGGCGCGATCCTCGGCGGGTGCGGGGGGCGGGTCAAGGTCAGGGGCTGAACGAGAGGAAGACGAACGCGGCGAAGATGGAGAGGTGGACGCCGCCCTGGAGGAGCGTGGCCCGGCCGGGCACCACGGTCAGGGCGCTCACCACCGCGGTGAGGACCAGCAGCACCATGTGGAGGGGGCCGAGCCCGAGTACCAGGGGGCCGGACAGCCAGATCGAGGCGAGCGCGATCGCCGGAATCGTCAGGCCGATGCTGGCGATGGCGGAGCCGTACGCGAGGTTGAGGCTGGTCTGCATCCGGTCGCGGCGGGCCGCCCGTACCGCCGCGAGGGTCTCGGGGAGCAGGACCATCAGGGCGATGACCACGCCGACGACGGCCTTGGGCAGGCCCGCGGACTGCACGGCGTCCTCGATGGTCGGCGAGACGAGCTTGGCGTTGCCGACGACGGCGATCAGGGCGAGGACCAGCAGGCCGAGGCTGATCCAGGTCAGCCGGGCGGTCGGCGGTGCGGCGTGGTCGTCCTCCGACAGCGGGGCCTCCCGGCCGTCGGGGGTGACGGGCAGGAAGTAGTCGCGGTGCCGGAAGGTCTGGACGGCGACGAACACGCCGTAGAGGCAGAGCGAGGCGACGGCGGCGAAGGCGAGTTGGGCGCTGGAGAACTCGGGGCCGGGGTGGCTGGTGGTGAACGAGGGCAGGACCAGCGTCATGGTCGCGAGGGTGCAGACGGTGGCGAGCGCGCCGCCGGAGCCCTCGGCGTTGAAGACGGCGACGCGGTTGCGCAGGGCGCCGACGAGGACGGAGAGGCCGACGATGCCGTTGCAGGTGATCATGACGGCCGCGAAGACCGTGTCGCGGGCGTACGTGGAGGTCTTCTCGCCGCCGCCCACCATGAGGCTGACGATCAGTCCGACCTCGATGACCGTGACGGCGACGGCGAGGACGAGCGAGCCGAAGGGTTCGCCGACGCGGTGGGCGACGACCTCGGCGTGGTGCACGGCCGCGAGGACGGCAGCGATCAGGCAGACCGCGATGAGCGCGACGGCGAAGCCGGGTAGGTCCCTGCCCCACGCGAGGCCGAGGGCGACGGCCGCCACGACCGGTCCCCAGGTGGTCCACTGCCGTGCCAGCCCTGCCGCGCTCGAACTCATGATCAGCATACTGCCACAAAGGGTGTGCACACCGGCCATAAGGGTCGGGGGGCCGGGGCGCACGCCCCGGCCCGGCTCACCCGCCCGGCCCGACTGACCCGCCCGGCCCGGCTCACCCGCCCGGCCCGGCTCGTCCGCCCGCTACACCGACCGGTCGCGGCCCTCCCAGTACGGCTCGCGGAGCCGTCGTTTGTAGAGCTTGCCGTTGGGGTCGCGGGGCATCGACAGGATGAAGTCCACGGATTTGGGGCGCTTGTAGCCGGCCAGCCGCCGGGCGCAGTGGTCGAGGATGTCGGCGGCGAGGGCGTCGCCGGGCTCGTGTCCTTCGGCCGTCTCGACGACGGCCTTGACCTCCTCGCCCCACTCGGCGTGCGGGATGCCGAAGGCGGCGGCGTCGGCGACCGCGGGGTGGGCGAGGAGGGCGGCCTCGATCTCGGCCGGGTAGATGTTGACCCCGCCCGAGATGATCATGTCGATCTTGCGGTCGCGGAGGAAGAGGTAGCCGTCCTCGTCGAGGACGCCGAGGTCGCCGACGGTGAAGAAGTCGCCGATGCGGCTCTTCGCGGTCTTCGACGCGTCCTTGTGGTAGGTGAATCCGCCGGTGGTCATCTTCATGTAGACGGTGCCGAGTTCGCCGGCGGGGAGGCGGTTGCCGTCGTCGTCGAAGACGGCGAGTTCGCTGATGGGCCAGGCCTTGCCGACCGTGCCCGGCTTCTTCAGCCACTCCTCGGCGGTGGCGAAGGCTCCGCCGCCCTCGCTCGCCGCGTAGTACTCCTCGACGCAGCCGCCCCACCAGTCGATCATGTCCCGTTTCACGTGTTCGGGGCAGGGCGCGGCGCCGTGGATGGCGTGGCGCATGGAGGAGACGTCATAGCGGCCGCGCACCTCCTCGGGGAGGGCGAGCAGGCGGTGGAACTGGGTGGGGACCATGTGGGTGTGGGTGCAGCGGTGGGTGTCGATCAGCCGCAGCATCTCCTCCGGCGTCCACTTGTCCATGAGGACCAGGGGGTGACCGATGTGCAGGGCCGCCGCGGCGAACTGGAGGACGGCGGTGTGGTAGAGCGGTGAGCAGACGAGGTGGGTGTTGCCGTCGAAGGGCCGGATGCCGAAGATGCCGAGGAAGCCGCCGAGATGGGTCTCCTCGGGGAGCTTGCCGGGCAGCGGGCGGCGGATGCCGCGGGGGCGGCCGGTGGTGCCGGAGGTGTAGTTCATGACCCAGCCGAGGGTGCGGTCCTCGGGCGCCGTCGCGGGGAAGCCCGCGAGGAGCTCGCCGTACGGGCGGAAGCCGGGGATCGCGCCGACCGCGTGGCGGCGGCCCGCGGGCAGTCCGGCCTCGTCGGCGGCGGCGGTCGCGGCGGAGGCGAAGCGTTCGTGGGCGATGAGCACCTTGGCGCCGGAGTCGGCGACGATCCAGGCGATCTCCGGGCCCACCAGGTGGTGGTTGACGGGGACGAGGTAGAAACCGGCCTGGGTGGCGGCGAGGTGGGCGGTGAGGAACTCGACGCCGTTGGGGAGGACCACGGCGAAGGCGTCGCCCCGCTCCAGGCCGGCCGCGCGCAGTCCGTGGACGAGCCGGTTGGCGTCGGCGTGGAGGCGTCCGGCGGTCCACTCCGTGCCGTCCGGTGCGACCAGGACGGTGCGGGAGGGGTCGGCGGCGGCCTGGGACCAGAATCCGTTGGGCGGCTGGCTCATCACTCGCTCCGTCCTGCGATGCGGTTGACGCGGTCGACGGCCCGCTCGAAGCCGCGGGTGAGCTCGTCGAAGACCTGCTGGACGCTCCGTTCGGAGTTCATCCGGCCGACGATCTGCCCGACGGGTGTGCCGAGCAGGGAGTCGACCTCGTACTTCTGGATACGGGAGACGGCCTCGGCGACGAGGAGGCCCTGGAGGGGCATGGGGAGGGTGCCGGGCCCGTCGGGGTCGTCCCAGGCGTCGGTCCATTCGGTGCGCAGTTGGCGGGCGGGCTTGCCGGTGAGCGCGCGGGAGCGGACGGTGTCCCCTGAGCCGGCGGCGAGGAGCTTGGCGGTCAGAGCGCGGGAGTGGAGTTCGGCCTCGGTGGTGGTGAGCCACAGCGAGCCGAGCCAGACGCCCTGGGCGCCGAGGGCGAGGCCGGCGGCGATCTGTTCGCCGCTGCCGATGCCGCCCGCGGCGAGGACGGGCAGCGGGGAGACGGCGTCGACGACCTCGGGGGTCAGGACCATGGAGGCGATCTCGCCCGTGTGGCCGCCCGCCTCGTACCCCTGGGCGACGACGATGTCGATGCCGGCGTCGGCGTGGTGGCGGGCGTGCCGTGCGCTGCCGGCGAGGGCGGCGACCAGGACGTCCCGGTCGTGGGCGCGGGCGACGACGTCGGCGGGCGGGGAGCCGAGCGCGTTGGCGAGGAGCTTGATGGGGTAGTCGAAGGCGACGTCGAGCTGGTCGCGGGCGACCTGTTCCATCCAGCCGGTGATGCGCCAGCCGGAGGCCTCTCCCTCGGCGAGTTCGGGGACGCCGTGCTTGGCGAGGGTCGTACGGACGAACTCCCGGTGCCCCTCGGGGATCATCGCCTCCACCTCCGCCTCGCTCACCCCCTCGACCTTCTTGGCCGGCATGACGACGTCGAGGCCGTACGGCAGCCCCTCGGTGTGCTCCTGCATCCAGTCGAGGTCGCGGGCGAGCTCGTCGGGGGCGGTGTAGCGGACCGCGCCGAGGACGCCGAATCCGCCGGCTCTGGTGAGGGCGGCGGCCACCGCGGGGAAGGGCGTGAAGCCGAAGATGGCGTGCTCGATCCCCAGTTTTTGGCTCAGCTCCGTCTTCATGGGCGGCAGGATGCCGCAGCGGAGCGGACGAGGGAAGAGAGTTTCTGATGCCACGTCAGATTCTTTGTGGCACCGACCGCTTCCTTGACGCCTTCCCGCCCCGGTAAGAAAGTTTCAGATGTGATGGGTGTTCCCGAAGGATTCTTTCAGTGGCATGGGAGAGGGTAGGGGATGACGGAGGAAGCGACAGCGGGCGCACCGGGCCGGGGCGTCGGCCGCCGGGTGTTCGGCGGCGGGCTGCTGGCCCTGGGAGGTGCGGTGATGGTCGGCTCGATTCCGGGGGCCGCCGCCGCCTCCGGGGCCGCCCGTGCGGGACGGCCCGGCCCGACCGGCAGGACCACGCTGCGGTACGGCTCCGCGGCACGCGCCGGGCTGCTTCCCGGGCCGCTCGACCGGCTCGTCGCAGAAGCCGAGACGTACCTCGGCCCCTCCCCCGCCCACCCCTGGTACGCGGGCGCGGTGCTGCTCGCCGGGCGGGGCGGAACGGTCGCGCTGCACCGGGCCATCGGCTCGGCCGTACGGTACGCGCGCTACGACGAGAAGACGGACACCGGCGTCGAACTCCCCGAGGAGCGGCGGATCGCGATGGCCGAGGACACGGTCTTCGACCTCGCGTCCGTCTCCAAGCTGTTCACCTCGCTCCTCGCGGTCCAGCAGATCGAGCGCGGGGCGCTGGGGCTGGAGGCGAAGGTCACGACGTACCTCCCGCTGTTCGGCGGGGGCGGGAAGCAGGACGTCACGGTCCGTCAGCTGCTCACCCACACCTCGGGGTTCCGGGCCTGGATCCCGCTCTACAAGGAGCCGACGCGGGAGGGGCGGCTGAGGCTGCTGTGGAACGAGGTACTCGCCGCCCCGCCGGGAACGGCGTACCTCTACTCCGACCTGAACCTGATCACGCTCCAGCTGGTCCTGGAGGAGATCACCGGCCGCCCGCTGGACGTCCTGCTCCGCGAGGAGATCACCGACCCCCTCGGCATGCGCCGCACACGGTTCAACCCGCCGCCCTCCTGGCGGCCGCGGATCGCGGCGACGGAGGACGCCCGGCTCCCCTGGTCCGGTCTCGACCGGGGCATGGTGTGGGGCGAGGTCCACGACGAGAACGCCTACGGCATGGGCGGGGTGGCCGGGCACGCCGGGGTCTTCTCCTGCGCGTGGGACCTGGCGGTGCTGGCCCGCACGCTCCTCAACGGCGGGGCGTACGGCCGCGCCCGGATCCTCGCCCCGGAGTCCGTGGAGCTGATGTTCACCGACTTCAACACCGCGTTCCCGGGCGACGAGCACGGCCTCGGCTTCGAGCTCCACCAGCACTGGTACATGGGCGCGATGGCCACCCCGCGCACGGCCGGCCACACCGGTTTCACCGGCACCAGCCTGGTCCTGGACCCGACCACCGACGCGTTCCTCGTCGTCCTCGGCAACTCCGTCCACCCCGTGCGGACCTGGCGCTCCGGCTCGGCGCCCCGGGTCGCGGCGGCCGACGCGCTGGCCCGCGCCGTGCCGGTCCGCCCGGCTCACGGCCGGACGGCCTGGTTCTCGGGGATGGCGAGCGCCACGACCGCCACGCTCGCCCTTCCCGCACTGCCGCCGGGCGCCGCGCGGCTGCGGTGCGCCGTGTGGTGGGACACCGAACCCGGCGCGGACGCCGCCTTCCTGGAGGCGTCCCGGGACGACGGAGCGACCTGGGGGCCGGTGCCGTTCACCACCGTGCGCAGGGGCGAGGAGCCCCGGCCCCGGCCGTCCGGCGCGGTGGGCGGCTGGTCCGGACGGGTCTGGTACGAAGCGGCCGCCGACCTCACGACCTGGGGTTCCGCATCCGTGCGCCTGCGCTGGCGGTACACGACGGACGGGCGCTACGTCGGGCGTGGGGTGTACGTGGACGGGCTGCGGATCCTCGACGGCGCGGGCCGGCCCCTCTTCGACGAGGCGCGGGCGTCGGACGCGGCCCGGATCGACGCGGTGGGGTGGACCAGATCGGCCGACTGAGCAGGGCGGGGACGGGCGCCGCTCAGCGGTGCCCGGTGTCGGTATCGGTATCGGTCGCGGTCTCGGTCGCGGTCACGGTCTCGGCCTCCGCATCGGTGAGGAACTCCTCCACGACGCGGCGGTAGCGCTCCGGCTCCTCGACGGAGGCGAGGTGGGCGCTGTCCTCGAAGAGGACCCACGCGGCGCCCGGGATGGCGTCCGCCAGGGGCCGGACGAGGTCGGGCACCACCACGTCGTGGCGTCCGGAGGTCAGCAGGACGGGCAGGTCGAGCTCGCCCAGCCGGGCGCTGACGTCCCAGTCCTTCAGGCTTCCGGTGACGTTCCACTCCGGGCCCCACAGCGCCGCGTTCACCTCCTCCCGCAGGGTGAGGACGGAGCGCACGACGTGCTCGGGCCAGGGGTCCAGACGGCACAGCCACCGCTGGTAGAAGGCCATGGCCGCGCCGAGATAGGCGTCGTCGTCGGTGGTGCCCTCCGCCTCGCAGCGGTCGATCACCTCGCGCACCTCCGCAGGGAGGGAGTCCTTCAGCCGCCGCGCCTCGGCGGCGTAGGCGGGGGCGTCGGCGATGGGGCCCGCCAGCACGAGAGAGACCACCCCGGAGGGCTTGCCGAGCATGTACTCCAGCAGCACCTGGGTGCCCCAGGAGTGGCCGAGGAGGTGGACCCGGTCCAGTCCGAGGGCGCCGCGGACGGCGTCGATCTCGGCGACGAAGGTCTCCATCGTCCACAGGGCGGGGTCCTCGGCCGTCTCGGACCGGCCGCAGCCGAGCTGGTCGTAGAAGACGACGGTCCGGCCGCCCACGGGAGGACCTCCGTCGGGGTGGGCGCCCGCGTCGTCCCCGCCCTTGCTGGCGCCCGCGTCCTCGCCGCCGCTCCCGAGCCGGCCGGGGCCCGCGTCCTCGCCGGCGAGGGCGGCGAGGTCCTCCATATAGTCGTGCGGCAGCCCGGGCCCTCCGTGGACCACGAGGAGCGGCACCTTCTCCCCCACCGACGGCAGCGGGCCCACGGCCTGGTACCAGGTGTGGAAGCCGCGGAACGGCACGGTCCCTTCGGTCACGGCCATGGCGCCTCCTGAGAAGATCCGGCAGCCCTTCCATGATGGGCGGGCCGGCGGCGGGGGCGCACGCCGTGGATCAGCCGGCGGGCTCCGCCGCCGCGCGCAGCGCGGCCAGGACCGGGCTGATCAGCGGATGCTCCTCGGCCCCGCGCCGGACGGCGGCGAAGACCCGGCGGGTGGGGGCGACGCCGTCGACCGGCCGGATGACGACATCGGCGAGTTCCATGCCGCGGAGGGCCGAACGCGGGACGAGGGCCACGCCCGCCCCGGCCGAGGCGAGCGCGACGACGGCGCGGAAATCGTCGGAGGAGTGCTCCAGACGGGGGGCGAAGCCCGCGTACTCGCAGGCGAGGACGGTCACGTCGTGACAGGGGTTGCCGGCGGACTGGCCGATCCAGGCGTCCCGGGCGAGGTCGGCCAGCGCGACCCGCTCGCCGTCGGCGAGGCCGTGGCCGGGGGGCAGGACGGCGTCGAAGGGCTCCGCGTACAGCGGGACGCGGGTGAGCCGGGCGTCGTCCTCGCCGGGGGCGCCGCGGTACTCGACGGCGACCGCCACGTCGACCTGCCGGTCCAGGACCATCAGCAGGCTCTCGTCGCCCTCCGCGTCCCGCACCCGCACCCGGATGCCGGGCGAGGTGCGGGCGAGTCCGGTGATGGCCGGGGCGACGACCAGGCCGATGCCGGTGGCGAACGCGGCCACCGTGACCGTACCGGCCTCTCCGGAGCCGTAGGCCGCGAGTTCGGACTCGGCCCGCTCCAGCTGGGCCAGGACGGCGTTGGCGTGGTCCAGTAGGATCTCGCCGGCCGGGGTGAGGCGCGCCCCGCGGGCGTTGCGCTCGACCAGCCGGTGACCGGTCTCCTGCTCGAGGGCCGCGAGCTGCTGGGAGACCGCGGACGGCGTGAGGTAGAGCGCGGCGGCCGCCGCCGTGACCGTACGGTGGTCGGCCACCGCACGGAGGATGTGCAGCCGCCGCGCTTCGATCATTGACTCGGTCCCGTCCGGTCGGTCCTGCCGGCTCGTGACCGGTCGGGACCTAGTCTCGCAGGGCGGCGCGGGCGTCGACGAACGCGTCGACCGCGCGGTTGACGTCCTCGGTGGAGTGGGCCGCCGACAGCTGGACACGGATGCGCGCCTGGCCCTGCGGGACGACGGGGTACGAGAAGCCGATCACGTACACCCCGCGCTCCAGGAGCTGCTCCGCCATCCGTCCGGCCTCCGCCGCGTCGCCGATCATGACGGGGGCGATGGCGTGGTCGCCGGGGAGGACGTCGAAGCCCTCCTCGGTCATCCGCGAGCGGAAGAGCGCGGTGTTGGCGCGCAGGCGCTCGCGCAGCTCGCCGGCCGACTCCAGCAGGTCGATGACCTTCAGGGAGGCGGCGGCGATGACCGGGGCGAGGGTGTTCGAGAAGAGGTACGGGCGGGAGCGCTGGCGCAGCAGGGCGACGATCTCGGCGCGGGCGGCGACGTAACCGCCGGAGGCTCCGCCGAGGGCCTTGCCGAGCGTGCCGGTGATGATGTCGACGCGGTCCATCACGCCGTGCAGCTCGGGCGTTCCCCGGCCGCCGGGGCCGACGAAGCCGACGGCGTGCGAGTCGTCGACCATCACTATGGCGTCGTGACGCTCGGCCAGGTCGCAGATCTCGTCGAGCGGGGCGACGTAGCCGTCCATGGAGAAGACGCCGTCGGTGACGATCAGCTTGCGCCGGGCGCCGCCCTCGGTGGCCTCCTTGAGCTGGCGCTCCAGGTCGGCCATGTCACGGTTGGCGTAGCGGAAGCGGCGCGCCTTGGAGAGGCGGATGCCGTCGATGATGCTGGCGTGGTTGAGGGCGTCGGAGATGACGGCGTCCTCGGGGCCGAGGATCGTCTCGAAGACTCCGCCGTTGGCGTCGAAGCAGGAGGAGTAGAGGATCGTGTCCTCCTGGCCGAGGAACGACGACAGCCGCGCCTCCAGCTCCTTGTGGACCTCCTGCGTGCCGCAGATGAAGCGCACGGACGCCATGCCGTAGCCCCAGCGGTCGAGCGCCTCGTGGGCGGCGGCGATCACCTCGGGGTGGTCGGCGAGCCCGAGGTAGTTGTTGGCGCAGAAGTTGAGCACCTCGCCGGGCCGCCCGCCGGAGGTGACGGCGACGGTGGCGGACTGCGGGGTGCCGATGACCCGCTCGGGCTTGTGCAGGCCGGCGGCGCGGATCTCGTCGAGGGTGGTGCGGAGATCGTCGCGGACGGAGGAGAACATCGGAGGGCTCCTGGGAGGTGGAGAGGCGGGAGGGGGCGGGGACGGCGACCGGCTTCTAGTCCGTACCGCTCCAGTCGAGGATGATCTTGCCGCCCTTGCCGGAGGCGGCGTCGTCGAAGGCCGCCTCGAAGTCGCGGTAGTCGTACCGGCCGGTGATCACCGGGGAGAGGTCGAGGCCGCCCTCCAGGAGCACCGACATCGCGTACCAGGTCTCGTACATCTCGCGGCCGTAGATGCCCTTGATGGTGATCATCGAGGTGACGATCTTCGCCCAGTCGACGGAGAAGTCCTCGGCGGGCAGGCCGAGCATCGCGATCTTGCCGCCGTTGGTCATGTTCGCGACCATGTCGCGCATCGCGCGCGGGTTGCCGGACATCTCCAGGCCGACGTCGAAGCCCTCCTTGAGGCCGAGCGTGCGCTGTCCGTCGGCGATCGTCTGCTCGGCGACGTTCAGGGCCAGCGACACGCCCGCCTTGCGGGCGAGGTCGAGGCGCTCCTCGCTCACGTCGGTGATGACGACGTGGCGGGCGCCGGCGTGCTTGGCGACGGCGGCGGCCATGATGCCGATCGGGCCCGCGCCGGTGACCAGCACGTCCTCGCCGACGAGCGGGAAGGAGAGGGCGGTGTGCACGGCGTTGCCGAAGGGGTCGAAGATCGCGGCGATGTCGAGGTCGACGGGGACGCGGTGCACCCACACGTTGGACGCGGGCAGGGCGACGTACTCCGCGAACGCGCCGTCGCGGCCGACGCCGAGGCCGACGGTGGCGCGGCAGAGGTGGCGGCGGCCGGCCAGACAGTTGCGGCACTTGCCGCAGACGAGGTGACCTTCGCCGCTGACCAGGTCGCCGATCCGGATGTCCGCGACGTCACGGCCGGTCTCGACGACCTCGCCGACGAACTCGTGGCCGAGGGTGAGCGGGGTGGCGATGGTCTTCTGGGCCCAGCCGTCCCAGGAGCGGATGTGGAGGTCCGTCCCGCAGATCCCGGTCCGCTTGACCTTGATCAGTACGTCCGCGGCGCCGATCTCCGGCTCCGGCACGTCCGTGAGCCAGAGTCCCGGCTCCGCCTTCTGCTTGACCAGTGCCTTCAATGCCGTGGCTCCCGACGTACGAGTCCTGTGAGTGAGGGGGTCCGGGCGCGGTTTCACGCCAAGATCCCCACAGGAGAATCTTCCGTACGCCGGGCCCGAGGTCCATCGAGGTTTTCTTAAGCACGGTCGCAGATCAGCTTCACGTCCTCGGCGGGGGCGCGCCGACGGGCGGTCGCCGGGGTGTCACCGCCCCAGCGCCGCCATCGCCGCGTTGTGTCCGGGGATGCCGCTGACCCCGCCGCCCCGGACGGCTCCGGCGCCGCACAGCAGCACGTTGGGGTGGGCGGTCTCGACGCCCCAACGTCCGGAGCCGTCCTCGCCGTAGGGGAAGGAGAGGTCGCGGTGGAAGATGTGGCCGCCGGGGAGCCGCAGATCGCGTTCCAGGTCGAGGGGGGTCTTCGCCTCGATGCACGGGCGGCCGTCCGCGTCGAGGGCGAGGCAGTCGGTGATCGGCTCGTCGAGAACCGCGTCGAGCTCCGCCAGGGTCGCCTTGAGCAGGTCGGCGCGGGCGGTGTCGTGGTCGGCGGCGAAGAGGCGTGCGGGGGTGTGCAGTCCGAAGAGGGTGAGGGTCTGGTAGCCGCGCGCGGCGAGGTCACGGCCGAGGATCGTGGGGTCGGTCAGGGAGTGGCAGTAGATCTCGGAGGGCGGCGTGCTCGGCAGCCGGCCGGCCGCCGCTTCGGCGTAGGCGGTCGCCAACTGCCCGTACCCCTCGGCGATGTGGAACGTCCCGGCGAACGCCTCGCGCGGGTCGACGGACCGGTCCCGGAGCCGGGGCAGCCGGGTGAGCAGCATGTTGACCTTGAGCTGGGCGCCTTCGGCGGGCGTCGGGGCCGTCTCGCCGAGGAGGGCGGCGAGGGTCTGCGGGGAGGCGTTCACCAGCGCGTGCGTGGCCTCGACCGTCCCTTCGCCCTCCGCCGTGCGGTAACCGATCGCGGCGCGGCGGCCGTCCGTCTCGATGCGGGTGACCTCGTGCCCGGTGCGGATCTCGGCGCCCGCCGTGCGGGCGGCGTCCGCGAGGGCGTCGGTGAGCGCGCCCATGCCGCCGACGGGGACGTCCCAGTCGCCGGTGCCGCCGCCGATCACGTGGTAGAGGAAGCAGCGGTTCTGGAGCAGGGTCGGGTCGTGGGCGTCGGCGAAGGTGCCGATCAGGGCGTCGGTGAGGACGACGCCCCGGACGAGGTCGTCGGCGAAGGTCTCCTCGACCGCGGCTCCGATGGGCCGCTCGAACAGCATGCGCCAGGCGGTCTCGTCGTCGACGCGGGCGCGCAGTTCGTCCCGGGTGGGCAGCGGTTCGGTGAGGGTGGGGAAGACGCGCTCGGCGACCTGGGCGGTACGGCCGTAGAACGCCTGCCACGCCTCGTACTCGCGGTCCGATCCGGTGAGGGCGGCGAAGGAGGCGCGGGTCCGGTCGGGTCCGCCGCCGACGAGGAGCCCGCCGTCGCCCTTCGGGGTGTACGAGGAGACGGACCGTTTCCGCACGGCGAACCGCAGCCCCAGTTCGCGCACGATCTTCTGCGGCAGGAGCGAGACCAGGTAGGAGTACCGGGAGAGGCGGGCGTCGATCCCGGCGAAGGGCCGGGTGGAGACGGCGGCGCCGCCGGTCGAGCCGAGGCGTTCCAGGACGAGGACGGTGCGTCCGGCGCGGGCGAGGTAGGCGGCGGCGACCAGTCCGTTGTGGCCACCGCCGACGATGACGGCGTCGTACGAGCGCTGTGCGGTCATGTCCCTTGCTAACACGCGGCACTCCCGGCGCGGAACCCCGCCCTCCGCCCGGGGAACCGGGCGTGGGAGGGGCCGAGGTCGGCTGGCGAGGGACGTCGGGGGGCGGGGTGAGGTGGCCACGGCGGGGTCGGGGTGAGGTGGCCACACGGATGGCGGGGCGGTTGCGGCCGGGGGGTCAGGGGGCCGGGTGGCGGGGCGGTTGCGGCCGCGGGGTCAGGGGGCCGGGTGGCGCAGGGCCGCGACCCTGCGGTACAGCTCCACGGCCTCCGCGTGGCGGCCGAGCCGTTCCAGGCAGTGCGCCTCGTCGTGACGCCCGGTGAGGGTTTCGGGGTGTTCGGCACCCAGCGCTCGCTCGCGGACCTCGGCGACCTGCCGGTAGGCGGTCAGTGCCTCTTCCCAGCGGTCCAGCCAGCCGAGACAGACGGCCACCTCGCGGCGGCTGAGCAGCGCGTCGGGGTGCTCGGCGCCGAGGACCCGCTCGCGGACGGCGCACACGTCCCGCGCCTCCGCCAGGGCCTCCTCCCAGCGGGCGAGGCGACCGAGGTTGACGCCGAGGCCGTGCCGGGCGCGCAGCGTCTCGGGGTCCTCGGGGCCGTGGATCCGGGTGCGGTCGGCCACCAGGTCGCGGTAGAGCTCCAGGGCCTCGGCGCCGCGGCCGAGCCGGCCCAGGCAGATGCCGACTTCGTAGCGGGCGGCGAGCGTGGCCGGGTGGTCGGGGCCGAGGACGGAGCCGCGGGCCGTGGCGACCTCGCGGTAGCCGTTCAGCGCCTCGGACCAGCGGCCCAGCCGGCCCAGGGTGGAGGCGACCTCGTAGCGGGTGACCAGGGTGTCGGGGTGGTCGGCGCCGAGCAGCCGGGCCCGCGCCTCGGCGACCTCCTTGGCCAGTCGGTACGACTCCTCCGTCCGGCCGAGGCGGCCCAGGTTGAAGGCCAGGTTGTGACGGCAGCGCAGGGTGTCGGGGTGGTCGGGGCCCATGGTGCGTTCGCGGGAGGCAAGCACGGAGGCGTAGACGTCGTGCGCCTCGAAGTGCCGCCCGAGGCGGCCCAGGACGTACGCCGTCTCCTGGCGCGCGGCGAGGGTCTCGGGGTGGTCCGGCCCGAGCGCGCGGGCCCGCCCCTCGGCGACCCGGCCGAACTCGCGCAGGGCGTCGGCCGGGCGGGAGAGCCTGCTGAGTGTGAAGGCGAACTCGTACCGGCTGGCGAGGGTGTCGGTGTGGTCGGGCCCGAGGACCCGCTCGCGGTCGTGCGCCACGGAGCGGTGGACGTCGCTCGCCTCCTCCCAGCGGCCGAGCCGGCCCAGGCCGAGACCGGCCCGGTGCCGCCCGTCGAGCACGGCGATCAGCTCCGGTGGGGCGGCGGGGTGGGCGGGCTGGGGGCCGGAAGGGGTCGGCGGCAGGGCCGGGGGCACGGCGGGTGACGCGGTGGTCCACTCCCCCGTGAGCCCGACGGCCGGGTCGTAGACCGGTTGCCGCAGCGCGGCGGAGCCGGCTGTCGCCTTGTGGCCGACGGTCATGCCCCGCGTCCAGGAGGGCAGGAGGGAGGAGCCGAGCGGGGTCGCCGTCGCGGTGGCCGTGGCGCTGGTGGTCGCGTCCGGCGTGGCCGACGCCGTCGTCGTGGGCCCGGGGTGCGAGAGGGTCCGCATGGTCGTCCCCGTGGCGGCCCGGGCGGCCGGCGTCGGGTGGAACGCCGTGGCGGGCCCGTGAACGGCGGTCGGGACAGGGCCCGTTCGGGCGGTGAGGATCCGGCGGCGCAGATCACCGGCGTCGGTGGGCCGCCCGTCAGGCGTCTTCGCCAGCAGGTCGAGGACGATCCGGTCCAGATAGTCGGGCAGTTCCGCGCGGTGGGTCCGCAGGGGGCGCGGCGGGGTGTCCCGGTGGCCGACGAGGACGGCCCAGGCGTCGTCGAGGTCGAACGGCGGCGCGCCCGTGGCGATCTCGTACAGCACACAGCCCAGCGAGTAGAGATCGCTGCGGTGGTCGACCTCGCCGCCGCTGATCTGCTCGGGTGACATGTAGTGCGGCGTCCCCATGGCGATGCCGGTGCCGGTGAGGCGTGAGGTGAAGCCGATGTCGGCGCCGAGGCGCGCGATCCCGAAGTCGCAGATCTTCACGGCGCCGTCGCCGAGCCGCATGATGTTGGCCGGCTTGAGGTCCCGGTGCACGATGCCCTGGCGGTGGGTGTACGCCAGGGCGTCGGCGACCTGTTCGGCGATGTCCACGACGTCGGGGACGGGCAGCGGATGCTGCGCGTTCTCCTCCAGGAGCTGGCTGAGGTTCCGGCCCTCCAGCAGCTCCATCACCAGGAAGAGCACGCCCTCGGACTCGCCGAAGTCGTGGACGACCGTCACGCCGCGGTGCTGGAGGGAGGCGGCGACCCGTGCCTCGCGCCGGAAGCGTTCGCGGAGGACCCGTGTGAAGTCGGGATCCCGCTGGGGCCCCAGCGGCTTGAGGCACTTGACCGCGACGCGGCGGCCGAGCGACTCGTCGGTCGCGCGCCACACCTCGCCCATGCCGCCGCGCCCGATCACGTCGTGCAGCCGGTAGCGGCCCTGGATCAGCCTGGTTTCCGCCATCTCGTGGTGTCGCCCCCGTCGATTCGTCGCACCCTCCCCGGCCCGTCCAGTATGGCGGCCGGTCTGCGGAGTTTGTACGGGGCGGGGGCGCACGGCCGTCGGCGCGGGCCGGCCCGGGCCGCGCCGTACAGGACACGGACCGGAGGCGACACGCGAGGGGCGGGCCGACGGCCGGACACGACACGCCGGGCCCGGCGGCGCCCTGGCCGCGAAGCGAGCGGCGGCGCGGGCCCGGGCGGGAGGGGCCGTCGAAGGTTCGCTCAGTCTCCGATCGCCGTGCGCGCTCGCCATGTTCGTACCGTCCGCTCGGTCCTAGAGTGAGACGGTGACCTCTCTCCCGGACTCCCCGTCGTCGCCGATCGGCGAGGACGCGCGTGACACGGCCGTCCAGCGACTGCAGGAGGCGTACGCCCAAGGGCACCTCTCGCACGAGGAGATGGACGAAGGCCTCGACCGCGTGCTCACCGCCACCACGCGCGGCGACCTCGTCGCGGCCACGGCCTCCCTTCCTCCGGAGAGCGCGGGCACGACGTCCACGATCGCCGTCGCGGCCGGACGGATCCGTCGCCGCGGCGCCTGGCGGGTGCCGCGGACGCTCAAGGTCGAGTCGGCGTTCGGAAGGGTGCGCCTCGACCTGTCCCGGGCGGTGTTCGAGCACCCGGCGGTCGACATCGAGCTGCTTCTCGGCACCGGCAAGGCCAGGATCACGGTGCCGCGCGACGCCGTCGTCGACCTCGACGACCTTCACACGGGGTGGAAGGACTCTCGTTACACGCCGCCTCGCCGCCCCGGCTCCGGCGGTGGGCCCAGGATCCGGATCTCGGGGACGCTGGGGTTCGGCCGCCTGAAGGTCCGCCACGCCCGCCGCTGACGGCGCGCGGCCGACGCGGGAGGGGCTTCGCCCGGAGTCGCCGGGCCCGCTCAGTGCGGGGGCCCTAGCCGGTTCAGGGCGCTGGTGACGCTGCAGCCGCCCTCGCCGGGCATCCGCTGGATCCGGGTCGGCGACCACACCGCCGTCTCGCCGGGGGCCACGCGGGCGAGAAGGCAGTCCTGCGGGTCGAAGCCGTTGCCCGGCAGCGACAGAAGCACACCGACCCGTCCGCCGATCGCCTTCACCTCGGTACGGATCGTCGGATGCAGGTCCAGGGCGGCGAGCACACGGCGTACCGCGGCCTCGTCGGCCCGGCCGCCCTCCGGTACCCGGGGAAGCTTCGCGTCCAGTTCCTCGTAGGGCAGCGGGGGCGGTTCGGGCGGCGGGGCGAAGACCAGCGGAGGGCCGTCCGGGCAGTCGGCGTCCCGGGGCTCCTCACGCCACTCCGTCCTGGGCGACACCCGCACCGCGAAACAGCGCTCCACGACGACCTCCTCGGCGTCGCGCCACTCCGCGTACGCCGAGCCGGACGTGCGGACGACCACGTCGACACCGTCCCCGTCGTGCGTCGAGGTACCCGTCAGCCGCAGGACCTCCACCCCGTCGATACCGGAGGCGGAACGCCCGACCTCCTCCGCCGTGCGCGGACGCTGGCCGTAGAGCCGCTCGCCCGCCTTCCGGGCCACCTCCCGCGCGGCGTCCGTCGCCTCGTCCTCGGCGGTCGGCACCACGCCGCAACCGACGGCGAACAGCAACAGCGGTGCGAGCAGCAGTAGTCGGCGCATACGTCCACCCTCCCGGCGCCCCGCGCGGCGGGCGACCGCTCGCGTACTCAGACCGGCGTGGGTGATCGTACTCAGCCGGGACGCCGCCCGGGCGTGCGGGCCGCGCTCGGCCGGCCGAGTCGGCGGGCGGGGGCTCACCGCGCGGATCCCATGACGCCGCAGGCGACTGCGGATCGAGCTGCTGCAGGCGACCTAGGCCGTTTCCTTCGGATCACGGAGAATCGGCTTGCGCGAGGTGAGGCGCGGGAGGAAGGAGACACGGATGGCACTCGTCATGGAACTTCGTCGAGGACGCTCGGTGTCCCGGGCCGGGCGAAGGCCTGGGCCCCGGCCGCCGACAGGGATGCTGGAGCGGCTGGTTGATGACAACGACGAGTTGGCGAGGGTTGTTGAGCGGCTTCTCGGGCGACTAGAGCGTGAGGACGTCCGCAGCCGCGGCAGGAAGGCTGCGTCCTAGGGGCCCGCGGCCTGGCCCGTCGCGGAGATCATGCCTCTGACGCTACGGCCTCCCACTGACAGGATCATCCTGGGAGGTCTCCTTCGATCAATCCTGAGCTGCGAAAGTCCCGCAAGACACGACCTAGCTGTTGCGGGGCATGACGTTGGTGACTCAGGCCGATGTCAGTGAAACCAAGATGCTTCGACGGGCATCGGTCAGGTAGCGTGCGGGCCATGTCGAGTCCTGAGTCAGACAAGGTGGGGGCTTTCGGTCACGCCGTCAGCCCCCTGAACCACTGAGCTCGTAGCCCTGTCGTCGCGCCGCATTCTGCGGCCGGGCGAGTGTGCCCTTGGGGCTGGCCGCGGTGACGAGATGACCTTCTCGTGCTTCTCCTCACCTCGGAGCCACTCGATGCCTCTCCCGCTGTACCTGCTTGCCATGGCGGTTTTCGCCATGGGCACCTCGGAATTCATGCTCGCCGGCCTCTTGCCGGACATCGCCTCAGACCTCGACGTCACAGTTGGGACAGCCGGCACGCTCACCTCGGCCTTCGCGGTCGGCATGATCGTCGGTGCCCCCCTTGTGGCCGCGCTTGCCCGCAACTGGCCCAGGCGCTCCAGCCTTCTCGGGTTCATCCTCACTTTCGCGGCAGCTCACGCCGTGGGGGCCATCACCACCAGCTTCCCCGTCCTGTTCGCCACCCGGGTCGTCGCCGCGCTCGCGAACGCAGGGTTCCTTGCCGTCGCTCTGACGGCTGCCGCCACGCTGGTCTCACCCGACAAGAAGGGACGTGCGCTGGCCGTGCTGCTGTCAGGCACGACGGTGGCCACGATCGCCGGTGTCCCTGGCGGCTCGGTGCTCGGCTCGTTGCTCGGCTGGCGGGCCACATTCTGGGCTGTCGCCGCTCTCTGCCTGCCGGCAGCTCTCGGCATCCTGAAGGGAATCCCAGCAGGACGTGATGAAGAGGAGGCGACTGGCAGGCCGGCGTTGCGAGCGGAGCTCGCCCAGCTCACACGGCCGCCGTTGATTCTGGTGATGCTGCTCGGCGCGCTGGTCAACGCGGCAACCTTCGGAAGCCTCACCTTCCTCGCCCCCGTGGTGACCGACAGCGCCGGGCTGGGCGAATTGTGGATCTCTGTCGCCCTGGTGCTCTTCGGCGCCGGTTCCTTCGTGGGCGTCACCGTCGCCGGCCGACTGTCCGACCGGCGCCCCGGTCCAGTCATCGCAGTCGGCGGCCCGCTGCTGCTCATCGGCTGGCTGGCCCTCGCGATGCTGGCCAACGAGCCGGTCGCCCTGTTCATTCTCGTGTTCGTGCAGGGCGCACTGTCGTTCGCGCTGGGCAGCACGCTGATCACGCGGGTCCTCTACGAGGCCGCGGGAGCCCCCACCATGGCCGGCTCGTATGCGACGGCGGCGCTCAACGTGGGCGCCGCCGTCGGCCCCGTCATCGCTGCGGCCACCCTCGGCACCGAAGCCGGCGACCTTGGGCCGCTCTGGGCAAGCGGACTCCTCGTCGCGGTCGCGCTGCTCATCGCGTTCCCCCTCCTCACCGCCCTCACGGCCGGCCGGAGCACCGAGGTCGTCCGGTGACACACGCGAACGCCCCCTTGAACATCGAGGGACGCCGAAGGCTCGTGGAGCGCTGCCGCACCCGTCCGATCGCGCACGTCGCCGCCGAGGCCGGTGTCTTCCGCGCCTGTCTGTCCAAGTGGAAGAACCGGTACGACACGCACGGCGAACTCGGGCTGGGCGCGAAGATCGGTGGCGCCAAGGGCGGGTACGTCTACCTGCACTCTGCCGTCGACGGATTCTCCCGCTTGGCCTACACCGAATCCCTTCCCGATGAGAAGGCCGCCACCACCGTGGCGTTCCTCAGCCGCGCCCGCGCGTTCTTCGCCGCCCACGGCATTCACCGGGTCGTGCGCGTGATCACCGACAACGGCGCAAACTACCGCGCCGCAGTCTTCGTGCGCTCCCTGATCTCGTGGGCCTCCCGCCACCGGCAACCGTCCTCCAGCCTCACGGCTCCACGCGAGCGTCACCAACGTCATGGCCGGCAACAGCTAGCGGCGGACGCGGGGCATGCCCAGGCCGATCCAGGAGATGATCTCGCGCTGGATCTCGTTGTTGCCGCCGCCGAAGGTGAAGATGACGGCGGAGCGGTAGCCGCGCTCGAGTTCGCCGTGGAGGACCGCGCCGGCCGAGCCCTCCTTGAGCGGGCCCGCCGAGCCGACGACCTCCATGAGCCAGGCGTAGGCGTCGCGGCGGGCCTCGGAGCCGTAGACCTTCACGGCGGAGGCGTCCTGGGGGGTGAGGGTGCCGTGTTCGACGGCGTGCACCATCTGCCAGTTGAGGAGCTTCATCGCGTCGAGCCGGGTGTGGGTACGGGCCAGGCAGCGGCGGACCCAGCCGAGGTCGATCACCCGGCGGCCGTCGGCGAGTTCGGTGTCGGCGGCCCAGCGCTGGACGTCGTGGAGGGCGCGGATCGCCATGGTGCCGTGGGCGGCGAGGGTGACGCGTTCGTGGTTGAGCTGGTTGGTGATCAGGCGCCAGCCCTTGTTCTCCTCGCCGACGCGGCGGGAGGCGGGGACGCGGACGTCGTCGTAGTAGCTCGCGGTGGTGTCGTGGGAGGCGAGGGTGTTGATGAGGGTGCAGGAGTAGCCGGGGTCGGACGTCGGTACGAGCAGCATGGTGATGCCCTTGTGCGGCGGGGCGTCCGGGTCGGTGCGGACGGCGAGCCAGACCCAGTCCGCGGTGTCGCCGTTCGTCGTCCAGATCTTCTGGCCGTTCACGGTGTAGTGACCGGTGGTCTCGTCGCCCTCCCTGACCGCGCGGGTCTTCAGGGCGGCGAGGTCGGTGCCCGCGTCGGGCTCGCTGTAGCCGATCGCGAAGTCGATCTCCCCGGAGAGGATCCGGGGCAGGAAGTACGCCTTCTGTTCGTCCGTACCGAACTGCATGATCGTCGGCCCGACCGTGTTCAGGGCCATCAGCGGCAGCGGCACCCCGGCCTGCGCGGCCTCGTCGAAGAAGATGAACTGCTCCATCGCGCCGAGACCGCGCCCGCCGTACGCGACGGGCCAGCCGACCCCGAGCCATCCGTCGGAGCCGAGCCGGCGCACGGTCTCGCGGTAGAAGCGCTTCTGGGCGGCCGGGTCGGAGTAGCGGGCGTAGACGTTGTCCGGGACGAGTTCGGCGAAGTACGCACGCAGTTCCGCGCGCAGGCGGTGCTGGGCGGGCGTGTACTCGAGGTGCATGGGGCCTCCCGGGGCAGCGTCCTGGTGCGGTGCGCGCGACGGCGGCCACGGTAGAACGTGTTCCATTAATGGGGAAGCCCCGGGGCGGGCCTATCGGGGAGCCGGGTGAGGCTGAGGTGCTGGACCGGGGTGCGGCGAGGGGGCCCGGGATGGCGTACGGCGGTCCAGGCGTCAGGTCCCGGCGCCGAGACACGGCACCAGGGGTCGTTCGCGGCGGCGGCCGGGTGTCGGCCGGCGCCGCGCGGTCGCCGGGGCCGGCGAGCCCTCAGCCCGCCGAGAAGCGGGAGCCGGCCGCCGTCAGGGCGGGCTCCGGGCGCACGGGGCCGTTCAGCAGAGGGCCCAGGACCTCCGCGCGGCGCGCGGGGTCCGATGCGGCGAGGACCGCGGCGAGCACGGCGATACGGGCCTGGCCGGCCCGGAGCGTACCGGTGAGAACGGCCCCGGCCTGGACGAGGTCGACCGCTCCGCCGCCGGTGTAGATCTCGGCGACGGGCCCGGCGGGGACCCGGGTCGTCACGGCGACGAGGACGCCCCGGGCGACCGCGTCGGCGACGGCGACGGCTATCTCGGGCGTGGCGTTGCCCGCGCCGGTCGCCACCAGGACGATCCCCTGCGCGCCGGCCGCCACCGCCGCGTTCAGCAGCACCGGGTCGCCGTCGGAGTGGTGGGTGACGATGTCGACCCGCGGCAGGGGCTCGATCGCGGCCTCGGGTGCGTCCTCGGCGATGTACGCGGCCGGGGGCAGCGGCAGGGGCGCGGACCGGTCCGGTCGGCGCTGGACGTGGACCTGGCTGAAGCCGACCTTGCCGAGCGCCCGCTCGGAGGGGTCGGAGAAGGCGTCGACGGCGAGGGTCTTGGTCTTCACCGTGCCGCGCGCCGCGTGCACGAGACCGTCGAAGACGATGAGGACGCCCAGGTCGCGCACGCTGGCGGCCACCTGGAGCGCGTCGCAGAGGTTGCCGGGCCCGTCCCCGTCGGCGGTGCCCAGCGGCCGCTGCGCGCCGGTCAGCACGACCGGGCGCGGGTCGTCGTGGTGGAGGTCCAGCAGGAAGGCCGTCTCCTCCAGGGTGTCGGTGCCGTGGGTGATCACGATGCCGTCGACGCCCGGGTCCGCCAGCGTCTCCCGGACCGTGCGGAGCAGCGTGAGCTGGCGCCGGGTGGTCATACGGGAGCTGTTGACGTTGAACAGGTCGACGACCTCGACGGCGATGCCCTCCGGCAGCGCGGCGGTGGCCAGGACGTCGTCGCCCGGCGCATCGGCGGCGTAACCCGTGCCTTGCCAGCGGCTGGCTATGGTGCCGCCGGTGCTGAGGAGAACGATCCGCCGGGTCCGGTCGTCGTCGCGAGTCATCTGCGTCTGCCTTGGGGGTGGGGGGTGGGGGCGCCCTGGGGTCGCGCTGGGGTCGAGTCGAACAGACGGTCCACACCGCACGGTCCGCCATCGTCGCCGAAACAATAGGGCAGCTCCCGCGCAACGCGATTGCGAAGTCGGTTTCCTTCGCGCGCTTCCGCGCTGCATCATTGCGTGATGGACCGAATCGACCGAAGCATCTTGCGCGAGCTCCAGGCCGACGGCCGTCTGACGAACCTGGAGCTCGCCCAGCGGATCGGGCTGAGCGCCTCCGCGTGCATGCGCCGGGTCCGCCAGCTGGAACAGGACGGGGTGATCCAGGGGTACCGCGCCGTCATCGCCCCCGAGGCCGTGGGGCGGAGCTTCGAGGTCCTGGTCTCCATCGAGGTGCGCCGGGACCGGGACACCGTCAAGGCGTTCGAGGAGGCGCTGCAGGACATCCCGGACGTCATCGAGGCGTACCGCCTCTTCGGCAGCCCCGGCTGTCTGCTGCGCATCGCGGTGGCCGACCTGGCGGCGTACGAGCAGCTGTGGATCGAACGGCTGACGTCTCTGGCGGGCGTCACCGAGGTGAACTCGCAGATCATCATGAAGCGCGTCAAGGAGGATCACGGCCTGCCGATCGGCCGGTGAAGACCCCGGGCTCCCGGGGCGACGGCGGGGTCGCGGCGTGGGACTCCCGCGCACCTGCGTACGTACGCACCGTCGGCGTCGCGCCCGCCCCTTCCCTGCGCGCACGCACCACGCGGCCCCGGCCCCGCCCGGCGAAGCGTCCGTGTTCCGGTGCGGGGCGAGGCCGGGGTCGCGGGGCAGGGCCGAGGTCGCGGGCCACGGCCTAGGGAAGGAGCTCGTCCAGGGAAGCGCGGCCCTTCTCCGCCATGCGGCGTTCCGCCCAGGCCAGGTTCTTCGGACTCATGTCACGGCCGGAGGCGAGGACCAGGTCCTCCGCCGTGAACTCGCCTTCGGACCCGGCATGCAGCAGGCTGTCGGGCGTCGGGCTTTCCCCCCGGAATGTCTTCTCGGGCTCAGCGTTCATGCCGCCTCCTCGTTCTTCCGGCACTGGCCATTCTCGCGGCCCGCATCCTCTGCCGCATCCGGGCGACCGGCAGTGACACCCCGCCCCCGCTCCGCCACCCGGACCGGAGCCCGGCAACCCCGGAATCCCGCGCCGCGCACAAAACTCCCCCGGCGCGCCGTGTCGCCGCCATGGCGTCGGGGGGAGGCGGGTTCGACAATAGGGGGGATGACCGATGACGACCGGCGCACCCGCAGTGGCGAGATCGGGCCCACCGAGCGGCTCGCCATGAACCGCACCGGCAGCTTCGACTGGGATCTCGACACAGGCACCATCGATGTCGACGAGGCCGGGCTGCTGGTCTTCGGGATGGGGCCGAACGGGTTCGACGGGCGGCCGGCCACGCTGGTCCAGGCGCTGCCGCCCGAGGAGCGCGCCGATCTCGACGCGGTGATCCGTCATGCGATCATCAGCGGCCAGACCTCGTACAGCGCGCACTTCCGGCTCGACCGGGAGGACGGGACACCCCAGTGGACGCACGTGCAGGCGCGGATCCTGCGCCAGCCCGACGGCATGGCGCACCGGATCGTCGGCATCGTCCGCGACACCACCGCCGAGGTCACGCACTCCGACTTCGTCCTGGAGCTGGAGCGCCGCCGCGAGCTGCAGACCAGCATCGTCGAGCGCACCACGCACGCCCTCTCCCGCGCGGTGACCGTCGACGACGTCACCGCCGCGCTCACCGGCCCCGGTGGCCTCGCCCGCCTCGGCGCGGACGGCCTGGCGCTCGGCCTGGTGGAGAACGGCTCGCTCAACATCATCGCGCTCAGCGGGGAGTCCATGGAGGTCCTGAACGACTTCCGGTCCCGGCGGCTCGACCGGGGGCTGCCGCTCGCCGAGACCGTGCTGAGCGGGCGGCCGCGGTTCGTCCCCTCCTTCCCCGGCCTCGGGCGGGACTTCCCTGAGCTCGCGCCGTACGTGGCCCGGATGCGGTTCCGGGCCGCCTGCTATCTGCCGCTGGTCGCCCAGGCCCGGTCCCTCGGCGGCATGGCGCTGTTCTACCGGGGCCGTACCACCTTCAGCGCCGACGAGCGCAACCTCGCCCTCGGTCTCGCCGCGATCGTCGCCCAGTCCCTCCAGCGCGCCCTCCTCTTCGACGAGGAACGGGAACTCGCCACCGGCCTCCAGGAGACGATGCTGCCCCGCCGCATCCCGGAGATCACGGGCGGCGAGATCGCCGTCCGCTACCACGCGGCGTGGAGCGGGCGGCAGGTCGGCGGCGACTGGTACGACGTCATCCCGCTCCCCCGCGGCCGGGTCGGCATCGTCGTGGGCGATGTCCAGGGCCACGACACCCACGCCGCCGCGATCATGGGTCAGCTGCGGATCGCGCTGCGGGCGTACGCGGGCGAGGGTCACGCCCCCTCCACCGTGCTGGCCCGCGCCTCGCGCTTCCTCGCGGAGCTCGACACCAATCGCTTCGCGACCTGCACCTACGCCCAGGTGGACCTCTCCGGGGGCACGGTGCGCGCCGTGCGCGCCGGGCATCTGGACCCGATGATCCGGCACACCGACGGGCGGGTGGGCCGGCCCAAGCTCCGTGGGGGCATGCCGCTGGGCCTGGCCACGGTCTTCGGGCAGGAGGAGTTCCCGGAGACCCGGCTCGACCTGGTGCCCGGTGAGACGCTCGTCCTGCACACGGACGGGCTGGTGGAACAGCCCGGCGCGGACATCGACACGGGCCTCGCGGCGCTCGCCGAGGCGATGCGGACCGGGCCCCCGCAGGCGGAGGCGCTCGCCGACCACCTCTCCGAGCGGCTGTGGGAACGGTGGGGCGCGGGCGACGACGTGGCACTGCTCGTGCTGCGGCGAAGCCCGGACCCCGGCACTCCGCGCGCGCCCCGCATCCACCAGTACATCCACCAGGCGGACCCGCAGGGGCTCTCGGACGCCCGCGCGGCGGTCGGGCAGGCGCTGCGGGACTGGGACATGGACGCGCTCGCGGACGACGCCGAGCTGCTGACCGGCGAGCTGTTGGTGAACGTCCTGCTGCACACCGAGGGGGGCGCGGTGCTCACCCTCGAGGTGCTGCCGGAACCGGTGCGGCGGGTGCGTCTGTCGGTGCAGGACCGGTCGAGCGCCTGGCCGCGCCGGCGGACGCCCGGCGAGGCGGCGACCTCGGGGCGCGGGCTGCTCCTCCTGGACGCGCTGGCCTCGCGGTGGGGAGTCGAACCGCGCGGCGAGGGCAAGGCGGTGTGGTGCGAGATCGGGCCCGTACCCGCGACGGTCGCGAAGTCCACGAACTGACCGCCGATCGCGCCGAAGGACACGCAGACGACGCACGCGGGCACGGCCGGAGCGACGGACGCGGCGAGGGCCGCATGGCCGCAGGAGTCACGGAAGGGAGTCGCACATGGATCCGGTGGCGGCGCTGGACCGCATCGCCTTTCTCCTTGAGCGCTCGCAGGCGCCGACCTACCGCGTACGCGCGTTCCGTACCGCGTCGGGGGCCGTCGCCGCGATGGCCGACGGCGAGCTGGAGAGCCGCGCCGCCGGCGGAACGCTGGAGTCGGTCAAGGGCATCGGCCCGAAGACCGCGGCGGTGGTACGCGAGGCGTTGGCGGGCCGGGTGCCCGCCTACCTGGCGCGCTTGGAGGAGGAGATCGACGTGCCGCGCGCCGAGGGCGGCGAGACGCTGCGGGCGGCGCTGCGCGGCGACTGCCATCTGCACTCCGACTGGTCGGACGGCGGCAGCACGATCGAGGACATGGGGCGTACGGCGGCGGCGATCGGCCACGAGTGGGCCGTCCTGACCGACCACTCCCCCCGGCTCACGGTCGCCCGGGGCCTGTCGCCGGATCGGCTGCGCGAACAGCTGGACGTGGTGGCCGAGCTGAACCAGGGCTGGGCGCCGTTCCGGCTGTTGACCGGGATCGAGTGCGACATCCTGGAGGACGGCTCCCTCGACCAGGAGCCGGAGCTGCTCGAACGCCTCGACGTGGTGGTCGCCTCCGTTCACTCCAAGTTGCGGATGAACGCGGCGGCGATGACGCGGAGGATGGAGAAGGCCGTACGCAATCCGCTGATGGACGTCCTCGGCCACTGCACGGGACGGCTGGTGAGCGGCGGACGGCAGCGCCCCGAGTCGGAGTTCGACGCCGAGCGGATCTTCGCCGCCTGCGCCGAGGCGGGCACGGCCGTGGAGATCAACAGCCGCCCGGAACGTCTCGACCCGCCTCGCCGGCTGCTGCGCCAAGCGGTGGAGGCGGGCGTGTACTTCGCCGTCGACACCGACGCCCACGCGCCCGGGCAGCTGGAATGGCAGATCTACGGGTGTGCGCGGGCGGAGGAGTGCGAGGTGCCGGTGGAGCGCGTGATCAACACCTGGTCGGCGGACGAACTGCTGGCCTGGACGCGCGAAGGCTGAGCGAGGGAGGGCGAGCGGGAGGCCGGACGGGGAGGCGCGCGGTCGCGCGCGGGCAGCCGCCCGCCCCTCCCCCGCCCCTCAGCCGCGCTGCCAGATCGTCGTCGCGTTGCAGAACTCACGGATGCCGTGGCCCGCGAGCTCGCGACCGTACCCGGAGCGCTTGATGCCGCCGAAGGGGAGCGCCGGGTGGGAAGCGGTCATGCCGTTGACGAAGACCCCGCCGGCCTGGAGGTCGCGTACGAAGAAGGCGATGTCCTCGTCGTCGCGGGTCCACACGTTCGAACTCAGGCCGAACGGCGAGTCGTTGGCGACGGCGACGGCCTCCTCGATGTCGGTCACCGGATAGAGGGTGGCGACCGGGCCGAAGGTCTCCTCCTGGTGGATGCGCATCGCAGGCGTGATGCCGGTGAGCACGGTCGGCCGGTAGAACCAGCCGCGCGGCCGGTCCTCCGGGCGGCCGCCGCCGCACAGGACCGTGGCGCCCTTCCCCACGGCGTCGTCGACCAGCTCCTCCAGGTCGGCACGGCCCTGCTCGGTGGCGAGGGGGCCCACGTCGGTGGACTCGTCGAGGGGGTCGCCGACGGTCAGAGCGCTCATCGCAGCGGTGAAGCGCTCGGCGAAGTCGTCGTAGACGTCCTGGTGGACGATGAAGCGCTTGGCGGCGATACAGGACTGGCCGTTGTTCTGCACGCGCGCGGTGACGGCCGTCTTCACCGCCCGGGGAAGGTCGGCCGAGGGCATCACGATGTACGGGTCGCTGCCGCCGAGCTCCAGGACGGTCTTCTTCACCTCGTCGCCGGCGATCGCGGCGACCGAGCGGCCGGCCGGCTCGCTGCCGGTCAGCGTGGCCGCGGCGACCCGACGGTCCCGGAGGACGGCCTCGACGGCGCCGGACCCGATGAGGAGGGTCTGGAAGCAGCCCTCCGGGAACCCGGCGCGGCGGAAGAGGTCACCGAGGTAGAGGGCGGTCCTGGGGACGTTGGAGGCGTGCTTGAGGAGACCGGTGTTGCCGGCCATCAGCGCGGGCGCGGCGAACCGGATGACCTGCCAGAGCGGGAAGTTCCACGGCATGACGGCGAGGATGGTGCCGAGCGGCCGGTAGTGGACGCGGGCGGTGTCGGCCCCGGAGTCGCGGACGTCGGCCTCGGCGGGGTGTTCGTCGGCGAGCAGCTCCTCGGCGTGATCGGCGTACCAGCGCATGGCCTTGGCGCACTTGGCCGCCTCGGCCCGGGCGGCGGCGATCGGCTTGCCCATCTCGGTGGTCATCGTGCGGGCGACGTCCTCCGCGTCCTCGTCGAGCAGATCGGCGGCGTGGCGCATCAGCCGGGCGCGCTCGGCGAAGGAGGTGGTGCGGTAGTGCCGGAAGGTGTCGTGCGCGGCCGCGACGCGCCGCTCGATCTCCTCGTCCCCGTGGGTGTCGTACGTGCGCAGCGTCTCGCCGGTCGCCGGATTCACGGTGGCGATACCCATGTCGTCTCCTCCTGCAGGCTCCCAGGGAACCCTCCCGCGCCGGGGCCCGCGGCGCAATCGGAGGCGGTACGCGGGGGTGACGGTGGGCCGGGGGCAAGGGCTCCGGGCGCACCGTCCGTTCACGCCGTCAGGACGTCGCTCCGGTCACCCAGGCCAGCGCTCCCCCGAGATGGGCGCGGAAGGCGGTGTCCTCGTACGCCTCGGCCGCATGGCCCAGGGCGGTGAAAAGGACGCGGCCGCGGTCCACCTCCCGGCACCAGACCAAGGGGTGGTCCGGGCCCAGGGTGCCGCCCTCGTAGGTGGATTCGTCGGCCGTCGCCAGGACGCGTACGCCCGTCCCCCGGGGGTTGGACGTGAAGTCGTACCACTCGTCGGTCCACGCCCACCGGGCCGCCAGCCCGGCCGTGGCGGGGTGGTCGGGGGCTTCCACGCGGACGACGCCCGGCTGGATCTCCGGGTGGCCGGCGAAGCGGGTGCCGAGGAGGTCACCGTAGAAGGGCCAGTCCGGTTCGGCGTTTGCCGCCGCGTGGACCGCGAGGAAGCCCCCGCCGCCCCTGACGTACGCCTCGAAGGCCGTACGGCCCTCAGGATCGAGCACCGCCCCCGTCGTCGACAGGAAGATCACCGCCGCACAACGGCGCAGCCGGCCGGGCCTGAACGCCGTCGGGTCCTCCGTCGTCTCGGTGCCGTGGCCCGCCGCGCCGGCCAGCGCGGCGAGGGCGGCCGCGCCCGCCGGGATGGAGTCGTGGCGGTAGCCCGCCGTACGGGTGTAGATGAGGACGTCCGATGTCGGCACGAGGCGGGCTCCCGGTCAGTAAGCGCTTTCTAGGGGGCGTTCGGAGGAACGTAGCCAGCACCCCTCCCCTGGCGCAAGACAGAACGGGTCGCCGAGGCGTGGAACGCTCCTGCCGGGCATCACGGCCTCGGACCCCGGACCTCTTCGGCTGACCGCCGTCCGCGCCGGGACCGGCGTCGGGCCGGCGTCGGGCCGGCGTCAGGGGCGGGGCTGGCCGGTCCCGTGGTCCGCGGGGTGCAGGGGGCGGGTGGACGCCTCCAGGAGGCGGGCCAGGAAGTCGCGTTCGAGGCTTCCCGGGGGCAGCTCGTCCGGCTCCACGTAGCTCTGGGCCAGTCCACCCTCGCGCAGGGCGATCAGGACGCGCGCGAACCGGTCGGCGTCCACGGTCAGTTCGCGTCCCGCCCGGTGCAGTACGGTCCGCAGCCCGCGGGCGATCTCCGCGCGGAGCCGCGCGTCGTGGCGGGCGAGGACCCAGGCCGCCTGCCGGTCGCGGATGGCGTGCAGGGTGAACTCGGTGGTGACCAGGTACCAGTCCCGCTCGTCGGGGTCGACGCGGGAGGCGAGGTCGGCCAGCCGCTCCAGCGTGTACTCCTCGGCGGTGAGCGAGTCGACCGCCTCGGCGAGGCGGCGCACGATCCGCTCGCTGTGCTCGTCGAAGAGGGCGAGGAAGAGTTCTTCCTTGCTCGCGAAGTTGGAGTAGTACGCCCCTCGGGTGTAGCCGGCGCGTTCGCAGATCTGCTCGATGGACGCGGCGTGGAACCCGTGCTCGGCGAAGGTCTCGAGCGCCGCCTTGAGCAGGGCCGCGCGCGTACGGGGCCGGCGCTTGGTGACACCCTTCGGCACGGCTCGGCCCCCTTCGTCCACGATCGGCCCCGATCGACCCTCGGTCGAGCGGGCCACCCACGATACCGGCCCCTCTCACCGGCGCGGATCGGCTTCGGACGGTAAAATTCCGGCATGGGAGAGCGGCCCGTCGCACCCGCCGCACCCGTCGTGTCCGAGGTGATCCTCGCGGTCGGCGGGGCGCCGCGGGCGGCCGTACGCACGGACGCGGCCGGGCCCCGCGTACGGGCCTCGGAGCCCGTACCCCCTCCCGCACCGCCGTCACCCGCGCCGCACCCGACGCCCGTACCACCGCCCGTACCGGCACCCGGGCCGCCGGCTCCCGCCCCGCCGCGGACTCCGCCGCGACCGTCCGACCCTGGCCGGTCTGGTCGGTCTGGCCGGTCTGGCCGTTCTGGCCGGTCTGGCTAGTGACTCGTCACCGTGGGGCGGGGGCCTCGACGTCGGTCGCGTCGGAGCGGGGGACGCGGGCGGCGAGCAAGCCGCCGATGAGGCCGGCGACCAGGCCCCACAGGAAGGCGAGACCGGCCGTCTTCCAGACGTGCGGACGGAGCAGGACCTCGCCGCCGAGGGCGCCGATGTCGCCGATCCCGATGACGGAGAGCCCCAGCCGTGCGTCGACGAGGGTGACCGGTGCGACCACCAGCATGGTGAGCGCGAAGGCGATCGCGAGGTACAGCGCGTGCTGCCAGAAACGAACCCGGGCGGGCGAGCGGACGGCCGCGACGAAGGCCACCGCGAGGAGCAGGACGGCGGCGACGGGAAGCAGCCACCAGGCCCGTGAGTCGTACGAGGTCAGCGAGGAGAGGTCGACCGTCGAGAGGTCGTCGCCCTCCGGTGCCCGCAGCACCGCGTCGAGGATCGGCGGCATCGGCAGGCCGAACGGCCCGTCGGCCCTGCCCTCCCAGGATCCTCCGATGCCGACGCCCAGGCCGAGCCACGCGACGTTGGGCAGACCGAGCAGCAGGACGGCGAAGGTGTCGGCCGGGTGGCCCTTCGTTCCGGCCACGACGAGGCCGATGCCCAGGCCGAGCACGACGTACGCCAGGACCAGCAGGAGCATCGCGGAGGCGACGGGGTGGACGACCGCGTGGTAGCGGGCCGCCCCCGGCGGGAGCCCGACGCGGCGCGACACCAGCAGGGCGATGAGGAGCACGCCGAGGATCCACAGCAGCCCGAAACCGAGGGTCGGTCCGAGGTCGGCGCGGAATCCGACGGTGGGCTCGACCACGTCGAGGAGTTCGCCGAAGAGATCGACCAGGGGGTCACCCTGCTCCTCGCCGCCGAGGGAGATGCGGAAGTCGTGCCGGGCGAGGGCGGACAGCCCCGCGAGCACGGCGAGCCAGAGCAGGACGACCCCTCCCGCCCGGGCGAGGATGTCGCCGGTGCGGTGGACGGTGGGCCCGCGCAGGGGGCGCAGGAAGCAGGCCCCGGTGACCAGGGCGCCCACGAGCGTGACGGTGAGCGGCATGGCGGTCAGTGCGGCGTCGGTGCCGGCGAGGGCGCCGGCGTCACCGGAGAGGTCGACCTCGCCTCCGGCCGCCATGACGACGACCGCGGCGACGAGGGGGACGAAACCCCCTGGCAGGTCGGCGGCTCCGGCGGTCCACAGGCCGAGTGCGGCCATGACGGCCATCGCGAGGAACCCTGCCAGCACCGCGGCCAGGGCCTCCACCCAGGATCGAGCGAGGTGACTGCTCACCCGGCTCACGCTAGTACCGGCGCCGTCGGACCGCTTGCGGGCGCGCGCGTTCGGCACAGCGGACGGACACCCGCCCCGAGCCGGGGCCGGGGCGGCGGGCCGGCCTCCCGGGCTGCTTCGGCCCTGGCTTCCGGCTTCGACCTGACGCGGGCTTCGGCCCCGGCCTCGGCTTCGACCTGACGCGGGCTCGGCTTCGGCGCAGGCCCAGGCCCCCGGCTCCGGCTCCGGCTCCGGCTCCGGGTCCGGGTCCACCGTCCGTGCCGGTCCGAAATTCGGGTGCCGGGCTCCGGAGGTCCGTGTACGGTCCAACGAGTGGAACCTCTTACCGACCGACAGATCCGTGCGTCCTTCGTGAACTGTACGAAGGGCGAGGCGAGCCGGCTCCGACTGCCTCTCGACTTCGCCGAACTTCCCTGGCAGGACCTCGATTTCCTCGGCTGGGTGGACCCCGGTGCGCCGCTGCGCGCCCATGTGGTCGTGCCCCGCGAGGACGGCCCGCTCGGCATCTCCCTGCGCGTACCGGCCACGAGCCGGAGCAGCGCGGTGAAGTCCAGCCTGTGCCAGGTCTGCCTGACGGGTCACGCCTCCTCGGGGGTCACCCTGCTGGCCGCCCCGCTGGCGGGCAGCCGCGGACGCGAGGGGAACACGGTCGGCATCTACGTCTGCGCCGACCTGGCCTGTTCCCTGTACGTCCGCGGCAAGCGGCAGCCCAAGCTCCGGGCGGGTCGTCAGGAGGAGTCCCTGGGTGCGGAGGAGCGGATCGACCGGATGATGACCAACCTGGACGCGTTCCTCGCCAAGGTGACCGCCGGCTGAGGGAGGCCGGCCCGCGCCGGAGGGGGTGGACCGGCGGTCAGCGGAAGGCGCCCTCGCCCGTGAGCGCCTTGCCGACGACGAGTGCGTGCACCTCGCTGGTGCCCTCGTAGGTGAGTACCGACTCGAGGTTGTTCGCGTGGCGCATCACCGGGTACTCCAGGGTGATGCCGTTGGCGCCGAGGATCGTGCGGCACTCGCGGGCGATCGCGATCGCCTCCCGTACGTTGTTCAGCTTGCCGACGCTCACCTGCTCCGGGGTGAGCCGCCCCGCGTCCTTGAGCCGTCCGAGGTGCAGCGCCAGCAGCATGCCCTTGCCGAGTTCGAGGGCCATGTCGGCGAGCTTCTGCTGAGTGAGCTGGTAGGAGGCGAGGGACCGTTCGAAGACGATGCGGTCGCCCGCGTAGGAGATCGCCGTCTCCAGGCAGTCGCGGGCCGCGCCGAGGGCCCCGAAGACGATGCCGAAGCGGGCTTCGTTGAGGCAGCCGAGCGGGCCGGACAGGCCGCGGGCGTCCGGGAGCATCGCGTCGGCCGGCAGCCGCACGTCCTGGAGGACCAGCTCGCTGGTCACGCTGGCGCGCAGCGACAGCTTCCGCTTGATCTCCGGGGCGCTGAACCCGGGCGTGCCGGACGGCACCAGGAAGCCGCGCACGCCGTCGTCGGTCCGGGCCCAGACGACGGCGACGTCGGCGACCGAACCGTTGGTGATCCACATCTTGGTGCCGTTGAGGATCCAGTCCCCGCCGTCGCGCTTGGCGTGCGTCCGCATCGCACCGGGGTCCGAACCGGCGTCCGGCTCGGTGAGCCCGAAGCAGCCGATGTACTCCCCCGCCGCCATGCCGGGCAGCCACCGCTGCTTCTGCTCCTCGGAGCCGTACTTCCAGATCGCGTACATCGCCAGCGAGCCCTGCACGGAGACCAGGCTGCGCAGGCCCGAGTCGACGGCCTCCAGCTCCAGGCAGGCGAGGCCGTACGCGACGGAGCCGGTGCCCGCGCAGCCGTAACCCTCCAGGTGCATCCCGAGCACCCCGACGCCGCCCAGCTCGCGGGCCAGTTCCCGGGCCGGGACGGCGCCCCGCTCGAACCATTCGGCGACGTGGGGGCGCAGCTCGCGGTCCGCCATGGCTCGGACGGTCCCGCGGATCTCGCGCTCCTCGTCGGTCAACAGACCGTCGACGGCGAGCAGATCGAAGGGGTGGACGGGTGCGGACTTCGACGCGGCGGGCGACTTCACGGACGGCCTCCAGGCGGCTGCGGCAACACGGCGTGGCGAAGCCTAGCCGGATATCGGATTTTGGATCCAGTATTGAATATCCCTTCTCCGCTGCGTACGTTCGCCTGGATCCGATCGCCGGGCGGAGGAGAGCGGTATGTGCGCAGATCGACCAGGGACGCCCGGGGAGCCCGGGGCACCGACGCCGGGCGGCGCCCTGTCCGGCATCGTCGTCGCCGACTTCGGCCGGGTGCTCGCCGGGCCGTACATGACGATGCTCCTGGCCGACCTCGGCGCCGATGTGATCAAGATCGAGCGCCCGGGCTCCGGGGACGACACCCGGGCCTGGGGCCCGCCCTTCGCCGACGGCGAGGCGACGTACTTCCTCGGGGTGAACCGGAACAAGCGCTCCGTCGCCCTCGATCTGACGAGCCCCGACGACCTGGCGACGGCCCGGGCCATCGTCGGCCGCGCCGATGTCCTGGTCGAGAACTTCCGCCCCGGCACGATGGAGAAGCTGGGCCTCGGCCACGAGGAGGTACGGGCGTCCAACCCCGGCCTCGTCTACTGCTCGGTGACCGGCTTCGGCTCCGCCGAGGGCGCGCACCTGCCCGGTTACGACCTGCTGGTGCAGGCCATGGGCGGGCTGATGAGCGTCACGGGCGAGCCGGGCGGTCAGGGTACGAAGGCGGGCGTCGCGCTGGTCGACGTCATCACCGGCCTCCACGCGGGCCTCGGCATCCTCGCGGCGCTGCGCCACCGGGAGCGTACCGGCGAGGGTCAGCGCGTGGAGGTCTCGCTCCTCGGCTCGCTCCTCTCCGCCCTCACCAACCAGTCGGCGGCCTTCCTCGGCGCCGGCGTGGTGCCGCGGGCCATGGGCAACCGGCACCCGAGCATCGCTCCGTACGAGGTCTTCGCGGCGCGGGACCGGCCGCTGGTGCTCGCCGTGGGCAACGACCGGCAGTTCCGGACGCTGTGCGAACGGCTCGGCACGCCCGGCCTCGCCGACGACCCGCGGTTCGTCACCAACTCCGACCGGGTCGCCCACCGCGAGGAGCTGGTCGAGGCGTTGACGGGCCCGCTCGCCGGGCGGGCGGCCGAGGAGTGGTGCGAGGAGTTGACGGCGGCCGGGGTGCCCTGCGGCCCGATCAACGATCTGGCCGAGGCGTTCGCGCTCGCCGACCGCCTCGGCCTGGGGCCGCGCGTCCCGGCCGACCTCGCGGGACCGGGCCAGGTCGCCCATCCCATCGCGCTCGACGCCACCCCGGCCGCCTACCACGGCCCTCCCCCGCGCCTCGGCGAGCACACCGACGCCCTGCTCACGGAGCTGGGGCTGGGGCCGCCCCCGCGTACTTCATAGGAAGATGTACGGCACCGGCAGCGCGGGTCCGCCGGTAAGCGATCGAAGGAAGGCACAGGCGATGAGCAGCGCGGTACAGAAGCGGCGGCCGCCGACCGCCCAGCAGTTCGTCCTGGAGGAACTGCGGCGCGCCATCACCAGCGGCGAACTGCGGCCGGGCGGCCAGATCCGCCAGGACGCGCTGGCCGCCCGGCTCGACGTGAGCCGGGTCCCGTTGCGCGAGGCCCTGAAGACCCTGGAGGCCGAGGGCCTCGTCGTGCACCACGTCCACCGCGGCTACTTCGTCGCCGAACTCTCGCTCGCCGACCTGGAGGAGATCTACCGCATCCGGGAGCTGCTGGAGACCGAGGCCGTCCGGCTCGCCGTCGCCCGGGCCGAGGACGGTCTGACCGCCACGCTCGAACGGATCCAGCACGAGGTGGAACGGGCCGCCGACGCCGGGGACGTGACGGAGATGGCCGCGGCCAACCGCCGCTTCCACTTCACGCTGGTCGAGGCGTCCGGGATGCCCCGGCTGATCCGGCTGATCGCGACCCTGTGGGACGCCACTGACGCGTACCGTTCGCTCTACTACACCGAGATCGCCAACCGGGAACGAGCCGTCCGCGAGCACCGGGCGGTCATCTCGGCGGTGCGGCACGGCGACACGGACGCCGCCCTGCGGTGGCTCCACGACCACCGGGCCCATGCGGTCGCGGCGCTCCGCGAGGTCCTGGACCTCGACCCGGACGACCGCGTGGACCTCGAAGGGGCGTGACGCGCGCCAGGCCGGAACCCGCGCCACGACCGCGTAGACCTCGGAGGGGCGTGACGCGCGGCGGGCCGGAACCGGGCTCCCCGCGCCGGAGTCCCGCCCCCGGCCGGTCCCTTGCCGTGGGGACGTAATCCGCGTGCGGCACCGGGCACCGGCTCTCTACGCTCGGCGGATGGATCACAGAGAGCTGCGCGGAGGGGCCCGTCAAGGAGGTCTTGGAAGGCTGGTGAACGTCGTCGACGTCGAGGCGACGTGCTGGGAGGGCAAGCGGCCCCCCGGAGCGGTGAGCGAGATCATCGAGATCGGTCTCACCGTCGTCGATCTGGAGGCGGGCGAGCGGGTCGGCCGGCACCGTGTCCTGGTCAGGCCCGCCCGCTCGACGGTGAGTCCGTTCTGCACCGAGCTGACCGGGCTCACCCAGGACGAGGTGGACACCGGCCTGGACTTCGCCGCCGCGTGCCGCCTTCTCGCCTCCGAGCACGCCGCCGGGGCGCGGCCGTGGGCGAGTTGGGGCGACTACGACCGTCACCAGTTCACCCACCAGTGCCGAGTGAGCGGTACGGAGTACCCCTTCGGTCGGCGGCACACCAACGCCAAGGCGGTGTTCACCGAGGCGAACGGACTCCCGAGGCGGCCGGGCATGGCCCAGGCCCTGGAGTTCGCCGGGTTGCCCTTGGAGGGGCGGCACCACAGCGGTGAGGACGACGCCTGGAACATCGCGGCGCTCGTCCTCCAGCTGCACGAACGCGGCGCCTGGCCCTTGCCGTAGGCGCCGTACGGGTGACGCGCGGGACGGCGCCGGAGCTTGGAGGGGACGGCCCGGGAGGCCCTGGCGGGACCTTAGCGGGGCCTTAAGGACGCGCGGGGAGCGCCGCAACCATTGACAGGCTCACCTCACGCTCACCATTCTGAGAGCGCTCTCAAGACGCATTCGCGGGTCGACCGAGCCACCCCTGCGGTGACGCGGTCGACGCGCCGAACAGCGCCGTCCCCCATGGATCCCCCCCACTCCCGAGGAGCCCCACGTGCGCTCTCGCCGCCGCCGCAGGCTCAGCCTGCTCGCCCCCCTCGCCGCCGCCGCGCTGATCGGCACCGCCGTCACCGTCGCCGGCCCCTCGCCCACCGTCCAGGCCGCCGCCGTCCCCGCCACGATCCCGCTCACCTTCACGAACAACTCCGGCCGCAGCGAGCCGGTCTACGTCTACAACCTCGGCACCGAACTCTCCACCGGCCGTCAGGGCTGGGCCGACGCGAACGGCACCTTCCACCCCTGGCCGGCCGGTGGCTCCGTCCCCGTGCCCGCCCCCGACGCCGCCATCGCGGGACCCGGGAACGGCGGGTCCATGACGATCCGGCTGCCGAAGTTCTCGGGACGGATCTACTTCAGCTACGGACAGAAGCTCGTCTTCAAGCTCGCGACCGGCGGCCTGGTCCAGCCCGCCGTCCAGAACCCGAGTGACCCGAACCGGAATATCCTCTTCAACTGGTCGGAGTACACGCTCAACGACTCCGGCCTGTGGCTCAACAGCACCCAGGTCGACATGGTCTCCGCGCCGTACGCCGTCGGCGTCAAGCGCCCCGACGGCAGCGTCGCGACCACGGGCCGCCTCAAGCCGGGTGGGTACCGGGGCTTCTTCGACGCGCTGCGCGGCCAGCCCGGTGGCTGGGCGAACCTCGTCCACACCCGCGCCGACGGCACGGTCCTGCGCGCACTGGCGCCCGGACACGGCATCGAGGCGGGTGCGCTGCCCGCCGGCGTCATGAACGACTACATCAACCGCGTCTGGAGCAAGTACGCCACGTCCACCCTGACGGTGACGCCCTTCGCGAATCAGCCCTCGGTGAAGTACTACGGGCGGGTCTCGGGCAACGTCATGAACTTCACCAACGGCTCCGGCGCGCTCGTCACCTCCTTCCAGAAGCCGGACTCCGACAGTGTCTTCGGCTGCTACAAGCTGCTCGACGCCCCCAACGACATGGTGCGCGGGCCCATCTCCCGTACGCTCTGCGCCGGTTACAACCGCTCCACCCTCCTGACCAACCCGAACCAGCCGGACACCTCGTCCGCCGGCTTCTACCGGGACGCGGTGACCAACCACTACTCGCGCAAGATCCACGCGCAGATGGTGGACGGCAAGGCCTACGGCTTCGCCTTCGACGATGTCGGCGCGCACGAGTCGCTGGTGCACGACGGCAACCCGCAGCAGGCGTACGTGACCCTCGACCCGTTCAACTAGAACCTTTCGTTCGGACCGGCCCCTGGCCGGCGGTGGGGTCACCCCGCCGCCGGCCTTCCGCGCTTCCTCCGCGCCGCCTATGGAGCATCTCGCGCCCCGCCCCGCCGAGGGAGCGGGCTCAAACGGATCCGGGGCGTCCGCCATTCGCGTCCGCGTGAGGGATCATGGGCGCAGGAGCGGAGAAGGGACGGACCGACCATGAGGCACCGCAGTGTCGCGGATCTGATGACGCCGACCGCGGTGGCGGTGCAGCCCGGGACGCCGTTCAAGGAGATCGCGCGGCTTCTCGACGAGTACGGCATCACCGCGGTGCCGGTGGTCGACGAGGCGAACCGGCCGATCGGGGTCGTGTCGGAAGCGGACCTGCTGCGTCGGCACACCACGAAGGACGGCCCCAGTACGGCCGAGGCCATGATGACCAGCCCGGTCGTGGTGGCACGGCCCTCGTGGGCGGCGGTCGAGGCGGCGCGGGTCATGGAGCGGCACCGGGTCAAGCGCCTGCCGGTGGTGGACGCGGACGGTCGGCTCATCGGCGTGCTCAGCCGCAGCGACCTGCTGCAGCTCTTCCTCCGGCGGGACCGGGCGATCCAGGAGGAGATCCTCGAGGATGTCGTCACGCGCATCCTCCGGCTCTCGCCGGCCGCGCTCCACATCGACGTGGAGGAGGGTCGGGTGACCCTCACCGGCACCCTGCCGAACAAGAGCCTCGCGCCGGCCTTCCTGCGGCTCTGCGAGGACGTGGACGGGGTGGTGGAGGTCGTGGACCGTCTCGCGTACGAGGACGAGGGTGAGGGCGGGAGCGGGGGCGACGACGAGGCCGCCGAGGGTGCGGCGGCGGCCGGGGCGTAGGCGAGGCGGGACCGAGGGACGCGGATCTCCGGCGCCTCGCCGGGACGGGCCCCGGCCCTCCCCGCTTCACGGCGCGCACGCCGCCGACGGGCGCCGCCGCCCGGCCGGGACGCCCGCCCGACCCCTCGCCACCGTCCGCACCGCCCCGAGCCCTGGGACGCGGCTGAAGCCCGCGGACGCGCGTCAGGAGACCGCTTCGGGCCAGCCGTAGCCGGGGCCGGTGTGCTGCGGGACCGTGCCCGCGCCCGCCGCCTCCATCTCGCGGTTGGCCTCCCGCATCAGCTGGCCGGCCAGGTCCTTCATCGCGCGGCTCGCGGCGAGCTCGTCGCCGATCGCCGGCACGTCCACATCGGCCGGGTTGCACCGCGCGCTGCCCCGGCCCGTGAGGTGCGACGTGCCGGTGTCCAGGTGTGCCTCGGCCTTGGTCCTGCCGCCCTCCTCGACCAGTTCCAGTCCGACCTTCCACTCGAAGTGCCGTGACATGGTCCGCCTCCTCGCGACTCGGACGGCGCACACCGGCCCGCGCCGCCCCCTTCCCTTCCAGGATCCATCCACGCGCGCGTGGCCGCTCGGCGACGGCCTTCCGGCGCGGTAAGGCAGCCCGCGGTTCAAGGGCCGGCCGCCCCCGGCGCCGTCCCCGTCGAGTCGCCGGCGGTCCGGCCCGGCCGGAGGGAAGCACCTCGGGCCACGCCGGCCGGCCCCACGTCTCGAAGACATCCTCCGCCGGTGACACGACCCGTTTCGGGCCGCCGTATGCGGTCGTCGGCTTGTTAACGTGTGAGGCCCGCCCTGGCTGATGGCCCATCAGTTGTCGGCTGCGGGGCGCGTTCAGGGCGCGATCCCCCACGAAAGGCCTCCCCCATGACACTACGGCCGCGCCTCGTCCGGCTGGCCGTCGGAGCCGCGCTCGCCGGGGCGCTGCTCTCCGGGACCGTCCCCGCCGCCGGTACGCGCGCGGCGGCGGCCGCGTCCACGGCGGCGGCCGGAGCGTCGGCGCGGGCGCTCGCGGAGCCCCTGCCCGGGCGGCCCGGCGACTTCCGGCTGGAGGCGGGGCCGTCGCTCACGGCTCTCGTGGACCGTCTGGCGGCCGCGCTGCCGAAGCAGGGGCTCAGCGCGCTGATGCAGCGGGCCGACCGGGAGGCCGGCTGGGAGAGCGCCTGCGGCACCACCGGGATCTACGGCCCCGACCTCGCGCCCCGGCACCGCGTCTGCTGGGACGCCGAGGACGCCGCCTCCTCCGAGTGGATCCCGCAGTCCCTCACGGGTGTCTCCGACGCGCAGGAGGACGAGGACTGGGGCACCTCCGACGCCGATCCGCTCGTCGTCGGCTCCTACGACGCGGAGAACCCGGGCCGCAGCGACTACGTCTGGGGCCGTGGCAACTGCGCCCTGGCCGCCGCCTCCGTCGCCTGCGAGGAGAAGGGCGTCCGCGTCAGCTTCTTCCACCGGGTCACCCGGAAGTACCGGCACGTCCTCCTGGTCTGGCCGTACGCGGACACCGCCGACCGCATCACCTTCGACGCCCTCCACGCGCGCGAGGGCATGTGCACGAACACCGTCACGGAGGACTGCAAGGCGCAGAACGGTACCCACGCCGGCGGCATGGTCTGGTACGGCAACCATCTGTACGTCGCCGACACCGCGAACGGGCTGCGCGTGTTCGACCTGCGCACGATCCTCGACCTCGACCCCGACGGCGACCCCTCCGTCGACGACCCGACGCCCGACGGCCTGGTGAGCAACGCCCGGGACCCGAAGCGGGTGGGACGCCTGGGCCGCGTCTGGTACGGCTTCGGCTACCGGTACGTGATGCCCCAGGTGGCCACCCTGAACTTCACCGCGCCCCCTCCTTCCGGCCCCACCGACGCGTACCAGTGCTACGCCACCGCCCGCCCCAAGGCGTCGTACGTCTCCCTCGACCGCACCGGAGCGGACCACCTCCTCCTCGGCGAGTACTGCAGCACCGACGGGGGCACCAGCCCCGGCCGGGTCGGCGCGTACCCGATGGCATCGCTGACCGCGGCGGTCGGGGGCGCGGCCGGTACGGTCGCGGACGCGGACCTCGCGTACGGCCTGCCGACCGGCCCGACGCTGGGCGGGGAGGCGTTGTGGCAGAAGATCCAGGGCGTCACGCGGTACGAGGGCACCTGGTACTTCCACCGCGGCAACGGCACGGATCACGGCCGGCTGCTCCAGGCCGTCCCGGAGACGGTCGACGGGACGAGCAGGCTCGTCGGAAACCCGACGGCGCTGTGGTCCTCGATCGGGCCCGAGGACCTGTACCTGGCGCACGGGCGGGGCGACGGTCTCGCCCCGACGCTGTGGTCCCTGAGCGAGCACGCGCCCAGCACGTGCGCCCTCTGCGAACGCGAGTTGTACGGCTACGACCTGGCGGAGGTCACCCGCGCGTTCGGCACCTGACGGCCCTTCCGTGGGAGCGATCGGACCGTGGTGGTCCGGCGCCTCGCCGCGGCGGCTCCCACCGTCCGGCCGGCGAGCCGGGGGCGGCCGAGGCCGGCTGTGCCCCGCCGCCCTGCGGCTCTCACCCCGGCAGGTCCGCCAGGCGGCGGCTGTCCAGCGGCGAGGAGCGGCGGTCGAGGCGCTCCTGGAGGAGGTGGCGGGCGGCGTCGCTGTGGCCCGCCTCCATCAGGGCGTACAGCAGCGTCTCCTCCACCACCTCGCGCTGTGCGGCGCTCCCGCCCACCCGGCGCAGCGACGGCAGCAGCTCGCGCAGGACGCGCACCGCCGTCGGCCACTGCTCCTCCAGGACGGCCTCCAGCGCCCGGCACAGCGGCTCCACGACCTCCCGCTGGACGGCGTCGGCCTGGGCTGCATGCCTCCGCAGCCGCCTGAGCGCCGGAAGGTCACCGGCCGCGGTGAGGGCGACGGCGCTGTGCAGCGCCGTGAACGCCGTCGCCGGCCGCTCGACCAGGTCGACGGCGACCGCGTCGAGGACCCCGGCCACGGGCATGCGGCCCGACCAGCTCCGGGACATCCGGGCCCGCCACAGCAGGGACCCCGAGTCGACGAGGGCGCGTACGCCGTTGACCCGGCACGGGGCGAGCTGGGCGAACCAGCGTCGGCGGACCGCGGCGGCGTCGTCGAGGGCGAGTTCGTGCAGGGCCACGTGCCAGGAGAAGTGCGCCCGGTGGACGGCGCCCCGCCCCTGGCCGCCGATCCAGTCGTCCAGCCAGTCGCGGCCGGTGCGGTGGTCGCCGGACTCGTAGTGGACGTGGGCGAGGGCGTGGACCGCGTGGCCGGAGGCGGGTTCCGCGGCCAGGGCGACCCGGGCGAGGGCGCCCGCCTCGTCGATGTGCCCTTCCTCCTGGCGGAGGAAGGCGAGGAGCGACGTGTGGAACCAGTGGCCGTCGTAGACGGGCGCGGTGCGGTCCACCAGCCGCCGGGCCAGCGAGCCGTCGAGATCGCCGACGCCGGAGAAGGCGATGGTGGGGACCGCGATGCTCAGCGCGAGGGCGTCCCCGGGGAACCGGTCGAGATGGTCGATGAGGGCCGTGTCCCCGTCCGAGGCCCGCCGGCCCCGGTCCGCCGCGTCCGGTCCCTGCCCCGCCTCGATCCGGCGGGTCACGACGTCGACGAAGGAGCGTTCCCGCTCGTCGCCCCGCTCCCGCACGCCGCGTTGGGCGTCGGCGAGCCGGCGGGCGACGTCCACCTCCGCTCCGCATTCGTGCCCGAGCAGCGCGAGGGAGGCGTGGGCGAGGGCGAACCCTGGGTCGAGTTCGGTGGCGCGCGTGAACGCCTCGGCGGCCTTGGCCCGTACGGTGACGACCCGGGCGAGTCCGGTGCGGAAGGACGCCGCCGCTGCCGCGTGGGTGGTGAGGGGGAGGCCGAACTGGTCCGTGGGGCGCCGCCGGTTGGCGCGCGGGGCGGGGGTGAGGGGGGCGAGGACCGCTTCGGCGACGTCCCTGGCCTGGGTACGGATCTCCGGGATCGCGGTCGTCTCCCACAGCTCGCCGCGGCGGGGCGCGCCCAGGGTGAAGAGCGCCCGCCCGGTCTCCCCTTCGGTGTCGCGGAGCCGGCCCGCGTCGGTGGCGACGCCGATGCCCAGCGGTCCCGGCACGGCGAGCCCGGCCGCGAGGAGCCCGCTCCACAGCGGGTCGGCGGCCGCGTCGAGCCGGAGTCCGGGGCCCGTGCAGTCCACCACCCACCCGACGGTGAGGTCCTGTCCGTCGGCCAGGGTCACGGTCAGCCGGCCGTCCTCGCGGGGCGCGGCGGACACGATCCGGCCGGCCCGCACCCGCAGGCGCCGGGCGGAGCGGGCGCGGGCGACCGTCTCGGCGGTGACGGGAGCCATCCGGTGCCGGTGGACGTTCCACCGGGTGGCGTCGCGGCCGAGGAAGGCGGCTTTGTCGTCCTCGGAGAGGCCCTGCCACAGGGCGGCGATACGCGGGCGCAGCCCGTCGAGGGCCGGTCGCCAGTCGCCGTGGTCGCGGAACGCCGAGGCCAGATGCCGGCGTACGGCCGTACGGAGCAGGCGGAGGGGCATGCCGTCGAGGTCCGGGGGCGGCGGGAGCGGCGGCAGGGGGGAGACGGCGTGCGGGTGGGGCAGCAGGCCGGTGCGGGACAGGGCGTGGACGGTACGGCCGGGGCGGTCGAGGACGAGGGCGAGGTCGATGGCGGTCAGTCCGGTGCCGACCAGCAGGACGTCGTCCCGCTCCCCCACCGCGTCGAGGGCGCCCGGTGCCCAGGGGTGCGCGAGGAACCGGTCGGAGGCGCGCAGTTCGGCGGGTGCCCAGCCCGCCCCGCCGGCGGCGGGCCCGGTGGCGAGGACGACGCTGTCGGCCGTCAGCGTCGCACCGTCGTCACATCGCAGGACGAGGCGCCCGTCGGCCGTGTCGGCGCAGCTCGTGGCCCGCGTCCGCAGACGGCGTACGGCGACCGTGCCGTGCGCCGTGATGATGGCGCGACCGAGGGTGTCGGCGAGGTAGGAGCCGAAGCGGTAGCGGGAGGCGAAGTCGCCGTGGGTGACGGTGGGTTCGCCGTGGTGACAGAGCCAGCGCTGGAAGTGGCCGGGGTCGTCGGGGTAGCAGCTCATCCCGCCGACCGGCACGTTGAGCCGGTGTTCGGGCACGTCGGTGGCGTAGGCCGTGCCGCGGCCCGCCTCCGCCGCCGGGTCGATCAGGACCAGGTCGAGCGGGATGCGCCGGCGCGCGGCGGTCTCGCACAGCTGGACGGCGACGAGCGCCCCGGCCGCGCCTGCTCCGACGACGGCGACGGTGGATCGCGAGCGCGGTTCAGCGGACACCACGGGTACCTCCGGCTGCGGGCGGGGCTGGGAAGTTCACTATGTCGATGAACAATGTGCAGTGACAAGGCCGCCGTGCGCCATCGGAGGAGCCGGATCGATTTCGCGCCAGGCGTGAGACATTGAGTCGGTGAGGATCTCAGCAAGAACGGACTACGCGGTCCGGGCCATGGCGGAGCTGGCCTGCTCGACGGACCGGCCGCTGAAGGCGGAGGACATCGCCGGCCGGCAGGACATCCCGGTCCGCTTCCTCTTCGTCGTCCTCAGCGAGCTGCGGCAGGCCCGGCTGGTGCGGAGCGTGCGGGGGCCCGAGGGCGGCTATGTGCTCGCCCGGCCTCCCGAGGAGGTCACCCTCGCCGATGTGATCCGCGCGATGGACGGTCCCCTCGTCAGCGTGCGGGACCTGAAGTTGACGGGTCTGGAGTACCAGGGCGCGGCGGCGCCGATGCCGGACGTGTGGCGGGCCGTGCGCGCCAGCCTGCGCCATGTCCTGGAGGGGACGACGCTCGCGGACCTGGCGTCGGGGACCCTGCCCGAGCTGGTGCGGGAGCGGGCCCGGGAGTACAACGACGACGTACGGACCTATCCGTAACCCCGTTCACCGGCCTCGTTCCGTATCGGCTGCTCGTTCCGCGAGCCGGTGGTCCTTTTCCCCGCGACGGCTCCCCGCGACGGCACGGAACTCCGGCAAGTCCCGCAACTGCGGGAACTCCGGTGATTCCGGGGAGAAAAGCGACGTCCCGCGGCGGTCGCCCGATCTGCACACCGAATACGCAGGGAACACATCTTCTGCCGACGCCCCGCTCCGAAAGCGGGCCGCGCGGACGGCTCTCGGTCCAGCTGATCCGGAATGTCGCATTCCGGAGCCCTGTCGCAGGTCACCGGTGACGGTGGAGTCGGGCGATCTCGTGAAGAAGGTGCCACCGACTGATGGACGGGCATGCACGCCACGGCAATTCGGAACACATTTACGCAGGTTGAAGCCGTTGTTCGATTGGCTGGCCGTCAGGCTGACGTGCTTTGATCCAGCACATCGCGGAAGTTTCCCCTCCGGATCGGCGCCACCGATCCGGCAATGACCTCCGCGGCCGTTTCGATACGTCCCCATGTGAAGGGAAACCCACCTCATGAACTTCGTCCCCCAGGTCGAGACCCAGGAAATCTCCGACGCGGACCTGGACAACGTGTCCGGCGGTCTCCTCGGCGGCGTGGTCGCCAACTCGACCATCGCCCTGGACGGCCTCGCCCCGGCCGTCGCCCCCCTGGTCGGCACCGTCGTCGGCACCGTCGAGGGTGCGACCGGCCTGAACACCGCGCCGATCACGGGCATCGCGACCTCCTCGATCGCCGGCGTCTGATCCTCGGACGTCCGCTTCGCCGTATGCCCCGGATCCGCCCAGGATCCGGGGCATACGCCGCGTCACCGCCGCCCGGCGACCGATTCCGCGCGGCGACGAACAGCAACGAACGGCAGCACCATCGCAGTTGAGGGAAGAGTGTCGTGCAGTTCCGCCAACAAGCCCTTTCCAAGCTGCAGTCGGGCGACGAGATCGACCTGCCGGTCCGCTTCGCCCGCCCCCAGGGCTGGCTCGTTCTCACCGTCACCGTCGTCGTCATGATCGCGGCGAGCGTCTGGGCGGTCACCGGCAGCGTCTCCACGACCGTCGACGCCCCCGGCATCCTGACCCACGCACAGGGCAGTTACGTCCTGCAGAGCCCCGTCGCCGGCCAGGTCACCGACGTCCTCGCCGAGGAGGGCGCGCGGGTCCCCGCCGACGCGCCCCTGCTGAAGGTCCGCACCCCGCAGGGCACCGGCGTCGTCGTCCGCAGCCTCGCCGCCGGCCGGGTGACGGCCCTCGCCACCGGGATCGGCTCCGTGGTCACCGTCGGGGCCGACGTGGCGGCGGTCGAGCGCGTCGCCCGCCCGGACGACCCCCTCATGGCCGTGGTGTACGTACCGGCCGACAGCGGCTCGACCGTCCCCGTCGGCGCGGCCGTCGACCTGACCGTCCAGTCGGTGGCCTCCGGGCAGTACGGAGTGCTGCGCGGCCGCGTGAAGTCCGTCGGCCGCACCGCGCAGTCCGCCCAGCAGATCGCCGCCTTCCTGGGCAGTGCCCAGCTGGGCGAGCAACTCGCGGGGCAGGGCAGGCCCGTACCCGTCCTCGTACGCCTCCTCACCGCACCGGACACCGCCTCCGGTCTCGCCTGGTCGTCCGCCGGAGGCCCGCCGTTCCGGCTCTCGTCGATGACACCGGCCGGCGGCGCCGTGCACCTCGCCGAACAGCACCCGATCGATTGGCTGCTCCCATGACCACCCCCCAGCAGCAGCTCCCCCCGGCGGGCCGGCGCCGGAACGGCGCGCCCCCGCAGGGGACGCCCGGCGGGCGGCGCGCCCAGCGCGGGGCGCCCGCCCGGTCCGCACGAGCCGCCCGCTCCTCGCGACGAGCGGGCGGGGCGGGAACGCCGAAGGCCGGGGCGAAGCGGCAGAAGGCCGTGCGCACCCCCACGGTCCTCCAGATGGAGGCCGTCGAGTGCGGCGCCGCGGCGCTCGCCATGGTGCTCGCCCACTACGGCCGGCACGTGCCGCTGGAGGAGCTGCGGATCGCCTGCGGGGTGTCCCGTGACGGCTCCCGGGCCAGCAACGTCCTGAAGGCGGCGCGCGGATACGGCCTGCAGGCCAAGGGCATGCAGATGGAGCCGTCCGCGCTGGCCGGAGTACGGCCGCCCGCCATCCTCTTCTGGGAGTTCAACCACTACGTCGTGTACGACGGCATGGGGCGCGGCCTGCGACGGCGGCGCGGCGTGCACATCAACGACCCCGGCAAGGGCCGCCGCTTCGTGCCGGCGGAGGACTTCGACACCAGCTTCACGGGCGTAGCGCTGGTCTTCGAGCCGACCGCCGCCTTCCGCCCCGGGGGCCGCAAGCCGGGGATCCTGCGCGCGCTGCCGGCCCGTCTGCGCGGCACCACGGGCACCCTCCTGGCGACGCTGCTCGCCTCCCTCCTGCTCGTCGCCGTCGGTGCCGCGCTGCCCGCACTGAGCCGTACGTACATCGATCTCTTCCTGGTCGGCGGGCGGACCTCCCTCCTCGGCCCCCTCTTCGCGTCGATGGCCACGCTCGTGGCCCTCACCGCCGTCCTGACGGGACTTCAGCAGGCGAACCTGCTGCGCGGGCGCATCATCTCCTCCACCCTGGGCAGCGCCCGGTTCCTGCGCCATCTGATGCGGCTGCCGGTCACCTTCTTCTCCCAGCGCAGCCCCGCCGACCTCGTCCAGCGCCTCCAGTCCAACGACGCCGTCGCCGAGACCCTGGCCAGGGACCTCGCCGCCGCGGGCGTGGACGGGGTAGTGGTCGTCCTCTACGCCGTCCTGCTGTGGACGTACGACCCCCAGCTCACCGTCATCGGGGTGCTCATCGCGCTCCTCAACGTGGTCGCCATGCGGATCGTGATCCGGCTGCGCGCCAACGACACCCAGAAGCTGCGCGCCGACAACGCCCGGCTGACCACCACCTCGTACACCGGGCTGCAGCTCATCGAGACGATGAAGGCGACCGGCGGCGAGAACGGTTTCTTCCGTCGCTGGGCGGGTCAGCACGCCACCACCCTGGAGGTGCAGCAGCGCCTGGGCGTGCCGAGTTCGGTCCTCGCCGTCGTCGCGCCCACGCTCGCCACCCTGAACAGCGCCCTGATCCTGTGGATCGGCGGCCTCCGGGCGGTGGAGGGCCATATCTCGATCGGTCTGCTCGTCGCCTTCCAGGCGCTCGTGACCCGCTTCACCGCGCCGATCACCAGGCTCAACGGCGTGGCGGGCAGGATCCAGGACTTCGCCGCCGACGTGGCCCGGCTGAAGGACGTCGAGAACTTCCCCGTCGACTCCGTCTACTGGGGCCGCGAGACGGGGACCGGCACGCGCCGGCTCCGGGGTCACGTGGAGCTGGAGAACATCACCTTCGGGTACAGCCCGCTCGACAAGCCGCTCCTGACCGGCTTCTCGCTGACCGTGGGCCCGGGGCAGCAGATCGCGCTCGTCGGCGGCTCGGGCAGCGGCAAGTCCACCGTCTCGCGGCTGATCTCCGGCCTCTACAGCCCGTGGGAGGGGACCATCCGCATCGACGACCGCCGTCTGGAGGACATCCCCCGCGGCGCGCTGGCGGCCTCGGTCTCCTTCGTCGACCAGGACGTCTTCCTCTTCGAGGGCACCGTCCGCGACAACGTGGCGCTGTGGGACCCGTCGATCCCGGACGAGGCGGTCGTCACCGCCCTGAAGGACGCGGCGCTGTACGACGTGATCGCGCGGCGCCCGGAGGGCATCCACAGCCGGGTCGAGCAGGACGGGCGCAACTTCTCCGGCGGGCAGCGGCAGCGGCTGGAGATCGCCCGGGCGCTGGTGCGGCGGCCCAGCATCCTCGTCCTCGACGAGGTCACGAGCGCCCTGGATGCGGAGACGGAACGCGTCATCATCGACAACCTGCGGCGGCGCGGCTGCGCGTGCGTCGTCATCGCCCACCGGCTGAGCACGGTCCGCGACAGCGACGAGATCCTGGTGCTCGACCACGGCCAGGTCGTCGAACGGGGCCGGCACGAGGAGCTGGTGGCGGCCGGAGGGCCGTACGCCGAGCTGGTCAGGGAGCACTGAGGTGACCTTCCCGCACCAGCAGCGGTCCGTCGGGTTCGACGGCGCCGGGGAGTCCGAGGGTACGGATGCGGTGATCCACGCCCTGGGCGGTCTCGGCACGTTCGTCGACTGCGCCGGCCACAGGACGCTCCCGCTGGAGGGCCCTCAGGTGCTCTGGCTGGTGACGGCCGGGGCCCTGGACCTGTTCGCCGTCGACCCCGTCCAGCAGGGGCAGTGGCACTTCCTCGGCCGCCTGGAGGCGGGGAGCCTGCTGCTGGGCCCGGTGGACGGACCGCAGCACACCCTGCTGGGCAGGCCGTCGCAGGACTGCCTGATGCGGCGGATCGCCCTGCGGGAGCTGTACCGGCCGGAGGCGGAGGGGACGTACGACAGCGGGTACGGCGGGTACGGCGGCCAGGGCGGGTACGACGGTCACGGCGGGTTCAGCGGGTACGACTCGGGCGGGCACGGCGCCCACGGGCCGTACGGGGAGCACCACCCGTACGCGCCCTACGGCGTCCCGCCGACCCCGCTGGAGCACGCCTTCGCCCTCGGGATGGGCCGTGGCCTGGGCGTGCTGTTCGAGGCGCCTCTCGACGGGCGCCCGGCGGGCGAGGAGACCATGGCCGACGACGACGTCCTGTGGATGTCGGTCGAGCCGGGCAGCGTCCGGTACGGCGCGTCCTACGGGGCGGAGACGGCGGCCGACCTGCTGGTGGACGGTGCGATGTGGCAGGGCATGGTGAACCAGCAGCACCGGCTGCTCTCCGCCGTGGACCGCTGGATCGAGAGCCTCGAGCGCGCCCACGAGGACAGGACGGCCGAGGGCATCAAGGCCGGCGCGGCCGTCCGGGCCCGCGCGGACGAGGCGTTGCTGGCCTCGATCGGCAGGCCGGATCGGGCACGGCGTGGAGCCGCGGCGGCCGGCACCGGCGCGGGAGCGGGCTCCGGTGGCGGCTCGGGGGCGGCCGACGAGGCGGTGTACGCGGTCTGCCGGCTGGTCGCCGCCGAGTCCGGGATCACTCTGGGCGATCCCCCGAGGGGCGCGGCCGCGAGCGAGCGCGTCACCCCGGTCGAGCGGATCGCGTCGGCGGCCCGGATCCGTACGCGCGCCGTCCGGCTCGACGGTGAGTGGTGGCGCACGGACAGCGGCCCCCTGGTGGGGCATCGCGCCTCGTCGGGGGCGCCGGTCGCGCTGCTGTGGCGACGCGGACGGTACGAGGCGGTCAACGCGTCCACCGGCCGGCGTCAGCGCGTCGACCGGGAGAACGCCGACGCCTTCGAGCCGCGGGCGGTCATGTTCTACCGGCCCCTGCCCGACCGGCCGATGACGCCCTGGCGGCTGCTCCGCTTCAGCATGCGCGGCACCCGGACGGACCTGCGGAACCTGCTGCTCGCCGGTCTGGTGACGGTGGGCCTCGGCGCGCTGGTGCCGATCGCCACCGGCCGGGTGCTCGGCGAGTACGTGCCGAAGGCCGAGAGCGGGCTCATCGTCCAGGTCTCGGTCGCCCTCATGGTCACCAGCGTGGTCACGGCGGCGTTCACGCTGCTGCAGAACCTGACCATCCTCCGGTTGGAGGGGCGGGTGGAGAGCATCCTGCAGCCCGCCGTCTGGGACCGGCTGCTGCGGCTGCCGACCTCCTTCTTCGCCGAGCGGTCCACCGGCGAGCTGGCGAGCGCGGCGATGGGCATCAGCGCCATCCGCCGGGTGCTGACGGGCATCGGCCCGGTGGTCGTGCAGGCCGGGACGGTCGGTGCGATGAACCTCGTCCTGCTGTTCTGCTACAGCGTGCCGCTCGCGCTGGTCGCGGTCGCGATGCTGTTCGTCGTGGGGGCGGTGTTCCTCGGGATGGGTCTGTGGCAGTTGCGCTGGCAGCGGCAGCTCGTCGAGCTCGGCAACAAGCTGAACAACCAGGCGTACCAGACCCTGCGCGGTCTGCCCAAGCTGCGGGTCGCGGCGGCGGAGAGCTTCGCGTACGCGGCCTGGGCGCGCGAGTTCGCCCGCTCCCGGGAGCTCCAGCAGCGGGCCGGCCGCGTCCGGAACCTGACGACGGTGCTCGACGCCGTCTGCCTGCCGCTCTGCTCGCTCATCATGTTCATGCTGCTCGCGGGCCCGGCGCGGGGCAGCATGTCGGCCGGCGCGTTCCTGACGTTCAGCACCGCTCTGACGATGCTGCTGACCTCCGTCACCCAGGTCACCGGGGCGATGGTGTCGGCCGCTGCCGTGACCCCGCTCTTCGAGCAGGTCAAGCCGCTGCTGGACGAGGAACCGGAGGTGCGCGGCGCCGGCGCGCAGCCCGGCACGCTGTCCGGGGCGATCGAGGCGCGCCGGCTGTCCTTCCGCTACGCGGACGACGGCCCGCTGGTGCTCGACGACGTGTCCCTGGAGGTGAAGCCGGGCGAGTTCGTGGCGATCGTCGGGCCCAGCGGCTGCGGGAAGTCGACGCTGCTGCGCCTGCTCATCGGTTTCGACCGGCCGACCTCCGGCAGCGTGCTGTACGACGGGCAGGACCTGGCCGCGCTCGACCAGGCCGCCGTGCGCCGGCAGTGCGGGGTGGTCCTGCAGAACGCGCAGCCGCTGACCGGCTCGATCCTGGACTGCATCTGCGGGGCGGAGTCGTTCACGCAGGAGGAGGTGTGGGAGGCGGCGGCGATGGCGGGTCTCGCCGAGGACATCCAGCGGATGCCGATGGGGCTGCACACCCTCATCGCGGGCGGCGGCGCCGTCTCGGGCGGTCAGCGGCAACGGCTGATGATCGCTCAGGCCCTCGTCCGGCGCCCCCGGATCCTGTTCTTCGACGAGGCGACGAGCGCGCTGGACAACGAGACGCAGCGCACCGTGATCGAGAGCACCCGCGGTCTCGAGTCCAGCCGCCTCGTCATCGCGCACCGGCTGTCCACGGTCATGGACGCCGACCGGGTGCTCGTCATGTCGGAGGGCCGGATCGTGGAACAGGGCACGCCCGCCGCGCTGCTGGCCACGCCGGGCGGGTTCCTGCACGGGCTGGTCCGGAGGCAGCTGGCCTGACGGGGCGGCGGGGCGCGGCTCGGGGTGGACGGGCGCCGACAGCCCGGGCCCCCTTCCGGGGAGCGCGCGTGTGGCGGTGCTCCCTCCCACCGACGTGTGAACCACCGGGCGGGGTCCTGGACGGTGATGCGCGGGCGTGATGGCCTGCGCCGCATGATCATTCGCACCAGGTTCGCCGCGGCGACCGCCGTCGCCGCCGCGCTCGCCCTCGCCGCCCCTCTGGCCGCCCCCTCCGCCGTCGCCGTCCCGGCCGCGCCGGGCGCCCGGTCCGCGCCGTCCGACGGGTCCGGGCCGGGCGTGCCCGCCGCGTCGCGGCCGGCTCCGCTGCGGACCTCGCCCCGCGCCGTACCGGGCCGGTACATCGTCACCCTCGACAAGCGGCTGGACGCGGGGACGTTCGCCGAGGAGCTGGACCTGAAGCCGTCGTTCGTCTACGGCAGAGCGCTGAACGGGTTCGCCGTGCCGCTCACCCTGGCCCAGCTGAAGACCGTCCGCAACGCCCTCGGGGTCGCGGCGGTGGAGGAGGACTCGGTGGTGTCGGTGGCCTCGCCGGCCGGGGCGCTGAGCGCACCGGCCGCGTCGTGGGGCCTGGACCGGATCGACCAGAGGACGCTCCCCCTGGACGGCGGCTTCACCACCGCCGGGGACGGCACCGGAGTCGACGCGTACATCCTCGACACCGGCATCGAGTACGGACACGCGGAGTTCGGCGGCCGCGCCTCCCTCGGCTACGACGCCGTCGGTGACGGCCGGGCCGGGGCGGACTGCCAGGGGCACGGCACGCATGTCGCCGGGACCGTCGCCGGCGCGACGTACGGTGTCGCCCGCGGCGCCCGCCTGTTCAGCGTGCGCGTGCTGGGCTGCGACGGGAACGGCAGCTGGTCGGGCGTCCTCGCGGGCATGGACTGGATCGCGCGGAACGCCCGGCGGCCGGCCGTCATGAACGCCTCCCTCGGCGGCCCCGCGTCCGAAGCCGTGGACCGCGCGGCCACCTCGGTCGCCGCGGCAGGCGTCCTGCCGGTGGTGGCCGCGGGGAACTCCGCGGTCGACGCCTGCGACGTCTCCCCCGCCCGGGCCGAAGGCGTGGTGACGGTCGGCGCCACCGACCGTCAGGACCAGGAGACGAGCTTCTCCAACTTCGGCGCCTGCCTCCGGCTCTACGCCCCCGGCCAGGCGATCGTCTCGGCGAAGCTCGGCGGCGGCGGTGTCGCCCGGAACGGTACGTCGATGGCGGCTCCGCACGTGGCGGGCGTGGCCGCGCTCCACCTCCAAGCGCACCCGGAGGCCGGCGTCGCGGAGGTCACGGCCTGGCTCGACGAGACGTCGACCAAGGGCGTCCTGAAGAACGTCAGCCCGTCCAGCCCCGACAAACTCCTCTTCACCGACGGCTCCTGACCCCACCGGCCCTCGCTGTCGAAGCCCGCGAAAAACCCGTGGACCGCCCCGGGCCCCGCACGGGAGACTCCCCTTTGCTCACCTTTCGGTCCGAGATCATAGGGTTGGGATGGAAACAGCACCATTGCGCGACGGCTTGCCGAGCAAGGGGTCGGTAAGCCTCGCCCTGCGCCACTACGGGCGCGAACTCCTCAGACTCCGGTGGCTGACCGCCCCGGCGATGCTGCTCCCGGCGCTGGGCAACATCGGCATCTTCTACATCGCGCCGCTCATCGTGGCGAAGCTCGTCGGCCGGATCGCCGGGGACTCCGGTCCGTCCGCCGGCATCGGGCCGATGCTCCCGTACGTCCTCGGATTCGCCGGTGTCCTGCTGCTCTCCGAAGCCCTCTGGCGCGTCGGACTGCACTGTCTGAACCGCCTCGACGCCCGGGGCATCGAGAGCCTGTACGTCATCGGCATGGACGAGCTGTACGCCAAGGACGCCGCCTTCTTCCACGACAACTTCGCCGGGTCGCTGACCAAGCGGGTCCTGAGCTTCGCCTCCCGCTTCGAGGAGTTCGTCGACACGCTGACGTTCTCGGTGATGGGCAGCTTCGTCCCCCTGGTGTTCGCTTCGGTGGTGCTGTGGCAGTACGACCCGCTGCTCGTGGTCGGCCTCCTGACGCTGATCGCGTTCACCGCGCTCTGCGTCACGCCGCTGATCCGGCGCCGGCAGAGGCTCGTCGCCCGACGCGAGCAGGCGATCGCCCGGGTCGCCGGGCACGTCGCCGACAGTCTGATGAACATGGACACGGTCCGGTCGTTCGCCGCCGAGAAACGCGAGGCCGAGGAGCACCGGTCCCGCGTGGCCGAGTCGCGGAGGCTCACGCTCCGGTCGTGGGACTACGGCAATCTGCGCATCGACACCCTGGTCGCGCCGTTGTCCGTCCTGACCAACGTGCTGGGCCTGTTGCTCGCCGTCGTCCTCGGCAGCGGACAGCACGGCGTGGAGGCGGTCGTCGTGGCCTTCACCTACTACGCCAACGCGACGCGGATCATGTTCGAGTTCAACCAGATCTACCGCCGTCTGGAAAGCGCCATGACGGAGGCCGCGCAGTTCACCGAACTGCTCCTGGAGAAGCCCACGGTGGTCGACCCGGCGACGCCGGAACCGCTCCTGTTGCAGGGATCCGACGTGCGCTTCGAACGGGTCGAGTTCGCCCACGCGGGCGCCGGTCCCCTCTTCGAGGGCCTGGACCTCGCCGTGCCCGGCGGCTCGAAGATCGGTCTCGTGGGCCGGTCCGGCGGCGGCAAGACCACGCTCTCCCGGCTGCTGCTGCGGATGACCGACATCGACGGCGGACGGATCCTGATCGGCGGCCAGGACATCAGCCGGCTCCGCCAGGCCGACCTGCGCAGCCTCATCGCCTACGTACCGCAGGACCCGGCGATGTTCCACCGCACCCTGCGGGAGAACATCGCGTTCGCCAGGCCGGGCGCCACGGAGGCCGAGATCCGGCGCGCCGCCGAGGCGGCCCACGTCACCGAGTTCGCCGACGCGCTGCCCGACGGCTTCGACACGATGGTGGGCGAGCGCGGGGTGAAGCTGTCCGGCGGGCAGCGCCAGCGGGTCGCCCTGGCACGGGCCATCCTTCGCGACGCGCCGATCCTGCTGCTCGACGAGGCGACCAGCGCGCTGGACTCGGAGAGCGAGATCCTCGTCCAGGACGCCCTGTGGCGGCTGATGGAGGGGCGGACCGCACTGGTGGTGGCCCACCGCCTGAGCACCGTCGCCACCATGGACCGGCTGGTCGTCCTCGACCGGGGCCGGATCGTCGAACAGGGCACGCACCAGGAGCTCCTGACCGCCGAGGGGGCCTACGCGAAGCTGTGGCAGCACCAGTCGGGCGGCTTCCTCGACGACTCCACGGCGCGGGCGGACGTGCGGTGAAGGGCGGGGCCGCGGGCGTTCCGGCCGGCGGCGTCGCGCACGGCACGGTGGCGGGAGCCGGGATCACGGTGTCGCGGACCCGGGTTCACGTCGGCGGCGGCCCCTCGGGCGTCGACCGGCCGACCCGGGCCAGGACCAGCACGGTGTCGTCGGCGGGCGGGCCGGGAAGGAGGTCGGCCAGGAGGCGGTCCACCGTCTCCTCCAGGGTGCCCGCGTCGCCCGCCAGCCCCCTCCGCAGGGCTTCGATGCCGACACCGAGATCCCGGTCGCGGGTCTCGACGAGGCCGTCGGTGTAGAGGGCCAGCGTGTCGCCGTCGCGCAGCTCGATCTCGGCCGTACGGAAGGGGAATCCGCCGACACCGAGGGGGACTCCCAGGACGTCGTCCAGGATCCGCACCGTGCCGTCCGCCCGGCGGACCAGGGGCGGAGGGTGACCCGCGTTGGCGATGCGGGCCTCGCCCGTGCGGGGGTCGTACCGGATGTAGAGGCAGGTCGCCAGCTCGATCCCGGCCTCCTGGGCGCAGACGTCCAGCTCCGCGAGGACGGCGTCGGGTGCGAGGTTCTGGCGGGCCAGCGCCTTGGTGGTGATGCGCAGTCTGCCCATCGCGGCGGCCGCGGGGACGCCGTGCCCCATCACGTCCCCCACCACCAGGGCCAGCCGCCCGCCGGGCAGCTCCATGACGTCGTACCAGTCGCCGCCGACCTCGCTGATGTGGCTGCCGGGGAGGTACCGGTGCGCGACACGGACGTACGGGCCGGTGACCAGGGCCGAGGGCAGCAGGGCGCGTTGGAGGGTGAGCGCGATGCCCCGGACCCGGTTGTAGAGGCGCGCGTTGTCCAGGCACAGCGCCGCCCGCGAGGCGAGTTCACCGGCCAGACTGACGTCCTGCCCGGCGAAGGCGGGACGGGAGGCGGAGCGCCCGAACATGGCGATGCCCTGGACGGTCCCCCGGGCGATGAGCGGGGCGATGAGCAGACTCGTCAGGCCGCTGTCGAGGAGCAGCCGCACCCGGTCCTGATGGGTGACGGTGCTGGTCACGAAGGCCTCGTCGACGTCCACGGCGAGGGGGCGGCCGGTGAGGAGGACCCGGTGGATGGAGGAGCCGGGAGGGTAGTGCACCGTCCGCAGCCCGGCGACGAGGTCGGTGGCGGGCGGGGGCAGGCTGGTGCCCGAGGCGATCCGACGGGTGTTCAGCGGCAGGGCGGGGTGGAACACCTCCGGCTCGTCCGCCCACTCCACCAGCTCCACGACGGACGCGTCGCAGAAGTCGGGGACCGCCGCGTCGACCAGCTCGCGGGCGGTGCGGTCCACCTCCAGGGTGGTGCCGATCCGGGCGGCGGCCCGGTCCAGGAGCGCGAGGCGTTGCCGGGCGGCCGTCGCTTCCACGATCGCCTGTTCCCGGTCGGTGACGTCGATCATCAGCCCGCCCACGCCCGGCCGGGTGTCGCCGGAGCCGCTCAGCGGGAAGAAGCTCACCGACCGCGCCTGGGCGCGGTCGGGGTGGCCGGGCGTGCGGAGGCCGACGAGGGCGCTCACGACGGGCCGGCCCTCCAGGGCGACGGCCCGCACCATGCGGAGGTACTCGCCGCCGTCCGTGGTCATCATGATCTCGTCCATCGTCCGCCCGATGTGGTCCTCGACCGGGACCCCGTCCATGTCGGCGAGCGCCTGGTTGAGGTGGACGTAGCGCAGGTCCTGGTCGAGCATGACGAGGCCGATGGGACAGGTGTCGAACAGCGCGTCGAGGAACGCCAGGTTCGTCTTGACGCGGTCGAGCTCGTCTCCCCTGCTCGCCAGGCCGAGGACGACCGAGTCGCCCTCCGCCCCGGTGACCGGGAAGACCCGGAAGCCGCAGTCGAAGACGGAGCCGTCGCGGTGCAGCGCCGGCAGGCGGACCCGCCAGTAGCCGAGGGCCCGGCCGCGCTCCGCGAGCCGTCGGGCCACGCTCGCACCGTCGTGCCGGGCGGCGGCGGGGAAGAGGGCGGCGGCGGGGCGGCCCAGCACCTCGGCGGCCTCGTAACCGAAGAGCTTGCGGGCTCCCGGGCCCCAGTAGCAGACCCGGTCGTCGTCATCCATGCCCAGCACGGCCACGGCCACGTGCTCCAGCAGCGTGCCGGGCTCGGACCACAGCGGACCGGGCTCCCGCTGCCCTGCCTTCCGCTCGGATGGCATCACGCCCCCTCTTCGCACCGGAGGACGGTGACCGAGCGCAGCCGGCCGCCGGGGGTCCCACTAGGGCAATTCTGCATGGCCCCGGCGATTCGGACATCACGGCAGCCGGGTCGGCCCCGGCCACCGCGGGGTCCGGCGTCCGCCCTCACCGGTGGCACGTAGCGGAGGAGGCCACTCGGGGGAGACGGAATCCGGACATTCCCGTACGGCCTCCTTCGGCCCCGCACCTCGTCGGCCTGCGCACCGGCCGGGCGCGGTGAACGGTTCCGGCCCCGGCACTCCCGAGTGCGCCCCCTGTGCGCCCGATGCCGCGTTCTCACGCGGGAGGCAGGGGCAGAGGGGTGGGGGGCTGATCGCGTCATGCCCCTGGGGCATGACGCAGAAACGAAGGGGTGGGAATGATAAGAGTGACGGTGGTCTACGAGGCGCAGCTGCTGCGGGCCGCGCTGGTGGACCTGCTGCGGTCGGACGACGGGGTCGTGGTCGTCTCCTCGCTCTCCCACTGGCCGCAGGGGTCGGAGTCCGCCGCCCCGGCTCCGGACGTGTACGTCGCCGACGCCGAGTGTCTGCCGCCCTCCGCGGCGGAGTCGGACCCGGCCGCCCCGTCGGTGGCGGCGTCGCCGACGGCGGGCGGCGCGGCCCTGCTGGCGCTGATCCCCGCGCAGCGGCCCGGCGTCTTGCGCCGGGCGCATGCGGCGGGGGCGACCGGCTTCGTCGACAAGAACGGTTCGAAGGTCCGATTACTCCAGGCCGTGCACCGGGTCGCGCAGGGCGAGCGTTTCATCGACGACACGCTCGCGCTCGGTTTCCTGCAGGCCGCGGAGATGCCCCTCACCCGGCGTGAGCTGAGCGTTCTCTCGCTCGCCGCCGAAGGAGCGCCCGTCGGCGAGATCGCCGCGACGCTGTACCTCTCCAAGGGGACCGTACGGAACTACATGGCGAGCGTCATCCGCAAGGTCGGCGCCCGCAACCGGGTGGACGCCATCCGGATCGCCCAAGGGGCCGGGTGGACCTGACCGCCGCCGCGTGACGTCTCCGCGGACGCGGTCCGCCCCCTAGGGGGTGTCGTTCCAGTGCCCCACCAGATCACGGTAGAGAACCGACCGTTCGAGCAGGTCGTCGTGGGTGCCGTACTGGGCGCGGGTGCCGTCGAGGACGAGGATCCGGTCCGCGCGCAGCGCCGACGACAGCCGGTGGGCGACGACGACCAAGGTCCCGGGCCGGGCGCGCAGGGCGCGTTCGGCCGTGGCCTCCGCGACGGGGTCCAGGTGGCAGGTCGCCTCGTCGAGCAGCAGCAGGGGGGCCGGGGAGAGGTGGGCGCGCCCGAGGGCGATCAGCTGGCGCTCGCCGAGGGACAGGGCTTCCGGCCGCAGCGGACGGTCGAGCCCGCCCACGCGGTCGACGAGCGGTCCCAGCGCGAGGGCCCGTACGGCGGCGTCGACGTCGCGGCGGCCGGCGTCGGGCCGCAGATAGCGGAGGTTGTCCCGCAGGGTGCCGGTGAAGACGTACGCCTCCTGCGGGATCAGCACGCGCAGGGCGGCGAGGTCGGGCGGCGGGCAGTGTCCGACGGGGCGGCCGGAGAGACGTACGTCCCCCTGGTCCGGGGTCAGCAGGCCTGCCGCGACCTGCAGGAGGGTCGACTTGCCGATACCGCTCGGACCGACGACCGCGATGTGCTCGCCGTCCTCGACGGTCAGGTCCAGGGCGTCGAGGACGGCACGGGCGCCGGGGCCGTACGCGGCCCGGACGCGGCGCAGTTCCAGCGCCGCCGTCGCCCGTGCGGCCGGGCTGGAACGCCCCGGAGGCCCGGGGGCGGGGTGCGCGGAGGGGGTGACGGGGGTGGGCGCGGGGAGCGGGCCGGTGAGACGGTCGAGGATGACGAAGAGGCGCGCGCCCGCGGCGCCGAGGACGGTCATCAGCGTGTGCAGGGCCGGCAGCAGTGCCTGGAGGACGTAGGTGAGCGCGCCCACGAGGGCGCCCGCCGTGACGCCCTGGCGAAGGAGCCACGGGGTCGCGGCGAGGAGCAGGAACACCGGCAACTGGCCCGCCGTCGCCACGGAGAGCGTACGGACCGCCGCCCAGCGGGCCATGGCGCGCTGGGCGGCGGCGGCCTCCTCGATCGCACGGCGGTTCCGGTCGGCGGTCGGTTCCTGGGTGCCGCAGGCGACGAGGTCGCGCAGGGCGGTACGTGTGAGCTCCGCGCGCCGTCCGACGGCCTCGTCCGCGTCGAGGTAGCGGTGCTGGGCTCGCGCCATCGGTCGCAGCGACGCGGTGAACAGGACGATGCCGAGGACGAGCGGCGGAAGGACGACGAGGAGGAACTGCGGCGCGAGGGACACCAGGCCGACCAGGGCCCCGGCGGCGACGAAGACGAAGGAGCGGGCGGCGAGCACCAGCCCGGCGAAGCTGTCCCGGGCGATCTCGGTCTGGCTCGTGAGCCGGGATACGGCGGTCGTGTCCACGCTTCCGCCCCCGGTGGTGGCCGCGCGCAGTGCGCGTACCACCGACCGCCGTACGAGGTGGTCGCGCAACGGCTCCGTGAGGTGCGGGAGTTGGGCGAAGACGCCTCGGACGACCGGTGCGCCGAGAAGGATGACCACGGCGGCGCCCGCGAGCCAGAGCAGGCCGGTGGCGGTGGCGCCGCGCAGGAAACCGTCGTCCAGGGACCGGGCCACGCAGTAGCCGCCGAGGAAGGTCTGCGCGGATTCGGCGGCGGACCACGCCGCCAGTCTGGCCAGCACGCGCTTGCGCCGGCCGAGGAACCGGCGCGCCGGAGCCATGAGGCGCCGGGTCGTGCCTCCGACGGCGGGCACGCGCGCGGCGAGGGCGGTCGGGCCGGATGCGGGGGTGGTCGGGCCGGGGTCGGGAGCGGTCGGGCCGGATGCGGCGGGGGGCGGCTCGGGGGCGTCCGGGTCCGGCCCCGGCCGGCCGGTGGCCGGCCGGGGCTTCGGATCGGTCGTCCGGCCCGTCTCCGTCACCGGTTTCACTCGCCGCTCCCGCCGTCGTGACGAGCGGGCCCGCGGAGGACGGCAGGGCCGGCCCCCGCCCCCGCCTCCGCTTCTGGTGGCACCGCGGAGGCCTCGGCCAGGAACACCGCGCGGTAGTCCGGGTCCTCCCACAGCAGGTGGTGCGGTGCGCATCGCCGCACCCGTCCGGCCTCCAGCCAGACCACCCGGTCCGCGCGGGCGGCCGTGGAGACCCGGTGGGCCACGATGAGCTTGGTGCACGGCCGCAGGGACGAGGCGAGGGCGAGCTCCACCTGCCGTTCGGTGGCCGTGTCGAGACTCGACGTCGCGTCGTCCAGGATCATCAGCCGCCCGGCACCGATGAACGCCCGCGCCAGGCCGAGGCGTTGGCTCTCGCCGCCGGAGAACGGGGCGTCGTCCAAGGGAGTGTCGTACCCCAGCGGCAGCAGTCGGATGAAGACATCGGCGCTCGCGGCCCTCGCGGCCTGCCGGACCTTCTCCGCGACCCGCTCCGCGTCCTCGTGCGCCACGGCATCGGCGGGCGGCGGGATCGCCGCCGTCGCCGGAGGACCGGCCTGCGCCGGCCCGAGCCCGCTGGCGATTGCGGCGCGGACCGTGGCGGCGGCTCCGCTGTCGAAGGCGGGACGCGCGAAGGCGTAGGCCGTCGCCCGGCGCAGTTCCGCGCGGGTCGGCTCGGTCAGGTCGACCCCGTCCAGGAGAACGCGGCCCTCGTCGGGGTCGGTCAGCCGGCCCGCGACGGCGGCCAGCGTGGACTTGCCGGCGCCCGAGCGGCCCACGACGGCGACCGTCGAGCCGCCTTCGATCACCAGGGTCACGTCCGTGAGCAGCGGGGCGCCGTCGCGTACCACGCCCACCCCCCGCAGTTCCACGGTGCCTGGTCCGTCGGCCGGGAGGACGGCGGAGCCGTGGGGCATCGGCGGGAGATCGGCCAGTGCGGCGGTGCGGCGGCCGGCGCTGCGCGCGCGGACCAGCGTGCCGAGGGGCGCCGCGATGCCTCCGATGCCGGCGGCGAGGGCGGCGTACCGCGAGGCGGCGAGCAGGTCGCCGACGCTGAGGTCCCCGGCGGCGAGCCGGGCCCCGGCCACCGCCACGACGGCCGTGGTCAGCAGGGGGAGCAGGACGCCGCTGCGGGCCACGGCGCGGCCGTGGACGAGCCACATGCGCGTTCCGTACCGCGTCATGTCGTCCAGGGGGGCGAGGATGCGTTCCTCCTCCCGGCGCGCCGTGTGCGCGGCGGCGATGGTGCGCGCGCCGCCCAGCGCCTCGGTCAGCCGTGCGGCGACGGCGCCCTGCGCCTGCTGGTACCGGCCGACCGAGTCGGACGACTCGTGCGCGAACGTCCGCAGCAGCAGCAGGAGCAGCGGCAGGCCGGCCACGAAGACGACGGCGGTCCAGGGGTCGATGAGGGCCAGCGCGACGAGGGCGCCGGCCGGGACGAGGACGGAGGACACCGAGGTCGCGAGAGCCGCCGGTGCGGCGCCGCTGTCCGTGGCGTTGACGCACAGCCGGGCGGCGACGTCGCCTCCGGAATGGGGTGCGGCCCGGTGGGGGGCGGTGCCGAGCAGACCGGTCAGGGCGCGGAGGCGGATCCAGGCGGTGGCGCGGGCGGTGGTGAGCTGGGTCAGCAGGACCCCGGCGGCCTCCAGCAGGACTTCCGCGGCGAGCAGTACGGCGGCCCAGGCCAGCCAGGTGGTCGCGCCGGGGCGGTGGTGCAGGAGCAGGTCCAGCGTGCGGCCGGCGACCGCGGGGACGGCGAGCGCGCAGGCCGCGCCGGCGACCGAGCAGACGAGCAGGAGCGCGGTGCTGCCCGCGGTGTGGCATACGGCGCCGCGCAGCAGCCCGTCGGACCCGGTCGGCGAGGCCATCCGATGCCCTTTCTCCTGGCGGTACGGCGGGTGGGGCGGGGCACGGCAATGGGGCGGGAGGAACGGCGGACGGCCGGTGCCCCGGGAGCCGTGCTCCCGGGGCACCGTGACCTCGCGCCGGCGCCTCGGCGCCGTGCGCGGAGCGGGTCAGTTACAGGTCGTCACGCTGAGGCTGCTGTCCCCGCAGAGCAGCAGGCTCGCGCGGCTGCCGGTCTCGACGTCGCCGATGGCCTCGTCCTTGGGGGTCTCCAGCGACTGCAGGTCGAACAGGTTCATGATCGTTTCCTTTCGAATGGGGACGGTGGTGCTGTGCGACCCCGAAGCGGGGCCGGTTCGTGGGGCCGCGGGAGCGGCGGGAGGAACGGCAGGTGTGCCGGGCGGTCGCCCAGGGCTGCCGAGAGGGCCAGCAGGACGCCCGCCGTTCCGGTGGCGAGGTCCATGGAGAGCCGCATCATCTGTTCGCCGGGGAAGGCGAGATGGCCTTGGTAGGACATCGCGTGCCAGGTCAGGCAGTCGACCTGGCGGCGTACGTCCTCAGGCGCCGTGCCGGGTCCGTCGGCGGGCGTGCGGGCGAGGTGGAGGACCATCCCGGCGACGCCGCGGAAGAGGCCCGGCTGGGCGTAGAAGGTGGCCTGTGCCGCCTGCACGATGTCGCGCCGGGCCCGTTCGAGGGCATCGTCGTGGCGGTGGAGGAGGAAGTCGTCGATCACCATGCCGATGCCCACGCTGCCGGCGCCCAGGTACGGCATCGTGCGCCAGCCCTCGTCCACTTGCAGGGTGCCGGAGACTCCGCGCACGCAGCGGGTGAGGTCGTCGTGGAGCGCTTCGGCGGCGAGGTCGAGCAGCGCGGTGTCCCCGGTGCGTTCGTAGAGCCGTACGAACAGCAGGGCCCGGCCGGCCGCCCCGTGCAGCAGTCCGGTCCGCACCCGGCCCGTCGTCGGTTCCGCGGCCGGGGTGGACGCGGCCGGCGGGCGGGCCGTCAGTTCGGCGCACCGCAAGGCCGCCGCGTGCAGGCCGGTCTCGCCGGTGGCCGTGGCGAGGGCGTCGAGGGCGAGGCCGATCCCGGCCGTACCGCCGTGCAGGTCAGGCGCGAGGCCGTCGTGGTCCTGGGCGAGGACGAGCTCCGCCAACTCCAGCGCGGACGCGGTGTGTCCGAGCCCCTGGAGGGTCCACGCGATGCCGGTGAGCCCGTCGTAGAAGCCGAGCGGCGTGCCGGACTCGGGCTGCTTGGCGTAGCGCAGGAGCTTCTCCTCCGCCGCCGGACATCGCGCGGCGCCGCTCTCGCGCAGGGCGTGGAGGACTCCCGCGGTGCCGTAGCCGACGGTCATGCCGCCCCCGGCCGTGGCGAACTGGGCGATGTCACCGGGGAAGAAACGGTCCTCCCGATCGGGTGTCGCCGACGCCAGGATCGCGCTGACCATCGAGTCGCGGCTGTGCGGCCACTCCCCCGGCTCCGCGGGCAGGAACGCGGCGCGGCCGCCAGGGGGCCGGCCGGGTGCCGTGTCACCGTCGGGCGCCGTCACGTCCTCGACGGCCGGCGCGCCGGCGCGCGGCGGAATGCCGACGGGCGGCGGGTCGCTGTCGCGGAGCGAGGCACTGTCGCGGGGCGGGTCGCTGTCGCGGGGCGAGGTGCCGACCGGCTGCCGTGTGATCTCCATTACCGCCGTGTCCAGGAAACCCGGAGGCACGGGGAATCGCGCCGCCGCGACCTCCGCCAGGTGGGCGGCCTTGGCCCGGTCCACGGCGAGCAGGCTGGTGAGCGGGACGAACAGGGCGATCCGCAGACAGGCGAGGGCGTAGCGGTCCACGTCGAAGCCGCGCCGGTCGGCGGGGGCGACGAACGCCGGGTTGGCGACGGTCTGCCGCCCGCCCTCCGCGGCCGGCTGGGCCGCCTCGAAGTCCAGGAGCACCACGGAGGACTCGTCCTCGGCCACCATGATGTTGAAGAGGTGCAGGTCGTTGAAGACGACCCCACGGGCGTGCACTTCGGCGACGGCCCGCTCGACGAGGCCGTGGATCCGCAGGGCCCACTCCGTGTACTCGGCGAGCCGCTCCGCCTCCGGTTCGGCCTCCATCAGGGGATGCCGGCGGGCGAAGAAGGTGTTGAGGGGCCTGCCCTCGACGAATTCGAGGGCCAGGAAGTGGTGGTCGCCGACGGTGAAGCTGTCGAGGACCTCCGGGGTGCAGGCGAGCCCGGAGAGCCGTTCCAGCGCGGCGCGTTCGCGGTGCAGCCGGGTGACGGCGTCGGCCCCGTCGGCGGCCAGCCCGGCGAACGGGCGTGCCTCCTTCAGGACGACCCGCCGCCCGGTCGCGCGGTGCCGCGCCTCGTACACGCCGCCGCCGTTGGAGAAGTGCAGGGCCTTGACGATCTCGTACGGCATCTCCTGCACCGTCACCGCGGCTCTCGCGTCGAGGTGCGGGCGCAGGAACGGCGGCGGTGCGACCCAGTCGGGCACGCGGAAGACGGGCCCGCGCCGGTCGGGTACGAGGGTGCCGGAGCCGTCCTCCATGGCCGGCCGCAGCTCGCCGTGCTCGTCGTAGCAGTGGCGGCGGGTGAAGCTGCCGTACCGCAGGTGGACGGGGCCCTTCCCCCAGCGCAGGTCGCTGAGGATGTAGGGGCCGGGCTCGCCGTCGAGCAGGCGCGCCAGGTCGGTGGCGACGCGCTCGCACTGCTCGTCGTCGGCCGGGTACACGGTGATGAACTTGCCGCTGGCCGCGCGGTCCGCGTATTTGGCGTTGCGCTGGTGCAGCAGGTAGCGGCTCGGCACGAACTTGAACGCCACCTCGTGCCGCAGGCAGTGCTCCCGGACCGTGTCGAGGACGCGCTCGGCGTTGTCGAGACAGGCGGAGACGTGGATCTTCCAGCCCTGCGAGGGGAGCGTACGGCTCAGCGGCCGGAGGGCGAGCCAGTCGCCCGTCCGGTGGCTGGTCCATCCCTCGGGGACGGGGAGGGTGGCGGCGCGGTAGAGGGAGTCACCCGCTCCGTCGGCGAAGACGAGACGGTGCGGCGCGTCGTAGAAGTGACGGTCGGCGTCGCAGAAGACCGCGTACCCCTTGTTCACAACGCACTCCCTCGGTCGGTGACGGACATGACGTTGTCACGCATGCCGAGGGCCCCGACAGTCGCCGCTGTCACGTCTCGCATGTGCAGTACGCATGGGTAACCGGGGTACTCCGCTTGCCTCTTGAGGGGTACGGGCCGGAACACCTGCCGTACACGGGCCGCTTGCGTGGCGCGCGCGGAGTGTGCCGTGCACTCCCGTGGGCCCCGCCGATCCCCCGCCCGCTTCCGGCGCTCGCCGCCGGCCCCGCCGCGCCGGGAGGACCGGCCCCGCTACGGCCCCCGGGCCGCTCCCTATGATCATCGGGACGGACGGCGGAGACGGACGACGGAGGCTCGACGACCATGGCGGACCAGCGCGTGTACCTCGTGACCGGTGGCGGGACGGGCATCGGCGCCGCGACCGCTCGGCTGTTGCGGGAGGCCGGGCACCGGGTGGTGGTCTCCGGGCGGCGGCCCGAGCCCCTGCGGCTCGTCGCCGAGGAGACCGGCGCCCTGGCCGTCCCTTCCGACATCGGTGATCCCGAGGCCGTACGCGCCCTCGTCGACACGGCCGTCGAGGCGTACGGGCGGCTCGACGGGCTCGTCCTCAACGCCGGCATCGGGCGCGGCGGCGGGGTGGGCGAGGTGACCCTGGAGGACTGGGAGGCGGTGATGCGGACCAACCTCACGGGCCCCTTCCATCTCCTGCGCGCCGCGCTGCCGCATCTGCTGGACGCGCGCGGGGCGGTGGTCGCGGTCGCCTCCGTGTCCGCGCTGCGCAACGGCGTGGGCAGCGCCGCCTACGGCACCTCCAAGGCGGCGCTGCTCCAGCTCTGCCGCTCCCTCGCGGTCGACTACGGACCCGCGGGGCTGCGCGCCAACACGGTGTGTCCCAGCTGGGTGCGCACCGACATGGCGGACCGCAGGATGAGCCGGTTCGCCGACGAGGCGGGACTGGGGGACGGCGGCGTCGACGCGGCGTACGAGGAGGTCACCCGCGTCCTGCCCGCCGGGCGGCCGGGCGAGCCGCGCGAGGTGGCCGAGGCCGTCGCCTGGCTGCTCTCGCCCGCCTCCTCCTTCGTCAACGGCGCCGTGCTCACCGTCGACGGCGGCGTGACCGCCCTCGACCCGGGCACCCTCGCCTTCGACTACCGCATCGAACGCCGGGCCGAAAGATCCTAGGCCGCGTTTCGAAACTCCCGTCCGGCCGTGGGGCCGCTTCGGCCGTACGGAGGATTGCGCCGGCCCCGTCCCGGGCACCCGCACGCCGTACGCCGCCCGGTCCGTCGGCGTGCGAGCGGCCTCGCACCGGTCGGCGCAGGTCACCGGGCGGGTGACAGGGCTTTTCGACGCGGAGGGACCGGGTAGACGCCCAGGCCGGAAGGGGACGTGCCCCGCCGCGGAACAGGGCGGGGCGGCACCGAGGAAAGGCGGGACCCATGACGGACGAGAACATGGCGGACGACGTCTACCAGCCCACGGGCGGCAACGAGGAGCAGGAGGACGCCGCGCCGCTGGACCTTCAGGACGCGGTGGACGAGCGCGACTACGACGACGTCCTGGACGAGGGGTACTCGCCGCCGGAGAAGCCGCTCGGCGTGACCAAGGTGGGCACCACCGCGGCGGAGCAGCGGGACGGCGAGACGCTCGACCAGCGCCTGGCGCAGGAGGTGCCGGACGCGGGAGCCCCGGTGGCGTCGGACGGCATCGGCGACCTGCCCGACGGCGAGGGCGAACCGGTCGACCCGGAGGCCGGCGCCGAGCGCGCGGGGCGACTCGTGGCACCGGACGAGGGCGCGCACGAGGACACCGACAAGGAACTCGTCGCCTCCGACGTGGGCATCGACGCGGGTGCGGCCGGCGCCGAGGAGGCGGCCATGCACGTCGTACCGGAGGAAGAGCTCGACGACCCCGACGGGCGGGCCCTGTGACCCGGGAGCCTTCGTGGGACGTGGCCCCGCCCGCGGCGGCCGGGCCGGGCGGCGGGAGGCCGCCGTGGACGTGATCCCGGGCCACCGCGTGCCCCTCCGCCCTTACGCCCGGTCGGCTGTGCGGTCGCCATGGCCGTGACACGGCACTACGCCGTGGCGGCCTCCGGGCAGTGGTGGGACGAGGAGGCGAACCAGCGGCAGCCCGCCGGGGAGGTCCATGCCTGGGAGCAGGGCAGGAACGCGACCGTCTGCGGTCTGTCCCTCAGCCGCTCCCATCTCGGGCGCTTCCCCCATGTGGCGTGGCCGGAGACGTTCCCGGAGTCGGGCGGCGCGGCCGACCGTGTGCGGCGCGTGTGTCCCCGCTGCAGCGCGGCGGTGGGCGGTCGGGCCCGCGGCGGCCACCCGCAGTGGGATCGCGTCGACCCGAGGCCCTGAAGCACCCCAAACCGTCGGTCAGACGAGCGTCGCGAGCCATCCCGCGGCCGCGCTCGCGACGGCCACGGCGGTCAGCGCGAGGGCGAGGGTGCGGCGCCGGAGCCGCTCGTACCGGTCGCCGTACTCGGTGCGGAGTTCGGCGATCCGGGCGGCGACGGCCCGCAGCATCTCCCTGCGGAGCGCGAGGTGTTCGTCGGCGAAGCGGCCGGCGATCTCGTCGCGTTCGAGGGGGCCGAGCCAGGTCAGGCCGCGGGCGAACTCCTCGCCCGCCCGGCGCGCTTCCTGACGGGCGGCCTGGCTCAGGAGGTACCCCTCGAGCCGGGCGAGGCCCGCGGCCGTCTCTTCGCGGTCCATCGCGCCTGCTCGTCTCAGCGCGGCGCCTGGCCGTCACGGCCGGCGTCGGGCCCCTGGTGGGTGGCGGCGGAGGGGTCGTCGAACACGTCGCGCTTGCCGTCCTTGCCCGCGTCCAGCGCGGCCATCTCGGGGAAGGAGAGGTCGAAGGCCGGCGACTCGGACCGGATCCGGGGCAGGGTGACGAAGTTGTGCCGCGGGGGCGGGCAGGAGGTCGCCCACTCCAGCGAGCGCCCGAAGCCCCATGGGTCGTCGACCCCGACCTTCTTTCCGTACTTGGCGGTCCGCCAGACGTTGTAGAGGAACGGCAGGGTGGAGAGTCCCAGCAGAAAGGCCCCGATGCTGGAGACGGTGTTGAGGGCGGTGAATCCATCGGCGTCCAGATAGTCGGCGTAGCGGCGGGGCATTCCCTCGGCGCCCAGCCAGTGCTGGACGAGGAATGTGGTGTGGAATCCGATGAACAGGGTCCAGAAATGGATCTTGCCGAGGCGTTCGTCGAGCATCTTGCCGGTCATCTTCGGCCACCAGAAGTAGAAGCCGGCGAATGTCGCGAAGACGACGGTCCCGAAGACGACGTAATGGAAGTGCGCCACGACGAAGTACGAGTCGGTGACGTGGAAGTCCATCGGCGGCGAGGCGAGGATGATGCCGGTCAGACCGCCGAAGAGGAAGGTCACGAGGAATCCGACCGACCACAGCATCGGTGTCTCGAAGGACAGGGATCCCTTCCACATGGTGCCGATCCAGTTGAAGAACTTCACGCCCGTCGGCACAGCGATCAGGAACGTCATGAACGAGAAGAACGGCAGCAGCACCGCGCCGGTCGCGAACATGTGGTGGGCCCACACCGTGACCGAGAGGCCCGCGATGGCGATCGTCGCGCCGATGAGGCCGACGTAACCGAAGATCGGCTTGCGGGAGAAGACCGGGAAGATCTCGGTGACGATGCCGAAGAACGGCAGCGCGATGATGTAGACCTCGGGGTGGCCGAAGAACCAGAAGAGGTGCTGCCACAGCAGCGCACCGCCGTTGGCCGCGTCGAAGACCTGCGAACCGAACCGCCGGTCCGCCTCCAGGACCAGCAGCGCCGCGGCGAGCACCGGGAAGGCCAGCAGCACCAGGACGGACGTCAGCAGGATGTTCCAGGTGAAGATCGGCATCCGGAACATCGTCATGCCCGGCGCCCGCATGCAGATGATCGTCGTGATGAAGTTGACGGCACCCAGGATCGTGCCGAACCCGGCGAACGCCAGCCCCATGATCCACAGGTCGCCGCCCACGAACGGTGTGTGCTCGGCGTTGTTGAGCGGCGCGTAGGCGGTCCATCCGAAATCGGCCGTGCCCTGGGGGGTGAGGATGCCGCCGAAGGCGATGAGGCCGCCGAAGAGGAAGAGCCAGTAGGAGAACATGTTCAGACGCGGGAACGCGACATCGGGAGAGCCGATCTGCAGCGGCATGATCGCGTTGGCGAATCCCGCGAAGGTCGGCGTCGCGAACAGGAGCAGCATCACCGTGCCGTGCAGCGTGAACGCCTGGTTGTACTGCTCCGGCGAAAGGATCTGGATTCCCGGCCGCGCCAGCTCGGCCCGCATGAACAGGGCCAGCACCCCGCCCGCCAGGAAGAACACGAACGACGTGATCAGATAAAGGTGCCCGATCTGCTTGTGATCGGTGGTGGTCGCCCAGGAGATGACGACCGTACCCATGCGGCGACGCCGCACGGGAGGAGCGGTTACCGGCTCGGTCGTCGTCGCCATGGAGACCTCTCGCAGAAGCGGGCACCTGATATGCGCGGGGGTGACCCACCACTTCTACGACACATTCCCCCGGCCCGCCCGCGCGCGAGACCCGTGCGTACGGGTGAATTCGCCGATCGGTCGACGTGCCCTCACGCTCGTGGTGGCCACGGCCCTTACCCGCGCGCCGGCGCCCTTCCTTCCCGGCGACGCGGGCCGGACACCCGGGAGAAGAGGGCCGGACGACCAGGCGAAGAGGACCGGACCGGTCAGGAATCGAGAAGCGCCGGCCGGTGAGCCGCGCCTAACGTGAGGGCCATGGACCTCACCATTCACACCACCGCCCTCCCGCACGTCGACCCGGACGCCTCCCTCGTCTTCTACCGCGACGCCCTCGGCTTCGAGGTACGCAACGACGTCGGCCAGGGCAAGATGCGCTGGATCACGGTCGGCCCCGCCGACCAGCCCGACACCTCCATCCTCCTGGCGCCCCCGGCCGTCGACCCCGGGATCACGGAGGCCGAGCGCCACACCATCGCCGAGATGATGGCCAAGGGGACCTACGGCTGGATCCTGCTGGCCACCCGGGACCTCGACGCCACCTTCGAGAAGGTGCGGAGCGCCGGCGCGGAGCTCGTCCAGGAGCCGACCGAGCAGCCGTACGGCATCCGCGACTGCGCCTTCCGCGACCCCGCCGGCAACCTGATCCGCATCCAGGAGCTGACCTGAGCCGAGCGGCCCGGGCCCGTGACCTGATCGGGCGCCGCTCCCCTCCATGCGAGCCCGGTGGCCGTCGCCGCACAGAGCGGTCGGTCGGCCACCGGGCCGCGCCCTTCCCCGCCCTGACCGTGGACGACAGGAGTCCCCTCATGTGCCACCCCGCGTGGGCGCGCGCCCGCGTCACCGCGCACCACCTGGCCGAACTCGCACGGCTGCGCCGCGTCCGCGACCGGATCGACCGGGAGTACGCGCGGCCACTGGACATCGAGGCGCTCGCCCGGGACATCGGCATGCCGGCCGGACAGCTCGGCAGGCTGTTCCGGGCGGCGTACGGCGACTCGCCGTACGGCTATCTGACGAGGCGTCGCATCGAGCGCGCGGCGGCGCTGCTGCGGTGCGGCGGTCTCGACGTCGTCCCGAGCGACGGCCCGGCCTCCAGGGCGCTCCCGGCGGCACGCACGGAGACGGGCCGGGCGACGGGCCTCGCGGGAGCGGGCGCACGCGCCGTCCCGGAAGGCGCACCGGAACCGGTCAGGATTCGAGAAGCCCCGGCGACCGCCCCACAACTAGCGTGAAGGACATGAACTCCCTCGCCTTCATCACCCTCGAGACGGCCGACACCGCGGCCGCCGACCGCTTCTACACCACCGCCTTCGGACTGGACGCGCGGCTGCGGCTGCGCGCCACCGAGGCTCCGACGGCCGGCTTCCGCGGCTTCGTCATGTCGCTCACGGCGTCCCAGCCGGCCGACGTCAGGAGCCTCGTCGACGCCGCGCTCGACGCGGGCGCCACCTCCTTGAAGCCCGTCACGAAGTCGTTCTGGGGCTACGGAGGTGTCGTCCGGGCCCCGGACGGCACGATCTGGAAGATCGCCACCTCGGCGCGGAAGGACACCGGCCCGGCCACCCGGCGCGTCGACGACGTCGTGCTCCTGCTGGGGGCCGCGGACGTGGCCGCGAGCAAGGAGTTCTACGTCGGGCGCGGGCTGACGGTGACCCGGAGCTTCGGCCGGAAGTACGTCGAGTTCGCGTCCGGGCCCGGCTCCGTGAAGCTGGCGCTGTACGGGCGTCGTGCGCTGGCGAAGGACGTCGGTGTCCCCGTGGACGGCACGGGGTCGCACCGGATCGTGCTCGGCGGCGCCGGCGGTGAGTCCGCCGGATCGTTCGTCGACCCGGACGGCTTCGCCTGGGAGACGGTTTCGCTCACCCCCGCCCCCTGAACGCCCCGCCCCGGCGGCGCCGCCGGGGCCCTCGGCCCCCTGCGGTATAACCGCAGCATGATCTACCACGTGGTCCCCCACCCCGAGTGGACGGCTTCTCCCGACGAGCCCTACGCCCCCGCCTCCCTCGCCGAGGAGGGCTTCGTCCACTGCTCGCCCGACGAGGCGACCACCCTCGCCGTCGTGAACGCCTTCTACCGGTCGGCGCCGCGCCCCCTCCTCGTGCTCGTCCTCGACGAAAGCCGTCTCACCGCCAGGACGGAGTGGGAGGAAGCCGTTCCGGCGCCGCCGCCGGGCGTCGCCGAAGGCACGCGGTTCCCCCATGTGTTCGGCCCGGTGGACCGCGACGCCGTCGCGCGGATCCTGCACATCACCTGGGACGGGGAAGGCCGGGCCACGGGGACGCGGCAGGCCGGCTGACGCTCCTCCCGCCCCCGGCCCCAGGTGAGAACGGCCGAGCGTTGATCGCGGATCAGCGGCGGTTGCTAGCCTGGGACGGCCCCGTTCGATGACCGATGGAGTTCGCGTGAGTGATGTACCGGCTCGGGACCTGGTGGGTACGGTGCGTCGTATCGACTCGCTGCTGGACCGCATGGGGTTGGACCGCGAGGACGTGCTGCGGGTGGAGGGCGAGGGCGGGCTCTCGTACGCCTCCGGTGTCCCGGCACAGGAGGTGCGGGAGCTGCTGAGCGGCGAGCCGCCCCTCGTGCCCGCCCAGGGCGGGGATGTCGTCGAGGCGCGCCACCGGCGCGTGGTCGAGCGGATCCTGTTCCTGCGGGCGACCCGGCTGCGGGCGGCGGCGGACGGCAGCCGACGGCCGTACACACTCGCGGAGATCGCGGTGGGCGCGGGAACCAGCGCGCAGTGGCTCGACAAGATGATCAAAACGGGCCGGGCGCCGAACCTCGATCACGCCGCGGGGATCGCCGGATTCTTCGGGGAGAAGATCGAGTTCCTGGTCGCCGAGCCCGCCGAGGCCCTGGACCGGGTCCTGCAGCAGATCCACAAGGACCTGCTGGAGCGGACCGTGGAGCGCCAGGACCAGGATCTGCGGCGGCTGCGGAACGCCGGTTCGGCCGACGAGGTGGACCCCTCGCTCGGCGTCGTCGCGTACGCCGCCCGGGCTCTGGCCGACGTGCCGGACGACACCGCCCAGCCGCTGATCGCCCTCATCGAGTCGGTCGCCCGGCGCTCGCGGGAGGAGCGTGCCAGGGAGGCGCGCGCCGCTCTGGAGACCGGTGGTGCACAATGACGTCGGGCGGGACGCGCCGGGCCGAGACCACGGCCCACCAGCGGTAACGCACAACGGGCGATGCATGGGGGGGCTGTGCATCCGGGATGAGGGACGGGTGGCAGGTCGTGGGGTTCGTGGGGGTCTCGCGTCGCATGAAGCGGCACCGTGACGAGCTGATCGGGGGTCTGCCGCAACCGGTTCCGAACGATCCGGCAGAACTGCTGAAGGCCGTGTGCGCCTCCGCGAGGAAGAGCAGCGGGCGTGAAGTGAGCCTGATGCTGGAGGAGTTCCCGCCGGACACGGTGACGGGCCTCTGGCTGGACATGGGCGACTACGACCTGGTCGCCGTCGAGGCGAACACCTCACCCCTGCACCAGCTCGTGATCCTGGGACACGAGCTGTGGCACCTCAAGGAGGGGCGCTGCGGCCACGGCGGCGCGACCGGTGCGGTGGTCGCGGCCCGCATGCTGGGCGAGCGGTGGAGCCTGGACGACGCCGTCGCCCATGTCGTCGCCGCCCGCACGGAGCCGGACCACGAAGAGGAGCGGCGCGCCGAGAAGTTCGGCCGGATGCTGGCCGACCGGTGCAGGCCCTTCCTGGAGGTCCGGCGTACCGCGTCGCCCTCCGCCGGGGTGGCCGGCCGTATCTGGACGTCGTTCCGAGGATGAGCATGCAGCAGGGTGTGAACCTCTACGTCCCCGCCGCCGCACTCGGACTCGTCCTGATCGCCAAGTTCCCTTCGCTGGTCCGGCGTCGGCACAATCCCGTGGTCCGCAGCGTCAACGCGGTGATCTTCTTCCAGGCGGCGGCGTTCTTCTTCTCGGCGCCGCCCACCATCGCGTTCGTCAACCGCTTCACCGGCATCGACAACTTCTCGGCGCTGATGGTGTACTGCCTGCTCTCGGGGTACGCGTGCGCGTGCCGGGTGCTCATGGAGAACTGGCGCGAGGACGCGCGGGTCCAGCCCCGCACCCGACGCCGGGTCAGACGGTGGATCTGGGGCCATGTCGTGGTGACGGTCCTGCTGGTGGTCTGTTTCGTCCTGGGCGAGGCGCCGGTCGAACGGCAGCGGGACTTCGAGACCTACTACGCCGACACTCCGTTCATCCGCGAGATGGTGCTGCTCTGCCTGCTCGCCTGCACCGCCGCCACGGGCGCGGCGGCGGTCGCCTGCCGGAGCTGGGCGTACGACATCCGACGGCGTTGCCCCGAGCGGAAGACCCCGGCCGGAGGTTCGCTGCGCATCGGACTCACCGTCCTGACGGTCGGTTTCCTGACCCATCTGACCTACGGGGTGGCGAAGCTCGTCTCCGTGGCGGGCGTCTGGTTCGGCCGCGACTGGGGAGCGGTCAACCAGACGGCCATCACCTTCGCCGGCCTCGGTACGGTCCTCGTCGCCGCCGGTTTCCTCATTCCCCTCGTCGGACCCTGGCTCGTCGAGCGGCTGTTCGCACCGCTGTGCGCACTCCGCGCCCTGCGTCCGCTGCGGCGGGCCGTCCGTGCCGACGGCGGTGACGGTGGCCGGATGCGTCTGGTCACTCCTTGGTACGCCGGGCCCGGCCGTCGCCTCACGGACCGGATGACCGACATCCACGACCGGATGCTGGAGCTCGGGTGGTACTGCTCGGAGGAGGAGCGGGTGCGGGCCCACGGCCGGGCGCGGCGGGCCGGGAGGTCGGAGAGCGAGAGCGTGGCGATCGGGCTGGCCGTCATGTTCACGGCCGCGGCCGAGGCGCGTGCCCGTGGCGTGCGCGCCGACCCGGTGCACGGTGCCGCCGCGGTACGGGCCCTGCGGGCCGCCGAGGCGGACCACGACAACCTGCTGGTCGGCATCGCGCGTGCCCTCGGCGATCCGGTCGCCGCTCCGGCCCCCGCGTCGGGCCGGCCCCGGGGCCGGTGGGCGGATCCGTCTCCGCCCCGGAGCGTGGACGCTCCGGGGCCGGAGGGGTACTCCCTCGGGCGCTCCCCCGCGGGGCCCGATGGCAGGGAGTCCGTGGAACCGCCGGTCATGGGGCCGGCGTGAGGGGGCGGCCCGGTGACCGGGCCGCCCCTTCGTCATCGAGCCGTCACGGGCGGGCCCACTTGGTGTTGGCGCCGCCGTTGCACTGCCACAGGCCCAGGCCGGAGCCGTTGGCCGTGGCCTGACCCCAGACGTTCAGGCACTGGCCGGGGTTGAGGACGGGGGTGATGGTGGCGTCGGCGTTGACGTTCCACTTCTGCTCGGGCCTGCCGTCACACGCCTGGACCGAGATGCCCGTACCGGCGTTGGCACCGGCGGGGGCGGTCAGGCACTTGTCGGCGACGCGCAGTTCCTTGGCCGCGGTGGCGTCCCACTGCTGGTTGGCTCCGCCCCAGCAGTCCCAGATCATCACGCCGGTGACGCCGTCGAAGTCGAGGCAGCGGCCGGACTGGGCGCCGCGCAGGGTGGCGTTGGACCAGCGGATGCCGCCGTCCTGGGCGTGCACGACGAAGGCGTTGCCCTCGACGGCGGCGTACGCGCCGGCGCCGTTCCAGGTCTCGGTGACCCAGAGGTTGCCGCCCCGGCCCTGGCCGCCGTCGGCCTTGTAGAGGACGAGGTTGCCGTCGTCCTGCATGTGGAGGTAGGAGTTCCAGCTCCAGGAGTACTTGCCCCACAGCTCACGGCCGGAGGCGGCTTCGCGGACGAGGACGTTGCCCTGGATGTCCATCACGACCACGGTCTGACCGTTGGTGAGCCAGGAGCCGGGCATGAGCTTGGCGCCGGGGTTCAGCCTGTCCCCCTGGGACGCGGTGTGCGTGGCCCACAGGAGCTTGCCGACGCCGGTGCCGCCGCCGGTCGTGAGGAAGGAGGCGATGGTGACGTCTCCGTCGGACTGCAGGGCCAGGCGGGCGCCGGGGTTGTTGTGCGTCCGCGACGACCACAGCGCACTGGTCGGGTCGGTCTCCTGGGCGTCCTTCTTGTAGACGACGAAGTTGCCGTCCGCCTGCATCTTGGCGTACGCGCCGGGGTTGCCGCTGGTGCCGGAGACCCACAGGGCGCTGCCCTGGTTCTCGCCGCCGGTGCGGTGGTACACGACGAGGTCGCCGTTGGTCTGCATGACGAGCTTGGCGTTGTCCGACGAGATGGTCGCACCGGACCGGAGGATGTCCCCGGCCTTGAGGGTCACGGGGCGCTTCTTGACGGTGTCGATCCAGGACGCGAGGTCGTCGGCGCGTGCGGCGACGGCTCCCTTGCGGGTCTCCGTGGTCGGCATGCCGAGGCATCCGCCCTGCCAGGAGCGGCTGTTGACGCCGATCAGCTTGCCGGCGGCGTCGAGCACCGGGCCGCCGGTGTCGCCCTTGCACAGGACGTCGGTCCCGTTGGCGGAGTCGATGCCCAGGTCGCCCGCGGTGACGTTCTTGATGGTGAAGGCGCTGGTGTGGAGCTTGTCCGGGACCCATTCGGTCTTGGTGCGGCCGAAGCCGGAGGCGGACACCTGGGCGCCGGCGACGGGTGCCGCCGCGGCGAGCTTCACCGGCGCGATGTCCCGCACGGAGCGGTCCAGACGGGCCAGGACCAGGTCCCGGTCCGTACGCGGGACCAGATCGACGATCTCGCGTACGGTGCCGCCGTTCAGGGTGGCGGTGGTGGGGCGGGCGGGCTTGCCCGCGGGCACCGCCTCGCCGGGCCGCTCGGCGAAACAGCTGGCGGCGGTGGCCAGCCACAGCTCGTCCACGAGCGTGGCGGTGCAGGCGCGGTTCTCGGGCCACGCGCCGACCGAGAGCTGGGCGGTGTGGGTGAGCGTCCCGGCCGCGGCGGGGGCGCCGGCGGCGGCCTGCGCGGTGCCGGTGAGGCCGGCGAGCGCGAGGGGAGCGGAGAGCAGAGCCACGCCGAGGGCGGCGCGTATGGAGGGTCTTGCGGTGTGCTGACGCTTCATGTCACTTCCTGGAAGCAGGGCGGGAGCCGGAGGGCGGGGACGTCGGGCGTCCCTGTGCGGGTGGGCGGTGGGCCCGGCGAAGGGGCCGGGTCCGGAGGACCGGTCGTCACGGCGCCTACGCGCCGGTGCGGATCTCCATGAGCACGTGCTCGCGGCCCTCGGGGTCGACGCTCTCGCCGACCGGGGTCCACGTGTTCTTCTTGATGGTGAAGGTCTTCTCCTCGTCACCGACGGTCATGTCGACCTCGGCGGACTGGCCGCTGCCACGGATCGAGAAGACGGCCGGGACCTCCAGGGCCAGGTAGCCGCGGGTGCCGGTGACCTTGAAGCAGAACCGCTCCTCGTTCGCCCGCGTCCAGACCTCCATCAGGCCCGGGGCGCTGTCGCAGGCGGCGAGGACGATGTGGCCGTCGCCGCGCTTGAGGGTGAGCTTCCGCTCGGCGAGGATCTTGTCGGCGTCGGGATAGCCGAAGTCCTCGACGGCGAAGCCCGGGCCCTCCTCGGCGACGGCCTTCATGGCGACGGCGCCGGCGGCCCGCGTGTTCGCGTCCGTCGGTCCGGCGGACGTTCCGCCCGCGGTCGCCAGCCATGCCAGGGTGCCCGCCGCCGTGGCGACGGCCACGGTGCGGACGAGTGTTCTGAGTGCCTTCATGCCTGTTCCAGTCGTCGGTTCCGGTCCTGCCCGGAAGAGATGTGCCGTACGGATGTGAAGGCTCTTGTCAGCCAACAGGAGATGCGGCAAAGGCATCTCACTGGGGAAGCCCCCAACTTCGTGCCGGATCCTAACCGATCGACCAGCACATAAATCAAGTCCGCAGAAACGAGCATGACGTTTCATCAATGAAATTCCGCTGCCCGACGGGCGACCGGACATCGCGGTGACGTCGCGCGAACAGGGGCCGTACGGGGGCGGTTTCCCGTCATCACAGGGGCACACCCGGGCCTCCGCAGGCGTGAGGTGCCTCACAAGCCCCTGGGGTTTCAACTGGCGTAATGCACCGCTTCGTTCCCCTTCCGTCCGGTTTCTTGGGTCAGTTTCAGTCACCTCCTGGCCGATTCAAGTCCGTTGGATAAACGGAAGTTGATTCCTCATCAACTAGCGTCTGGTCATCGTCGTGCAGGCCACGTATGGTCATGCCGCGCACCCCTCGGGTCCTCCATGTCTGCCATGGCCCGACGAATAGGAACCCGATTCACACCTGCAGTCCTGGCTCGGGCCGCATTGTTTTGCGGGTGTGCCAGGCGTCGAAAGCGAAGGACCGTTTTGGACACCACCTACTGGAGTAGACGGCGCATTATCGGCGCCATCGCGGCCACCACGGCCGTGGTCACCACTTCCAGCCTCGTACTCAATCCCGTGGCCACCTGGGCCGATACGCCGACGCCGGGTGACGGCGACGGCGATCCGTTCCTGCTGCCCGACACCGAGCGGGCGAAGGTCGTCAAGGAGTGGATGCTCGGGGGCCCGGCCGTGCGCGCGGCGGCCGCGGTCGCCCTGGCCGGCTCCGACGCCGACGTACGGAACTTCCTCGACGTCAGGCTCGCCATCGAGACGGCCGAGGACAACCGCGCCGCCGTCCTGAGCGGCCTCGCGGTCGGCGGCAAGGGCACCCGACGAGCGGCGACGGCGGCGATCAACGGCGGCGACGCCACCATCTCCGCATACCTCGACGGCGGTTTCCGGGCGGCCTTCCTGGAAGACCTCCGCGTGGCCACCGCCACGGTGATGGGCCAGGGCGGCAAGGCCGTCAACCGCTCCGGCAGCGCGGCCCTCGACGACGGCTCCCAGGCGGCGCTCGAGGCGTTCCTGACCGCCGGTCAGTACAGCGCCCGGCTGCAGGACATGCGCTTCGACGTCTCGAAGATGCTGGTGCAGGCCGGACCGGAGGTGCAGAAGTACGCCGACCGGGCCCTGTCCGGCACGGAGTCCGACGTCGAGTGGTTCCTCGACACCGGCCAGCACATCGCCCGCGCCCGTGACCAGGAGCGGGCGACGATCGAGGAGCTCGTCGCCGTCGTCACCCGCGAGGGCAAGAAGGCCGACGCGAAGACCAAGGAGGCCGAGGAGGCCTCCGCCCGCGCCGTCGAGGCGGCGGGCAAGGCCAAGGAGGCCGCCGAGAAGGCCGCTGCCGAGGCGCAACTGGCCCAGGACGACGTGGTGAAGGCCGGCAAGGCAGCCCGCAAGGCCGGGGACGCCGCCCGGGGCGCGGCCGACGCGGCCCGTGTCGCGATCAACGCGTCCCACGCCGCCGTCCAGGCGTCCCGCCGTGCCTCGTACGCCGCGGCCGCCGCCGGTCAGGCCGCCGCCAACGCCGGTTCCGCCGCCGCCCGCGCCTACCACGCCGCCATCGCCGCCTCCAAGGACGCGCGCCATTCCGGCCTGGCCAGGGACGCCGCCATCGCCGCCCGGAACGCCGCGGCCCGGGCACGGGACGCGGCTGCCGCCGCCGACCAGGCCGTCCTCGCCTCGCAGGCCTCGGCCGGCGCCGGCGCCGCTGCCGCCTCCGCCGCCCGCAACGCGACCGCGGCCGCCAACGCCTCGGCGGACGCCGCCGCGGCCTCGGGCGTCGCGCAGGCGCAGGCCGCCGAGGCCCGGCGGCAGGCGCAGATCGCGGGCAGCAACGCCGCGATCGCCACCAACGCCGCCGGGACCGCGCAGGCGCTGGCCAACGCATCGGCGGCCGCCGCCCGTACCGCCCGCGACGCCGCCAACAGCGCCGCCGCGCACGCGGAGAAGGCCGCGGACGCCGCCGAGTGGGCGGTGCAGTACGCCGGCCAGGCGGTGGAGTACGCCAACAAGTCCACCGAGTTCGCCAACGAGGCCACGACCGCCGCCAACGCCGCCGCCGAGGCGGTCGTCAAGGCGGTCGACGTGGAGAAGGCCGCGCGCGAGGCCGAGTGGAAGCGCCTGGACGAGGACACGCAGCGGGCGATCGAGGAGGTGCGCCAGCTCGCGCGGATCGAGACACAGGAGCGGGCCGAGACCGAGCGCAAGCGGTCGCAGGCCGAACAGACCGACCAGGCGACGAAGGACCTCATCGCCCAGGCCGAGGCAGCGCTGCGGGCGGGGGACGCCGCGAAGGCCGCTGCCGTCGGGCGCAAGGCGGCCCTCGCCCTGATGGAGTCCAAGGGCAGCTGGTCCCAGGAGGCCGCGCGGTTCGCCCTGGCCGGCACGGACTCCGAGGTCCACGCCTGGATCGAGGTCGACCGGCAGATCGCGCAGCGCCAGGACGACCGCGAGACCGCCCTCTACATCGCGCGGACCTCGCCGCCGGCCGTCGCCCTCGCCGCGGCCGCGGCGCTGGAGAGCACGAATCCGGACGCCGTCACGACGTTCCTCGCCACGGGCGCGGTGCAGGCCGCCGCGATGGACAACCGTGTCGCGGTCAACCGGGTGCTGGCCGAGAACCCCGGCCGCGCGGTCACGGCGGCTGCCAACGCGGCCCTGGACGCGGGGACCGCCCAGGCGCTGTACGAGTTCCTCACCGTCACCCTCGAGAAGGCGCTGCGCGAGGACGACGCGGTCGCCACCGCGAGCCTCCTCCACACCGGGGGCCGCTACACCCAGGCCCACGCCCAGGTGGCGATGGAGGGCCCGTCGTGGATGCGTCGCAACTTCATCGCCACGGCGCAGTACGACTCGGCGCAGCTCGACCACGACTCCGCCACCCACATCGCCGCGATGCAGGGCGCGATCGCCGCGGCCGCGAAGATCGCGCACAAGGCGCAGGAGGACGCGGCCCGCGCGCAGGAGGCCGCGGCCACCGCCCGCAACGCGGCGAACGAGGCCCGGCAGTGGGCCGACAAGGCCGTGGCATCGGCCGCGCAGGCCGCCACCGCGGCGGACAAGGCGAACGGTCTGGCGAACGACGCCGAGCAGTCGGCGAAGAACGCCCAGGCCTCCGCCGAGCAGGCCAAGAACGCGGCCTCCAACGCCCGTGTCATGGCGCGGTCGGCGAACTTCGCCGCCACCCGTGCGCTGGCGTCGGCGCGCAGCGCGATCGCCTCCGCCAACTCCGCCCAGGCTTCGGCCGCCCGGGCCCGGGCCTCGGAGTTCGAGGCCAACCAGAACCGGGACACGGCCGCCGCCGCGGCGAGCCAGGCCTGGCAGATCGAGGGCGAGAAGCGGCGCGCCGAGGTCGCGGCCAGGGCCCGGGAGGCCGCCCAGGAAGCGCAGGCGGCCAAGGCGGCCGGCATCAACCCGTGCAACGTCGCCGACTACGACACCGTCAAGACCGACATCGAGCCGGGCAGCGCGAAGTGGTGGGCGGAGTTCACCCACTCGGCCGCCGTGGTCGCGGGGTTCGCCGGCGTGGGTGTGGGGCTCGTCGGGATCGGCGTCGGCCTCTTCGCCCCTCCCATCGGCGCGCTCATCCTGGCCGCGGGCTTCGGGATCGGCGTCGGTGCGGCCATCCTCGACGTGACCAGCGCGGTCTTCTACGGGGTCGGATACGGCTGGCGGAGCCAGGAGTTCAAGAAGCAGGCCGCGGTCGCGGGCCTCAGCGTCCTGATGCTCGGCCAGTCCCGCTGGATCAACGGCGCGGCACACCTCTCCAAGAAGGGCGCCCACGCGGCGCACGAGCTCTCCCAGGTGGCGCAGGAAGCGGTGTCGCCGATCGTCAGCTGGCTCAGCGGAAAGAAGAAGAAGCACTGACGCGCACGCCGCGGCGGGCCGTGCGTGACACGGCCGGCGCGGGAGCGCGATAGACGCGGCGGCGTGCCGCGCGTAAGGCGCCTGGTCCGGGCATGTGCCCGGACCAGGCGCTTGCGCATGGCCGCGCGGAGCGGTACGGCGGTGCTGGCGGGGTGCTCGCTGCCGTGGTCGGCAGCCGCCCCGGACGGCTCGACGGCGCTGCCCGCGGGCCGCCGGCTCGACGGCGATCTCCTGGAAACGGCGGGATCCGCGCCGGGGCCAGGCGGGCCGCCCGCCGCGGGGCGAGGCTAGAAGAGGGCGTCCTGGTCGGGTTCCTGGCGGGGCAGATCGGGAACGTCCTCGCCGCGCCACTTCGCTTCCAGGTGCTTGCGCCAGCCCTGCGGCGGGGGATGCGGGATGCCCCACTCCGCAAGCTGTTTCCTCGTCCACCCACCGTTCTCGGTCATGGCGGCGGTCACTTCGTCAGGTGAAGGTATGTAGTTCGGCACGTGCTCATCATGCCGAGCCTGGATGCCTCCTGGGCCTGCCTTCACGGCGTTCGACCGAAGCGGACGGTGATCCTGGTCCATGCGCCGATGTGCACGTGGTCGCCGTCGCGGAGGGGGACCGGGACGTACGGTTGGATCGGTTCCTCGGCGCCGTTGACGGTGGTGCCGTTGGTGGAGTTCTGGTCCATCACCGCCCAGGTTCCGTCGGGACGCCGGACGAGCATCGCGTGCTGGTGGGAGACGCCCGGGTCTTCGAGGGGCGCCGACAGGTCGATGTCCGGGGACTCGCCGTAGGAGACGCGCCGACGTCCGATGGTGATCTGTCCGCCGGAGAGCACGAGGTGCCGCTCGGGAACATCGGCGGGCAGCTTCAACCCGGCCGCCTCCGGGCCGCTTTGCCGCATCATCGCCGTGAAGTAGGAGCGGTCGGGGCCCACCGTCGCGCTCCAGGCGCCGCCTCCGTAGGACGGAACCTGACTGTCGGACGCGTATGGCTGCTGATACTGATGCTGCAAGGGCTGCTGGTACTCCTGCTGATACTCCGGTCCGAGGTGCTGCTGCGCGTACGGGTGCTGCTCGGGCCCGGTCGGTGGGAGCAGCCGGCCCGCCTCATGCCCGAGCGGCTCGGCCCGCCCATCCGTCGGGAAGGTGTACCCGCACGCCCCGCAGAACGGGGCCGCGACCTCGCGCGGGGTCCAGCACGACGGGCACCACTCCGCCGGCGCGGTCGGCTCGCCGGCCGTAGGAAAGCCGTGACCGAAGGCAGGCTCGGCGGACGTGCTCAGGGCGGCCGTCGTGGGGTTGCCGCAGACCTCGCACCAGTACGCGTCAGCGGACCAGTGCCCGTTCGGACAGGTGTGCATGGCGACGGTTCCCCTTTCTCCTCGGGTCATCGCACCGGGTCTTCATCCTTCCGGGCTTCTTCACCCCTAGGCGGGCCGCCGCCACCTCCGGGAGAGTGGCCCCTACCCCTCGAGCGCCCGACGGGTCGCCGGCCCGTAGGTGCCCCGCTTGTCGTCGTCGATGCCTCGTATCGACTGGTATTGCGACACGGCATGCCTGAGTGCCCCGCCGAATCGGCCATTGATTCTTCCCTTGTACAGGCCTTTCTTAGCCAGCAGTCGCTGCAGCTTCGTCACCGCGGGCCCGGAGTCTCCGTACGTGAGGCTCGGCGCCTGCGGAGCCGGCGGCTGGTGGGCGGGAGGACCATCCGTGCTCCGGGACGGGTTCGGCGGAGCAGTCGGTGACGCCTGAGGGGATGAGGCGGACGGGGACGCGGACACCGTAGGGGATCCACTCGGGGACGCAGAGCGCGAAGCCGAAACCGTGGGCGGAGCCCCGGAGGCTTTGGCGGAGCGTGTCGGGAAGGGCACGGGAGCCGCCGTGCGCACTACGGGAGCCGACGGTTTGATCTCCGAGAGCATGACGTCGTCACCGGAGGAATCCGGCGCCAACAGCGCCATGGCCGTCCCGCCGACCGTGATCACCGCGACGGCGCCGGCGACGAGCGCAGGCGGCACCAGTCGCCGGGAGGTCCGGCCTGTCGGCTTCTTGGAACGGCAGCCCGCCCCCGACGGGCGCGCCGTCGGCCCGCCCGCTCGCGGGGCCTGCTCGGGGATCGCCCGGAGCCGAAGCGTGTCGTCGTCGCGCGGGGCGGTCTCCCCGGCTTCGGGCAGCTGTTCCTGTTCCGGTGGTACGGACGCCCCAGTCCCCTGGGGGTCTTGTGGGAGCGGTGCCACCGCCCCCAGTACCGGCTGGGCGGACGCCATGACCTTCGCCTCGCCGGGGTCGGTCAGCGTCACGTAGGGACGGATGCGCATGGGGTCGAAATCCGCACCCGTCGCACATACGCAGTCGGCACCGGCAGCTCCGCAGTCCGGACAACGTCCACCACTCACTACATTCCCTCCCTGGGCCATAACCGGCCGTGACGCCGGCCGCTGCCGCAACCGGTCTGCTTCCTCATCTCTTCTGCGGAGCCCGCGGTGATCCACCGCGCCCCCGCCGATCACCACACCCCCGCGTCCAAGCCGCCGCCGGAACCGGAGCCCCGCTCGCGGCCGGCGGGAGCCGTCGGGGTACGCGACGGGGTACGCGTCGAGGTCGGGGGCAGCGGCGCGGTCGGCCTTGCGGTGACCGATGCGGAGCTGGAGGGGAGTGAGGTGGCGGTGGGCGAGGCGGAGGCGGTGCCGGACACGGATGTGCTGACGACCACCGCCGGTGTCGCATCGCTCGGGACCGAACGGGGGGTGGCGGCCGTCCTGGCGGGTACGGCGGGCCGGTCGCCGCGGTTGTTGTCGGCCTCGGCCGGCAGCAGGGCGACCGCGGCGGTGGTCGCCGCTCCCGCCACGGCCATCACGGCGGCCCATTTCACGGCGCCGGCCTTCGCCCCGGCCAGCTGGGTCCCCTTCAGCGTTCCTGCGGCGAGCTGGGCGCCGTTCTCGCCCAGGGTCGTCACGAAGGAGGCCGGTTTCCACAGCAGGATGCCGCCCAGCAGCAGCGTCCCCAGACGGCCGTTGAGGTCACGCAGGTCACGCTCGGCGCGTGCGCAGTCGTGGCATGCCTGGAGGTGGCGGCCCAGGTCCCGGGTGCGGCGCCTGCCGGGCCGACGGAGCATCGTGGCGATCTGCCCGCCGTAGTACCTGCACTCCTCACTCGCGCTCTGGTCCAGGTGGGCGCGCAGGTACGCCTCCCGCAGGCCTTCCCGCGCACGCGCGGCCAGCGAGCCGACGCCTCCCGCCGATATCCCGAGGCGTCCGGCGGTCTCGGCCGCCGGCTCGCCCTCGACGACGGAGTGCCACAGCGCGGCCTGCCAGCGCTCCGGCAGCGACCGGTACGCCCGCAGGACCAGGGATGCCTCCTCCACCGAGAAGACGGCCTCGACGGCGTCCTGTCCGTCCGGGAGCTGCCCGACCCATTCCTCGAAGTCCTCGGACAGCCGCCTGCGGGCACCCTCCCGCATCCAGGCCGCCGCCAGGCGCCGCACACAGGTCAGCAGGTACGGCCGCCAGGCGTGCTCGGGCCCGGCGCCCCAGGCGACGGCCCGGTAGGTACGCGCGAAGGCCTCGGCGGCGAGGTCCTGGGCGGTGGAAAGATCCCGGCAGCATGTACGGGCGTAGGCGAGCACCGAGGCATGGTGACGGGCGAACACCTCGGCCATCACGTCGTCGACGCCGGCGTCGGATCCCAAGGTGTGCCCGCGCAACAAGGCGCACAGCTCCCCGTCACTCAGGCTGCGAAGCTCCTGCTGACGGGCAGTACCCGGCGTATTCACCACGTGCTCCTGTTCGGCTCGTTGACGACCCACATGTCGGCTTCCCCGGGGACCACGCCCCCGTCGTGGTGCAGCCCGATCACTCAGTGCGCCTGTTGATGTGGTGGGGTGATGCGGGGCGCTGCGGGCAGGGAATGTCCTGGTGGCCGTTGCCGGCCACCAGGACAGCGGGCGATAGGGACCACACCCGCCTGCGATCACCCCTTCCGGCCGCCGGCCAGGAGCCGTGCCACCTTGGCGCGGCGACGGAAGACGAGGACGAGGCCGGCGGCGAGCAGGATGCTGCCGGAGGCGAGGATGATCGGGGTTCGGCTGGAGACGCCGGTCTCGGCCAGGGGTTTGACATCGTTGCCGGTGTCTTCGTCGGATCCCGTGTCCATGGGGATGTCCTCCGTGGCGTCGGGTGCCGAGCCCGGCGCGGCCGGTCCCGCCGCGGTAGCCGACGCGGATGCCTGCGCCGACGGGGATTGCGACGTGCCGGGTCCGTCGGGCGCGGGAGCTGCCGGACTGTTCGCAGAAGGCTTGGTCGGCGGCGGTACGACGGCTCCCCGCCTGATCGCGGTGATGGTGACGTCGTCGTAGTAGTTCACCACGGCCGCTGTGCCGCCTGCCTTGTGCCCCTTCCAGGCCTGCCAGTTGGGTCGGTACAGACCGATCTTGTGGTAGGGGGCGGTGTCCTGGTGATAGCTGTTGGGACCGCGGTGCGCCCCCACGTGAGCCCCGTTGAGCCGGGCGGTGATGGAGCCGGTGGTGGCGGCGGTGGACCAGGTGATGTCGAACGACCACTGGTTCCAGTGTCCGAACCGTACCGGTCCGAGGTCGTACTTGACCTCGTGCGCCGGCTTGCCCTGCTCCGCCTTCTCCGAAGCGCTCTTCCAGTGGACGATCATCATCCAGCGGTCGCCCTTGACGGCGAGGACGACGGCGGGATAGGTGCCCGCCCCGCCGTGCCACTGGGAGACGATGGTCTGGGCGTCGAAGCGGATCCAGTTGCCGGGCAGGTAGTTGGCGAAGGTGTACCGGTAGCTGCCGTAGGGCACGCGCGCGGTGGCTATCTCGGTGCGGTAGGACTTCCCGTCGTCGGGCATGGCGAACCTGACGGCCTTGCCGCCGCGCCCGCCGGGCGCGGCCTTGACGTCCACGCTGCCCGTGCCGTCGATGCCCTTGCGGGGGAACGCCGCAGTGGATCCGGACTCGAACCCGTCCTTGAACGGGAGGGGAGTCAGCGCACGGTCGGCTACGGCCTCGGTCGCCCCCAACCCCACCACCGACATGGCCGCCAGGACCGCCCCGACCCGACGTGTGCGGCTGTAACGCTGGAACATGGACCGTCCTTGAGATGAGGGGGAGGAGGGGCGACCTGCGGCCGCGCCGATCAGCGGTCGCGGAACGCGGGGAAAACGACTGCCGCCCACGGGCCCGCCACGCACGACCGATCGCTATCAATCAGAACCCGACACCGTCGCGCATATAAGCACATGAGCTCAACATGCTGAGGAGTCACGTGCATGCGGACGGGTGAGATCCGCTTGCAGCGGTGCGGCGCACCCGACCCACGAGGAGGCGTGTGCTGGTACGTCTTGCCCAGGGCAGTACATCCGTCCCGAAGGGGCGGCGCTGCCCCCAACCGGAATTCGCGCAAGTGTGCACTCGCGCAGGGTCGCAGGCAACCGCGTACTCATCGGCGTGACAAAGCGGCGAAGACCTGCCGAAGCGGGTGACCGCCGGATGGGGCTGGGCGAAACAGGTTCGATACGACCACCGACGACCTCTGCCCGCACGCGGCAACAACCCCACGGCAAGCGGCTGTTGATCTTGCGGTCCCGCCCCGCAACCGGGATGCGACCGATGCCTGTCATCGCGACGCCACGCCGGGGACAGCGGCAGCACTCCCCCGCCGACGCCCTCGGTTTTGGAGATTTCTCCGCCCCCAGGCTCTCAGTCGGTCAGGAGAAACACACGAACCGGAATGTCCTGCGCGCCCACCGAGAGAGTCACGTCCACCCTGCGCTGAAGCACGAGGAAGGTCTCCCACTCCACGGCGGAGTTCACCTCTCGCCCGCCGCCCCGACTCTCGAAGGTAAAGATCAGGCAATGTCGCAGGACGGTAGGTGCCGGGCGCTCTCCCGGAAGGAGTACGAGGCGCTCAACTCCCCACGCCGGGACAGGGCCCGCATCTTGGAAGCGAGGGAACCATGTCCACCTCTCTGAACCGCAGCCGGCCCCATCCACGCGGCGAAGGGGTCCAGTCCCTGCGCGAGGAACTGCCCGCGCTGGCCGCGGGGATGGTGCAGGCACTGCGCGACACCATCCCCGGCTTCCCCACGCACGTCGAGGACATCGACGACGAAGTCGTCAGACAGCACGTGGAGTCGGCCCTGCTCACCGCCCTCGGTTGCCACGAACCCTTGGCTACCCGACAGTTTGGCGGCATACCTGGGCAGCGGAACGCGCGCGACAGCGGCCCGTTGCCTCGCCTCAGGGCGGTCACCTCCCAGGGATGCGAGACAAGGCCCGAACCCGCTCGCCGAGAGCTCTTCGCCTCTCTCACCTCCGACACGCCGATGTCCGAGACGGCCCTGACCGAGCTGGCCGGGGCGGCCCGCTGGCCCCTGCCCGACTACGTCCGGGTCATCGCCCTGGCCTCACCCGGCGAGACCCGGCGACTGGCGGCCGTTTTGGACGACGCCCTGGCCGGCCTGGTCGGCGGGCGGCCCTGCCTGCTGGTCCCCTCCCCCGACCCGGAGGCCCGCACCACACTGGAGAACACGCTGCGCGGTCGGGTCGCCGCCGTCGGGCATCCGGTTCCACCGCGCGACACCGCGTCCTCCCGGCGCTGGGCCGTGCGGCTGCTCGACCTCATCCCCACCCCGTCGGCTCCGGACGCGCGCGTCGTCTTCGTCGATGACCACCTGTCGTCCCTGATGCTGCTCCAGGACGAACACCTGGCCCACGCGTTCGCCGCACGCCGCCTGCGACCCCTGGCGGACCTCACACCTGATCAGAGCGAGCGCCTCGAAGACACCCTGCTCGCCTGGCTGGAGCGCGGTGGCGCACCCGAGGCCGCGAAGGCCCTGGGCGTGCACCCCCAGACCGTCCGCTACCGCCTGCGGCAACTGCAGAAACTCTTCGGCCCCGACCTGCACCACCCTCGCGCCCGCTTCGATCTGCAACTGGCCCTGCACACCAGACGCCTCATGGCCCAGACCCAGCACCGGCGTCCCGGGGCGACCCGCGCGGCCCGCGCGGTGCCGGCGGAGTTCCGCCCACCGCAGGACGCGGCGCGGATGGCCCGGGTCAACGGGTTGTAGTCCCAGGGGTGACGACTCCCCTGGCGACGGCCTGCACGAACTCGGGGCACTTCGGGGGGACAACCCCGCGGGTGCGGGGAGCAGCAGTTCAGCCGCATGCAGACCGCGGGCTCGACGGGACCATCCCCGCGCGTGCGGGGAGCAGACCTTGTTGAGACTGGCTGCGGCCGTCGTGGGGGTACCATCCCCGCGGGTGCGGGGAGCAGGTGATTTTCAGCCTGCGCTCGGACTCCGGGCAGGGACCATCCCCGCGGGTGCGGGGAGCAGCACGGCGAGGAGCTGGCCGCCGCGCTGGAGATGGGACCATCCCCGCGGGTGCGGGGAGCAGGGGAGTCCCGCGAACTCCCCGGGGTGCGGGCCGGGGACCATCCCCGCGGGTGCGGGGAGCAGTACGCGGGCAGCGAGGACGTTGGCGGGCTCCGGGGACCATCCCCGCGGGTGCGGGGAGCAGGGTGATGTCGTGACGCTGCTCATCGAGGCCGGGGGACCATCCCCGCGGGTGCGGGGAGCAGCGGACGGGGATGCTGGGGACCTCCCCCGGGGGGGGCACCATCCCCGCGGGTGCGGGGAGCAGGGCTGCTCGTCGCCTCGCTCGGTCACCTTGCCGGGACCATCCCCGCGGGTGCGGGGAGCAGAGCTCCACCCGGTACCCGCCAACGAAGTTGTCGGGACCATCCCCGCGGGTGCGGGGAGCAGAGCAGCTGCTCGTACAGGCAGTCGGCGGTGTCGGGACCATCCCCGCGGGTGCGGGGAGCAGGATGTCGACCTGCACGACACCACGATCCGCCGGGGACCATCCCCGCGGGTGCGGGGAGCAGGATGTCGGCGAGGTCTTTGGGACGGCGGGCCAGGGACCATCCGCGCGGGTGCGGGGAGCAGGTCTGCGCGACAGCCGCCGCATACCCCTGGTCGGGACCATCCCCGCGGGTACGGGGAGCAGCTGGAGCTGTACGCCGAGCTGGAGGCCGAGAAGGGACCATCCCCGCGGGTGCGGGGAGCAGGCCACCACCAACAGCTCCGGGGCGATCAACCGGGGACCATCCCCGCGGGGTGCGGGGAGCAGCGGCAGGGCGGCCAGGAGCCGTTCCTTGGGCCGGGACCATCCCCGCGGGTGCGGGGAGCAGACCTTGTTGAGACTGGCTGCGGCCGTGGCAGGGGGACCATCCCCGCGGGTGCGGGGAGCAGGGCATCGCGGCCGAGGCCGGCGCCCGCGTCGCGGGACCATCCCCGCGGGTGCGGGGAGCAGTCCTCACTCGGGGCCTTCGTACCCGCGTTGGCGGGACCATCCCCGCGGGTGCGGGGAGCAGGCGGGAGTGGTAGCCGGTGGGGTTGAGGCGCCGGGACCATCCCCGCGGGTGCGGGGAGCAGAGGACGAGATCGCCGCCCTGGCCGCGCGCACTGGGACCATCCCCGCGGGTGCGGGGAGCAGCGACAGCTCTCCGGCCGGCGGGACGGGAACGAGGGACCATCCCCGCGGGTGCGGGGAGCAGGTGATGTCGAGGCGGCCCTGGTTGTCGGCGAAGGGACCATCCCCGCGGGTGCGGGGAGCAGTCACGAGTCGGCCTCTCGTCAGGTAGTGGTCAGGGACCATCCCCGCGGGTGCGGGGAGCAGGACTGCCACTGCTGCGGGCAGCCGCCCGGAAAGGGACCATCCCCGCGGGTGCGGGGAGCAGAAGGCTGCGATGAATGGTCAGTCACTTGGCCAGGGACCATCCCCGCGGGTGCGGGGAGCAGATCATCGTCTCCCCGCCGCTGTACCACAGCACGGGACCATCCCCGCGGGTGCGGGGAGCAGGTAGGTGCAGTCACGGCGCTTCTCCTAGGACGGGGACCATCCCCGCGGGTGCGGGGAGCAGACTCCGTGACCTGCATCTTTTGGGCGGTCCACGCTCCTTCCACGCCACTTTCATCGAATCCGGCATATCGAACAAAAGGTATGTCTCATTGCCTCATGACCTTCCGAAACGGCGCCGCTTCGATGCGTTGCTCCAGCCCGGCTTCGGTGGCCCATCACTTGCCCTCTCTCCCCTTCCTGCCTTCGAGCGGCGAATCAGCGTGAGGCCCTCGTGTTCGACCGGGTGCCAGGCGTGGTCGAAGGTACGGAAAGCGAAGCCCTGCTCGTTGTTGGTGGTATGGGCGAGGAGGGCTCGGCCTTGGTCGGCGTACTGCTGGACTTCGTGCCAGAGGATGTCGCGGATTCGGGCGGACGGATTTCCGATGAAGACGCCTGCGGAGATTTCGAGAAGCCAGCGGGTCAGGAAGCCCCTGAGCCCAGGTGGGCAGTTGGTCAGGACAATCACGGTCACCAGGTCATCGCCCCGTCGTCGTCACCGGCTGATCCGTAGTTAAGTCCGGCAGCGACTCGTTGGTCTCTGTCGCTTTGGAGTGTGACGACGTCCCCGTCGGCGGCGACAGTCGGACCGGAGCCGACGGGCGGAAGCAGCAACCGCTTGATGTCGTCGACGCAGCGATCGAGCAGGGACGTCTCGTGGATGCGGTCCCGCAGGGCTCGTCGTGTACGTGAGGCAACGTCCTCCTCATCCTGAGCCGCGACGTCGAAAGCCAAAGGGATGCCGAGTTCGGTCTTGTATAGGTCGGCGATGTCCAGGACGAAGGAAAGCTCATGGCCTGAGTGGATGAAGCCGAGTGCCGGACTACAGCCGAGGGAGGCGACGACCGCGTGCGCGATGCCGTACATGCATTGCGCTGCGGCAGTAATGGCCTGGTTGACGGGGTCACCGGCGGAGAAGTCGCCCGGCACGTATCTGCGGCCCTGCCACGGCACTCCGGTGCGAGCGGCCTGGGCTCGGTAGCAGGCTTTGACCCGGGATCCTTCTCTGCCCAGGAGTTCGCGGCGCGTCAGTCCCTCGGGATCTTCGTCGGGGAACCTCAGTCGGTACATGGCACGTGCGACGGCGAGGCGTGAACGAGGGTTCGCCCATCGGGCCGCCTGTGCTTCGGCGAGGGCCGAGGACCGGGTCAGGGCGCGGCCGCCGGCGTAGTAGCGCACGCCTTGCTCGCCCACCCAGGCGACTGCGGCTCCGGTTTCCCCCAGGACGCTCATGGCCTGGTGGGTGATGCGGGTTCCGGGGCCGAGGAGCAGGGTGCCGATGGTTGCGGAGGGGATGTGGGTGGTGCCGTCGGCGTCTTCGGCGGTGATGGCGTTGGCGTCCCGGTGCACGGTGCAACGCTCCAGATAGACGAAGGAGAGCCGTTCGCCGGTGCGGGTGAGGTCGCGAGGGGTGAGTGCTGCGCGTCGGGAGACCGTTGTCACGAGGTCACTCCGCCGGCAGGGGCGCGAGCGTCATGAGGCCGCAGCCGTATGCCTTGGCCTTGCCCAGTCCACCGGTGAGGGTGCGGCGCATGGCGTCGGGGTCGGTGATCTCGAGGCGGCCGTCGAAGGTAACGGTGACGATGCTGACCGGCCCCCTGGACGGGGCCCCGGCGTCGCGGGGTTTGCCGAAGGCGAGGGCCCGGTGGTCGCGGACCGTGAGTTCGTAGCGGTCTCCGTGGTGGGGGCGCCTGTTGTGCGTGGTGCCCGCGGGCAGCAGTCGCTTGTCCTCCGGCTTCTCGAGGATGCGGAATCCGGAGCGTTCCTGGCGGTCAGGGTCGAGAAGCCAGCCCATCTGGTGGATCGGTGTCAGGTGCGCGGTGCGTTTGCGCGGTTCGTCGTTGGTGCGGCGGATGTGGTGGACGGGGTTGGCCGTCAGCCGGAAGCTCCAGCGTTCTCCCTTGGTCAGGCGGTCCAGGAGCGGTGCATAGGGGCGGGTCTGCCAGCCCGGGGAGTCCGAGGTGGTGACTGCCGGCCATCCGGCCTGTTCCACGAGGTGGGTGAGGTCGGGCCGGTCCGGGCTGGCGACGAAGAGAACGACCTCGGCGCGTGCGTTCTGGTCGAGGCGCCACAGCACCCGCTGCCCGTCCCTTCCCGGGCCGTCCGTGGGCAGCAGGGCGGGGAAGGACGACATGACGGCCGCATGCAGCGCCTGGGGTGAGGCGAGCAGGCGGCGGGAGCCGGGGCGTGCGGCGTTGATACGGAAGCGGGTCAGGAACACCAGGCGCTCGTTTCTTCTTCCAGAGCGGCGAACGGATCGTGCGGGATGCCCCCGGCATCGTTGGGCACCGTCACCTCTCTGCGCACGACGGTGCGCAGGGCGTGGCGGCGGTGCTCGGCGGCGAAGCTGACCGGCTGGTCACGCAGGACGTCGCCGTTGGTGTCGTCTGGCCCGGCCTCGTGCAGTACGGCCAGTTTCACGGCGGCTTCTCTACGGTGCTGTCGGCGGTACCAGGCGGCGGCCTGCCACCGTTCGTCGCGCAAGGCCTGCAGGAGGTCCGGGCCGTGGTGGAGGTGAAGGTCGACCGGGTGGGCGGGCGGGCATGAGCGGCGCCCGAGGAACGGTGCATACACCGGTGTGCGCAGGGCGGTGTGCAGGTCGGTGAGGAACTCGTGGTCCCCTTCGACCGCGGCGACGAATACGGCGTCGGCGAGGTAGTAACGCTCGGAGAGGGGCATGGATTTGCCGGTGACGGCGTGGTGGGCTGTTTGGAAGTCCCGTAGGCGGGTGCCGGGCTGGTCGATCCGTACGCCGAACCGCAGTGCTGCGAGGGGTCGAAGACTTTCGTCGTCGCCTCGTTCGATGCCTTTGGCTGCGGCGAGCAGGCCGATGATGCCGCTTTTGGTCGGGGCGGATTCGGTGGTGCGGCGGACGAACCGGGCCGAGGCCCCCCACGACTGCAGGGGGCCGGCGAGCTTGAGGGTGAGTACGCTCATGCGGGCTTCTCCAGCCGTTCTGCGACGGCCTGGCCCACGGCGGCGACGAGGTCGCCGATCCTTTCGGTCTCGGTGCCGATGCCGGCGAGCTTCTGTGTACTCGCGCCGATCCGCAGGACCCAGGTGAGGGTGGAGTCTTCGTCGCCGTACGCCCGCTCGATGTCAGGGATGTACTCCGCGAGCCGTTCGCATGCCTCGCGGACGTGCCCGCCCTGGTCGCCGCGTACCGGGTCTTCGAAGGCGGCGACGAAGCTGATGGGGCGGGTGGCGCGGAGCTTGACGACGACCGCATCCGGGAGCGTGTGGTGCCCGAAGGTGTTGATCTTGCCCTTGGGCAGGGAAGACACGAAGCCGCGGACGAACGCTTCGACGGCGCGGCGGGTCGGCGTGGTCGGCGGTTCGTCCTCACGCAGGCCCTGGCCGAGGTTCTCGGCCAGCTGGTGCACGCCGAGCGCCGCGTAGCGGTAGAGCGTGGCGGAGTTGAAGTCGACGGTCCCGATCATTCCCGCGCCGGGTTCCGCGTCGGTGTTCTTGTCATCGACGGCCGTGTAGTAGTCCGACTCGTTCTCGACACGGTGCACGCTGATCGCGTGGGCCACTTGGGCGGCGGCGTCGACACTGATGTCGGCGACGTCGGCGACCATGCGGCCGAACAGCGCGATGTCGACGGAATGGGAGGTGTCGGCGATCTGCTTGGCGCGCCCCTTGTTCTCCTTGTCCTTCAGGTAGGCCTTGATGTCGGCGGCGCCGTCGACGGCCAGGCGGGCCAGTCCGTCGAGCTGGCGGGCGCTGAGGAACACCAGGTACTTCGCCTCGGGCAGGGGGGCGCTCTCCCCGTCCTTGGCCGCTGCCGCCTTACGCTGGGGCACCACGATCTTCAGGCCGGTGGCCTGGGCGACCTCCGCGGCAAGCTGCTGCGCCGGCTCTCCTTCCAGGGCCGGATCGATGACACCGATGCGGGTGGCGAGGACTTCCACGACCTTCTTCGTCCGCACACCGAGCTCGTTGGGATCGAGCAGGTGCTCGTCCTCGAAGTACTCGCGGGTCGCACGCTTCCAGGCCTGGCTGGAGACGCGGGCGCGCGGCACTCCCCCGTACACGGCTGTCTTCGGTGCTCCGGTTTCGTCCCGGTTGAGGTTGCTGGGCGGCACGGTCTGCAGAGCGTGCACGTCGAGGAAGATGCGGTTCACGAAGCGTCCTTGTCGATCGGAACGGTGGTGTCGAGAGCTTCGGCGCCTGCGTCGGGATGTGCGGCCGCGGGTGTGCGCCGGAGCTCGTCGTCCTCCCGCCAGGCGTGAAAGGACCGGCCCCACTCGGTGCGCACGGCGTGCGCACCGCCGGGCCATTGCCATTGGTAGAGCTGCCCGGCGATCAGCCCGTAGTCGAGAGCGACTTCCGTACGGCGCAGGAGGACGACGATGTCCCTCAGTCGCTGGGCCAGGACCGTCAGGTCCGGTGCGCTGCCCGCACGTACCAGCCGCTTGCGCAGAGGCTCGTCGATCTCGTCCGGTTTCATCAGCCGGTGTACCGCGGCTCCCAAGCCCCTGGGACGTTCGCGGCGGTGCATCTGATGCATGCCGCTGCCGCGGCCCTGTTGGTGCACCGCCCACAGAGTGAGGGCGACATGAACGGCGCCGTCGGCCCGCACCAGTTCGCGTTCGCTCAGTGGCCGGCCGTCACGGCGTACCTCGTACAGCGGGGCAGTGTCGACGAGGTTCCACAGGTCGGGCACCTGGCCGGCGTCGCGGCCGGCGCCCCGGCGCAGCCGGGCCAGTGCCGCGACCGCGGTCGCCTCGTCTCCGAGGTAGCTTGTCTGCCAACTGCTGATGCGCTGGTGGACGAGCTGGGCGACCAGCTCGCGAACCGGGGCGGGGGCCGTGCTGATGGTCGTCATGCCTGCACCTTCCGGGAGGGGCTCGTCGACGCGAGAGCCGCCGCGTCCGAGGACTGGTCGGAGTAGGGGTGGCCCAGGGCCTTTCCCATCCGGGATGTGAACCACGTGCGCGCGAGTGACGAGTTGAGCCACACGCTCCCCTGATTGGCCGGCATCGTGCGGCCCCGCCATGCCGCCTCGCCTGCGTCGGCGACGAGCCGTTCACCGAGATCGGTGACGATCCGGTACACCTGGCGCTGCCACACCGTGCGCTGCTCGTAGGGGTCATCCGCCGACCCCAGGCCGGACAGCCACATGCGGTAGGGGCCTTCGAGAGCACCGAAGGCCCGGTCACGCGCCGCGACACGCGGACTGTCGTTGTCCTTGCCCGCCGCACGCTGCAGGTCGGAGGCAAGATCACCGAGTGCTCTGACCGCCTGATCGGCGTCGGTGACGGCGTCGATCGCTTGCTGGGCGTACTCCCGGTCCTGTCGGTGCAGCAGGATCACGGCCATCGCCAGATGGTCGTCGACCACCTCGTCGACAACGGACTGCTGGGTGCCGTACCTGGCGCCGACGATCCGGGCCCGGACGAGGAAACCACGAGGAAGCTCGCCCTCATTCACCAGACGGGCGATCCACTCCAGAATCCCCGGACGCAGGAACCTGGGTGCGTCCGACCCGGCCGTCACAGCCTGCGACCGTTCCGCGATCAGCGAGTCCAGGCCCCGCCACGCGGACCGCTCCGGGTCGTGCTCGCGCGGCATGTAGACGAGAGCCTCACCGTGCTTCTTCTCCTGCGCCTCACTGCGCCTCCAGGCCGTCATCGGCTCGCACATGTGCCTGTTGCGCGGGTGCAGCGGATCGCCGTAGCCGAGAGCCACGCCATAGGCCCCCTCGGCGTCCACATGCAGCCGCAGACGCCGGCTCTGCCACGTGTACAGGTCCCGCACCCCGGTCGGGGTACGCTCCACACCGCCGGGTCCGCTCGGCTCACGGCGCCACGCGGGCAGGTCACCGGGATCGAAGCGAAGGCCGCTGGTGTCGGCTGCCACGAGATTGAGCAGCAGCGTCTCGCGCAGGTCCCGGCCCTCGACGAAAACGCCGCCGAGATTGCCGGCCCACCCCACCCCCAGGGGATAGACCTTGCCGCCCTTCGCCCGGGGGTCTCCCTCGACACCGCTTTTGATGCCGGAGGTGTCGTAGGCATGCGTGTGGACGACCCACCGAGCGGCTTCCGCGAAACCGAGCCTGCTGACCGTAGGCATCCGGGCGGCGAAGAACGGCTCGCCGTTGGGAACGTCCGCCACGATCCGGTTCAGCGAGAAGACCTCGTCCTTCGCCGTACGCAGCCCGGCCGTCTGGAAGAACGGCGCCTCGGCGTGCAGGAGGTCGAACCGGTCCCGGTACGTGTCGAGGTAGTCACCCATGCGGCTGAAGCACTGCTCATCGTTCCACAGCAGCGACCACTGATCGACGTCCGCCGGTCCCTCGAACGCGTCGTGGATGATGGCCAGCAGCAGCCGCACCAGAGCGAACTCCTGGGTCGGCAGATCGCCCGTGATCCGGCGCAGCTCTCCCGCCCGGGCGAACACCTCACGCAGCGATAGCTCCTCTTGGGCGCCGTCCAGCCGGAGCACCTCGATCCACGGCCGTTTCGTCAGGTCGAACGACAGATTCTCTGAGCTGAGTTCGGTGGATTCAGGCACGGGTCACCTCGAGTCCGTCGGTCCTGCTGTACCGGAGGGAGAAGCCTGCCAACCGGGTCCGACCCTCCTCATCGAGCGCGAGAATCAGGTGCCCGGCGAGCCAGTGACTGTCCTTCACCTGCCACGCGGGCACATACAGTTTTTCCAGCTCGGTGATGGCCCGGTCCATGACCTCGGCGTACGAGAACTGGATCGGCAGGCGCAGTCCGCTCGCCGCCGCCGTACGCGCCGCGAGTGGCGCCGGGACTTGGTCCTGGGGCAGTACCAGCCCACCGATCTGCTTGCCGTGGCGGTCCTGTCCCAGCCACGGCACCGTGGTCAGCACCCCGTCGGCACGCCGCTGGACCACGACGACCTCCAAACTCTCGCGGCTGTCCCGAACCTGCGCACGTCCGGCCCGCGTGTCATCCGCGTCCCCCGCGCCGGCGGCCACCCATCCGAACAGGGGTCTGCCCGCCTTGCCGACGTCGTCGAGCCGGAACGTCTCCGCCCGGTGGGCCTGATCCGCCCGACGCTCCTCGTGCCTGGCGAGCGCTTCGGCCAGCGCATCCGTCCAGCCCTCCGGCCCCACAGGGCCGTCCGTGTACGCACTCTGCACCAGCGGGCTGATGTCCTCCGGGAGTCGCACCGGTCGCCCGGCCCCGCCATCGAGGTGGGGCAGCAGCGCCGCCGCGGACCGTAGTAGTGCGTAGGCCCCGTACACGGCGACCGACCCACGCGCGGGAGCCGGCACGTCCCCGTCCCAGTCGACCCCCGTCACCAGACACCGCGCCTCACGCAGCCGCGGCGGACGCTCCGCCTGCTCCACTCCCCGCTGATGCCGGTGAAGACGCCCCAGACGCTGAAGCAACAGGTCAACCGGGCACAGATCCGTGACGAGAAGGTCGAAATCAACGTCGAGGGACTGCTCCGCTACCTGGCTGGCGACCACGATGTGCGGCCCCACGGGCCGCTCGGGCGCCTTCTCCGGCGGCCCGAAAAGCCTCGACAGCGCCGCGTCGTTCGCCGCACGGTCGATGTCGAGGAAACAGGAGTGCGCGACCGTGACACGGTCCTCGCCGAACCTCGCCTGCATCACCCGTGCCGTCTGCAGCACCCGGCCGACCGTGTTCCGCACCACCAGCACGCAGCCACCGCCGCCGAGTTCCGCTTCCAACCGGTCTCCGAGAACATCCAGACCATCCTCGAGACGCTCCAGCCGGACGGGCGCACCCCGGCCGGAGGACACCGGTCGGCGCATCACAGGCTCACCGCCCCGAACCACCGCCGTCAGCAGTGGATAGTCCCCTGCCGCCGCGACCGCTTCGAACGCCGCAGCCGTCGACATTTCTTGCCGGCCGGCCCCGGCGTACGCCTCCACCAGCTCCCTGCGACGGCCCGCCGGCAGTGTGGCCGACAGCACGACCACCGGCACCTCATACGCGCCCAGCCACGACAGGACCCGGTCGAGATAGACACTCATGTACGCGTCGTACGCATGGGCTTCGTCGATGACGACGACCTTTCCGGCGATCGCCAGGTGCCGCAGCGCCAGGTGCTTGCTCTTGAGACCGGCGAACAGCAACTGGTCCACGGTGCCCGCGACGAAGGAGGACAGCATCGCCTTCTTCCGGCCGCGCAACCAGGCATGAGCCACCAGGTCCGCCGGAGCACTACGACCGCTGTCTCCCGGCCGCCACGACACACCCTGCGGCGCATCAGCATCAACCGCCACCACAGGCCGTGTGCTGCGCATGAGGTCGGCGAAGTCATCGTTCAAGGCGGCTTTGGAGTGAGCCAGCAGTACCGAGTGCCGTGTGCCCTCCCGTGCAGGCAATCTCCTCAGCCAGCTGAGCAGCCGTGGAAACATCGCACTGCCCGTCGCCATCGTCGGCAGCGCAAAGAACAAACCGCCCGCGCCCGACCGGGCCGCGAAGATCTCCGCCACGGCAAGCGCGGCCTCGGTCTTCCCCTCCCCCATCGGCGCCTCTATGACCATCAGCCCCGGATCGGCCATGGTCCGGGCCAGCTCGACGGCTGCCTCCTGCACCGGCCGCGCTTTCGCCCCCGCCGGAAGACCGAACCGGGAAGCGAACAACTCTTGCGCATCTTCGACCGGCTCCTCCGGGCACCAGGCCGGCGGCAGATCCAGACCACGCCACGCCGCGGCCGCACGCTCCGCACCGCTCCGCGGAACGTCCTGCGGGTAGTACGGAAAGAGATCCGGGTTGCTCGCGATCCAGTCGGAGACGATCACCAACGCCGTCAGCAGCACCTGCGCAGGCTGCGGCAACCGCACCGCGCCCCAAGTCCTCAGCCGGTCCCGCACACCGAACTCGTCTGCACAGGCATCCAGCAGCTCATCCTGCATCCGCCGCCACAGAGCACGGCTCTTTCCCGGCGTACGCAGCAGCTGACCACGACTGTCCAACGCGGTGATCTGACCATGCTCAGGCGGCACCCCATGATGCCCGCCCACCACGACCGTGAACTGCCCACACTGGCGGGCCGCCCAACCGCACTGCTCCTCGAGCCACTCTCCGAGCAACACCTGCCCCGCAAGCCCATGCGGGGCCAACTTGCGATCAGGCCCCATAGCCCCCTGCGACTTTATTTCCAGGCCCTGCGCCCGCATCCGGTCAGCAAGCTGATCCACCTGACACGCGAACGCCGGAGTCGCCTTCCCGATGTCGTGCACACCCGCCAGCCACACCGCCAGCAACCGGCCGTCAGCCTCCCCACCCGGGAGCGCCGCACCGATCAGCCCACGCACGCGCGCAGGCAGCCACCGGTCCCACAGCAGGCCCGCCACTGCAGCGCTGTCCTCCATGTGCTGCCAGAGAGGCAGCCATCCGTCGGAGTCCCTGTCGTGCTTGGCCCACACCACCAACGCCGGTCCGGCGAGCCGCCCTTTGAGGCCTGCACGGCCCGCCCCCACGCTTGTCATGCCAGATGACTACCGGCATATTCTGGTGAAGGGTGGCCATATGACGAAAACAGCCAAGTTCTCATCCAATTTCCTCGATCTGGGTCCACAAGGCGCACCGACTGCCTAACCTGAGCGGTTTACGATCTGGTACGTGACTGCTGCTCGACCTGGACGTTGATGGACGGCCTGCTCCCCGCACCCGCGGGGGTGGTCCCGTGTCCTCCTCCCTCAACGGCGGTCGCCTCGACTGCTCCCCGCACCCGCGGGGATGGTCCGGAGGCGAGGACGCTGCCGCTGACCGTGCCATCCTGCTCCCCGCACCCGCAGGGATGGTCCCGGGCCCGACCAGTAGGTGGGGCTGCTTGGGTCCTGCTCCCCGCACCCGCGGGGATGGTCCCAGGGCGTGACCGGCGGCGTTGGTGGCCTGCGTCTGCTCCCCGCACCCGTGGGGATGGTCCCCAGCGGACGATCGCGTTGACGAGGTCGGGGATCTGCTCCTCGCACCCGCGGGGATGGGCGCATGCTCGTCGGCGCAAGCCCTTGCATATCAACTGCTCTGCGCGCGCGTAGCCCTGTTGCGTAATTGGGTTGCGGCTGCAGGCCAGGAGCCGATTGCCGCTCGGCTGAACAATCTGCGCTTGTAGGCTGCTAGCTCCCGACAGCACGCGCGCACTTCGCAAGGCCGATTCCCGCTGACACATATAAGGCATTGATCTTGATGACAGGGTCAGTGAGGCATCCCCCCGCCCGAGCCCATCAGGATGTAGAGCAAGGCCATCACCCCGACGGCGACGAGTAGCGGCTCACGGGCGCCCGGGTGCGCATACGCGATGTACGCACCAAAAGCGCCACCAAGCAGCAGCACCATAAGGTAAGGGTTCAAGGGGCCAGGACCACCAGTCACCGGCCCACCGCCAAGGAGATCGGCGGCCGGAGGTCAAGCCCGGTGGTGGCCGACTGGCGCACCCGGCACCCAAGGTGGGGCGACTGCGACCGATTTCGCGCCGTTTCCCCTGTGCCTGCTTGTCGAAACGCCGGGCACTTCCGACAGGTGCAGCTACTGGCGCCCCGGGCGCAAGAGAGAGAAGACGGTAAAGGACTACTTGCTGGTCGCGGTGAAGCTGATTCGGGGTAAACATGGATTGCGCTAGGACTGCAGTTCACGGCGTTCGCTCCCCATGCTTGTAGGTATAGCTCCAGGACGCCGACGCCCGTTGCGGACTTAACATGCTCCCGACGCTTTGTGCGAGCTTCCTAGCTCGCACAAAGCAACTGCGTTGCCATTTGGGCCCTTTCCGCCCCTTCATACGAGACGCTTTCCCCTTCCCGCTTGCCCTCTTGGGCACGTTAGCTCCGTACTGGTGGATGTAACGAACGTTGCAGGGGAAAGGAAACGCTTTGGCGGCAAGTCGGAGACCGGCGGTCTTACAGCAAGCCAGGAGGCCCTGGACTGACTGACCTCCGGGCGGCGGCGAGGGTGACCCAAGTTGGGCCGACATCGTTAGCATTCCGCTCCCCGCACCCGCAGGGATGGCCCCGTTGCCGGGGATAGAGGAAGCGCAACCCTTCATTGCTCCCCGCACCCGCGGGGGATGTCCCGGCAGCAGCGTCTTGAAGGAGTTCAAGCGCGACTGCCCCTTCGCACCCATAACGGCCCGCCACCATGTCATCGACGGCAGCCACAGTGGCGGGCCGGGGCATGAGGGGGGAAAGGGTCGTACAAAGCCACGGCAGGAGGGCGCTACGCGCCGGGGCGCTCCCACTCATGGCTCCGGCCCTGCAGACGCGCTGGAAGCAGAGCCACCGGGACCCGGCCCCTGACACACCAGTGCGCGCAGACGATCTCGCGTCGACAATGGCGTCATGATGCGCACCCGCGAGGCCGATCCCCGCCACCCGAAACTGATGCTGCGTCAGGAGAGTCCGCATCAGTACCGCACAGACCTTCCCACGCCGTAACCAACCACCAAGATCGATATCCAGTCTCACATGCTCTGACCTGCAAAAATCGTGTTCAGCCACATCCCTGCCAGTCTCACCAGGAGGTATCCATGAGGATGCTGATCAACGTCCCGGAGACCGTGGTCCCCGACGCGCTGCGGGGAATGGCGGCCGCTCATCCAAAGCTGACCGTCGACGTGGAGAACCGTGTCGTCCTGCGGCGGGACGCGCCCGTCGAGGGCAAGGTGGCGTTGGTGTCCGGGGGTGGGTCGGGGCATGAGCCGTTGCATGCCGGGTTCGTGGGGCCCGGGATGCTCGCGGCCGCTTGTGCCGGGGAGGTGTTCACCTCTCCGGTGCCCGATCAGATGGTGCGGGCCGCCGCCGCGGTCGACAGCGGGGCGGGTGTGCTGTTCGTCGTGAAGAACTACACCGGCGACGTGCTCAACTTCGAGATGGCCGCCGAGCTGGCCGAGGACGAGGGCGTCCAGGTCGCCAAGGTGCTCGTCGACGACGACGTGGCCGTGACGGACAGCCTCTACACCGCCGGTCGGCGCGGCACCGGTGCGACGCTGTTCGTGGAGAAGATCGCGGGTGCCGCCGCCGAGGAGGGCGCGCCCCTGGAGCGGGTCGAGGCGATCGCCCGGCGGGTGAACGAGCGGTCGCGCTCCTTCGGCGTGGCGCTGAGCGCCTGTACGACGCCCGCCAAGGGCAGCCCCACCTTCGCCCTGCCGGAGGGCGAGCTGGAGTTGGGGATCGGCATCCACGGCGAGCCGGGGCGCGAGCGGCGCGCGATGATGACCTCGCGGGAGATCGCGGACTTCGCCGTCGAGGCCGTCCTGGACGACCTGCGGCCCTCGGGCCCCGTCCTCGCGCTGGTCAACGGCATGGGGGCGACGCCGCTGCTGGAGCTGTACGGGTTCAACGCCGAGGTCCAGCGGGTCCTCGGCGAGCGGCGGATCCCGGTCGCCCGCACGCTCGTCGGGAACTACGTGACCTCCCTCGACATGGCCGGCTGTTCGGTAACGCTCTGCGCGGCCGACGAGGAACTGCTACGCCTGTGGGACGCACCCGTACAGACGCCCGCCCTGCGCTGGGGCCGCTGAGAAGGAGAGTGCCCGACGTGGACGAACCGACCGCAGCCGACGGACCGGCCGCGACTGAGGGACCGACCGGAGCGAACGCGCCCGGCGGGCAGGCCGGAGCAGACGTGCCCGGCGGGCCGACCGGAGCGAACGCGCCCGGCGGGCAGGCCGGAGCAGACGTGCCCGGCGGGCCGACCGGAGCGAACGCGCCCGGCGGGCCGGCCAGAGCGAACGCGCCCGGCGGGCCGGCCGGGGCAGACGTGCCCGGTGGGCCGGCCGGAGCGGAGGCGCCCGGTCCCGCCGACGGGCTCGATGCCGCGTTCTTCCGGGCCTGGCTGGCCGCCGTCGCCGCCGCCGTCGACCGCGAGGCCGACCGCCTCACCGAGCTGGACTCCGCCATCGGCGACGCCGACCACGGCTCCAACCTCAAGCGGGGCTTCGCCGCCGTCACGGAGGTTCTGGAGAAGGAGCCTCCCCCGACACCGGGCGGGGTGCTCACCACCGCCGGGCGTCGGCTTATCTCCACCGTCGGCGGGGCCTCCGGACCGCTGTACGGCACCCTCTTGCGCCGCACCGGAAAGGCGCTCAGCGACGCCGGGACGGTCACCCGCGAGACCTTCGCCGAGGCCCTGGCCGACGGGGTCGCCGCCGTCGCCCAGCTGGGTGGTGCGCAGGTCGGCGACAAGACGATGCTGGACGCGCTCGTCCCGGCGGCCGACGCGCTGCGCGAGTCCTTCGAGGCGGCCGCGGCGGCCGCCGAACAGGGCGCGCTGGCGACCGTACCGCTGCGGGCCCGCAAGGGCCGCGCCAGCTACCTGGGCGAACGCTCCATCGGGCATCAGGACCCCGGGGCCACCTCGTCCGCCCTGCTGATCGCCGCCCTCGCGGAGGTGGCCGCATGACCCGCCGTCGCGACGGCACCACCGGTACGGAGGTGGCCCCGTGACCGGCGGCCCGGTCGGCATCGTCCTCGTCTCGCACAGTGCCGCCGTGGCCTCCGCCGTCGCCGAACTCGCCCGGGGAATCGCGGGCGGCGGCCCCTCCGCGCCGATCGTCCCCGCGGGCGGGGACCCCGGCGGCGGCCTCGGTACGAGCTCCGAGCTGATCGCCGAGGCGGCGCGGGAAGCCGACCGGGGGGCCGGTGTCGCCCTCCTCGTCGACCTGGGCAGCGCCGTGCTGACCGTCAAGGCGCTCCTCGCCGAGGGCGACGAGCTGCCCGAGGGGTCCCGGCTGGTGGACGCCCCCTTCGTGGAGGGGGCGATCGCCGCCCTCGTCACGGCGAGCGCGGGCGGCGACCTGGACGCCGTGGAGGCGGCGGCAGCGGAGGCGTACACGTACCGAAAGGAGTGAGCAGGGGGCGCGAGAGACCCGTCACACACCGTCCGCGGAAGCCTCCGTGTTGTGATGCGCCTGGTCAACCCACTAATGTCACACCGCCTTGGTGTACGGGAAACCGGTGTGGAACCGGTGCGGCCCTCGCCACTGTGATCGGGAAGTCCGGCTCCACCCCTCGGGGAGAACCCTTCGAGGGAGCCACTGCACCGCCTCGGGAGACCGTCGCGGTGTGGGAAGGCGGAGCCGCGACGGCATGACCCGTCAGCCAGGAGACCGGCCAAGGTGCGTTGTCCATCCACGAGGTGCTGGAGAGGGTCTCCCGATCATGCATATAGCCGAGGGCTATCTACCGCCCGTGCACGCCGTCGCCTGGGGCGTCGCGTCCGCTCCCTTCGTCGTCCACGGCGTCCGTGCCCTGACCCGCGAGGTCAAGGCCAACCCCGAGTCCACCCTGCTGCTGGGCGCGTCCGGCGCGTTCACCTTCGTCCTGTCCGCCCTCAAGATTCCTTCGGTGACGGGCAGTTGCTCGCACCCCACCGGCACAGGGCTGGGGGCGATCCTGTTCCGGCCGCCGGTGATGGCGGTGCTCGGCACGATCACCCTGCTGTTCCAGGCGCTGCTCCTCGCCCACGGCGGGCTCACCACGCTCGGCGCCAACGCCTTCTCGATGGCGATCGTCGGGCCCTGGGCCGGATACGGGATCTACCGCCTGCTGCGGCGGTTCGACCTCCCGCTGATGGTGAGCGTCTTCTTCGGCGCCTTCGTCGCCGACCTCTCCACGTACTGCGTCACCAGCGTGCAGCTCGCGCTGGCCTTCCCCGATCCGGGCAGCGGTGTCATGGGCGCGCTCGCCAAGTTCGGCTCCATCTTCGCCGTCACGCAGCTGCCGCTCGCGGTCAGCGAGGGTCTGCTGACGGTGCTCGTGATGCGGCTGCTGACGCAGTCCAGCAAGGGCGATCTGACCCGTCTCGGGATTCTCCTCCCGGGCGCCCGGAAGACCGAGAAGGCGGAGGCGAACGTCTGATGAGCCGTAACGCGAAGATCAACACGCTGCTGCTGCTCATCGTCGCGGCACTGGCCGTGTTCCCGCTGGTGCTGGGTCTCGGCGACCACAAGGAGGAGCCGTTCGCCGGCGCCGACGCCGAGGCGGAGGTGGCGATCACGGAGATCGCGCCCGACTACGAGCCGTGGTTCAGCCCGCTCTACGAGCCGCCGTCGGGCGAGGTCGAGTCGGCGCTGTTCGCGCTGCAGGCGGCCCTCGGCGCCGGTGTCCTCGCCTACTACTTCGGTCTGCGCAAGGGCCGCAGGCAGGGCGAGGCCCGTGCCGGGGCTCCCGGAGCCCCGTCGACGGCGGCAGCGACCGGCGACGAGTAGTCGCCGATGCTGCCGATCGACGCGGCGGCGCACAGCAGTCGCTGGCGCCGCCGTCATCCGTGCGAGAAGGCGGCTCTGGGCTTCGGTCTGACGCTGTGCGCGGTCTGCCTGCCGCCGTGGCCGGGGGCGGTCCTGGTCGCGGCGGCCACCCTGGCCGTGCTCCTCGGTCCGGCCGGGGTGCCGGGCCGTCAGCTGTGGCGGGCGTTCCGGATTCCGCTGGGCTTCTGTGTGACGGGCGCGGTCCCGCTGCTCTTCGAGGTGGGCGGGGCGCGCGGTGTCGTCGCCCTGGCGCCCGACGGGCCGGTCCACGCCGGTGAACTGCTGCTGCGGACCTCGGCCGCGTCCCTCGGGGTGCTGCTGTTCGCCTTCACCACGCCCGTCTCGGACGTGCTGCCGCGGCTGGTACGGGCGGGGGTCCCGGCGCCCGTCGTGGACGTCGCCCTCGTGATGTACCGGATCAGCTTTCTGCTCCTCGACTCCATGGCGAAGATCCGCCAGGCGCAGGCGGCCCGGCTGGGTCTGACGACCCGGGCGGCGACCTGGCGCTCGCTCGCCGGGCTCGGGGCGACCGCCTTCGTCCGCGCCTTCGACCGGGCGCAGCGGCTGCAGTCCGGCCTCGCGGGGCGCGGCTACGACGGGACCCTGCGGGTCCTGGTGCCCGGCGCCGTCGTCTCGCGCCGGTTCCTGGCGGCGACGGCCGGCCTGCTCGGCGGTCTCGTCGCGCTCACTCTCGTACTGGAAAGGTCCCTCCCGTGAGTCTTCGTTCCCCCGTGGTGGAACTGGTCAGGGCGGGCTTCGCCTACGAGGACGGGCCCGCGGTCCTCGACGGGATCGACTTCGCCGTGCCCGAGGGGCGGGCGCTGGCCCTGCTGGGCAGGAACGGCAGCGGCAAGACGACGCTGCTGCGGCTGCTGAGCGGGGGGCTGCGGTGCGGGAGCGGCGCGCTCCGGCTGGACGGCGAGGAGGTGTCGTACGACCGCAAGGGGCTGACCCGGCTGCGGACGACGGTCCAGCTGGTCGTGCAGGATCCGGACGACCAGCTGTTCGCGGCCTCGGTGGGCCAGGACGTGTCGTTCGGGCCGATGAACCTGGGGCTGCCCGAGGAGGAGGTACGGCTCCGGGTGCGGGAGGCGCTGGAGGCGCTGGACATCGTGGCCCTGGAGGACCGGCCGACGCATCTGCTGTCGTACGGGCAGCGCAAGCGGGCGGCGATCGCGGGGGCGGTGGCGATGCGGCCGCGTGTCCTGATCATGGACGAGCCGACGGCCGGCCTCGACCCGCACGGGCAGGAGCGGCTCCTGGAGGTGCTGGGGCGGCTGCGGGACGCGGGGACGACGGTGGTCATGGCGACCCACGACGTCGACCTGGCGCTGCGCTGGGCGGACGAGGCGGCGGTGCTCTCCCCGCAGGGCCTGCGGACCGGGCCGATCACGGAGCTCCTCGCCGACGACGCACTGCTCACGGCGGCGCGGCTGCGCCGGCCCTGGGGCATGGCGGTCTCCCGGCTGCTGCGGGCCCACGGTCTGCTGGCGCCGGACGCGGACGGTCCGCGCACGGCGGAGGAGCTGGACGCGTGGGCGGAAGTGGGCCGCCGGTAGGGACCGACAGGTCGGGGGCGGGGGGGGGGGGCGCCGGGGGGACACGGCCCCGGAAAGCTCATCCCCGGCCCTCGCCCACCGACGTAGCGCAGATCACGCCCCCATCCTTATGCAACTTGTTGCACAAGTCGCTTCGGGTCGTCTACAACAGGGCGTGACGTTCCTGCGCGAGGAGGCGCCCCGATGGCCCCGACCACCCCGTACCCGCACCTGCTGAGCCCCCTGGACCTCGGGTTCACCACCCTGCCCAACCGGGTGCTCATGGGCTCCATGCACGTCGGCCTCGAAGAGACCGAGAACGGCTTCGCGCGGATGGCCGCGTTCTACGCCGAGCGGGCGCGCGGCGGCGTCGGCCTCATCGTGACCGGCGGCATCGCCCCGAACGAGGCCGGCCGCCCCTGGGACGGCGGCGCCAAGCTCAGCACCGAGGAAGAGGTCGCCGAGCACCGTCTCATCACCGACGCCGTGCACGAGGCGGGCGGCCGGATCGCGATGCAGATCCTGCACTTCGGGCGGTACGCCTACCACCCCGCGCTCGTCGCGCCCAGCGCGATCCAGGCCCCGATCAGCCCCTTCGTACCGAACGAGCTGACCGACGCCGAGGTCGAGCAGACGATCGAGGACTACGCCCGCTGCGCCGAACTGGCCAAGGCCGCCGGATACGACGGCGTCGAGGTCATGGGCTCCGAGGGCTATCTGATCAACGAGTTCATCGCGGCCGCCACCAACCGGCGCACCGACCGGTGGGGTGGCGCGTACGAGAACCGGGTCCGCTTCCCGCTGGAGATCGTCCGCCGGATCCGCGAGCGCGTCGGCGAGGAGTTCATCCTCGTCTACCGGCTCTCGATGCTCGACCTGGTCCCGGGGGGATCCACGCTGGAGGAGGTCGTCGCGCTCGCCAAGGAGATCGAGGCGGCCGGCGCCACCATCATCAACACCGGCATCGGCTGGCACGAGGCCCGGATCCCGACCATCGCCACCTCCGTGCCCCGCGGCGCCTACACCTGGGTCACCGAGAAGCTGATGGGCGCGGTGAGCATCCCGCTGGTCACCAGCAACCGCATCAACACCCCCGAGGTCGCCGAGCGGATCCTCGCCGAGGGCCGCGCGGACATCGTCTCCATGGCCCGGCCGTTCCTCGCCGACCCCGACTTCGTGGCCAAGGCCGCCGCCGACCGCGCCGACACCATCAACACCTGCATCGGCTGCAACCAGGCCTGTCTCGACCACACCTTCAGCCTGAAGATCACCTCCTGCCTGGTGAACCCGCGCGCCTGCCACGAGACCGAACTGGTCCTCTCCCCCACCCGCCGCGCCAAGCGGATCGCCGTCGTCGGCGCCGGCCCCGCCGGGCTCTCGTGCGCGGTCTCGGCCGCCGAGCGCGGCCACACGGTCACGCTGTTCGACACCGCGGACGAGATCGGCGGCCAGCTCAACGTCGCCAAGCGGGTGCCGGGCAAGGAGGAGTTCAACGAGACCCTCCGCTACTTCCGCGTCCAGCTCGACGCCCGGGGCGTCGAGGTCCGGCTGAACACCACGGCCACCACCGAACTCCTCGCCGGCTACGACGAGGTGGTCGTCGCCACCGGCGTCACCCCCCGCACCCCCGAGATCCCGGGCATCGACCACCCCAGCGTCGTCAGCTACCTCGACGTCCTGCGCGACGGCGCGCCCGTCGGCGACCGGGTCGCGATCATCGGCGCGGGCGGCATCGGCTTCGACGTCGCCGAGTTCCTCACCGACGGCGGCGAGGGCGCGAGCCAGGACCCCGAGACGTACTTCCGTCAGTGGGGCGTCGACACCTCCTACGAAGGACGCGGCGGACTGCGCGTCCCCGAGCGCCCCCGGCCGCCGCGCCAGGTCCACCTCCTCCAGCGCAAGGCCACCAAGGTCGGCGCCGGCCTGGGCAAGACGACCGGCTGGATCCACCGCACCGAGATGAAGCACCGCGGCGTGAGCATGGTCGCGGGCGCCACGTACGAGCGGATCGACGACGAGGGCCTGCACCTCACCGTCGACGGCGAGCCGCGGACCGTCCCCGTCGACACCGTCGTCCTGTGCACCGGCCAGGAACCGCGCCGGGGCCTGTACGAGGAGCTGATCGCCGCGGGCCGTACCGCGCACCTGATCGGCGGCGCCGACGTCGCCGCCGAGCTGGACGCCAAGCGCGCCATCGACCAGGGCACCCGCCTGGCGGCGGCTCTGTGAGCCGCACGGCCCGAATCTAGGATTGCGCGCATGTCCCTCCCGCACGCGATCCTGACGGCGCTGCTCGAGAAGCCGTCCTCCGGCCTCGAACTGACGCGCCGCTTCGACCGGTCGATCGGCTACTTCTGGTCGGCCACGCACCAGCAGATCTATCGCGAGCTGGGCAAGCTGGAGCAGGCGGGGCACATCCGTGCCCTGCCCGCCCGGACCCCGGCCCGCGGACAGAAGAAGGAGTACGAAGTCCTGCCCGCGGGCAGCGCCGAGCTGACCGAGTGGGTGGCCAGGACCGAGGACCCCAAACCGCTGCGTTCCGCCCTGCTGCTGCGGATGCGGGCCGCCGCGGTGGTGGGGGCGCCCGGGATGACCGCCGAGCTGCGGCGCCATCTCGACCTGCACCGGAGGCAGTTGGACGAATACCTGGAGATCGAGGTACGGGACTTCCCGCCGGAGCGCCGGGAGGGCGAGCCCGACCGGCTGCGGCATCTCGTGCTGCGCGGCGGGATCGACCTGGAGCGGTTCTGGGTGGAGTGGCTGACCCACGCCCTGAAGGAGCTGGAGGGGCAGGCCTGAGACCTCGGGGCCGCGCGGGGAACGGAAGCCCGCGGCCCCACCGGCGGGGCACACCGGTCACAGCGACACAGCAGTGCGGCGGTACAGCGGCACCGCGACACGTCGGCACCGCGGCAGCCCTACTCCCCCGCCGTCGCCTTCCGCCAGGCCGCGTCGCGCAGCAGCCGCAGTCCGTTGAGCCCGACCAGGACCGTGGAGCCCTCGTGGCCGGCCACGCCGAGCGGCAGCGGCAGGTGGCCGGCGAGGTCCCAGACCACCAGCGCGCCGATGCAGGTGCCGGCGATCACCAGGTTCTGGACGACCAGCCGCCGGGCGCGGCGCGAGAGGGCCATGACGGCGGGGACGGTGGAGAGTTCGTCGCGTACGACGACGGCGTCGGCGGTCTCCAGGGCCAGGTCCGAGCCGGCCCGGCCCATCGCGACACCGGTGTGGGCGGCGGCCAGGGCCGGGGCGTCGTTGACGCCGTCCCCGACCACGAGGACCTTGGCGCCGGCCCGCTCCCACTCCCGTACCGCCGCCACCTTGTCCTGCGGCAGCAGCCCGGAGCGGATGTCCGTGAGGCCGGCCGGTGCGGCGATCCGGGCGGCGGCGCCGGCGTTGTCGCCGGTCAGCAGGGTGGGGGCGGTGCCGGTGAGCCGGGTCAGCGCGGCGACCGCCTCCGATGCGCCGTCACGGAGCCGGTCGGCGAGGACGAGGACCGCGACCGGAGCCCCGTCGACGACGACCTCGACCGCCGTGTCGGCGTGGGAGCCGTCGGCCCGGCGCACCCGCACGTCACGGCCCTGCACGGTCGCCCGCACGCCCTCGCCGGGTACGGAGGAGAAGTCGCTCGCGGCGGGGATCCGCAGTCCGCGTTCGCGCGCCGCGGCCACGATCGCGCGGGCCAGGGGGTGTTCGCTGGACCGTTCGGCCGCGGCGGCGAGTGCGAGCGCGCTCTCCTCGCCCCGCACCTCGACCAGGCGCGGGGCCCCTTCGGTGAGCGTGCCCGTCTTGTCGAGCGCGACCCGGTCGACGGCGCCGAGGCGTTCCATCACCACGGCGGACTTGACGAGGACCCCGTGGCGTCCGGCGGTGGCGATGGCGGAGAGCAGCGGCGGCATGGTGGCGAGGACGACCGCGCAGGGCGAGGCCACGATCATGAAGGTCATCGCGCGCAGCAGGGTGGTGGTGAGGTCGGCGCCGAACAGGAGCGGGACGGTGAAGAGCGCGAGGGTGGCGACGACGACGCCCACGGAGTAGCGCTGTTCGATCTTCTCGATGAAGAGCTGGGTGGGCGCCTTGGTGGCACTGGCCTCCTCCACCAGGGCGACGATCCGGGCGATCACCGACTCCCCCGCGTCCTTGTCCACGCGGACGCGGAGCGCGCCCGTGCCGTTGAGGGTGCCGGCGAAGACCTCGTCTCCCGGGGCCTTGGCGGCGGGCAGCGACTCGCCCGTGATGGTGGCCTGGTCGACGTCGCTCGCGCCGTGGAGCACGGTTCCGTCGGCGGGCAGCCGCTCCCCCGGCCGTACGAGCACGGTGTCGCCGACCCTCAGCGCGGCCACGTCCACCGCCTCCTCGGTGCTGCCGCGGAGGCGGACCGCCTTCTCGGGGGCGAGGTCGAGCAGCCCGCGGACGGAGTCGGCGGTGCGGCGGGTGGCGAGCGCCTCCAGGGCGCCGGAGCAGGCGAAGATGACGATCAGCAGACCGCCGTCGAGGTACTGGCCGATGGCCGCGGCGCCGAGGGCGGCGACGACCATGAGCAGGTCGACGTCGAGGGACCTCTCGCGCAGCGCCCGGAGCCCGGCCAAGCCCGGTTCCCATCCTCCGGCGGTGTAGCAGACGGCGTAGAGCGGCCCCCAGGCCCAGGCGGGGGCTCCGGCCAGGTCCAGCGGCAGCGCGCAGAGGAAGGCGAGGGCGGAGAGCGCCGCCCAGCGGACCTCGGGCAGCTCGGACAGACGGGTGCGGCGGGCGGGCGGCGGGGCCGCCGCGGCACGGGTGGCCGCGCTGTCGAGCACCGGGGAAGCCATGGGAGTCCACCTCTTCGGAGGCCGGGGACGGGCAGGGAACGGGCAGGGGCGGGACGCCGGACCACCATACCCGAATACATGAAGAGGTCTTCATCTATCTACATATGAGCGCCGCTACGATGAGCCCATGGGACACGGAGCGCACGGCGGGACCACCCCCGCGACCCACCTGGACGCGGACTCCGCGGCCACCATCGCCGCCACCCTCCAGGCCCTCGCCACGCCCTCCCGGCTGATGATCCTCACCAAGCTCCGCCAGGGCCCGTGCGGCGTCACCGAGCTGGCCGATGCCGTCGACATGGAGCAGTCCGCCGTCTCGCACCAGCTGCGGCTGCTGCGCGCCCTCGGCCTGGTCACCGGCGTCCGCCAGGGCCGCCGGATCGAGTACAGCCTCTACGACAACCACGTGGCCCAACTCCTCGACGAGGCCGTCTACCACATCGAGCACCTGCGCCTCGGCACCCGCGACGCGCCGCACGCGAACGTGGATACTGGGCGGTCGTAGGCCCACCACGGGGTGGACCACCCACCAGGGGAAAGGGCGGGGATGGCCGACGACTTGGGGCACCGCGGGACGCGTCACGCGGTGGTCATCGGGGGAAGCGTCGCGGGCCTGCTGGCCGCGCGGGTGCTGAGCGAGCACGCGGAGAAGGTCACGGTCGTCGAGCGCGACCGCTTCCCGGAAGGACCGGACGCCCGGCCCGGCGTCCCGCAGAGCCGGCACACGCACGTGCTGCTCGAAGGGGGCCAGCGGGCGCTCGACGAGCTGCTGCCCGGGTTCATGGACGAGCTCGCGGAGCTGGGTGCGCCGAGGGTGGGCATGCCGCAGGACCTGGTGCAGTGGCAGAACGGTCAGTGGTTCCGCCGGATCCCGGCCACGATCGCCATTTACACCGGCGCGCGCTCCCAGCTCGAATGGCTGGTGCGCCGGCGGGTCCTGGCCGACCCCAGGATCGAGACCGTCCAGGGCGCCGAGGCGGTCGGCCTGATCGGCGACTCGGCGCGTGTCCGGGGCGTGTTGCTGCGGGACCGCGGCGCGGGCGCGGCGCCGTCCTCGTCCGGGTCCGGCACGGCCCGCCGCGAGGAGCCCCGGCGGCTGGAGGCCGACCTCGTGGTCGACGCCTCGGGCCGGGGCACCCGCGCGGCCGACTGGCTCGCCGCGATCGGGGCGGAGGCCCCGCACGAGGAGACCATCGACACCGGCCTCGCCTACGCCACCCGTGTCTACTCCGCCCCGGAGAACGACAAGACGGACGCCCTCGGGTACTTCGTCGTCCCCAACCCCCAGCAGGTGTACGGCGGGGTCGTGGTCCCTCTCGGCGGCGGTCGCCACCTGGTGACGCTGTCCGGCCTGCGCGGCGACGAACCGCCCACGGACGAGGCCGGGTTCGAGGCGTACGCGCATCGGCTGCCGCACCCGGTGATCGCCGAGTGGCTGACGCGCGCCACGCCCGAGTCGCCGGTCCACGGCTTCCGCAGGACCGCCAACGTCCGCCGCCGGTACGACCGCCCGGGCCGTCGGCCGGCCGGCTTCCTCGCCACCGGCGACGCGCTCTGCACCTTCAACCCGATCTACGGCCAGGGCATGGCGGTCGCCGCGATGAGCGCGGTCGCGCTGGGCCGCGCGCTCGGCGATCGCCGGCGTACGGCGAGCACCCGGGTGGTGCAGCGGGCCCTCCTCGACGCCTCCCGGCAGGCGTGGGACATCTCGGCCGGCTCGGACAAGAAGATGCCGGGCGCGACCGGCAGCGCGGTGGGCACCCGCGCGGTGGACAAGCCGGTCGGGTGGTATCTGGGACGGCTGCAGCAGCGGTACGGCGGAGACCCGGTGATCGGGGCGGCGTTCCGCTCCGTCCTCTCGCTGACCGCCCCGATGACGGCGCTGTTCGCCCCGGCGGTCGCACGGTCCGTCCTGTTCGGTCCGGTCCCGTGGACACCGTCCGAGCCGCCGATGCGGCGCGAGGAGTAGCGGGATCACGGGGGGGCGGGGGGGCGACCCGCCCGCCCTCGATGCCGTCAGGCGTCCGGCGCGGCCGTCACGACCCCGGCCGCGATCGCCGCGCTCAGGCGGGCGTGGTCGTCGGCGTTCTGGGCGGCGTAGCGGAGGGCGAAGTCGGCGATCGCGCGGTCGAAGACGTCGGAGCCGCCGAGGTACGCGGCGATGGCGACCCGGTCGCCGGAGCGGGCGTGGGCGCGGGCCAGGGCGCGGCCGCAGAGGGCGGCGTACTCCCGCAGCAGGGACGGGGACATGGTCTCGACCTCCGCGGAGCCCTTCATGTCGCGCAACTGGCGCCAGTAGAAGTGGCGTTGCTCGGGGCCGGTCATCCAGCCGAGGAAGATGTCGCTCGCCGCCTGGGTGAGCCGCTGGCCCGCGACGACCCGACGGCCCTGATGGGCGTACGTACTCGGCGTCAGGTACTCCTCCAGGAGCGAGCGGCGGGCCTCCTTCGCCTGGAGGATCAGCGGGTCGTCCTCGTCCCGCCCTTCGAGGAGGAGGACGAAACAGCGGGTGCCCACGCTGCCGACGCCGACGACCTTGCGGGCCGCGTCGACGAAGCGGTAGCGGTCGAGGAGCACCCGTCGCTCCTCGGAGAGCGAGCTGCGGTAGTCGCTGAAGACCTTGCCGAGGCCGACCCGGTCGAGGTCGGGGGCGCGGTGCAGAAGCGGCGGGGCGTCGACGAAGCGCCGCCTGCCGTTCTCGTCCCGCTCGGTGAGCCGGGCGAGGGCCTGGAGGCTGGTGCGGCGGCGGGCGCGGGCGAGACCGCTCTCGAAGCGGGTGCGGCCGCGCCGGACCAGGGGCACCAGCGCGTCGGCGTCGATCCTCTCGTACCAGACGGCGAGCTCGCCGAGCCCGGCGAGGCGGCGCAGGGAGGTGCGGTACGCGGCGGTGGCGACGAGCGCGGCGCGGGCGGCCTTGGCCCGGGTGGCGCCGTTCTGCAGGGCGGCGACGGCGACGCTGGCGGCGAGCCGCTTGACGTCCCACTCGAAGGGGCCGGGCAGCGTTTCGTCGAAGTCGTTCACATCGAAGAGAAGGGCCCGTTCGGGTGAGGCGTACACACCGAAGTTGAGCAGATGGGCGTCCCCGCAGAGCTGGACGGTGAGGCCGGTGTGGGGCTGGGCGGCCAGGTCGGCGGCCATCACACCGGCGGCGCCGCGCAGGAAGGCGAAGGGCGTCGCGGCCATGCGCCCGTACCGGAGGGGCACTAGTTCGGCCACACGGTCGACGGACTGGCGCTGCAGTACGGCCAGCGGATCGGGGCGCTGAGAGGAGGGTATCCAGCGGCCGTGCGAGGACCGGGGGACGCGCTTGCGGGCCGCCCGGCCCGTTTCGGCTCGCTCGTACGGTGTCAGCATCCGGCCTCACCCGCCTCTTCCAGCGCCGCTACCGGTTGGACTCATTACAAGCGCACTCGCTCCTTTCGGCCACTCTCGCCGGGACCCCCTTCCTTAATGGTTTAGACCAATGATAGGAATGATCACTCACACGGCCCACACGATCACGCTATGCAAGGAAGGGTCTGAACATGGCTGAGCCCGATCCCGAGCAGGTGGCGGCGGTTCCGCTCTACCTCCGGGTCGCCGCCGCCCTGCGGGACGACCTCGTCGACCGACGCATCGCATCCGGCAGCCGGCTGCCGTCCGAGCGCTCGCTCGCCCACCGCTACCACGTCAACCGCCAGACCGTGCGCAGCGCGCTCCACCTGCTGCGCGAGGAAGGACGGGTGGTGACCGACCGCCGCGGCACCTTCGCCGTCGGCGGCGGGGGCGAACAGACGCACGTCCCGGGGCTGACGGTCCGCCGGCAGTCCTTCCCCGGCGGTACGGAGGCGGCCGACGCGCTCGTCCGGGCCGCCCTCGCCTGGGAGGCGCCCCCGGCGGCGCTGGCCGGCCGCCTCTCGCTCGTGCCGGGAGAGCCCACGCTCGTCCATCGGCACGTGGTGATGAGCCCCGCCGGGACGCCCCTGCAACGCTCCGTGTCGTGGTTCTCCCGGCAGGCGCTCACCGAGATCCCCCAACTCTCCCGCTACCGGCGGGGCAAGGACGCGGCCAAGCAGCCGGACCTGCGGCTGCTCTACCACTGGATGCACCAGGCGGGGCTGCGGCTGACCCGACGGGAGTCGATCGGCGTGCCCCCGGGGCCCGGGACGGGCATCGGCCCGGGCCCCGGTGCCGGTGCCGGTTCCGGCCAGGGCGTCGGTGGGGGCGCGGCGCGGCTGGTCGTCCACCGGGTGGTGAGCGACCAGCACGGCCACGCGCTGGAGATCACGGACATCGACTTCGCTGCCCAGAGCGCCGCCTGGACGTACGAGTTCAGCGCCTGAGCCCGACGGGGCACCGGCAGTGGCCGCGGGCCTCCTGCCCGCGACGCCTGCCCGCCTGCCCGCTCGCGACGCCCTAGACGATCCCCTCGGCGATCTCCGCCTCCTCGCGGGCGGTGCCGTACGCCGAGGGGGTCCCGTAGGACCGGCGGGCGACGTACCACCACAGGGTGGCGAGGACGAGGACCACGGCCAGGGCGATGACGGCGTAGTTCATGGAGTCCACGGTCACCGGCGACCTCTGCGGCAGGCAGAACAGGACGGTGACCACGGCCACCCAGACCACGGCCGTCCACCCGATCGGCCGGCTCCAGCGGCCGAGGTTCCAGGGTCCCGGGGTGAAGCGGTCGCCCGCCCGGAGGCGGAGGTAGATCGGGATGGCGTAGGCGGGGGTGATGCCGATGACGTTGATGGCGGTCACCGCTCCGTAGGCGGTGGCGGAGTAGAGCGAGGGCACGGCCAGGACGGCGGCGACGGCGACCGAGAGCCAGACGGCCGGAACCGGGGTCTGGGTGCGGCTGCTGACCTTGCGCCAGAGGGCCGAGCCGGGCAGGGCGTTGTCGCGGCTGAAGGCGAACACCATCCGGCTGGCGGCGGCCACCTCGGCGTTGCCGCAGAAGAGCTGGGCGGCGATGACCACGAGCAGCAGGGCGGTGGCGCCGCCGGAGCCGAGCGCGTCGAGCAGGATCTGCGCGGGCGGGACTCCGGTGGCGCTGTTCTGCGTGCCCGCGTAGTCCTGGATGGCGAAGGTGAGCCCGGCGAGCAGGGCGAAGCCGGCGATCCAGGAGACCCAGATGGCGCGCACGATGCCCTTGGCCGCGCTGACCGAGGCGTTGGAGGTCTCCTCGGAGAGGTGGGCGGAGGCGTCGTACCCGGAGAAGGTGTACTGCGCGAGGAGCAGGCCGACGGCGGCGACGTAGAACGGGTTGGCCCAGCCGGTGTCGTTGACGAACTCGGTGAAGACGAACTCGGCGGACTGGTGCCGGTCGGGGACGAGGGCGAGGGCGCCGACGATGGCGGCGACTCCGGCGAGGTGCCACCAGACGCTGATGGAGTTGAGCACGCTGACCAGGCGGACGCCGAAGAGGTTGAGGACGGCGTGCAGGAGCAGGATGGCGAGGAAGATCAGGAAGGTGGATCCGGCCGTGGGCGCGATGCCCCACTGGAGGTTGAGGAAGGCCCCGGTGAAGAGCGCGGCGCCGTAGTCGATGCCGGCGATGGCGCCGAGCAGGCCGAGCAGGTTCAGCCAGCCGGTGTACCAGCCCCAGCGGCGGCCGCCGAGCCGGTCGGCCATGTAGTAGAGCGCGCCGGAGGTCGGATAGGCGCTGGTGACCTCGGCCAGGGCCATGCCGACGCAGAGCACGAAGAGACCGACGCCCGCCCAGCCCCACATCATGACGGCGGGGCCGCCGGTACCCAGGCCGAAGCCGTAGAGGGTCATGCATCCGGAGAGGATGGAGATGACGGAGAAGCTGATGGCGAAGTTGCCGAAACCGCCCATGCGGCGGGCGAGGACCGGCTGGTAGCCGAGCTCTCTGAGCCTGGCCTCGTCGTCCTGGCCCTGGACGGGGCCGTGGATGTCGTCGACGGGGACGGTGCGGGACATGGCCGGTACCTCCGGGGGTGGGGGGAGCGGGTGCGTCGGTGGGGGTGGTTCTCCGGGGCGGGTTCGGGGCGCTTCTTCGGGACGGTTGTCCGGGTTGTCCGGGGCGCTCGGGGCGGTGGTCCGGGGCGGTTCGCGTCGGCGTCAGGGGTCGAGGCAGCGGGCGCGGGCGCTCAGGAAGACCTCTTCGGCCAGCGCGCGGTCGTCGGGGTCGGCCGTGCGGTACGCCCAGGGCAGCGTCGTGTAGTACGGGCCCAGGGCCTCGAAGACCCGGGCGGCGTCGGCGAAGCGCAGGGCTCCGTGCAGGGCGTGGGCCAGGTGGTTGAGGTCGAGCAGGGACGCCTCGGCCGTGGCGCAGAAGAGGAACCAGCCGTCCAGCGCGCGGCGGGCCTCCCGGACGGCGTCCTCGGCGACCCAGTGCAGGTCCAGCGCGTGCTCGTGGCCGCGTTCGCGTCGGTAGCGCTCGACCCGGACGTAGAGCGGAAGGGCGTGCAGGGCCGAGCCGGGAGGGGCGCCCGAGACCGCCCACTGGGCGTAGTTGGCGGCTTCGGAGAGCGTCCCCGGCCGGCGGGCGTAGAAGAACTGCAGCATGCGGTGGTGCGCCTCGCGGTTGTGCGGGTCGCGCTTCTCGGCCTCGGCGAGAAGGGCCCAGGGGCCGGGCGGGAGCATGGGGGCCGGCGGGGGCTGCCGGTACTGCTCCGCCTGCGGCGCCGCGTCGATGACGGCGAGGGCGAGCAGACAGATCCAGGGCACGGGGTCGGCGGGTAAGCGTTCGGCGGCGGAGCGGCAGGCGATCCACGCCTCCTGGCGCAGCTCGTGGGTACGGGGGTGGGCGGCGCGGTGGGCGCGTACGGCGCGCTCCACGGCGACCCGGGTGTGCATCACGGTCGCGGGCGCGCTCTCCGGCTGCTCGGCGCGCCAGGCCTGGACGACGTCGGTGCCGGCGGCGACGGCGGCCAGGATCTGGGTGCGCTGGGTCCAGGCGGCCCAGCCGGACGTCTCGTCGAGTAATCGGGCCATGGACACCCAGCGGCCGGTCCGCAGGTCCTGGACGGCGTGGCGCAGGGCGTGGTCGTGGCCGGCCGGGTGGTAGACGGGCCGGAAGCCGTGCCCGCCTCTCACGGGGCGGGGCGTGCGGTGGGTGACATGGGTCCTCGGTGGGGTGGAGGGGTGGTCGGCCCCCGGTGGACATCCCGGCCGTTGATCGGCGATCACTATAAAGGCCGCTGGATCACCCCGGTCCACTTTCGCTTCTGATCGTAACTATCCGGCCACGGAACGGATTTGATCAACGATCCCGGGTGTGGCCGAAGGTGACGAGGCCGCCGGCAGCGGCTTGACGCGTCGCGGCGGGTACACGAGGCTTTCGGCTTCGGTGATCAAGGACGCCGGGCGCAGCGGGCGCCGCACGAGACCGGAGTACGCGGGGGCGGGGCGATGTGGACGGGAGCACGACGATGACGGAGCCGGTCCTCGCCGTCGACCAGGGCACCTCGGGGACCAAGGCGCTCGTCGTCTGCCCCGAGCGCGGCGTCATCGGCACGGGTTCGGCGCCCGTCCGGCCGCGCCACCTGCCGGGCGGCCTGGTCGAGGTCGACCCCCGGGAGCTGTACGCGTCCGTCGTCGCAGCCGGTCGCGAGGCGCTGGCCGAGGCGGCCACCCCGGTGGCGGCCGTGGGGCTGGCCAACCAGGGCGAGACCGTCCTCGCATGGGATCCGGCCACGGGTGAACCGCTGACCGACGCGCTGGTCTGGCAGGACCGCCGGGCCGCCGCGCTGTGCGACGAACTGGCCGCGCACGCGGACCGGTTGCGGCAGTGGACCGGGTTGCCGCTCGACCCCTATTTCGCCGCGCCCAAGATGGCCTGGATCCGCCGCCACCTCACCGGCGCGGGCGTGGTCACCACCAGCGACGCGTGGCTCGTGCACCGGCTCACAGGCGCCTTCGTCACCGACACCGCGACCGCGGGCAGGACCGGGCTCCTCGATCTCGACACGGCGTCCTGGTCGCGGCCCGCCCTCGACGTCTACGGCCTCGGCGGGGAACGGCTCCCGCGGGTCGTGGACTCGGACACCCCGGTCGGCACGACGACCGCGTTCGGGCCCGCGCTGCCGCTGACCGGCCTGCTGGTCGACCAGCAGGCGGCGCTTCTCGCCCAGCGGGTCACCGAACCGGGCACCGCCAAGTGCACCTACGGCACGGGGGCGTTCCTGCTCGCGCAGACCGGCCCGGTCCCCCGGCGGGGCGACGACGGGCTGGTGAGCTGCGTGGCCTGGCGGCTGCGGGGCCGGACGAGCTACTGCCTGGACGGCCAGGTCTTCACGGCGGCGTCCGCCGTGCGCTGGCTGACCGACCTCGGGGTGCTCTCCGGGCCCGCGGACCTCGACCCCGTGGGCGGTACGGTGTCCGACTCCGGCGGTGTCACCTTCGTACCGGCCCTGGCCGGCCTCGCGGCGCCGTGGTGGCGCGGCGACGTGCGCGGCTCGCTGCACGGCCTCGGCCTGGACACGACCGCCGGGCATCTGGTCCGCGCCCTCTGCGAGGGGATCGCCGCGCAGGTCGTCGAGCTGGCGGGCGCGGCGGCCGCCGGCCTCGGGGCGCCGCTGACCGCGCTGCGGGTCGACGGCGGCCTCACCCGGTCCGCGCTCCTGATGCAGACCCAGGCGGACCTGCTCCAACTCCCCGTGGAAGTGTCGGCGTTGCCCGACGCGACCGCGCTCGGGGCGGCCGCTGTCGCCCGGCTCGGCCACGACCCCTCGCTCGGCTTCGACGGGGCCGTACCGGAGTGGAAGCCGTCGGCCGTGTACGAGCCGCGTGTCGGCGGTCCGGAGGCGAGCGAGCGCCTGGGCCGGTTCCGTACGGCCGTGGCCTCGCTCCTCGACGGCGCCCCCGGGAGCCGGCCCGCATGACGGCCGGGAGACCCGGGGCGGTGACCCGCGCGGGCGCGCTGCCCGACACCTCGGCACCGGGTGCGGAGTACGACGTGGCCGTGGTGGGCGCCGGCGTCGTCGGCTGCGCCCTGGCGCGCGAACTCGCCCGCCACTCGCTGCGGGTGGCCCTCGTCGAGGCGTCCGGTGACGTCGGCGACGGCACGTCCAAGGCCAACACCGCGATCCTGCACACCGGTTTCGACGCCGTACCCGGCTCCCTCGAAGCACGGCTCGTACGGGACGGGCGGCGCCGGCTCCTCGCCTACGCCGACGCGGCCGGCATCCCCGTCGAGCCGGTCGGCGCGCTCCTCGTCGCCTGGGACGCCGAGCAGCGCGCGGCCCTCCCCCGCCTCGCCGACAAGGCCGCCCGCAACGGCCACCGCACGACCCGCGTGATCGGACCGGCCGAACTTGCCGTACGTGAACCGCACTTGGGTCCCGGTGCGCTCGGGGCGCTGGCCGTGCCCGGCGAGTCGATCATCTGCCCGTGGACGACGACCCTGGCGTACGCCACCCAGGCGGTCCGCTCCGGCGTGGATCTGCACCTCGGCTGCCGGGTCGAGACGGCCGTCCCCGGGGCGCCGCACCGGCTGGTCACCGGGCGGGGGGCGCTGCGGGCCCGGTACGTCGTCAACGCCTGCGGGCTGTACGCGGACCGGTTCGACGCGCTGTTCGGCAGGCACGACTTCACCGTGACACCGCGGCGCGGCCAGCTGATCGTCTTCGACTCGTTCGCCCGGGGGCTCGTCCGGCACATCCTCCTGCCCGTGCCGGGGCGGCTCGGCAAGGGGGTGCTGGTGGCGCCGACGGTCTACGGGAAGGTGCTGCTGGGCCCGACGGCGGAGGACCTGGACGACAGGACGGCCACCGGTTCGACGGCCGAGGGGCTCGCGTCGCTGCGGGATCAGGGGCGGCGGATCCTGCCCGCCCTGCTGAACGAGGAGGTGACGGCCGTCTACGCGGGGCTGCGGGCCGCCACCGAGCACGACGACTTCCAGGTGACGGCGCACGCCGGGCTCCGGTACGTGACGGTCGGCGGCATCAGGTCCACCGGGCTGACCGCCTCCCTCGCCCTCGCCGCCCATGTGGTGGAGCTGCTGGCGGCGGAGGGCCTGGAGCTCGGCGCGGAGCGGCCGCTCGTCCCGGTCCGGATGCCGAACCTGGGCGAGGCGTTCCCGCGCCCGTACCGGGACGCCGAACGGATCGCCCGCTCCCCGGACTTCGGCGCGGTGGTCTGCCCCTGCGAGCGGGTCACCCGCGGGGAGATCCGGGAGGCGCTCGCGTCGACGATCCCGCCCGTCACCCTCGACGGCCTGCGCCGCCGGACCCGGGCCCGCGGCGGGCGCTGCCAGGGGTTCACCTGCGGGGCGACGGTCCGGTCCCTGTTCGAGGAGGCGGGGAGATGAACCGGCCCGCCGGGGGTGCGGAAGGCGGCCGGACGGCGGACTCGGCCCCTTCCACGGGCAGGGACGGGTTCGCGATCCGGTCGGTCGACGTGCTGGTCATCGGGGCGGGACCCGCGGGGCTCGCGGCGGCCGCCCGGCTGGCGGCGGCGGGCGTGGGCCGGGTCGAGGTCCTGGAGCGTGACGAGGAGGCCGGCGGCGCGCCGCGCCACTGCGACCACGGCGGCTTCGGCGCGGGCGAGCGGGGCCGCACGATCGACGGGCCGGCGTTCGCGCGCCGGTCGCTCGCCCTGGCACTTCGGGCGGGGGCGGTGGTCCGCACGGGTGTGACGGTCACCGGCTGGGCCGGGCCGCTGGCCCTGGAGGTCACCGCGCCCACGGGTCTGGAGCGGATCGCGGCCCGGGCGGTCGTGCTGGCCACGGGGGCCCGGGAGCGCCCGCGCAGCGCGCGGCTGGTCCCCGGCACCCGGCCGGCCGGGATCCTCACGACCGGGGAACTGCAGCGGTCCGTGGTGCTGCACGGCGTGCGCGGGCCACGGCTCGGACGGCGCGCGGTGGTGATCGGGGCGGAGCCGGTGGCCGTGCACGCGGTACGGACCCTGCGCGAGGCCGGTCTGGACGTCGTCGCGAGGGTGACGGACCGGCCGCCCGGGCGACGGCGTCTCACCGCCGCTTCCGGTGGGGCGGCTCCTCCCCTGCTCACGGGAGCGACGGTGACGGAGATCCTGGGGCGCGGGCGCCTCACCGGCGTGGGGGTGGCCTACGACGACGGGCGCCGGGGGACGGTCCGCTGCGACACGGCGGTGTTCACCGGGGACTGGATCCCCGAGCACGAACTGGCCCGGACGGGCGGGGTGCCGCTGGACCCGGCCACCCGGGGGTCGGCGGTCGACGGGTCCTTCCGTACCGCCACGACGGGGGTCTTCGCGGCGGGCGACGTCCTGCGGGGCGTGGAGTCGGCCGCCACGGCCGCGGCGGAGGGGCGCGCGGCGGCGGAGGCGGTGCTGCGGCGGCTGGCGGGCGAGCCGTGGTCGACGGGAGGGGTGCCGGTGGTGGCCGAGTCGCCGCTGAGGTGGGTGCTCCCCCACCGGATCGCGGACCCGCTCCCCGACCGGACCACGGACGGGTCGGACCGGCGGGCCGGCGACGGACCGGCCGCCCGGCCGGTCCTCGTGCGCGCGGAGACATCGCTGGAGAGCCCGGTGTTCCGCGTCGTCCAGGACGGGCGGCTCCTGCACCGGGTGGCGGTGCGGGGGGCGGTGGCGCCGTGGCGTTCCGTGCGGCTGTCCCCGGCGTGGACGCGGGACGTCGACCCGGCGGGCGGTCCGGTGGTGGTGGGGGTGGGGGCCTAGGGCGTGTTTCGCAGCCAGGCGTTCGCGGCCAGACGGGACTTTCGCAACGCGCCCTGGGCGTGTTGCGGAGCCAAGGCCCTTCGCCCTGCGCCTCGGAGGGCCGGTGCCGGGAGCCTCCGGCGTCAGAGGCCTGGTCCACTGGCATGTGCGACGGGCCGTTGACCACCCTCCCCGCACCCCTCATGCTCATGCCAGGAATCCCGTCTTCCGACACGGAGGTGTCATGGTCAGGCGCGCGATCAGATCCCTGCTCTCCCTCGTCCTACTGGTGGTCGCCGCGCTCGCGGGCACAGTGGCCACCGCGGGCACGGCGCACGCGGACGAGTGCTACACCTGGGGCCGCACACTGTCCTCCGGCATGTCCGGCGCGGACGTGACCCAGCTCCAGATCCGGGTCGCGGGCTACCCCGGCTACGGCGCCGTCCTCGGCGTCGACGGCTCCTACGGGCCGGCGACGAAGGCCGCCGTCACCCGCTTCCAGCAGGCGTACGGGCTCGGCGCGGACGGCGTCGCCGGCCCCGCGACCTTCGCCAAGCTGTACGCGCTCCAGGACGCCGACTGCACCCCCGTCCACTTCACCTACGCCGAACTCAACAAGTGCAACGGCGACTTCTCCGGCGGAGCCGTCAGCGCCGCCACCGCCAGGGCGAACGCCCTGCGCGCGATGTGGAAGCTGGAGGCGCTGCGCCACGCGCTCGGCGACGTGCCGATCTCGGTGAGCAGCGGGTTCCGCTCGAAGGCCTGCAACGCGGCCGTCGGCGGCGCCTCGGACAGCCGGCACCTGTACGGCGACGGCATCGACCTCACCGGGTCGCCGTCCCTGTGCACCCTGGCCAAGCAGGCGCGCAACCACGGCTTCAACGGCATCCTCGGCCCCGGCTACCCGGGCCACGGCGACCACGCGCACGTCGACACCCGGTCCGCGCGCTTCTGGTCGGCGAGCGGCTGCGGTATCTGACCGTTTCGGCCACACTGGGCGGCATGCCGGACAAGCGCAGTGCTGGACTCCTCCTCTTCCGCAGGACGCCGGAGCGTGGCGTCGAGGTGCTCATCGGCCATATGGGCGGGCCCTTCTGGGCGTCGAAGGACGTCTCGGCCTGGTCGATCCCGAAGGGCGAGTACGGTCCCGAGGAATCCCCCGAGGCCGCCGCCCACCGCGAGTTCGAGGAGGAGCTGGGCCTCCCGGCCCCGGACGGCGAGCGGATCCCGCTCGGCGAGGCGCGCCAGCGGAACGGAAAGACCGTCACGGTCTGGGCGGTCGAGGCGGACCTGGACCCGACCCGGGTCGTGCCGGGGACGTTCACCATGGAGTGGCCGCGCGGTTCGGGCGTCCAGCGGGAGTTCCCGGAGATCGACCGGGTCGGCTGGTTCACCCCCGCGGCGGCCGCTCCGCTGCTGGTGGCGGGGCAGCGGGTGTTCCTGGACCGCCTCGCCGCGCACCTCGACGGGCGGGGCGGACCCCCGTTGTCAGACCCATAGGAGAGGGTGGGAGTGCCAACCTGTCGAGAGGGAGCCCGACATGACCACCACCCCCGCCCGTGAGCGCGCCGCCGCCCAGGCGTACCTCCGTCTGCTGGAGTCCACCCAGGCGGTCCTGACCGACCCGCACCTCGCGCCGTACGCCGGGGTGATGCTCACCCACCCCATGGCGGAGGCCGACGCGGCCCTGCGCGCCGCGGGCCTGTCGGGCAACGAGGCCCACCTCCTCCACCTGGTCTCCGCGCTCCGCACCTCGCCGACACCGGCGGACCGCGGCCGGGGCTAGAACCCTCGGGGCCCGCTGCGGTCAGACCGGCCGGACCGGGAGGGTGCGGACGCTGTTGCCGACGAAGCTCGCGTGGCGGGGGAGGTCCGGCTCGGGGGTGGCGAGGGTGAGGTCGGGGAAGCGGGTGAAGAGGGACCGGAGGGCGATCGTGGCCTCCATGCGGGCGAGGGGGGCGCCCAGGCAGTAGTGGGGCCCGTGGCCCAGGGAGAGGTGCTTCGCCGCCGGTGCGCGGGTGAGGTCGAAGCGGCCGGCGTCCGGGCCGTGGGCCTTCTCGTCGCGCCCTGCCGCCGAGTAACCCGCCAGGACGGGTGTGCCCTTCGGGATCAGCGTGCCGTCGACGGTGAGGTCGCGGGTGGGGTAGCGGAACGGGAAGTAGCTCACCGGGCTGTCCCACCGCAGGGTCTCCTCGACCGCGTCCGCCCAGGCGGCCCGCCCGTCCAGGAGCAGGGCGAGCTGGTCCCGGTGCGCGCACAGGGCGCGGACGGCGTTGGTGATGAGGTTCAGGGTGGTCTCGTGCCCCGCGATGATCATCAGGATCAGGGTGCCGATGAGTTCGGGCTGGCTCAGCCGGTCGCCGCCGTCGTCGCGGGCGGCGATCAGGGCGCTGGTCAGGTCGTCGCCGGGTCGCGCCGTCCGGGCGGCGGCGACGGCGGCGAGGACCTCGACCAGCTCGCGGTTGGCCGCCAGGGCCTGCTCGGGGCCGATGTCGGTGGCGACGACCTGGTTGGAGAGGTGGTGCAGCCTGTCCCGGTACTCCGCGTCCACGCCGAGGAGTTCGCAGATCACCCCGAGGGGCAGCGGCAGGGCGTAGTGGCGGCGCAGATCGGCGACGCCGCCACCCTCCCGGGCGGCGGCCGCGAGCCCGTCGAGGAGTCCGGCGGTGACCGCCTCGACCCGGGGACGCAGCGCCTCCACGCGGCGCGCGGTGAACGCCTTGCCGACGAGGCCCCGCAGCCGCCGGTGGTCGGCGCCGTCGGCGGTGGTCATCCCCTGGACGGTGGCGAAGGTGCGCAGCGGCCACCCGTCCGGTATGCGCCCGTCGGCGAGGGCGGTGAAGTGGCGTGCGTCCTTGGCGACTTCGGGGTGGGAGAGGAAGTCGCGCAGCGCGTCGTGACCGAGGACGGCCATCCCCTCGACGCCGCCGGGCAGCAGCACCGGGGCCACGGCTCCCTGGGTGAGCAGCCGGGCGTTGGCGGCGTGCGGGCAGCCCCCGGCGGGGTCGAGGGGGTGGGGCGTGACGTTCACGGGGCACTCCTGACGGCGAGGCGGGCCGAACCGGCGTCCGAACGGTCAGAGCTGCAGAAGAGGCAGAGCTGCCGAACGGTCAGATCCTACGGTCGGCACCGCGTTCACCGAGAGGGGTCTGCGCGCTCAGCGGCCGGCTGCGCAGACCGCGGCGGGGAGGAGCCCGGCTGACCTGCCCGCGCTCAGGGAACCCCCGGGAGCCTCTCCTGTCCCCAAGCCGGGCTCAGCATCAGAGGTTTGTGTACTGGGCGGCGTACTGCTCGCTGGGCGGGACGATGGTGATGACGTCGATCAGTACACCGTCCGGTGCGGTGATGATGAAGTGGCGCTGGCCGAACTCTTCCGTACGCAGCGGCAGCACGACGGGCAGGCCCGCCTCGACCACGAGCCGCTGGTGCTCGGAGTCGACGTCGTCCACCTCGAAGTTCAGCAGCAGGCCCCCCTGGAGCGCGGCCCGGTGGCCTTCGGGGACGGTCGGGTGGGCGTGGTCGAGGAGGGCCAGTTCGTACTGCGGGGCGTCGGGGCGGCGCAGGCTGACGTACCAGTCCGCCTCGAAGGTCACGTCGAACCCGAGGTGGCGGGTGTAGAAGTCGCGGGACGCCGCCACGTCCCGGCTGGCGAGCACCGGGTAGAAGCCACCGAGCTTCGTCCTGGGCGTGGTCGTGGGCTCTTCGGTCATGACACTCCTCCAGCTCCAGTTCACATACCCTGGGTATGCGAATCGTGGCGTTAGCATACCCTCGGTATGCGGAAGAGAAAGGGCGGTGGGCTCGATGGCGGTCAGCCGGGCGGAGCAGCGGGCGGCCACGCGGCAGGCGCTGCTGGCCGAAGGGCGGCGGCAGTTCGCCGCCGACGGGTACCACCACGTGGTGCTGGCCGAGGTGGCGCGGGCCGCCGGGCTCACCAAGGGGGCCGCCTATCACCACTTCGACAGCAAGGCAGGGCTCTTCCGGGCTGTCGTCGGCGAGATCCAGCAGCAACTGGGAGAGCGGGTCGCGGCCGCGGCCGAGCGGCACGAAGACCTCTGGGAGCAGCTCCAGGCCGGCTGCCGGGCCTTCCTGGCCGCGGGAACCGATCCTGCGGTGCGACAGATCCTGCTGGTCGACGCGCCGACCGTGCTGGGCTGGGACGAGTGGCGGGCCATGGACGAGAAGTCCTCCGCCCGGCATCTCGCGGAGGCGCTGACGGCGCTCGCCGCGGCCGGGGTCATCGCCGATCAGCCGGTGGAGCCCCTGGCCCGGTTGCTCTCGGGGGCGATGAACGAGGCCGCGCTCTGGATCGCGCAGGGCGGGGACCCGCAGGCCGGGGAGCAGGCACTCGACCGGCTCCTGGCGGGGCTGCGCGCCCCGGCCTGACCTCTCCTGCGGGCGCATTGGCACCACGCGCGCCCGTGAGGGGCGGGGAAGAGCGGGCGCCGGGTACCGTCTGCCGGCCGACCGGCTGCCGCGCATGGAACGGCCGTCGCCGGATACACGTAGGCAACTGGCTTGAAAGCAGGGGTGGTCGGACCGGCCGCCCCCTTCCGTCCGGAGGAAGGCGAGACGTCATGCCGCTGACATTCCGCAAGAGCTTCAGGATCCTGCCCGGCGTCCGGCTCAACATCAACCGCAAGTCGTGGTCAATCACCACCGGGGGCGGCAAGCACGGCCCCCGGCACACCCACAGCAGCACCGGACGCCGCACCACCTCGATGGACCTGCCCGGCCCCTTCGGCTGGCGCAGGACCAAGCGCGGCTGAGCCGCGAGGTGCGCGGCGCGTCCAGGAGCCCCCGGCCGGGCGAGGCCGGGGGCTCTTCGGCGCGCGCTACGAGCCCGGTGCGGGCTCCCGGCGCGGGCGGCGGCCCAAGAGTTCGGCCAGGCCGCGGCGGGTGGCGGCGATGACGACCCGGTCGCCGGGTGCGAGGAGCCGGCCGGGGTGGAGCTGCCAGACCAGCCCGGCTCCCGGGCGGCCGAGCGGCGCGGAGCCGGTGGCGAGGGCGATCACCCGCCAGGCACCGGGCCGGAACGCCTCGGCGACCGTACGGCCGTCCAGGAGCGCGTTCCCCGCCACGTCCACGGCCGCGAAGAGCAGCACCCGGCGCTCCACCGGGATGGCGCCCAGGATCTGGCGGCCCATCATGGCCCCGGCGAAGGCCGGTGCGGCCAGGTGCGAGACGCTGCGGCTGCGGGTGAGGGCGTCCGGGTGGGCGGCGCGCAGGGTGCGGTAGACGGCGGTGGCGAAGTCGTCGTCGTACAGGCGCAGGGCGACGCGCAAGTCGGCCTTGACCGCGCGGGCGGAGAGCGCGGCCTCCAGGTTGGTGATGTCGACGCTGGTCAGGGCGAGCAGGGCGTGGGCGCGGTGGATGCGGGCGGCTTCCAGGACGCCCTCCTCGGTGACGTCTCCGATGACGGTCGGGACGCGCAGCCGGCGGGCCAGCGCCACGCCGCGCGCCTCGGGGTCGGACTCGACGCACACCACCGGGATGTTCAGTCGGCGCAGCCGGGCGAGGACCCGCGTGCCCACCTTGCCGAGTCCCAGGAGCACCACATGGCCGGACAGGGTCCGGGGCGGGCGGCGCAGCGAGGTCGCCGAGCGGAAGGTGCCGAGGGCTTCGAGGAGTCCGGCGATCAGGACGGGCAGCAGGAGCAGGCCGAGGAGTCCGGCGAGGAGCTGCAGCACCTGACGGCTGGTGGTCTCGTCGACGGCGGGGTCGCCGATGGCGAAGAGGTCCAGGAGCGTCAGGTAGGCGGCGTGCAGGGGGTGGTGGCGGGTGGTGAGCCAGGTGGCGAGGGCGATCGCGACGACGGCGGCGGTCACACCGGCGAGCGACCAGCGCAGCCGGCGGGAGAAGAGCGAGGCCACGGGCAGCGCGGAGGCGCCGAACCTGTTCGCCGAGAGGGTCGGTCCGGCGTACGTGACCGCCTCCAGGGCGACGGTGCCCCGGCCGGGCGCCGCCGCGACGGCCCGGTCGTCGGGCAGGAGCTGCGGGCCCGCGTCGCCGCTGCGCTCCGAGCCCTCGCAGCCGGCCGGGTCGTTGGTGGTCGCCGACAGCAGGGCGAGGGTGCACAGGCCGGGGTCGGCGACCTCGCCACGGGCCGGCGGCGTGCGTTCGACGGCGTGGAGGAGGAGACCGCCGGCCTGGACGACCTTGCTGGTGCCGGCGATCGCGGTGGCCGCGAGCGCGGGGGCGGCCGTGTCGGCGTCGGAGAGCACGGTCGTCGCGGCGTCGAGCAGCTTGGGGTCCGGGCAGGGCTCGACGACGGCCCCGGCCTGGTCGAGAAGGGTCTCCAGGTGCTGGCCGAGCTTGCGGTTGTAGAGCCGGATCACCAGTCGCAGGCGGGGATTGAGGCGGCGAGCGGCGAGCGCGGCGCGGATGTTGGTCTCGTCGTCGTCGTACACGAGGGCGAGGGCGGCCGCCTGTTCGACGCCCGCGTCCACGAGAACGGCGTCGTCCACCTCGGCCGTCTCCACGAGCCGTATCGATCGCGTGGGCGCCGCGCCCCGCTGCTCCCCCACGGCGCCCCGGGTGACGGCCGCGGTCACCCGGCCGAACAGCGCCTGGGCGATCCCCGGCCGGCCGGCCGACGGCCGCTCGGGCTCCCGCGGCGCGGGGACGAGCAGGGTGATCCGCTCGCCGTAGACGTCGTGCAGCTCCGCCGCGAGCCGGTGGGCGAGCACGTCGTCACCGCAGACGATCATGTGCCCGGCGACCACGGCCCGCTGCTGCCGCGGTGCGGACGCCCCCGCGGCGACGGGACCGCCGGTCCCCTGCGCCTCGGCGGGTTCCGGTGGAACGGGGCTGCTCTGATACGAAGGTGATGCCACGTCACCAGCATGCCCTGCCCCGCTGACACCGCTTCCCCGGGCCCCAGGCGGCGGTCTTCTTCAGGGCCTCTTCAGCGGAGCAGCGTGACGGGACCGCTCCCATGGGCCGTGATCACGAGCCGGACCCGGTCCCGGGCGCCCGAGTCGAGGGGGCCCTAGACGTGGTCGTCCTCGTCGAAGGTGGTCAGGACGAGGACGCGGGCCGTCGTCGGACCGGCGGTGATCAGGGGCGTGGCCTCGATGCCGCGCAGGGCCTCCCGCGGTTCCGCCGGCCCTGTCCGGACGACCCGGATCCGCACCCCGGCCTGGATGGCGATGATCCTGCCCCGCGGGGTTCGTACGCCGGTCGGCTCACTCCGACTGCGGGTGACGGTCAGGCTTCCTACGGTGGCTGAATGATCGTCACGTCCGCTGTCCGTCATGCCGCCGCCGGTGTCGCGGCGCTGCTGTTCGTGCTGCCGGCCCCCACCGCCACGGCCTCCTCCCTCACGGAACCCACGCCTCCCACCGCGCGTTTCGTCGACGCGGGCTTGCTGGACCGCGCCGGGACGCAGGTCCGGCCGTTGCGGGGGGCGCCCGAGTTGCCGGACTCGTCCGCGCGGTCGTGGCTGGTGGCCGATGCCGCCACCGGAGAGGTGCTCGCGGCGCGGAACGCCCATCGCCGGTTGCCGCCGGCCAGCACCCTGAAGGCGCTGTTCGCCCTCACCGCGCTGCCGCATCTCGAGCCCGAACGGCGGCACACGGTCGACGCGTGGGAGTTGGAGGGGATCGGGCAGGGCAGCAGCCTGGTCGGCGTCCGGCCCGGTTACACGTACAAGGTGTCGGATCTGTGGAACGGCGTCTTCCTCAGCTCGGGGAACGACGCCGTCCACGTGCTGGCGGCGATGAGCGGCGGCTGGGAGTCGATGGCCCGGCAGATGCAGGAGAAGGCGCGGGCTCTGGGCGCGCGCGACACGCACGTGGTGTCGCCGGACGGCTACGACGCACCGGGGCAGGTGTCCTCGGCGTACGATCTGGCGCTCTTCGGCCGCGCCGGGCTCCAGGACCCGGCCTTCGTCCGCTACTGCTCGACGCCGTACGCCGACTTCCCCTCGGGGTCGTGGTCGTACGGCATCCGGAACACGAACCGGCTGCTGACCGGGGCGGACGGGGTGGCGCGCTACCCGGGGCTCATCGGCATCAAGAACGGTTACACCAGCGGCGCGGGGAACACCCTGATCGCCGCCGCCCGCCGGGGCACCCGGACGCTGGTGGTGTCGGTGATGAACCCCAGCTCGGGCGGGCACTCCGTGTACGAGGAGGCCAGGTCGCTGTTCGACTGGGGCTTCGACGCCGCGGGCCGGGTCCAGGCCGTCGGCACCCTGGCCCCGGCGCCGGTGCGCGCACAGCGGCATCCGTCGCCCGAGACCGGACCGGCCGCCGCCGCGGCGGGCCCGGCCCCGCACGGCTACAAGAAGGCCGACGCGGCGAAGGAGGCCACAGCGGCGAAGGCCCCGGCGCGCCGGCCGGTGCCCGTGTCGGAGCGGGTCGCCGCCCTGACCGAGCCGCGCCCCGCCGAACGGGGAAACCCCGGACCGGAGGAGAACTCGCCGCACGGGTCCGTTCCCTCCGGCCCCTGGGCGGGTCTCCCGCTGGCCCTGGTGGGTTCGGCCCTCGGTGCGGCGCTCTCGCTGTGGCTGTGGCGGCGTCGGTCGGCCGGCCCGGGCGGTGACGGGCGCGCCTGACGGGCGCCGCCACCCGCTTGGCGCCGCGCTCCTCATCGTCGGGGCGCGGCGCTTACGTCGGTCACCACGGGGACCGGGTCTCGCGGCCCGGCACCGGCGGAACCGGGGTCACTTGCCGAGCGAGCGCTTCAGCTCCGCCTTGTTCATCGAGGACCGGCCGTGGACGTTCCGCTTCTGCGCCTCGGCGTAGAGCTGGTCGTACGTCGGCCCCTCGGCGCCGCTGTGCGAGCGCTTGCCGCCCCGCCGGGAGGACGACATGTCCTGCGTGGACGTCTTGCTCGCCGTCTTGGACTCGCCCGCGCGGGCCCGCTCCTTGTTGACGGTGCGCGCGGCGATCTCCTCGGCGCGCTTCTCGCCCTCACCTCGGTCGAGGGCGCTGTCCTTGATGTGCTCGTACTGCCGTTCCCGCTTCGGGCTCGATCCGCGAGGCATGGTCCGCTCCTTCCCTTCCACCGTCCGCGTGCGGCCTGTCGTGCTCGTCATGGCCGGTCGTCGGGCGGGGCCTGGCGACTCTCGTCGGGCCCCGCCCACGACACTTCTGCCCCTTTCGCCCCTTTTCATTCGCCCGTCTCGTCGAGCGGCCGGCGGAGCGCCGACCGGCCCTCGGACCAGGCGGCGACCAGGTCGTCCCCGAGGCGGTCCTCCAGGAGGCCGGTGGCCCGGATCCCGAAGGCGACGTCGGCCGCCAGATGCGGCTCGTCCTCCAGGAGGCCGTCGACGACCTCTCGCCGGACCAGCTGTTCGTGTACGGCGTCCGCCTCCACGTGCTCCTCGTAGAAGTGCACGGCCGCGGGCCCCGCACCGGCTCGTTCGAGGGCGAGCGCCAGCCGGGAGGAGCCGGGCGAGGAGGTGATCTCGACGGAGGCGAAGTGGCCCACGAGCGCCCCGCGCAGGGCCCGGTGCAGGCCGAAGAGCGACATGAGGTTGACGGTCGCCAGGGTCCGCGCCCCGGCCGACTCGACATAGCGGCCGTAGGTCGTGTCGAGGCCGAGGTCGGTCATCAGCTCCGCGTACAGGCGCGCGTGCATGCGCTCGGCCCGGCCGGAGCCGAACTCGTCGTACTCCACCGCCACCATGGACGCCTTGGCCCGGCCGCGAAGCCGGGGGATCACCCAGGCGTGGGGGTCGGCCTCCTTGAGGTGGTAGACGGAGCGCAGGGCCGCGTACTCCCTGAGCTGCCACAGTTCACCGTGCTCGACGAGGAAGTGGGAGGGGCCGGTGCCGTCCACCGGTTCGACCAGGATCGCGCCGAGGGCGTCGGCGACGTCGTCGGTCGTGCCGCACTCCTCGCGCAGGGCGGCCAGGAAGCGCGCTTCCAGACGGCCCCTCAGCTCCAGCAGGGCCGGATCCCACTCCCGCTCGTCCGCCACGCCGGCGAAGCCGCGGTAGTGGAGTTCGTAGCAGAGATGCAGGGCGAGGTGGAGGTCGTCGCCGTACGGGTCGAGCCGCTCGGTCGCGGCGGCGTCGGGCAGCACCGAGGCGTCGCCGCGCAGGTAGGCGCGCACGCCCTCGGACACCTCGCCGCGGGCGGAGGGCAGCCGGGGCGCGGCCGTGGTCGGCTCCACGGTCGCGGTGGCCGTATCGGTGGCACTGCTCATGTTCTCGTCCTCATCTTTCGCGACCAGCGGATCACCATGCGCAGCAGGCAGGTCAGGGCGACGACCCAGACCACCGCGAACACCCAGATCAGGACGGGCGCCGCGGTCACGACGGCGGAGACGAGCAGGGCGAGGGCCACGGCCCCCAGCAGGGCGGTTCCCCGCACTGCCCAGCGGTCGGGCGACCGGTACGGGCCACGCCACCGGGCCGGTCCGGGCGAGGCGTCCGTGCCGTGACGTCCGTCCGGGCCACGTGAACCCTCCGGGACGGACGGGCGGTCCGGCCGCTCGCCGGGGGCGTCGGTGGAGGGAGTGCGCCCGCCGTCCTCCGCCAGTTCCCTCTCCATCTCGGCCAGGATGCGCCGCTCGCGTGGTGAGAGCCGTACTTCCTCCATCGCCGACACCTCCCAGCGGTCCGGCGCCCCTCCGGTGTCCCAGAGAAACGGCCGGCCCTGCCCGTCATTCCTGCGCACGCGTGCCGTTCCCCGGAAGACCACCGCGCCCTTTCGACGCGGTCGGGCCACCGGATCCCGGCTCTGCCGCCGCGAGTACCCGCGGAACCGCTCTTCAGACACCTCGCCGGTGCTTCTCCGGTACGTCCCCCGGGCGTACACCCCTCTCGGGCCGCGAGGGAACGATCCCGTACAGATCATCAGAAGATCCACCAGAAGGCTCCAAAAGGTAGAATCCTGTGCGGACACCACGATTCCGGTCGACCGTGCGGTGGAGGGAACGAGGGAGCCGTGACGACCAACCCCGCCGCGAAGCCTCCAGGGGCCGGAGAGGCACGGTCCGGCCCCGACAGCGTCGCCAGGCTCACGGCGGAGATCGGGCGGCTGCGGGCCGAACGCGCCCGACGGCACCTCCTCGACCTGGCCACCGGTGTCCTCGCGGTCCAGCTGAACGCCTCCCCCGCGGACGCCGCCGCCCACCTCGACGCCCTGGCCCACGCCACCGGCCTGGACGTCGAAGACCTCGCCGCGGACGTCGTCAACGGCCTGGCCGGCTCCCCGCTCAAGCCGCCGACCGCACCGGGCCACGAGCAGACGGACGCCGGGCACACACCTCCCGAGCGGACGGACGAGGAGCGGGAGGAGGGTGCGGCGCCCGGCCACGAGGCCGGCGCGGCGCCGCCCGTCGCCGCGCGGGAGACCCCGGAGGAGCACGCCGCCCGGATCACGGCGCGCCATCTCGCCGAAGCGCGCCGGGCCCGGCGCGCGGTGTCGGCCGCCGAGACCGCCGACACGGTCGGCGAGGCGGCCCGCACCCTGCTGGAGGGCGGCCTCGCCCCTTACGGTGCGGAGAGCCTCTGGCTCTGGCGACGCGCCGACATGGGATGCCTGCGGCTCGCGGGACACGCCGGGGTGAGCGCGGCCGAGGCCGCGCTGTGGCAGTGGATCCCCCCGGCGGGCCCGCGGCTCTTCCGCGAGGTCCTCGCCGACGGCTCTCCCGCCTGGCTGGACGCGGGGCACGACGACGTCCTGCCGGGCCCGGGCCCGCGCGCCGCCCGGGCGCTGCTGCCGCTGCGCGTGCGCGGTACGACGGCCGGGCTCGCCCTGGTCTGCTGGCCGGGCCCGGTCACCCTGGAGACCCCGCTGCGGCGCGCCCTGATGGGCCTGATGGAGGTGGCGGGCACGGTCCTGGACGCCCAGGAGGCGGCCCCGGCCGCCACTCCCGTACTCGTCGACGTGCTGGACGCGCTGGTCCATCCGGCGATGCTGCTCCACACGCCGTCGGCCGGTGCCCCGCCGTCCGTCGAGCCCGCGCCCACCTCGTCGTCGGCCCCCGCTCCCCCGGCCCCCGGCCCGCCGGCCTCCACCCCACCGACGATCGAGCACCTGAACGAAGAGGCCGTGGAGGCGCTCGGCGCCGCTCCGCCGCGCGAGGACCGCTCCCTCGCCCTCGCCCTTCCCGCGGTCCACGCCGACCTGGCCCATCTCGCGCGCCGCGCCCACCGCAGCGCGCGCGTGCAGCGGGCGGCCCTGCTGCCCGTCACGGACACCGGCCCCAGCGGCTCCCCCCGGCTGTGCGACGTGCGGGTGCTGCCGGCCGGCGCCGAGCGGACGGTCGTGCTCTGGCACACCTCGAACGACCCCGGCCTGGCGACCGGACGCGCGGTGGCCCGGCTGCAGAGCGTGGCCACCTTCCAGGACAGCCTCACCGGCGGCGAGACCATCTGGTCGGAACAGGCGTTCGCGATCTTCGGGATGGCCCGCGACGAGACGCCCGTACCGCTGCTCGGTCTGCGGGGACGGGTCCATCCGGAGGACGGTGTGGCGCTGACCGCGCTGCTCACGACGCTGACCGAACGCCACACCGGCGCGCAGACGGTCCTGCGGGTGCTCCTCGGCGACGGGACGGTCCGTCATGTCCGGGTGGCGGCCGAGCCGCTGCTCGACGGGCGGACCGTCGGCGGCATCGCCGGTGTCTACCAGGACGTGTCCGCCAGCCGGCGCACCGAGGCGGCGCTCAACGCGACCTTCGACCACCTGACGGCCGTCCAGGGCCGTGCGGAGATCCGGCACCGACTGGCGCTCCAGCTCCAGCAGGCGATCGTGCCCGAGGTCCCCGACCTCCAGGAGGTGCCGGGGCTGCTGGTGGCGGCCCGCTACCGGCCGGCCGCCGAGGAGTACCGCGTCGGCGGCGACTGGTACGACGTGCTCCCGCTGCCCGGCGGCAAGGTCCTGGTGGCCGTCGGGGACATCGCGGGCCACGGCATCACGTCCGTCAACGGCATGGTCGCGCTCCGCAACGCCCAGCGCGGGCTCGCCTTCACCGGCAACTCCCCCCGGCACCTGATGCGCTGGCTCAACGAGCTGACGCTGCGCACCACCGACCACCCCACCGCCACGGCCGTCTGCGCGCTGTACGACCCCGAGGACCACGTCATCGTGTGGACGAGCGCCGGGCACCTGCCGCCCCTGCTCATCCGGGAGGGCCGGGCCCGGCTGCTCGACGCCCCGCACGACGTGCTGCTCGGCGCGGTTCCGGCGTACGAGTACAAGGAGCAGCGCACCCGGCTGCGGGCGGGCGACCGGCTGCTGCTGTACACGGACGGTCTGGTCGAGCGCCGCCACGACGGTCTGGACCGAGGGCTCGCGCACCTCGTCAGGGAGGCCGAACGGCAGAGCCGCCACCCGTTGGACCGACTGGTGGACGGGCTGCTGCGAGCGGCCGGCGGGGACACCGACGACGACACGAGCATCGTCGCCGTGCAGGTGCTCTGACGGCGCGCCGACCGATGCGTCAGGCGGTCAGGCGGTCACGTGTTCAAGTGGGGAGCCACTGGCGGACCTTGGTCATGAGTTCGTCCGCGTCGACCGGCTTCGAGACGTAGTCGGCGGCACCGGCCGCCAGGGCCCGGGCGCGGTCGCCGGGCATGGCCTTGGCCGTCACCGCGATGACCGGGAGGTCCGCCCGGCCCGGGAGCTCCCGGATCGCCTCCGTGGCGGCGTAGCCGTCCATGCCGGCCATCATGACGTCCATCAGGACGAGTTCGATCTCGGGGTGGCCGCCCAGCAGGTCGAGACCCGCGCGGCCGCCGTCGGCGCTGAGGACGTGGACTCCGTGGCGCTCCAGCACTTCGGTGAGCGCGAAGACGTTCCGTACGTCGTCGTCGACGACGAGGACGGTCCGGCCTGCCGTGCGGGGGTCGTGCGCGGGGCCGGGGTCGGCTTCGGGCTGCCCGGGGGCGGCCCGGCCGTCGTCGCCGGTGGCCGGTACGGCGTCGGGGTCCGCGGGGCCGCCGAGGCGCGGGTCGGGGAGGAAGAAGGTGAAGACGCTGCCGTGGCCGGGGGTGCTCCGGACGTCGAGGGCGCCGCCGAGGAGCCCGGCCACCTCGCGGCTGATGGAGAGCCCCAGGCCGGTTCCGCCGTAGCTGCGGGCGGTGGTGCCGTCGCCCTGCTGGAAGGCGCCGAAGATGCTCTCGAGCCGCTCGGAGGGGATGCCGGTGCCCGTGTCGCTGACGCGGAAGGCGAGGGCGGCGCCGGCGCCGCGCAGCCGGGGCGGCAGTCGGTCGCCCTCGGCGGTGCCGATGGCCAGCTCGACCCGTCCCTCCTCGGTGAACTTCATGGCGTTGGAGAGCAGGTTGCGCAGGATCTGGCGCAGCCGCGACTCGTCCGTGGTCAGCTCGTCCGGGACGTCGGCGGCCACGGTGACCGCGAACTCCAGCTCGCGTTCGTCGGCGACGGGGCCGAAGGTCGCCTCCAGATAGTCCAGCAGCTGGTGCATGGCGAACGGCTCGGGCCGGATCTCCATCTTGCCCGCCTCGACCTTCGACAGGTCGAGGATGTCGTTGATCAGCTGGAGCAGGTCGGAGCCGGCGGAGTGGATGACCTCGGCGTAGTCGACCTGTTTGGCCGTCAGGTTTCCGTCCGGGTTCTGGGCGAGCAGCCGCGCCAGGATGAGCAGGCTGTTGAGCGGGGTGCGCAGCTCGTGGCTCATGTTGGCGAGGAACTCGGATTTGTACATGGAGGTACGGGAGAGCTGCTGGGCGCGGGCCTCCAGTTCCTGACGGGCCTGTTCGATGACGAGGTTCTTGGACTCGATGTCCTGGTTCCGTTCGGCGAGCAGCGCCGCCTTCTCCTTCAGCTCGGCGTTGGAGCGCTGGAGTTCCTGCTGCCTCTCCTGCAACTCCCGGGAGCTGGTGCGTAGTTCTTCGGTCAGTCGCTGGGACTGGCCGAGCAGCTCGTCGGTGCGGAGGTTGGCCACGAGCGAGCTGACGACGGCTCCCGCGGTGTCCACGAACAGCTCGAGGAAGTCGCGGTGGATGGCGGTGAAGGGGTGGAGCGAGGCGAGCTCCACGGCGCCGAGGACCTGGTCCTCGACGACGATCGGCAGGATGACCAGCATGCCCGGTTCGCCGCGGCCGCCGCCGGAGGCGATGGTGGCGTACCCGGGCGGCACGCGCTCCGCCACGAGGGTGCGCCGGTCGCGTGCGGCCTGGCCGACGAGGGACTGGCCGAGCCGGAAGCTGCGGGGCGGGCCGGCGGGGTCGTCCGGCAGGCCGTACGCGGCCGTCATGACGAGTTCGGTGCCCCGCTCGTCGTGCCGGGCGAGGAAAAAGGCTCCGTACTGCGCGGAGACCAGGGGAGGCACCTCGGTCATGATCAGTTCGGCGATGTCGGGGAGGGCCCGGGTGCCCTGCATACGGGCCGCGATCCGCGCGATGTTGGTCTTGAGCCAGTCCTGGTCCTCGTTGGCCCGGGTGGTGGCGCGGAGCGACTCGACCATGGCGTTGATGTTGTCCCGGAGGTCGCCGACCTCGCCGGGGGCCTCGACGGCGATGGAGCGGGTGAGGTCCCCCTCGGCGACGGCGCTGGTGACCTCGGCGATGGCCCGGACCTGCCGGGTGAGGTTGCCGGCGAGTTCGTTGACGTTCTCGGTGAGTCGTTTCCAGGTGCCCGAGACCCCTTCGACCTCGGCCTGACCGCCGAGCTTGCCCTCCGTTCCGACCTCTCTCGCCACGCGGGTGACCTCGGCGGCGAACGAGGACAGCTGGTCGACCATCGTGTTGATCGTGGTCTTGAGCTCCAGGATCTCGCCGCGCGCGGAGACGTCGATCCGGCTGGTGAGGTCGCCCTGGGCGACGGCGGTGGTGACCTGGGCGATGTTCCGCACCTGGTTGGTGAGGTTGTCGGCCATGGAGTTGACGTTGTCGGTGAGGTCCTTCCAGGTGCCGGACACTCCGCGGACGGTGGCCTGGCCGCCGAGCTTGCCCTCGGTGCCGACCTCGCGGGCGACGCGGGTGACCTCCTCGGCGAAGGAGGAGAGCCGGTCGACCATCGTGTTGATAGTCTCCTTGAGCTCCAGGATCTCGCCGTCCGCGTCGACACGGATCTTGCGGGTGAGGTCGCCGCCCGCGACCGCCGTGGCGACCTGGGCGATGGACCTGACCTGCGAGGTCAGATTGTCGGCCATGGTGTTGACGCCCGACGTCAGCTCCTGCCAGACGCCGTGGACGCGCAGTTCGCGGGCGCGTCCGCCGAGCAGTCCCTGGCCCCCGACCTCGCGGGCCACCCGGGTTACCTCGGAGGTGACCAGCGACAGCTGGCCGACCATGTCGTTGTAGACCACGGCGATCTGCCCCTGGACGCCGCCGGCGGCTTCGGGCAGGCGCACCGACAGGTCGCCGTCCCGGACGGCGGTGAGGCCGGCGAGGAGCTCTCGGAGCCCGTCCTCGCCCGGCCCGGCCGGCCGGTCGGCCCCGGCGGCGGGGGGGCGGTTCCTGCGGGGGGATACGTCCATCACGGCCTCGCGGCGACGCGGGAGCGGTACGGGGTGCACCGCGGCGGCCCGGTTCGCACTCCCACCTTAGGTCGGGTCCGGAAAGGAGCGCCTGGCCGGCGGGCCCGGCGAGCGGACGGGCGCGTGCGGGCGCGAGGGGTCACGGCACCTCGCCGGGAAGGGTGCGGCCGGGAGTGTGCCCGGGATCCTCGGGCGGGATGTCGATCTCGAACCACACCGCCTTGCCGCGCGGGCGCGGCAGACAGCCCCACGCCGCGGCGAGCCGGTCCAGGAGGTACAGACCGTGCCCGGAGGACCGCGCCGGGCGATGGGGGCCGGACGGCCGGGGCCGTGCCGGGCTGGCGTCGCTGACCTGGGCCCGCAGGCGCCGGTCCGTGTGGTCCAGGCTCAGCTCGTACGGTCCGTCGGCGTGGCGGCAGGCGTTGCCGACGACCTCGGAGACGAGCAGGACGGCGTCCTCCACGGCGGTGCACCCTGCCGCCCCGGCCTGGCCGAACCACTCGCGCAGGGCCTGACGGGTGACCGCGCGGCACTCCGCGACCGTTTCCGGCCCGTCGGTCAGCGCGTAGTGCCGGGCACGCGATGTGTCCCTGTGCTGCCAGGTGGTCATAGCTCGCCGTTTCCCGGACAAATGGTGTTGATTCATCCCAAGGGGGAATCTTTGAGGAAGGACACTCGAAGGAGCTCTGCTCGCCGTCCTTCCAGGAGGGCGAGGAGCCGCGCCATCGGTCGAGGAGCATCATGTCCACTTCGCACATCTCCCGCCGTCAGACCTCCGCCTCCGCCACGGCGGTCCTTCCGGAGCCCCCGGAGCCGTACGGGCCGGACGCGCCACGCCGCTCGCGGGCGTCCTCGTCCCGCGGGGCGATCGCCGAGCCGGTCGAGGTACGGCGCCGCGCGCTGGACGGGCTGCCCGAGATCGACCGGCCCACCGAGGTGAGCACGGCCGACGCGCAGACCCTCTCCACGGCGCTCTTCACCCGACTGGAGTCGCTGGAGGAGGGCACGGCGGAGCACGCCTACGTACGGAACACCCTGGTCGAGCTGAACCTCAGCCTGGTGAAGTTCGCCGCGCGCCGCTTCAAGAACCGCGCCGAGCCGACCGAGGACATCGTCCAGGTCGGCACGATCGGCCTGATCAAGGCGATCGACCGGTTCGACACCAGCCGTGACGTGGAGTTCTCGGCCTTCGCGCTGCCCACCATCGTGGGCGAGATGAAGCGCTTCTTCCGGGACACCAGCTGGGCCGTTCAGGTGCCGCGCCGGCTCCAGGAGCTGCGCATCGAGCTGGCCAAGGCGATCGACACCCTGGAACAGGATCTGGGGCGCCGCCCGAGCCGGGCCGAGCTGGCGGCCCACCTGCGGGTCGACGAGGCGTGTGTGGCGGAGGGCGAGCAGGCCGCGAACGGCTATGTGGCGCGTTCCCTGGACACCCCGTCCGGCGACGAGGAGACGACGACGCTCACCGCCGGGGCGCGGCGCCTCGGTGAGGAGGAGCGCTCCTTCGACCTGATCGACTCCCTGGAGTCGCTGAAGCCGCTGATCGCCCGACTGGACGAGCGGGACCGGCGGATCCTGTCGCTGCGCTTCGGCGACGAGCTCACGCAGTCGGAGATCGGCGAGCGCCTCGGGCTCTCCCAGATGCACATATCCCGGCTCCTGGCCCGGATCCTCGACGAGCTGAGGACCGGTCTGCTGGAGGACACCACGGACGCGGACGCCGCGGCGGGACCGGCCACGCGCCGCGCCGCGGGAGCGCGTCACTGAGGGCGCGGGAGCGCGTCACTGAGTGGCCGCGGGAGCGCGTCACCGAAGGCGCGGGCCCGAGGCGCCACCGACGGGCGGGGCGCCGGGAACGCGGCACGGGACGGCTCAGGAAGCCACGGACGCACGCGTGAGGAAGCCACGGACTCGCGCGGCCGGGAGGCGTCGCCTCACGCGGCGGTGTCCGGGCGGCTGATCTCCAGCCACACCACCTTGCCGCCCTCGCGCCGCTCGGAGCCCCAGTCCCCCGCCAGGCGGTCCAGGACCATCAGCCCGTGTCCGCCGGGGAGGGACGCGGCGCGCGGTCGGCGCCGCGCCGGAGGTTCGGGGTTCCCGTCGGCGACTTCGACCCGCAGGTTCTCGCCGGACTGGCGCAGGACGATCTCCTCGGGACCGTCGGCGTGCAGGCAGGCGTTGGTCACCACCTCGGAGACCAGCAGCAGCACGTCGTCCACCCGCTCCTGCGCCTCCTCGGTCCGCGCGGGCGTCCAGCCCCAGTCGGCCAGGGCCGCCGCGGTGAAGTCACGGCACCGCGTCACGACTCCCCGCGTGTCGAAGAGCAACAGCCGCCGGATCTGGCCCTGTCGTGTCGGGGCCCCGGGCCCCTGACGCTCGTGCACCCCGCCGACAGCCCCACTGTCCGCGGCTTCCTGGTCCATGGGGTACCTCCGCCCTCGTCCGCCTGGCCGCCGCCCGGTTCGCCACCGCGCGGCGCCCGCCGCCCGGCCACTGCCCGGGCCCGGCCGTGTCGGTCGCGTCGGCCCGGGCGGTCGGCCCTATCCCGTCTTCCGCTCCGCCAGCGCCTCCTCGACGCTCTCGTGCACCCGGAACACGCTCCGTGCCCCGGTGATCTCGAACATCCGGGACACCGGCGGTCCCAGGCCCGCCAGCTCCACGCTCCGCCCCTCCTCCAATGCCTGGAGCCGGGCCCTCAGGAGCACGTTCAGCCCCGAGGAGTCGCAGAACGTCAGAGCCGAGCAGTCGAGCACGATCCGGTCCGCCCCCGTGCGGGGCCCGGACCCGTCCCCCGCGCCGGAACTCTTCTCCAGCGCGGCCCGCAGTGTGTCCGCGGTGTCGTGGTCCAGCTCGCCCCGCAACGCCAGCACCACCGCCCCGGGCCCCTGCCCGGTAACGGCTTCGACGGCGAACCGCTCGGCGTCCATGGGGTCACCGCCTTCCGCTCGCGCTCATTCGCGCTACGCCCGCGCTTCTACCCACCCCGGGCCCGGAAACTCGACGATCGGCACGAATCGCCCCGGATGCGGGCGCGGATCATTTTCGATCGACTGGGTACCCGTAAGGCTCCCGGCCCCCCGGCCCCCTCGACCTCAGCAGGACGGAGCATCCGGACATGAACCTGATGGAAGGACCGGCCCGGCGCGACGCCGACCGGACCGGCGAGAACAGCACGGCAGGCACTCCGACGAACGCCGTGCCGGCGAGCGCCACCGGCGGACACGAAGCGACGGGCCACGGAGCGACGGGTCATGTGCCGGGGACGCTCCCGCCCGACCACACGCAGGCGATCCTGGAGACCACCAAGCAGGTGGCGGCGCTGCTCAAGACGTCCGGGTGCCCCTTCGCCCTGGTCGGGAGCGTCGCGGCGTACGCCCACGGCATCCCGGTCAGGCTGCAGCACGACACGGACTTCGCCGTACGCCGGGAGGACGCGGACGCCGTCGTCGGCATCCTCGCGGAGAACGGCATCGAGATCGTCGAACCGCCCGAGGACTGGCTGGTGAAGGCGCGGGCCGGCGGCGAGCACATCGACCTGATCTTCGCGCTGGCGGACCGCCCGGTGACGACGGAGCTGCTGGAGCGGGCCACGCTGCTGCCCGTGGACTCCGTCCACATGCCGGTGCTCGCGCCCACCGACCTGATCAGCAGCCGGCTGGCCGCGCTCTCCGAGCACCACTGCGACTTCGGGGCGCTGCTGCCGGTCGCCCGGGGCCTGCGCGAGCGCGTCGACTGGGACCGCGTACGGCGCGAGCACGGGGACGACCCGATGCCGGACGCCTTCCTGTACCTGCTGGAGCGGCTGGACGTCATCCCCCGGAGGGAGGCGACCCGTGAAGGGCGCTGACGAGGGCGAGTACCGGATCGCCCATCTGCGGGACCGCCTCGCGGGTGACGAGGTGGCCGAACTCGGCGTGCGGATCGAGATGCGCGGCGGCTCGGTGCTCCTGTCCGGGACGGTGCCGACGGCCGAGCGGCGGGACGAGATCCTGCGGATCGCGGGCGAGGAGCTGGGCGGGGCACCCCTGCGCGCCGACCTCGTCGTGGTGTGCGCGGACGCCCCGGACCGATCCGAGGAGCTGCGGTGAGCGCGATGACGGGCGGGCGGAGCGATGTCGTACGCGTGGCGGCGGTCGGGGACATCCACCTCGGGCCGGACAGCCACGGTCTGCTGAGGCCCGCGTTCGAGACCCTGCACGAGCGGGCCGACGTGTTGCTCCTCGCGGGTGATCTGACGTGCCACGGGACGGTCGAGGAGGCGGAGGTCGTGGCCGGCGAAGTGGCCGGGATCGAGGTGCCGGTGGTGGCCGTCCTCGGCAACCACGACTACCACTCCGACCAGGAGGAGGGCGTCACGGAGACCCTGCGGGCCGCCGGCGTCACCGTCCTGGAGGGCTCGGCCGCGGTCCTGGAGATCGGCGGCCACCGAATCGGGGTCGCCGGTACGAAGGGGTTCTGCGGCGGCTTCGCGGGGCGCAGCGCCGGGGAGTTCGGCGAACCGGAGATGAAGTCGTTCGTGCGCTACACCCGGCGCAGCGCGGACGGCCTGCGCCGGGCCCTGGGAGAACTGGCCGACGACGGCTGCCGGGTGAGGATCGCGCTGACGCACTTCGCGCCCGTGCCGGACACCCTGGCCGGGGAGCCGCCGGAGATCTTCCCTTTCCTGGGCAGCTATCTGCTGGCCGAGGCCATGGACGAGGGCGGCGCGGACCTCGCGGTGCACGGCCACGCCCACATGGGCGTGGAGCACGGGATGACGGCCGGCGGCATCCGCGTGCGGAACGTGGCGCAGCCGGTGATCGGCCGGGCGTACGCCGTCTACCACCTGCCGCTCGACGGCAGGGCCCCGGCGGACGACCGGACAACGTCGGCCCGCGACCGTCTCGGGGCGGGAGCCTCGGCCGGGACCGGCGCGCTGACGCCCGCCGGATCCCGGACGTCGGCCGGAGACCGGGCGCCGTGACCACCGAGGCGAGGCGGGGCCCCGGCCCGGCGCGGTCAGGAGCCGGGCAGGCCTTCCAGCGCCTGCCGGGGTGCGGAGGCCACGGCGCCGACGTACCGCTCGGCCGCGCGCACCGCCTCGCGGGCGGTCCGCTCCCCCATCAGGACGCAGAGCGTGTACGCCGTGTCCTCGAAGCTCCTCCGCGTCGACAGGTCCCCCGGCATGGCCAGGACCACGCGCTCCTGGTCCCGGTAGTGCCGGAGCAGTCGGTCGATCGTCTTCTTGTCGGGCAGCAACATCGTGTCCTCCTGACGCGCCCCCCTTCCCTCGATTGCTCCATAGTCCGGTCGGACGGTCACCTGCGCGACCCGTTCGGGCACGATCTGTAACGGAAGGGCGGTCCCATGAACCCGAAGGCGAACCCGAGCGACGGTCTGAAGGTGGTCGTCACCGGCGCCACCGGCAACGTCGGCACGAGTCTGGTCCGGGCGCTCGCCCGTGAGCCGCGGGTCGCGTCCGTCCTCGGACTGGCCCGCCGGACCCCCCGGTTGACCTTGCCCAAGACCGAGTGGGCGGAGGTCGACCTCTCCCTGGAACGGGACGAGCCGAGGCTCGCCCAGTACGTCGAGGACGCCGACGCCGTCGTCCACCTGGCCTGGCGGTTCCAGCCGACCCACGACCCGGTCGAGACGTGGCGGTCCAACGTCCTCGGCTCGCTGCGCGTCTTCCAGGCGGTCGCCGCGGGGCGGGTGCCCGTGCTGATCCACGCCTCCTCGGTCGGGGCGTACTCCCCCGGCCCGAAGACGGGCGCGGGGGTCTCGGAGTCCTGGCCGACGCACGGCTGGCCCGGCGCCGCGTACACCCGGGAGAAGGCGTACCTCGAACGGGTCCTGGACACCTTCGAGCGCGATCATCCGCTGATCCGGGTGGTGCGGATGCGGCCCGGTTTCCTCTTCAAGGAGGAGTCGGCGAGCGAGCAGCGCCGGATCTTCGCCGGCCGCTTCTTCCCCGGCGGGCTGCTGCGTCCCGAACTCCTTCCGCTGGTGCCGGAGTTCGAGGGGCTGCGGTTCCAGACCCTGCACACCGACGACGCCGCCGATGCCTATCGGCGGGCGCTGCTGCGCGATGTCAGGGGCGCCTTCAACCTGGCGGCGGATCCGGTGATCGACGCCGAGGTGCTGGCGGGGCTGCTGGACGCGCGGACGGTGAAGGTGCCGAAGGGGGCGGTGCGCGGGGCGCTCTCGGCGGCCTGGAGGCTCCGGGTCGCCCCCGCCTCGCCGGACCTCTTCGACGCGGTCCTGCACCTGCCCCTGCTGTCCACGGACCGGGCGCGCCGGGAGCTGGAGTGGGAGCCGTCGATGACGTCGGTGGAGGCCGTGGAGGCGTTCCTGCGCGGGGTCCGGGCGGGCGGCGGCGACGCCACCGCCCCGCTCACCGGCCGTCGCATCGGCTGAGACCCGGTGCGGGGCCCGGCAGAACGGCCCCGCACCGGCGGGCACACGGCCGGCGGGGAATCGGCCGGCGGGGACACGGGCGTGCGCGGCGCCGGCGGAGGGTCGTTTCGCCGTACCGCTCCCGGGCACTCGCCGGGCACGACCGACAGTGCAGGTCCACCAGGAGGAGGTGTCCCATGCGGGCGCTGACTTGGCACGGCAGGCGCGACGTCCGTGTGGACACCGTGCCCGACCCGAAGATCGAGGAGCCCACGGACGTGATCGTGGGCATCACGTCGACCGGTATCTGCGGTTCCGATCTCCATCTGTACGAGACGCTCGGGCCCTTCCTCGACCCTGGGGACATCCTGGGCCACGAGCCGATGGGCGTGGTCGTCGAGGCGGGCCCGGGGGTCACGACGCTGGCGCCGGGCGACCGGGTGGTCGTCCCGTTCAACGTCTCCTGCGGGCAGTGCTTCATGTGCGGGCGCGGCCTGCACTCCCAGTGCGAGACGACGCAGGTCCGCAGCCACGGCAAGGGCGCGTCGCTGTTCGGGTACACCAAGCTGTACGGCCAGGTGCCGGGCGGCCAGGCCCAGTTCCTGCGGGTGCCGTTCGGGGACTGGCTGCCGGTGAAGGTGCCGAAGGGGCCGCCCGACGAACGGTTCGTCTATCTGTCGGACGTCCTGCCCACCGCCTGGCAGGCGGTGCGGTACGCGGACGTGCCCGCCGACGGCTCGCTCACCGTCCTCGGTCTCGGTCCGATCGGCGACATGGCCGCCCGGGTCGCGCTGCACGAGAGCTCCCGGCTGGTCATCGGCGTGGACCTCGTGCCCGAACGGCTCGAACGGGCCGCCGCCCGCGGGGTGACCGTCCTGGACCTGCGCGAACACGGCTCGGACCTCGCCGACGTCATCCGGGACATGACCGGCGGCCGGGGCACGGACGCGGTGATCGACGCCGTCGGCATGGAGGCCCATGGCTCGCCGGTGGCGAAGGCGGCGCAGCGGGCCACCGTGATGCTGCCCGACGCGGTCGCCCAGCGGCTGATGGAGTTTGCCGGGGTGGACCGCATGCAGGCCCTGAACACGGCGATCGACGTGGTCCGGCGCGGCGGCACGATCTCGGTCGTGGGGGTGTACGGCGGCATGGCGGATCCGCTGCCCATGCTCACCCTCTTCGACAAGCAGATCCAGCTTCGGATGGGGCAGGCCAACGTCCGGCGCTGGGTGGACGAGATCATGCCGCTCCTCTCGGACGGCGACCCGCTGGGCGTGGAGGGCTTCGCCACCCACACGCTGCCGCTGGAGGAGGGCCCGGCGGCCTACGCCACGTTCCAGACGAAGGGCGACGGGATGGTGAAGACGCTGCTGCGGCCGTGACCGGGAGCCGTGGCGGTCCGGCCTCGGCGCCGGGCAGTGGTACGGGTGCGGGGGGGGGGGGGGGGGGGGGGGGGGGGCGGGCGGGCCCCCCCCCCCCCCCCCCCCCCCCCGCCCCGGGGGCCCCCCCCCCCCCCCCCCCCCCGCCCGCCCCCCCCCCCCCCCGCCCCCCCCAGGACTCCGGGCCGGGCACGTCCTGCTCGCCGCCCTCGCTCCGCTCCCCGGCGCCGGCGCGGGGCTTCGTGCCCTCGCCGTTCTCGGTGGACCGCTTGTCGCGCCGGAAGCGGCTGCGATGGCTGGTGTCGCAGAACGGGGCGCGGAGCGTGCGCCGGCAGGTGCACAGCGCCACCACGGGCCGCTCGCACAGCGTCACGGTCCCGTCCGGCATGACGATCTCGACCGGCCCCTCCACCAGCAACGGGCCACCGGCGACCGGTGTCACCCGCGGAACGTCGGCGGCCGTCTCCTTCGGTCCGGACATGGACCCACCACCCTTCTCGGCTCTGTCACCCACGGGTGCCCGCTCGGCGCCCCCGCATGCGCCGGGGTGCCGCCGTACGGCTGACACGGCCGGGGGGGGCGGCGAGTGGTGCGGAGGGATCGGGGTAGCCGCCAGGCGACACCACCCGGCCCCGTACCGAAGGGGGCCCTGTCCGGAAGGACGACGTCATGAGCGAGGCGAAGGGCAAGGCCGAGGAGATGAAGGGCAAGCTGAAGAAGGGTGTCGGCGACGCCGTCGACGACCGGGAGATGCAGGCCGAGGGGCGCCGGGAAGAGGTGACCGGCCAGGCCAGGAGCAAGGCGGCCGAGGCCATGCGGCGCATGAAGAGGCACGACGCGTAGCGAGCACCCCATGGTCTCCCTCGCCGACGAGCCGAAGTCGCCGCAGTCCACGCCGGTCCGGGACGGACAGGTCGTGGAGCCGATGGGCTCGTCCTACCGCTGCGAGAGCGGAAAGACCTGGTGACCCCGGCCACCGCACGGGCCGCGGCGGCGGGACGAGCGTCATGGATGCGGCGCGGGCCCTCGGGACTCGCGCCGCATCCATGCGCACGGGGCGAGGGGTGCGGAGAGGCGCGAGGACGGGCGTACGAATCCGGTCACGTCCGTGCGGGATAATGCGGGCATGCGCATCTCAGCCAGAGCCGACTACGCGGTGCGTGCCGCACTCCAGCTCGCCGCCGCACAGAACTCGGCGCCGCTGAAGGCCGAGGCGATCGCCGACTCCCAGGACATCTCCCACAAGTTCCTCGAAGGCATCCTCGGCGACATGCGCCGGGGCGGACTCGTCATGAGCCAGCGCGGCGGGAACGGCGGGTACTGGCTGGCCAGGCCCGCGTCGGAGATCTCGCTCGCGGACGTGATCCGCTGCGTGGACGGCCCGCTGGTGTCGGTGCGCGGCGTCCGTCCGCCGGAGCTCGCGTACACCGGCCCCGCCGAGTCCCTGCTGCCGCTGTGGATCGCCCTGCGGGCCAATGTGCGCCAAGTGCTCGACGGTGTGTCGCTCGCCGACGTGGCGGCGGCGAAGCTGCCGCCGGAGATCATCACGCTGGCCGAGGACCCGGAGGCCTGGACCAACCCCTGACGGCCGGCCCACCGGCCGCCCGGCGCCGGGCCCGTCCCAGGTCACCTGGCCCTTGATCTCGCCGGTCGGAACGCGAACATCCGCCATATGGACGCCCCTTGGGCAACCGGCAACCCCTCTGCCACTATCCCTACTATTCCAGTGGGGAAACAGGGATCATTGTGAGGTGCCGTGAGAACGCCGAAGAAGTCAGCGACACGCCCCATCCCTCGGCCGGCCAAGCGCCCGGGACACGAAGAGATATGGCGTCGCGTCACCCGCGAACTCGCCGATGACCTCGCGGTCGACGCACTGGCCAGGGACCGGGCGGGCAAGAACCCCGACGACGAGGTCGCCCGCCTCCAGGAGGCCGGGCTGCCCGCCCTCCTCACCCCGCCGGGCCCCGCCCTGCGCGGCTCCGACTGGCAGGCCGCGTGCGGGGTGATCCGGGAGATCTCCGCCGCGGACAGCTCGATCGGCGAGCTGCTGGCCCACCACTACGTACTGTCCTGGAGCGGCCGCTTCCTCGGCGCCGCCGCGGCCCCCGACGGCGAGCGGGAGGCCCCCGAGGCACCGGACACCACCGACGCGCCCGAACGGCTCGACGTGCCCGGCGCCCTCGAAGTCCGTACGGCACGGGAACGCTGGCTGCTCGCCGGCGGCATCGAGCCGGCCGGGGGCGGCGGTCCCGGCCTCACCCTGACGCCGTCCGGCAGCGGGTGGCTCCTCGACGGCCGCCGGGCGTTCGACTCCGGCGTCACGGTCGCCGACCGCCTCGTCGTCGGCGCGCGATGTGCGGCGACGGGTGACGTCCTCGTCGTGCTGGTCGACCCGGCCCACCCCGGCGTGTTCACCGAGGCGGGCGGCGACCGCGTGGGACAGCGCCTCGCGGGCGCCGGGAACGTGAACTTCGACGGGGTCCCGGTCGAGCGCGGGCAGGTCCTCGGCACCCTCCCCCACGACGAGCACGCCGTGGCCCCCTTCACGACGCTGGCCCCGCTCGCCCTGCGGCTGGTCCTGGTCCAGGTCGGGCTCGGCATCGCCGAAGGCGCCCTCGCGGAGGCCCGCGACATCAGCCGCGCCACCGAAGCCGCCCCCTTCGCCCCCGGGCACTTCTCCGCCGCCGCGGCCTTCTCGACCGGCTCCTTCTCCGCCGGCCGGTTCACCCCCGGCTCCTACGCCGCCGACCCGGCCGTGGGCGCCGTCGCGTACCCGGCGGGCGCGGACCAGGATCCGTACCTCCTCCTGATGTACGGCGAGTTGGCGACCGCCACCCATGCCGCGGCCGCGGTCGTGGAGCGGGCCACGGACGCCCTCGCCCGGGGACTGCGCGCCGAGGGCTCCCTCGGGGTGGAGGAACGCGCCGACATCGCCGTCCTGGTCGCCGCCGCCGAGGCCGTGACGAGCAGGGCCGCGATCCTCGTCACGACCCGGATCCTCGAACTCGTCGACGCCGCCCGGGCCGCCGAGGAACCGGGCGGAGGGCCCGGCCTCGACCGCTTCTGGCGCAACGCCCGCGTCCTCACCGCCCACTCCTCCCCCTCCCACCGGCTCCGGGACATCGGCGACCACTACCTCCACGGCCCGCGGCCCCAGCTCACCACGCTGCCCTGACGGAGGCGGCGGGCCGGCGGCCGTCCTACGGTCGTGGCGACGGGCCCGGTCCGCACGCCGACGCGTCGACGGGGCCGGACGGGACAGGAGAGGGAAGAGGACGGGGGCCGGCCGGGAGGCCGTGCCCGTCGAGGCACGGAGCAGGTACGGAGGCATCCTGATGAGCCGTGAGATCGTCGTCGGAGTGGACGGTTCGCCGGAGAGTCTCGCCGCGGCCGACTGGGCCGCCCGCGAGGCGCTCCACCGCGGTCTCCCGCTGCGCCTGGTGCACGCCTGGCGCTGGGAACCGCTCGACATCCCGGTCGTCCAGGACCCCGAGAGCCTGGAGCGCTCCGCCCGGGAGGTGCTCCGCGCCGCGGAGTCGGCCGTCACCGCCCGGTATCCCCGGTCGGCGGTGACCGGCGAGATCGTGGCGGACAGTCCGGTGGCCGCGCTCCTCGGGGCGCAGGACCGGGCGGAGACCCTCGTCATCGGCTCGCGCGGCCACGGAGCGGTCGTCGGCTTCCTGCTCGGCTCGTACGGACAGCAGATCATCGCGGGCGCCACCCGACCGGTCGTCGCGGTGCGTTCACGTGACGGCGCCGACGAGAACGAGGGCGGCACCGGTCGGGGCGGCCGGATCGTCGTCGGCCAGCACGGCGGGGCGGAGGACAGCGCGCCCGCCCTGCGCTTCGCCTTCGAGACGGCGGCGGCCCGTGGGGCGTCCGTCCGGGCGGTACGGGCGTGGAGCCTGCCGCCCCTCTCCGCGTACACCCCCGGCTCGATGGCGCTCGCCGACGAGGCCGGCGGTCTCGTCCCGTACGAGGAGAAGGCGCTGCGCGAGGCGCTGGCGCCCTGGCGGGAGCGGTTCCCGGAAGTGCCGGTGACCGAGCACGTGGAGATCGGGAGCGCGGGCCAGGTGCTCCTCGCCTCGTCGGGCGATGCCGAACTCCTCGTGGTGGGGCGGCGGGCGCGGCGCGGGGCGATCGGGCCGCGGATCGGATCGGTGGCGCACGGAGCCCTGCACCTGGCCCCGTGCCCGGTGGCCGTCGTGCCCCACTAGGGCCTGTTTCGATAGTCCCGTCTGGCTGGGGGCGCCTGGCACGCACTCCGTAGCCCTTCGGGCGCGGACGGGCGCGGTGGTGCTCTTCCGGGTGACGGCCGGTCGGGTGACCCCGGCGGGCGTCAATGGCGGGTTGACCCGGCGGGTTGACGAGGTGTGTCGAAGGCGGTGCGGCCGGACAGTGTGAGGGACACCCTGCTGCCGTCGCCCCGGTAGCCCTCCCCTCCGCCGGACCGTCCGGCGGCCCCGGAAAAGAGAGCGGAGCCCATGCACCCCCACGAGGACCGTGTCCCCTACGACCAGCCGGCCCCCCGCGGAGGCCGTCATCGCAGAGGGGGCGGCACGACGGGGCGGCCCGCCCGTCGACTGCCGTCCTTCCGCGCCGCCGTGACCGTGGCCGGCACGGCGACGGCCGCCCTCACCGTGACGGCGGGGGCGTACGTGGCGTCCCTCGGGGGCCAGGCGGCCGCCGGAGCGCGGCTGGACCCGGCGGCCCAGATCCGTACGACCGTGACGCCGGCGGCCGGAGCCTCCGCCCCGCCGTCCGCGGCGCCCGGGGGCGCTCCGGCCGCCGTTCCGGTCACCCCTTCGGCCGAAGCCTCCCCCTCGGCTTCCGAGGCCGGGCCGGCCCCCACGCCCGAGGCCGCCCCGAGCACGGCCCCCGGCACGGGGACGGTGACGGACCCGTCGGCGCCGGCTCCCGGTACGGCTCCGCCCGCCGCTCGGGCGACGGCCGCCACGACCGCGCCCGCCTCGACGGCACCGGCGTCCGCGAGGGTGGTCCCGGGCTCCGGCAAGGCGGCGCCGTACATCGACCGGGTGATCTCGCTCGTCAACGCCGAGCGCGACCGGGCCGGCTGCGGGCCGCTCCGTCACGACCGCCGGCTGCGGTCCGCCGCGCAGGCGCACGCCGACGACATGTCCGCGCGGAACTACTACGGCCACGAGAACCCGGAAGGCCGGAACGCGGGCGACCGGATCACGGCGGCGGGCTACTCCTGGTCCGTCTGGGCCGAGAACATCCACCGCGGCCCGAAGACGCCCGCCGCGGCGATGCGCGAGTGGATGCGCAGCGACGGACACCGCCACAACATCCTCAACTGCGCCTTCAAGGACATCGGCATCGGGCTGTCGCTCAACGCCGACGGACCGTGGTGGGTGCAGAACTTCGCCGTCCGGCGCTGACCCGCCACCCCGCCGCGCGGCCACCGGCGTCAGGAGCCGGCGGCCAGCTTCTGCACCCACACCGTGCCGTCGGGGCCCCGGACCGCGGCGACGCCGGTGTCGCGGTAGCGGCAGTCCAGCATGTTCGCCTGGTGCCCCGCGCCGTCCATCCAGCTCGCGAAGGTGCCCGCGGGGTCGCTGTTCCCGCGCGCCAGGTTCTCGGCCCACCGGCTCCAGCGGTAACCGGCCGCCGTGATCCGGGCGTCCGCCTGCTCGCCCTCGGGGCTGCTGTGCGCGTAGTAGCCGCGCCGGACCATGTCGTCGGCGTACGCCTGCGCCGCCCTGGTCAGCCGCTCGTCCGTCCGCAGGGGGCCGCAACCGGCCTCGGCGCGCCGCTGGTTGACCAGCCGGGTGAGCCGTTCCTCGGCGCTGGGCTTCCGGCTCGGTTTCGGCGGGGCCGGGGAGGGCGTCGGGCGCGGGGAGGGCGGGGCGCTCGTCGGGGCCGGTGCGGCGGTCGTGGCGGCCGGGGACGGCGCGGCCACGGGCGGGACGGGGACGGGCCGCCGGTGCGACGGCTCCGGGGGTACGAGCAGGATGACGCCTCCGAGGACGCCCAGGGCCACCGCGCCGGCGGCGCAGGCCCGCCGAACCACGGAACCCCGGCCCGCACCGGCGTGGTGCCCGGAGGCCGTACCGTGGCCGGCCGCCGAGCCGGACGCGGAGTCGGGGGCGCCGCCCGGTGCCGCGAGCGCGTCCGGGGACGGCCACGGGGCCGAGCCGACGCCCGCGTCCGCACCCCCGGCGGCCTCCCCCGCCGGGCCGGAGCCCGCCCAGGTCTCCCCCGGCCCGGGGGCGTCGGTCCAGGCCGCGGTCTGGAGCGACGCCCCGGGCAGGGAGCGGCCCACGGCGAGGAGCGGCACGAGGCCGAGGCCGACGAGCAGCCCCTCGGCCGGGGCGAGACCCGATCGGGCGGGGGCGCAGACCCCGCAGCTCCGCAGATGGCGGGCGAGGCGCTTGCGCCAGAGCGGGGCGGGGTGCCCGTCCCATCCGGTGACGGCCTCCGCGAGGGCCGCGCACCGGGGCGTGGCGGCGAGGGCGCGGACGACGGTGCGGCCCGTCTCCAGCTGCTCCTTCATCCGCTGGACCCGGACCGCCGCGTGCTGCGGGGTGAGGGCGAGCGCTTCGGCGAGGTCGGCGCGGGTGAGTTCGCCGGTCGCCTCCAGCCACCACAGGGAGAGGAGTTCACGGTCGTCCTCGTCCAGCCAGCGGGTCGCCTCCGCCACCTCGCGGCGCTGTCCGGAGAGGCCGAGGCGCAGGATGGTGAGATCGACGAAGTCTGCGCCGGGGTCGGGGAGGTCGACGGCCCGGTCGAGGCCGGACACCGGACCCTGCTGCCGTTCGCGCCAGCGCCGGCGGATCTGGTTCATCGCGATGGCGACGAGCCAGGAGCGGAAGCGGAGTGGGTCGCGGAGGCCGGCCAGGCCGTCCAGGGCGCGCAGCAGGGTCTCCTGCACGATGTCGTCGACGTCGGCGTGGCCGTCGAGCGCGCGGGCCACGATGTTGTGGACGAGCGGGAGGTAGGCGCGTATCAGCCGTTCCCGGGCGTACGCGTCTCCGGCCGCGGCCGCCTCCACCAGCTCGGCCGTGGCCCACTCGTCGCTGTGCATGAACGTGCTCCCTCGTCCCGTGGTCCGTCCGTCCCCATGCAGAGGAGACCCGTGGGCGGGGGGCCGATAACGGTTATCCGCGCGGCGGCGGTGATCGCCATACCGATGACGCGGTGACGCCACTCGTGCGGGTGGTGCTCAGGGGGTGCCTTCGGGGGTGGTGGAGGGGGTGGCGCCTACGCGGGTGAGGGTGGGCGGTACGGCACGACGGCCGCGTTCCCCTCCCGTACCGCTTCGACCACCGCCTCGTGGATGTCCCGGCTCTCCGGCTCCGAGGAGCACGGCACCGGACTGCCCGACATGGTGAACCAGTCGGACGCGCCGCTGTACTGCACGGCCACGCGTGCCTCACCGTCCGCCCAGGTGGTGTGCACGGTCACATCGCCGGTGAGGGCGCCGGCCTCGTCGGTCAGCACCCCACCTCGCCCGGTATAGACCCCGGCGGTCGTCCATGATGCCCAGCTCATCCATCCAGGTTCACACCCGAACGGCGTAGGCGCCACCGACGGGCACGCCCCGGCCCGGACCGATGTCCGGGCCGGGGCGGCACCCGCGGTGCGCCGGGATCAGCCGAGGGTCGCGATGGCCTCGTTGAAGGTGGCGGACGGACGCATCACGGCCGAGGCCTTGGCGGCGTCCGGCTGGTAGTAGCCGCCGATCTCGGCCGGGGAGCCCTGGACGGCGACGAGCTCGCCGACGATGGTCTCCTCCTGCTCGGCCAGGGTCTTCGCCAGAGCGGCGAAGGCCTCGGCGAGCTGCGCGTCCTCGGTCTGCCGCGCCAGCTCCTGGGCCCAGTAGAGGGCGAGGTAGAAGTGGCTGCCGCGGTTGTCGATGCCGCCGAGGCGGCGGCTCGGCGACTTGTCCTCGTTGAGGAACGTGCCGGTGGCGCGGTCGAGGGTGTCGGCGAGGACCTGGGCGCGGGCGTTGCCCGTGGTGGTGGCCAGGTGCTCGAAGGAGACCGCGAGCGCGAGGAACTCGCCCAGGGAGTCCCAGCGGAGGTAGTTCTCCTTGACGAGCTGCTGGACGTGCTTCGGGGCGGAGCCGCCGGCGCCCGTCTCGAAGAGGCCGCCGCCGTTCATCAGCGGGACGACCGACAGCATCTTGGCGCTGGTGCCCAGCTCCAGGATGGGGAAGAGGTCGGTCAGGTAGTCGCGCAGGACGTTGCCGGTCACGGAGATGGTGTTCTCGCCGCGGCGGATCCGCTCCAGGGAGAAGGCCGTGGCCTCGACCGGCGAGAGGATCTCGATCCGCAGACCCTCGATGTCGTGCTCCGGGAGGTACTGCTTGACCTTGGCGATGAGCTGCGCGTCGTGGGCGCGGGTCTCGTCGAGCCAGAAGACGGCCGGGTCGCCGGTGGCGCGGGCGCGGGTGACGGCGAGCTTGACCCAGTCCTGGATCGGGAGGTCCTTGGTCTGGCAGGCGCGGAAGATGTCGCCCTCGGCGACCTTCTGCTCCAGGACGACGTCACCGGCGGCGTCGACGAGGCGGACGGTGCCGGCCGCGGCGATCTCGAAGGTCTTGTCGTGGCTGCCGTACTCCTCGGCCTTCTGCGCCATGAGACCGACGTTGGGTACGGAACCCATGGTCGACGGGTCGAAGGCGCCGTGGGCGCGGCAGTCCTCGACGACGGCCTGGTAGACGCCGGAGTAGCTGCTGTCCGGGAGGACCGCGAGGGTGTCGGCCTCCTCGCCGTCCGGGCCCCACATGTGGCCGGAGGTGCGGATCATGGCCGGCATGGAGGCGTCGACGATGACGTCGGACGGCACGTGCAGGTTGGTGATGCCCTTGTCGGAGTCGACCATGGCGAGGGCGGGGCCCTCGGCGATCTCGGCCTCGAAGGACGCCTTGATCTCCTCGCCGAGGTGCGGCACGGAGTCGAGGCCCTTGAGGATGGTGCCGAGGCCGTCGTTGGGGGAGAGACCGGCGGCGACGAGCGCCTCGCCGTACTTCGCGAAGGTCTTCGGGAAGAAGGCGCGGACGACGTGGCCGAAGATGATCGGGTCGGAGACCTTCATCATGGTGGCCTTGAGGTGCACGGAGAACAGCACGCCCTCCGCCTTGGCGCGGGCGATCTGCTCGCTCAGGAAGGCGCGCAGGGGCGCGACGCGCATGACGGAGGCGTCGACGACCTCGCCGGCGAGGACGGGGACCGACTCGCGCAGCACGGTCGTGGTGCCGTCGGCGGCCACGTGCTCGATGCGCAGGGTGCCGTCCTCGGCGATGACGGTGGACTTCTCGGTGGACCGGAAGTCGTTCTCGCCCATGGTGGCGACGTTCGTCTTCGAGTCGGCGGACCAGGCGCCCATGCGGTGCGGGTGGGCCTTGGCGTAGTTCTTCACCGAGGCGGGGGCGCGGCGGTCGGAGTTGCCCTCGCGCAGGACCGGGTTGACGGCGCTGCCCTTGACCTTGTCGTAGCGGGCGCGGACGTCCTTGTCCTCGTCCGTGCGCGGGTCGTCCGGGTAGTCCGGGAGGGCGTAGCCCTGCGCCTGGAGCTCGGCGATCGCGGCCTTCAGCTGCGGGATGGACGCCGAGATGTTCGGCAGCTTGATGATGTTGGCGCCGGGCGTCTTGGCCAGCTCGCCGAGCTCGGCGAGGGCGTCGTCGACGCGCTGACCCTCTTCGAGACGCTCGGGGAAGCCGGCGATGATGCGGCCGGCCAGGGAGATGTCACGGGTCTCGACATTGATCCCCGCGGTCGAGGCGTACGCCTGGATCACGGGCAGGAACGAGTGCGTCGCCAGGGCGGGCGCCTCGTCAGTGTGCGTGTAGATGATGGTCGAGTCAGTCACCGGGTGCTCCGCTCCACGTCTGCGTCTGCGAGATTGCTCGACATCAAGATATCTCGTGATCCTGCTCCGCGGGAAAGGGGCCCGTGATCTCGGCGTCGGGCTCGGGACCGGCGGGGGCCCGCCGGGGCGGGACGGCGGATTCGTCGAGGTCGACGTGGCGCAGCAGGGCGAGGAGGAGCAGGGCGGCGGCGAGCCCGGTGCCGGCGGCGAGCAGCTGTCCGGATTCGTACGCGAGCCTCGCGGTCGCCGGGTCGACGGGGAGCGGGGCGCCGACCGAGCGGGGCAGGAGGAGGAGGCCCGCGCCGAGCCCGGCGAGCGCGCCCAGGACGACGGGGACGGTCATCACGACGTGGCGGAGCGGGGCGCGGCCGCGGGGGGCGCGGCGGGCCTTGCCCTTGCGGGCGAGCAGGGCGACGGTCCCGCAGACGATGACGAGCGAGAGCAGCTCGGCGCCGATGAGGTCCCCGGGCCGGTGCCATCCGATGGCGAGGGTGTACGCGCCGAGGAACGTGGCCCAGAGGGCGCCGACGGTGACAACGAGCACCCGCAGGCGGTACGGCACGACCAGCGCGAGCGCGAAGGTGACGCTGAGGGCGAGCGTGGTGTGCCCGCTGGGGAAGCCTCCGTGCAGGAGGTGGCCGGGCGCTCCGGCGAGGTCGGGGCGGTGCAGCACGAAGCGCTGGAGCACTTCGGCGAGGGCGACGGAGCCGATCACCGAGCCGAGGGCGGCCACGGTCGGCGCGTACCGCCGGCGCAGCACGCCCACGACCGCGATGAGGAGCAGGGCGAGGCTGAGGGAGTAGAGGGCGAAGTGGTGGGGGACACGGCCGACGATCTGCTCGGCGGAGAGCGTCCCGTCCGTCAGCCGGCCGGCGGTCGCCGCGTTCTCCCAGCGTTGGCCGGTCGCGGTCAGGACGAGGCCGGCGTAGACCACGGCCAGCAGCAGGACGGCGGCGAGCGCCGCGTTGCGCAGCCGCTTGCGCACACGTCCGTTGAACGAGCCCGGAGCTTCGGCGGCCACCGCGGCGTACCACCAGGTGCCGGCCTCCAGCGGCGGTACGGCGCGGCTGTCCGTACCGATCCTGTCTATAGGAGCCATGCCCCGATTCGAACCCGTCGGGCCCTCGTGCGCGCGCTGGATGCACCCGAACGAATCGCCGAGATGAGGCGCCGGGTGTCCCGGCACAGCGCGACACGTCGCGGCGCCGGGCCGGGGTGTCGGGGCCGGGCGCCGGTACCCCCGGCTACAGGGCCCAGCGGCGGGTGCCGTCGGCGGTGGTGCCGGACGGGCGGACGGCGGGGGCGGCGGCGTCCAGGACGGCGGCGATCCGCTCCCACGTCTCGTCGTCGCGGGGCAGGGGCGGCAGGAGGGCGCCGTCGCCGGTGCCCCAGGCGGTGGCCCGGGCGACGGGATCGGTGCCGGTGGCGGCGGCCGAGGCGAGGGCGGCCGCGCCGAGGGCGACGAGTTCGGTCGCGGCGGGGACGACCACGGGGCGGCCGGAGAGCCTGCGGACGGTGCTCGTCCAGGCGCGCCCGCGCGCGCCGCCGCCGATCAGGCGCAGGGGACGGTCCCGTACCGCCGGGTCGTTCGGGTCCGTGCCGCAGGCGGTGAGCAGGTCGTCCAGGGCGCGCAGCACGGTGAAGACGGCGCCTTCGTAGGCCGCGCCGAGGATCGCGCGGGGGCCGGTGGTGTGGCGCAGGCCGGTCAGGAGGCCGGTGGCGTCCGGGAGGTCGGGTGTGCGCTCACCGTCGAGGTAGGGCAGGACGACGACGCCGTCGCCGGGCGTGGTGTCCTCGCGGTCCAGGCCGAGGAGGGCGGCGAACCGGTCGACGGCCAGCGTGCAGTTGAGGGTGCAGCCGAGGGGGAGGTACGTCCCGTCGGCGGCGGCGAAGCCGGCGAGCCCGGCGGCGGCGGGGCGGGTGCGGGTGGCGGCGAAGACGGTGCCCGAGGTGCCCAGGCTGACCACGGGATGGTCGAGGAGTCCGGCGCCGCCGAGGCCGAGTCCCACGGCGGCCGCCATGTTGTCGCCGGTCCCGGCCGCGACGACGACGGTGCCGGGCAGACCGAGCGCTTCGGCGGCGGCCGGGGTGAGCGTGGCGACGGGCGCCCCGCCCGTGGGGGCGACGACGGGCAGGAGGGCCGGGTCGAGACCGAGGAGGGCGAGGAGGCCGGGGTCGTAGGCGCGGTCGGCGGTGGAGTACCAGCAGGTGCCGGAGGCGTCGCCGGGGTCGGTGACGGCGACGCCGGCGAGACGTTCGGTGAGGAAGTCGTGCGGCAGCCGGACGGCCGCCGTGGCGTCGGCGACGGCCGGTTCGGTCGCGCACAGCCACCGCCACTTGGCGGCCGTCATGGAGGCGACCGGCAGCGATCCCGTCCTCCGCAGCCAGGCCTCGGCGCCCCCGTCGAGCGCGCCGGTGAGGCCGGCGGCCTGCGGCGCGGACCGGGTGTCGTTCCAGAGCAGCGCGGGGCGCAACGGGCGGCCGGCCGCGTCCAGGACCACGAGGCCGTGCTGCTGTCCGGCGACCGCGATGCCGGTGACGGCGGAGGCGGGCACCGCCGCCTCCTTCAGGGCCCCGCCGACCGCCTCGCGCAGGGCGGCCCACCACTCCTCGGGGTCGCTCTCGCGGGCGCCCCCGGCGCCGGAGACCGTGTGGGGGGCGCGGCCGACGGCAAGCACGGTGCCGGTCGTGGCGTCCACCACGGCGGCTTTGGTGGACTGCGTGGAGCTGTCCACTCCGATCACCACGGGGTGCTGCACGGGCATGCGCGTCGCCTCTCGTCGTCGGTCGTCCGGGCGGCCGGACCGGACCGACGCGGGCCCCGGGCGCCCGCGTCAAGGTCCGGGTCCGGATGACAGGTCCGGTCCGGACGCCGATCCCGGGTCCGGATCCCGGCTACCGGCTACCGGCTACCGGCTACCGGGCACCCACTCTGGCGCAGGACGTCCGGTTGCCGTATTAGTTATCGCACAAAACAAATAGGTCGCCCAGACCCCCGACCGAAAGGATCCGGACCATGTCGGTACGTTTCTCCCCCACCCCCGAGGACCGGTTCACCTTCGGCCTGTGGACGGTCGGCTGGCAGGGCCGCGATCCCTTCGGCGACGCGACCCGCCCGGCGCTGGACCCGGTCGAGTCGGTCGAACGGCTCGCCGCACTCGGCGCGTACGGCGTCACCTTCCACGACGACGACCTGATCCCCTTCGGCTCCTCCGACGCCGCACGGGAGACCGCCGTGAAGCGCTTCCGGGCCGCCTTGGACCGCACCGGTCTGAAGGTGCCGATGGCCACGACGAACCTCTTCACGCACCCCGTCTTCAAGGACGGCGGCTTCACCTCCAACGACCGCGACGTGCGCCGCTTCGCCCTGCGCAAGACGATCCGGAACATCGATCTGGCCGTCGAACTCGGCGCGGGCGTGTACGTCGCCTGGGGCGGCCGGGAGGGCGCCGAATCGGGCGCCGCGAAGGACGTCCGGGTGGCGCTCGACCGTATGAAGGAGGCGTTCGACCTTCTCGGGCAGTACGTCACCGAGCAGGGTCACGCGCTCCGCTTCGCGATCGAGCCCAAGCCGAACGAGCCGCGCGGGGACATCCTCCTGCCGACGATCGGGCACGCCCTCGCGTTCATCGAGCGCCTGGAGCGGCCCGAACTGGTCGGTGTGAACCCGGAGACGGGTCACGAGCAGATGGCCGGACTGAACTTCCCGCACGGCATCGCCCAGGCCCTGTGGGCGGGCAAGCTCTTCCACATCGACCTCAACGGCCAGTCCGGGATCAAGTACGACCAGGACTTCCGCTTCGGGGCGGGCGATCTGCGGCAGGCGTTCTGGCTGGTGGACCTCCTGGAGACGGCCGGGTACGACGGCCCGCGGCACTTCGACTTCAAGCCCGTGCGGACCGACGGCTCCGACGGGGTGTGGGAGTCGGCCCGGAACTGTATGCGCAACTATCTGATCCTCAAGGACCGCGCCGCCGCCTTCCGCGCCGACCCGGAGGTGCGGGAGGCGCTGGCCGCCTCCCGGCTGCCGGAACTGGCCGCCCCCACCGCGGCCGACGGCCTCGCGGGGCTGCTCGCGGACCGCTCGGCGTACGAGGACTTCGACGCGACGGCGGCGGCCGCCCGCTCGATGTCGTTCGAGCGCCTGGACCAACTGGCCCTGGAACACCTGCTGGCCGTCCGCTGACGCGCCGTCCCGCCACCGCCCGCCGAAAACGGGGCCTCGCGAGCCCCGAGGAATCCGCGAGCCCTTGCGGCCAGGCGAGCCCGAGGAGCCCGCAAGCCCTTGAGGCCACGCGAACCCCGAGGAGCCCGCAAGCCCTTGAGGCCACGCGAGCCCCACAAGCCCCCGAGGCCACCTCAGCCCCACACGCCTCGCGAGCCCCGCCACGCCCCCTTCTCGGAGCGCCTCAGGACGAGGCGCGTACCACCAGCTCCGTCGGCAGGATCCGGCGCGGCTGTTCCTCCGAGGCCTCCCCGATCTCCTGGAGCAGCAGCCGCGCCATGGTCCGCCCCATCTCCTCGATCGGCTGGCGCACGCTCGTCAGCGGCGGGTCCATGTGCCGCGCCACCGCCGAGTCGTCGACCCCGACCAGGGCCACGTCGTCGGGCACCCGCCGCCCCGCCTCGCGCAGCGCCCCGCGCGCGCCCGCCGCCATCACGTCCGAGGCCGCGAAGACCGCGTCCAGGTCCGGCCGTCGGGCGAGCAGTTCCCGCATGGCCCGCCGTCCGCCCTCCTCGGTGAAGTCGCCGGTCGCGACCAGCCGCCGGTCCGGGGCGAGACCCGCCTCGTCGAGGCCTTGGTGGTAGCCGTCGAGCCGGCACCGGGCGCCGTACATGTCGAGCGGCCCCGTGATCGTCGCGATCCGGCGCCGCCCCCGGCCGGCGAGATGGACGACGGCCGAGCGGCCTACGCCGACGTTGTCGGAGTCGACGTAAGCCACCGTCTCGCCCTCCGAGCGACGGCCGTTCAGCACCGCCGGCAGGCCGAGCTCCCGCACCTGGTCCGGCAGCGGATCGTCGCCGTGCACCGACACCAGCAGCACCCCGTCCACCCGCTGGGCGGCGAGATACTGCTCGAAGCGCTGCCGCTCCTTGTCGCTGCGGATCAGGGTGAGCAGCAACTGCTTGTCGGCGTCGGCGAGTTCGGCACTGACCCCGCGGATGATGTCGAGGAAGTACGGCTCGGCGAACAGCCGGGCCTCGGTCTCGGGGATCACCAGGGCCACCGCGTCGGTACGGCTGCCCGCGAGGGCCCTGGCCGCCCGGTTGGGTACGTACCCCAGCTCGGCGATGGCCCGGCCGACCGCGGCCTTGGCCTGCTCGCTGACGCGCGGGGAACCGTTGATCACGCGCGAGACCGTGCCCCGGCCGACACCCGCCCGCGCCGCGACCTCCTCCAGGGTGGGCCTGCCGGTCTGGCGCCCGCTCACCACCATCTGCCGTCTCCCCTCGCCGCCCTGTGCTCCCGCGACCCTATCAACAGTGGGAGCGCTCCCACGACTTCGTACCGGATTCGCGCAGACCTCTTGACACCCACCCCCACGGGGCCGCAACCTTCCGGCCAGATGGATGTGGGAGCGCTCCCACACCCCGCCTTGGACGAGGAGAGTCGCATGCGCACTTCCAGAACGAGAACCGCGATGGTCGCCGGGCTCGCGGCCTGCACGGTCCTGCTCACCGGCTGCGGTGACGGAGGGTCCGACGAGGCCTCCGGCGACGGAAAGATCACCCTGCGCATCGGGACGTTCGGTTCCTTCGGCTACGACGACAAGACCGGCGCCAAGCTCTACGCCGAGTACGAGAAGACGCACCCGGGCATCGAGATCGTCGAGTCCAACGTGGCCGACGGCCAGAAGTACTGGGACACGCTGAAGCTGCGCCTCTCGCGCAACAGCGGTCTCGCCGACATCCAGGCCCTGGAGGTCGGCTACATCGCCGAGGCCACCGGCCCGGCGATGGCCGGCAAGTGGGCGGACCTCGGCTCCACCGGGGGCGCCGACCTCGGCGCGTTCCTCGACTGGAAGGTCAAGCAGGCCACCACCTCCGACGGCAAGGTCATCGGCCTCGGCACCGACATCGGCCCCATGGCCATCTGCTACAACAAGGACCTCTTCGCCAAGGCCAAGCTGCCCACCGACCGCGCGAAGGTCGCCGAACTCTGGGCCGGGGACTGGTCGAAGTTCCTCGCGACGGGCAAGACCTACCAGAAGAGCGCTCCCGCCGGAACCGCCTTCCACGACTCCGCGAGCGGTCTCTTCAACGCCGTCGTCTCCAGCCAGCCGGTCCAGTACGCCGACACCGGCGGGCAGCTGGACTACGAGAACAGCCCCGGCGTGAAGAAGGCCTGGGACACCGCCGTCGAGGCGGCGACGAGCGGGATCACCGCCAAGCTGCGCCAGTTCGACGAGAAGGGCAGCTGGAACGCCGCCTTCAAGAACAACAAGTTCGCCACGGTCGCCTGCCCGAGCTGGATGACCGGCATCATCAAGGACCAGGCCGGCGCCGGCAACCAGGGCAAGTGGGACATCGCCGCGCCGCCCGTCGCCGGCAACTGGGGCGGCTCCTTCCTCGCCGTCCCCAAGTCCGGCAAGCACGCCAAGGAGGCGGCCGAGCTCGCCGCCTGGCTGACCGCCCCGGCCCAGCACGCCAAGGTCTTCGGGGTGAACGGAAACATCCCGTCCACCAAGGACACCCTCTCCTCCCCCACCGTCCAGAACGCCAAGCTGCCGTACTTCGGTGACACCCCGGTCGGGAAGATCTACTCCGACGCGGCGGCCGGCATCACCCCGGCCCCGATCAGCCGGTGGGACGGCCAGGTGAAGACCTTCATCACCGACAACGGCATCCTCGACATCGAGCAGCGCGGTACGGACCCGGCGAAGGCCTGGGAGAACGTCAGGAAGCTGGTCGCGGACAAGATCGCGCAGTAGGCGGGCGGCCCGGCACGGCCGGCCCGCCCCGAACCCCGCCCGTCCGAGGGCCCGCACACCCCGCGCGCGCCGCCCGGCGCTCCCCCGCCGGGCGGCCGACCGGCCGCTTCCGCCCCACCCCGCTTGGCCCCCTTGCCCAGCGCCCGCCTTGCCCGTCACGGCTCGCGCGGCCGATGACGCCCGCCGCCGTACCCCCGTACCGCCGTACCGAAGCAGCGACGTACCGACACCCGAAGGGACGCCCCTCGTGGCCACCTCCGTCCGGGCGGCGGCCGACGGCCCCCCGCCGCCCGCCCCGCACCCCTCCCCCGCCGCCCGCCCGAACAACCCCCGCCCGCCCGGACCGTGGCGCAGCAGGGTGTACCGGTGGGACCTGCGGCTGAGCCCGTACGCCTTCGTCGCCCCGTTCTTCCTCACCTTCGCGGCCTTCGGGCTCTTCCCGCTGCTTTACACGGGCTGGCTCTCGCTCCACCGCGTGGAGCTCGGCGGCGACGCGCAGTGGAGGGGCCTCGACAACTACACCGCCCTCACCGACAGCGAGTTCTTCTGGAACGCGCTCGGCAACACCTTCACCATCGGTGTCGTCTCGACCGTCCCGCAGCTCCTGATGGCGCTGGGCCTGGCCCATCTGCTCAACTACAAGCTGCGCGGCCGCGGTTTCTTCCGGGTCGCGGTCCTCGCCCCGTACGCCACCTCGATCGCGGCGGCGACCCTCGTCTTCGCCCAGCTCTTCAACACCGACTACGGCCTCATCAACACCGTGCTCGGCTGGGTCGGCTTCGACCCCGTGGACTGGGAGTCGTCCAAGTGGCCGTCGCAGATCGCCATCTCGACGATCGTGACCTGGCGTTGGACCGGATACAACGCGCTCATCTATTTGGCGGCCATGCAGGCTGTCCCGCAGGACCTCTACGAGGCCGCGGCGCTCGACGGCGCCTCGCGCTGGCGGCAGTTCCTCAGCGTGACCATCCCCTCGATCCGTCCGACGATCCTGTTCACGATCATCGTCTCCACCATCGGCGCCACCCAGCTCTTCGGCGAGCCGATGATCTTCGGAGGCAGCCTGGGCATCAGCGGCGGCAGCGGCAACCAGTTCCAGACCCTCAGCCTGCTGATGTACGAGAAGGGCTGGGTGACCGGTGCGCTGGGGCAGGCGTCCGCGATCGCCTGGGTGATGCTGCTGCTCCTGCTGCTGATCGGGGCCGTCCAGAGGCTCGTGTCCCGGGCCAACCGCAAGAAGCTGGGGGCATGACCTCATGACGCACACCCTCGACAGGACACCCGCCGGCGGCGGGCCCTCCGCCCCCGGCCGGCCGCGCGGGAGGCGTCTCGGGGCCCCGGGCGCCGGGCGCCAGCACCACGCCGGGCCGCTGACCTACGTCCTCCTCGGCCTGGCCGCCCTGGTCTCGCTCTTCCCGCTGTACTGGAACCTGGTCGCCGCCTCCCACTCGGGCGAGCGCGTGGTCGAGGCCCCCGCCCCGCTGCTGCCCGGCCCCCGGCTCCTCGACAACCTCTCCTTCGCCTGGAACCAGGTCGACATGGGCGAGGCGCTGGTCAACACCACCGTCGTCGCCGGTCTGGTGGCCGTCTCCACCGTCCTTTTCTCGACCCTCGCCGGCTTCGCCTTCGCCAAGCTGCCCTTCAAGGGCCGGGGCGCCATGCTCGCCCTGGTGGTCGCCACCATGACGATCCCGCCGCAGCTCAGCGTGATCCCGCTCTACCGGATCATCACCGACCTGGGCTGGGTCGACCAGCTCCAGTCGGTGGTCCTCCCCTCCCTGGTCGCCGCCTTCGGGGTGTTCTTCATGCGGCAGTACCTCGTCGAGGCGCTGCCGGTGGAACTCGTCGAGGCCGCCCGGATGGACGGCGCGCACAGCCTGCGGATCATCTGGCACGTGGTCTTCCCGGTGGCCAGGCCCGCGATGGCGGTCCTCGGGATGCTCGTGTTCGTGCAGGCCTGGAACGACTTCTTCTGGCCGTTCATCGCGCTGACCCCGGACGGGAACCCCACACTGCAGGTCGCCCTGGCCGGGCTCGGGTCGGGCAACCACACCGTCGACCAGGCCGTGGTGCTGACCGGCGCGCTGATATCGACCGTGCCGCTGCTGCTCGTCTTCGCCGTGCTCGGCAAGCACATCGTCGGCGGCATCACCTCGGGCGCGGTCAAGAACTGACGGCCGCCGACGGCATCGGGCCGGCCGCCTCCGCGGCCCCCGCCCCCGTGCCCGGCCCCCACCCCCATTCCTCTCACTCGGGAGCACCCCCGCATGACCGCGACAGACCCCCGCCCCCTCACCTCGGTCCGCCGGTTCCCCGCCGGATTCCTCTGGGGCACCGCCACCGCCGCCTACCAGATCGAGGGCGCCGCGGCCGAGGACGGCCGCACCCCGTCGATCTGGGACACCTTCTCCCACACGCCGGGGAAGGTGTTCGAGGGCCATACCGGCGACGTGGCGGTCGACCACTACCACCGGTTCCGCGACGACGTGCGGATGATGGCCGACCTGGGCCTGAGCGCCTACCGCTTCTCGGTGTCCTGGCCCCGGGTCCAGCCCACCGGCCGCGGCCCCGCCGTCCAGAAGGGCCTCGACTTCTACCGTCGGCTCGTCGACGAGCTGCTCGGCGCCGGCATCGAGCCGGTCGTGACCCTCTACCACTGGGACCTCCCGCAGGATCTCGAGGCGGCCGGCGGCTGGCCGGAGCGGGCGACCGCCGAGCGTTTCGGCGCGTACGCATCCCTGGTCGCCGACGCGCTCGGCGACCGGGTCAGCCGCTTCACCACGCTCAACGAACCGTGGTGCAGCGCCTTCCTCGGCTACGGCTCCGGTGTCCACGCCCCGGGCCGTACGGACCCGGTGGCCGCCCTGCGCGCCGCCCACCACCTCAACCTCGGCCACGGTCTGGCCGTGCAGGCGCTGCGTGCGGCGCTGCCGGGCCGGGCGAAGCCGTCCATCAGCCTGAACCTGCACGAGGTCCGGCCGCTGACCTCTTCGGCCGCCGACCGGGAGGCGGCCCGCCGGATCGACCGGGTGGGCAACGAGGTCTTCCTCGGCCCGCTGCTCGACGGCGCGTACCCGCCGGAGCTGCTCGCCGACACGGCGGCGCTGACGGACTGGGCGTTCGTCCGGGACGGCGACACGGCGACCATCCGGCAGCCGCTGGACTCGCTCGGCATCAACTACTACACGCCGACGGTGGTCTCGGCGGTCGCCGAGGGCGCGGAGAAGCCGCAGGACGACGGGCACGGGGCGAGCGAGCACTCCCCCTGGCCGGGCGCGGACGACGTCGCGTTCCACCAGGCGCCGGGCGAGCGCACGGCGATGGGCTGGGCGGTGGACCCGAGCGGGATGTACGACCTGCTGACCAGGGTCTCGGCCCGCCGGCCCGGTCTTCCGCTGCTGATCACGGAGAACGGCGCGGCCTACGAGGACGTGGTCGGCGCGGACGGCACCGTCCACGACCCGGACCGGATCGCCTATGTGCACGCCCACCTGGCGGCGGTGCACCGGGCGATCGCCGCCGGGGCGGACGTCCGGGGCTACTTCCTCTGGTCGCTCATGGACAACTTCGAGTGGGCGTACGGCTACGCCAAGCGCTTCGGAGCGGTCCACGTCGACTACGCGACACAGCGGCGCACGCCGAAGTCGAGCGCCCACTGGTACGCGCGCGTGGCGCGGGCCGGCGAGCTGGTCGACCCCGCGGAGGGCTGACCTCCGGGGGGAAGCCCGGGGGACAATTGCATCGATGCAGGTCAGCGGGGCGCATTGTGCATCGGACGTCCGTTCGACGTACCGTCTCGGGTGTAACCGGGACCTCGACTGCACGGGAGGGTGTGTGCGTCCCTCGACGACAGGTGAGGTCGCGCCCCCCTCACCCCACCGCCCGCGTGAGGGCAGGAGCCCGGGCCGAGGCATACGCATCGCGGCGACGGCGGCCGGAGCGGCCGTCGTCGCCGCGGGCGGTCTGTACATCGCCGGTCTTGTGGCCACCGGGGACGACATATCCGACGGCACGCGCGTCGCCGGGGTCGACATCGGCGGGATGAGCCGCGAGGAGGCCCGGGCGAAGCTGACCGCCTCGGCCCCCGCCTCGTGGACCGCTCCGATCCCCCTCCGGGTCGGCGACCGGACCGGCAGCGTCGATCCCGTCTCCGCCGGTCTGGCCGTCGACGCGGCGAAGACCGCCGAGCGGGCCGCCGACCCCGCCCGGGACCCGGTGACGGTGATCGGGCGGCTCTTCTCCTCCGGGAACCGCGACGTCGAGCCGGTCGTCGCCTTCGACGAGGCCGCGGCGCGGACGGCGATGGAGCGGGTGGCCGCCACCTACGACCGCCCGGTGGTCGAGGGCGCCGTGGCGTTCAAGGACGGCAAGGCCGTCGCGACGCCGCCGCGCGACGGCGTGAAGCTGGACACCGACGCGGCGGTCGCCGCGATCCGCGCCGGCTATCCGGCCGCCGGCGGATCCACGGCGGCCCCCCTGACGCTGCCGGCGGCCGTGTCCCGGCCCGCCGTGGGCGAGGCCGAGGTGACCCGTTTCCTGAAGGATTTCGCGAACCCCGCCATGTCGGGACCGGTCACGGTCACCGCGGCGGGCAAGCCGCTGCGGATCGCTCCGGCGACACTCGGCGACCACCTGAAGGTCAAGGCCGACGCCCGCGGGCGGCTGGCCGCCACGCTCGACGGCCCGGGCCTGCTGCGCGACCCGGAGGTCGCCCGTCCGCTGGACTCGATCGCGGACGGCCCCGTCGAGGCGGAGCTGGGCGTACGGAACGGCCGGGTCGTCGTGGAGTCGGACGGCCGGCCGGGCCACGAGGTGTCCGGCAAGGCGCTCCAGGAGGCGGTGCTGCCGCTGCTGCCCAGGACGGGCGCCGCGGCCCGCACGGGGCCCGTCGCCACCCGGCTGATCCAGCCGGAGCTGACCGGAGCGTCGGTGGGGAAGCTGGGGATCACGGAACGGATGTCGACCTTCACCGTCGACTTCCCGACCGCGCCCTACCGCACGACCAACATCGGCCGCGCGGTCGAGCTGATCAACGGTTCGCTGGTGCGGCCGGGCGAGCTGTGGAGCTTCAACCGGACCGTCGGCGAGCGCACGAAGGCCAACGGCTTCGTGGACGGCACGATGATCCTGGACGGGCAGTACCGCTCGGCTCCCGGCGGCGGTGTCTCCGCCGTCGCCACCACCGTCTTCAACGCGATCTTCTTCGCGGGGGTCAAGCCCGTCGAGTACGGAGCGCACTCGTTCTACATCGAGCGCTACCCGGCCGGCCGGGAGGCGACGGTCGCCTGGGGCTCGCTGGACCTGAAGTTCCGCAACGACTCCGGACACGGCATCTACATCGAGGCGACCTCCACGGACTCCTCGGTGACCGTCACGTTCTACGGCACGAAGAAGCACGACTCCGTGGAGGCGGTGGCGGGGCCGCGCACCCGCCTCAAGGAGCCGGCCGAGCGGACGGGCAAGGGCCCGACGTGCGAGCCCCAGACGCCGCTGGAGGGCTTCGACATCGCCGTGGACCGGGTCTTCCGCGACGGCGGGGCGGAGGTCGGGCGGGAGACGTTCCGCACGCACTACACCCCGCGCGACCGCGTCACCTGCGAGTGAGGCGGGCCGGGGCGGGCCCGCGTCAGCCGGTGGCGATGCCGGGGTCGCTGACCCCGGTGGAGCCGGTCTCCACGTGCCCGGCGAAGCGCCGAAGGAAAGCGGCGTCCCGGTCGGAGACGACGGAGAGGTCGTACCAGCGCCGGCTGCCCCGCAGGTCGACGGTGTGCCGCACCGTGGCGCCCTTGGCGACCTTGAAGGTCTGCGCCTGACCGCCGTACGCCCTGGCCTGGGTGACGGTCAGGTGGACGTCGGCGGCGCCGGGGTTGGTCATGGTCAGCAGCAGGCTTCCGGTCGCCGCGTCGTGCCGGGCCGTCACCTCGGGTCCCGCCGTCCTGCCCGGCCCCTTGAAGCCGCGCAGGAAGCCGTTGGGGCCGGTGACCGTCAGGTCGTAGACGCCCTGGGAGTAGGCGGTGTTCCAGGTGTCGGAGATGGTCTTGCCCGCTCCGGCCGTGTACGTCCAGGGTCCGTCGGTGCGGCCCCGGGCGGTGACGTAGAAGAAGGCGCCCGCACCGGCCCCCGCGCCGAAGGCGAGGGTGAAGCGGCCGGTCGAGGGGGTGGCGGTGCCGTCGACGACCAGTTCGTAGGGCAGCGCGCGGGTGGGGCGGGCGCCCGGCTCCTGCCGGGGCAGCGCCGGCCGGGCGGGCGGTTTGGGCACGTAGCTGGGGTGCCGGTCGCCGTCCGGCGGGCGGTAGCCGCTGGTGTCCGGCAGCGTCGCCGGCGCGGTGTTCTCGAGGCCGAAGTCGAAGGCGGAGGTCAGGTCGCCGCAGACGGCCCTGCGCCAGGGGGAGATGTGCGGTTCGGCGACGCCGAAGCGGCGCTCCATGAAGCGGATGACGGAGGTGTGGTCGAAGACCTCGGAGCAGACGTAGCCGCCCTTGCTCCAGGGCGAGACGACGAGCATCGGGACGCGCTGGCCGAGGCCGTAGGCGCCGGCGGCGTAGCGGGAGTCGCCGGGGAAGAGGTCGGCCGTCGTGTCGGCGGTGGAGAGCCCCTGGGCGGCCGAGGCCGGCGGGTAGGGCGGCACGACGTGGTCGAAATAGCCGTCGTTCTCGTCGTAGGTGATGAAGAGGGCGGTCCTGCTCCAGACCTCGGGGTTGGAGGTCAGCGCGTCGAGGACCTGGGCGATGTACCAGGCGCCGTAGTTCGCGGGCCAGTTGGGGTGCTCGCTGAACGCTTCGGGGGCGGCGATCCAGGAGATCTGCGGCAGCCGGTCCGCGGCGACGTCGGCGCGCAGGACGTCGAAGAGCCCGTCGCCGGCCTTCACGTCGGTGCCGGTGCGGGCCTTGTCGAAGAGGGGGGTGCCGGGCTGGGCGTTGCGGAAGCTGTTGAAGTACAGCAGGGAGTTGTCGCCGTAGTTGCCGCGGTAGGCGTCGTCGATCCAGCCCCAGTGCCCGGCGGCGTCCAGTCCGTCGCCGATGTCCTGGTAGATCTTCCAGGAGACGCCCGCCCGTTCCAGTCGCTCGGGGTACGTCGTCCAGCCGTAGCCCAGCTCGTCGTTGCCGAGGACGGGTCCGCCGCCGGTGCGGTCGTTCCCGGTGTAGCCCGTCCACAGGTAGTAGCGGTTGGGGTCCGTGGCGCCGATGAAGGAGCAGTGGTACGCGTCGCAGACGGTGAACGCGTCGGCGAGGGCGTAGTGGAAGGGGATGTCGTCCCGGGTCAGGTAGGCCATCGTGCCCGCGGACTTGGCGGGGATCCACTGGTCGTACCTGCCGTTGTTGAAGGCCTTGTGCCCGCCGGCCCAGTCGTGGTTGAGGCCGGCGATGAACTGCATGCCGAGGTCGTCGGCGGTCGGGTGGTACGGCAGGACGTCCTTGGCGCCGTCGGGCTGGTACCAGACCGGTTTTCCGCTGGGGAGGGTGATCGGGCGGGGGTCGCCGAAGCCGCGGACACCCTTCAGCGAGCCGAAGTAGTGGTCGAAGGAACGGTTCTCCTGCATCAGGACGACGATGTGCTCGACGTCGGCGATGGTGCCGGAGGTCCGGGCGGCGGGGATGGCGGCCGCCCTGGCGATGCTGCCGCCGAGCGCGGCGAGCCCTGCGGTGGAGCCGACGGTGGCACTGGCGGTCGCGCCTGCGATTTGGAGGAAGCGGCGCCGGTCGAGATCGGTCATGGGTCCGAGCACCTCTGCGGGTTGGGGGGACGTCGGTCCGAGCGAGCCCAAGATCAGCGGGAGAGGGGACGGGGGCGTGTCGTCGACGCGTGGGGGCGCGGTACAGGTCGTGAACGCGGGGCCACGAGGGCGTCCGCACGGCCGGAATCACGGTAGGGCGCGTTCCGCTCCCCGCGGCGGGGGTCGGCGAAGAGTCCATGGAGTCGTACGAGAAGTCCATGCCGGGCCCGGGCGGCGGGAGGCCGTCTTCGCGGGGCGCGTGGCGGGTGATCCGCGATGCGCGTGCCGGTCGGCGGAGATCTGCGCGCCGGGCGAGGGGGACCAGTCCTCTACGACGGCAGCGGGCCCTCCGGTTCAAGGCCCGGGCAGGGGCCGGCTGCGGATTCCCGACCTCATGGCGTCGGGGCCCGGACGAACTGCCTCCCGACGGGCCCCGCCTGGCCTTACTCATCGCCCTGCGCGAGACGCCGTGCTACGGGCCCGCGCTGCTGGGCGTCGCCCCGGAGGCCGCGGAGCCCGGCCACGGGGCGAGGGCGGGGACGATCCCGCGCCCGGTGGTCCGGGTCGCGGGCGCGGGGCCCCGCTCGGGGAGGTGTTCAGGCGCCCCGGCGGACGCGGGCGGCCTGGCGGGCCTCGGCCGTACGGCGGGCGTCGGCGGCGCGACGGGACTCGTTCTTGGCACGGCCGGGGCGTCCGGGGACGGTTCCCATGCCGCGGAAGGCGGCGCCGCCGCGCTGGGAGGCGTCCTTGGCCGGGGCGTTCTTGCCGAGGGGGACGCCGGACGGGGCCTGGGCACCCGTGATGCGGCTCAGTTCGGCCTCGCCGGAGCGGACCGTGGTGGTCCGCGCCCGGATGCCGGCCTCGGACAGGAGGCGCGCCATGTCCTTGCGCTGGCTCTGGGTGACGAGCGTGACGACGATGCCGGACTCGCCGGCGCGCGCGGTGCGGCCGCCGCGGTGCAGATAGTCCTTGGCGTCGGCGGGCGGGTCGACGTTCACGACGAGGTCCAGCCGGTCGACGTGGATGCCCCGGGCCGCGACGTTCGTGGCCACCAGCACGGTGAGTTCGCCGGTCTTGAACCGCTCCATGGTCTGGCTGCGCTGCGGCTGGGACTTTCCGCCGTGCAGGGCGGCGGCGCGGACGCCGCTGCCGAGGAGGTGGCGGGTGAACTGGTCGACCGCGTGCTTGGTGTCCAGGAACATCAGGACCCGCCCGTCGCGGGCGGCGATCTCCGTGGCGGTGGCCCACTTGTCCGGGCCGTGCACCTGGAGGACGTGGTGGTCCATGGTGGTGACGGCGCCGGCCGAGGGGTCGACCGAGTGGACGACCGGGTCGGTGAGATAGCCGCGGACCAGCAGGTCGACGTTGCGGTCGAGGGTGGCCGAGAACAGCATCCGCTGACCGTCGGGGCGTACGAGGTCGAGCAGGGAGGTGACCTGCGGCATGAAGCCCATGTCGGCCATCTGGTCGGCTTCGTCCAGGACGGTGACGGCCACCTGGTCCAGGCGGCAGTCCTTGCGCTCGACGAGGTCCATGAGGCGGCCCGGGGTGGCGACGAGGACTTCCGCCCCGGTGCGCAGCTCGCCCGCTTGGCGTCCGATGGACAGGCCGCCGACCACCGTGGCGGTCCGCAGCTTCAGCGCCCGGGCGTAGGGGGTGAGCGCCTCGGTGACCTGCTGGGCCAGCTCACGGGTGGGGACGAGGATCAGGGCCAGCGGCTTCTTGGCGTCCGCGCGCCGTCCCGCCGTACGCGCGAGGAGGGCGAGGCCGAAGGCGAGCGTCTTGCCCGAGCCGGTGCGGCCGCGGCCCAGGACATCGCGTCCCGCGAGGGCGTTCGGCAGGGTGGCGGCCTGGATCGGGAAGGGCCGGTCGACACCCTGATCGGCGAGCGTCTTCAGGAGCGCGGCGGGCAGGCCGGTGTCGGCGAATGCGGCCGCGGCGGGAAGGGCCGGGGTGACGGGGTCCGGAAGGGCGAACTCGTTCGTTCCCTCCGGGCGATTCCCGGCGGAACTGTCGGTGGTCGGGGGATTCATGGATTCCTTCCTCGACGGGGCGGATGGCGAGGGAAGTCGATCCGGCCACGCGTCGAAATGCGGGGCGACAAACGGCACCCGTGCACAATGCGAGGAAGTCACCGGTGCGGCAGAGCGGGGCGAAAGCCCCTGGAGACGCCAACGAGCCGGGGCCCTCACCTCACGGTGGGGGCCCCGACTGCGTCAGTCACGCCTCGACGTTCAACGTCAGGCGGGGACGATGTTCTCCGCCTGGGGGCCCTTCTGGCCCTGCGTGACGTCGAAGTTCACCTTCTGGCCTTCCTGAAGCTCACGGAAGCCCTGGGTGGCGATGTTCGAGTAGTGGGCGAAGACGTCGGGGCCGCCACCCTCCTGCTCGATGAAGCCGAAGCCCTTTTCCGAGTTGAACCACTTCACGGTGCCAGTAGCCATGTCATATCTCCTTCGGGGCACTACCCGGGCCCGCACTGTGCGGATCCCGGCGTCGCCGCGATGATTACCCCGTCCGGAAAAAGCCCGAAAATACAAAAGTGCCCGACGGCGAGAACCGTCATCGGGCACTTGAAGTCTTATGGGAACCACAACTGCAACTGCTATCGACTGTAGCACGGAAATGGCCTTCCGTGTTTGTGAACCGGACGGGAATATCCGGTGTCCGGTGCCCGACCACCGTGTGGACGGCGGCCGGACACCGGGAGGACGGCCCTCGGACCGGTGCGGCACCGGACCCTCGGGCCGGTGTGGCTCAGACGGAGACGTCCCTGCGGAACCAGCCGCTGAAGGCCTCTTCCCGGGCCTCCGCGGCGCGCCGCTCGGCCCGGGCGAGGACCTTGGTGGCCTCGGCGCGCCACGCCGCCGCGTCCGCGCGGGGCGGCGGCAGGAACGGTCCGCGCTCGCCCGCTTCGGCGGCGGCGCCGAAGAAGTCGCCGCCCTTGCGCTTGAAGTCGTCGGTGCCCCAGGCGCGGCTGCCGCCCTGGGCGGGCATCTTCTGCAGGTGCGGGATGTGCTTGGCGCAGTGGATGTACGCCTCCTCGACGGTGACCTGCACCCACACCAGGGCGCGGCGGCCGGGGACGGGGTCCTCGGGCAGCCCGGGGTGGGCGCGGCGCATCTCGTCGTCGGCGACGATCCGGGCGGCGCCGTTCACGTGGAGTCCGATGCGGTCCTGGACGAAGTCCACCATGAGGATGCCGACGTGCGGGTTCTCCTCGATGTTGCCGAGGCTGGCGTGGACGCCGTTGCCGCGGTACTCCGGGTAGGTGAGGGTCAGGTCGTCAAGGACCCGGAGGAAGCCGGCCGGGCCGGCCCGGAAGGTGTTGTCGCACTCGCCGTGCCGGTCGGAGGTGGCCAGGAAGAACATCTCCTGGCGCGTCACGAACTCCCGCATGCGGTCGTTGAGCCGGTCCAGGACCTGGTCGGCGTAGAACCTGTCGGCGCGTTCGGTCGTCCCCATGCGCTGCTGGACGTGGTGCTCGCCCTCGCTGCCCGGGCGCGTCGTCCGTACCGCCACGGCCGGCTGCGGCCCGGCCTGCTCGAATGTGCTCAATTCCTTGCTCCGACCAGTTCTTCGATGGAGTCGTGCCGTATCCGGTGGGACGGGATGCCGAAGCCGACCAGGGTGTCGACACTGCGGCGGATCATGGCCGGCGGGCCGGACAGATAGGCGTCGTAGGTGTGCCAGGGGCCGTACTGCGAGACGGCGTCGGGGAGTTGGCCGCACAGGTCGCCGCCCGGGCCGTCGTCGACGATGGGGCGGACCGACAGCCAGGGGTGCGACTGCTGCATGCGGAGCATGGTGTCGATGTCGTACAGGTCGTGGTCGCTGCGGGCGCCGTAGAAGACCTGGACGGTGCGGCGGCGGCCGTGCTCGACCACGTCCTCGATCAGCGCCTTGATGGGCGCGATGCCGGTGCCGCCGCCCAGGCACAGCAGGCCGTTGTCGGTGCTGTGGTCGACGGTCATGGAGCCGGCGGGGGCGCCGAGGCGGATGACGTCGCCCGGGCGGGCGCGGTGGACCAGGGCGTTGGAGACCCAGCCGGCCGGTACCGCCTTGACGTGGAAGGAGAGCAGGCCGTCCGAGCGGGGGGCCGAGGCGAAGGAGTAGTGCCGCCAGACGCGCGGCCACCAGGGCGTCTCCAGGGCGGCGTACTGCCCGGCACGGAAGGGGTAGGGCTGCCCGGGCCGTACGGTCACGACCGCGATGTCGGAGGTGCGCATCTCGTGCGCGACGACCTCGGCGTCCCACCACGGGGGTGCGCGCAGCTCGTCCTCGGCGGCGGCGTCGATCATGATCTGGGAGATGGCGGTGTAGGCGCCGACCCAGGCCGCCTCCGCCTCCGGGCCCCAGGTCCGCGGGGCGTAGCGGGCGAGGGCTCCGATGAGGCACTCGCCGACGGCCGGGTAGTGCTCGGGCCGGGTGCCGTATTTGCGGTGGCCGCGGCCGAGGTGGGACAGGTAGGTCGTGAGGGTGGCGGTGTCGTCGACGTGTCTGGCCGCGGTGAGCAGGGCCTTGAAGAGGCGGTCGCGCTGGGCGTCCATCGCGGCGGGGAAGAGGCTGCGCAGCTCGGGATGGCGGAGGAAGAGCAGCGCGTAGAAGTACGACGTGACCTTGTCCGCGATCGGCTCGGTCTCGGCCATGGTGCGACGGATGAGGTCGGCCTCGGGCGAAACGTCTCTGCCGGGGGCGGTGGACGTGCCGGAAGGGCTCGGAGCCGCATGCGGCGGGGCGGCGGCACCGGCGCGGCCGGGTATCGGGCGCTCGGGGCCCGCAGGGCCGGGCCGTCCGCCGGGACCGGCGGTCGTGCCGGGTATCGGGCCCTCTTCCGTCCGAATCCCCTGCCCCGTCTCGGTCGCTTTCCTGTTCGGGCTTGGACTGAACCAGCCCCCGCCCCCACTGCTGCCGTCCATCGGTGTGCCTCGCCTCGAACGTCTTTCGGTCGCTCTTCGCGGGCTCGACCCTACCCCGCCCGCCGAAATCCATGACGGCGATCCTCTACCGCCTGAACCACCCTCGTATCCACGTTGTCAGGACTTCACGCACGTGAGAACCCGTCCCGAATGGAAAGTTACCTATGGGTTCGACGGATGACACGAGTCGCCCGCTTTGTTTCGGTACTTCTTCCGCCACCGAAATACCCGAACACCCATCCGAACTCCGCAGTTTCTTCACTTGTCCTCTTCACTTTCCCGCCCTCGCATTTCCGTGGGTAACGGGCAGAGGGGGCGTCTTACCGGCACCGGCGGTGGCTCCGAAGGAGTGGACTCGCCGCACCGCGTCCGCGCGAGGGCTCTCCACCCCGGGCACGGGTGGTGACCTGACCCTCCGACACCCCGAAAAGGAAGAGGCACCCGCCATGCGACGTCCATCCCGCCGCCGTGCCTTCGCCGCGGCCCTGCTCGTGGCGTCCGTCCTCGCTCCGGTGGCGACGAGCCCCGCCACGGCCGGGCCCGTCCGCGCCATGGGCGGCGACGCTCCCGGTCCGAACGACGACGCGCGGCACGGCCTCGGCCCCGAGCTGACCGCACGGCTGGACAAGGCCGTCGAGGACGTCCGCCGGCAGGCCGGGATCCCCGGCGTCGTGGTGGGCCTCTGGATGCCCGGCCAGGGCAGCTACGTCCGCGCGAGCGGTGTCGCCGACACGGCGACCGGCGAGCCGATGACCACCGACACCCACATCCGGATCGGCAGCGAGACCAAGACCTTCACCGTCACCGCACTGCTCGAGCTCGTCGACGACGGCCGGCTCCGGCTCGACGACCCGGTCTCCACCTACATCCGGGGCGTCCCGAACGGCGACGACATCACGCTCCGCCATCTCGCCGAGATGCGCAGCGGCCTGTTCTCCTACACCGCCGACCCGGAGTTCATCGAGGACCTGGAAGGCGACCCGACGCGCCCGTTCACCCCGTACGAAGTGCTCTCCTACGCCTTCCGGCACGCGAACACCGCCGAGCCGGGCACCCGGTTCGACTACTCCAACACCAACCTCGTCCTGCTCGGCCTGGTGATCGAGAAGGTCAGCGGCGTCAAGCTGCGCCGCTTCATCCACGAGCGGGTGCTCCGCCCGGCGCGCCTGGACCACACGCTGTTCCCGAAGGGCGCGGAGTTCCCCGAGCCGCACCCGCGCGGCTACACCGACCAGACCCCGACCGGCGCCCGCGCGGACGCCACCGACTGGGACCCCGGCTGGGCGTGGGCGGCCGGCGCGATGATCTCGGACCTGCAGGACCTGCGGCGGTGGGCCGGGATCGTCGCCACCGGCACGCTGCTCCGTCCGGAGACCCAGCGGGAACGGCTCCGGACGCTGCCGACCGGCTTCCCCGGTACGAACTACGGGCTCGGCATCCTGGAGTCGGGCGGCTGGATCGGGCACAACGGCTCGATCCCGGGCTACGAGAGCGTGACGGTCTACCTGCCGTCACGGAAGGCCACCCTCGTGCTCATGCTGAACACCGACATCTTCTCCCAGGGTCAGGAGCCGTCCACCCTCCTCGCCCGGGCGATCACCCGGATCGTGACCCCGGACAACGTCTACGACCGCCCCGTCCCGCCGCGCTGAGCCGACGGACCGCGCGGAACGAAGCGGCCCGGGCGCGCGGGCCCCCGGGCGGGCGGCCGGGCCGCGGGGCGGGGCCGCGGGGGCGCGCCCCCCCCCGCCCCCCGGGGGGGCCGGCGCCGC